>CAVZHO010000003.1:117500-195051 GCA_963775085.1 uncultured beta proteobacterium
TAAGTGGGAAACGAAGTGGGAAGGCTATAACAGTCAGGATGTTGGCTTAGAAGCAGCCATCATTTAAAG
Organism: uncultured beta proteobacterium; assembly: GCA_963775085.1. GTDB lineage: Bacteria > Pseudomonadota > Gammaproteobacteria > Burkholderiales > Burkholderiaceae_C > JAAFIP01. The sequence continues at coordinate 117,570 of CAVZHO010000003.1, forward strand.
AAAGCGTAATAGCTCACTGATCGAGTCGTCCTGCGCGGAAGATGTAACGGGGCTAAGCCAGTTACCGAAGCTGCGGATTTGCAATTTATTGCAAGTGGTAGGAGAGCGTTCTGTAAGCCTGTGAAGGTGTCTGGTAACGGATGCTGGAGGTATCAGAAGTGCGAATGCTGACATGAGTAGCGTTAAAGCGGGTGAAAAGCCCGCTCGCCGTAAGCGCAAGGTTTTCTACGCAACGTTCATCGGCGTAGAGTGAGTCGGCCCCTAAGGCGAGGCAGAGATGCGTAGCTGATGGGAAACAGGTCAATATTCCTGTACCGATGTATAGTGCGATGTGGGGACGGAGAAGGTTAACTCAGCGGACTGTTGGATATGTCCGTTCAAGCTTGTAGTCGTGCCTGGTAGGTAAATCCGCCGGGCTTAGATGAGGAGTGATAACGAGGGTGCTTGCACCCGAAGTGAGTGATACCCTGCTTCCAGGAAAAGCCACTAAGCTTCAGCTATACACGACCGTACCGCAAACCGACACTGGTGCGCGAGATGAGTATTCTAAGGCGCTTGAGAGAACTCAGGAGAAGGAACTCGGCAAATTGACACCGTAACTTCGGAAGAAGGTGTGCCTTTAGTAGGTGAACCATTTACTTGGGGAGCCCAATGAGGTTGCAAAAAATCGGTGGCTGCAACTGTTTATTAAAAACACAGCACTCTGCAAACACGAAAGTGGACGTATAGGGTGTGACGCCTGCCCGGTGCTGGAAGATTAAATGATGGGGTGCAAGCTCTTGATTGAAGTCCCAGTAAACGGCGGCCGTAACTATAACGGTCCTAAGGTAGCGAAATTCCTTGTCGGGTAAGTTCCGACCTGCACGAATGGCGTAATGATGGCCACACTGTCTCCTCCTGAGACTCAGCGAAGTTGAAATGTTTGTGATGATGCAATCTCCCCGCGGAAAGACGGAAAGACCCCATGAACCTTTACTGTAGCTTTGTATTGGACTTTGAACAGATCTGTGTAGGATAGGTGGGAGGCTTTGAAGCGTGGTCGCTAGATTGCGTGGAGCCAACGTTGAAATACCACCCTGGTGTGTTTGAGGTTCTAACCTAGGTCCATTATCTGGATCGGGGACAGTGCATGGTAGGCAGTTTGACTGGGGCGGTCTCCTCCCAAAGTGTAACGGAGGAGTTCGAAGGTACGCTAGTTACGGTCGGACATCGTGATAATAGTGCAATGGCATAAGCGTGCTTAACTGCGAGACTGACAAGTCGAGCAGATACGAAAGTAGGACATAGTGATCCGGTGGTTCTGTATGGAAGGGCCATCGCTCAACGGATAAAAGGTACTCTGGGGATAACAGGCTGATACCGCCCAAGAGTTCATATCGACGGCGGTGTTTGGCACCTCGATGTCGGCTCATCTCATCCTGGGGCTGTAGCCGGTCCCAAGGGTATGGCTGTTCGCCATTTAAAGAGGTACGTGAGCTGGGTTTAAAACGTCGTGAGACAGTTTGGTCCCTATCTTCCGTGGGCGCTGCAGATTTGAGGAAGCCTGCTCCTAGTACGAGAGGACCGGAGTGGACGCACCTCTGGTGTATCGGTTGTCACGCCAGTGGCATTGCCGAGTAGCTATGTGCGGAAGAGATAACCGCTGAAAGCATCTAAGCGGGAAACTCGTTTCAAGATGAGATCTGCCGGGGCTTTAAGCCCCCTAAAGAGTCGTTCTAGACCAGGACGTTGATAGGTCAGGTGTGGAAGCGCAGTAATGCGTTAAGCTAACTGATACTAATTGCTCGTGCGGCTTGACCCTATAACTTTGATTAACCGTTTTATTACGGGTAATGTATGAGAATAGTTATGCCAAGTGACGCATTCAAAATATATACCAAGTCGCGTAATTGCACTTGATGCTGATTTAACTTTATGAATTCGTTGTATTGATCAGGTGCAAGCCTGCGCAGTATGACAAAAAGTTATGCCTGATGACCATAGCAAGTTGGCCCCACTCCTTCCCATCTCGAACAGGACAGTGAAACGACTTAGCGCCGATGATAGTGCGGGTTCCCGTGTGAAAGTAGGACATTGTCAGGCTCTTATGCCTAAAAAGCCCGATCAGCAATGGTTGGGCTTTTTTCTTTGTGTTTTTACTTTACTTAGTTTGCCCAAAGCGGGCCTTACCGCAAGATGCGCCCCGTTCACGCCGGAATCTTTGGCGCAATCAACGTGCTTGCGAGCGCTTAATGTGCTTGTGTACGCTTAACTGCGCAGTTCGCGCCGCAGGATTTTCCCGACGTTTGATTTGGGCAAATCGTCCCTGAACTCGATGTATTTGGGTATCTTGTAGCCCGTTAGATTCTGGCGGCAGTATTTGGCGACATCGTCTTCGCTCAAGCTCGAGTCGTTTTTCACTACAAACACCTTGATTGCCTCGCCCTGTTTTGCGTCTGCCACACCAATGGCCGCGCATTCCACCACGCCGGGGCAAAGCGAGATGACGTTTTCCAGTTCATTGGGGAAAACGTTAAAGCCGCTCACGATAATCATGTCTTTTTTGCGGTCCACAATTTTGGTGTAGCCCTGCGCATCCATAATGCCAATGTCGCCTGTGCGCATAAATCCGTCTACGGTAAATGCCTTGGCGGTCTCCTCGACTTGCTGGTAGTAACCCACCATCACGTTCGGCCCTTTAATGCAGATCTCGCCGGATTCACCTACAGGCAAAGAGACTCCTGCCTCGTCTTTGATAGCAATCTCCACGCTGGGCAGTGGCAGACCGATGGTGCCGGAGAAGCTGGTAGAGGTGGTTGGGTTGTTGGTGCCGATGGCGCAAGTCTCGCTCATGCCCCAGCCTTCCATCATCGGGCAACCGGTAACCTCCAACCAATGCTTGGCTGTGCCCGCCGATGCTGCCATGCCACCCGCTTGTGATACCTTCAGATGTGAAAAATCCACTGTCTTGAACATCGGGTGTTGCAACAGCGCATTGAACAACGTGTTGACGGCGGGCAGCATATGGAAGGGGCGTTTTTTTAGCACCTCAATAAACTTGCCAAAGTCGCGTGGGTTGGGAACGAGCGTCATCTGCGAGCCTTGGCGAATCGCCAGAAGACTCAAAGTCAGCGCAAAAATATGGTACAGCGGTAGCGCGGCAATGCTATTGATCTTGCGCACATCGCCCACCGCTTGCAGTGCAGGTGTAAACCAGGCCTCGGCCTGTAGCAAGGCCGCCACAATATTACGGTGGGTGAGCACGGCACCCTTGCTCAGGCCTGTGGTGCCGCCGGTGTACTGTAAAAACGCAATCGAATCGAGCGTCGTGGTATTGGGCTTGAGTGCTTGGGTACTGCCTTGGGCCAGTGCCCGGCTAAATGGCGTGACGGTACGCCCACCATCGAGTGGCAAAGCGTATTCGGGCACCATTTTGGCCAAATGGCGTACTGCAAAGGTCAGCCATTTGCCATAAAAAGCACCCAGCAGATCCCCCATGGAGGCCATGACGATGTGTTTGATGGGCGTCTTATCGAGAACTTCAGCCAGGGTGTGGGCAAAATTCTCCAGAATCACAATGGCGGTAGCGCCAGAGTCTTTCAATTGGTGCTCCAGCTCGCGCGCAGTGTACAGCGGATTGACATTCACGCAGGTGTAGCCCCCACGCAAAACAGCTGCCATGGTGACGGGAAACTGCGGGATATTAGGCAGCATGATGGCCACCCGTGCGCCGGGCTCCAACCGCTGGTTTTGAAGCCAGGCACCGAGCGCTGTGGACAAGGTGTCCAGCTCGCTGTAGCCCATCCACCGATCCATGCACACCGTAAAACGAAGGCCAGCATGCTTCTTGAAACTCTCCTCCAGCAATGCCGTCAGCGAGCGGTATTGATCGGGGTTGATGTCGTGGGGCACATTGGCGGGATAGCTTTTGAGCCAGAACTTATCCATGCGCAGTCTCCTAACAGAAGTGTCAATTCATTCTAGTTCAGGCCATGGTGTGTTCCCGTAGGTGTTTGCATCGCCCGCCTCAAACAGACGAGCCATCCAGGCTCTTTCACGTTGGTCCACCAGCGCTAAAAAACCCGTCACACCCCCCTTGCTGCGATGCAGCGCGGCAAAAGTATCAAACCCCAATTCGAGAAAATGTTGCAGATCATGCAAGCCTGATGCATTGGCCGCTCCGCGCATCATGCGCAGCATCATGCGTAACCCGTGGGTGCGGGTGAGTTGTGACATCTCATTGCCAAGGCGTTGCACCAGGGCCAATTGCTCCGCACGCGCCTGTGGTTGGCCTACTGCTTTCCAGACCTGCACATAGGCAAAACGTGCAGCGCTCTCAGTGACGAGGGAGGGTTGCAAGGCCAAAAGGGCTGCACCCATGGCGTAATCAAATTGCTCAGTGACGGCATGCAACTGCGTCAATGTGGTCGCCACACTAACCACAGAAGCAGGAAATAAGCGTTGCATGACGGGCGCTATGCGACCAAACTGCGCATCGCGTTGTGAATAATCCCGCTCGCCATAAAGCTCTTGCAGAAAAAAGTGTGCAGCGGCACTCCAGTCATGGTGGTCCAAAACGTCGGCATAGCTGCGGCGAAATCGGTGGCATTGCGCCTGTTTGATGGCCTGTACGGCGAGCAGCAGGTGAGGTTGTGCTTGCCCTGCGCCCCGCAAATTGGTGACTACCTGCAAAGCCAGCGTAATCGAATGGAGCTCGGAGACCGTCAGGCTGCGCGGGAGCGTGCAGGCTGGCGCCAAGCCCGGTGCGGGGCTTTGCTGTGGAGTTGGCAGCGGAACCATACAAACCATGAGTGTACAGAGTGGATAAAGCCATTACAGTCTGGGGATGACCAATGCATGGATACAAAGATGGCTCACCTTGGGCACGCTGACCCTGGCTTTGGGGTTGGGAGTGTGGTTTTGGAGTCGCCATTGCATATTCTCGATATTGTGTTTCCTCAGCCCGGTGCTTGCCAGTGGATCGCCGATAGCTACGCAATTTATAGCGCTTTGGTGTGTCAACAAAGCTGATCCAACGCCGCGTGCCGGCCTGGCGACACATCTGCGGGCATGGTGCGGCGAGACCCTGACGGCCATCAAAGTCTTTCACTGGTGGCAACCTTTTTGCCGTGCCCGTATTCCCGACGGGATGGATGCTGCGTCGATCAGTTCCGGGCAGCGTGGCGTGGTGCTGGCACATGGTTTTTTTTGCAACCGGGCGTTTTGGACGCACTGGATGCGCCGCCTGCAAGCGCAGCAGCGCCCCTTCATCGCGGTAGATCTGGAGCCTGCCTTTGGCTCCATCGATGCTTATGTGGCCACAATCAACCAGGCAGTACGACAGATAAAAGAGGCTACCGGTCAGAGCCCCGTGGTCGTGGGCCACAGCATGGGTGGCCTGGCCATAAGGGCTTGGCTGGCCAGCGCACTCGCGCGGGAGGCTGGCAATGCGTTAGTGCATCGCGTGATTACTTTGGGGTCACCGCACCACGGAACTTGGCTTGCGCAATTCGCGCAGACACGCAATGGTGTACAGATGCAACACAACAGCTTGTGGCTGCGGACCCTGCAAAGTAGCGAAAAAGCTTTGCAATTCGTGAATTTTGTTTGCTTTTACTCGAACTGTGACAACATAGTTTTCCCGGTCTCATCCGCCAGGCTGGAAGCTGCCGATAATCGCTTGGTGCATGGACTGGGCCACATTGATATGATCCACGACCCTGCCGTGATGGATGCCTGTTGGGAATTGATGCAGTGATGAAATTCAAAGAAAGCCTGTTATGCCGTTGATCGTTGTGATGGATGACGACGCGGGCACACGCATACTGGTAAGCCAGGTTCTTAAAAAAGAAGGCTACCAAGTCATGGCGGCGGAAGACGGCGTCAAGGGACTGGCGTTGATCCGCGAGTACAAACCTGACTTGATCGTCAGCGATGTGCAGATGCCGCTTATGGACGGCTTTGCCGTACTGGAATCGGTGCGTAGCGATGCTGCGCTGGCCGCGATCCCTGTCATTTTATTGACCTCGCTGCAAGACCGCGCCTTTATGCGCCAGGGCATGACCACAGGTGCCGACGACTACCTCACCAAACCCTTTGCACCCCAGGAACTGCGCGATGCTGTCAATGCCCAGGTCAATAAACTGGTACGTGTCAGTGCCATGCGCGCCCAATTGGTCGATACGGCGGTAGGTGTGGCACTTGAAGAGCAGCGCCACCAAATCAGTAAACTCTACGAGCGGCGGATGGCCAAGACCCTGAGCGAGCAATGGCCCGACAGCGGTTTCGTACAGGAGAAAGAAAAATTCAACAGCGCCACCGTGCTGTTTGCCGATATGCGCGACGATGCCCAGTGGACGCAGCGCCTCTCCAGTAGCGAGCTGGGCGAGGTGGTACAGCAGTTTTATGGCACGGTGGGTGACACCGTGCACCTGTTTGGCGCGCACTATATGCAGTTTGTGGGCGACGGTATGCTGTGCGTGTTTGTTGACGCGGGCGACACCCTGTCGGTCAACCATGGTCTGCGGGCCGTACGCGCTGCCGTGGGCTTGACCGATGCCACGCGCCGCCTGGATACGTATGTAAGTCAGCATTTTTCTGACCGCAACTTGCCCCCCTTTGCCCTGAGCATTGCGCTGCACAGTGGCCCCGTGGCGTTTGCCAAACTCGATGGCATGTTTGGCAGCACGGGCCAGACCACGCCCGTGGGCGATACGGTATCGTTGGCCCTCAAACTCTTTGGTGGACAACCACGCCAGACCTGGGCCATCACCGCCACAGTGCAAACCGCCCGCCTGGTGACTGGAGCGGTACGCGTCGGCCAGCGCGCAATGATTGCCACACCAGGACGACACATGCCCGTGGATGCCGTTGAAATCCTGGGTTTGATCTGATGCCGTCAAACCTCAAAGCAAGCAGCGATTTTGCAGATTTGGCCGACAGCAAGCCTGTGCGTACCTGGTCGCTGCGCACGGTCCTGGTCACCAGCCTGCTGCTGTTCTCCCTGATTCCTGCGGCGGTTGTAGGTGGCCTGATGTACCGAAGCAATCTGCAAAGTGTGGAAGTACTGTCTGACAAAATTGTGCAGGACGTAGCCTACCGCGTACAGACCGATACCGAAAACCACCTGATGCAGGTGCACTCGCTGATCAACGGTTTGCTGCTCGAGAAAGCCACCGAGGCGCAGATCGACAATGCCAAACGGTTGATCCTGCAGCCCGATGAGTTTGAACGTACGGCGTTTACTCTCACCCGCATGTCGCCCAATGTGTCTTACCTTTACTTTGGCAGTGCCAAGGGCGAGTTTTATGGTGTCCAAAAAACGCTGGACGATCCTGAACAGCGGGCGGTGGTGAACGTGTTGGCATTTGGCGACGACAGGCGGCGCTTTTTTTCGGCCACGCAGCCCGGTGATCGTACCCGCGAACTGCCACGAGAAACCAAACCCTACGAGCCCCGAGGCCGCCCTTGGTATATCGCCGCATCGGCAAAAAAAGGCCGGGTGTTTTCTACCGTGTACCCTTCAGCCTCGTCGGGCCAGTTGTTGATCACTCTGGCCCAGCCAGTGTATGAAAAAGATGGCAGTTTGTTGGGCATTTTTGCAGCTGATCTGTTTTTGAAGCGCCTGGCCGAACTGCTCCATACCCAAAAGATCAGTAAAAGAGGAGCCGCTTTGCTGGTGGACGAACAGGGCTTTTTGGTCGCCACCTCAGCCAACGACGAGCTGTTTACCTCGGTAGACGGCAAGCTGGTGCGCCGAAAGCCCAGCGACAGTATCAACAGCACCATTCGGCTGGGCTATGCCGCCATAGCGCCGCTGCTGGACAAGCCCCAGGCTGGCGCAGATCAGCGCCCCTCACTTAACCAGCGGGTGCAAGTCGAAGGCGGTGAATCCCTGATTGCCGTCGTCAGCCCGTTTGGCGAGTCTTTGGGCTTGAAATGGACGCTCATGGTGGTCGCGCCCGAGGGTGATTTTGCGGAGGAAACCAGGCAGGCTATCAAAAGTGCTTCGCTGGTCATGTTATCGGTCCTGTTGGCTGGAGCGGTGCTGGCCGCCCTGTTTGCCTACAGTTTAAGCCACCGCTTTAGCCGCTTGACGCAAGCGGTGGAGCAGATGGGCCATGGCGTAAAGCCCACTGTGCAAGCCCATGCCAAGATTTCCGAAGTGCGCACCCTCTCCTTGGCCATGCGCCACAGCTTTGAAGAGCTGGAGCGCCACCGCATAGAAATTGATGCGCACGCGCTCGCCCTGGCCGATGCCAACGAGAACCTGGAAACCCGCGTTGCCCAACGCACCACGGAGCTGGAGGCCTCGCGCGAAGAGGCGCTGTCCGCCGCCCGTGCCAAAGCTTCCTTTTTGGCCACCATGAGCCACGAGATCCGCACCCCGCTGAACGGCGTGGTCGGCATGACCACCCTGCTGGCCGACACACCGCTGAGCCACGAACAGCGGGACTATGTGCACACCATGCGCGTGTCCAGCGACCAACTGCTGGGCGTGATCAACGACATCCTGGATTTCTCCAAAATCGAGTCCGGCAAGCTGGAGCTGGAAAAAGAGCCGCTCAGCGTGCAGGCCATTGTTGAAGAAGCCTGCGACATTGCGGCCCCACGTGCCCGTGAAAAGGGCCTGGAGCTGTTGGTCGACATGGGCGATCAGGTGCCCACCTGGGTGCGCGGCGACACCACGCGCCTGCGCCAGGTGCTGCTCAACTACATCAACAACGCCATTAAGTTTACCGACGCTGGCCAAGTGGTGGTCAGCGCCCATGTACAACAAGACTTTGAGCCAGGCCAAGACGCGTTGTTGCAGTTCAGGGTGAAAGACACGGGCATTGGCATACCACTGGACCGCCAGTCGGCCCTGTTCCAGTCCTTCATGCAGGTTGACACCTCGACTACCCGCAAATACGGGGGCACCGGTCTGGGCTTGGCGATTTGCAAGCGCCTGGCGCAGCTGATGGGCGGCGAAGTGGGGGTGGACTCTGCCCCCGCAGCAGGCTCGACCTTTTGGTTCAGTGCGCGCCTGGGTTACTGCGACACTCCCGAGCATTCCGCCTCGTCCCTCATCGAGCTGGCCAGCCTGAACGGCAAACACGCCGTGCTGATTGACGACACGCCACTGAACCTGCGCATCCTGGACAAACAACTCAAGCGCTGGGGCATGCATACCGTACAGTTTGAGCGTGCCCAACCCGCCCTCGACTGGCTGGCCGCCCACTCCACCGACATCGTCATTACCGATATGCACATGCCGGAGATGGATGGCCAAAGCTTTGCCAACACCCTGCACGCACGTCAGGCGGCCACACCCATCGTGCTGCTGACCTCGGGTACCATGCCGGTGGGGGGCGATGCCAAGGTGTTTGAAGCCCGCCTGCTCAAGCCCTACCGCCAGTCGCAGTTTTTTAATACCCTCACCCGCATCATCACCGGACAGGCACAGGCCAGGCCGGTGGTTGAAGAAGTGGCGGTAGCCACTAAAAACATGCGCATCCTGGTGGCGGACGACAACGCCATCAACCTTAAAGTGGCCCAGGCCATGCTCACGCGGTTAGGGTACGAAAGCGCCATTGCACTGAACGGGCGTGAGGCGGTAGACATGGTCTCGCATGCGCTGCAACCCGGCTCCATACCCTACGCGGCGATTTTGATGGATGCCAACATGCCCGTGATGGACGGCTTAGAGGCCGCTCGCCTGGTGCTGGCCAACCATGGCCGCGCCGCGCCATCCATCATTGCGCTCACGGCCTCGGTATTGGAAGAAGACCGCCAGCGCTGCCTGGACGCAGGCATGCAAGGCTTTTTGCCCAAGCCGCTGCGCCTGGACGAACTGGCCGAAGCGCTGGAGCGTTTTGCCAAGGTACCAACCCAAAGGCAGATGGACGGGCTATCCAATACTACTGAAAATATAGCTAATAACGCCCTGGCGACAGGGACTAGCGGCATAAATTCAGGTGTAAATGCACTCCCGCTCATGGACTGGAGCCGCCTCAAGCAATTTAAAGAGTTTGATGACGATCAGGGCAGCATGACGCGCGAGGTGATTGCCCTGTTCATTGCCGATGCCCCCACCCGCGTGCGCGACATCCAGGCTGCCGCCCTGGCCTATGACGCGCCCGCCCTGCACCATGCGGCGCATGCCCTCAAGGGCGCGGCATCCAATATCGGCGCAGCCGCGTTGACAGAGGCCTGCTTTGTCCTGGAGCAAGCCTGCCTGCTTTCGGCATGGCCGCCCGATACGGCCAGCCAGGTGCTGCAACTGTCGGAGCTGGCCAAGCAAACGGGCGAAGCACTGCGTAGCTGGACGTTGTAAGTCAGCTTCAGCTTGCTGCCGTGGCCAGGCTTTCGTAATACGGCGTAAAGTCCGGCGCAGTCAGGGCCAGCAGGGCGGTAAATCCGTCAATCACAAAATACTGCGCCTGGTAGCTGTCAATTTTGTAGGGCGCTGCCATGCAGCGCAGCAGATCCGCAGGGGTTTGCAGTGCCACGCGCGCCGGCACGGGCGAGGTGACACTGTAGGCCAACTCGCCCGCGCTGCTCAACAGGCCCGCACCATAGGCACGCAGGGCATCCCCCTCACGCAGCAAACCAAACTCAATCGTGTACCAGTACAGGCGCGACAGCATCTCTACGGCACCGTGGATTTGCGCCGGGCCATGCTCCAGTGCATGGGCCTTCAAGGCTCCCGCCCCGTAGGCCTGCAGATGGTTGGCGTAACTCGGGTCAAACAGCAGCGGCACATGGCCAAACAGGTCGTGAAAGACATCGGGTTCCACAATGTAGTCCAGCTCCTGCGGCGTGCGAATCCAGTCGGTTACCGGGAATTGGCGGTGGGCCAGCAGGGTGAAAAACGGCACCTCTGGTATCAGGCCCGGCACTGCCACTATCTGCCAGCCGGTAGCAGGCAACAGACGCGCGTTGATGTCTTCAAAACGGGGGATTTTGTGTGCATCGCCTAACTGCGGCAGCGCCCGGATAAACGCCTCGCAGGCCAAGCCCGGTAGCAGTGCGGACTGGCGCTTGAACAGGTGCGCGTAGAGGGCGTGGTTCTCTGCCGTGTAGCCCGCGTAGTTTTGATCGCAGGTGTAGTCGTCCCGCGCACGGCCGTAGTCGCCGCGCGGCGGACGCGCTGACTGGCCATAGATGACGGGCTTGACTGCCATTCAGACCTTGTGCAACACGCCCCGGCGCATTTGGTCCAGCTCAATCGACTCAAACAGCGCCTTGAAGTTGCCTTCGCCAAAGCCGTCATCGCCCTTGCGCTGGATAAACTCAAAAAAGATCGGCCCCAACTGGTTCTCACTGAAAATTTGTAGCAGCAGCGCACCCGCCTTGCCGTCCACCAGAATCCTGCGTTTTTTTAGCTCCGCCACATTCTCGCCATGGCCGGGGATGCGCTGGTCAATCAGCTCGTAGTAGGTGTCTATCGTGTCCAGCAGCTTCACCCCCCTGGCACGCATCGCGTCTACGGTGGCCGGCAGGTGGGCAGAGCCCAGCGCGATGTGCTGGATGCCCTCGCCATGGTATTTGTCCAGGTACTCCTGGATTTGCCCGGCCTTCTCGTTACCCTCTTCGTTGATCGGGATGCGGATCTGCCCGCAGGGGCTGGTCATGGCCTTGCTTTTCACGCCCGTCACCTGGCCCTCGATGTCAAAGTAGCGAATCTCCTTGAAGTTGAACAGCCGCTCGTAAAAGCCCGCCCACTCGTCCATGCGCCCCCGGTGCACGTTGTGCGTCAGGTGGTCGATATACGTCAGGCCATGTCCCACGGGGTTCAGGTCGGCGGCGGTAATACCCGGCAGCGGCGCAAAGTCCACGTCATAAAAGCTGATATCGCCCAGCGCCGGGGCTTGCAAGGTGCCGGTTGCATCTGGCACCGCGTTCTTGCCCCGCCATTTGTCCACCAGGTAAATCAGCGAATCGCCAATGCCCTTGATGGCCGGAATATTCAGCTCCCCTGGCCCTGCCTGGTCGGCGTAGCCCCAGGCCCCCAGCGCCTTGGCTCGCTCATAGGCCGCCTTGGCATCTTGCACCCTGAAAGCAATCGCGCAGATGGACGGCCCGTGCTGGCGGGCAAAGCGCTGTGCAAAACTGTCCGGCTCGGCGTTGACAATAAAGTTGATGCCGCCCTGGCGGTACAGCGTCACGTTCTTATGCCGATGCCTGGCAATCGGCTTGAAGCCCATACGCTCAAACACGGCTCCAAGAGCCTGCGGGTCGGGGGCGGCGTATTCGATAAATTCAAAACCCGCCGTGCCCATCGGGTTGTCCCAAACAGTTGTCATGCGCCTGTCCTTTACCGGGTGAAGTTGCGGTTGCATTGCGACCACCTCCACTGTACTACTAGCGCGCCACATGCACATTCGCATCACTGGTTGAGGTATGTAATCACTATACATTCAGTAGCTGCTTAGGTCCATGCGACAAGGACTACAACCATAAATTGCCCCCTAAAAAGCGTTACCCGCACACTTAGAAGGCCCAATCTAACAAAACACTTGCATGATACGGGTAAACCCGTATCATGAGCCAATAATGGATTCAAAAGCACTTATCCAGGCCACCTTGGGCGCAGGCCGGGAGTTTTTTCAGGCACCGCCTAACTATGTTGATATGCCTGATGCGCCGCAAAAGCGAGCACTTCCTTACGTGGTGCCGATCCGGGCGCTCAGCCCGCGCCACCGCGAGCGCATCACGCAGCATCTGCTGGCGCTAGAGCCCCAAGACCGCTATCTGCGTTTTGGCTACGCCGCGCAAGATGCCCATATCCGTGGCTACGTGAACCACCTGAACTTTGCGCGGGACGAGATTTATGGCATCTTTAACCGCGCCCTCAGCCTGCTGGCCGTGGCGCACCTGGCCATCTCAGCCGAGCCGACCTGCCTGAACTGCGCCGAATTTGGCGTGTCGGTGCACCACGATGCGCGCGGCAAGGGTTACGGCAGCCTGCTGTTTGGCCGCGCCATGACGCACGCCCGCAACGAAGGCGTGGACATGATGTTTATCCACGCCCTGAGCGAAAATGCCGCCATGCTCAAAATAGCCACCAACGCGGGCGCGCGGGTCGAGCGCCACGGCGGCGAGAGCGAGGCCTATCTGGCGCTGCCGCCCGCCACGCTGGACAGCCGCCTGTCCGAGGCGGTAGATGACAGGGTGGGCGAGCTGGACTTTCAGTTTAAATGGCAGGCCAAGCGCTTTTGGCAGTGGCTGGCGCAGGTGCAGGGCCTACGCCAGGGTGCGCGCGATGCGCGCGACCCGTCCGCCAATAAGCTGGGAGCAGGGCCGCCAAATCGGCTATCCTAGAGGGCTGTTCAACCACCACCCCCGCCAGTGTCCGACCCCCACCCCAGCGCACACGCGCCGCTCCTCCCCAGATTTGCCGGTAACGGCCAAACCGCGCATAAGTCTGCTGAGAAGCCGGCCGACAAGCGCGGCTTTTTGCAAAAACTCGCCGAGCTGTTGCATCCCGGCCCCGACAGCAAAGACGAGCTGATCGAAACCCTGGCCGAAGCGCAGGACAACCACATCATCAACGCCGAGAGCCGCGCCATGCTGGAGGGCGTGATCCACATGGCCGACATGACGGCGGGCGACGTGATGGTGGCCGCCCCGCGCATGGACACCGTCAACATCGACGCGCCACCCGACGAGCTGATGCATGCCATCATCGACACCGCGCACTCGCGCTTTCCGGTGTACGAGAAAGACCGCGAGAACATCATTGGCATCCTGATGGCCAAAGACCTGCTCAAGCTGCAACGCGCGCCCGAGCTCAATTTGCGCGCCCTCTTGCGCCCGGCGGTCTTTGTACCCGAGAGCAAGGGCCTGAACGACCTGCTGCGCGAGTTCCGAGGCAACCGCAACCACCTGGCCATCGTTATCGACGAGTTTGGCCGTACGGCAGGCCTGATCACCATCGAAGACGTGCTGGAGCAAATTGTTGGCGAAATAGAAGACGAGTTTGACGATGTAGACGACGCCGGTGACATCTACGCCCTGGCCGACAAAACCTACCGCGTCAGTGGCGACACGGCGGTAGAACGCGTGAACGAATCCTTTGGCGTGACGATTGCCGCACACGACGCAGAAACCTTTGACACCATCGGCGGCCTGATCGCCCATGAAATGGGCCATGTGCCCAAACGCGGCGAGCGTTGCGTGCTGGCGGGCCTGAACTTTACGGTGCTGCACACCAAGGGCGGCGCGGTGAAATGGTTCAGGGTGTCGCCGGTGGAGGCCAAGGCTTGAGGCTGGTGTGGCCGGCGTTGCTGGCCATCGCCGCAGGCTACGCCCACGCCTGCGCCGTTGCCGCGCCGTGGGACGGCCAGCCCCTCTGGTGGCTGCAAATCCTCGCGTTAGCGGTATTGGTCGGCCTGGTGCAGCGCGCACCCGGCATCCCAAGCGCGGCCTGGCTGGGTGGGCTGTTTGCCACCAGCTGGCTGGCGGGCAGCGTGTGGTGGCTGTTTACCTCCATGCACACCTTCGGCGGTCTGGCTGCGCCGCTGGCGGTGGCGGCCGTTCTTGCTTTGAGTGGGTTCATGGCGATGTTTTACGCCCTGGCTTGTGCCATTTACAGGTATTTATGCCCCGTAGTCCCTGTCGCCAGGACGCAAGCAGCTATTATTTTTGTAGCATGCTGGTTGTTGGCCGAATTGGTGCGCGACACCTGGCTGACCGGTTTCCCGTGGGCTGCGGGGGGCTATGCGCAGGTGGACGGGCCGCTGGCGCATGCCGCCACTCTGGTGGGTGTGTATGGCGTGGGTGTGCTGGCCAGCCTGCTGGCTTGGCTGTGTGCCTGGCTATGGGCGGGTAAAAAAATCAAGCTGGCCATTGGCTCCGCCGTGCTACTGCTTATCGTGCATGGAGCCAGCGCCGACTGGCTGCAGCCAGATCGCTTCTCCAACCCCGCACTTAAATCCACCGTGTCCCTCCTGCAAGGCAACATCCCCCAAGGCGAAAAGTTCGAGCCGTCCAAGGGCATCCCCGTCGCGCTGGAATGGTACGCCCAGCAGCTCCAGGCCAGCACCGCCACCCTCACCATCGCCCCCGAGACCGCCATTCCCCTGCTGCCCCGGCAGTTGCCCGAGGGCTACCTCCAGTCTATTCAGCAAAAGTTTGGCACCGGCACGCAAGCCGCCCTCATCGGCCTGCCGCTGGGCGACTTTGACACTGGCTACACCAACTCCGCCATCGGCTTCAAGCCCGGTCAGGCCGCGCCCTACCGCTACGACAAACACCACCTCGTGCCCTTTGGCGAGGTCATCCCGCCCTGGTTTAAATGGTTCACCCAGATGATGAACATCCCCCTGGGCGACTTTGCCCGCGGTGACGTAGGCCAGCCCAGCTTTACCCACGCCGGCCAGCGCTTTGCCCCCAACATCTGCTACGAAGACCTGTTTGGCGACCAGCTCGCCGCCCGCTTTATCGACGAATCCAGCGCCCCCACTGTGCTGGTGAATATGAGCAACATCGGCTGGTTTGGCAACAGCATCGCCATCGACCAGCACCTGCACATCAGCCGCATGCGCGCCATCGAGCTAGGCCGCCCCATGGTGCGCGCCACCAACACCGGCCCCACCGTCATCATCAACCACCAAGGCCAGGTCACCCACAGCCTGCCGCGCCACACCCGCGGCGTGCTGCTGGGCGAGGTAGCGGGCCGCACCGGCATCACGCCCTATGCGTGGTGGGCCGCGCGGTTTGGCCTGGGGCCGCTGTGGTTGCTGGGAATCGCTATTATTTTGCTAGCTGCTTACGTCCGCAGGACAAGGACTAGAGGCCTGAAATACAAGTAAAAAGTGGTTTGGCAGGGGGTGAGCTAAATTACCCGTTTCTCAACATGCCGCGCAAAATTATCCAAGATGGCTTGCCAGCCCTGGCGTTGCTGATCGGTGGTATGGGTGCCCTCTGCATCAAAGGTTTCGCGCACCGTTACGCCGCCGGGCGTGGCGACAAACTCTACCTGCACCAGGCGGGCATCTTCCAGTGCAAACTCGATGAACTGCTGCGGCACGATGCGGGTGTAGGTGCCTTTCAGGTCAAAACCCATGCTGCCGTCCCTGGCCTCCATGCGCGACGTAAAAGTGCCGCCCACGCGCAAGTCCACGCTAGCGCGGGGGGTGTGCCAGTCGTCCGAGGCGGCGTTCCATTGCATGATGTCCTGCGGCGTAGTCCAGGCGCGCCAGACCTCTTGCGCACTGGCGTGGACGGTGGTTTCGACGGTGATTTTCATGGAGTACCTCCCGGGGGGATGTCAAAAAGCAATGCCATGCAGACGGCAATAGCGGTGTTTTTGCTATGCCTAGAACTTTAAACGGGCCGGTTGAAAATTGCAAACCCGCCCGCCCATCTACGGCGCAGCTCATGCCTTATGGCCGCGCCAGACCAGAAGCCCCGTAAAATCAAGGCCTTACGCTCACTTGCGTACCATGATCACCATGCTCTCTTTTCAGCAAATTATCCTCACCCTGCAAAACTACTGGTCTGACCAGGGCTGCGCGCTATTGCAGCCTTACGACATGGAAGTGGGCGCAGGCACATCGCACACAGCTACGTTTTTAAGAGCGCTCGGGCCTGAGCCGTGGAAGGCCGCCTATGTGCAGCCCAGCCGTCGCCCGAAAGACGGGCGCTATGGCGAGAACCCGAACCGCTTGCAGCATTATTACCAATACCAGGTGGTTTTGAAGCCCGCACCGGCCAATATCTTGCAGCTGTACCTGGGCAGCCTCGAGGCGTTGGGTTTTGACCTCAAGAAGAACGACATTCGCTTTGTCGAAGACGATTGGGAAAACCCCACGCTGGGGGCCTGGGGCCTGGGCTGGGAGGTGTGGTTGAACGGCATGGAGGTCACGCAGTTCACCTACTTTCAGCAGGTCGGTGGCATCGACTGCAAGCCGATTACCGGCGAAATCACTTACGGCCTGGAGCGCCTGGCCATGTACCTGCAAGGCGTGGACAACGTGTACAACCTGGAGTGGACCAAGGGCCTCAGCTATGGCGATGTGTACAAACAAAACGAGGTGGAGCAGTCTACCTACAACTTTGAGCACAGCGATGCCGAGTTTTTATTCACCGCCTTTGCCGCGCACGAAAAGCAGGCCAAACACCTGATGGAGCAGCAACTGGCCCTGCCCGCCTACGAGCAGGTGCTGAAAGCGGCGCACAGTTTTAACTTGCTGGACGCACGCGGCGCCATCAGCGTGACCGAGCGCGCCGCCTACATCGGCCGCATCCGCAACATCTCGCGCAGCGTGGCGCAAAGCTATTACGACTCGCGCGAACGCCTGGGCTTCCCCATGGCGCCGCGTGAGTGGGTGGAGCAGATGCCCAAGAAAGCCGCGTGAGACATAAGCCATGACAACTAAAAACCTTCTTGTTGAATTATTTGTAGAAGAGCTGCCGCCCAAGGCGCTTAAAAAACTGGGCGATGCGTTTGCCGGAGTGCTGCACGAGCAGCTCAAGGCACAGGGCCTGTGCTCTGCAGGGTCTGCACTGACGGCATATGCCTCGCCGCGCCGCCTGGCGGCGCACATCACGCAGGTGGCAGACAAGGGCGCGGACAAAGCGATGTCGCAAAAGCTCATGCCAGTGGCTGTGGGGCTGGACGCGGCGGGCAATGCCACGCCTGCGCTACTGAAAAAACTGCAAACCCTGGGGGCGGATGCCTCTGCGGTGGCGGGCTTGCAGCGGGCGATGGACGGCAAGGCCGAGGCTTTGTTTTACGCATCGCAGCAGCAGGGCGCATCGCTTTTAGTAGCGCTAAACGCTGCATTGGCGGTGGCTATTGCCAAGTTACCCATCCCTAAAGTGATGTCGTACCAACTGGGTGCTGGCAGCGAGATGCCAGGCTGGACCAGTGTGAGCTTTGTGCGGCCCGCGCATGGCCTGGTGGCTTTGCATGGCAGCGACGTAGTGCCGATTGAGGCACTGGGTTTGAAGGCGGGCAACAGCACGCAGGGGCATCGCTTTGAGGCGCTGGTCTCGCCCGTGGTGCTGAAGGATGCTGACAGTTACGCCGCCACGTTGCGCGAGCAGGGCGCGGTGATCGCCAGTTTTGCAGAGCGCAGGGCCGAGATTGCCAAACAATTGGCGGCGGCTGCGGCCAAGGTGGGCGGCAATGTGAAAGCCATTGAAGACGATGCGCTGCTGGACGAAGTGACGGCGCTGGTCGAGCGCCCTACTGTGTTGGTCTGTGAGTTTGAAGCAGAGTTCCTCGCCGTGCCGCAGGAGTGTTTGATTCTCACGATGAAGGCGAATCAAAAATACTTCCCGTTGCTCGATGCGGGCGGCAAGCTGACCAACAAATTTTTGGTCGTCAGCAACATCAGCCCCACGGATGCCAGCGCCGTCATCCAAGGCAACGAACGCGTCGTGCGCCCGCGCCTGGCCGATGCCAAGTTTTTCTTTGACCAAGACCGCAAGAAATCGCTGGAGTCGCGCGTCGAAAGCCTGGACAAGGTGGTCTACCACAACAAGCTGGGCACACAGGGCGAGCGTGCCAAGCGGGTGCGCGCCATTGCCCGTGTGATCGGCGAGCAATTGGGCGGCGAGGCGCTGGCCAAGGCCGCCGACACGGCAGCGCGCCTGGCCAAGACCGACTTGCTGACCGACATGGTGGGCGAGTTCCCCGAGCTACAGGGCATCATGGGGGGTTACTACGCGCGCCACGACGGTCTGGGTGACGAGATCGCGTTGGCCATGGAAGACCACTACAAGCCGCGCTTTGCTGGTGACGATCTTCCGCGCAACCCGGTGGGCATCGTCGTCGCGCTGGCAGACAAGCTGGAAACCCTGGTGGGCATGTTTGGTATTGGCAACCTGCCCACCGGCGACAAAGACCCGTTCGCGCTGCGCCGCCACGCGCTGGGTGTCATTCGTATGCTGGTAGAAAAAGATTTGCCCATCGGCGTTTCCCAGTTGATCGAGATTGGTGAGGCGGTGTTCCCCAGCCAGGCCACGGTGCTGGAGCCGTTGGCCGAATTCCTCTACGAGCGACTGGCCGGTGGTCTGCGCGAGCAAGGCTACAGCGCCCAGGAGGTCGATGCCGTGGTGTCGCAGCGCCCGCAGCGCCTGGCCGATGTGGGCAAGCGCCTGGCCGCCGTGCGCGCCTTCGCGCAGTTGCCCGAAGCCCCCGCGTTGGCCGCCGCCAACAAACGCGTGGGCAACATCCTGAAGAAGGTGGGCGTTGCGGTAGAGGCCAAAGTCACCCCCGCGCTGCTCCAGGTTGAGGAAGAAAAAGCCCTGCATTCTGCTCTTAATTCAGTAGCTTATCACGCTGATTCGGCTTGGTCTAAAGGCGATTACACCGCCAATCTGCAAGCGCTGGCTGCACTCAAGGCCCCGGTCGATGCCTTCTTTGAAAAAGTCATGGTCAATGCCGAAGACCCGGCCCTCAAAGCCAACCGCCTGGGCCTGTTGGCCACGCTGCACCACGCCATGAACCGCGTGGCGGATTTGTCGAAGTTGGCAAGTTAACCGATTGCAATTCATAATTGAGCCATGCCTACGCAACGACAAATTGAACGATTCACCTTGGCGTTTCACCAAGTTGCTGTGAATCGTTTGCGTGCGCATCCTGAAAATCTGATCAAGGCCGTGGATGTATTGAACCGCTGGGAAGCTCAAGGAATCTCTGGTTCTGGACAGGTCTATCGTGACACTTGGAGGCGTATGCTGAGAGATGGTGTTGACGAAATCGAAAAAGCGGTCTGTATTGATACGGATAGTGCCGCCACTATTCGCAGCATGTCTCCATTGGGTTTTGTATTGTCTGAAGAAGAGCGCATGCAAATTCGTCGCGAGGCCATGGCGGTATGAAACTATCGCAATTACTCCATGTTTTACGCGCAGCGGCAGAAATTTCCAAGGAAAAGTCTTTCACCCAATGGGCGCAGCGCCGCGCACAGGAGGCTGCATTATGAAACTCATCATCATCGACCGCGACGGCACCATCAACGAAGAGCGGGCCGACTTTGTCAAGACGGCCGAAGAATGGGTGCCGCTGCCGGGCGCGCTGGAGGCGGTGGCGCGGCTTAACCATGCGGGTTGGCATGTGGTGGTGGCGTCGAACCAGTCGGGCCTGGGGCGCGGGCTGTTTGATGTGGCGGCGCTCAACGCCATGCACAGCAAAATGCACAAGCTGCTGGCAGTGCAGGGCGGCAAGATTGATGGCATCTTCTACTGCCCGCACACGCCCGCCGACGGCTGCACCTGCCGCAAGCCCTTGCCCGGATTGTTTGAGCAGATCATCGAGCGCTATGGCCTGGACATTGACAGTGCTCAGAAGCGCATCCACACCGTGGGCGATACCGTGCGCGACTTGCAGGCGGGGGCTGCGGCGGGATGTGTGCCGCACCTGGTGCTGACGGGCAATGGTGCCAAGTACAAAGACCAGGCGCTGCCCATAGACTTTCCCGCTGGTACACAGGTGCATGCCGATATGGCTGCGTTTGCCGACTATGTTTTGAAATTAGCTTAGGTCCTTCAGACTTTATGGCCTACACGCTCGCCTTCATCCGCTCTTGCCTGCACATGTTGTGGATGGTGGTCACCGTGATTCCGTGGGCCATTGCCGTCATCGTTGCCTCCTGGTTTGTCAGCCCTGCCCGGGTGTACTGGATGTGCGCGGGCTGGCTCAGTTGCGCCATGTGGGGGCTGACCACCATCTGCGGTGTGCGCTGGCGCATTACGGGCCTGGAGAATTTGCCGCAGGGTGAGAAAGACGGCGCGGTGCTGCTGTGCAAACACCAGTCTACGCTGGAGACTTTTCTGCTGCCCACCATCATGCCGCACCCTCTTGCCTATGTGTTCAAGCGCGAGCTGCTGTATGTGCCCTTCTTTGGCTGGGCCATGGGCCGCATGGACATGATCCATATTGACCGCAGCAAACGCAGCGAGGCCTTTGCCAAAGTGGTGGCGCAAGGCAAGCGCGTGATGGGCCAAGGCGTGTGGGTCATCATGTTCCCCGAGGGCACGCGCATCCCACGCGGCCAGGCGGGCACTTACAAGAGTGGCGGTACGCGCCTGGCCTGCGAGACGGGTCGCCCGGTGGTGCCGATTGCAGTGAATGCCGCCACCCGCTGGCCGCGCAAGGCCTTTGTCAAAACCCCCGGGGTGGTGGACGTGGTGATCGGCAAACCCATTGCCAGCATAAGCCGCCAGCCCGATGAACTGATGCAAGAAGTGCAAACCTGGATCGAAGCCAAGATGCGCGAGATCGACCCTGCGGCCTACCGCTAAACTCCCACCATGCGCGGTTTATTGCAACTCACCCTGGATTTCTTTACGGACACCGTTGCATCCGTCGTTTCGGAGCCAAATAAGCCCGTAGTCCATGATAGCAGGACACAATCAGCTATTGAAAAAGTAGCAAGCGTCAATCCTGTCGCCACTGCACCCTCCGCCGAACTCCTGGCTGCGGTGCTGCGCCCAGTGGCCTTCGCCCACCCGCGCGCCAACCGCGAGGCGCGTTTGGCAGGCAGTATCGTCGCCTTTGAACTCAAGCGTGGCAAGCGCAAAACCATTGGCTTTAGCGTGGGTGCCGACGGCCTCACCGTGAGTGCGCCGCGCTGGGTGCCTTTGTACGAGATTGATAAATCTGTACAGGAAAAATCGGCCTGGATTGTGAAGAAGCTGCAAGAGTCGCAAGAGCGTAGCCAGCAGCTGGAAAGCAACCGCATTGAGTGGAAAGACGGCACCCTCATCCCCTTTATGGGCGAGCAGGTGATCGTGGTGATCGACCCGCGCCACCTCTACCACTCGGCAGACAAGGCGGGCACTGCGGTGGAAGGTCTGGCCCAGTTGCATACCGATGCTAAGGAGCCCAACGCTTCCCTGCCTGGTGTGCCACGCCTCACCTTGCACATCAGCCTGCCGCAAGATGCCGCGCCCGAGCGCATCCGCGATGCCGTGCAGGCGTGGCTCATGCGCCAAGCCAAGCGCATCTTCCAGGAGCGCCTGCACCACTATGCGCCCCAGCTTAAAGTGACCTGGACCAAGCTGAGTTTAAGCAGTGCAGGCACCCGCTGGGGCACCGCCAAGTCTGACGGCAGCATCCGCCTGAACTGGCGGCTCATCCACTTCTCCGAGCGCATCATTGACTATGTGGTGGTACACGAGCTGTCCCATCTGCGCGTGATGGACCACAGCCCGCGCTTTTGGAGCACCGTCGAATCCATCATGCCCGACTACGCTGCGCTGCGTGGGCAGCTCAAAGACGATGCGATTCCGCGCTGGGACTGACGCGTTGGAGTAGCATGTGCGCTAGGGCGCGTAAAAGCCCCTGTTTGCGGAGGCGTGTGCGATGGACCAGAGTGCCACTTTGCTGATGGGTTTGGCCTTGGCCTTGGGCTGCGGTTTGCTCATCGGCATTGAGCGTGAGCGGCGCAAGGGCACCGGGCCGCAGCGGCAGTTTGCCGGGGTGCGGACCTTTGCGTTGACGGCGCTGCTGGGGGCGGGCACACAGGCGCTAGAGCAGCCCCTGTTGCTGTTTGCGGCAGGCTTGTTGGTGGCGGGCCTGGGTGTGGTGTCGTCTTGGCGCGACCGCTCTGACGACCCCGGCGTGACGACGGAGGTGGCGTTGTTTGTCACTTTCCTGTTGGGGGTAATGTCGCTGCAAGCGCCAGTGGTGGCTGCTGCTGGCGCGGTGGTGGTGTCGGGGCTGTTGGCCGCACGCACTGCCGTGCAACGCTTTTCTACCCAAACCCTGACGGAGCGCGAATTTCGCAGCGCATTGGTATTGGCCGCAGCAGCGCTGATTATTTTGCCACTCACGCCGGATCGCGCCATCGCCTGGTTGGGCGGCGTGAACCCCTACATGGTGTGGCGACTGGTGGTCGTGATGATGCTGTTGCAGTCGGCGGGGCATATTGCGTTGCGTTTGGCGGGGCCTCGTATGGGCTTGGCGCTGTCTGGTTTGGCCTCAGGCTTTGTATCGAGCACGGCGACGGTGGCAGCCATGGGTGCGTTGGCGCGGCAGCAACCCGGCGTGACCATGGCTTGCGTCTGCGGGGCATTGCTGTCCACTGTCGCTACCTCATTGCAGATCGGGTTGATCAGCTTGGTGATCCAACCCGGGTTATTGCACGGCCTGGTGCCGTCGTTGGCCTGTGCGTTGCTCGCCTCGTTGTTGGTGAGTGGCCTGGCATTTCGGCGCAGCGATACCCAGAGCGAACCGATAGCCCATCGCGATGCTTTCAGCGTTTGGCAGTCGGTGGTGCTTGCGCTGCTGCTCTCCGGGTTGACGGCGCTGGTGGGCTGGGCGCAAACCGCCTATGGGCAGACGGCTATTTTTGCTGCGACCGGTTTGGCGGCACTGGCCGACGCGCATGCCGCGGTAGCGGCCGTGATGTCGCTGGCAGCGAAGGACGCCAGTCAAACCAGCTTGGTGCTACCAGCAGTACTGCTGGCCTTTACGACCAATTCGCTCAGCAAGATCGTGGCCGCTTACAGCGCTGGCGGGGTGCGCTATGGCAATCTGACAACCAGCGGCCTGGTGACGGTCGCCGTCGCCGTGTGGTTGCCTTGGGGATGGTCTAGATCGATGGGCTAGCAGCGCAAACACGGTTAAACCACACTGAATCGGTAGACACCATCGGTATCCATCAGGCGCGTCAGCTTGCCCTCAAACCACAGCGCATGCAAATGCGCCACCGCCTCGCCCATGGCAAAGGTCATCTGGTGCAAGTCGAGTTCGCGTTTGAACATGATGGGTACGATGTCGGCTCCGCTGGTCGGCTTCTCACTGCACGCGTGCATCACCTCGGCCAGGCGGTCGGCATGGTGGTTATGCAACTGGGCGATGCGCTGGTGCATGCCGGTAAAGGGCTTGCCATGCGAGGGCAGCACCAGGGTGTTGGCAGGTAGTTGAAGATATTTATTGATGGAGCTTAAAAACTGCCGCAGCGGGTCGCCTTCGGGTTCCAGGTCAAATACGCTCACATTGGTGCTGATGCGGGGCAGCACCATGTCGCCGCTGATCAAGGTGTTGATCTCAGCGCAATGCAATGCAATGTGCTCGGGCGCATGCCCATAGCCGCTGATGCAGCGCCAGTCTCTGCCGCCAATGCGGATGGTGTCGCCGTCCATCATGCGGCGGTAGCTGGGCGGCACGGCGGGGACCAGGCCGCTGTAGTAGCCGGTGCGAGCCTTGAGCTTGGCAATGGAGTCCGCGTCGGTCAGCCCGTGTGATGCATAAAAATCAGCCGTGGCCTGGCCACCAAAATTGGTGGCGTTGCTGCTGGCATTGCGCGCGGCACTGTAGTCGGTGCCACTGATCCACAGGCGCACTTTCCAGGTATCGCAAATCCAGTGCGCCAGGCCAATATGGTCGGGGTGCATATGGGTGCAAATCACGCGCAGAATGGGCAGGCCTTGCAACTGGGTGTCAAAAATTTGCTGCCACTGCGCGCGGCTCTCGGGCTTGTCGATGCAGCAGTCCACCACGGTCCAGCCCTCTACTTTCCCATTCTCGCCGTCGATGCAGTCGCGCAACAGCCACAGGTTGATGTGGTTCAGCGCAAAGGGCAGGCCCATGCGGATCCAGCGCACGCCGGGCGCTACATCCAGGAGGTGGCCAAAATCGGGCAGCGTGTCCCCTAGCGGATAGGTCAGTTCGTGTTCCAGGCTGTTCATGTAGAGGGAGAAATGATGGGGCAATGGGTCGTAATTGGCGCTATAGTTGACGTTTACGTAAACGTCAATTCAAGTGGGCATTGTAGAGCGTGGGCTTGGGCGCGCATGTCACCTTGGGTTTTCTCCACATGGGCAGTACGATGGGCAGCAGTTACAGCATTAGCGATTTGGCCAAAGAGTTTGACCTGACCACCCGCGCCATGCGCTTTTATGAAGACATGGGCCTACTCACTCCGGGGCGCAGTGGCCCCGGCGGGCGCAACCGGGTGTACAGCGCCCGCGACCGCACCCGTTTGAAACTCACGCTGCGGGCCAAGCGCCTTGGTCTGTCGCTGACGGAGGCCAGGGAGCTGATCGACATGTACGACAGCCCGCGCGACACCGTGCCGCAACTCAAAAAATTCCTCACTGTGCTGGCCGCGCACCGCGTGGAGCTTGAGGAGCAACTGGCCGAGCTGCAAGCCAACCTGGACGAAGTGAAAGAGCACGAAAAAGAGGCCAGGGCACTGCTGGCCAAAAGCGACAAACCCCTTGCCAAGAAGGCCACCCAATGAGTGATGCCATTTACCAGCGCGTGCACACCAGCTTTGTGCGCCAGGGCATGATGCAACACTTGGGCGTGCGCCTGGTGCGCGCCGAGAAAGGCGAGGTAGAGTTTGCCCTGCCCATGAGCGATAAGGTTACCCAGCAGCAGGGCGCATTCCACGGCGGGGCCTTGGGCGCGCTGGCCGACATTTGCTGCGGCTACGCCGCGCTCAGCGTGGCACCCGAGGGCATGGAGGTGACGACGGTGGAATACAAAATCAACTTTGTAGCTGCGGCTGTGGGGCAAGAAGTGGTGTGCGTCGGCAAGGTGGTCAAAGCCGGGCGTACGCTCACTATCACCCACGCCGAACTTTTTGATGTGCGGGACGGTGTGCGCAAGCTGTGTGGGCTGATGCAGGCGACGATGATTGCGGTGGAGAAAAAATATGCATGACATGCGAGAAACAGATCCGTTTCGACTGAGCTTGTCGAAGTCTTCTTGGAGTAACAAATGAACCTACCCGGCCTCAATTTCCAACTCGGCGAAGACATTGACGCACTGCGCGACGCGGTGCGCGACTTTGCGCAGACCGAGATTGCGCCGCGTGCGGTCGAGATCGACAAGACAGACCAATTCCCCATGGACCTGTGGCGCAAGATGGGTAGCCTGGGCGTGCTGGGCATCACCGTGGGTGAGGAGTACGGCGGCGCAGGCATGGGCTACCTGGCGCACATGATCGCCATGGAAGAAATCTCGCGCGCCTCGGCCAGCGTGGGCCTGAGTTACGGCGCGCACAGCAACCTGTGCGTCAACCAGCTCAAGCGCAACGGCAGCGAGGCGCAAAAGCAAAAGTACCTGCCCAAGCTGATCAGCGGCGAACATGTGGGCGCACTGGCCATGAGCGAGCCCAATGCGGGCAGCGATGTGATCAGCATGAAGCTGAAAGCCGAAGACAAAGGCGGCTACTACCTGCTGAACGGTACCAAGATGTGGATCACCAATGGCCCTGATGCCGACACCATGGTCGTCTACGCCAAGACGGAACCCGAGCTGGGTGCGCGTGGAGTCACCGCCTTTATCGTAGAAAAAGGCATGAAAGGCTTTAGCACCGCGCAAAAGCTCGACAAGCTGGGTATGCGCGGCAGCCACACGGGAGAGATGCTGTTTAACAACGTCGAAGTGCCCGCGCAAAACATCCTAGGCGCATTCAACGGTGGAGCCAAAGTGCTGATGAGCGGCCTGGACTACGAGCGCGCCGTGCTGGCCGCCGGGCCCATTGGCATCATGCAAGCGGTGATGGACAACGTAATTCCCTACACGCACGACCGCAAGCAGTTTGGCCAGAGCATCGGCGAGTTTCAGTTGATACAAGGCAAGGTGGCCGACATGTACACCGTGCTGCAAGCGGGCCGTGCCTTTTGCTACACCGTCGGCAAAAACCTGGACATGCTGGGCACCGAACACGTGCGTCAGGTGCGCAAAGACTGCGCCAGCGTCATCCTATGGTGCGCAGAGAAGGCGACGTGGATGGCCGGCGAGGGCATCCAGATATTTGGCGGCAATGGCTATATCAACGACTACCCATTGGGTCGCCTGTGGCGCGATGCCAAGCTGTATGAAATTGGTGCGGGCACCAGCGAAATACGGCGTATGCTGATTGGACGAGAATTGTTTGCGGAGACCGCGTGATGCCCTTGAATGACCTCTTAGCCCACAACCGCGCCTGGGCCGCGCAAATGGTGCGCGAGCGGCCTGGTTTTTTTACCGGCCTGTCGCAGCAGCAAAACCCCAAATACATGTGGATCGGCTGCAGCGACTCGCGCGTGCCTGCCAACCAGATCACCGGGCTGGAGCCCGGCGAAGTGTTTGTGCACCGCAACGTGGCCAACGTGATGGTGCATACCGACCTGAATGCCCTGAGCGCCGTGCAGTATGCGGTGGACATGCTGAAGGTAGAGCATGTCATCGTCGTCGGTCACTACGGCTGCGGTGGCGTGCAGGCGGCGCTGTCCAACGCCCGCATTGGCCTGGCCGACAATTGGATACGCCATGTGCAGGACGTGCGCGATAAGCACCAGGCCGCGCTCAATGCCGCACCCGCCCGGCAGCGCCTGGACATGCTGTGCGAACTTAACGTCATCGAGCAGGTGGTCAACGTCTGCCACAGCACCGTGCTCAAAGACGCCTGGCATCGTGGCCACCCCATCACCGTGCATGGCTGGATCTACGGCGTGCACGACGGTCTGCTGGTGGACTTGCAGGTGGGTACCGGATCGCTTGCAGAGCTGGAGGCACTGCACGAAGCTGCTATTGCTCAGGTTTTTGCTAAAAATAGGCCATAGTCCTTGTCGATAGGACATATATAGCTACATAATTTATAGCATTTATGTTCCCCCAGCGCCTGGACTCCACGCTCGCCTACGACATCGCCAAAGCGATGATGGATGGCTTTAACCGGCATTACCGGCTGTTTCGCACCGAGTCGGCCCGCGCCAAGCACCGCTTTGAAACGCAGGATTGGCATGGGCAGCAGCGGGCGCAGCGTGAGCGCATAGAGTTTTACGACCTGCGGGTGAAAGAATGCGTGATGCGGCTGGAGAAAGAGTTCAAGGCCGGGGCCCAGCCGATGGACGTTTGGCAGCAGATCAAGCTGCACTATATCGGCCTCTTGGTAGACCACCACCAGCCCGAGCTGGCGGAGACATTTTTTAACTCGGTGACGACGAAGATTTTGCACCGCACGCATTTTCACAACAGCTTTATCTTTGTCCGGCCAGCGGTCAGCACCGAGTACATCGAGAACGATGAACCCGCCGCCACGCCGACCTACCGTGCCTACTATCCCACCCGCGAGAGCCTGCACGCCACGATTGTGCAGGCGATAGATAATTTCCACTTGCAAAAACCATTTGAAGATGTGCAGCGTGACGCGGGTTTTGTGTTGACGGCGATGGACGCGCAGATGGGCGACATGACGCTGCGGGCGAACTTTCAAATCCAGGTGTTAAGCGCGCTGTTCTACCGCAATAAGGGGGCCTACGCCCTGGGCAAGATCATCAACGGCTTTAACGAGGTGCCTTTTGCGCTGCCGATTTTGCATACGGCAGACGGAAAGCTCGTCATTGATGCCGCGCTGTTTGGCGAGGACGATTTGCTGATTCTGTTCAGCTTTGCACGCGCCTACTTTATGGTGGACATGGAAGTGCCGTCGGCGTATGTGCAGTTTTTGCGCAGCATGATGCCGCACAAGCCGCGTGCCGAGATTTACAACGCACTGGGCCTGGCCAAGCAGGGCAAGACGCTGTTTTACCGCGACTTTTTGTACCACCTGCGCCATAGCTCCGACAAGTTTCGCATCGCCCCCGGCATCAAGGGCATGGTGATGCTGGTGTTTGATCTGCCCAGTTTCCCCTATGTCTTCAAGCTGATCAAAGACTATTACCCGCCGCAAAAAGACACCAGCCGCGAGCAGATCAAGGGCAAGTATCTGCTGGTCAAGCAGCACGACCGCGTGGGCCGCATGGCCGACACCCTGGAGTACAGCGAGGTGGCCTTTCCGCGCGCGCGTTTTGACGACGCGCTGATTGCCGAGATCGAAAAGTTCGCGCCCAGCCAATTGGAGATCAGCGACCGCGATGGTGATGGCCAGGCCGAGGTGATCATCAAGCACCTGTACATCGAGCGGCGCATGATCCCGCTGAACATCTATTTACAAGAGGCCTTTGATCAGGGGCTGGAGAACGCCAAGCCGCGCGAGCAGATGGAAAAAGCCGTTATCGAATACGGCAACGCCATCAAAGACCTGGTACGCGCCAACATCTTCCCCGGCGACATGCTGTGGAAAAACTTTGGCGTCACGCGCCACGGCAAGGTGGTGTTCTACGACTACGACGAGATCGAATACATCACCGACTGCAAGTTTCGCAAAGTGCCTGAGCCGCGCAATGAAGAAGACGAGATGAGCGGCGAGGTGTGGTACAGCGTGGGGCCCAAGGATGTGTTTCCGGAAACCTTTGGGCCGTTTTTATTGGGCAATACGGCGGTGCGCGAAGTGTTTATGAAGCACCATGCCGATTTGCTGGAGGCCAGCTTTTGGCAAAACCATAAGGAAAGCATCCAGGCGGGGTATGTTCATGATGTGTTTCCATATGAGCTGGAAAAACGCTTTATCAACAAAAACGCAGAAAATATCACTAAAAATGTGCGTGAGCAGCTTTCAAATCAGGAGCGCTCAGCATGATCTCGCGGGACGCCTGGGAGCTATGGAGCTTTATTGTCACGGCGCTGGGCCTGCCGGTGGCCATCATCATTTTTATGTGGCAGCAGCGCAAGGAGCGGGAGAACGAAGACGAGGAAGGCTACCAGCTGCTGTCCAATGCGTACAACGATTTTTTAAAGGTGGTGCTGGCCCATCCCGACCTGCAACTGCGCAGCAATGCAGCGCTGCCCAACGCCACGCCCGAGCAGATCGAGCGTATGCTGGTGATTTTTGATATGCTGATCTCGCTGTTTGAGCGCGCCTACCTGGTGGCCTACAAGCCCAAGATGAGCGACGAAGAGCGCCGCCGTTGGAACAGCTGGGACGACTACATGCGCGAGTGGTGCCGCCGCGACGATTTCCACAGCGCGCTGCCCTTGCTGCTGCGCGGCGAAGACCCTGATTTCCAGGTCTATATTCGCCGCGTGGCTGGCGAGGAGCGCGGTAGTTTGGTTCAATCTGCATCGTGACACGGCACCGGTTTACATTTCACAGTTTTTTCAAGGAGTTTAAAAATGAACGATCCTATCGTTATCGTCAGCGCCGCCCGCACCCCCATGGGGGCTTTTATGGGCGATTTCGCAAGCCTGTCCGCCCATGACCTGGGCGGCGCAGCCATCAAGGCGGCCGTGCAGCGCGCCGGTATATCACCCGACGTGGTGAATGAAGTACTGTTTGGCAACTGCCTGATGGCAGGCCAGGGCCAGGCCCCGGCGCGCCAGGCGGGGTTCAAGGGCGGCCTGCCCAAGAGCGCAGGCGCGGTCACTTTAAGCAAAATGTGCGGCAGCGGCATGCGCGCCGCCATGTTTGCCCACGACATGCTGGCCGTGGGCAGCGCCGACGTGATCGTAGCGGGCGGCATGGAGAGCATGACCAACGCGCCCCACCTGCTGCCCAAGGGCCGCAGCGGCATCCGCATCGGGCATGACCGCATTTTTGACCACATGATGCTGGACGGCCTGGAGGATGCCTACGAGGCCGGCCGCTCGATGGGCACCTTTGGAGAGGAATGCGCGGCCAAATACGAATTCAGCCGAGAAGCACAGGACAAATTCGCCATAGCCAGCGTAGAGCGAGCGCAGATAGCTACCAAATCGGGAGCGTTTGCCGCCGAGATCACGCCTGTCACGGTCAAGAGCCGCAGCGGCGAGGTGGTGGTCAGCATCGACGAAGGCCCGGCCAAGGCGCGGCTGGACAAGATTGCCACGCTGAAACCCGCATTTAAGAAAGACGGCACCATCACGGCGGCCTCCAGCTCGTCCATCAACGACGGTGCCGCCGCACTGGTGATGATGCGCGCCAGCACCGCCGAAAAGCTCGGCTGCAAGCCACTGGCGCGCATCGTCAGCCACGCCGTGCACGCGCAGGAGCCCAACTGGTTCACCACCGCCCCCGTGGGCGCCACGCAAAAGGCGCTGACCAAAGCCGGTTGGAGCGTGCGCGATGTGGATCTGTGGGAAGTGAACGAGGCGTTTGCCGTGGTACCGATGGCCTTGATGACGGAGCTGAAAGTCAGCCACGAGATTCTGAACGTCAACGGCGGTGCCTGCGCCCTGGGCCACCCCATCGGTGCCAGCGGTGCGCGCATCATGGTCACCCTGATGCATGCGCTGAAGGCACGCGGCCTCAAAAAAGGCCTGGCCACGCTGTGCATTGGCGGCGGCGAGGGCACTGCGGTGGCGCTGGAGATGCTGTAAGCACTATATATTTAATAGCTACTTATGCCCTGGCGACAAGGACTAGAGGGCTAAAACACCATGAAAATACTGATCCTCGGAGCCTCACGCGGCATTGGTCTGGAATTTGTTCGCCAGTACCGGCATGCGGGCGAAGAGGTGATGGCTACCGCCCGTAGCGAAGCAGGATTGCAGAAGATTCGCGCCCTGGGAGCCACGGCCTTCAGGCTGGACGTGGCCGACCCGGCCAGCGTGCGCAGCCTGCCGCTGTTGCTGGATGGCCAGCCAATTGACCTGGCGATTTATGTAGCCGGTGTCTACACCGAGGCCGGTGCCACCACGCCGCCCACGCAGGAGGAGTTTGACCGCACCCTGCACACCAACGTACTGGGCGCCATGCAGACCATTCCGCAGGTGGCCCCGCTGGTGGAGGAAGCGCGCGGCAAGTTCATCTTCATCACCAGCGGCATGGGCAGCATAGGCGAGGCGGCGGGCAGCTTTGGCTGGACCTACCGCGTCAGCAAGGCCGCGCTGAACATGGCCGTGATAGCCGCCCAGCACGACTACCCCGGGGCCATTCTGCTGCCCATGCACCCCGGCTGGGTGCGCACCGACATGGGCGGGCCGCACGCCGCCATCAGCCCCGAGCAGTCGGTCAGCACCATGCGCAGCACGATTGCCGGGCTGACCTCTAAGGACAAGGGTAAGTTTTTTGACCACGACGGCCGGGTGTTCAGTAGCTGGTAAGAAGCTGGCTGGAATGCAGGGATGGATACGCGCCTGGGCCTGAATCCAATGGAAACAGATGCTTTCCTGTAAACACCACCTATTTGTCAGCACTGTTTTGCCACTTTGGTGGCGCTTAAAGGGTTTTTACGTATCGAAATACTGATTAATAACCTAACAATCGCTGGTCTGTGTTACTTTTAATTTTTGGAGATAAACCATGTCAAAACCTGCCCCTACGAAAATCCCGGCCCGTCGCAGCTTCCTGAAAAATGCCTCAGCTACCGCCGTCGGTGGTGCTGCCCTGGCAGCGCCCATGCTGGCCAAGGCGCAAGCCGGCCCGATCACCATGCGCTGGCAGAGCACCTGGCCGTCCAAGGACATCTTCCATGAGTATGCGCTGGACTTTGCCAAAAAAGTCAACGACATGACCGGTGGCGATCTGAAGATTGAAGTGCTACCCGCTGGTGCCGTGGTGCCCGCGTTTGGTCTGCTCGAAGCCGTCTCCAAAGGTACGCTGGACGGCGGCCACGGCGTGCTGGGCTACCACTACGGTAAGCAAAACGCGCTGGCCCTGTGGAACTCGGGCCCAGCCTTCGGTATGGATGCCAACATGCTGCTGTCCTGGCACAAGTACGGCGGTGGCACCGAGCTGCTGTCCAAGCTGTATGCCTCCATCGGCATGACGGCCGTGCAGTCTTTCCTGTACGGCCCTATGGCTACGCAGCCCCTGGGCTGGTTCAAAAAGCCCATCACCAAATCGGACGATTTCAAGGGCCTGAAATTCCGTACCAACGGCCTGGCCATTGACCTGTTTACCGCCATGGGCGCTGCGGTGAACGCACTGCCAGGCGGCGAGATTGTGCCTGCCATGGACCGTGGCCTGCTGGATGGCGCCGAGTTCAACAACGCTACATCCGACCGCCTGCTGGGCTTCCCCGATGTCTCCAAGGTCTGCATGCTGCAAAGCTTCCACCAGAGCGCCGAGACCTTCGAGATCATGTTCAACAAGCCCAAGTACGATGCGCTGCCCGCCAAGATGAAAGCCATCATTGCTGGTGCGGTGGAGGCTTCGTCGGCTGACATGTCCTGGAAGGCGATTGACCGTTACTCCAAGGATTACATCGAACTACAGGAAAAAGACAAGGTCAAGTTCTACAAAACGCCAGACGTTGTCTTGCAAGACCAGCTCAAACTATGGGAAGCAATCTTGGTGAAAAAATCAGCGGAAAATCCACTGTTCAAGGAAATCGTGGCATCGCAAAAGGCCTTTGCCCAGCGCGCTGTCAAGTGGGAACAGGATGTCGTGATCAACCGCCGCATGGCCGTGAACCACTTCTTCGGTGCCAAGAAGGCTTAATAGCCAGCCTACGCTAACCATCAACCATCCGGGCCTGGCCCGGATGGTTGATTTTTTTTGAGCACGCGAAATATGCAGCAATTTTTCTTATTCATTGACAAGATCAGTACCAAGCTAGGCCATGCCTTTTCCTGGTTGATCATGGCTTTGACGCTTTTAATCACCTTCGAGGTGTTTTCCCGCTATGTGCTGGACAAGCCGCACTCCTGGGCCTTTGACCTGATGATCATGATGTATGGCTCCATGTTCATGATGGCAGGTGCCTACACGCTGTCCAAAAACGGCCACGTACGCGGCGACGTGCTGTACGGCTTCTTTCCGCCACGCTTGCAAGCAGGCCTGGATTTGGCCCTGTACATCCTGTTTTTTGTGCCCGGTGTGTTTGCGCTGGCCTGGGCCGGTTACTTTTACGCCGCCGAGTCCTGGGCGATTAAAGAAATCTCCAACATCACCTCCGACGGTCCACCGATTTATCCGTTCAAAACGATTATTCCGATAGCCGGCGGCATGCTGCTGATTCAAGGTTTTGTAGAAATCCTGCGCTGCATCGTGTGCCTGAAAGAGGGCGACTGGCCTGCACGGGCAGACGACGTGGAAGAGGTGGACGTAGACAAGCTCAAAGACATGGTCCATGTGAAAGACGAAGACATTGCCAAGCTGGGTGAGTTGTTGACCGCAAAAGAAGGAACGCGCAAGTGAAAAAAGAAATCTGGTTTGGCCTCAGTATTCTGATGGCCGTCGTTATTGGTATTTTTGTATTCATGCCCGCACCGTCTCAAATGACCAATGGCCATTTGGGCTTGCTGATGCTGGGTTTGATCGTGGTGGCCATCATGCTGGGCTTTCCCACGGCTTTTACCCTGATGGGCATGGGCATGTTGTTCGCCTGGCTGGCTTTTCGCAGCCAAAACCCCAATCTGGCGGTGCAGCAAACGCTGGACCTGATGGTGCAGCGGGCCTACTCAGTCATGTCCAACGACGTGCTGATCTCCATCCCGTTGTTCGTGTTCATGGGCTATTTGGTCGAACGCGCCAACCTGATTGAAAAACTGTTCAAGAGTTTGCACCTGGCCATGGCCCGTGTGCCCGGTTCGCTGGCAGTGGCTACCGTCATCACCTGTGCAGTGTTCGCTACCGCCACGGGAATCGTCGGTGCGGTGGTGACCCTGATGGGCCTGCTGGCTTTGCCGGCCATGCTCAAGGCGGGCTACAACACGCGTTTGGCTGCAGGCGCCATCACCGCAGGCGGCTGCTTGGGCATTTTGATTCCGCCTTCGGTGCTGCTGATTGTCTATGGTGCCACGGCGGGTGTCTCGGTGGTCAAGCTGTATGCAGGTGCCTTCTTCCCCGGCATCATGCTGGCCACGCTGTATGTGGGCTACATCATCGTCGTTGCCAAGCTCAAGCCGCACTTGGCCCCGCCGCTGTCCGAAGAGGACCGCAAGGTGCCGTTGCCAGTCTACGCCGAGAAAATTTCGACCTCATTTAGCAACAACGTGGTGCGCGGTTTGCTCGGCTCGCTCAAGGGCAGCTTCAAGACCGAAGCGTCCAGCCGCACCCTGCTGTCCCAGTTGCTGATTGCCTTACTACCTGCCATCGTATTTACGGCGGCCATGGGTTTGACCTATCGCATGGTGACCGCTCCGCAAGCCGTGGTGTCCGCCGATGCCGTGCAAATGGGCACCGGGTTTGAAAGCAGTGAAAAGGCTGACACGGGCGGCCTGCAGGAGCCACCGCAAGAGGGCGGACTCAAGGAGCCACCGGCTGATCCAGCGACAGTGGCCGCCGAGGCGGCCAGGAAAGCACCCACTGCTGCTGCGGTGACTGCGGCCAAGACTGCCACGGCAGCGCCCGTCGCCGCAGGCGAGCGACTACCCGCGCCTAACGGCTGGTGGATCACCTTTGGCATTGGGGCGGCGGCGCTGCTGGTTTTTTATGCCATGTTCACCTTTGCAAGGCTGGAAATTTTCAAGATGTTGCTGGGCTCCTTCTTCCCACTGGCCATGCTCATCATGGCGGTGCTGGGCACCATCGTCTTTGGCCTAGCCACGCCGACTGAGGCGGCGGCTATGGGCTCGATGGGCGGGCTGATCCTGGCCGCAGCCTACCGGCGCCTAAACGTGACGGTGGTGCGCGAGTCGGTGTACCTCACCGCCAAAACCAGTGCCATGGTGTGCTGGCTGTTTGTGGGTTCCAGCATCTTCTCAGCGGCGTTTGCCTTGCTGGGTGGGCAGGACATCATCAACAAATGGGTGCTGTCGATGGACTTGACGCCCGTGCAGTTCATGTTGCTGGCCCAGGCGATTATTTTCCTGCTGGGCTGGCCGCTGGAGTGGACCGAGATCATCGTGATTTTCATGCCGATCTTTATCCCTCTGCTGCCACACTTTGGCATTGACCCGCTGTTCTTTGGCCTGTTGGTAGCCTTGAACCTACAAACCGCTTTCCTGTCGCCTCCGGTAGCGATGGCAGCGTTTTACTTGAAGGGTGTATCGCCGCCGCATGTCACGCTGAACCAGATTTTCCTGGGCATGCTGCCGTTCATGGCCATTCAGGTGGTGGCGTTGGCCTTGCTGTACATCTTCCCTGGCATCGGCATGTGGCTACCGAGCGTGTTGTACAAATAAGTAATGCACGTTAAATTGGCAAAATCAAGGGGCGCGCAAGCGCCCCTTTTTTCTGGGCGCGTGCCTATCCTGGGGCGCAGGATGCCACAATAGGGACTAGATTATTCGGAGAACTGAGATGCCCATTACCAAAGGATTTCGCGTACTGGTAGACGAAGCCATGGCGGAGGTAAAGACCTACAGCGTACGCGAAACCCAGGCCAAGGTACAGGCGGGCAAGGCGCAGATTGTCGACATCCGCGACATCCGCGAGCTGACCAAGGGCACTGTGGCGGGCAGCGTGCATGCCCCTCGCGGTATGCTGGAGTTTTGGGTCGACCCCGAGTCGCCCTATTTCAAGCCCATGTGGGCTGATGAGAGCAAGGAGTTCATCCTGTTTTGCGGGATGGGCTGGCGCAGCGCACTCACCGCCAAAACCCTGCAAGACATGGGCATGACCAATGTGGCCCACATCGAGGGCGGCTGGGACGAATGGGTGAAGCAAGGCGGCGCGACCGAGACGCTGGAAGAGCGCAAAGCCAAAAAATTCTAATGAAATACGCTGCTAGTCCTTGTCGCCAGGTCGTAAGCAGCTACTGTAAATATAGCAAAATAATTCCATGAAATTCCAGGCAGTACTGTTTGATTGCGATGGCGTGCTGGTCGACAGCGAGCCAATCACCAACAACGTGCTGCGCAGCATGTTGATCGAGCAGGGCTGGGACATTTCGGCCCAGGAGTGCTTTGCTACCTTTGTCGGGCATGCCGTGGTAGATCGCACGGCCCTGATTGAGCAGCGCACCGGTAAAAGCGTGACGGCGCAGTGGTTGCAGGAGTTTCGGGATCGGCGTGACGCGGCGCTGCGCGAGCAACTCATTGCCGTGCCGCATATCCATTACGCGGTGAAAGCCTTGCACGGCGCTACGCAAGGGCGCATCGCCTGCGCGTCGGGCGCAGACCGTGGCAAGCTGATGCTGCAACTGACCAAGGTGGAACTGCTGCCCTACTTTGACGGCCGCCTGTTCAGCGGCATGGAGCATGCGCGCAACAAGCCGCACCCCGATGTGTACCTGGCTGCAGCCAAGGCACTGGCCACCGACCCGCAGCACTGCGCCGTGGTGGAAGACACACCCAACGGCACCCGCGCTGGCGTGGCGGCAGGCTGCACGGTGTGGGGTTATGCGCCGCAGGGCGATGGTGCAGCGCTTTTGCAGGCGGGGGCGCACCATGTGTTTGAAAGTATGGCGGATTTGCCTGGGGCATTGGGTGTGGCCGCTGCCGATTGATGGCTCCTTTGCTCATGGCACCGACGGGGTTGCGTCTGGTTGCGTATTCTCTGTGTTCGAAAGCTTAGGGATCGGGCTCCAGCTCTGTGCCCGACCTGGCACTTGGCGTGGACGGCTCCGCGGCTGTCACCCGGCCGTCGGCCTGCTCACGTACAAAACAGGGCAAACCTTAGTACTGTCCATAAGCGGAGCAGAGTGGAAATCTGCCACAATGCATCTTGAGTTGACGTTTACGTAAACGTCAACCTGACAATAACGCCAATCACCGATTCACGCGAAAGAACGCCATGCCCGTTTTGGAGACAAAGCTCAACGCCCGTTCGGCAGATTTTCAGGCCAATGCCGTTGCCATGCGGGCGGTGGTGGACGATTTGAAAGCGCGCATAGCGCAGGTGCAACTGGGCGGTGGAGAGGCAGCGCGGGCCAAGCACCTGGCACGCGGCAAGTTGCTGCCGCGTGACCGGGTGCAAACCCTCTTGGACCCCGGCACACCGTTTTTAGAGATTGCGCCATTGGCGGCGATGGGCATGTACCCCGACCGCGACGGCACGGACAGTGCGCCTGCTGCGGGTTTGGTAGCAGGCATTGGCCGCATCAACGGTGTGCACTGCATGATCGTCTGCAACGACGCGACGGTCAAAGGCGGCACCTACTACCCGATGACGGTGAAAAAGCATGTGCGTGCGCAGGAGATTGCCCAGCAAAACAACCTGCCCTGCGTGTATCTTGTGGACTCGGGCGGGGCGAATTTGCCCAACCAGGACGAGGTGTTCCCCGACCGCGACCATTTTGGCCGCATCTTTTATAACCAGGCGCAGATGAGCGCGCAGGGCATTGGGCAGATTGCCGTGGTGATGGGCAGTTGCACCGCCGGCGGAGCCTATATGCCCGCGATGAGCGACGAGACCATCATCGTCAAAAACCAGGGCACCATCTTTTTGGGTGGCCCGCCGCTGGTGAAGGCGGCTACGGGCGAGATAGTCACGGCGGAAGACTTGGGCGGTGGCGACGTGCATACCCGCCTCTCTGGCGCGGCAGACCACTTGGCGCAAAACGATACCCATGCGCTGGGCATTGCCCGCAACATCGTCCGCAATCTGAATATAAACAAGCCTGTAGCCCAGTTAAATAATGCGCAAGCAGCTACTGAAAAAATAGCGCCTCCCAAATATGCTGAGAGCGAAATCTACGGCGTCGTGCCCACCGATACCCGCAAACCCTATGACGTGCGCGAGATCATTGCGCGCATAGTGGACGGCAGTGAGTTTGACGAATTCAAGGCGCGCTTTGGCAGCACCCTGGTCACCGGCTTTGCGCGCATCGAAGGCATGATGGTCGGCATCATCGCCAACAACGGCATCTTGTTCAGCGAGTCGGCGCAAAAAGGCGCGCACTTTATCCAGCTGTGTTGTCAGCGCAAAGTACCTCTGGTGTTTTTGCAGAACATCACCGGTTTTATGGTGGGCCGCAAGGTGGAGAATGAAGGCATTGCCCGCCACGGCGCCAAGATGGTCACTGCGGTGGCTACCGCTACGGTGCCCAAGTTTACGGTCATCATCGGCGGCAGCTACGGCGCAGGCAACTACGGTATGTGCGGCCGCGCCTACAGCCCGCGCTTTTTGTGGATGTGGCCCAACGCGCGCATTTGCGTCATGGGCGGCGAGCAAGCCGCCGCCGTGCTGGCCACCGTGCGGCGCGACGGCATCGAAGCCAAAGGCGGTAGCTGGAGTGCAGAGGAAGAGGCCGCCTTCAAGCAGCCCATGCTCGACCAATTCGCCACCCAGTCCCACCCCTACTATTCCAGCGCCCGCATTTGGGACGACGGCGTGATCGACCCCGCCGACACGCGCCGTGTGCTGGCGCTGGGGCTGGCGGCAAGCTTGAATGCGCCGATCCCGGAGCCCAAGTTTGGCGTGTTTCGCATGTGATGTGTATAATTTCTGAAATCTATACACATTAACTTAGGAGTACACCATGCGAACCAATATTGTGATCGACGACCAATTGATGGCAGCGGCTATGCAGGCGGGCGATTTCAAAACCAAAAAGGATGCCGTGGAGGAAGGCTTGCGTTTGCTTGCACGGCGCAAAGCTTACGCGGCAATCAGAGCTGCCCGAGGCACCTTGCACTGGGATGACTCCGACGAAGCGTGGGCGAAAGTGCGCGCCGAACGGCAAGCACAGACTGCTGTGAAACCAAAAGGCAAGACCGCTCGCCCCGTCAAATCGCTTGAGGCCGCATGATTCTTGTCGACTCCAGCGTGTGGATTGACTACTTTCGCGGTGACCGAAACAAATACACCGATAGGCTGGATACTTCGCTACAGAGTGCCGACGAGGATCTAGGCGTAGCAGATTTGGTGGTTTTTGAGGTGATGCGCGGTTTCTCACGACCAGCGGAGAAACGCCGGGCTCACGCGCTGCTGACGACCTTGGATGTCGTCGAGATTGGCGGCTTGGAAAATGCTGTGCATGCCGCCGAGCATTATCTGGAGCTCCGCGCCCAGGGCTACACCATCCGCAGCCCCATAGACATCCTGCTGGCCAGCTACTGCATCACCCACAAGCACCTGCTACTGCACCGTGATGCCGACTTTGACGTAATGGAAACCTTGAGAGGTCTCAAGGTATGGAAACACTGAAAACCTCACTATGACCCCCACCCTCTACGACACCCCCGAACACACCCAGTTGCGCGACCAGATCGCCCGCTTTATCGCGCGCGAAGTCGAGCCGCACGCCCAGGCCTGGGAAGACGCGGGCTGCGTGCCGCGTGAGGTGCTGCGCAAGATGGGTGCCGCCGGGTTGTTTGGCCTGATGTACGAGAGCGAGTACGGCGGTGCCGAGGCTGATGCGATGACCAATCTGGTGTTTGCCGAGGCGCTGTCGCAGTCCACTTTTGGCGGCTTCATCATCACCGCCCTGGTGCACACCGACATGGCCAGCCCGCACCTGCAC
This sequence comes from uncultured beta proteobacterium, assembly GCA_963775085.1. Classification (GTDB taxonomy): domain Bacteria; phylum Pseudomonadota; class Gammaproteobacteria; order Burkholderiales; family Burkholderiaceae_C; genus JAAFIP01. The sequence continues at coordinate 157,578 of CAVZHO010000003.1, forward strand.
CATGCGGGTACGCCCGCGCAAAAGGCGCGCTACATGCCGGACGTGATCAGTGGCGAGACGATTACCGCAGTGGGTATCAGCGAGCCGGGCGCTGGGTCGGACGTGGCGGGCATGCGCAGCACGGCCAAACGAGAGGGCGACGAGTGGGTTCTCAACGGCACCAAGATGTTTATCACCAATGGCGTGCATGCCAACCTGTATTTCATCGCCGCTCGCACGGGCACAGCGCGCCATGCGGTGTCGATCTTTATTGTGGAAAAAGGCACGCCCGGCTTTAGCGTGGGCCGTGCGTTAAAGAAGTCCGGTTGGCTTTGCTCAGACACGGCCGAGCTGGTGCTGGACAACGTGCGCATCCCTGCAGGCAATTTGCTGGGCGAGGAGGGTAAGGGCTTTTATTCCATCATGAAAAACTTTCAAACCGAGCGCATTGCCTTGGGTGCCATGGCGGTCGGCCACTGCACGCAGGCGCTACAGATGACGCTGGACTACGTGCGCCAGCGCCCCGCCTTCGGTGCCACGTTGTGGGACAAGCAAACCATCCGCCAACGCCTGGCCATGCTGGATGCCAAAACGCGCGCTGCCCGCCAGTACATGTACCACTGCGCCTGGCTCGTCACGCAGGGCAAAGACGTGGTGCAGGATGTGTCCCTGCTCAAATCCCTCACCGGAGAGCTGGTCAACGAGGTGCTCTACACCTGCCAGCAGTTTCACGGTGGCATGGGCTATATGCGCGAGACCGCCATTGAGCGCCTATGGCGCGATGCGCGGGTGCTGGGGATTGGTGGCGGGGCGACCGAGGTGATGCTGGATGAAGCCGCCAAGCGCTATTGAACCGCACAGAAAGTTTTACGCCATGACCACCAGCCCAAGCCAGCCCACCCTGATCGTCCAAGTCCAGGACAAGATCGGCCGCATCACGCTCAACCGTCCCGATGTGCGCAACGCGTTCAACGACAGCGTCATTGCCGAAGTCACCGCCGCCTTTGCAGAGCTAGGTCAACGCGATGATGTGCGCTGCATCGTACTGGCCGCCGAAGGCAGTGCATTTTGCGCAGGCGCAGACCTGAACTGGATGCGCCGCATGGCCGACTACACGCATGCCGAGAACCTGGCCGATGCGGCCAAGCTGGCGCTGATGCTGCGCACGATTTACGAATGCCCCAAGCCTACGCTGGCGCGTATCCAGGGCGATGTGTACGCCGGTGGCATGGGCCTGGTGGCGGCTTGCGACATGGCGGTGTCGGTCGACAGCGCCCATTACTGCCTGAGTGAAGTCAAGCTGGGACTGATTCCGGCCACGATCAGCCCCTATGTGATCCGCGCCATGGGCGCGCGGGCGGCGCACCGCTACTTTTTGACGGCAGAGCGGTTTAGCGCGGCTGAGGCATATCGCATTGGTTTGGTACACGAGGTGGTGAGCCTTGACGAATTGGATACCAAAGTGGCCGAAATCACCCAGCACCTGTGCAGCGCAGGCCCGCAGGCCATGAAAACGTGCAAAAAGTTGGTGCAAGACGTGGCAAATCGGGACATCAGTCAACCGCTGATCGACCAGACCGTTGCAGGGATAGCTCACATTCGGGCCAGCGCGGAAGGCAAAGAAGGCTTACAGTCCTTCTTGCAAAAGCGCAAACCCCACTGGCTGAGCTGAACGTCAGCTCAGCCAGCGGCCCCACCACTTAGTCCGCAGGAGTCTCCCATGGATGCCTTTCTTCCCTATATCCAGCAACTCATCAGCGGCCTGTTCGCAAGCAACGGCGACATCGCCGGATCGGCGGGCAAAGCCATTGGTGGATTGGACATGGCCGGGCTGGCCGCGCTGGCTGCGGCGTTGGGCTGGGCCAGCGGCATCCGCTTGTACCTGGTCGTGTTCCTGACGGGTCTGGCCGGTTTTATGGGCTGGCTGCCCCTGCCCGGTGGCCTGCACATGCTGCAGCACCCAGCCATGCTGGCGGGTAGCGGTTTTATGCTGTTCGTTGAATTTTTTGCCGACAAAATCCCCGGAGTAGATTCGCTGTGGGACATGGTACACACCGTCATCCGCGTGCCCGCTGGGGCTGCGCTGGCTGCAGGCGTGTTTGGTGCCGACAGCGCCATGATGGGCACCGTGGCAGGTTTGCTGGGTGGCACGCTGGCTGCAACGGCGCACGCCACCAAGGCTACTACGCGCGCAGCCATCAACACCTCGCCCGAGCCGTTTAGCAATATCGCCATGAGCCTGGCGGAAGAGGGCGGCGTAATGGGCATGATGTGGCTGGCCACCAACCACCCCATTGCCTTTGGCGGCGTGCTGTTGGTAGTGCTGGTGCTATCGGTCGTGCTGCTGGTGGTACTGCTCAAGTTCCTCAAGGGCGTAATTCGCCGACTGTCTGAATTTTTCTCTGCAACCCCTAGGATGGCCTGATGTTTTCTAAAGTATTGATTGCCAATCGAGGGGAGATTGCCTGTAGAGTCGCCGCCACCTGTGCGCAGCTAGCTATTAAAACAGTAGCTGTTTATTCGGATGCCGATGCTACGGCCAAGCACGTTGTCGCCTGTGATGAAGCGGTGCATATCGGCGGCAGCGCGCCCAAGGACAGCTACCTGCGTTGGGAAAAAATCATTGCCGCCGCCAGGCAAACCGGTGCGCAGGCGATCCATCCGGGCTATGGGTTTTTAAGCGAGAACGAAGAATTTGCACAGGCCTGTGCTGATGCCGGACTGGTGTTTATTGGCCCGCCCGCTTCGGCCATCAAGGCCATGGGCTTGAAGGCTGAATCGAAGCGCCTGATGGCCAAAGCGGGCGTGCCCCTGGTGCCGGGCTACCACGGCACCAACCAGGACGCGGCGCTGCTGAAAAAAGAAGCCGATGCCATAGGCTACCCGGTGCTGATCAAGGCCAGTGCGGGCGGTGGTGGCAAAGGTATGCGTGCCGTGGACAAGGCAGAAGACTTTGACGCGGCCTTGCAAAGCTGCAAGCGCGAGGCGATCAGCAGTTTTGCCGACGACGCTGTGCTGATCGAGAAATATGTGCAGCGGCCTCGGCATATTGAGATTCAGGTATTTGGCGATACGCAGGGCAACTACGTGTATTTGTTTGAGCGCGATTGCAGCGTGCAGCGCCGCCACCAAAAGGTACTGGAAGAAGCGCCTGCGCCGGGTATGACGCAGGCAATGCGCGAGCAGATGGGTGCGGCGGCGGTGGCTGCGGCACGCGCGGTGAACTATGTGGGCGCGGGTACGGTGGAATTTATCGTCGAGCCTGGCCGAGATGAAGCCGCCGCGCCGGGCCGCCCCAAGCAAGGCACGGCTCCCTTGGGGGGCAGCGCAGCACACGAAGTGGCAAGCGTGGGGGCTTTTTACTTTATGGAGATGAACACCCGCTTGCAGGTGGAGCACCCGGTGACGGAGGCTATCACCGGGCTGGACTTGGTGGAATGGCAACTGCGCGTGGCCGCGGGCGAGCAACTGCCTTTGGCGCAGGACCAACTGCGAATTACCGGCCATGCCATTGAGGCGCGTATTTGCGCCGAGATCCCGGACAATAACTTTTTACCCGCTACCGGCACGCTACAGGTGTATGGCCTGCCTGAGTGCACGCAGTTTGAGCGCGGCGGTGTGCGGGTGGACTCGGGCGTGCGCCAGGGCGATGCGATTTCACCGTACTACGACTCGATGGTCGCCAAACTCATCGTGCACGGTGCAACGCGGGCCGAAGCGCTGGCCAAGCTGGACCGGGCTTTGTCGCAGACCCATATCGTGGGCTTGCCTACCAATGTGCAGTTTCTGCGCCACGTGGTGCAAAGTCCGTCGTTTGCGCAGGGCAACCTGGACACCGCGCTGATTCCGCGCGAGCAGGCCGTGCTGTTCCATCAGGAAAAGCTGGGCTTGCCTCTGGCCGTGGCTGCCCATGTCGCCAGCACCTTGGTGGCCGAGCGGGCGCTGCAAAGCGCAGACCCGTTCAGCCGCCGCGATAGCTGGCGCGCCTACGGTGTGGCCACGCGCCGCTTTGAGCTGGAGTTCCATAGTGAGGCCATCAACGCCGTACTGACCTATTTGCATGATGGTGCGTTGCTTTTGGAAGTGACCAAAGCCCTGACAGCCACTCCCGTGGCCCAGGGCCCTCTGCGCTTTGATGCCACGCCGCAGGGCATCACGCTGGACTTTGCTGGTCAGCGCTGCACCGCGGCATGCTACCCTGCATCGCATAAGGAAGGCGTTGAAGTCCATATATTTGCAGCGCAAGCAGCTACTAAAATAGTAGCGTTTGACATCTTCGCCCATGCCGGTGAAGCGCATGCCGACAACGGACGCCTCACCGCGCCGATGCCGGGCAAGGTGGTGTCGTTTGCTGTACGGGTGGGCGACAAGGTGAAAAGCGGCCAGCCACTGGCGGTGATGGACGCGATGAAGATGGAGCACACCATTGCCGCGCCCAAAGACGGCACGGTGGCCGAGCTGCTGTACGCCCCCGGCGACCAGGTGGCCGAGGGGGCCGAGCTGCTCACGCTGGCGGTGTGATGCGCATCACTTTCTGCTGCGCCGACACCAAGGCCGAGCCCTGGCTTGCAGGCTTGCGTGCCGCCTTGCCACACGCACACATAACGCAGTGGCAACCCGGTGCCCCACATGCCGACTACGCCGTGGTGTGGGCGCCGCCCCAGCAGTTGTTTGATGAGCAACCTGAGCTGAAAGCCGCTTTCAATATTGGTGCGGGCGTGGATGCGCTGCTCAAGCTGCGCGTGCCTGCGCCCACCCAGATCGTGCGGCTGGACGATGCAGGCATGTCGGTGCAAATGGCCGAGTATGTCTGCCATGCCGTGATTCGCCACTTTCGCGAGTTCGATGCCTACGAGGCTGATACGAAGGCAGGCAGATGGTCGTTTCGCAAGCCACGCAGCCGGGCAGATTTTCCGGTGGGCGTGTTGGGACTGGGGGTGCTCGGCACCCGGGTGGCCAAGGCGCTGTCGGTGTTTGACTTCCCCGTCCACGGCTGGAGCCAAAGTGCCAAGCTGCTGGACGGCGTGCGCTGTTGGCACGGCGCGGACCAGCTCAACGATTTTCTGCACCACAGCAAAGTGCTGGTGTGCCTGTTGCCACTCACACCGCAGACGGAAGGCATCTTGAACCGCAACACCCTGGCCGCGTTGCAACCCGGCGGCTACGTCATCAACGTGGCGCGTGGTGCGCACCTGGTGGATGACGACTTAATCACCTTGCTGGACAACGGCCATCTGGCAGGTGCTACGCTGGACGTGTTTCGCCAGGAACCGCTACCTGCCGAGCACGCTTTCTGGAAACATCCGAAAATCATCCTCACACCCCATACCTCGGCGCGCACGTTGCGTGATGAGAGCATTGCTCAGATCGCCAGCAAAATACTGGCGCTAGGTAGCGGCCAAAGCGTGGCTGGTGTGGTGGACAGAAACAAAGGTTATTAAAAAACTATGGCATACCCCACTAAAGTCAAACTCGTTGATGTCGGCCCGCGTGACGGCCTGCAAAATGAAAAGCAGCCCGTACCTGCCGACATCAAAATCGCCCTCGTCCACAAGCTGCAGGATGCAGGCCTCAAGGAAATTGAAGTCACCAGCTTTGTCAGCCCCAAATGGGTGCCCCAAATGGCCGATAACGCCCAGGTGATGGCAGGCATTGCGCGTAAACCGGGCGTACGCTACAGCGTGCTCACGCCCAATATGCAGGGCTTTGAAGCGGCAATAAAGAGTAGGCCCGACGAGATCGTCGTCTTCGCCGCCGCCAGCGAGGCCTTTAGCCAACGCAATATCAACTGCTCCATCGCCGAAAGCATCGAGCGCTTTGCCCCCGTGGTCGCCGCAGCCCGCGCCGCAGGCATCTATGTACGCGGTGCCATGAGCTGCGCTGTGGGCTGCCCCTATGAAGGCGAGGTAGCGCCCCAGCAGGTGAGTCGTTTGGCCGCGCTGATGGCGGGCATCGGCGTGCAACACATCGGCGTGGCCGACACCATTGGCGTGGGCACACCGCGCAAGGTGCAGGCTGCGATCGAGGCCACGCTCAAGCATTACGACCTCAATGACATCTCTGGCCACTTCCACGACACCTATGGCCAGGCCCTGGCCAACACCTTGGCATCGCTGGAGCTGGGCGTGTGGCAGTTCGACACGTCCATCGCCGGCCTGGGGGGCTGCCCCTACGCCAAAGGTGCCACCGGTAACGTCGCCACCGAAGACGTGGTCTACATGCTGCACGGCATGGGCATTGAGACCGGTATTGACCTGGACAAGCTGATCGACGCGGGCTAGTTCATCAGCGAGTTTTTGCAGCGCAAACCCCAGTCGCGTGCCGCTACGGCCTTGCTGAACAAGCGGATAGCCGCATGATATGCTACTTAAATAATAGCTGCTTACGTCCACCCGACAAGGACATGGAGCTATTTTGAATACTGAAACCTTGCCTGGCAGCGTGCAGCGCGTCAGCGCCTGCCTGGCCGCTGCTGGACATACCCAAGCGCCACGCCTGTTGGATGACGCTGCCCGCACCGCGCAGCAGGCGGCGGATGCCTTGGGTGTGCAGTTAGGGCAAATCGCCAAGAGCATCATCTTCAAACGCAAGCCAGATGAAGAGGCGGTATTGGTTATCACCTCTGGTGACCGCCGCGTGGATGAAGCAAAGGTGCAGGCGCTGGTATGCGCGCCAGGCCAGAAGCTGGGGCGCGCGGACGCGGAGTTTGTGAGGGCCAAAACCGGTTTTGCCATCGGTGGTGTCGCGCCCATAGCGCATGCTAACCAGCCCGTCACGTTGATCGACCGCGAGCTGTTTCGCTTTAACACGGTGTGGGCCGCAGCCGGGCATCCGCATGCGGTATTTGAGGTCACGCCCCAAGATCTGCAAATACTCTCGGATGCCCCAGTCGCAGATGTTGTCGTGTGCGACAAATCCCCCATCCCCAGCCCCTGCACCGGTGTGTGCCTGCTCGAATCCAGCAGTGGCTACTGCCAGGGGTGTCTACGCACTCTGGATGAAATTGCTGCTTGGGGCCAGGCCGACGACGTCTACAAACGCGCTGTCGTGGTGCAGCTAGGGCAACGGAAACTCCAGCTATGAAACACATTACCTTTCACCTCGATTTCATTTCGCCCTACGCGTTCCTGGCCTTTGAGCGCCTGCCCGCAGCACTCCAAGGTCTGAGCTACCATGTCACCTACAAGCCGGTGCTGTTTGCCGCCCTGCTGAACCACTACGGCCAGCTGGGCCCGGCCGAAGTTGCGCCCAAGCGAACCTGGACCTACCGCCAAATGCTGTGGCTGGCGCGCGACCATGGTGTGCCGATGCAAGTGCCTGTCAGCCATCCGTTCAATCCCCTCGGTCTTTTGCGCCTGGCCATTGCCTGCGGCACAGCTGGCGCGTGCAACCGCTATGTGGCCGAGACGATTTTTCGCCATGTGTGGGACTCAGGGCAAGAAGCGGGGGATGCCGCGCGACTCGCTGCATTGACCGCACAACTCCAACCAGCTAGGCAAGCTACGGATGCGGCCGTTAAAGCCGAGCTGAAAGCCAATACCGATGCCGCCATCGCAGTGCATGTATTTGGCGTGCCCAGCATGCAGGTCGATAGCGAGATGTTTTGGGGCTTGGATGCCCTGCCCATGTTGCGCCAATACATCGAAGGCGACCCGTGGTTCAAGTCTGGCGAGTGGGTAGGTGCATCGGGTTTACCCGTAGGAACAGCCAGAAAACCGCATCATGAAATATAACTCACGGGTTGTTACTTATTTTGTAAGAACGTGAAAAGGTTCACGTCAGCAAAGGGTCAGTGCTCCACCTGATATTCGGTGCTTCGCATTCCGTCGGAGTGTGACTTATTTAATGCAGGAGACTTGTCGCATGGCAACAGCAACAATAGCAGCAGCAAACGCACCCGATACCGGGATGACTGCCACAGAGAAGAAGGTGATTTTTGCTTCTTCCCTGGGCACGGTGTTTGAGTGGTACGACTTTTATTTGTACGGTTCACTCGCCGCGATTATCGCGAAGCAGTTTTTCTCGGGCCTGGATCCATCCGCCGCCTACATTTTCGCCCTGTTGGCATTTGCCGCAGGCTTTCTGGTGCGTCCCTTCGGCGCGCTGGTGTTTGGCCGCTTGGGCGACATGATCGGCCGCAAGTACACCTTTCTGATCACGATTGTGATCATGGGTACGGCCACCTTTATCGTCGGCTTGTTGCCCAGTTATGCCACGATTGGTATGGCGGCCCCCGTTATTTTGGTCGCCCTGCGCATGTTGCAAGGCTTGGCGCTCGGCGGTGAATACGGCGGTGCAGCTACCTACGTGGCCGAGCACTCGCCTAACGGCAAGCGCGGAGCCTACACCTCGTGGATTCAAACTACCGCAACGCTGGGTCTGTTCCTGTCGCTGATGGTGATTTTGGGCACCCGCCAGTTGATTGGTGAGGCCGCCTTTGCAGACTGGGGCTGGCGCGTGCCTTTCCTCGTTTCCATCTTGCTGTTGGCCATTTCGGTCTGGATCCGTTTGAGCATGAATGAGTCGCCTGCCTTCCAGAAAATGAAGTCCGAAGGTAAAACCTCCAAGGCGCCGTTGTCCGAGTCTTTCGGCGAATGGAAAAACCTCAAGATCGTGATCTTGGCCCTGCTCGGCTTGACCGCAGGTCAGGCCGTGGTCTGGTACACGGGTCAGTTCTACGCATTGTTCTTCCTGCAAACCATTGCCAAGGTAGACGGTGTCACCGCCAACCTGTTGATTGCTGCCTCGCTCGTGATCGGCACACCGTTCTTCATCATTTTTGGTACGTTGTCCGACAAGATTGGCCGCAAACCCATCATCATGCTGGGCTGCCTGCTAGGTGCGTTGAGCTACTTCACGGTCTTTCCGATGTTGATGGAATACGCCAACCCTGGCTTGAAAAAGGCCCAGGCTAACTCCAATGTGACGGTCACGGCAGATCCAGCTACCTGCTCGTTCCAGGGCAGCCCAATTGCACGCGAGATTGACTTCATCAGCTCCTGCGACCAGGCTAAACGGGTATTGGCACAAAACTACATTCCGTACAAAAACGTTGCCGCTCCAGCCGGTACGCTCGCATCCATCTCCATTGGTACCACGACCATCCCTTCACTCAACACGACTCTGAACGACAAGCGCAACAGCTTCTCGGCTGACAGTGCCAAAGGGATTGCCGAGTTCAAGAAGAGCGTGTTGGCGGCAGCCAAGACGGCTGGGCTGACGGCAGCGGCGGATGACAAGTCCATGAACAAGGGCATGATCCTGGCCATCCTGGTCTACCTGGTGATCCTGGTCACGATGGTCTACGGTCCGATCGCGGCCATGTTGGTCGAGTTGTTCCCCACCCGCATTCGTTATACCTCGATGAGCCTGCCCTACCACATTGGTAACGGCTGGTTTGGTGGTCTGCTGCCGCCGTTTGCATTTGCCATGGTAGCCGCGACTGGTGACATCTACTACGGTCTGTGGTATCCCGTCATTGTGGCCGCAGGTACTTTCATCATAGGTATGATCTTCGTCAAAGAAACCAAAGACGTGGACATCTACGCCAGAGACTAATCCGTCACTAGGATGCTGAAGGCTCCCGCAGTTCTTGTGGGAGCCTTTTTTTATGGATCTGCCACAAACGTGTATCCGTTAAAGTTTGTGGTGTGTTAAAAATTTAGGAGTTATGTATGTGGAAAATTTTCTTGGGCTTTGTTATTTTTGCCGGCTTGGGTTTGTTCATGATCTTCAAAGGCGGCGACAAAGTCGATATGGGCGGTGAAAAGCATGGAACCGATAGCCATACTGCTGCGCCCGCCGCCCTGCCAGCACCTGCGGCAGCGCCCGCATCGGCAGCTGCCAGCGCAGCCAAATAATTGCTCTGAAACATGCCTGGCCTTTGCGACTCAGTCAATAGGTCGCGTGACTGGGTATGGAACAGACGCTTTATCGCGGTTTTGCTCTGGGCATGGCTCGCCGTCACTTTTATAGTGCCCTACTTTGCGCTGGATCTGCGTTTCAAACTACTGGGTTGGCCATTTAGCTTCTGGATGACAGCGCAAGGTACTTTGCTGGTGTACCTTGCCATTGTGGCCATCTATGGCTGGGTGATGAACCGTCGGGATGCACAAGCTGCTGCAAGCCCGCATGACTAAGCCAACGCAAGACAGCGCCTGGAGTCCGCGCGAGTTTGAAAAACAATTGCACAAGGCGTATGGTTGGTATACCTTGGGGGTATTGCTGTTCATTGCTTTGCTTGCATGGCTGGAGCAAAGGGGCTTGCGCCGTGAGTGGATAGGCGGCAGCTTCCTGATGGCCACGATTGCGGTGTACGCCGCCATCGGCGTACTGTGCCGCACGGCCGATATGAACGAATACTACGTGGCAGGCAGGCGCATACCGGCCATGTTCAACGGCATGGCGGCGGCTGCCGATTGGTTGTCGGCCGCCTCATTCGTCGGCTTGGCAGGCACTTTGTATCTGGGCGGCTATGCGGGGCTGGCCTTTATCCTGGGATGGACCGGGGGCTTTTGCTTGCTGGCCTTGCTGGTGGTGCCCTATTTGCGTAAGTTTGGTCAGTACACCGTGGCGGATTTTTTTGCCGCGCGCTACGGCGGGCGCGCACCGCGCACCATGGCAGCTGTCGCGGCCATCCTATGCTCATTCGTGTATTTGGTAGCGCAAATCTACGCGGTCGGGTTGATCAGTTCACGGCTCACCGGTATTGCTTTTGAAATTGGGATTTTTTTGGGATTGGGCGGCGTGCTGCTGTGCTCCTTCTTGGGCGGCATGCGCGCCATTACCTGGACGCAGGTGGCGCAGTACATCGTGATGGTGATTGCATTCACCGTGCCCGTGGTGTGGTTATCGGTCAAGCAAACCGGTTCGCCCCTGCCGCAATGGGTGGCGGGTTTGCAGTTGGAAAAAGTGACGCAACGTGAAGCGCAGTTATTACAAGATCCCAGGGAATTGCAAGTGCGGGAGATTTACCGCAAACGCGCACAAGAGCTGGATGCCAAACTGGCCCAGCCTGCGCAGGCGCTGGTGCAAGAGCGTGGTCAGGCAGCACGTAAAGTGGCCGAGCTCAAAGCAGCCAACGCCCCCGTGCGCGAAATCGCGGGTGCAGAAAAAGCCTTGGCCGGCGTGACCCGCGACGACAAGAAAGCTATCGTCACCTGGGAGCAAGCGCGTGCAGTGGCACAAAACAAAGCCAAGCCTTTATCCGGAATGCCGCGCCATGCCAATGAGTACAGTGGCAATCCCAAGGGGGATGCGGCTGAGCGAGAGGCGTTTAAGGTGTCGCGCAATAACTTTTTAGCGCTCATTTTTTGCCTGGTGCTCGGCACAGCCGCGCTGCCGCATGTGATCACACGCTACTACACCACCCCCAGTGTCCGGGAAGCTCGCAGTGCCGCCACATGGTCATTGTTTTTTATCTTGATCATCTACCTTACCCTGCCCGCATTGGTCATTTTGGTGAAATACGAAATTTTTCAGAACCTGGTGGGCCTGCCGTTTGACAAGCTCCCCGCCTGGATTGCTCAATGGAATAAGGTCGATGCCAGTTTGATTTCGGTGGTGGACATTAACCAAGACGGCTTCTTGCAGCTGGGTGAAATGACCATTGGCAGCGACATCCTCATGCTGGCCATGCCTGAGATTGCAGGTTTGCCCTATGTGATAGCCGCCCTGGTGGCAGCGGGTGGGTTGGCCGCTGCACTGTCAACCGCCGATGGTTTGCTGCTGACGATAGCCAGTGCCATGTCCCACGATATGTATTACAAAATGCTGGCCCCTCAGGCGTCTACTTTCCGTCGAGTCACGATATCCAAAGTGCTCTTGCTGATGGTGGCTTTGGCGGCGGCGTATGCTGCCGCTCAAAAACCGGGCGATATCGTGTTTATGGTCACTGCAGCCTTTTCGTTGGCCGCCTCGGTATATTTCCCAGCACTGGTGATGGGTATTTTCTGGAAGCGGGCTACAGGCTGGGGGGCTATTGCGGGCATGTGGACAGGATTTGCCGTCACGCTGTACTACATGGTGGTGAATCAGCCCTGGCTCAGAGCCGTCTTCTCCATCGAATCTCCCGTCGCGCTGTGGTGGGATATTCAGCCACTGGCTGCAGGGGTGTTTGGCGTGCCCGCAGGCTTGTGTGTATTGGTATTGGTGAGCTGTCTGGGCCCCGCGTCCAGCTCACCGCAGCAAGCCTTTGTGGATGGCATTCGCAGCGGCGTGTAGCCTTATAACTCACTGGTTGAGCGATTTGTCACGGATATGAGGGCTTGAACCTATAGCGCAGGCATGGTATTTTGTGTCAAACTGCTCGGTTGGTATCGCCATGCCCATGGTGAACCGTCCATAGACCCAATAGACACAGATGTATGAAACACAGAAAAACCGAGCTAGGCAAAGAGGCATTTAAAGGTAGAAATGTCAGCTTGAGCGTGCCCCAACGCTCCGCTTTGATCATGTTTGATGGTGCCAAGGAAGACGCAGCCATTTTGCAGGCGCTGTCCGTGATGGGATTGAAAGCCGAAGATATTGATTTTCTGGTGCAGTCCGGTTTGATCGAATCCGCTGATGGTCCGCAGTCCGCCGTATCAGCTGTGGCCAAAAGGGGGGATACTGAGGCCGCTTCACCAGCAACGGTGGCCAGTGCGCCTGCAAGCACACTCACGGAGCAAGAACTCTACCAGCGCGCCTACCCCATCGCCACCAAGCTGACCGCGGGTTTGGGTTTGCGTGGTTTCCGCTTGAATATGTCGGTGGAGGGGGCCTCTGGTTATAAAGACTTGCTGGAGTTGGCACCCAAAATTCAAGCCGCCGTGGGCGATGAAAAGTTTGCCGCACTGGCCAGAGCACTCAAAGCCTAATCAGGCCTTCTAAATTTGGCCTTACGCTGCCGTGGCCGCGGGTGAGTGACTAGAATCTTCGGGTCACCCACCTAACGAGACAAGCTATGACGCAGGGAACCATCCGCATACGCGGAGCACGCCAACACAATCTCAAAAACCTCGATCTAGACATCCGCACGGGTGAACTCACCGTGGTCACCGGCCCCAGCGGTTCGGGCAAATCCAGCCTGGTGTTTGACACTCTGTTTGCCGAGGGCCAGCGCCGCTATGTAGAAACTTTTTCTGCGTATGCCCGCCAGTTTATGGACCGCATGGACAAACCCGCAGTAGATCGGGTAGACGGCGTGCCCCCGGCCATTGCCATTGACCAAACCAACCCGGTACGCTCGTCCCGCTCCACCGTGGGCACCATGACCGAGATCAACGACCATTTGAAGCTGCTGTTTGCGCGCCTGGCTAATTTGTACGATTCACAAACCGCGCTGCCCGTGCAGCACGATACCGCAGAGACGATTTATGCGCAGATGCTGGCGCGCTGCCCGTCTGCCGACACGCGGGTGGTGCTGACCTTTCCGGTCGAGCTGCCCGCCAGCACGTCTGCGGATGAAGTGGCACAGTGGTTATCTGCCAGCGGTTTTACCCGTGTGCAGGCCGAGCGCGAAATTGCCACGCCCGCCGGGCCGCGCAAGGTGCTGGATGTGGTGGCGGATCGCTTTAAGTTACTGGGCGCGGAGAAGGTACGGGTGATGGAGGCGATTGAGTTGGCGCTGAAGCGGGGGGGTGGGCGGGTGATGGTGTATGTGTTGGGGTCAGATGCACGTTCAGAGCATCGCAGCTCCGAACCGGATGAAAAGGGGTCAGAGCCCAATTTCGTACCCGCGTCAATTGCGCCGGAAACGCTGCGTCCTGAATTGGGATCTGACCCCATTTCATCCTCAGACCTCGCGACATCCATTGTTTCCGCTCCAGCCATTACTGAAAATCAAACGGTATGGAAATTCTCCACCGGCCTGCACTGCCCCGAGAGCGACATCCGCTACGCGCAGCCTACGCCCAGTCTGTTCTCGTTCAATTCGGCCAACGGTGCCTGCGCACAGTGCAAGGGATTTGGCCGCGTAATAGGCGTGGACTACGGCCTGGTCATCCCCAATGAAAAACTCACCCTGCGCGCGGGTGCCATCAAGGTCATGCAAACCCCCGCTTGGCAGGAGTGTCAGGACGATCTGATGCGCCATGCTGAAGCGGCGGGCATACCGCGCGACACCGCCTGGAACAAGCTCACCCCCGAGCAAAAGCACTGGGTGATTGACGGCAACCCCAACTACAAAGAAGGCCAATGGGGCAAGATGTGGTACGGCGTAAAGCGCTTTTTTGCCTATCTGGAGACCAAGTCCTACAAGATGCACATACGGGTGCTGCTGTCCAAGTACCGCAGCTACACCACCTGCCCGGTGTGCGCTGGCGCGCGCCTGAAAACTGATGCGCTGATCTGGCGCGTGGGCACCAAAGCGCAGGCCGATGCAGTGATGCCGCCCGCCAAACGCCTGCTGCCCCAGGGCGTGCAATGGACGCGCACGCAGCTAGAGAGCTTGCCCGGCCTGTGCTTGTTTGACCTGATGCAATTGCCGATAGATAAGCTGCGGCAATTTTTTGACTCCCTGCAAACGCAAAGCCAACTCGCCACAGCCAGCAGCGAGGCGCAGGCCAGGGGCGGCAAGGCACAGGCAAAAGACGGCAACGCACAAGCGCTGAAATTGCTGCTAGACGAAATTTGCACCCGCCTGAAATACCTGTGCGACGTAGGCATCGGCTACCTCACGCTTGACCGCCAAAGCCGCACGCTCAGTGGTGGCGAGGTGCAGCGCATCAACCTCACCACCGCTTTAGGCACCTCGCTGGTCAACACCCTGTTTGTTTTGGACGAGCCCAGCATCGGCCTGCACCCGCGTGATATGGACCGCATCACCGAGGCCATGCTGCGGCTGCGCGATGCGGGCAACACGCTGGTCGTGGTAGAGCACGACCCGGCGGTCATGCTGGCGGCAGACCGCGTGATCGACATGGGCCCCGGCCCCGGCGAGCGCGGCGGCTCCATCGTGTTTGACGGCACGCCAGACCAGTTGCGCGATGCGCCTACGCTCACAGGCGACTACCTCGGAGGGCGCAAGCAAATTGGCATGGGCTTTAAACGCTTGGTCAGTGACAACACCGCGCGTTTGATACTGGAAGGCGCAACCCAGCACAATCTGAAAAACGTGTCGGTAGACATCCCCTTGCAGCGCCTGGTGTGCGTGACCGGCGTGAGCGGCTCGGGTAAATCCACCCTGATCCAAGACGTACTGGCCCCCGCGCTGATGCGCCACTTTGGCAAAGCGACGGAGACCCCCGGAGCCCACAGCCGCCTGATGGGCGCAGAGCAACTGAGTGATGTGGTGTTTGTCGACCAGTCCCCCATTGGCAAAACCGCCCGTTCCAACCCTGCCAGCTACGTGGGCGCATGGGATGCCATGCGCGAGATTTTTGCCAACGCGCCGTTGAGCAGGCAACGCAGCTACACCGCCAGCAAATTCAGTTTTAACGGCGGCGACGGCCGCTGCCCCACCTGCGGCGGCTCGGGCTTTGAGCATGTGGAGATGCAGTTTTTAAGCGATGTGTACTTGCGCTGCCAGGACTGCGATGGCAAGCGCTACCGGCCTGAGGTTTTGGAAGTGAAGGTCGAGCGTCGCGGCCAGCATGTGAACGTGGCCGATGTATTGAACCTAACCGTCAGCGAAGCTGCCGCCCTGTTTGCGCAAGACCGCGACGTGATCCGTGCGCTGCAACCCATCGTCGACGTGGGCCTGGAATATGTGAAGCTAGGCCAGCCCGTGCCTACGCTGTCGGGAGGCGAGGCGCAGCGCCTCAAGCTGGCAGGTTTTTTGGCCGGTGCCGCCAAGTCTGCCACCGCCAGCCGCCAAACCCTGGCCAATAAAGGCACGCTATTTCTATTTGACGAGCCTACCACCGGCCTGCATTTTGAAGACATCACCAAGCTCATGCGCGCCCTGCGCAAGCTGATGGACGTAGGCCATTCGCTGCTCATCATCGAACACAACCTGGACGTGATCCGCGCCAGTGACTGGCTGATTGACCTCGGCCCCGAGGGCGGTGAAGCAGGCGGGCAAGTGTGCGCCATGGGCACGCCCGACGAAGTGAAGCAGCACCCTAGCTCGCACACCGGCAAGCGCACTGCGCGACTACGACGCGGCCATGGGCTTGGGCGAAAACGTGGTGAGAGAGAAGGGGAGTAATTGGGGTGAGAGTAAATGGGGTCAGATCGAAATTCAGGAAACAAATTCTGCCGACGCGACACCATCTCAAACGAAATTTCGCTCTGACCCCATTTACGGTGTGTCCGCAGCGAACAACACCAAGCGCGAAAAACCACAACTCAACAACCACATCCAAATCATCAACGCCAAAGAGCACAACCTCCAGTCCCTCAGCGTCAACATCCCCCGTGGCAAATTCAGCGTCGTCACCGGAGTCTCCGGCTCGGGCAAATCCACGCTAGCCTTCGACATCCTCTTCAACGAAGGCCAGCGCCGCTACTTGGAAAGCCTCAACGCCTATGCCCGCAGCATCGTCCAGCCCGCAGGCCGCCCCGAGGTGGACGCGGTCTACGGCATCCCACCCACCGTCGCCATCGAACAAAGACTCAGCCGAGGTGGACGCAAGAGCACGGTAGGCACCACCACCGAGGTGTGGCACTTCCTGCGACTGCTCTACGTCAAGCTAGGCACGCAGCACTGCATTCACGACGGGGCAGCAGTGCAACCGCAAACGCCCGAGAGCATTTCCGCGCAACTACTCACCCACTACAAAGGCCAGCACATCGGCCTGTTGGCCCCACTGGTGATTAACCGCAAGGGCGTGTACACCGAGCTGGCCGACTGGGCGCGCCCGCGTGGCTACACGCACCTGCGTGTGGACGGTAACTTTTTGCCCACCACCGGCTTTCCGCGTATCGACCGTTTTAAAGAACACTCCATCGAGCTGCCGATTGCCGACATCCATGTACGGCCCGAGCACGAGGCGCTCTTGCGCAGCCAACTCACGTTGGCGCTAGAGCATGGCAAGGGGGTGCTGCACGTGCTGGCCCCGCTAGACGGCCTGCGCACGGCAATGGAGCTGCGCGCTGCCACCGCATACATTGGTAAAACGCTGGTCTTCTCCACCAAGCGCGCCTGCCCCTTGTGCAGCACCAGCTACACCGAGCTGGACCCCCGCCTGTTCAGCTACAACAGCAAACACGGCTGGTGCAAAGACTGCGTGGGCACGGCAGTGGCGCTGACCAAAGAGCAGCGCAAGGCCTATGACGACAGTGTGCAAGACGACGACAACAAAGGCCGCGAGCAAAGCTTTGCCGAGCCCGAGGTAGATGACGTGACGGATGCCGCCTGCGTTACTTGCAATGGCACACGGCTCAACGCCAACGCCAGAGCCGTCAAGTTCCACGGCGTAGGCATTACCGACGTGGCGCAACTCTCGGTGCGCGATGTGCGCGTGTGGGTGCAAGGCCTCAAGCTTGCGGGGCGCGATGCCGACATCGCCCGCGACCTGGTGCCGGAGATAAAAAGCCGCCTGGAGTTTTTAGAAGAAGTGGGTCTGGGCTACCTCACGCTAGACCGTGGCGCGCCCACGCTCAGCGGTGGCGAGGCGCAGCGCATCCGCCTGGCCGCGCAACTGGGCAGCAACCTGCAAGGCGTGTGCTACGTGCTGGATGAGCCCACCATTGGCCTGCACGCGCACGACAATAAAATTTTGCTCAATGCGCTGCACAAGCTCAGCGACAAAGGCAACACCCTGGTGGTGGTGGAGCACGACGAAGACACCATCCGCCACGCCGACCACATCATCGACATCGGCCCCGGCGCAGGCAAGCGCGGCGGCCGCCTGGTGGCAGAAGGCACGGTAGCCGATATTTCCAAAGTAACCGACTCCGCCACCGGCCGCTACCTATTGCACGCCATCAAGCATCCGCTCAGCCTGCGCAGAAACGTAGACGCGAGAGTGTCTGAGCTGCCCGAATACAAATCCAGCTTCGTGCCAAAACCCGAGAAGGTAAAAAATCGCCTCAATTGGAGCCGAAATTGGGGTCAGATCCCAATTCAGGACACGATATCTCCGGCGATGAAGCGAGCCAATACGAAATTGGGCTCTGACCCCATCCAATTCAGGACAGCAACATTTGCGAGTAACAGCAGCCAACCTACACAACCTGCAAAACGTGACGGTCAGACGTCCCATTGCACAGACTAGTAGCAATAACAGGAGTCTCCGGCTCCGGCAAATCCACCCTAGCCCGAGACGTACTATTAAGCAACGTCTACACCGCAGTAACCGCCAAAGGCATAGGCCGCGAAGCCGGCAACCGCGCCGCAGCATTCACGACCTGGACAGGTTGCGAGCAAATCCAGGGCTGGCAGCAAATCGACCGCGTCCTCGAAGTCGACCAAACCCCCATCGGCAAAACCCCGCGCAGTTGCCCCGCCACCTACATCGGCTTTTGGGACGTGATCCGCAAGCTGTTTGCCGAAACGCTGGAGGCCAAGGCCAGAGGCTACCAACCCGCCCGCTTCAGCTTTAACACTGGCGAAGGCCGCTGCCCCGGCTGCGAAGGCCAAGGCATGCGCACCATTGAGATGAGCTTTTTGCCCGACGTGAAAGTGCCCTGCGAGGTCTGCCACGGCGCGCGCTTTAACCCCGAGACGCTGGCGGTCAGCTGGCGCGGCAAAAGCATCGGCGATGTGCTGCAAATGGAGGTCGACGAAGCGGTAGACTTTTTTGCCAGCATGCCCAACATCAGCCATCCGCTGCAATTGCTGAAAGACGTAGGCCTGGGTTACCTCACCCTCGGCCAGCCGTCGCCTACACTGAGCGGCGGCGAGGCGCAGCGCATCAAGCTGGTGACCGAGCTTTCCAAAGTGCGCGACGACATCACGCGGCGTGGCCAAAAAGCCCCGCACACCCTCTACGTGCTGGACGAACCTACGGTCGGCCTGCACATGGCCGACGTAGAAAAGCTCATCCACGTTTTGCACCGCCTGGTCAACGGCGGCCACAGCGTGGTGGTCATCGAGCACGACCTGGACGTGATAGCCGAAGCCGACTGGGTCATAGACTTGGGCCCGGGCGGCGGCAAAGAAGGCGGCAAGGTAGTAGCCGAGTGCACGCCCGAGCAGCTGGTGAAGCTGAAAACGCATACGGGCAATGCGCTGAAGCCCGTGCTGGCGCGTGTGTAGGCAATGTTTATGCTACATATTCAATAGCTGCTTACGCTATATTTTATTGAGCTAGAGCACGATTCGCTACTTGGGGTACTGCTGACGGGCATGAAGAATGCGTACTACGTCAATGCTCGCCGCTGCCACGCGATAGATCAAGATGTAGTTGGGATGAACGACTATCTCACGGCACGAAGGCATGCGCGAACTGCGGACAAATAAATAGGGATGCTCTGACAGCGGAAGCACCGCGTCACTCAGGCGCTGCTGCATGCGCTTGGCGGCAAATGGGTTGTCTTGGGCGATGTATTCAATGATGCCTGCCAAGTCGTCTTGCGCCTTGGGTCGCCAAATAATTGGCAGCACGATCAAGCAGCCGGAGCTTCGTACTTGGCAATCAACGCATCCATTTGGGCCATAACCTGGTCATGCGGAATGCCCAGGCGCGGGTCGTCCAGCGACTCTTGCACCTTGGCACGGTACCAACGGTCATACGCATCCGCGTCTGCCTGGGTGGCAAACTCAGAGACTAGAGGGTCTAAAACGGCATTCATAGGTGCAGATTAGCATAAAACGACCACAGCGGCTTAAGTTAAAGAAAACGACTTTTCTTTAACTTAGCAAAAACCTAAGTTAAGTTTCCCAACACCAACCCGCTAGCCAGCTTATGCAGCCGCGACCAGGGCGCGCTCAAATCTTCTAGCACGCTGAAATGGTTGCGGTCAGGGATGCTCTCGCACACCGGCACGGTGGCCTTGCCCCACGCGGTTTGGATCAAACGGTTATGCCGCACAAACTCGGCGCTTTCATCTGCGCCTACCAGCGTGTACAACTTGCCTTGGCGTGGACGCGGCATCCAGGCGGGGCTGCACTGGCGCACCTGCTCGGGCGTGAGGCGCAGCGAGTCTTGCAGAAACGGCGTGTGCATGATCGGCTCCAGGTCATACAGGCCCGAGACGGACAGCGCGTTTTTCACCACATCGGCAGGCAAGTCTTTGGCATACTGCGCTCCACGCGCAGTTCAGCAGCATGGCGGCCAAATGCCCGCCTGCCGAATGGCCCACCACCGTAATGCGGCGCGGGTCGCCACCGTACTGGCTGATGTTGCGGTGCGTCCAGGCCAGCGCGCCCACCATCTGCATCACAATCTGCGGCAGCGTCACCGCCGGGCACAGCGCATAGTTAGGCACCACCACACATGCGCCCTGGTTCACAAAAGCCGGGGCGATAAACGAATGGTCGGCCTTGTCCAGCGAGCGCCAGTAGCCGCCATGGATAAACACCACCACCGGCGCGCCCACCTGGCTGCTGGGAAACACGTCCAGCTTTTCCATCGCACTCGGCCCATAAGGCAATGTCCGATCAGACAAGCCACCGCCTCCCGCGCATGCTCCGAGGCCTGCGCCCACTGGCTGAAATGCCGCGCATGGTCCGGCACCAAGGCGCGGTTGTTGTACATGCGGTCTAGGAATTGGGGGGAGAGGTTGGGCATGGGGGGAGCTCCTTTGGCGGAAATTTTAGCTTGCTCGATTTCGCATGTGCGCCAAGTTACATGATCGCTTGCAATATTTGAGGAAGTAGACAGGGCGCTACCACAATAGTAGCGCCCTGAATGGTCACTTAAAACAGATTAAGTTGCCCGGGGTGTGAACGCCAGTGTTGGCATACACGTTCTAGCCGATTGAAGCGGCGACGAACGTATGAGCAAACATGAACGTCCTTGATTTTGGCGTACGGCATGCGTATCTCCAATCAAAAAGGACTGAAGGGTCTTTATTGCCAACACAAGTCAAACACGCTAAAATAGACGTGTCTTTCATAAGACTGGCTTGTGTTGAATTGGATCGGAAGACCCTCATTTAACCTAACCAATATCCAAGTGCTCTAACACTTGGGTAGCCTTCAACCCAACTATGTTGAGTGTTGTTGGTGAGACTGATCGCATTAGTAGTGATCTGCCTGGGCCCTTAACTCGTCTATCTTTATCAGGGACAACGCGAGTTAAGGGCTTTCTCTTTTCCGCCCCGGTTACAGCAGATGAATCACCGAGGCTGTCTCATCTCCTCATATAAATTCCTTTATGCCGTCTGCATTATCGGAAATAGAATCATCAGAAGAAAGCAAATCTAGTTCGCCGTTCTGAGCAATTGTGGTGTAAATACCTTTTTTACCCGGGACTGCAAACACAATCCCCTTCCGAGTTAAACGCCAAATTCGATTGGATAGTTCAGTTCGATCATGAACTTTCCCGGTGGTACGGTAGAGTGCAATTAAGAGCACATCTATCGAAATGGTTTTGTCCGGCGTTCTATCGATTAGCTCAACAACGTCCCACTGGAATCGGTCGGCATCAGAAATTTGCAGTTGATCAATTAACTCTTGCGGCAAATTGGCCAAGTGTTCGGGGGTGATGCGCGTCGCTTGATTTAGCAGCTCCCCTAATGCCTTATCGTGATCCGTTTGGCTAGGAGGCGGCGTAGCTGCTGATTTGGCCTCTTCTAAATCAGCAGCATACTTAATGTCTTCTTGAATAGCCAAAGATAGCTGTAAAAAAGCCTTGGCCTGCCAGTCATGTAAGGGTACTTTTTCTGAAGCTCGTTTTGCTGCGGCGCTACCAGAGGCTTCACGAGATTTTTCTAATAAGCGCGCTCGCTGATGCTGGTGAAATTCAGCCTGTCGCTGTACAAAATCTAAGTGTTGTGCTATACTTAAAGGCATTCTACGTTCCTACTGGTAGAAGTCATTGACGGGTTTTCGAGTTAGTCGAAGTAAATTACCTGTCTAAAAGGCCAGCTCTTACCAGCTGGCCTTTTTACTGACTTGTGTGAATTGTACTGCATCTGCAGGTTGAATGCAAGAGTGGCGCGAATTTAAATGATGGGGAAAAAATGAAAACAAATAATTCCATCTAACTCATTGATATTGTTGAGTATTTTTTCACCCATCATTTTTCCATCATTTAAATTAACCCCCTGTTGCGTGGTGCGGCATCTTGTTAAACAATTGCTGCGCCAGGCATTAAGGTTCGTTACGCAGCAGGCGGCGGGTTCCGGCTGGCAACAAGTTGTCAACTTCACACTTTGGGTTAGAATAGAAACCGCAGGCAAGCGCAAGATTTGTAGAGGCCAATGGCAACATTGGCAGCCCGAATGGGTGGGACACTCGAACTTGGGGCCTGCATTTTTTTGAGTGTACGTTTGTGCAGCCGTCACTTCTGGGGCAAAAAGCTAGACATATGCGCCATGCTTTCAGCGTATGCCTCTAGGCCGCCCGGCCAAAACTTCAATCCATATCCCAGTTCTCCAGATTTTGGGTGGCGGTATATCGTAGGCCGTAGCATTTTGTAATAGCGGTCTTCTACCTCGCTGTACTGCGTCAAATTTACAGCAAAGAAAAGACTCGATGCCACGGCATCGGCCATTTGCAGGCCCGCCAATTGGTCGTGGTTTACAGCCCGCACGTGCTTGGGGTTAATGGCAGTCCAGTCAATCCGTGCATCAATGCCAGGCTTGTCTTGCAGGAGCGACAGGTAGCTGCGCAAGTCGTCATAAGACATGGCGCTACGGTTTGAAAAAATCAATTCGCAACTGCCGTCACCCTCGTTGTCTTTGCGGGTGTCTCGGCACAGCCAAGATACACGTTCCACCAGCAGACGGGTCGCATACCGATACAAGCGAAACGGTTCGCTTTGAAATTTTTCGGGCTCGGTAATAGATGGCTTGTGGATCAGCACACTCACTGTGCGTATTGGTGCGCTGGCCAGTGCTCGCACGTAAGGCACGCGGTGCTCGTGCTTCATCTCGCGAAAATGCAGTGCCTTCTTCGGGTCTTTGCCCAACAGCGTACGCACCTCGCGCATCACACGCACGGCCTCCAAATCTTTGGTTTTGCGAAACACGACAGCGGACAACACGAGCCAACGACTGCTACCTTTTTCACCCGGCAGAAATACAAAACCCTCGTCACCGGACTCGTCTATATAGGCGGTGAAGCTGCTTGTCATTTGGTTTGGTCTCGCCAGTTTTAAATACATATTATGCGTTGCTAAACCACCCAATCCTCAACCCGCAACCCCGGCACCCGCTCAAAATGCCGCGTATTGTGGGTAACCAAAATCAGGTTCTCTGCCAATGCATGGGCGGCAATTAAAGTGTCCATGTCACCTATGGGCAGGCCTTGTCTTTTGAACTGTGCCTTGATGTCGCCATAGTGGTCTGCTGCGGCCACGGTCCATGGCAGGGTGGGCAGCTCGTGTAAGAACAAGTCTATGGGCACGCGGCGTTTGTCGTCGGCGGCCATCAGGCCTTGGCCGTAGCGCACCTCGGCGCGGCAGATGGCGGATGTGGCGATGGTCTGGGCTTGAGCCGCCTGCGCCATGCGCTTGGTGAGCGCGGGGTGGATGCCTTTGATGAAGTAGCTGATGGTGTTGGTGTCTAGCAAATACAGCGTCACGGCTGGGACCCTTTCGCGGTCAAAGGTTCAGCCCATTCGGCAAATGGGTTGCGCGGCTCGTCGTCGGTGCGCGGTGGTATGAAATCTTCGGTAAATGGGTTGTCTGCAATCAGCCTGAACAGCTCAGCCAGGTTGCGCTGCCGCTGGTCTTCGCTTTCTTTGGGCCTGAGTGTGATTTCCCCGGTGACCTCGTTTTTACTGATCCACACCTCGCGCGCATCGACCCGAAACGCCTTGGGAAGGCGTATGGCTTGGCTGTTGCCAGTGGTAAATACTTTGGCGGTGGCGAGCATGGCGGGCTCCTTTGTATATACGAAAACGTATGTATTGTAGGGTGTTTGCTGGAAATGTGCTACGGGGTGGCTAAGTGCCCGATTTTTAGGCTGTTTTTTGGTATGAATCGGGCTGTAGCCCAATAAAATATAGCGTAAGCAGCTATTGTAAGTGTAGCGGACGTATGCCGCACATACCCTGTGAAAGATCAAACTGCCAGAGTCTGTCAGCTGTCTAAGGTTTTCATTTTTCTATACATGTCTATGGGCTTTTGTGCTTTCTGGGTTAGCATATCGGGCATTCATGTCGACAAAACATAAAAATATCAACATGAATCCTTGACATGTCGATCCTATCGACATAAAGTCAAAATATGTCGATAAAAACGTGAATCATCAACATGAGCGCACTTCCTTGGCAAGCTGACCGGCCTTTTAACGCTTTGCCGGGCTTGCCGCCTGCCCAAGACCTGGACACGCGCGCGGTGTTGCGCCAGTGCATTTTGGCGCGGGCGGCGCTGGGGGCGTTGAAGCAGGCGGCGCTTTTGATTCCTAACCCGTCGGTGCTGGTGAATACGCTGCCACTGCTGGAGGCCAAGTCGAGCTCGGAGATTGAAAACATTGTCACCAGCACGGACAAGCTGTTTGCGCATGTGCATAACGAGGGCCGCGCTGACCCAGCTACCAAAGAGGCGCTGCGCTACAGCCGCGCCTTGTTTGAGGGCTTTAAGGCGCTGGGCGAGCGGCCCTTAAGCACGCGCACGGCGGAGGGTATTTGCACGCTGATTAAGGGCGTGGAGATGACGGTGCGGCGTGTGCCGGGTACCAAGCTGGTAAACGACCACACGGGTGTGGTGATCTACACGCCGCCCGAGGGCGAGGCGCAGTTGCGCGATTTGCTGGCCAACTGGGAGCGTTTTATACACGACCCGACCGAGCTAGACCCGCTGGTGCGCTTGGCAGTAGGGCATTACCAGTTTGAGGCGATTCACCCGTTTACCGATGGCAATGGCCGCACGGGGCGCATTATCAACAGCCTGTTTTTGATTCAGGAAGATTTGCTGACCCTGCCGATTTTGTATTTGAGCCGCTACATCATTGCGCACAAGGCCGACTACTACCGCTTGCTGCTGGACGTGACGCGCCAGCAAGCCTGGGAGCCGTGGCTGCTATTCATGATCAAGGGCGTAGAAGAAACGGCCATTTGGACGACCGATAAAATCGCCGCTATTCGCGGTTTGTCTGAGAACACGGTGGACTATGTGCGCCAGCGTGTGCCCAAGATTTACACCCATGAGCTGGCGAACCTGATTTTCAGGCTGCCATATTGCAGGATTACCGATCTGGTGGAGGCGGGACTTGCCAAGCGCCAAACGGCATCGCTGTACCTTGCCCAACTGGTGGATATTGGGGTGCTAACTGCTACCGAGGTGGGCCGCGACAAGCTGTTTATCCACCCCAAGTTGATGCAGCTATTAGCGCATGAGGGCAATCACTTTACACCTTATGCAGTGCTTGCCAAGAGTCCAAATAAAGACTATATTTAGTCCATGCAACACACTACCCACATCCAGCCCATCTCCTACCTCAAGGCTAACGCGGCCCAGGTGCTGCGTGATTTGGCGATTGACCAGCGGCCGTTGGTCATTACGCAAAACGGGCAAGCAGCGGCGGTATTGCAAGACATCATCTCCTTTGAGAAGAGCCAAGAAGCGATGGCCTTGCTGAAAATACTGGCCATTGGCAATGCGCAGATTGAGAAAGGTCAGGTTACTCCGGCGGCCAAAGCGTTTGCCCAGGTGCGCCGTGGTTCCAAGGCTGCTGCATGAAGCTGTATGCCGTGTCGTTGACCGACGATGCAAAAATTGACTTGCAAGACATCTATCGAATACATCGCAGAGCATGATGCGCCTGCCAAGGCCGACGCGGTGCTGGACAAACTGGAAGCCTTGGTTGAGTCGTTGAGCCGGTTTCCCGAGCGGGGCACTGTGACCAAAGAGCTGCGTGACGTGGGAATCAAGGACTACCGCGAGGTGTATTTCAAGCCTTACCGCGTGATCTACCGGGTATGGGCTGCACAGGTTTATGTGTACCTGATCGTTGATGGCAGGCGTGATATGCAAACGTTGCTGACCAGGCGATTGATGCGCGCCTGATGCTCACATCTTATGTGCGCGCTGCTAGCAACGCATCGCAAAACTGCCTGAACCCCACCCCGCGCTCGCCCTGCGTCACGTAGCGCGGCAGGTGCGTGAGCTGCGCTGCAAAGCGGGCGATGTTGGCTACGCCGATGCTGTGAGTGAAGGCTTCAAACATGAGCTGGTCGTTGGTGGAGTCGCCTATATAGGCCCAGCGGTCCATCTCGCCCTCCAGGCTGCGGCCGTAGAGCTGCTGGGTGATCCAGCGCGCGCCTTGCAGTTTGTTGTGATCGCCAAACCAGCCGTTGATGTGGATGCTGCTGACGGTGGCGTGCATGCCTTGGCTTTGCATGAGCTGCACGACTTGGGCGATGCGCTCGGGCGGTAGCTGGGTGAACTCGCTGTGGTCAATGGCGATGTCGGTCTCGCGGCCGGGGCTGTCGGTGCTGCGCTGCGCGCCGGGTACTTCGCGCTCTATCTGCGCTAGCACTTGCTGCATTTTGGCGTAGTTTGTAGCTCGGGTGGAGGAATCTTGTTGATATAGTTTTGATAGCTGCTTACGTCCAGGCGACAAGGACATAGGGGGTATTTGATTGGTTTTTTTAAGTGCGACAGCACCATTCTCGGCCACGATGGCATCTACCGGCCAGCAGAGTGCAAATTCTTCGCTCCAGCCCACCGGGCGGCCGGTGATGGCCACCACGTGCAGGCCAGCGGCTTTCAAATCGTGCAGGGCTTGCAGCGCATCGGGGGTGATGGCCCCCTCGGTGGTCAAGGTGTCGTCAATGTCGGTGAACACGCCGATGATGTTGCGGCGGTGTTCGATGGGCCAGATTGACAGATTTTTCAAATGAGCTTTCAAGATTGTGAAATGAAAAAATCAGATGAATCAAGTCTTGCTGCGAAGCTTCATTCGATGGATGTTGATAAATATTGCAATTGTGCAAGTACCGCATGCACAATCTCCTTAACCCTTCTGCAACACCAAACCCGCATGCTCCCGCAGCGCATGGAACTTGATATTCGGGTGGCGTTCCTGCGTCAGGCGCAGGTCGTACGGTGAGGTGAGTAGATAGGCCAGGGTGTCGGCACCGTCCAGCGCCAGCTTGCCAGCGTTCTTTTCGGTAAACACTTTCAGCTCTTCGGGCGTATCGGCCGTCACCCAGCGCGCGCCTACGTAGCTACTGCTCATCAGGCGGCAGTCCACGCCGTACTCGCCTTTCAGGCGGTGCTGCACCACTTCAAACTGCAGTTGCCCAATGGCGCCCAGCAGCATGTTGCCGCCCATGTGCGGTCTGAATACTTGGATGGCACCTTCTTCGCCCAGCTGGATCAGGCCTTGCTGGAGCTGTTTGCTCTTCATGGGGTTGGCCAGCTCGACGGTTTGGAACAGCTCGGGCGCGAAGAAGGGCAGGCCGGTGTATTGCAGGTCGGCCTGGTCGGCGCGGCCTGCGGTGATGGTGTCACCCAGCTGCACGCCGCCATGGGTGGTAAAGCCGATGATGTCGCCGGCGTAGGCCTCTTCTACGGCCTCGCGCCGCTGCGACATGAAGGTGACGACCGAGGTGGGGCGAAGCTCTTTCGCGGTGCGCTGCACCTTGAGCTTCATGCCTGCCTCGTACTTGCCCGAGCACATGCGCACAAAGGCAATGCGGTCGCGGTGCGATGGGTCCATATTGGCCTGCACTTTAAACACCACGCCGCTAAAGCCTTCGTCCTCGGGCTGCACCACCACCGCATTGCCGCTCTTGCCGCTGCTGGTGCGTGGGTGGGGCTGCGGGGCCAGATCGACCAGCGCGTCCAGCACTTCCTGCACGCCAAAGTTGTTCACGCCCGAGCCAAAGAACACGGGGGTTTGCTTGGCGGCAAAAAAGGCTTCTTGGTCAAACGTGGGCGCTGCGCCTTGCAGCAGCTCGATGTTGCCTTGCGCCAGTTCAAACTCGTGGCCAAAGCGTTTGAGCAGCTCGTCCTTTTGCGACAGGGCAATGGTCTCGTCTTGCGACTCGTCCACCTTGTCGTTGCCCGCTTTGAATAAGCGCATATGCTGCTTGCGCAAATCCACAATGCCGCCAAACTGCTTGCCCTGGCCCACCGGCCAGGTCATGGGCACGCAGGGCATGCCCAGGGCTTGCTCAATCTCGTCCAGCAGCTCGATCGGGTCGCGGCCCTCGCGGTCCATCTTGTTCACAAAGGTCATGATGGGCGTATTGCGCTGGCGGCACACTTCAATCAGGCGCTTGGTCTGCGGCTCCACGCCGTTGGCCGCGTCAATCACCATCAGCGCGCTGTCTACGGCGGTGAGCACGCGGTAGGTGTCCTCACTAAAGTCTTTGTGGCCGGGCGTGTCCAGCAGGTTGATGACGCTGTCACGGTACAGCATTTGCATGACCGATGAGGCCACCGAAATGCCGCGCTGCTTTTCAATCTCCATCCAATCGCTGGTGGCGTGGCGCGTGGCCTTGCGCGCCTTCACGCTGCCCGCAATGTGGATGGCACCCGAGAACAGCAAGAGCTTTTCGGTCAGCGTGGTTTTGCCTGCGTCGGGGTGCGAGATGATGGCGAAGGTGCGGCGGCGGCGGGTTTCTAGTGCGTAGGTCACGGGCGGTTCAACTTAAGGTTCTAAATGCTTGGGAATATCTGAGGCTTGGTGCAGTACACGCACCACTTCAATCTTGTGCGGATGGTCAAAATAAAAAATCACATACGGGAACTGGCTCAGGCACCATACCCGCAAACCTGCCAAGCCCAGTTGCAGGCCCCAGCGCGGCGAGCCGGTGCCTGGGTTGCGCTGCAAGTGCAGTAAAGCTGCGTCCAGCGCACGCGCCAGATCGGGCACCATATGCAGGGCATACGCTTCGAAATAGGTGCGCGCCTGCTCCATGTCGTGCAGCGCACGACGCTGTATCAGCAAGGCTTTCATGCGGCTTTGCGCGAGCGCTCGGTGCGGGGCTTTTCTAACGTGGGTAGCGGGGCCCCCGAGGCAGCTAAAAATTCAGCGCGCAAGTCCTTCCACTCGCCCGCAGGGCCAGAGGCAATGCCCTCCTCAATCAGCGCTTTTAAGCGCTCCTCAGCCTGGCGTTCTTCGTCCCGCCGCACCAAGTCACGCATGTACTCGCTGGCAGAGCTATATCCCCGCGCCTTGATGCGCGAGTCCACAAAAGACTTCAGGTCTTCGGTCAGCGAAATGTTCATGGTCACGGTGGTCATGCAGGGTATTTTAGCAGTTTGGCAAAGATTGCCAACATCATTGCGGCAACTAAAACTGGGTTGAAAGGGGATAAAACTGGTGCTTACCCTGCATTACGCTAAAATACGCCCATCCGAGGAGCGCTGCAGGTCACGCAAAGTGATCGAGGCTCGGAAACGCCGCTTGAATATGGTTTTAAGTGGTTCAAGTTTCTAACTGCGCTCACCCACTGAAAACGGTGCGGTGAGTGCCCCGGCAATCCCCCTACCTGCATTCAGTGGCTCGTTCTAACTTACGGAGCTAAACATGAACGCTGTAGTGAAACCCCTGAAAAAACAAGATTACGCCATTGCGGATTTGTCCTTGGCCGCTTTTGGCCGCAAAGAAATGAACATCGCCGAGACCGAGATGCCCGGCTTGATGGCGATTCGTGAAGAGTTCTCCAAGAGCAAGCCGCTCAAGGGCGCGCGTATCACTGGCTCGCTGCACATGACGATTCAAACCGCCGTGCTGGTCGAGACCCTGCAAGCCCTGGGCGCTGACGTGCGCTGGGCTTCGTGCAACATTTTCTCTACCCAAGACCACGCCGCTTCGGCGCTGGTAGCGCAGGGCACCCCCGTGTTTGCCTACAAAGGCGAGACGCTTAAAGACTACTGGGACTACACCCACCGCATTTTTGAATTCGGCGACAAGGGCAGCAAGACCGAAGGCCCCAACATGATTTTGGACGACGGTGGCGATGCAACCCTGCTGATGCACCTGGGTACCAAGGCCGAAAAGGACCTCAAGGTCATCAGCAAGCCTGGCAGCGAAGAAGAGATCGAGCTGTTTGCCGCCATTAAGGCCAAGCTACGCATCGACCCTACCTGGTACAGCCGCCGTTTGAAAAACATCATTGGCGTCACCGAAGAAACCACCACCGGCGTGCTGCGTTTGAACGAAATGTCTGCCAAGGGCACCTTGGCCATGCGCGCCATCAACGTGAACGACTCGGTGACCAAGAGCAAGTTTGACAACCTGTATGGCTGCCGTGAGAGCCTGGTCGACGCTATCAAGCGCGCCACCGACGTGATGATCGCCGGCAAGGTAGCCGTCGTCACCGGCTACGGCGACGTGGGCAAGGGCTCTGCCCAGGCTTTGCGCGCACTGAGCGCCCAGGTATGGGTGACCGAAGTCGACCCGATCAACGCCCTGCAAGCCGCGATGGAAGGCTACAAAGTGGTGACCATGGAGTACGCTGCCGACAAGGCCGACATTTTTGTGTCGGCCACCGGCAACAAAAACGTCATCACCTACGCCCACATGGCCGCCATGAAAGACCAGGCTATCGTTTGCAACATTGGCCACTTTGACAACGAGATCGACGTCGCATCGCTGGAAAAATGCAAGTGGGAAGAGATCAAGCCCCAGGTGGACCATGTGATCTTCCCCGCCAAGGGCAAGACACCCTCCAAGCGCATCATCCTGCTGGCCAAGGGCCGCCTGGTGAACCTGGGTTGCGGCACCGGCCACCCCAGCTTTGTGATGAGTTCGAGCTTTGCCAATCAGACGATTGCGCAGATCGAGCTGTTTACCAAGCAAAAAGAGTACAAAGTAGGTCAGGTGTATGTGTTGCCCAAGCATTTGGACGAAAAGGTCGCCCGCCTGCACCTGAAAAAGGTCGGCGCGGTGCTGACCGAGCTGACCAAGGAGCAGGCGGCCTATATTGGTGTCAGCGTGAACGGCCCGTACAAGGCCAACACGTATCGCTACTAGGCGCCAGCGCCCATGCGCGCCGACCAACTCCTGGTGCACCGCGGCCTGGCTGCCTCGCGCAGCCAGGCCGCGCGCCTGATTGAATCAGGCGCGCGCTGGTTGCACCGTGGCCAGTGGAAGCCGCTGCGCAAAAGCGATGACTTGCTGGAAGACGCGCAGATTGAACTGAGTGATGCCGCCGAGGCCAAATACGTCTCGCGCGGGGGCCTCAAGCTGGAAGCTGCCTTGCTGGCCAGTGGCGTGGATGTGCAGGGCAAGGTCTGCCTGGACATCGGCCAATCGACCGGCGGCTTTACCGACTGCCTGTTGCAGCAAGGTGCCAGCGGGGTGGTGGGCATCGATGTGGGGCATGGTCAGCTGCATCCGCGGCTGCGCGCCCACCCACAGGTAGTGTGTGTCGAGAAGATCAATGCCCGCACCCTGATTGCTACTGATTTAGTAGCTGCTTGCGTCCACTATCCATGGACTACCGGCCTATTTGATAGAAAAATGCAGGATGGAGAGATAGGTTGCGAAGTCATCGTGGGCGATGTGTCCTTTATCTCGCAAACCTTGATCATCGAGACCCTGGTGGGCTTGCTCCAACCCGGTGGCGACTTGCTGATGCTGGTGAAACCGCAGTTTGAATTGCAGCCCGAGCAGATAGGCAAGGGCGGCATTGTCAAAGACCCGGCGCATTACGCCGAGGTAGAGCAGCGCATCCGCAGCGCCTATGCCAAGCAGGGCCTGCAGGTGCGAAAATATTTTGACAGCCCGATCGAGGGCGGCGATGGTAACCGCGAATTTTTTGTCCACGCGGTGCATTCGTAAACCGGAAAGAACGCTATGGAAAAACCAACATGCCCCGTCAGTTTTGAATTTTTCCCACCCAAAACACCCGAGGGCGTGGAAAAGCTGGTGGGCGTGCGCCACAAGCTCTACGCGCTCAAACCCCAGTTTTTCAGCGTGACGTACGGCGCAGGCGGCTCGACACAAGATGGCACCCTGCAGACCGTGCGGGCCATCATCGCTGACGGACATCAGGCCGCCCCGCATTTCTCGTGCATTGGCTCCACCAAAGACAGCGTGCGTGCGCAACTGGCTACCTTTAAAGAAGCAGGCATCCAGCGCATGGTGGCACTGCGTGGCGACTTGCCCAGTGGCTACGGCGCGTTCGGCGAGTTCAAATACGCCAGCGAGCTGGTTGAATTCATCCGCACCGAGACGGGCAACCACTTTCATATCGAGGTCGGTTGCTACCCCGAGGTGCACCCCCAGGCGCGCACACCCGAATCGGATATGGCGGCGTATTTGGTCAAGGTCAAGGCCGGTGCCAGCAGTGCCATTACGCAGTACTTTTTTAACAGCGACGCGTATTTTCGCTTCGTGGACGATGCGCACAAGCTGGGTGCTACGATCCCTGTGGTGCCCGGCATCATGCCCATCCTCAGCTCGTCCCAGCTCATGCGCTTCTCTGATGCCTGCGGTGCCGAGATCCCGCGCTGGATTCGCCTGCGCCTGCAAGCCTATGGCGACGACAGCGCGTCCATCAAAGCCTTTGGCCTGGACGTGGTGACCGACCTGTGTGACCAGTTGCGCAATGCGGGCGTGCCGGGGCTGCATTTCTACACCATGAACCAGTCTGCGGCCAGCACCGAGATATGCAAACGCTTGGGGCTGGCCTAGGCATGCCAGGCCGCATGCTGCGCAGCCTGCAGCACGCATGTGTGTGCCTGGGCTTGGTCGCGTGTGCCGCAACAAAGGGTGCAGAGCCCAGGGCGCCCGACGCGCCTGCGCAATGGGTAGAAACGGGAGTGGCCTCAGTCTACGCCAGCAAGTTTCAGGGTCGGCGCACTGCCAGCGGCGAGCCCTACAACGGCCAGATATTAAGCGCTGCGCACCCGAGTTTGCCTTTTGGTTCGTTGGTGCGCGTCAGGTCCCTCGCCAATGGCAAAACGGTGGTAGTACGCATCAATGACCGGGGTCCCTTTGTAGAGGGTCGCATCATTGACCTGAGCCGCGCGGCGGCGCAGGCGCTGCGGCTGCGTGGACTGGTGCAGGTAGAGATCGAGCAATTGCGTTAAGCGTGCCACCCGTTTTGTACGAATGAAAATCCCTCCGTGCGGGAGATTTTTTCATCCCGGCTGACATATCATGGTGCTTTATCCGGGCTCGTCTGAGTCTGGAGCCTCTGGCACTGCGGTGCCAATTACCGGAGACCAAGATGAGCAACGTGACGTGGACGGGCGGTGTAGAGCACTGGACGCAAAAAGGCGATATCAAACTATTTCTTTGGGAAAAAAAAGCCAACCCCAAGGTGCCGCATGCGGGCACGATATTTTTTATCCATGGCTCGTCCATGGCCTCGCAGCCGACCTTTGACCTCAGCGTGCCCGGCCGAGCCGATTCGTCGCCCATGGACTGGTTTGCCGCCCGGGGCTTCGATACCTGGACCATGGACAACGAGGGCTATGGCCGCTCGGACAAGCACCGTGACATCAACTTTGACATCAGCAACGGCGCCGACGACCTGGCCGCTGGCAGTGCCTACATCATGGCCAAGACGGGTGCCAAATCTTTGCTGCTGTACGGCATATCGTCCGGCGCATTGAAGGCCGCGCTATTTGCCGAGCGCCACCCCGAGCGCGTGGCCAAAATTGCGCTGGATGCTTTTGTTTGGACTGGCGCGGGCAGCCACACGCTTGCGCAGCGCAAGAAAAAGTTGCCCGAGTTTTTGGCCAAAAACCGCCGCCCGATCGACCGCGCTTTTGTGCACAGCATCTTTGACCGCGACCATCCCGGCACAGCCGACGAGGCCACCATCGAAGCCTTTGCCGATGCTATTTTGACGCTGGACGACTCCATGCCCACCGGCACCTATGTAGACATGTGCTCCAAGCTGCCGTTGCTTGACCCCAAGAAATTACTCGCACCCACCATCGTCTTGCGCGGTGAGTTTGACGGCATCGCGGGGCTGGACGATTTGATTGATTTTTACAAACTGCTGCCCAATTCGAACAAGCAGTTCAGCGTGATGGCGGGTATTTCCCATGCCAGTTTCCAGCAAAAGAACTATAAGATGGTCTACCAGATTCTGCACAGCTTCTTCACCATGCCAGAGCCTGCCTACTTGGGGTAATACGATGAAAACCATCGCGAAGTCATTGTTAGTCGGCTCTATGCTGGCCGTGTCGCTGTCTGCGGCATGGGCGCAGGCTTACCCTAGCAAACCCGTCAAGCTGGTAGTGCCCTTTGCTCCCGGCGGCTTTACCGATGTGGTGGCCCGCATCCTGGGGCAAAAGCTGACGGTGGCCATGGGCCAGTCCTTTGTGATTGAAAACAAGGCCGGCGCGGGCTCCATCATCGGTACCGACTTTGTCGCCAAGGCCGCGCCCGACGGCTACACCCTGGTGATGGTGTCCAGCACGCATGTCATCAGCCCGTGGATCTACAAGAGCATGCCCTACGACCCGCTCAAGAGTTTTACCGCCGTCTCCAAGCTGGTCGACTCGCCCTATGTGCTGCTGGTCAACCCCAAGGTGCCCGCGCGCAACGTGCAAGAGTTTATTGCCCTGGCCAAGGCCGCGCCCGACACGCTGCACTACGCATCATCCGGTAACGGCAGCGCGCAGCACCTGATGGGCGGCCTGTTCGTCAACATGACCGGGGCCAAGCTCAAGCATGTGCCCTACAAAGGCAGCAGCGGCGCGGCCAACGACCTGGTAGCCGGTGTGGTGGAAAGCAGTTTTGCCGGCGTGCCCAACGCCCTGGCCCAGGTACCCCAAGGCCGCCTGAAAGCCCTGGCCGTCACCACCGCCAAACGCAGCCCCCAGCTACCTGATGTGCCCACCCTGCAAGAGGCTGGTGTGCCAGGCTACGATGCCTCCGTATGGCTGGCCCTGCTGGCACCCGCTGGCACCCCGCGCGACGTGGTGGACAAACTCAACAGCGAAATCGGCAAACTCATGGCCAGCGCCGACACCAAAAAGGCCCTGTTCGACGCAGGCGTAGAAGTAGCCCCCTCCACCCCCGAAGCCATGTCGCAGTACATGGCGCAGGAGTTGGAACGCTGGGGTAAAGTGGTGAAGGAGACGGGGATCAAGCTGGAGTGATCCGGCGACGTTCGCCCCGGGTTCATGTGAACTGGTTCAGCGACTTTTGTATAAAATAGGATACAATTAAGTCATGTTGGATATTGTCAAAAGCGCCGCCTTCGATGCATGGTTCGTACGCTTACGTGACAAGGAAACAAAAGCCCGGATACAGATGCGCATTGACCGTGCGTCAGATGGCAATATAGGCGACTGGAAATCGTTAGGTGATGGTATTTCCGAAATGCGGGTGGATGTTGGGCCGGGTTACAGAATCTATTTTTTGCGCGATGGTCTGCGTTTGATCGTTTTGCTCTGCGGCGGGGATAAATCCAGCCAGTCATCAGACATTGCCAAGGCCCAGGCACTTGCCCAAGCGTGGCGTGATATGGCATCGCAGCAAGCCAAGCCGCGCAAAACCAAGTCTTGAAGAAAGGATAGGCCATGAGAAAAGTACAAACGCCCGTTGTAGCTGAGTTGCCAACAGGCTTTAGCCGCTGGGACAGCGCCGAATATTTACAAGACGAAGAAAGTATTGCCGCCTATCTGACCGCCTGCTTTGAAGAAGCGGGCAACGACGCTGCATTTATTGCCAAGGCGCTCGGGCATGTCGCCCGCGCCCGCAGCATGAGCGCACTGTCGCGGGAGACCGGCTTAGGCCGCGAAAGCCTGTACAAAGCCTTGTCAGGTCAGAGCAACCCCAGTTTCGCCACCGTGCTCAAAGTCATGCGAGCAATGGGGCTCAAGATGACTGTATCAACGGTTTAGGCATGGTTTGCGCTACATATTTTGTAGCTGCTTACGCCATATTTCATTGGCCTACAGGTCAATTTAATCAGTATAAATCAAACCCGCAGTAACTTTGCACCGTCCATGCGGGATGCGGCTTGGTCAAAAGTCCACAACGGGCTTTCGCCTGCTGCGTGGGCCAAAGCAATGTGTACGCAGTCTGAAAAATCAGCCTTGCTCTTTTTGTAGAGCGCCAGGGCAATCTCGGTAGCCCACTCGGATTCAAAAGACAACTCTGCGGTAGCAAGCAGGCTGGACAGCGTATGGGTGACTTGCGCTTTACTGAACTTGAAGTTGGAGCGCAACACCCACTCCAATTCAAGCATGACCGTAATGGGCACGAAAAGAGTCTCGCCTGCTCTGAGTGCAGATTGAATCAGCTTTTGAGCGGCGGCAAGCTGTTGGCGGTCGTCTTCAACCAGATAGCGCACCAGTACATTGGTATCAAGCGAGGCCATCAGCGCCAAGCATTCATGGCTTCGGCGCTGACTTTTTTGCCTTTAGGTGCCTTGAGCATTCCGGCCAGATCCAATATGGATTTTGTCTTGGCCCGAACCATCACCGTGCCGTCCGGCATCACATGCCATAGCAGTTTGGTGCCAGGTGCCGTATGCAAGGCATCCCGTATCGGCTGCGGTACAGTGGTTTGGCCTTTGATGGTGATGGTGGATTCAGACATAGCTATTCCTTACTATTTTTATATTGTAATGAAATATTTGCTGCGCAACGCCCGTTGTGGTGACTGCCAAATGTCGGCGTACGGGTAAGGCCTACGTTTGAGATGAGGCGCAAACAACGGCGGCACGGCCTTGGCAAAAGCGCGCAAGCGTTGGCCGCCGTTGTTTGTCGCCTCAATTGAAGGGTTGGGCGTCATTGTTGCGACACCAACTTCCAAAGCGCCTCTTCCCAGGTGTGAGATGTTTCTTGCCACTCGCGCAGCTCGCGAGCCTGCTTTGCTTCGAATAACTCAATAGCGCGTGGGCGCTCAGCTTGATGTTCTCGAAGATTTTCTTCAAGTAGCTGAATCGCGAGCCTGAGGTACTTTTCTTTGACAGGATTGTTTTTGATGCGTTGCGCGATTTTGTAGAAGCCTAGTTCGTCGACGGCCGCTTCGGTAAGGCCCAGCAAAGGAAGGACCGTTCCCTTGAAGAATTCGCTGTACTGGCGGCGTGAAATTTCAAGTGACGTATTCATACGTATCGGTCCCGATCTCATGCTGCTTATGACGCCTAACGTTTGAGTTAGCCGTCATTTCGTGCAAGCAGTGAACGCCACCGCGTATAACGTGACCGACGTGCCAACGCAGCAAAGGAACCGGTAAAGCCACTGATTCACCCGTTCGGTCAAAACGACTCCACTAAAAGATTGTATTTCCCAGCCGCGGACAAACAATGTTCCCCAAAGCAGCAAACAGCCTCCAGCGATTTGCAGCCACAACACTGTGTCAGGTGTGGCGCACCTCCCCACAGCGTTCATGAGTTTTCCGGCACCAAGGCCGACCACACCAAAGAGAACAATGAGGAGGAAAGAGGAGCGGAAAGCTCGGCGGACGAGATGAGCGCGCTCCACAGTGGCATGAGAGTCTGTGTAGTTGTTCCTGGCGTCAGTGTCTTCTTTCTCTGCGGCGATGAAGCTCTTTGGCACAAACAACAACATCAAGCACAGCTGAATGGCGCGAATGAAACTGACGGGCGTGGGGCGGGTGTCTGCCATGTGTGTGACGGCTA
>CAVZHO010000004.1:0-36088 GCA_963775085.1 uncultured beta proteobacterium
AGCTGCCGCCGTCGATCAAGAGGTTTTGCCCGTTGATGTAGCCGCCATGCACGCTGCAGATAAAGGCGCAGTAGGCACCAAACTCCTCGGGCACGCCCAGGCGTTTGCCCGGTAGCTGGGCGATGCGGGCGGCGCGGATGTCGTCTGCGCTTTTGCCGGTGGCCTTGGCGGCGGCGGCAAAGTTACCGACCAGGCGGTCGGTGTCAAAAATGCCGGGCAGCAGGTTGTTGATGGTCACGCCCTTGGCCGCAATGCTGGAGCGCGCCACGCCCGCCACAAAGCCGGTCAAACCGCTGCGCGCGCCGTTAGACAGCCCCAGAATGTCGATGGGCGACTTCACGGCGCTGGAGGTGATGTTGACGATGCGGCCAAAGCCGCGCGCGGCCATGCCGTCCACCGTGGCTTTGATCAGCTCAATCGGGGTAAGCATGTTGGCATCGATCGCGGCCAGCCAGGCGGCGCGGTCCCAGGTACGAAAATCACCCGTCGGCGGGCCACCGGCGTTGGTGACGACGATGTCGAAGTCTTTGCGCTTTGCAAAGATCTGCGCGCGACCCGCCTCGGTGGTGATGTCTGCCGCAATGGTCACAATCTCTGGGGTTTTTGTGCCGCCAGCCTTTGCAGAGTCTGCGCATGCAGCTCTTAATTTTGCAGCAGAGGCCTCCAGCACCTCGGCACCCCGCGAGACCATGACGACGTTGACACCGTCCAGTGCCAGCGCCCGTGCGCAGCCCCAGCCCAGCCCTTTACTTGCGCCGCCAACCAGGGCCCAACGGCCTGCAATTCCTAGATCCATCAATGCTCTCCAAAATAAGTAGGTGTGTTTTCGAGCTTACCACCGCACCAGCGCCCTGGCGCATGGCCTTTTACCTAGGGAGTGGTTAAACACGGCTTGCAAAACTCTTTAAAAACACGAATAATTGTTCACAAAAGAATAAGTGATTCATACAAGAGACAATGCTAACTATTTTTTCTATCTATGTCCTGTTTGCTTGCCTCATTGCAGTGTCAGCCCTACCGTGCAGCCCATGGCCATGACTGAGTCGGCCCCCCAACCCGCGCCCCCCAAGCCGACGACCGGGCCAGAGGCGCGTAGTCGCTACACCGTCCCCGCCTTGGCGCGTGGCCTGCAATTACTCGGCTACTTTACGCGGGATCAGCGCGAGCTGTCGGGCGCGCACTTGGCCCACGCTACCGGCTGGCCCCGTGCATCGGTTTTTCGGATGCTGCAAACTTTGGAGCAGGCCGGCTTTATCGAGCGCTGTGGCGAAGGGCCGATCTACCGGCTGGGTATCGGCTCGTTGCGCCTGGGGTTTGAGTATTTGGCCGGGCAGGAGCTGGCCGAACATGGGCAAGCCATCCTGGAGGCGCTGCGTGACAGTTCGGGGTATTCGGCGCATTTGGCCATCCGCGACGGACGCGAGGCCGTGTTTCTGGCCAAAGCGGCCATCAGCAGCACGCAATTTCACTCCATCCAGGTGGGCGCCCGCCTGCCAGTGCATTCCACCGCGCTGGGCAGCGTGCTGCTGGGCGGGATGAGTCTGGCCGATATCACACTGCTGTATGCGGGCCAGGCACTCACCCGCTACACCGCCAGCACCCCAGCGACGCTGGAGGCACTCAAGGCGCAGGTCGATGCCGACGCGCAGCGCGGCTATGGCATTTGCCAAGGCGGCTTTGAGGCCGGGGTATCGTCCATCGCTGCGCCGGTGTACGACCGACAGAAAAAAGTCTGCGCAGCCATCAACATCACCATACTGGCCCCCCGTATGGCGCCCACCACGGTACCGGCGCTGATCGACCAGGTGCGCCATGCCGCCAGCGCCCTCACCCGGCGCATCAGCCACTTGCCAGCGCCACGCTGAGCCCATTGCTGACTTCAAACCTGCGCGTTTACGGTTAAATCATCGCCTTCAACGGGAATTTCCAGGTACTTTTCTTTGCGAGAAAAGTTGCATTCAAGGGTAGCCCATGCAATAATTTAAGCATGATTAAAAGTGATGGCCCCGGAAGCAGTTTTAGCCCGTTAAACCCCAACGACCGCGTGATTGCCAAACGCAACCCTGGCGGCAATGGCTTTGGCGAGAGTGCGTTTGCACCCAGTACCTTTGGTAACAGTACGTTTGGCCACAGTGACTTTGCCAACAGCACCCATGGCAACAGCACGGGTTTTGGCCCCAGCGGCATTGTGCCCAGCGCCACTCCGGGCATGCCCCAGTCGGTGATGGGTTTGATCCAGGCCATGCACACCAATAACAGCATTGACACCATCAAGCTCACGCTGGGTGTGGCGCAGTGGCAGATTCTGTCGGGCTATCTGCAAGGTTTCACCATGGAAGACAACCAGGTACTGATCGAGCAGGGCTCCAAAGACACCACCGTGTATTTGGTGGAGTCGGGCACCTTGGGGGTGATCCATCTGAATGAAAGGGGCGAGGTACAGCAAACCGCTGTGGGCGCAGGCTCCTGCGTGGGTGAGGGCTCTTTCTTCTCGCGCATTCCGCGGGTGGCGACGGTGCAGGCCTCCAGCCGTTGCAAACTGTGGTCCATCAACCCGATGCGTTTTACCGAGCTGTCCAACCGCCATGCCGCTGTGGCGCTGCCCTTGGTGATGGCCATGGGCTCCGTGATGGCTCGCCGTTTGAGCAATCGGGCCAAGCGCGGCGCTGTGACCTGAACTGGCCCCTGCGGCATGGCTGGGTAGCCATTTTACCCATAAAAACAAGCGGTAGTCCCTGTCGACAGGACGTTTTCAGCTATAAATTACATAGCGCATACGGT
Source organism: uncultured beta proteobacterium (assembly GCA_963775085.1). Classification (GTDB taxonomy): domain Bacteria; phylum Pseudomonadota; class Gammaproteobacteria; order Burkholderiales; family Burkholderiaceae_C; genus JAAFIP01. The sequence goes on from CAVZHO010000004.1 coordinate 2,782, forward strand.
CTGTTCGCGTATCGATCAAGGGCGTGCCAGCGCTGCCGCCGGCACCCACTCTAGCGCTAAGACTCAGGCCAGGTGCTTGCCCACAATCCCGGCAATCTCAAACATCGTCACCTGCGCCTTGCCAAACACGGGGAGCAGCTTGGCATCGGCGTTGATGCTGCGCTTGTCTTTGGCGTCTTGCAGGTTGTGGGCCTTGATGTAGTCCCACAGTTTTTTCACCACCTGCGAGCGCGCAACCGGTTCGGCCCCAATCACGGCCGCCAGGGCGGCGCTGGGCGTGGAGCCGGTGGCAGGTGCGGCGCGCGGTTTGCGCGGTGCTAACGTCTTGGCAGGGGCCTTCTTGGCGGCTACTTTGCTGGCGGGTTTGGCACCTGCCTTGGCAGACTTGGCCGCCGCTTTGGCGGCTGCCGTGCCGGTTTTAGCCGTTGCTTTTTTGGCCACGGGTGCGCCCGCCGCCGTTTTGCGCGGTGGGAACTTGCTGGTGCGCGGCTCAAACTCAAAGCCGACTTTGTTCTCTTCCTTGTTCCAGGACAAAAAGGCCTTGAAACTGCGGCGGGTGCGCATACTGACAAACTTGTCCAGCAAATCGGTCTTGCCGGTCTCTAGCAGTTTGGTCATTTGCTCACGCTCCACGGGTTGCTGCAAGATGACCTGGCCGCTCTTGAAGTCGCAACTGGGTGTGGGTTGCGCGTCAGTGGGTACTGACTTCTCGCACACATAGCTCTTGCCAAACTCCACCACTGGGCTGCCGCATTTGGGGCAAGCACCGAGCGACACCTTGCCCGACAGATCGACAATCTCGCCCGACTCGGCGGCCTTGGCATCTTCGCCAAAGTCGAATTCGAGCTTCCAGTTCTTCTCTTCCTCGTTGTATTTGAGGGCGATCTCGGCGACAAAGGGCCAGCCCGCTTTGGAGCGGAAACCCTCCAATGGGCCGATCTTTTTGTTCAGGATGAACTGCTCTACCTCGGCGGGCTCGAAAGTGCGGCCCGCAGGGGTTTTGCCAAAGCTGAAACCGCAGCCCTCGGCAGCGCCTGCTTTCCCGGTACAGGTGTAGCGGCGGTAGTTTTCTTTGACGATCCCGCCGCAGTTGGGGCAGGGCGTGGTGAGGGTGGCGTAGTCGCCGGGCACGGTGTCGCGGTCGTATTCCTTGGCTTTTTTGACGATTTTTTCCGTCATGGCGTTGATCTCGGCCATGAAGGTTTCGCGGCTCATTTGGCCCTTTTCCATCAGCGCCAGCTTGTGCTCCCACTCGCCGGTCAGCTCGGGCGTGGACAATTCTTCTACGCCCAGTCCGCGCAAGAGCGTCATGAGCTGGAAGGCCTTGGCGGTAGGGATCAGCTCGCGGCCTTCGCGCAGAATGTATTTCTCGTTGATCAAACCTTCAATCGTGGCGGCGCGGGTGGCGGGTGTGCCCAGGCCTTTTTCCTGCATGGCTTCGCGCAGCTCGTCGTCTTCCACCAGCTTGCCTGCGCCTTCCATCGCGCCCAGCAGCGTGGCTTCGGAGTAGCGGGCGGGCGGGCGGGTTTTGAGCGCTTTGCTTTCGATGCTTTCGTTTTTCACCAATTCGCCGGGCTTCACGGCCACCAGTTGCTGGCCTTTTTCGCCCTCTTTCGCGTCGGTGACTTCGTCGGCGGCTTCCTTGCCGTAAATCGCCAACCAACCCGGCTTGACCAGCACCTTGCCTTCGGTTTTGAAAGCGTGATTGCTATATGCCCCCACGCTCTGCGCTGACGCGTCGCCGCTGCCCCCCGAGGGGGCCGTGCCTTGCTTGGGGCTGCCCGGCGCTGCGGCGACAGTAGTAATGCGCGTCGTCACCTGGTATTCTGCGCTGGGGTAAAACACCGCCATGAAGCGGCGCACCACCAGGGTGTACAGTTTGTGCTCTGCTTCCGATAGCCCGCTGGGCGCTTGCAGCGTGGGGATAATGGCGAAGTGGTCGCTCACCTTGGTGTTGTCGAAGATGCGCTTGCTGGGCTTGATGTAGCCGTTTTTAATCGCCAGTGCGGCATGCGGCTCCAGGTGTTTATGGCCGCTGTCGGCCAGCATCTCGAAGGTCTTTTTCACCACTGGCAGGTAGTCTTCCGGCAGCGCGCGCGAGTCGGTACGCGGGTAGGTCAGGGCCTTGTGGCGCTCGTACAGGGACTGGGCAATTTGCAGGGTGGTCTTGGCAGAAAAGCCAAACTTGCCGTTGGCCTCGCGTTGCAGGCTGGTCAAGTCGAACAGCAGGGGCGAGGCTTGGGTGGTGGGCTTGCTCTCTTCCGTGACGGTGGCGGGCTTGCCTTTGACGGCATCGACAATCGCCTGCGCATCGCGCTCATGCCACAGGCGGTCGGCCTTGGCCTCAGCATCCTCGCCCTTCTTCCACTTCGGGTCAAACCATTTGGCAGGGTAATCGCCTGCCTCGCTCAAGAAGCTGGCGTGGATCTCCCAGTAGTCGCGAAAGACGTGTTTGCGGATCTGCTCTTCGCGCTCCACCATCACGGCAAGCGTAGGCGTTTGCACGCGGCCCACGGTGGTGAGGAAGAAGCCGCCATCGCGTGAGTTAAACGCCGTCATGGCGCGGGTGCCGTTGATGCCGACCAGCCAGTCGGCCTCTGAGCGGCTGCGCGCGGCGTCGGCCAGCGGCAGCATCTGCTTGTCTGTGCGCAGGGTGTCAAAGCCGTCGCGGATGGCCTGCGGGGTCATGCTTTGCAGCCACAGGCGGGTAATCGGCTTGCCCAGCGGTACATACTTGCCGCCCTTGTTGCCACCGGCGTACTGCTCGATCAGGCGGAAGATCAGCTCGCCCTCACGCCCCGCGTCGCAGGCATTGACGATATTGCCCACGTCTTTGCGCTTGGCCAGCTTGACCACCGCATTCAGGCGCGTCTTGGTTTTGTCCACCGGCTTCAAGTCAAAGTACGGCGGGATGACCGGCAGATTGGCAAAGCTCCACTTGCCGCGCTTCACGTCAAACTCTTCCGGGGCCTGGATCTCGACCAGGTGGCCCACAGCCGAGCTGACGATGTGCGTGTCGCTCTCAAAATACTCGTCGTGTTTTTCGAACTTACCCACATTGGGGGTCAAGGCACGCACGATGTCTTGCGCCACGGAGGGCTTTTCGGCAATGATTAAAGTTTTCATATCCACATTCTCGCTCTAATTACATAGCACCCACTACAATGCAGGTCTCGCGCACGCACATGCGCGCACACGCAGGCGCACGCGCACACGCGCGCACGCCCATGATTCACCATACCAAATTTTTCGGGCCATGCCAAAAACCTCGCCAAAAGCTGAAAAAATCAGCCACAACAACAAGACCTCCAAAACACTCAGCAAGAGCGACAAGGATGCCACAGAGAAGGCGCTGCACAAAGTGCTGGCCAAGGCCCAGAAGCTGGCCAAACGCAAGGCCCGGCTCGATGCCCTGGTGCCGCCCGGGGACTTCATCAAAACCCGCAAATCCGGCGTGCACGGCAAAGGCATGTTTGCCATTGCCCCTATCGCTGAGGGCCAGCACCTGATCGAATACATCGGCGAACGCATTGAGTGGAAGGAGGCCCTGCGCCGCCACCCGCATGACCCCAAGCAGCCTAACCACACGTTCTACTTCTCGCTGGAAGATGGCCGCTGCATCGATGCCAAGGTCGGCGGCAACGACAGCCGATGGATCAACCACAGCTGCAAGCCCAATTGCGAAGCCGACGAAACCCACGGCCGGGTGTTCATCAAAGCCCTGCGCAATATTGAAAAAGGCGAAGAGCTGTTTTATAGCTACGGCCTGGTGATCGACGAAAAATACACCAAAAAACTCAAGGCCGAGTACGCCTGTTGGTGCGGCGCGCCCAAGTGCCGTGGCACCATGCTGGCACCCAAAAAGAAGGACTGATGTTGCAGCACGGCTTGTTCGGCAGTGCTGAAACCATCTGGCAAGCCGCCATGGCGCTGCAAGAGAGTGCTCTGGCGGGGTTTAGCGTCGAGATACTGCCCGAGATTGACTCCACCAACACCGAGCTGATGCGCCGCGCCCGCGCGGGCCGCAGCGAGCCAACCCTGCTGGTGGCGCAGCTGCAAACCGCCGGCAAGGGCCGCCTGGGCAGACCGTGGCACAGTAGCGCTGCGCAGACCCCGGCTGCACCATCTGCGGCTGCGCCATCTGCGGCTGCCAGCGCTTCTCTTACCTTTTCCATCGGCCTTGCGCTGGAGCCCCAAGCCTGGGATGGTCTGTCCTTGGCCGTAGGGGTGAGTGTGGCCGAAAGCCTGCACCCGGAGATCCAGCTCAAATGGCCCAACGACCTGTGGTGGCAAGGCCGCAAGCTGGCGGGCATCTTGATAGAAACCGTCAGTATCGGCGCGCAGCGCTACGCGGTGGTCGGCATAGGCATCAACATTGCGCCCCGGCCCGCTGCCGGTCTGTCAACGCCTCCTGCCTGGCTACAGGAATTGGAGTCCAGCATCAGTGATGCACAAGCCCTGCAGCGCATCGCCGCACCCTTGCTGCGCGATCTGCTGCTGTTTGAGCGCCTGGGCTTTGCGCCCTTTGCAGCGCGCTTTGCCGTCCGTGACGCGTTGCGTGGGCGTCATGTCGCTGTAATCGAGCCGCCGAAAGCCCCAGCTAGCCCCCATGGCGACCTGCACGGCACGGCGCAGGGGGTCGATGGCCAAGGCGCACTGCTGCTGCAAACGGCAGCGGGCGTGCAACGTATCCACAGCAGCGAGGTCAGCATTCGCCCCCTGCTGGGGGGTGGTTGAATCTGCCGGCACCAAGGGCTACTAAAATATTCCAACCATGCTGCGCCTGACTCTGGTTCTTTTACTGCTTGCCAACGGCCTGTATTTCGCCTGGTCGCATCGCTACCTGGCCATGCTGGGCTGGGCTCCTGCACAGCAGAGCGAGCCGGCGCGCATGCTAGCGCAGATCAAGCCCGAGGCCGTGCGCCTGCTGGGCAGCGCCGAGGCACGCCGCTCCGAGGCGGCTGCCACCGCGACCCCGCCGGCTGCTGCCCCGGAGCCAACGCCTGCGGCGGCTGTCACCCTCAAGTTGGTGGAATGTTTGCAAAGCGCGGTGCTGGACGATGCCATCGCCACCAGGGTACGCAGCGCGGCGAGCGGCCTGCCCGGTGGCAGCTGGATGCTTGAACCCGTCGCTGTGCCTGCCCGCTGGATCATCTATATGGGCAAGTATCCCAATGCGGATGCACTGACCAAGAAAAAAACCGAACTGCGCGAACTCGACGTGCGCTATGAGGTTTTGCAAAATACCAGCCTGGAGCCCGGCATTTCCCTGGGGGGCCACGAAACCCAGGCCTTGGCCAACCAGGCCCTGGTCAGCCTGAACAAACGCGGCGTGCGCACCGCCAAAGTGGTACAGGAAAAGGCCGCCAGCCAAAAGCAACTACTGCGCCTGCCTGCGGTGGACGATGCGCTGCGCGCCCGACTCGACCCGGTGAAGGCGGCTTTGGGTAACGCCAGTCTGCGGACCTGCAGCTCTTGAATTGCCCGAACAGTGTTTGCTATACTTAATATAGCTGCATACGTCCATTTGACAAGGACTACGTCGCTATTTGGCAATAAAAATCAATGCGCGGCACGGATTTTTGCTACCAGTGCCGTCGTGGAGTAACCGTCAACAAAACTCAGTGCCATGGCCCGGCCTCCGTAGCTATGCACCAGCTGCGCCTCTTTCAGGCGCTGCATATCATAGTCACCCCCTTTAACCAGCAGGTCGGGACGCAATTGGTCAATGATTTCGTAGGGCGTGTCTTCGTCAAACCAGGTCACCAGCGACACTGACTCCAATGCTGCGATCATGGCCGCCCGGTCCTGCTCATTGTTGAGCGGACGGTCTGCGCCTTTACCCAGGCGGCGCGCCGATGCGTCTGAATTCAATGCCACGACCAGCGAGCCGCCCAGCGCACGTGCTGCCGCCAGATAGCTGGCATGTCCTCGATGCAGTACATCAAACACGCCGTTGGTAAATACCACCGGCTTGGCCAACTGGGCAATGCGTTCAGGAGCCTGCCTGCGCGGGCTCAACTTCTGGAGAAATCCTGGAGTGTGCTGGGGGGTAGTCACGGTTTACAACGCTTGGGTTGGATGGCCCGGCAATGGCCGGGAGCTGGCAAATGACAACGGCAAGCCTGCTTCAGGAGCGTACTTTGGACCTGAGCCCGCCAGGCGCGATCAATCCTTCGGTCTTGGCCGCCAGTTCTCCTGCCAACTCCTTTCGATACCGGTTGAGCTCCTGCACGGTGTCAAAACTGCGCTCCATCAGCAGGCTCATGTTATGCAGAATACGCTCTACCACTTTGTTTTCCCACACCGCATCGAACTTGATTTGTGTGTCCAGCCATTGCTCCAGCCACTCGGGGTTGGGCAGGCGGCTTTGGATGGTGTCACGGGGAAACAGCGCTTTGTTGACATGTAAATTCGTGGGGTGCAAAGCCTGCGCGGTTCGCCGTGCGCTGGCCATCAACACGCCTACTTTGGTAAACGCCGCCTTGGCATCGTTGCCAAAATGACCAATGGCTCGCTTCATGTAACGCAGGTAAGCGCCCCCGTGGCGCGCCTCGTCCTGGCTGAGGGTGGTGTAGATATGCTTGATGACCGGCTCGGTATGCCACTCGCTGGCGCGGCGATACCAGTGGTTCAGGCGGATCTCGCCGCAAAAATGCAGCATCAACGTCTCTAGCGCAGGCGCGGGTTCAAACTCAAAGCGGACCTCATGCAACTCTGCTTCGGTGGGCGAGAAATCGGGACGGAAGCGGCGCAGGTACTCCATCAGCACGAGGGAGTGTTTTTGCTCTTCAAAAAACCAGATCGATATGAAGGCGGAAAAGTCGGAGTCGTCGCGGTTATCACGCAAAAACATCTCCGTCGCCGGCAAGGCGGCCCATTCGGTGATGGCGTTCATCTTGATGGTTTGCGCCTGCTCATCGGTCAATTTAACCGCATCAAAACTGGCCCAGGGGATATCTTTATCCATATCCCAGCGGACGGACTCCAGTTGCTTGAAAAGTTCAGGGTAGAGCATGTCGCACCTTAGGCAATTACCACACTTAGGATTTACACATCGTCGTCGATTCTACGCAAAGCCAGCCTGCGTCCGACGTCAACCACTTTAATCCTTGTTTATGACAAATCAAAAATATTTGGGCCGCATTGATTTCCTCAAAACTTCCTCAAATTTAACCATGTATTACGCAAGGTTACTCTCGTCGCTTGCAAAAAAATACTAATCAGTCATAATAAGACCGTTAAGTCAATTCTACTGCGTCATCGCTTGTCACCCAATTTTTTTTTTGCTGCAAGGCCTTTCTGACTTTACTTTACAAGTTCAGCATGCAATCTCAAAGTGCGCTTTCTCCTCCATCCCTCCCCTTTTCGCTTTGAGGCGTTTTGCAGCAGTTTTTATTAACCAGCACCTATGCCCCATCCTCTCAAAGTAGCGGTCATTGGCTCGGGCATTTCGGGCTTGGCGGCGGCCCATAGCCTGGTCGGTCACGCAGAAGTGACGTTGTATGAAGCCGCTGACTATTTTGGTGGCCACACCCATACCGTGGACGTGACCCTGCCCACGGCACTTGGAGTCGCTACGCATGGGGTTGACACCGGATTTTTGGTCTACAACGAACGAACCTACCCCCTTCTGATCGCCCTGTTTGCGCAGTTGGGCGTGCAGACGGTCCCGTCTGACATGTCGTTTTCAGTGCAGGCACCCGGTGCAAAGGCCGGCGAGACGCTGGAATGGGGTGGCAGCAACCTCGCCTCGGTATTTGCACAGCGCAGCAACCTGTGGAATCCGCGTTTTTTAGGCATGTTGTGGGATCTGCTGCGTTTCAACAAGTTGTGCACCGGCATTGCCAACCGAGGCAGCGAGTTGCAAATGGCCCAACCCCTGCAAGCCTTCCTTGCAGAGCACCGCTTCAGCGAAGCGTTTTGCCATTGGTATTTGCTGCCCATGCTCGGCTGCATCTGGAGCTGCCCTACCGATCAGATGCTGCGGTTTCCCGTCGCCACCATGATTCGCTTTTGCCATAACCATGGCCTGATGCAAGTGCGTCATCGTCCGCAGTGGTACACGGTCTATGGGGGAGCGCGTCACTACGTGGACAAAATCCTGGCCTCCATTGCAGACAAACGGCGTAGCACACCGGTGAAAATGATTGAGCGTGACGCAGCCGGCGTGCGCGTCATTAGCGCCTGGCGTGCCGAGCGTTTTGACAAGGTCGTCGTCGCTACCCATGCGCCCCAGGCACTGGGCCTGCTGCGCGATGCCAGTCCCGCAGAGCGCGAAGTGCTGGGCGCGCTTCGCACCCAGACCAATCGCCTGGTGCTGCACACGGATGCCACTGTGTTGCCCCAGCAGCGCAGCGCCTGGTCGGCCTGGAACTATGTGCGCGGCGATGCACAGCAAGAGGGCAGCCGCGTCTGCCTGCACTACCTGCTGAACAAATTGCAACCCCTTCCTTTTACCCAGCCGGTGATTGCCAGCTTGAACCCCACCCGGGCTATCGCAGGCAGTCACATCCTGGGTGAATATGACTATGCGCATCCTGTCCTTGACCTCCATGCCCTGGCAGCGCAGGCGCGTGTGGCGGAACTGCAAGGCCAACGCAACACCTATTACTGTGGCGCATGGACGGGCTATGGGTTTCATGAGGATGGCCTCAAGTCGGGTTTGGGTGTCGCGCGCCAGCTCCTGCAGGCCATGCATATGCCACTTCAGGAGGCCGCATGAGCCCTGCACCGGCATCCCACCACGCCGCGCCTTCGCAAGCCTTGATTGGCTTTGGCCAAGTCAGGCACACGCGGCTGCGCCCGGTGCGCCATGCCTTTACCTATCCCACCTATTTTTTCATGCTCCCGCTGCGCACGCTGGCCCGCACACCCAGCGCAGCCCTGGCACGCAACCGCCGCAGTCTGCTGAGTTTTTTTGATTGCGACCATGGCGATGGACGCGGCCCCGAAGCGGGAGGCGCGCTTGCCTGGCTCGATGCACTATTGCAGTGTGAAGGGATTGACGATGCCGACGGCGAGGTATGGCTGCAATGCTATCCACGTGTTTTGGGTTACGCCTTCAAGCCCGTGAGTTTTTGGTATTGCCACAGCCACAGCGGCAGCCTGCGTGCGATTGTGGTGGAAGTCAACAACACCTTTGGTGAACGCCATGTCTATCTGCTGGACCACCCCAGCTACGGCGGCGAACACACAGCGGCCAAAGTGTTCCATGTGTCGCCCTTTTGCGCCGTGCAAGGGCAGTACCGCTTCCGCTTTATGACCACGCCCAGCAGGGATAAATCCGTCGCCCGTATTGACTATGACGATAACGCTGGGGCGTTGATCCAGACCGCGTTAAGCGGCGCACTGGAGCCCTATACCCCGCAGTCCCGGCGCAAGGCCCTGTGGCGCTATGGCGCGATGAGTCTGGCAGTGATTGCACGCATCCATTGGCAGGCCGTTCGGCTGTGGGCCATGCGCGTGCCGTACTTTAAAAAACCCAAACCACCGTCAATTATGGTGACCCGATGAATAACAATGCATTCGGCCTGGCGGCTGCCAGCACTCCGCCCGTTATAGTCAGCCCCTGCGTATCCAATGCCCTGCCGCAGGGACTGCCCGCTGCGGCGCGTACCTGCCTCAAGTTACTGCACCAACTCCAGCATGGCACCTTGATAGTGCAATGCCCCGATGGCAATGTGCTGCGCTTTGGCAAAGCCGAAGATACCCATCCATTAACCGCCAGTTTGCATATCGCTGACTGGCGGGTGTGCGCCGCAGCGCTTAAATCTGGCGATATTGGTTTTGCTGAAAGCTATATTGCTGGCGATTGGAGCACGCCCAATTTGGCTAATTTGCTGCGCGTATTCATTGCCAACCGCCGCGAAGTGGAAGACATGGTCTACGGCACCTGGGCAGGCCGTCTGGCCTACCGAATCAAGCACCTGCTCAACCGCAATACCAAAACCAATAGCCAGAAAAACATCCATGCCCACTATGATCTGGGCAACCCGTTTTACCAGCTGTGGCTGGATGACACGATGAACTATTCATCGGCATGGTTTGAGCGGGGCCACAGCCAAAGTATGCAGGATGCGCAGGATGCCAAGGTGCGTCGCGCGCTGCGCATGGTGCAGGTTAAACCCAACGACCGGGTACTCGAGATAGGCTGTGGCTGGGGTGCGTTGGCCGAGAAAGCCGTTTTGGAGTGGGGGGTGCAACTGACGGGAGTAACCCTGTCTACTGAGCAACTAGCTTGGGCACAAGCGCGCATGGACCGTATCCAGCATGGTGGACGGGCTGATTTACGATTGCAAGATTACCGGGATATCCAAGATGCACCGTTCGACGCGATTTGTTCTATTGAAATGCTCGAAGCGGTAGGCCAAGCCTACTGGCCCACCTATTTTCAAACCCTCTCACGCCTGCTCAAACCCGGCGGCAAGGCCTGCATCCAGTCGATCGTGATTGACGATGCGCTGTTTGAGCGCTACACCCGTTCGACCGACTTTATCCAGCAGTACATCTTTCCAGGTGGCTGCCTGCCCTGTCCGTCCGAGTTTCGCAGGCAGGCCCAGGCCGCTGGATTGCAGGTCGTTGACGAATTTGCTTTTGGCAAGGACTACGGCGAAACCTGCCGCCGCTGGCGTGCCGACTTTCTGGCGCAGCGCGCACAAGTGTTAGCGCAAGGCTTTGACGAACGCTTTATCCGCATCTGGGAGTTTTATCTGGCGTATTGTGAAGCCGCCTTTGATGAATCCAATATTGACGTGGTGCAGTACACGCTGCATAAAATGTGATGTCACCTGTTCGCCACCAATGCGCTATCTATTTAATAGCTGCTTACGTCCTTTTTACATGGACTACCAGCGTATTTTCATCTCAAAATGGCATATTGTTGGCTACCGATGCCGCCAACAACCTCACCGAGTCCCGTCCCCTGGGATCGGCGCGATTGACGATGTGGGGCTTTCAGATTTACGACGCCAAGCTGTGGGCCGCACCTGGGTTTGATCCCAATAACTACCATCTGGGCGACTTTGCGCTCGAACTGGGTTACCTGCGCAGTTTTTCCGGTGACGATATTGCCAAGCGATCCATCAAGGAGATGCTTCGCATCGGGCCTGTCAACGATGCCCAGGCTTCCCAGTGGCTTGCGCAGATGCAGCAGATATTTCCAGTCGTAGGCAAGGGGGATCGCATACTGGGTCGGCACACCCCGGGAACCGGCGCTACGTTCAGTCTGAACGGCAAGCCGATTGGTGCGGTGCGCGACGCTGAGTTTTCTCGCCGTTTTTTTGGCATCTGGTTGCATCCTAAAACAAGCGCACCGGCCATGCGGCACGAGCTGTTGGGCTTGAGCAAGACTACGCCATGAGCGCCGCCTGGAGCATCCGCGATGGCGTGAGTTACGGCTTGCTGGGTCTGCCATTGGCTTTTGTCGCGCTGCCTTTGTATGTGGTGCTACCCAACCACTACGCCCGCGAGTTGGGTGTTCCACTGGCCACCTTGGGTGCGTTGTTGCTGGGTGCACGCTTGTTCGATGCCGTGATAGACCCTTGGCTTGGCCGCTGGTGTGACCGCCTGTTTTCCCATAGCACCACCAGGGTTTTGCGGGTCTGCACCCTGGCTGCCGTGGTGCTGGCCTTGGGCTTCGTCGCTTTATTTTTTCCTCCCGTGCGGGGCACGGCACTGGTGCCGTGGGCTCTGGTGGCGCTGCTCACCACCTATGGCGCCTTCAGCATGATCAGCATCACCTACCAGAGCTGGGGAGCCCGCTTGGGCGGCAATGCGGTGCAGCGCAGCCGTATCGTCGCCTGGCGCGAGGGTTTGGGGTTAGTAGGGGTGTTGCTTGCGTCCGTCTTGCCGGTGGTCAGCGGTTTGGGTGTGAGTACCGGCGTGTTTGTCGCCATGCTCACCTTGGGTATGGTGGCATGGCTGCAGGCCAGGCCGCCTATCGTGGCCCATGCGGTATCCCACCCCCGGAACCTGCATCCTGCTGCCCCATCACTCTGGATGCCCCTCACACGCCCGGGGTTCAAGGCACTTCTTCTGGTGTTTGTATTGAACGGTATTGCCAGCGCCATACCCGCCACCCTGGTGCTGTTTTTTATCCAGGATCTTCTTCAGGCACCCAAGCAGCTGGAAGGTGTGTTCTTGATCGCCTATTTTCTGGCTGCTGCACTCTCCATCCCTGTCTGGCTGCGCTGCGTGGCCCACTGGGGTCTGCGGCGTACCTGGTTGGGAGGCATGTTATTGGCCGTTGCCGTGTTTGTCTGGGCTGCCAACCTCGGCGCATCGGATGTGGTGCCCTTCATCATCGTGTGCGCCCTGTCTGGCATCGCGCTGGGTGCTGACCTGGCTGCTCCGCCCGCCTTGCTGGCAGGCATGATCCAAGCCAATGGCGACCATGGCAGCAATGAGGGTGCGTATTTTGGCTGGTGGAACTTTGCGACCAAGCTCAATCTGGCTTTGGCAGCCGGGCTTGCGCTGCCCTTATTGCAATTATTTGGCTACACCCCTGGTGCACGCTCAGCGGCTGCACTGCAAGCCCTGGTGATTGCCTATTGCGTCATTCCATGCGCTCTTAAATTAATAGCTGCTTATGCCCTATTTTTATGGACTCAATCCAATAAACATCTTGCTCAGTAAAGGAAAAAAATGATGCAACGACGCAGCTATTTAATGGCCCTGGCCAGCGCAGGCGCACTTTGCGCCTGCGCTGGCGCACCGCAAATCAGTGACTACGCAGCGGAGAAACCCCAATTTGATTTAAAAAGCTATTTCAACGGCAAAGTGGACGGCTGGGGTATTTTTACGGATCGCAATGGCAAAGTCGTGCGCAGATTTCTGGTTGCCATGAACTGCACCTGGAATGGCGACGACGGCATTCTGGATGAGGACTTTACCTACAGCGATGGCACCAGACAAAAGCGCATCTGGCGTATGAAAAAACTACCCGATGGCCGCTACCAGGGCCGCGCCGACGATGTGGTCGGACTAGGCGAAGGACGGCAAATGGGCAACGCCTTTCGCTGGGGCTACACGTTGATGCTGCCCGTCGACGGCAAAACCTACGAAGTGCAGTTTGACGACTGGATGTACCAGATGGATGACAAGGTAGTCATCAACAAAGCAACCATGCGAAAGTTTGGCTTCACACTGGGCGAGCTGGTCGTCAACTTCCAAAAGCCTTGAGTATGAGTCTGAACCCCTGCATTCCCCAGTGGTCGGGCCGGCGCGTCTGGTTGATCGGTGCGTCCACCGGCATTGGGCGCGCCACGGCTGAGCTGCTGCATAGCAAGGGCGCGAAGGTCATCGCCTCGGCACGCAGTAGGGAGGCCTTGCACGCTCTGGCCAGCCAATGCCCCGGCCTGGAGGTTTTGCCACTCGATGTTACCGATCCCGCCTCCGTACATGCCGCCGCAGTGCAGTTGCACAGCACCGGCCCTTTGGATCTGATGATGTACTGCGCAGGCACCTATGCGGCACAGCGGGCGCAGGACTTGCAAGTCACTGACATCACGCAGCACATGCGGGTTAACTACCTGGGCGCAGTGCACAGTGTTGCTGCCGTCTTGCCTGCAATGTTGGCAGCAAAGCAGGGGCATATCAGTCTGGTATCCAGCGTGGCTGGCTTTCGCGGGCTGCCCAAATCACTGGCCTACGGGCCCACCAAAGCAGCGCTTATCAACCTGGCCGAGACGCTGTACATTGATTTGCATGATGAGGGCTTGGGGGTTAGCATCATCAACCCTGGTTTTGTAAAAACACCGCTCACCGCCCAGAATAGTTTTCACATGCCGGCACTTATCAGTCCTGCGCAAGCCGCTATAGAAATAGTAAATGACTGGGAGCGCGGTAAATTTGAAATTCATTTCCCCAAGCGATTTACCTTATGGATGAAGCTGCTGCGTATCGTCCCCTATAGTTGGTACTTTAGAGCCACTCGGCGTTTTACGGGGCTGTAATGCTTATCCATCCAACCCATCCATCGCCGCTGCACACCCCCTTTGCCGAGGTAGCCCAGGTTGAACGTGTGGTGCAATTTTTTCAATCGCTGCAACCCGACTCGATCGCTCGCCTGGGTGATTATTATGTGCAGGACGCTTACTTCAAGGACCCCTTCAATGAGGTGCATGACCTGAGCGAGATTGTCCGTATTTTCGACCACATGTTTGTGGCACTTGACGCGCCACACTTCATCGTCACGGAACGGGTAGTGCAGGGTGGGCAGTGTTTTCTGGTCTGGGATTTCAAGTTTCGCTTCAAACGATTTGACACCACTGCACAGCAGGTGGTGCGTGGCACGTCGCACCTACGCTTTGCCGCTGACGGACGTATCTGCTACCACCGTGATTACTGGGATGCGGCGGAAGAGCTCTATGAAAAACTACCCGTTCTGGGTGGCCTCATGCGTTGGCTTAAGCACCGCGCAAATACTTAACGCCATCCCGAAACCCGCAACTCTAAGTCGCTAACCCACGTCCACTACCACCGGCACCCGCTGCGCCAGCGCGCACATCAATTCATAACCTACCGTACCTGCAGCGGCGGCCACCTCGTCAATTGACAGTGTGACACCATTGCTGGCGCATCCCCATAGCGTGACCTCGCTGCCCATGGCGGCTTGAGGCACATCGGTAATGTCTACCGTGAGCATGTCCATGCTCACGCGGCCCAAGGTACGGGTGCGCACACCGTCCACCAGCACGGGTGTTCCGGTAGGGCACAGGCGCGGGTAGCCGTCGGCATAGCCGCAGGCCACCACGGCGATGCGCATAGATTTGCTTGCCACAAAAGAGGACCCATAGCCTACGCCATCACCCGCAGACAGTTCGCAAACAGCTATTACTTTTGTAGCTAGCGTCATGCCGGGCTGGATGTCCCAATGGGCCATAGTGTGCTCAGGATAGTCTGTAGCGCTGCCGTACAGCGCGATGCCAGGCCTCACCCAGTCGCTGCGCAGATCATCCGCACTGTAACGAAGCGTAGCAGCACTGTTGCTCAAGCTACGCTCGCCGGACAGGTCTTGTGTCGTGGCGTTAAAAACCGCTAACTGCCGGGCGATACGGCTTTGCCCCTTGCATGCGGTATCTGCATCACTGAAGTGCGTCATCAACGATATCTCGTCCACCTGAGGAAGCGCGTTCAGGCGCGTCCAGGCGCTGCGGTAGCTGGCGGGTTTAAAGCCCAGGCGATTCATGCCGGAGTTCATTTTCAAAAAAACCCGGTGCGCTGCATTGGTTTTATGTGCCGCCAGCATATCAATCTGCTCGGCGCAATGCACTGTATGCCACAGCGACAGTCGCGAGCACAGTTCCAAATCACGCGCATCAAAAGCGCCTTCGAGCAGCAAGATCGGCCCGCGCCAGCCCAAATCGCGCACCCGCTGCGCCTCATCCAAGTCCAGCAGCGCAAAGCCGTCCGCTGCGCGCAGGCCCTCAAACACGCGCTCAATGCCGTGGCCATAGGCGTTGGCTTTGACCACTGCCCATAACTTGGCATCAGGCGCAGCCGCGCGGCAACGCGCCAGGTTGTGGCGCAGCGCGGCGGTATGGATGGTGGCCTGGATCGGGCGTGGCATGGCGGTGGGGAGCAGGAAAAAGTGCAGTTGATGTGGCTGTCAAGCAGGTAAGTCGCTAGTGTAGGCGGGATCGAAAACACCTGCCACCGGCCTGCCCCATGCTATAAAGCCATGTCGTTGCAAAACTATTGAGAATATATCGAAGTGAAACGCGGTTTTTATACCATCATGTCGGCGCAGTTTTTCAGCTCGTTGGCCGACAATGCATTGTTTGTAGGGGCGGTAGAGCTTTTGCGCACCAATGGCGAACCCGAGTGGAAGAGTGCGGCACTGGTACCGATGTTTGCACTGTTTTATGTATTGCTGGCACCCTTTGTAGGAGCCTTTGCCGACTCGCAGCCCAAAGGGCGCGTCATGCTGATCAGCAATACCGTCAAGGTGATTGGTTGCCTGATGATGCTTTTTGGCGTCAACCCGTTGGTGGCCTATGCCGTAGTGGGCTTGGGCGCTGCAGCGTACTCTCCCGCCAAATATGGCATCTTGACCGAGCTGCTGCCCGCCTCGCAACTGGTCAAAGCCAATGGCTGGATCGAGGGCCTGACGATCGCATCGATCATATTGGGCGTGTTGGTGGGTGGCCAACTGGTGGGGCATTCGGTGTCGCATCTGCTGCTGTCGTTTGATTTTCCGGTATTTGACACGGGTGTGAACACCGCACCAGAGGCTGCCATTGCCGTGCTCATTGGCGTGTACGCTCTGGCCGCCTGGTTTACCACCCGCATCCCGCTCACGGGTGCCGAGATGCGCAAGCTGCCGCGCAACCTGTTTACCCTGTTACCCGATTTCTGGACCTGCAATTTGGCCCTGTGGCGTGACAAACTCGGCCAGATTTCGCTGGCCACCACCACCTTGTTTTGGGGGGTGAGCGGCAATCTGCGCTACATTGTGCTGGCCTGGAGTGCCGCCGCCTTGGGCTACAGCACCACGCAGGCCTCGTCATTGGTGGGTGTGGTAG
Source organism: uncultured beta proteobacterium (assembly GCA_963775085.1). GTDB lineage: Bacteria > Pseudomonadota > Gammaproteobacteria > Burkholderiales > Burkholderiaceae_C > JAAFIP01. Next base: position 19,308 of record CAVZHO010000004.1, read on the forward strand.
CGATTGGCACGGCCGTGGGTGCGATTGTGGCCTCGATGAAAATGCGCCTGGACCATGCCCCTAACGTCATGCCATTGGGGATTGCCATGGGCATTTTGATGATTGCGCTGAACTTTATCCATAACGTGTGGGTGGCAGCACCGTTCTTGATTTTGCTGGGTGCCATCGGTGGATTTTTGGTGGTGCCGATGAACGCCCTGTTGCAGCACCGGGGCCACAACCTGATGGGCGCGGGCCGCTCTATTGCCGTGCAAAACTTCAACGAACAGACTTGCATTCTGGGGCTGGGGGCTTTCTATACTCTGGTCTCTACCGTGGACTGGACTGAATTTGCCATCACGGAGACCCTGGGTTTGGATAATTTTGAACCCGAGCAGCTCAGCGCTTACCTGGCCATCACGATCTTTGGTTTGCTGGTGGCAGGGGTGATGTGGCTTATAAAGCGCTGGCATGCGTCTAACCATACGCACCACCGAGACGAGCTGGCGCGCTTGCTGCACATCGCCCGTAACGACAACCTGCATGGGTGAGAAGACCCTCGCGCGCTGGGCGGCGACAGCGCTGTTGCTCAATGCGCTGGTGTGGGGGCTGTCGTGGTGGCCGCTGCGTGCGCTGGAGCAGCATGGCCTGCACCCTTTGTGGGCCACCGCATTGGTCTATTGGTTTGCCCTGGCGTGCGTGCTGGCGCTACGCCCTGCCGCTTGGCGCTCCTGTCTGCGATGGCCGCTGCTGGGTGTGCTGGCACTGGCTTCGGGTTTTACCAATATTGGCTTTAATTGGGCGGTAACGGTCGGCGATGTAGTGCGTGTGGTACTGCTATTTTATTTGATGCCTGCATGGACGGTGCTATTGGCCTGGCCGATCCTGGGCGAGAAACCCAGCCGTATGGCATTGGTGCGCCTTTGCGTAGCAATGGCGGGGGTGCTGCTGGTGCTTAAACAGCCACAATCCCTCTGGCCGCTACCCCAGAGCCTGCCGGACTATTTGGCGCTCGGCGGCGGCATAAGTTTTGCTCTGACCAATATCATGCTGCGAAAATTGCGCTATACGCCTGACGAGGCGCGCATGGTGGCCATGTTTGGCGGAGGTGCAGTGATGGCCAGCATGGTGGCGCTGTGGGGCGGTTATGCCGGTTGGGTGCCCCCTGTGCCTGGGTTGACTACGGCCTGGCTCCCGCTGGCGCTGTGCTTGGCATTGGCATTTTTAGTGGGCAATTTGGCCTTGCAGTTTGGCGCTGCGAGATTGCGTTCGACTACGACTGCCTTGGTAATGCTCTCAGAGGTGGTGTTTGCCAGTGTATCCTCGGTGCTGCTGGGGGTCTCCAGCCTGGGGCCACGCACGCTGCTGGGTGGCGCACTCATCTTGATAGCGGCCGCTTGGGCGGCGCTGGCAGAAGACTCACCCACGCCAAGGGCGAAAGTAACTTGAATTACGCCTCGACCATGGCCACTTCCTGCATTGCGAGGCGGCGCACATGCTCCAGCAACGTAGCGTCGGTATAGGGTTTGGTCAGGTACAAGTCTACGCCGGCTTGCAAAGCCAGGTCGCGGTGCTTGTCGCTGGCACGCGAGGTGATCATGATGACGGGCAGGCCCATGAAGTGCGGGATTTCGCGGATACGGCGGGTCAAATCCAGGCCGTTCAAGTTGGGCATTTCCAGGTCGGTCAGCACGATGGCGGGCGGCTTGTCCCGCAAGCTGTCGAGCGCCAAAAAACCGTCGTTGGCACTGGTGACCTCGTAGCCTGCGTCTTCCAGCAATTGCTCCATTGAGCGGCGCACCGACAGCGCATCATCCACCACCAACACGCGGGTCTTTTTAACCGCCATACGTTTGCGCAGCGCCAGGGAGGCGCTTACACGCACATGGGAACGCGCAGCGCGCTCCAGCGCAGGCACGTCCAGTACAAACATCGGTTTGCCGTCGCCACGCATGGCGCCGCCCACCACCCCTGCGATACGACGCGTCAAGCGGCCTACGTCCTGCAGGATGAGTTCGCGGGCATCAATCACCGCGTCCACGATCAAGGCAATCGTCCCGCTGGCACCACGCACCAGCACACAAGGTTTGCTCAACCCCTGCAATGCCACGTTATCCTCGAAACCCAACCACACTCCCAAACTGTAGACAGGGCATGGGATGTTTTGGTAGTCCAGCATTGCCTGTCCCTCGTGCAGGTGCAATTTGACCTCATCCGCCGCCAGAGCCTGCACCACCTGGTCGGTCGGCAAGGCCACCCATTCGTCTGCACAGCTGACAATCAGCGAGTGTGTTGCACCGGTAGAGACTGGCACATGCATGGTAAATGTGGATCCCTCATAGGGTTTGGTGGCAATCTCTAAACGGCCTTTGAGGGCACTCACGCGGTCATTCACCACGTCCATGCCTACCCCTCTGCCAGATACTTCGGAGACCACGCCTTTGGTACTGAAACCGGGTCGCAAAATAATGCGGCACAACTCATCCTCAGTCATGTCGGTACCCGCAGCGATCAAGCCGTATTCCACAGCCTTGTCATAGATTGTGGGCAAGTCCAGTCCACGGCCATCATCTGAGCAAATCACTTCCACTTCCTGGCCGCTACGCCTGAAACTCAAGGTCACCGTGCCAATTTCGGGCTTACCCAGCATAGCGCGTTCATCAGCATCTTCCAGACCATGGTCTACCGCGTTGCGCAGCAGGTGGAGCAAGGGCTCGGTCAGGCGTGTGAGCACGTCGGCATCCAGTGTGGTGTTTTCGCCCAGCACCACGAGTTGGGCCAGCTTGCCCGTACTGGCGGCAGTTTGGGTGACGTTGCGTTTTAAACGGGTAACCACCGTTTTCACCGGCACCAAGCGCGCCAGCAGCAACTCACGGTGCTGCTCGCGCAATGAGTAGTCTTCATCACGCAACAGTTGCATGCTGCGCACCAAATACTTTTTGGCTTCGCGGGCAAACTCCAACTCGTCCTGCACGGCTTCACTGACAAAGCGCGACAGGCCGTGCAGTGCGTCGTAACGATCCATCTCCAGCGGATCAAAGCCCTCGCCCGTATCGCGCTTTTCATTCAGCTGCACCACCTGCTTGTCTACCGTTTGCTCAAGTTCACGCAAGCGGATATTGAGCTTGGCGTGGTGCAACTCCAGCGCCGCTAAGCGTTCATCGGCATCGCGTACAAACTGACTAAAGCGCTGGGTGTTGACAATCGACTGGCCCGCGCGGCGCAGCACACGGCTTAAACGGTCTACGCCTACGCGCAGGGTTTGCACCTCGGTACCGGGCGTGGCCGTCGACGCGTCACCCGCTTGGGGTGCTGGCACGGCGCGCGATGTATCGGTATCCCCTACACCCGCCAACAAGGGCTCGGGCGACTGCGAATCAATACTTTCATCGCGCATCCAGCCCACCCAGTCCAGCAAGCGCTGTAGGCACTCCAGAGCGCCGGTCGGTGGCGCTTCTTCGCCCTGTAAGTGCGCCACCATGTGCTGCAGCACACCCACGGCGTGCTGCATATCGCGCACCGCAGCCGGGTTGACCAGCTCGCCAGCCTGCACTTTTTCAAGCGCCCATTCCATGACGTCTTCCAGACGGTGCGATACCCGCCCGATGCCTGGCAAACCAATGATGTTTCCCGAACCTTTGAAGGTGTGTGCAATGCGCTGTGCTTCGACTAACTGCTCTACACTGGCATTGCCCAGCGCCAGGTTATCCAGATGCCCCTGCAACTTATCCAGCTGTTCGGGTGCATCCATCAACATGGCCGAGAGCAGACCGATATCGACCTCGTCTGTTTCCAAACTGACATCCTCGGGCGCTGCGGGTTCCAATAAAGCCGTCGATTCGGCCAGATCTTCAGCACTCAAGGCGGGCGGCGTTAATAGCAGATCACGCAAAAACTCAAGCACCGCATCATCGGCGGTTTGCGGACAGGCACGCAGATAATCGAGAATGGCATCGGTAGTGTGTGGGTCGCTTGGAGCCGCCAGGTAGGCTTGCGCTGGTGCAATCCAGCCCTCCAGCCAGGCCAACGCTGCACTATCGGGTTGTTTGGCCTGCATGGCTGCAAATTCGGCGATTTGCTGCAGGTAGCCACCCCAACCGTGCAAACCCATCATAGAGCTGGCTTGAATGGAGCGCTCAATAAACCCCAGCATCGGCTCGATATGTTCCGCAGCGTTGGTGGGCTCAAGATTGGCAAGGGCCAAGGCCTCTTGTGTCGACGGTACATCCAGCGCAAACTCTTCGCGCAGCAGGCTCAGCAAGTCGTCAAGGTTCATGGCCAGTTTGCCTCTGGCTTATTCAGGCGGTTTGTTCTGGCAGTTTGAATTGGCCCACCGCCTGCGTCAAACGGCGTGAAAAATCAGCCAGGGTTTGGGTCGATGCCGTCTGCTCGGCAATAGCCGACGAGGTTTGCTCGGTGCCTTGGTTAATATCCTTCACCGATTGCTGCAAACTGGCGGCCAATTTGGCCTGCTGGTCCGAAAAAGTAGCAATCTGGCGCACCAAACTCACCAACTGCTGGGTAGTCGATTGGGTTTGGTTCATCTGTACACCTGCACGCTGCGCCAGCTCGGACTGCTTGACCACCTCACCAATCAATCGGTTCACTGTAAATAAGGTTTCGTTGGTCTCGCCCTGGATGTTGCCCACCAGTTGCGAGATCTGCGCCGTCGCCTGGCGCGAGCTGTCGGACAGGCGCTGCACCTCTTCGGCCACCACCGCAAAACCGCGACCGGCCTCACCGGCAGTAGCGGCCTGCATGGAGGCGTTCAGTGCCAATACATGTGTGCGTTCCGAGATGGTGTTGATCAGCTGCACAGCAGTAGAAATTTCCTGACTCCGTTCGCCCAGACGTTTAAAGCGTTTTTCCATGTCCGAGATCGAGTCGCGCAACTGGTCCATACCTTTGACGGTGCCATCCACTGCTGTCAACGCGGCCTGGGTTGCAGTCGCGGCCTGCTCGGCAGCGATGTTGGACTGGTCGGACAAAGCTGCCACCTTGCTCATCTGGTCGGTAGCCTGCGTCAGGCTGGTAGACATGGACTGCAAGGCTTCGCGCTCCGAGCGTGCGGTTTCTTCGACCATCACGGACTGCACCCGCACCGACTCGGAGGTGGTACGCACCTGCTCGGCAATATCTTGCACCTCGGCCAGGGTACGGCCGGTTTCTTCGGATAACTGGTTAATGGAGGACGACACCGTGCCAATAATGTCCTCGGTAACGGGTGCGCGTGCGGTCAAATCGCGGTTGGAAAGCTGAAACACGGTTTGCAGCAGGTCAATCACCGAGTTGTTCATGGTTTCGTTTTCTTTGGATGATTTTTCCAGGGAAGAAATACGGTCATCCAACATGCCATCAAAAGCGCGGCCCAAAGTTCCCAGCTCGTCTTTGCCCGTCATCAGCGTACGTGCTGCGGTTTCACCTTTGTTAACCTTCTCGATTGTCTCTTGAACCTTGCCCAGACCCAATGCCAGTTTGGCATACAGCATGAAGCCCAAGATTGCCAACAGCAGTGCACCAATGATCAAGGTCGCTACGAGTAATAAAAGTGAAGAGCGGTTGGCCACGACATCGGCCGTATTTTTGGTGTCAATAATCTCACCCTCAATCAAGTCACGCACCGCGCCCAGCTCACCCTCCAGCACTTTAAACTTGCCGTTAAATAAGGCGCGTGCCGCTTCCAATTCGACGGCCTCTGTGATGCTGCTGACTTTTTCTGCGCTACCAGCATAATCTGTGATCAATGGTGCAATACGGACGATTTCGGTGCGCGCTTTCTCCGACAAGGTGGCTGCATTATTATTTTTGGCAAATTCCTGCTGGATGTTGGCTGCATTGGTTTTGATTTCGGCAACGGTTGCCTTCACACGGTCTGGGCTGTTGTCCCGCACGGCGCCGTTGTACTGCTCCACCAAGCCGCGCAGGTTGTCGTGCAGCATGTCTGTCTGCATGTGGTTACGCATTGCAATACCGTCACCCTGGGCCTGCTCCAAAGCCTGTAAAAACTGTGACTGGTTATACAAACCCACCCCACCGAGCAAGAGCACCACCAGGAGGGCAAACGACAACAAGGCAAAAAGTTGCGAACGAATGGTTGAAAACATGGCAAATCCTAAGAACGGTCCGGTGGATAGATACGAAGTGGGTTAAGAATCGGGTGATTACAATGAATTGAATTGTTACAGCAACGATAGTTCATCGGCAAGCACGGCCATCAGTTTTTCAACGTTGACTTCCAAAAAATTGCGCCCAGACAGATCGTTGGCTACGGCATCACAGACCTCGCGCAACTTATCTGGCAAAGCCCCGCCGTACGTGAGCGCCTGCGGCTCGTAATTGAGTTGCTGCGGCAACCCCCCAAACACAAAGGCAACGGCATCTTCTGCACCGACTGCCGTGATACCGCCAACCAGCAAGCGCTGGTTCGCGGGCGTCTGCAAATTGGCAGTGGTTGGGCTGAAGTAGATCCCCAGGTCAATGACAGGGACGATATTGCCTTCAATGTTGGCCGAGCCCAGCAACCAGCTGGGGGCTTTGGGTATGGCACTCAGCTCAAACTGCTCGACAATTTGGCGCGCCCAGTCAAATGAGAATGCCAAAGCCCATGATCCACAAACAATGCCTTGTGCAAGTTTCAAAGTACGTTATCGCTTTTGTAGTTATTTAACCAATGGCCTCGCACAACGTATTGTGCAAACACCCGATGCATCAGATGGCGTTCAGGATTTGGTCAGAGGTATAGGGCTTGGTTACAAATCCCTTTGCCCCGAGCATTTGCGCAAAAACACGGTCCGCTTTTTGGTCTTTGGAGGTCACGAACACCACCGGAATGCCCTTGGTCGTCGGGTCTTGCATGAGCTGGCGGGTGGCAGAAAAACCGTCCAAACCAGGCATGTTGACGTCCATCATGATCAAATCGGGCACCTCGGCTTTGGCCTTGCTCACGGCTTCAGCTCCGGAACTGGCCGAAATGACCACCCAACCCGCATCCGAAAAGATGCGTTGCAGGTTTTGGGCATCCACAGGTGCATCATCCACAACTAGTACTTTTTTCATCACATTTCCTCGATCACAAAAATAATTTCCAACTTGGCGAAATTGCCTCAAGAGCGCGCCGTTGTCGGCTTGTAACTGGGTTTGGCACTCCTGCCAAAATCGGTGGATTGGAAGCTGCGCGCCACACTGCGGTCATGCTTGGACAAAATGGCGATCAAATCACGCTCATTCAGGGGCTTGGTCAGGTAGGCATCACACCCGGCCAGCGTGCCGCGAATCTTGTCAATCGTGCCACCCCGGCTGGTCAACATCACCACCACAGGGGGCTTTTCATCACCATATTTGCGCTGCTTGATGGCGCGACAGGTCTGGTAGCCATCCAAGCCCTCCATCATCACATCCAAAAATACAAACTTGTAGGGCCTGACACCCAGACGACCCAGGGCCTCTTCGCCCGAGTTGGCCAGATCCGTGCGAAAACCAAAACGGGTGAGGCGGTTGCGCATGAATTTCAAGGCAATATCACTGTCATCCACCACCAAAATATGGTCTAAGTTTCCATCCTCCACCAGAGAAGCGGCTTGGCTATGCCCGCCCAGCACCCCTGATCCCGACTGCGTAACGGAATGGTCGCCAGAACCCATGCGCACCTCGGATGGCCGCGAGGCAGGCGAAACCCCACTGGGAACGGGCCGCAGCGAAACAGGTGGCTCTATAGCAGGACTGGGGCGCACCGGCACTGGAGCTGGCGCCGGCATACGCGCAGTGAGGGGAGAAGCCTTAAGTGAAGTCAGCGGAGTTCGGTCTGTTTGCGCGAAAGAGCGCGTCGTAAAAAAGCCACTGGGAGCAATTGGTGAGGGTGCTGCCACAGCCAGTGGTGCAGCCACCGCCACTGGTGCTGCCACCGCCACGGAGGTGGGGCCGACAGCTGACAGCAACTGCTCCACATTGGTCAGCACCTTCATCAAATTCAGGGGACGGCGCTGTAATGTCCAGCCCGTTCCGCCATCGCTATTGCCGATGAGCATGACATGCTTGCAGGGTTTTTTGTCGAGCACGGCACTCATAGTGACCAAGTCATCGGCGTTGACCACGGCCAGATTGGCCAGAGCGGCATCCGCGACCAGTACGTAGCCGGGCGGGCGGCGCGCAGCCAACCGGAAAAACGATTCAAAGGTGGCACGCTCAAACGACGAAAAACCAATTAATGCTATTTTGTGGGGATTACTCATCACGAGCCTTTGCAGCTATGGCAACGCATGGCACGCACGGACATCCGTGCAGGCTAACCTGCGCGCACAGTACACCTACTAAAAACTTGATTTTCAGCATATCACGCTATTAGATTCTAGCCAATCATAGCTCTACCAGGCCATATCTCCCAGCGTGGAGACTCGAGTTAGACCATTTGCGTGCGAAAGTCCTTGCGCTGGTACCAGAAAAAACAACGCTTTGCACCCCTTGCGACAGATGGGCCCGGATGCGCTACCATGCAATATGACTACTTCTATCTACACTTTCGAAGCATTGGACACGACGGGCAACAGCGTAGCGCTCAAAGAGTTTCGTGGCAAAGCCCTGTTGATTGTCAATACCGCCAGCGCCTGCGGCTTTACGCCCCAGTTTGCCGGACTGGAAAAGTTGCACCAAGAGTACGGCCAACGCGGCTTGGTCGTGCTGGGCTTTCCGTGCAACCAGTTTGGCAACCAGGACCCTGGCAGTAACGCAGAGATCAGCAGTTTTTGCCAACTGAACTACGGGGTCAGCTTCCCGATGATGGCCAAAGTGGACGTCAACGGCGCCCATGCCAGCCCGCTGTTTAAGTGGCTCTGCAGCCAAGCCCCCGGCCTGCTGGGCAGCACTTCCGTTAAATGGAATTTCACGAAATTTTTGATCAGCAAAGACGGCCAAACCGTCAAGCGCTACGCCTCGCAAGACAGCCCCGCCTCGCTGGCGCGGGATATTGAAGCGGCGCTGGCCTGAGCGTAGTGCCGCCCCGTCCTGCGTGACAGGCAGGTGCGGCGGCTACCTGCCCTGCGTTGTGCATGGGCTAAAACGGCCAGCGTTTACTTTACTTTACCGCGACTTCATGCACTGGCAGCGATGTACCCGCACAGTACAACGTTGCAGATACCGCATGGTCACCATTTTGAAAGGACGCTCTATGCCATCAATTTCTTTACTCCGTCGCCGTTGGGCGGCTTTGGCCGCTGTCAGCGCACTCAGTTTGGGCACTGGCCTGGCTTTGTCCCAGGATGCGCAGCATCCCCATGGGCCAGGCCGGATGGGCCATGCACCTTCAGCCGAGCACATGGCGCGCGGCATGGAGCGCCGGATTGACGGCATCATCAAAGCGGTGGATGGCACACCCGAACAAAGAGCCCGCTTGCTGCAACTCTCGCAAGCGGCCATGGCCGAGATGAAGCCCCTGCACGGGCAGCGCATGGCCATCCACAAGCAAGGGGCCCAATTGATGGCCGCCCCGGTGATTGACCGGCGCGCGCTGGAGGCCTTGCGCGTGCAGCAAATGGCCTTGGACGACACGATCAGCAAACGCCGCGTTCAGCATCTGGCCGATGCCGCCGAAGTACTGACCCCGGCGCAACGCAGCAAGCTGGCCGAGCGCATGCAAAAGCATGGCGCTATGGGACATGGCAGACACGGTGGCATGGGTTTTGGCGCTGGCTTTGCGCGCTGATTGGACTTGTAAACTTTCCAGTACACGGGTGCAGCACGGGCTGCCCGTTGGCCTTAGTATCGCCCTATGCACCAAATCTTGATGATTGAAGACGATGCCCGCCTGGCCACCATGGTGGGCGAGTACCTGCGCGCCAATGGCTTTGCTTTTACGCACGCCATGGATGGCCAGACCGGTTTGCAGGCTTTGCATGCGGCGCCGCCCGAGCTGGTGATTCTCGACTTAATGATGCCCGGCATGGATGGCCTGGAGGTGTGCCGCCGCCTGCGCGCCTTGCCCGGCGAGGCGGCGCGCACCCCAGTGCTGATGCTCACCGGTAAGGGCGACGCGATGGACCGCATCATTGGCCTGGAATTGGGGGCCGACGACTACTTGACCAAGCCGTTTGAACCACGCGAGCTGCTGGCCCGCATCCGCGCCATTTTGCGCCGCCACGGCGAGGGCGCAGCCAGTGCCAGCCGCAGCATGGTGTTTGGCAGCCTGGAGATTGACCGCGATGCCCGCACCGTGCAGGTGGCAGGCAAGCTGGCCGAGCTGACGTCTTACCAGTTTGACCTGCTGGTGGCCATGGCCGAGCGCGCGGGCCGGGTGCTGACGCGCGATCAGATCATGGAGGCGGTGCGCGGGCGCGAGCTGGAGGCCTTTGACCGCTCGATCGACGTGCACATGGGCCGCATCCGCGCCGCGATTGAGGCCGACCCGAAAGAGCCACTGCGCATCGTGACCGTGCGCGGCGTAGGCTATGTGTTCGCCAAGCAACAGGATTGATACCGATTTCCGCCAAAACGCTACTTATTTCATAGCTGCTTACGTCCTGTATACAAGGACTAAGCCCTTATTTGATGCAAATTTCTTTCTTTAACCGCCTCTATGTACGTATTTGGCTGGCCGTGGTGCTTAGCCTGCTGGTGCTGACCCTCGCCTTTGCCTGGCTGTGGGGAACCCACACCGAACGGCTGCGCGCCGAGCGCATGGCCGAGCTGCCTGCGCGCGAAGTGATCGTACGCGACAGCACGGGGCAGTTGATCGGCCAGGCCAGTGCCCGACCCGTGCGTGTCCCTGGGCAGGGGCTGGAGTTTCAGGTCAACATGCCCGACGGCACAAGCCTGTCCATCCAGCTGCCGCCGCGCAGCCGCGGGCCGACGGACGGTGCGCGGGCCAGCCTGCCCGGCCCGCCCTTTGGGCCGGAGCCAGCGCGCTGGTTTGGCAGCAACTTGCAGCGCAATCCTGGTTTTTTGTTATGGCTCTGGGGCATCGTGGCACTGGCCGTGGCACTGGGCAGCTACCCGGTGGTGCGTCGCCTGACCTTGCGCCTGGAGGGTCTGCGCAAGGGGGTCGAGCGCTGGGGCGCGGGTGACCTGCGCGCCAGGGTGGTTGTGCATGGCCGCGACGAAGTGGCGTTCCTGGGTGAGCGCTTTAATGCAGCGGCCGACCGGATCGAAAGCCTGGTGCAGACCCATAAGTCGTTGCTGGCCAACACCTCGCACGAACTGCGCGCGCCGTTGGCACGCATCCGGATGGGGCTGGAGCTGATGGAGACCGCGCCCACCACAGGGCTTAAGGCGGAGCTGGCACGCAACATCAACGAGCTGGATGGCTTGATTGAAGAGATTTTGCTCTCCAGCCGGTTGGATGCGGCCCAGCACAGTCACGGCGTGGAGATCGGCAAGCCCGAGACGCTGGACCTGCTGAAAATCGCTCAGGATGAATGCGACAAGTTGGGCGTGCCTCTGCTCTGCAAGGCACCCAGCTTGCCCATCCAGGGTGTGCCGCGCCTGTTGCGTCGCCTGATGCGCAACCTGCTGGAAAACGCCCAGCGCCATGGCGGCAGCGGGGTGGAGATGCATCTGCGCGCTCTGGCGGCTGGGGTGGATGGCAGCACAACCGCAGCGACCACCGGCGCAGGACTGACCGCACAAGCCGACTCTGGGGACACAGGCGCCATCGAGATCGAAGTCTGTGACCGCGGCCCCGGCGTGCCCGAGGCCGAGCAACAACGTATTTTTGAACCCTTCTACCGCAGCCAATATGCCAGCGAGCGCGACGGGGGGGTCGGCTTGGGGCTGTCGCTGGTACGCTCCATTGCCCAAAGTCACCAAGGCAGTGTGCACTGCTACAACCGCCCCGGCGGTGGCGTGCGTTTTGTGGCGCGCATCGCTGGCATGTAATGGTTCTGGATTGGCCTGGTTTGCAAAAATAGGTGACTTAAATCACTAAATGCATCGGTTTATTCACTCAAAACCCCCTCTCCTCCCCCAAACTGGGGATGTTTATTTGCGCGCAGCTTGGGCACAATAGGCCCAGTTTGCTGTCACACCAGGCCAATCTAGGGGTATGCAAGCGCTATCGCTGACATATAAACATTCAAACTATGTACCGGTCTCCCAACGATGTCCTGTAAAGGACTTTTTTACACAGCCACCTTCGGGTGGCTGTTTTTTTGCCCTGTCCGCCGGCACGCCCATTGGCACGTTATGGCTACACTTGCCACCTGAGCTGGCCTGCGAGGAACCATAGCACGCGGGCACAATGCGCATCCTCAGGAGGCATGGCATCTGCTTGCGTCTGAGGTCATTACATTTTTGCGAGGTTTGCACTCCATGAGCACTGTTTATTGCATGCAAGATTTTGCTATCCGTACCGTGGGTGTGGCGGCCATGTGTACCGCCATGGCCCTGGCCGCGCCAGCCGCCAGCGCGCGCGAAGGTGTCGAGGTCGGCTCCACCTCCAAGTTTTCCAAATTCGCGCCCGCAGACAAGGTCGAGCAATCTGCATTGCAGCAGTACCAGCAACTGCTGCAACAAGCCGCCGCCAAAAATGCACTGGCCGACAACAACCACCCGCAGTTGGTTCGGTTGCGCACGATTGCGCAAAAAATCATTCCGTTTTCCTACGAGTGGAACCCGCGCGCCAAAGACTGGAAGTGGGAGGTCAACCTCTTGCACAGCAAACAGGTCAACGCCTTTTGCATGCCCGGCGGCAAGATTGCGTTTTATACCGGCATTTTGGACCAACTCCAACTCACCGACGACGAAGTGGCCATGGTGATGGGCCACGAAATTGCCCATGCCCTGCGCGAGCACGCGCGTGAACGCATGGGCAAGGCGGCAGTTGCCAACGGCGTGGGCATTTTGGCGCAGCTGGCGGGTGCGGGGCAACTCACCCAAGCGGCGATTGGCGGTGGCTCTAATTTGCTGATGCTCAAATACGGCCGCGAAGACGAGTCCGAGTCGGACTTGATCGGCATGGAGCTGGCCGCACGCGCGGGCTACAACCCACGCGCGGGGGTGAGCCTGTGGGAGAAAATGGGCGCGGCCAGCAAGGGCGCGCCACCCCAGTTTTTAAGCACGCACCCCAGCGGCCCCACGCGGATAGCTGATATTGAAAAGAGCCTGCCCTTGGTGACTCCCCTGTACCAGCGCTCCAGCGCCGGCACCCACCCCAGCCCGGACGCGCGGGCGGCAGATATGGCAAAGAACCTGCCCAAAGTGATGCCCCTGGCAGAGCAAGCCACGCAGACGGGCCGCCAGTAAGCTACGGGTTCTGCGCCGGGACTCTGAGGGCCGCTGCGCAGCGGGCATCGTCGCAGCAGGGGTTTGCCGCAGCTTAGTCGGCGGTCAACTTTAAATTAGTCGGCAAGCGCTTCTCAATGGCAAACTTCAGCAGCGCCGCGCAGCGGTAAACACCGTGCGCCATCTTGCCGTAGGGCATGGTGATAAACAGCGCCATCACCACGCCCAAGTGCACGGCCAGTAGCAGGGCCATGGCACCCGTGTCGCGCCACCACATGAGTGCCAGCCCGGTCAAGCTGGTAAAAAACAGCAGCGCAATAAAACCGTAGTCCATGGGCTTTTGCGCCGCATCGCCATGCTGCGGATGGCGCTGGGTCTTGAGCCAGAACAGGCCTGCGGGGCCAATCAGCAGGCCGATGCCGCCCACGATGCCCAGCAGCACGGGCAGGCTGGTCAAGGCATACGGTGCTTTCAAACCCAGAAAGTAGTGGTACAGCGTGGCCACACTGGTCGAGGCAAAGCACAGTGCAAAGCCGACCATCGTAAAGTGGTGAAAGCGTTTGCGCCACAGCGTCCAGGCATCGTCGGCGTTGTTGCAGCCTTCGCCGTGGCCACCGCCCAGGTACTTTAAACTCAGGGCATCTCGGGCTGCTTCCCATCGTGCAGACGCTATTAAATTGCTAGCTGACAATGTCCTGTTGACAAGGACTACGGGCATATTTCTTTGTAAATTCAGGCTGGGTTTCTGTTTTTTCCAGAATTTGGCCACACCCAGCCCCAAGGCCAGCAGGCTAAAGCCAAACACGCTGCCAAACATGGCTACCAGCAGGTTGTGCGGAAAGATGGCGTAAAAATTGCCCGCCAGCGGCGCATGCCACAGGCCGCCTTTGGACAGCACGGCCAACAACAAAAACAGCGCCAGACCACCCGCCAAGGCCAGCGACACGGTGAGGCCATTGCGCTGGTACAAGCCGCCTAAAGCGGCGGGCCAGGCGTAGTCCACATAGGTCTGCCCGCGCACCACGGCCATGGACTGTGGGATGTTGACGGCAAACTCGTGCGGCGGCGCGTACTGGCAGGCGTGCAGGCAGGCACCGCAGTTGTGGCACAGGTTGGCCAGGTAGTGGATGTCGTCCTTGGTAAAGTCCAGGCGGCGCGTCATGGCCGGGAAGACGGCGCAGTAGCTCTCGCAGTAGCGGCAGGCGTTGCAGATTTGCAGCTGGCGGCTGACCTCGGTCTCGCCGTCCGTGAGCACCTGGGCGATCAATGCATTTAATGTGGCGGTGCTCATGCTGCAACTTTCATAGCTGCTTGCGCAGCCTCTACGCCCGCTATGCGGCCAAACACGGTGCCAATCGTCATGCCCACGCCAGCGGTGTAGCCCTTGCCCAGCACATTGCCCGCCATCAGCTCGCCAGCAGCAAACAGGTTAGGCGACTCGATGCCCGCAAAACGGATAGCCGTGTTCTCACCCACCTGCATGCCCAGGTAGGTGAAGGTAATGCCGGGTTTCAGCGCATAGCCATAAAAGGGTGCGGTATCGATGGGCAGGGCCCAGTGGGTTTTGGCCGGGGTCAGTCCTCGGTATGGCAGTCGTCCAGCACCGCATGGTTGAAGGTGCCTACGCGGCAGGCGGCGTTGTAGTCCTTGACGGTTTGCACCAAGATGGCCGCGTCCAGCCCCAACTGCCTGGCTAGTTCGGGTAAGGTATCCGCCTGCACCCCCTTGAACACCGGCGGCATAAAGCGGCCGACGGCCTTGGCATCGATGATGCTAAAGCCCAGCTGGCCGCGCTGCTGCGCCACCAAACGGCCCCAAATGGCATAGCGCTTGGGCCAAAAATCTTCGCCTTCGTCGTAAAAACGCTGGGCATCTTTGTTGACCATGATGCCCAGGCTCACGCAGTCCACCCGCGTCACAATGCCGCCGTCGTACAAGGGCGCTCTTGCATCTATAGCGACGCAGTGGCTCTGCGTAGGGTCACCTGTGGTATCTGCACCCTGCGCCATGAGGTCTTTCAGCAGCACACCCCTATTGAAGCGCGTGCCGCGGATGGCGAAGTTGTCGGCGGGCCACTCGCCAAATGCGTTTTGCCCCCAGGCCTCGCGCTGCCAGGCGATGTTGGACTCAAAGCCGCCACTGGCGACGATGCAGGTTTTGGCGCTGATGCGCTCGCCACTTTCCAGATGGGCCGCGACGAACTCCCTGGCTCCCACGCCTTGCGCCGGGTTGTGATCTGTTGGACCATTAGCCGCTGGGCCAGCGCCTGCTTTGTCTTGCGCTTGTCGAAGGGTCGAAGGCTTGAGTTCCAGCCGCGCCACCGGCGCGTCATAGCGCACCTGAACGCCCAGCGCCTCGGCGCTGCGGTAATAGGCATTCACCAGCGCCTTGCCGCCGCCCATGAAAAATGCATTGGTGCGACTCAGGTGCAGCGTGCCCGACAGCGAAGGCTGAAAGCGCACGCCATGCTTTTGCATCCAGGTGCGGCAGGTAGAGGACTCGCGGATGACGCGGCGCGCCAGGCTCTCCGTGGTTTGCCCGCCCGTCACCTTGAGCAGGTCTTGCCAAAACTCTTCCTCGGGGTACGCTTCGGTCAGCACGTCTTGCGGCGCATCGTGCATGCAGCGCAAATTGCGCGTGTGCACCGAATTGCCGCCGCGCCAGGCGCGCGGGGACGCTTCAAGCAGCAGCACCGTAGCCCCCGCTTCGCGCGCCATCAGTGCGGCGCACAGGGCCGCGTTGCCGCCGCCGATGATGAGTACGTCAAGCAAAGCCCGCTCCCGGGCGGTGGCGCATGGCGTCAGCATGCAAAAGATGGTTTCGCATTCGTTGTACCAGGATTTAAGTGCTAAATAGGCCCATAGTCCCTGTCATATGGACGTAAGAAGCTATAAAAAACGGAGCAATTTTAATCGGCCCGGATATTCGCCCGCGCAACGATGTCCTTCCACACCTTCTGCTCGCCAGCGATGAACTTGGCAAAATCGGCCGATGGCCCACCGCCACCGATGGCGTTGTCCGTGGCAAAGCGCTCGGTCACTGCGCTGGATTTCAGCGCGTTGTACGACTCTTCCTGCAGGCGCTTTACCACCTCGGCTGGCGTGCCCGCAGGCGCGAGCATGCCGTACCACTGCGAGGTTTCAAAGGTATCCAGGCTCTTGCCCAAACCCAGCGCCGCGCCCGACTCGGCCACGGTGGGCACATCGGGCAGGGCGGGAATGCGCTTGGAGGTGCCCACCGCAATCGCGCGCAGCTTGCCGCTTTTGATATGCGCCGCCAGCGCGGGCAGCCCGGCAGAGGAGGCCTGGGTACGCCCGGCGATCAGGTCGGTCAGTTGCGGGCCCGTACCCCGGTACGGGATGTGGGTGATGAACATGCCGGTGACCAGCTTGAGGTATTCCATGGCCAAATGCCCGGCGCTGGCATTACCTGCGCTACCGTAATTGAGCTTGCCGGGGTTCTTCTTCACATACTGCACAAACTCCACCAGGTTTTTGGCAGGCACATCGGCATGCACGACAAACACGTTGGGCACTTTGGCCAAGAGCGTCACCGGATGAAATCTTTATCTACGTCGTAGGGCTGGTTTTTCAGCA
>CAVZHO010000005.1:0-366007 GCA_963775085.1 uncultured beta proteobacterium
TCAGCTTCGCCTTGAAGTGATCCCAGGCGCGTTTGAACAGCGCCTCGTTCCATAGCTTTTCTTTGCACATGGCCATCTCGTGGTCGGTAAACACATAGGGCTTGCCCACTTGCAGGGCCATGTACTGGCGGTAGGCGTTGTCTTCCATGTAGTTGGCCAGTACAAAGGCTTCGACGATGGTTTTGCCTACCGTTACGCCGCCATGCGACTTCATCAGCGCGGCGGGGCTGCTGCCCAGCGTGGCGGCCAGGCGGTCGGCCATCGGTTTGTTGTTGATGGAGTTGGGCGAGTCGAGCACCGGCATGGGGTAGAGCAGGCTGCCCTGGGCGTAGACGGGCAGGTAGTCTAGCCCGGCCATGGTGAGGAAGGTAGACCACTTGGGGTGCGCATGCACGACGGCCTGCACGTCGGGGCGGGCGCGGTACACGCCGGCGTGCAGGTGGAACTCCAGCGGCGGCTTGCCGTTGCCCTCCAGCACATTGCCTTCCATGTCGATGTGGCAAATGTCGGCCACGGTGAGGGCGCTGCGCTGGCAGGAGCCAACATTGATGTACATGCCGCGCTCGGTGCGGATGCTGGCGTGGCCGTTGTAGTCGATGATGTCGGACTGCTCCAGCATGCGGATGCAGTCGGCGAGTTGCTGTTTGATTTCTGTTTCGGTCATAGAGGCTCCTACCAGTTGAATTGTTTGCGTACCTGCGCGCGCCACAGCTCCCAGGCACGCAGGGCAGCGTTTTGGTTCACCGCATCGGCCAGGCGGCCCTCTTCGCTGTCCAGTGCGGCCATGGGCTCGCCGTCGGCCAAGGCTACTGTCCAGTGCTGGATGCGGGCATTCACCTCGGTGTACACGGCGCGAAACACCGCTGTTTGCAGCGACGCACCGCAGGCCACGCTGCCGTGGGCGCGCATCAGGCAGACATGTTTTTTGCCCAGCACCTGGGCCAGGGCCACGCCTTTGTCGCCATTACCTACCAGCATGTCGGTGGCACCAAACTTCTCGCGGATGTCAAACACCGGCACACCCTCGGCCAAAAAAGCCGCGTTGTGGAACATAGCTTGCATGGGCTGCTTCACATGGCCAAAGGGCACCACAGAGGGGGAATGGCTGTGCACCACCGACATCACGTCGGGCCGCGCCTTGTAGATTTCGCCGTGGATAAAGCGCTCTAAAAAGCTGTTGCGGCCGTTGGCGTTGCAGGGCTGGCTGTCCAGGGTGTATTCGATGATGTCGTCTGGCGTAACCAGGGCAGGTGCCACCGAACGCGCCATCAAGTAGCGCTGCGGTGCAGTAGGGTGGCGCATGGACACATGGCCAAAGCCGTCCATCACGCCCTGGGCTACCAGGATGTGGCCTGCCGCGGCCAGGTCGCTCAGTAGCTCGCTGGCCACTGGCCCGCCGGAGAGAGGTGTGCTGTCGGTCATGGCATTTGAACCAGATTAAATAACGATCTTGGTCATGATACCCGCCGGGAAAATATCCTCGGGCGTGAACTGGCGGTGCGCGATGCCTTGCTGGTAGGTGTACAGCGCCATTTGCTCCCAGGTAGGGCGGTTTTCTTCAATGCCGTAGGGGAACAGGTCGCCGTCGAACTTGTCGCGCATTTTGCGGGCGTAGGTGGACAGCCAGGCCAGCGGGTAGCGCGATACGGCGGGGTCTAGCAGGCGCTCGATACTGCGGCGCTTGGACTCCAAAAACGCGTTGTACATATTGCGCGCCACCCAGGGGTGATCCTCCAGAATAGAGCGCTTCATGGCGATGATGTGCATGATGGGCCAGACCTTGGTTTTGTCAAAGTAGTCTTCTTCCATCTCCTGGTGGTTGGGCAGCAGGCGCTCTACGTCGGGGTGGCCCTCCAGAAAGCAGGTAGGCGGGCGGGCAATGATGGCGCAGTCAATCTCGCCGCTGGCCAGCATCTCGCTCAGCGACTTGTTGGCTACGCGGGTGAGCTTCACGCCCTGCGGTAGGGTGATCTCTACCTTTTCTTCACGCCCGGGCGCGTTGGCCCCGGCCTGGTACCAATGCACATCGGTCAGCTTCACGCCCATCTCGTTGTGCAGCCAGCCACGCATGTACACGGCGGCAGAATGCGCCCATTCGGGAGAGCCGATTTTTTTGCCCACCAGGTCTTTCACGCTTTTGATCCCGCTCTTTTTATTCACATAAAACGAACTAAAGCGAAACAGGCGCGAGCAGATGACGGGCAGGCCAATGATGTCGCTGTCAGGCCGCGTGACTTGCGTCGAAAACTTGGCAAACGATAGCTCCGACAGATCGAACTCACGGTTGGCGGTAAAGCGGGCAAAGCACTCATGGTGACCCAGGTTGAGCCAGTTCAGGTCAATGCCCTCGGCCTTGACCACGCCGGAGCGAAAGTCGCGGAAATGGTCGTAGTCGGTGGTGGCGATGGTCAGTTGCAGTTGCGACATAGATGCCGTTTCGAGAGGATTTGGGCCAGAGAAATGGCGTTGGCCAGGAGCGCTGATTATCGGCGATGCGCCCAAGCCAACGCTTGAGTTTTCCTCATGCAACTCTGCACATGCCAGGCTGACTTGGCACGTTGCGGCGAACGCCATCGTGCTCGACCATGTGGTGTCCGATCAGTCCAGCTTGGCACCCGACTCTTTGACCACTTTGGCCCACTTGGCGGTCTCCACCTGAATATGCTGCGCCAGCGCCTCAGGTGTACCGGGGGCGACGTCCAGGCCCAAGGCCGTGAGCTTCTCGCGCACATCGGGCAGGTTCATCACACGCAGCGTCTCGGCGTTGATCTTGGCCAACACGTCTTTGGGCAAGCCGGCAGGAGCCATCAACGCAAACCACGAGGTCGCCTCAAAACCGGGCAGGCCCGACTCGGCCAGCGTAGGGATATTGGGCGCGGCGGGTGAGCGCGTGGCGCTGGTCACCGCGATGGCGCGAACATCACCGGACTTGACCAGCGGCAAGGCCGAAGGCATGTTGTCAAAGATCATGCTGATGCGCCCACCCAGCAGATCGGGCACGGCCTGTGCGCGGCCTTTATAGGGGATGTGCTGCATCTTTACGCCCGCCAGCGTGTTGAATAGTTCTCCCGAGAGGTGAATGGACGTGCCGCTGCCGGATGAACCAAAGGTCAGTGGTGTAGTGCCCGCCAGGGCGATCAGTTCTTTGACGGTTTTAGCGGGCACGTCTTTGTTGACCACCAGCAGATTGGGCGTAGCCGCGAGAAAACTCACCGAGGTGAAGTCTTTGATGTTGTCATACGGCATCTTGGCGTACAGTGCCGGGTTGATGGCGTGGGTACCTACGGTGGAGACCAACAGGGTATTACCATCGGCCGGACTTTTGGCCACAAAATCGGCCCCGATATTGCCCCCCGCGCCGGGCTTGTTGTCCACCGTGAAGGTCTGCCCCAGAGCCTGCCCCCATTTGTCGGCCAGCACGCGGGCCAAGGTGTCGGGTGCGCCACCGGGTGGAAAGGTCACCACGATCTTTACGGGTTTAGTGGGCCACACGCTGGTCTGCGCTTGGGCATATGACGTGGTCAAAGCAGCGGCCAGCAATATGCGGGCTAGCAGATTAAACGCGCACAAGCGCTGGCGGATGGACGTTGCTGACATGGTGTGGGCTCCTGATGCAGTGCGAAAGAACACAAGAAAACCATCCCCTTAGATGACGGTTTTGCACAGTCCATTTTGCGGCGGCAATGGCCGTGGCCCACCAAGGGCTTTCCCCAGCCATTGCGGCGATGGGAACAAAGCATTGGTGCGGCTGGCGGGGATCGAACCCACGACCCTTGGCTTCGGAGGCCAATACTCTATCCACTGAGCTACAGCCGCACTGAGAACACCGATTGTAGTGCGCTATGCACAGGCCAAGGGTTTGCACGGGTCGCGCGGCTATAATTGTGGGTTGTTTTGACCCCTCCCCGCACTACCTGAGACCACCATGAGCAGCTCTGACCACCACGACGATCACCACGAAGGCCCGATTAAAACGCCCAAGCAATTGCTGGTGCTGGTTTTATTCTCATTTATCGCTCCGGTGTTGATCATCATCGCGCTGGTGTACTTTGTCAGCTCGGCGGCCAAACCTGCCAGCGATGTGCATGCCATTGCAGCCGAGTCGCCTGATAAAAAGAACATCAGTCTGGGCGGCATCTCCACGCTGGATCTGGAGCAAGGCGTGAAGGCGCGGATCCAAAAAGTGGGCATGGTCGAAATTCGGGATGCCAACCGCCCTCTGAAGGCGGGTGAAGAGGTCTACAAAGCCCAGTGCGTCGCCTGCCATGCAGCCGGTGTGGCCAATGCACCCAAGTTTGGCGATGCAGCCGCTTGGGGCCCGCGGATTGCCACCGGCTACGATGCTTTGCTGACCTCGGCCCTCAAAGGCAAGGGTGCCATGGCAGCCCAGGGTGGCGGCGACTTTGAAGATGCAGAGATAGGCCGCGCCGTGGTGTACTTGACGGCGGCGGCGGGTGGCAAGTTTGCCGTCCCTGAGCGCGCCGCAGCGGGTGCGGCAGCTGCACCGGCTGCTGCAGCTGCCTCGGCAGCGGTGGCCAGCAAGTAATTCTGCGCTGCGCAGTCAAAACCGCCTTGCAGGCGGTTTTTTGTTGCCATTTTCAGGCTGTAGTCCTTGTGAACAGGACGTTAGCAGCTATATAAATAATAGCATTTACCCGTTGCAAAATAGCTACGGCGATAGGCTCGGTACCGCGGGTCCACTGTGCAACGCCTGCGGGCTGCGCACATAGCCATAGCGTATGGGCAAGTCGTGGGCCAGTTGCTGCTGCGGCACCCACAGGCCCTGCTCTACGGCGTCTGCCGCCAAGCCTACGTCGTTGGTGTGTACCAGGCCAAAGCCCGCGTCGGTTTCCATGTAGACCCGGCCCAGCTCGTCTACCACGCAGCGCTGGGCTCGCACCGCCTGGCCGGTGTGCGCCAGCAGGCTCCAGTCGTTTTGCACCCGCCACACGTAGGGCGTGGCTTGCAGCTCGACATACACACGCTGCGGGCCGTTTTGAAAGAACCACTGCCCCTGCTTATCGCTCATATAGTTACGCTGGATAAAGTCGATCAGCTTCTCGTGCTGCAACAGCGAGCCTTTGGCACCGGGCGTACCGCTGCTAAAGCTGCCCAGTGCCTGGCTGCGGTCATCACGCATCCACCACTGGCCGCGTGCATCCAGTCCCAGCCATCCATAGCAATGCGGCACGTTAGGCCACTTGGCCATAGCCTTGAGAACGATGTCATCCATGGTGCAATTATCTTTATTTATATGCGTTTATGCAGGAGTAAGTACCAACCTCTTGACTAAAGTTGCGCCAACAACCAGCCGCCCACCGCGTCGGGCAGGGCGCGCACATGGCCGGGCGGGCTGCCAGCAGGAAAGCCCACATGTCCGCCATGGCGGGGCTGCCAGAGGGTCACATAGCGGCCCACCTCATGCTGCGCGGGCAGGCTACTGGCCGGTACGAAGCCGTCGTTTAAGGTGTTCAGTACCAGTGCCGGGATGCGCAGGCGCGTCAGGTGCGGTTTGGCTGAGGCGCGGGTCCAATAGTCATCGGTATTTTTAAAACCGTGCAGTGGGGCGGTAAACAGGTTGTCAAACTCATACAGGTCGCGCGCGGCCAGCAGCTTTTCGCGGTTGAACAGGCCGGGGTGACGGTCTAAGCGCGCTATCGCCTTGGGCTTCATGCTGCGCAAAAACATGCGGGTGTAGACCTGGCGGTTAAAGCCGCGCCCAATGGCCAGGCCCGAGGCCATCAGGTCGATAGGCGAGCACACAGCGGCTACGGCGCTCACCACCTTGGAGGCCGCCTCGCCCATCTCCTGCGCCCAGCGCAGCAAGGCGTTACCGCCCAATGACACGCCCACGGCCACTATGCACCGCTGCGGGTGTTCTGAACGCATACGCTGCAAAATCCAGCCTATTTCTTCATAGTCGCCCGAATGGTAAGCGCGCGGAGCCCGATTGATCTCTCCACTACAACCACGAAAATGCGGCACGGCAAAACCAAGCGCATGCTGCGCCGCCCAGTCAGCAAAGGCCTGTGCATAGTGGCTCGCGGAGGAACCCTCCAGACCATGGAAGAGCACCAACAAGGGTGCGCTAACTGGCAATGAAGCCGCAAAATCGACATCAATGAAGTCACCATCCGGCGTATCCCAGCGTTCGCGCCGCAGAACGGGCGCTGGCCCGAAATGGCGGCGCGAGAACAAAGCAGGCCAAATGGTCTGCAACTGGCCACCCGGCAGCCAGCGTGGCGCCTGGTAATGCAAAGCGTGGTGCTGCAAATGTGGCCTGGAGTCTGTCATGGCATGATATATGCTACTATTTATATAGCTAATTATGTCCTGTTGACAAGGACTACATGGCAATATTACCGCGAAAACAGGTCAGTGCAATACCACCGGTGCGTCCGACAGCTCCTGCATCTCGCGCGGCGTGCCGGGGCTGGCATGGTGTGCCACCATGCGCCAGCCTTGCGCGGTCTTGTGGTACACGTTGGTAGCGATCACATAGGCTTCGCGTGGGCCTTCGGGGGTCATGACTTCGATTTTTTCCAGCACGTTATGCACTGCGCTGGCCAGGGATTCAATTTTGCGTACCCTTTGGGGCGTGGCTTTGATCGTGCCGTTGGCAAACATGGCATCAAAAGCCGAGCGAATGGCCCCTGCACCCACCACACGGGGGCCGCCGGGGTGTACGCAGACGATTTCGTCCTCATCGGCCCAGCAGGCCATCAACTTGTCAATATCGCCCTTTTGCATCGCCTCGTAGAAGGCGGCCTCGATATCGTCGGCACTGCCACCGACGGTAACGGATTGGAGCTTTGATTTGCGCATACCGCGATTATGGAGAAAAACATGTCAACTGGGCGAACCAGCTACCAGGTACATTGCGCTTTGTCCAAAAAAAAGCCAACCCGAAGGTTGGCTTTATCTATTGGTTGCGGAGGCTAGATTTGAACTAACGACCTTTGGGTTATGAGCCCAACGAGCTACCAGGCTGCTCCACTCCGCGTCATTGTCTCTATTGTACTCGCTATCACCTTGCCGTGCCAGATATAGCGAGAAATAACTTTATGCTGCTACAGGTTCGCTAGCAGACGTATCAGGGCGATCCACCAGCTCGACATAGGCCATCGGGGCGTTGTCACCCACGCGGAAACCCATTTTCAGAATGCGGGTATAGCCACCGGGACGCGTCTTGTAGCGTGGGCCCAGCTCGGCAAACAGCTTGACGACCATGTCGCGGTCACGCAGGCGGTTAAACGCCAGGCGCTTGTTGGCCAGGGTGGGCTCTTTGGCCAGCGTGATCATCGGTTCGACGACGCGGCGCAGCTCCTTGGCCTTGGGCAATGTGGTTTTGATGGCCTCGTGCTGAATCAGCGAGTTCATCATGTTACGCAGCATAGCGAGACGGTGCTCGCTGGTGCGGTTGAGTTTACGAAGTCCTTGTCCGTGGCGCATGGTGCTTTCCTTTCAATGTAATCGAGATGGCCGTATCAGGTACCACCTACGCACTTGCCCCTGTCAATGCGGTGGGGCGATTTAACTAACTCTTGTTCACACTAAGCTGGTCAGCTCAGTGCTTGTCTAACCCGGCCGGTGGCCAGGCTTCCAGACGCATACCCAAAGTCAGGCCGCGCGAAGCGAGCACTTCTTTGATTTCGTTGAGTGACTTGCGACCCAGGTTAGGGGTCTTGAGCAACTCGTTCTCGGAACGCTGAATCAGGTCACCGATGTAGTAAATGTTTTCTGCTTTGAGGCAATTGGCAGAGCGAACCGTCAACTCCAACTCGTCCACAGGGCGCAGCAAGATCGGGTCAAACTGCTGGCTGGCGCGCTGGGCGGGTGCGTCAAACGCGGCCAGTTCGCTGCCTTCCAGTTGGGCAAACACAGCCAACTGCTCGACCAAAATCTTGGCCGATGCGCGCACGGCATCCTCGGCGGTGATGGCACCGTTGGTTTCGATTTCCATGACCAGCTTGTCCAGGTCGGTACGCTGCTCGACGCGGGCGCTTTCGACCGTGTAGCTCACACGTTTGATGGGCGCAAACGAGGCATCCAGCACAATGCGGCCAATCGACTTGGTCGGTTCGT
Source organism: uncultured beta proteobacterium (assembly GCA_963775085.1). Taxonomy (GTDB): domain Bacteria; phylum Pseudomonadota; class Gammaproteobacteria; order Burkholderiales; family Burkholderiaceae_C; genus JAAFIP01. Next base: position 8,086 of record CAVZHO010000005.1, read on the forward strand.
CGCCATAGCGGCGCATGGTGCCGGGCACATAGCCACGGCCTTTTTCAACCTTGATCTGCATGTCCAGCTTGCCGCCGTGCGACAGGTGGGCGATGATGTGCTCGGGGTTGACAATTTCAACATCGTGCGGGGTTTGGATGTCGCCCGCCGTGATCTTGCCTTCGCCGTCTTTACGCAGGGAGAGGGTAACCTCGTCACGGTTGTGCAACTTGAACACCACGCCCTTGAGGTTGAGCAAAATGTTGACCACGTCTTCTTGCACGCCGTCAATGGAAGAAAACTCGTGCAATACGCCGGCAATGGTCACTTCGGTGGCGGCGTAGCCGACCATCGAGGACAGCAAAACGCGGCGCAGGCCGTTGCCCAGGGTGTGACCATAGCCACGCTCAAAAGGCTCTAGCGTAACTTTGGCACGGTTGTGGCCGAGCTGCTCGACATGGATTGTTTTAGGTTTTAGCAGAGTGGTTTGCATGCATTCTTCCTTTGGGTTGCTCCCGGCTCGTTACACCGGTAAAGCTGGAAAACCCCGCCGCAGATGCATCTACGCACGGGGAACGAGGGCAGCCAACGTCTTGGCTGCACTTGAGAAACTTAACGTGAGTACAGTTCGACGATCAGCGATTCGTTGATGTCGGCCGCAAACTCGTCACGGTCAGGCACTTTCTTGAAGGTACCTTCGGCTTTGTCTTTGTTGGTCTCGATCCAGGCTGGGAAACCCACCTGTGCGGCCAGCTCCAAAGCCTCTGCAATACGCACTTGCTTTTTGGATTTGTCGCGAACCGAGATCACATCGCCGACCTTGATCAGGTAAGACGGAATGTTGACCGACTGGCCGTTGACCAACATGGCTTTGTGCGACACCAACTGGCGCGCTTCGGCGCGGGTGGAGGCAAAGCCCATACGGTAAACCACGTTGTCCAGGCGGCTTTCCAGGATGAACAGCAGGTTGGCACCGGTATTGCCTTTGCGGCGGTCGGCTTCTTCAAAGTAGCGGCGGAACTGGCGCTCCATGATGCCGTACATGCGCTTGACTTTTTGCTTTTCACGCAATTGCAAACCAAAGTCAGACATGCGTTGACCGGAAGTGCGGCCATGCTGGCCTGGCTTGGAGTCAAATTTAACCTTGTCGCTCAGCGAGCGGCGGGCGCTCTTGAGAAACAGATCGGTGCCTTCACGGCGGGAGAGTTTGGCCTTGGGGCCTAAGAGACGTGCCACGGGGTATTCCTTTGATTCACGTTGATTTCAAAACTACCGCAGGACTGGCTGCGGGAGCCATCACACGGATGCGATGGCGGTGGGCTTAAATTGTCTGAAGACAACCTTTTATTATAGCCAAAGCCGCTGGCATGATGCGCAGCGGCTTTGGCCAAATTCAATACATTTAGATGCGGCGGCGCTTTTGTGGGCGGCAACCGTTATGGGGTACGGGGGTGACATCACGGATCGACGTGATGCGGATACCCAAGGCACCCAGGGCGCGCACCGAAGACTCACGGCCAGGACCGGGGCCCTTGATTTCGACGTCCAGGTTTTTGATGCCCTGTTCCATCGCCGCGCGACCAGCCATCTCGGACGCAACCTGGGCTGCAAACGGAGTCGATTTACGCGAACCCTTGAAGCCCTGGCCACCCGAAGAAGCCCAGGACAGGGAATTGCCCTGGCGGTCGGTGATGGTGATGATGGTGTTGTTAAACGATGCGTGAACGTGCGCTACGCCATCAGCCACGTTTTTACGGACTTTTTTGCGAACACGCGTTGCTGCGGAAGTTGCGGGTGCTTTTGCCATACTATTTCTCTCTTACAGGCGTTATTTCTTCAGCGCTGCTGCGCCTTTGCGCGGGCCCTTGCGGGTGCGTGCATTGGTACGGGTGCGTTGGCCGCGCATGGGCAGGCCACGGCGATGACGGAAACCACGGTAGCAGCCGATGTCCATCAAACGCTTGATGTTCATCGTCGTCTCACGACGCAGGTCACCCTCGATAGTGATCGTGGCGATTGCGTCGCGGATCTTCTCTAAGTCACCGTCCGTCAAGTCTTTGACTTTCTTGGAATAGGCGATACTGCATGTTTCGCAAATTTTGCGAGCACGAGTGCGACCGATTCCGAAGATTGCGGTTAAGCCGATTTCAGCGTGCTGATGCGGCGGGATGTTAATGCCAGCGATACGTGCCATAGCGTTCCTCTAAACTTTCATTCAACCTTGACGTTGCTTATGACGTGGATCGGTACAGATCACACGCACCACGCCTTTACGGCGAATAACTTTGCAATTACGGCAAATCTTCTTTACTGAAGCTGAGACTTTCATGTCTTTTCTCCTAAATTCTCAAATGAAACTTTTCAGTACTACGGGCACCAGGGCCACTAGGACTTAAAGTTAGCCTTTTTCAACAACGAGTCGTACTGTTGGCTCATCATGTAGTTTTGGACTTGGGACATAAAGTCCATCGTCACCACCACAATGATCAGCAGCGAGGTACCACCGAAGTAAAACGGCACGTTGTATTTCAAAATCAAAAACTCGGGCAGCAAACACACAAAAGTGATGTAGACCGCACCAATCAAAGTCAGGCGAACCAAAATTTTGTCAATGTAGCGGGCCGTTTGGTCACCTGGGCGGATGCCCGGAATAAACGCGCCACTCTTCTTGAGGTTGTCGGCCGTCTCGCGGCTGTTGAACACCAAGGCGGTATAGAAAAAGCAGAAGAAAATAATCGCTGCGGCGTAGAACATCACATAGATCGGTTGACCGGGGGTCAGCATACCGGCAATGTCTTTGAGCCAACGCATGGAATCACCGGTGCTGAACCAACCCACTACCGTAGCAGGCAGCAAAATAATCGACGACGCAAAAATCGGAGGAATCACACCGGCCATGTTCAGCTTGAGAGGCAAGTGTGACGATTGACCGCCGTACACTTTATTGCCCACCTGGCGACGTGCATAATTCACCAAAATCTTGCGCTGACCACGCTCGACAAATACGACGAAGTAGGTGACCGCAACGACCAGGGCGACAATAATGATCGCCACAATAATGCTCATGGCACCGGTGCGTACCAGCTCCAGCAAGCCGCCGATAGCACCGGGCAAACCTGCAGCGATACCACCAAAAATCAGGATCGAAATGCCGTTGCCCAAACCGCGCTCGGTGATTTGCTCACCCAGCCACATCAGGAACATGGTGCCTGCGGTCAAACTGACCACGGCCGACATACGGAAGCCCATACCCGGGTTGAGCACCAAACCAGCCGAGCCTTCTAGCGCCATGGCAATACCCAGCGACTGGAATACGGCCAAGCCGAGCGTGCCGTAGCGTGTCCACTGCGTGATCTTGCGGCGGCCAGACTCGCCCTCTTTCTTTAGCTGCTCAAACGTGGGTACCACGTAAGTAAGCAGTTGCATGATGATTGACGCCGAGATGTAGGGCATGATGCCCAGGGCAAATACGGTGAAACGCGATAGCGCACCACCCGAGAACATGTTGAACAGGCTCAAGATGCCACCCTGCTGGCCTTTGAACAAGGCTTGCAACGAAGTGGGATCAATCCCTGGCACAGGAATATGCGCACCGATGCGGTACACCACTAGCGCCAGCAACAAAAAGATCAGCCGACGACGCAGGTCGCCAAACTTGCCAGTTTTTGCTATTTGAGCGGAATTGGTTGCCACGGAGTCAGGTTCCAGTGCGGTATCGTACTTAGGCTGCGACCGAGCCGCCAGCGGCTTCGATGGCCACTTTGGCTGCTGCAGTTGCGCCAATGCCCGTCAGCTTGACCGCTTTGGTCAGCGCGCCGGTGTTGATGACCTTGACCACTTTGGCCAACTGTCCCACCAAGCCCGCTTGCTTGAGCGCCAACACATCCACTTCAGCCGCACCCAGAACTTCCAGGTTGGTCAAAGTGATTTCGGCGTTGAACTTGAGCAGATGCGATTTAAAACCACGCTTGGGCAAGCGGCGCTGCAAAGGCATTTGACCGCCTTCAAAACCGACCTTGTGGTAGCCGCCCGAGCGCGACTTTTGACCTTTGTGGCCGCGACCAGCGGTTTTACCCAGGCCAGAGCCAATGCCGCGACCGACACGGCGACGTGCTTTTTTGGAGCCATCAGCAGGAGAAATGGTATTGAGTTCCATTACAGCACCTTCACGAGATAACTGATCTTGTCGATCATGCCGCGCACGGCAGGGGTGTCTTGCAACTCGGAGACGGAGCGGATCTTGCGCAGACCCAAGCCGCGCACGGTAGCGCGGTGGGCTTCTTTGCAGCCGATGGGGCTACGCACCAGTTGGACTTTAACGGTAGATGGGGCAGACATGTGTTGCTCCTGATTTAAGCGAAGATTTCTTCAACACTCTTGCCACGCTTGGCAGCGACTTCGGCAGGGGTTGTAGAGTTCTTCAGGGCGTCCAAAGTGGCGCGCACCATGTTGTACGGATTGGTGGAACCATGGCTCTTGGCCACGATATCAGTGATGCCCATCACTTCAAAGACAGCGCGCATCGGGCCGCCGGCGATGATGCCAGTACCCTTGGGGGCGGGCGACATCATGACGTTTGCAGCGCCGTGTGAACCATACACACGGTGGTGAATGGTGCCGTTTTTCAGATTGGCTTTGATCATGACGTGGCGCGCTTGCTCCATCGCCTTTTGCACAGCTACGGGCACTTCTTTCGACTTGCCTTTGCCCATGCCAACGCGGCCATCACCATCGCCCACGACAGTCAGGGCTGCGAAACCGAGGATACGACCGCCCTTGACCACTTTGGTGACGCGGTTGATCGCGATCATCTTCTCGCGCAGGCCGTCTTCTGGGCCGGTAGCGGGGGTATTTGCTTGTAATTTAGCCATGTAAATTCTCGCCTAGATTAGAACTGCAAGCCAGCTTCACGGGCAGCGTCGGCCAAAGCCTTGACGCGTCCATGATAGGCAAAACCAGCGCGATCAAACGCCACTTTGTCAACGCCAGCCGCTTTGGCTTTTTCAGCCACGCGCTTGCCGATGGCTGCGGCAGCGGCAGTGTTACTGCCTTTGCCGGAGCCGCCGAGGGCTTTGATGATTTCGGCTTCGGTGGTAGAGGCAGATGCCAGAACCTTGCTGCCGTCGCCAGAGATGACCTGGGCGTAGATGTGCAAATTGGTGCGGTTGACGCTCAAACGTGCAACGCCTTGGTTGGCAATGCGGATACGGGTTTGGCGCGAACGACGCAGACGCTGCTCTTTTTTGGTCAACATGAGACAGCTCCTTATTTCTTCTTGGTTTCTTTGATCGTGATCTTCTCATCCGAATAACGGATGCCCTTGCCTTTGTAAGGCTCAGGAGGACGAACAGCACGGATCTCAGCGGCGATCTGGCCCACACGTTGGCGGTCAGCACCTTTGATGATGATTTCGGTTGGCAGCGGGGTCTCTACCTTGATGCCCGCAGGCATGTCAAAGTTGACCGGGTGCGAATAACCGACGGTGAGGTTGAGCTTGTTGCCAGCGGCTTGGGCTTTGTAACCCACGCCGACCAGGTTGAGCTTTTTCTCAAAGCCTTTGGTGACGCCGACCACCATGTTGTTGACCAACTGGCGCAGTGTACCGCTCATGGCATTGGCTTCACGGGACTCGTTGGCGGGGGCAAAATTGATTTTGCCTGCTTCGTTTTTCACGGTAACCAAGGCGTTGGCCTGGATAGCCAGCGTTCCGCCAGTACCCTTGACACTGATCTGGTCAGCTTTGATCGACACGTCCACGCCAGCAGGCACGATAACGGGCATTTTTCCAATACGGGACATTTTAGTTTTCTCCTGTATGGCTTAAGCGACGTAGCACAACACTTCGCCGCCCACGCCATCGGCGCGTGCTTTGCGATCGGTCATGACACCGCGTGGGGTGGTAACAATCGCTACGCCCAAGCCGTTCTTGACTTGAGGAATAGCACCCGTGCCTTTGTAGACACGCAGGCCTGGGCGGCTGACGCGCTCAATGCGCTCGATCACCGGACGACCTGCGTAGTACTTCAATGCAATCACCAGCTCTGACTTGCCAGCGTCTTGCACGACTTTGAAGCCGTCCACATAGCCTTCGTCTTTTAACACCTGCGCAATCGCCACTTTCACTTTGGAAGCGGGGACCGACACAGACTCTTTAGCAACCATTTGCGCGTTACGGATACGCGTCAACAGGTCGGCGATAGGATCACTCATGCTCATTTGATTTTTCCTTCGCTTACCAGCTGGCCTTGGTCATTCCCGGGATTTCGCCCGCGAATGCCATCTCGCGCACTTTCATGCGCCCGAGACCAAATTGACGGTAGGTGCCGCGTGGACGACCCGTGATCGAGCAGCGGTTACGCTGGCGAGTCGGGTTGGCATTGCGCGGCTGCTTTTGCAGCTCGAGACGGGCGGCCATGCGCTCGTCGTCGCTCTTCTTGGCATCATTGATGACGGCCTTGAGAGCAGCAAATTTGGGGGCGTACTTGGCGACGAGTTTGTCGCGCTTGAGTTCGCGTTGGATGAGAGCCATTTTAGCCACGGTTCACCTCAGTTCTTAAACGGGAAGCGGAAACCGGCGAGCAGGGCTTTGCACTCTGCGTCGGTTTTAGCGGTGGTGGTGATGCTGATATTGAGACCGCGCAAAGCGTCAACTTTGTCGTACTCAATCTCAGGGAAGATGATCTGTTCTTTGACACCGATGTTGTAGTTGCCACGGCCGTCGAACGCACGACCGGAGATACCCCGGAAGTCACGCACGCGGGGCAGAGCCACTGTGACAAAACGATCCAGAAATTCATACATGTGCTCGCCGCGCAGCGTGACCATACAACCAATGGGCAAGCCTTCGCGAATTTTGAAACCGGCGATGGGCTTTTTGGCCTTGGTGACGACGGGCTTTTGGCCCGCAATCTTGGTCATGTCGCTGACCGCGTTGTCCATGACTTTTTTGTCCGCCACCGCTTCGCTCACACCCATGTTCAGGGTGATCTTGGTCAGACGCGGCACCTGCATGGGCGAGGTGTAGCCAAACTGCTTCATCAGCTCGGGCGTGATTTTGTCGGTGTAGATTTGTTTGAGACGTGCCATGTTATGCAGCCTTAATCTCTGCGCCACTGGACTTGTACACACGAATGCGTTTGCCATCGGCTTGTAATTTGATACCCACGCGATCTGCCTTGCCCGTGGCGCCATTGAAAATAGCGATGTTGGACTGGTGGATGGGCATGGTCTTTTCGACAATACCGCCGGTGGTGTTTTTCAGCGGGTTTGGCTTGGTGTGTTTTTTCACCATGTTAATACCGTCGACCACCACATGGCTGTCGTCTTTGCGCAGCGACACGGTGCCGCGCTTGCCTTTGTCACGACCAGCGATCACGATCACCTGGTCGCCTGTGCGAATTTTGTTCATGGCTTGGACTTCCTCTTACAGAACTTCAGGAGCCAGGGACACGATCTTCATGAACTTCTCGTTACGCAATTCGCGCGTAACGGGCCCGAAGATGCGGGTGCCGATAGGCTCCAGCTTGGCGTTGAGCAGCACAGCGGCGTTGCCGTCAAACTTGACGAGCGAACCATCGCTGCGGCGAATGCCCTTGGCGGTACGCACTACAACAGCGCTATACACTTCGCCTTTTTTAACGCGGGCGCGGGGTGCAGCTTCTTTAATGCTGACCTTAATTACATCGCCTACGGATGCGTAGCGGCGCTTGGAGCCACCCAGCACCTTGATACACAGCACGGATTTAGCGCCCGTGTTGTCGGCGACATCGAGTCGAGATTCAGTTTGGATCATTTCAAATCTTCCCAACTTGTCCCTGACAACATTTGAAACATTCAAATACCATCAAAGCCAGTTTTGGGCCCGTCGCTATCAGCCGGCAACTTGTCGTTACCTGCCTCTAACGTTTGGGCGGATATGCATGCATTAGCAATGCCAGTTGGCACTGCCGTTTCACGCGAAGCCTTTGATTATGCCATAGATTTAGGTGCCGCGTCAAATTCTTTGTGAAACTTGCACCTGTCGGCCCGTAACTGGGCCTTTTTCGGATGCCCTTTCGCTGTGCCATGTCATATTTGAAGATTATCATAGGGTTTTTACTTAGTAAACGCTATGGGTATAGCTAAAACCACCAAAACTATCAGTCTGGCGTTGCAAGGCGGCGGCTCGCACGGGGCCTTTACCTGGGGCGTGCTGGACGCGCTACTGGAGGACGGCCGGCTGCATATCAACGGTATCAGCGGCAGCAGTGCCGGGGCGATGAATGCCATGGCATTGGCGCACGGCTTTGTCTCAGTTACAAGCCCAGCTTCTGATACGCGTGAGGCGGCGCGGGAATCATTGGCAAAGTTTTGGAGCGAAGTGGTGCAACTTGGTGCCGCCAGCGCCATCCAGCGCAGCATTATTGACGTGTGGCTGGGCGGCTGGCGCATTGCCGCCGAGGCCTTGCCGCAAAGTAACTTATCGCCCTACCACACCAACCCATTGGACATTAATCCTCTGCGCCAATTGGTAGAACGGCAATTTGATTTTGAGCGCATTGGGCAACTAGCCGATCCGCGCGTGTTTGTCTCGGCCACCCATGTACTCACGGGTAAATCTGAGATTTTTGGCGGTAAACGGCTGACCAGTGCCTCGCTGATGGCCTCAGCCTGCCTGCCCACCTTATTTCAGGCGGTGGAGGTGGATGGCGAGTACTACTGGGACGGCGGTTATTCGGGCAATCCGGCCCTGCACCCGCTGATTTATCGTTGCCACGCCAGCGATCTGGTGCTGGTACAGATCAACCCCATAGAACGCAACAGTCTGCCGACCTCGGGTGCCGAGATTTTGGATCGCGCCAACGAGTTGACCTTTAACGCCAGCCTGATGTCCCAAATGCGCTCGATTGATTTTGTGAACCGCATGCTCGAGCGGGGCCGCCTGGACACCGACCACTATCGCCCCATGCTGCTGCACCGCATTGACGGTGGCGAAGCGCTGGAGGCTTATCCAGCCTCCAGCAAATCCTCGGCCGATGGCCAGCTCATTGGCAAGCTGCACACCCTGGGCCGCCTGTGCGCTCTGCGCTGGCTGAAAAAGCACTTTGACGATGTGGGCAGTAAAACCACAGTGGACATCGCCCGCGACTATCTGGACGATATGCGCATGGGTAGCTTAGGGGATTGACCTTTCCAGCTTGAGCGAAGGCTCTCATCAGCCTTTCTTGTACGCCACAACCTTCTGGCGCTGCTCGCCCAAGCCCTCAATGCCCAGGGTCATCACGTCGCCCTTTTTCAGAAACTGAGGCGAAGGCTTCATGCCCATGCCTACGCCAGGGGGCGTGCCGGTGATGATCACATCGCCGGGCATCAGGGTCATGAACTGGCTGACGTAGCTGACGATTTTGGCGGCCCCGAAGATCATGGTTTTGGTGTTGCCGGTCTGCATGCGCTTGCCGTTCACGTCCAGCCACATGGCCAGATTTTGCGGGTTGGTGATCTCGTCGGTGGTCACCAGCCAGGGACCGATCGGGCCGAAGGTGTCGCAACCCTTGCCCTTGTCCCACTGCGGGCCGCGCTCGAGCTGGAACTCACGCTCGCTCACGTCGTTGGACAGGGCGTAGCCTGCTACGTAATTAAGAGCATCTTTCTGGCTGACATAGGATGCCTTGGTGCCAATGACGATGGCCAGCTCGACTTCCCAGTCGCCTTTGACCGAGCCTTTGGGCAGCATGACATCGTCGTTGGGGCCCTGGATGCTGCTGATGGCCTTCATGAAAATGATCGGCTCTTTGGGAATGGCCATGCCGGCCTCTTTGGCGTGGTCCAGGTAGTTCAATCCGATGGCGACGCATTTGCTGATGTTAGCCACCGGGCAGCCCATGCGCGGGTTGCCGCGCACGGCGGGCAGCTTGTCGGTTTTCACCTTGGCAATCTTTTTCAGGGATGCCTCGCTCAACTGGGCGGGGCCAATGTCTGGCACCACACTGCTGAGGTCGCGCAGTACACCTTGCGCGTCGATGAGGCCGGGTTTTTCTTTGCCGGGGTTGCCGTAGCGAACGAGTTTCATAAGTCTCCTGATTAGTTAAGAGTGTGGGAAAAGTAAGAGTGAGGGAAAAGGCTTAGTACGTCGCGCGGCCACCTGACAGGTCAAACACCGCACCCGTAGAAAACGAGCAGTCCTCGGTGCACAGCCAGGCCACCATGGCGGCAATCTCTTGCACCTCACCAAAGCGCGCCATAGGGATTTTGGACAGCATAAAGTCGATGTGGCTTTGCGTCATCTGGTCAAACATGGCGGTCTTTACCGCAGCTGGGGTCACGCAGTTGACACGCAAGCCGGTGGTGGCCAGCTCTTTGCCCAAAGATTTGGTCAGTGCAATCACGGCAGCTTTGCTGGCGCTGTAGGCGCTGGCATTCGGGTTGCCCTCTTTGCCCGCGACGGAGGCGATGTTGACGATGCGCCCGTAGTTGCGTTTGCGCATGAAGGGCGCGAGTTCGCGGCAGCAGTAAAACAGGCCGTGCACATTGATGTCGAAGACGCTTTTCCAGTCGTCTACCGGGTAGTCGGCCAGAGGCATGTTGGGGCCAGTGATGCCTGCGCTGTTGACGAGGATGTCCACGGGGGCGTGTGCCTCGCTGGCAGCAGCCGCGTGGGCCACGTCGGCGTGGTCGGCCACGTTGACCCGCACGGTATGCACGCTACTGCCCAGCAGGTCTTTGGCCTTTTGCAGTGCCGCATCGTCACGGTCCCATAGCGTGAGCCGCGCGCCCGAGGCCAGCATGCGCTGGGCAATCGCCAGGCCAATGCCCGAGGCACCGCCGGTGATGACGGCGTAGCGTTGTTGCAAGTCAAGCTGGTTCATATCGTCATGCCTCCGTCAACGGGAAATAGCTGGCCGGTAGCAAACACCGACTCGTCACTGGCCAGGTACACCACGATGGGTGCAATCTCATGGGCCTGCGCCAGGCGGCCCATGGGCTGGCGGGCGACAAAGTTTTTGCGCGCTTCCACAGGGTCGGCGTAGCTGTTGATGCGCTCGCCCAGCGAGGGCGTGTCTACCGTGCCCGGGGCAATGGCATTGCAGCGGATGCCCTGCGCCACATAGTCTGCCGCGACGGATTTGGTCAGCCCCACCACCGCCGCCTTGCTGGCTCCGTAGGCAAAGCGATTGGGCAAGCCCTTCAAGCTACTGCAGACGCTGGCCATGTTGATAATGCTGGCGCCACCATTGGCCAGCATCTTGGGCAGCGCGGCCTGGATCATCCAGAACTGGGCGCGCACATTGAGATTGAAGGCAAAGTTCCAGTCCTCGTCGGTCGCCTGCAAAATAGACCCGTTGTGCACAAAGCCGGCGCAATTGAACAGGATGTTCAGAGGTGGGGCCGCATCGACCACAGCGGCAATGGCCGTCTTGTCCAGCACGTCCAGCACCTGGGTGCGGATATTGGCGATGCCTGCGTAGCTTTGCAGCAGTGCGGGGTTGACATCGGTGGCAATCACCTGCGCACCTTCGAGCGCCATAGCCAGCGCGCTGGCTTTGCCTATGCCTTGCCCGGCGGCGGTCACGAGGGCGGTTTTACCTTGCAGTCTCATGGGGTACAACGTGAATTAAGGATGGTGCATATCATAGTACCATTAGAAATAGCCACCCCCTGTCGCCCATGGGCAAGCGCAAAATTCAATGAAAGTACGTTGCACTATGAATCCATTTATCCAACTCCATCCCGCCGACGACGTGGTGATCGCCCGTTCGCAGATTGTCGGTGGTACGCAACTGAACGGCATCACCACGCGCGGCCTGATTCCTGCCGGGCACAAGGTGGCGTTGCATGCCATCGCCGCAGGGGCCCCGGTGCGCCGCTATAACCAGATCATCGGATTTACTACTAAAACAATAGCTGCGGGTGAGCATGTGCATTCGCAGAACCTGGGCATGGGCGACAACAAGGGCGACTTTGCCCGTGACTATGCCTTTGGTGCGGACGTGAAGCCTGCCGCAGCCTTGCGCGAGGCAACCTTCATGGGTATCCAGCGCGCCGATGGCCGCGTGGCCACGCGCAACTACATTGGTATCTTGAGCAGCGTCAATTGCTCGGCCACGGCGGCACGTGCCATCGCCGACCATTTCAACCGGCAAACCAATCCGTTGGCATTGGCGGGCTTTGACAACGTGGACGGCATCGTGGCCTTGACCCACGGCACCGGCTGCGGCATGGACACCGAGGGCACGGGCATGCAGATCTTGCAGCGCACGCTGGCAGGCTACGCCACCCATGCCAACTTTGCGGGCATCCTGGTGGTGGGCCTGGGCTGCGAGTCGAACCAGATCAACGCCTGGCTGGCCAACAGCAGCCTGCGCGAGGGCGAGACGCTCAAGGTCTTCAGCATCCAGGACACCGGCGGTACGCGCAAAACCGTGGCCAAAGGCATCGCGTTGATCAAGGCCATGCTGCCCAGCGCCAACGCGGTAAAACGCGAGCCCTGCAGCGCCGCGCACATCACCATCGGCCTGCAATGCGGCGGCAGCGACGGCTACAGCGGCATCAGCGCCAACCCGGCGCTGGGTGTGGCGGTCGACCTGCTGGTGGCGCATGGCGGTACGGCCATCCTGTCGGAGACTCCCGAAATCTACGGAGCCGAGCATCTGCTGACACGCCGCGCCGTGCGCCGCGAGGTGGGTGAAAAACTCATCGAGCGCATCAAGTGGTGGGAGCACTACACCGCCATCAATGAAGGCGAGATGAACAACAACCCCTCGCCGGGCAACAAGGCGGGCGGTTTGACGACGATTCTGGAAAAATCGCTTGGTGCAGTCGCCAAAGGCGGCACCAGCAATCTGCAGGCCGTAGTCGAGTACGCCGAGGCCGTCAAAGACAAAGGCTTTGTCTACATGGACACCCCTGGCTACGACCCCGTCAGCGCCACCGGGCAGGTAGCGGGCGGCGCCAACATGATCTGTTTTACCACCGGACGCGGCAGCGCCTACGGCTGCGCGCCCTCGCCGTCGCTGAAGCTGGCCACCAACACGGCGCTGTGGCAGCGCCAGGAAGAGGACATGGACATCAACTGCGGCGAGATCATCGACGGTTCTTCTACCGTGCAGGAAATGGGGCAACGCATTTTTGAGCTGGTGCTGGCGACAGCATCGGGTGCGCAGTCCAAAAGCGAAAAACACGGCTACGGCCAAAACGAGTTCGTGCCCTGGCAAGTCGGCGCGGTGATGTGATTACAAACAAGAAAATATGACAAAAACGATTGAAGTCCCTGTGCTGCGGACGCAAGCAGCTAATATTTTTATAGCAGCAGGCAGCACCCCGCAAGAAGCCCAGCAGGTGGCCGACAACCTGGTAATGGCCAACCTGAGCGGCCACGACTCGCATGGCGTGGGCATGATTGCGCGCTACATCGACGCGGTGCTGGAGGGTGGCCTGCATCCCAACACGGGTGTGAAAGTGCTGCTCGACATTGGCAGCATGCTCAGCCTGGACGGCCAGCGCGGTTACGGCCAGGTGGTGGGTGCGCAGGCCATGCAACTGGGCATCGCGCGCGCCAGGCAGCACGGCAGTTGCATCATGACTTTGGCCAATGCGCATCACCTGGGGCGCATTGGCCACTGGGCCGAGATGGCGGTGGCGCAGGGTTTGGTGGCGATGCATTTCGTCAACGTGCTGTCGCGCCCCGTAGTCGCCGCGTACGGCGGCACCGATGGGCGTTTTGGCACCAATCCCTGCTGCATTGGTGTGCCACTCAAAAATCAGGAGCCATTTATCCTCGACTTTGCCACCAGCCGCGTCGCGCAGGGCAAGATGCGCGTGGCGCACAACGAGGGGCGACGCGTGGAGCCGGGCTTTTTGATCGACGCGCAAGGCCAGCCCACCACCGACCCTGGCGTGGTCGTGGTGCCCCAACCCAACGCGCAGGGCGTGATCGATCCAGCCAACACCTTGCTTGGTGCGCTGCTAGCGTTTGGAGAGCACAAAGGCTCGGGCCTGGCGGTGGCCTGCGAGCTGCTGGGTGGCGCGCTCACCGGTGGTGGCACCTGGCACCGCCCCGCCGACGCCAGGCGCGCCGTGCTCAACGGCATGCTGACAGTGTTGATCGACCCGGCCAAGCTGGGCACGCAAAGCGCGTTTGAAGCCGAGGCGACGGCCTTTGTCGACTGGCTCAAAGCCAGCCCTCCGCAGAGCGGTTTTGATGCCGTGCAGATCGGCGGTGAACCCGAGCGCGCCTACCGTGTGGAGCGCGAGCGCGATGGCATCCGCATCGATGCAACGACCTGGCAGGAGATTGTGGAGGCGGGGCGCAAGGTAGGCGTTGCAATTACCGCCTGATCGCCGATTTACTTGCCAAATAGGCCCGTAGTCCTTGTCACCTGGACATTAATAGCTACTAAAAATATAGCATTTACAGCAACACTGCCAGGCTGGCCTCCAGATGCTCGGTGGGCAGGCGCTTAAAACCCGAGCGGGCAAAGCGCTGCAGACGGCCGATGCAAAAGGCGGTGAGGGTGGAAGCCCGGGCTTGGGCGTCCACCGTAGGGGTGGCCGAGCCTGCCGTGCCTGCGGCTTCGCGCAGCGACTGCTTGAAGGTCGCCTCCAGCTTGTCAAACAACTGGTTCATGCGCTGGTGCAGGCGTTCGTTTTCAAACACCAGGGCGTCACCCACCATCACCCGCGCCATGCCGGGGTTCTTCTCGCCAAACTGGAGCAGCATGCTGATGATCTTGCTGATGCGCGGGCCCGGCTGCGTCTCGCGCTCGGTGATCTGGTTGACCAGGCCAAAGACGGTTTGCTCCACAAATTCGATCAATCCCTCAAACATCTGGGCTTTGCTGGCAAAGTGACGGTACAGCGCGGCCTCGGACACATCCAGCCTGGCCGCTAGCGCAGCGGTGGTGACGCGCTCGGCGCCCGGCTGCTCGAGCATGGTGGCCAGGGCTTGCAGGATTTGTACGCGCCGCTCGCCCGGCTTGGGGCGTTTGCGGGTGCTGCCATCGCCGGGGGCTGGGTCAACGCGGTCAGGAGAGTGGGTAGTTACATCAGACATGGGATAGGGCTCTTTTGCAACGATTCTCGCACAGCGCCGGGCGGCTTTTCGCCTGAGCAGCTTTAGATTGCTTGGGGTATACGCTGGGGCCACCACAATCGGGGTATAGACCTGAACGCATTGCGCCCTAGTGGCTGCGAATCATCGTGCCGTAGGCCTGGTCGGTCAAAATCTCCAGCAGCATGGCGTGGGGCACGCGGCCATCGACAATATGCACGGCGTTGACGCCGCTCTTGGCGGCATCCAGCGCACCGGCAATCTTAGGCAGCATGCCGCCCGAGATGGTGCCGTCCGCTACCAGCTCGTCGATTTGCCTAGCCGTCAGGTCGACTAAGAGTTTGCCCTGCTTGTCCAGCACGCCGCTGATGTTGGTAAGCATCATCAGTTTTTCAGCCCTTAAAACAGTAGCCAGCTTGGCGGCTACCACGTCGGCGTTGATGTTGTAGCTCTCGTTGTTCTCGCCAAAACCGATCGGGCTGATCACAGGGATAAAGGCATCGTCTTGCAGCGCCTTGACCACGCTCGGGTCAATCGACTCGATCTCGCCGACCTGGCCGACATCGTGCTCGACGCTGGGGTCTTTGGTGTCGAGCAGCTTGAGTTTTTTGGCGCGGATCAGGCCGCCATCGCGCCCGGTGAGGCCCACGGCCTTGCCGCCGGCGGCGTTGATGAGGCCGACGATGTCCTGCTGCACCTCGCCCGCCAGCACCCACTCCACCACTTCCATGGTTTCGGCATCGGTGACACGCATGCCCTGGATGAACTGGCCTGTTTTGCCCAGGCGCTTGAGTGCGGTTTCAATCTGCGGGCCGCCGCCGTGCACCACCACCGGGTTCATGCCCACCAGTTTGAGCAGCACCACGTCTTCGGCAAAATCGGCCTGCAGGGCCGGATCGGTCATGGCGTTGCCGCCGTATTTGATGACCAGGGTTTTGCCATGAAAGCGGCGGATATAGGGCAAGGCCTGGGCCAGTATCTCGGCCTTGTCGCGCGGCGAGATGTGGGACAGGTTGACGGGCTCGGTGGCAGCGGGCGCAGTGGTCATGGTGGCCTTTAGATGGACAACGGAGAGATATGGCAATGGTAGACGAAAAATGTCTGGCGCTTGACGCAAGGATTGCCAGCACTGCGCCCGCAGCGTGTTTTCGTCTGGGCGTTAACTTTGAGCTTGCGCCCGTTTTTGCAGTATCTCAAACGCAGGCAGGGTTTTGCCCTCCAGCACCTCCAAAAATGCGCCACCACCCGTAGAGATGTAACTCACGTCTTTCTCAATACCGTATTTGGCAATCGCAGCCAGCGTGTCGCCACCGCCTGCAATCGAGAAGGCACCCGAAGCGGCGATCGCGCGGGCGATGGTCTCGGTGCCGTGGGCAAAGGCAGCAAACTCAAACACACCCACCGGGCCGTTCCACACGATGGTGCCCGCATTTTTAAGCTGCGCGGCCAACAGTGCGGCGGTTTGCGGGCCGATGTCCAGAATCAAATCGTCATCAGCCACCTCGGTAGCGGCTTTCACCGTGGCCACCGCATCAGCGGAAAAACTTTTGGCTACGACGACATCCGTAGGAATAGGTACCGCCGCACCACGCGCCTGCATGGCCTTGATGACAGCTTGCGCCTCGCCGACCAGCGAAGGCTCGGCCAGCGACTTGCCAATCTTCAGCCCCGCAGCCAACATAAAGGTATTGGCAATGCCGCCACCTACGATCAGGCCGTCCACTTTGGCAGACAGCGCCTGCAGAATGCTCAGCTTGGTGCTGACCTTGCTGCCCGCCACAATGGCTACCAGTGGGCGCGCTGGCGCGGCCAGGGCCTTGCCGATGGCATCCATCTCTGCCGCCAGCAGAGGGCCTGCAGAGGCAATGGGCGCGTACTGCGCTATGCCATAGGTACTGCCCTCGGCGCGGTGGGCGGTGCCAAAGGCATCGTGCACAAAGATGTCGCACAGCTTAGCCATTTTTTGCGCCAACTCGGGGGCGTTTTTCTTTTCGCCCACGTTGATGCGGCAGTTCTCTAGCAAGACCACTTGGCCGGGCGCTGCCGTCACGCCATCGACCCAGTTGGGCACCAAGGGCACAGAGCGGCCGAGCAGCTCGCCCATGCGCGCGGCCACGGGAGCCAGCGAGTCAGCCGGTTTGAATGCACCCTCGGTAGGGCGACCCAGATGTGACGTAACCATGACCGCCGCACCTGCATCCAGCGCCATCTGGATACAAGCCATGCTGGCGCGAATGCGCGTGTCTTCGGTAATTTTGCCTGCGTCGTCCTGCGGTACGTTCATGTCGGCACGGATGAATACACGTTTGTTTTTGACAGCGCCTTGCGCGCACAGGTCGGAGAAGCGGATGAATTGCATGGTGAGGGGGGGTGATGTGACGGGATTGGAGGGTAGATTTTAGGTGGCTTTTTGGCTTGTTTTTTGCCTGTGCCCGTCCCGGCACTTGGCGTACTCAGCTCTCGTACAAAACAGTGAGTAAGCCACCAGGCCCTGCCATTTACGCCCCATTACCCCTTGCAGATAGCCTAAACATCCCCACCTGCCTACAATCCCCAGTTAAAACACATAAACACCCAGTACCATGGTCCCACACCTTATTACCGCACTCAACGGCCCCATCAACGAGCTGGAGCAGCGCATCCTGGACAGCATGCCCGCCATCGAGCGCTGGTTTCGCCTCGAATGGATGGAGCACACGCCCCCGTTCTACACCTCGGTGGACATCCGCAACGCCGGCTTCAAGCTAGCCCCGGTAGACACTAACTTGTACCCCGGCGGCTGGAACAACCTTACCCCCGAGATGCTGCCCCTGGCCGTGCAGGCCGCCATGGCCGCCATTGAGAAAATTTGCCCCGAGGCGCGCAACCTGCTCATCATCCCCGAGAACCACACGCGCAACAGTTTTTATCTGGCCAACGTCGCCCAGCTGGCACGCATCTTCAATATGGCCGGGCTGAATGTGCGCATCGGCTCAATCAACCCCGAGATCAAAGAGCCCACCACGATCACGCTGCCCAATGGCGAGACCGTGCTGCTTGAGCCCGTCATCCGCACCCAGGGCGGCGGCAAGGGCCGCCTGGGCGTGGCGGGCTTTGACCCCTGCACCATCTTGCTCAACAATGACCTGTCCGCGGGCGTGCCCGGCATTCTGGAAGATATTTACGAGCAGCACCTGCTGCCGCCCCTGCACGCGGGCTGGCATGTGCGGCGCAAGTCCAAACACTTTGCTGCCTATGAAGAGGTGAGCAAGCGCTTTGGCAAGTTGCTGGGTGTAGACCCGTGGCTGATCAACCCGATGTTCTCGCAGTGCGGTGAGGTCAACTTTGCCGAGGGCTTGGGCATGGACTGCCTGACCACCAATGTGGATGCCATGCTGACCAAAATTAAACGCAAATACAAAGAGTACGGCATCAACGAAAAACCCTTTGCCATCGTCAAGGCCGACAACGGTACCTATGGCATGGGCATCATGACGGTGCGCGATGTGAAGGATCTGGAAGCGTTGAACCGAAAAACCAAAAACAAGATGAACGTCATCAAAGACGGCCAGCAGGTCAGCGATGTGATTGTGCAGGAGGGCGTGCAAACCAATGAACGCGTCAACGATGCCGTCGCCGAGCCAGTGGTCTACATGATGGACCGCTACGTGGTCGGCGGCTTTTACCGTGTGCATGCTGAACGGGGCGTGGACGAAAACCTGAACGCCCCGGGTTCAAGCTTTGTACCGCTGGCGTTCAACAAATCCGCCCACATTCCCCAGCCCGGCATGCCGCCCGGTGCCAGCGAGCCCAACCGTTTCTACATGTACGGCGTGATTGGCCGCCTGGCCATGTTGGCCGCCAGTTACGAGCTGGAGGCCACCGATCCCGAGGCCGAGAACTACAGCTAGCCCAGGTTTCACCATAAAATTCATCTGTAGTCCCAATAAATAGGACATAAGCAGCTATATAATTTGTAGCATGTCAGATACCGTACCGCATTCTCCGTCACGCCGCGCTTACCGCTGTGCATGTGGCGCATCGGTATTTTTTCGCAATAGCGCCTGCCTCAGCTGCCACCGCCAGTTGGGCTATGAGCCGCAGCGTGCGCAGGTAGTAGCCCTGCACGCCACCGAGCGGGACGACCAATGGACGATACACAGCGAAGGCGGCGCCAGCGGCACCGGCAGGCGTTACCACCGCTGTGCCAACTATGCACGCGCGGCCGCCTGCAACTGGCTGCGCCCGGTCAACATCACGCTGCCCGGCGGCGACGATGGCCTGTGCATAGCGTGCAGCCTGAACCGCACCATTCCCGACCAGAGCTTGCCCGAAAATCAGGCGCTGTGGCACAGCATCGAGGTGGCCAAACGCCGCCTGGTCAGCCAGTTGCTGGGACTCCAATTGCCCGTGAACAGCCTGGCACGCACGCCATGGCAAGACCCGCAGCGCGGCATGGCGTTTGATTTTTTGCTCGACCAGCAGGGCCAGCCCCCCATCCTCACGGGCCATGCCCACGGCGTGATCACGCTCAACGCCCAGGAGGCCGACGATGCCATCCGCGAGCGCAACCGCACGGCGCTGCACGAGCCCTACCGCACGCTGCTGGGCCACCTGCGCCACGAGGTAGCGCACTACTACTGGGATCGCTTGGTGGCCGGCACGGAGTGGTTAGCCCCTTTTCGGCAACTGTTTGGCGACGAGCGGCAAGACTACGCGCAGGCATTGCAGCGCCATTACACACTGGGGGCACCGTTTGACTGGGCCACCCGCCATGTCAGCGCCTATGCCTCCTCCCACCCCTGGGAGGACTGGGCCGAGACCTGGGCGCACTACCTGCATATCCGTGACGGCATGGACACCGCGCGCAGCTTTGGCTTGCAGGCCCATGACATCGAGAGTGGCCGCCCACCCTATACCCTGGGCGCGCTGTGGGACAGCCAGCGCCCGGATGCGCAGGCGTTTTTGAACTTCCTCAACGACTGGCTAAACATTACCGCTGTGCTCAACGAACTGTCGGGCAGCATGGGTGAGCGCGATTTCTACCCCTTCGTGCTGCCCGCTGCCGCAGTCGCCAAGCTGCAACTGGTGCATGCCGTGGTGAGCGCTGCCCAGGCGTCTGCCGCGTAACACAAGCACTATAAAATCAGTAGCTGTTTACGTAATATTACAGTGCCTCAACGCCTTATTTTGTAAATAATCGGGCACACAGTGTGTCCCAAACGTAGGCAAATGTCACAGCCACCACATGCGGCAAAAGTGCTGGCTTTACGGCGCGGGTGCGGGTTCAATCACGGCTTCTTCCAACGCTTTTAAGGAGCCCTGCATGACCTCACGCCGACGACGCAACCGCCTGGATAACGCCCTCTTCAATGCCAGCAGCCTGGCGATCATCGCGTTCGCCTCCCTGTGCATGCATTCATCCCGCGCCCAGACCAGCCAAGGCAACGCCAAACCGAGCATGACCGCAGGGGCCAGCAATGCGGAAACCGTCCGTTATCTGGAAGCCTTTGAGCGGTCTGATAAAGATGGCGATGGCAAGCTGAGCCGGGAGGAGGCCGAAAACCTACCGGCCATCGCCCAACGATTTGAACAGATTGATGTCGACAGGGATGGCAGCATCTCCAAATCCGAATACCTGGAGGCACTCAAACCCTAAGGCGGCCAGACCTGCTCCGTGCCAAGCCCTGCGTTGCACTGAGCATGGCTCGATCTTGATTTAGCCTACGCTCGGATCGGCGCGGCGCTTCAAGCCAAATACCTTGGCGTTGAAACGCTCCAGCAGGCTCCAAAACTCCAGCTCTTCCAGCAAGGGGTTTAAAAAGTTCGTCACCGAGCAGTAGTGCGAATTCTTTTGACCACTGTGGTGGCGCGCATGGTGGCGCTGGGTCTGGATCAGCTTGAACTTTTGCAACCAGGTGACCACACGGCCATTCTCATGCGGTGCGCTGTGCGCCCATTTGTGGATCTGGTTGGCGTTGGCGCTCACGGTGGCAGACCTGCCAGGTGAGCGCCTTAAGCCACCAGGCACCCGCCACAACGATCAAGCCCGTCAACGCCAGATCCCAGGAGCTGGCCCACCAGCTGCGGGTGACAAAGGCGCGCGGCTTGGTGTGGTGTTCAATATTGGCCTCGCCAATCCATTTGCCGACGATCGGTGGCGAACCACCTTGGCCTTTCAAGAGTTAAACACGCAGCGCACAAAGGTTTTCCCTCAGCGCAAACCGATTGTTTCTTGAAATCACGTTTACTTAGACATGCCTTGCAAAGTAGCGCTACACGCTACTTGCGGGCGGATGGCCTGCTACTTGGTGCTGGGCTGGTCAAACCAAAGAGCGCCACAGCAGCCCTGCCAGCGCGCAGGCGGCAATCACCCCCATGACGTTGGTTTTCAGGCGAAACAGCGCAAACGCCGCCGCCCCAATAATGCACAGCGCCACCCAGTCCACGCGCGCCCAAGGGCTACCCACCCCTGCGGGCCAGGCCACATGCACGATAAACAGCAACGCCAGGGTGGCAATCACCCCCACCACCGCCGCCGTGATGGCTTTGAGCGGCGCGGTAAAACCCAGCTTGCCATGCGTGGTCTCAATCAACGGGCCACCCATCAAGATGAAGATAAAACTGGGCAAAAAGGTAAACCAGGTGGCAATGCACGCACCGATGGCCCCGAGCCATACGGCACCCGTGCCTGGCAAGCCGGTAGCCGCAGCGCTGCGCAAGGCCTCTTGCGCCTGGCCTACATAGCCGATAAAGGCGACGATCATGATCAGCGGGCCGGGTGTGGTCTCGCCCAGCGCCAGGCCGTCCATCATCTGCTTGGCCGACAGCCAGCCATAGTGCTCCACCGCCGCCTGGTTGACGTAAGGCAACACCGCGTAGGCCCCGCCAAAGGTCACCATCGCGGCTTTGGTGAAAAACCAGCCCATCTGCGTCAGCGAGTTTTGCCACCCCAGGCTGCCCACCAAGGCCAGCATGGGCAGCGCCCACAGCAGCAGGCCGATGACCACGACGCTCCAAAAACGCGAGCGTTTAAACAAGGCGTGCGGCGGCGTGGGGGTGTTATCGTCGATCAAAGAGGGCAGTACCTTGGCCTTGCCCGTACCACCATGCCCACCGCCTGCAAACTGCGCGGGTGCGAATTTACCGCCCAACCAACCCACGATGCCCGCAGCCAGCACGATCCACGGAAAGCCCAGGTTAAAAAACTCGATGGCGACAAAACTTGCCAGCGCCACGGCCCAAAGAATGGGTGACTGCATCGGATTTTTAAGCGTTTTGCTGCCCACCCGCCACAGTGCATGCAGCACCAGAGCCGCCACCGCGCACTGGATGCCATAGAACAGCGCCGCCACCCAGGGGATGTTGCCGAAGCTGATGTACAGGGCACTGAGCGCGATGATGATAAACAGCGAAGGCAACACAAACAGCGCCCCCGCCGCAATGCCGCCGCGCGCGCCGTGCATCAGCCAGCCAATATAGGTGGCCAGCTGCTGTGCCTCGGGGCCGGGCAAGAGCATGCAGTAGTTCAGCGCATGGTTAAAACGCCCCTGGCTGATCCAGCGCCGCTCATCCACCAGCTCGCGCTGCATGATGGCGATTTGCCCAGCCGGGCCGCCAAAGCTGATCAGGCCCAGCTTGAGCCAGAACTTCAGTGCGGCTAAAAAACTAACGGCCGCGGGCGGGACGGGTGCTATCGGCGTGGCGATTGACGGTGCGACCGGATTCATAGCGTCGGCACTCATGCGGGGTTTGCTTGTGTTTTTGGGGCTTGCCAGCTGTGCCGCTCAGCACTCCCGGCGACCGACTGCACACACCAAGCATACAGCGCGTCGTAGACCGGCAGCATGGCCGCCAGCATGGCGTGGTCCTCCCCGTGCAGCGCTGACATGCCCAGCGAGGTGGCCAGCAGCCCGGCGCACTGAGGTGCCAACTCCAGGTGGTCGGTATCGGCACCGCGCACGATGCGGGCCACCATATCAAGCGCTGGCAGGTGCAGGTCAAAGCCCTTGAGCAGGGCATCAAAGCTGCACAGTTCGCCCTGTGGCCCCGTGTGCGAGACGGGCGTGCCGGGAATGTCGTAGGCCACAGCGTTCAAACGCTGCGCCTCGGTAAACACCTGCTCGGTAGGCACATAGAAAAACTTGGCGCGTGGGTCGATAAAGCGCTGGATCAGCCAAGGGCAGGCGATGCGATCAATCTTGGGGCGCGCACGCGTAATCCAGCGCGAGGGCTGCTCGCCCGTCACGCCCCAGTCAGGGCGCTTGAGGATGGTGGGCAGGGTTTGCGCACGCCATGCGGCGATGTTGTCTGCCGTGTCGGCATCGGCATCACTACCGTCTTTGCCGCCCTCGATGCCGCCTGCCAGCCGCGCTGCACTCCAACCCGCCTGGTTGAGCTGCACCACCGCATCTTCGCTCACGTTATGGCCATAAACGCAATAGACAATGGCCCTGCCAGGGCTTTGTTTATTAGCGTAAGCAGCTACGTTTTCAGGAGCGCAGCGTACTGCACCGCAGACGATGCGCGGGCTCTCGACAAATTTAGCCTCGCGGCGCACGTCCAGTATCAGCGGTGCGTCTGCGTGGCCTAAGCTGCTGGTCAAGTCGGCAGGCGAGATTGTGGGAATGTGCGTGCTTGTCATAGTGGTGCCCATAGTAAACCCATCCATGTGGATGGTATTGCCAGCGCTTGGACGGGACACCGTCTATCTGCAAGAGATTCGGGAGGCTGTGTTCCCGATGCTTCGATATTAACGCGTTTTGGAGGCCACGTGAATTATCTGCGCTGAAATGCAAACACCGCCATGCTGGCACGCGCATTAGGCCACCAGCGCACGACTTGGCCGCCCTGCATGCCAAAGGCATCGGTCACTTGCAACTGGTCCTTGGCCGCCAGCGCGGCGAAGTCGGCAAAGGTGCCGACGCGGATGTTGGGCGTGTCGTACCACTGGTAGGGCAGGGTTTTGGTCACCGGCATCTGGCCTTGCAGCACCTGCAGGCGATTGGGCCAGTGGGCGAAATTAGGGAAGGCCACAATGCCCAGCTTGCCTACCCGCGCCGTCTCACGCAGCATGACCTCGGCGTTGCGCAGGTGTTGCAGGGTGTCGATTTGCAGCACCACGTCAAAGCTCTGGTCCTGGAACATGGCCAGGCCTTCGTCCAGGTTGAGCTGGATGACGTTCACGCCGCGTTGCACGCAGGCGTGCACATTGGTGTCGTCAATCTCTACGCCGTAGCCCGTGCAGCCGCGTGTGGCCTGCAGGTGCGCCAGCAGTGCGCCGTCGCCGCAGCCCAGATCAAGCACGCGTGCGCCTTGGGGCACCATATGGGCAATCACTTGGTGCAGGGCGACATCGCTCATGCTGACCCCCTCTCAGTGCTTTTGATTGCTTGCACAATGCCATTGAAATAGGAGCTTATTACGCGCATATAGCGTGCGTCATCGAGCAAAAACGCATCGTGCCCGTGGGGTGCGTCGATCTCGGCGTAGCTTACCGGATGGTTGTTGTCCAGCAGGGCCTTCACCACCTCGCGGCTGCGCGCGGGGGTAAAGCGCCAGTCGGTGCTGAAGCTGATCAGCAGGAATTTGGCCGTTGCGTTTTTCAGCGCCTGGCTTAAGTCACCGTCAAATTTTTTGGCCGGGTCGAAGTAGTCCAAGGCCCGCGTAATCAGCAAATAGGTGTTGGCATCAAAATATTCGGCAAACTTGTCGCCCTGGTAGCGCAGGTAGCTTTCGATCTGGAACTCCACGTCCTGCGTCGTGTACTGGTAAGGCAACTGAGTCGCGCCGAGCGCCGCCGGGCCGCCCCCAGGCGCGAGGGCCCCCTCGGGGGGCAGCGCAGCACGCGCAGCGGCAAGCGTGGGGGCACGTAGCTGCCGTCCAAATTTTTCGTTCATCACGTCATCGCTCAAATAGGTGATGTGCCCGACCATGCGCGCGATGCGCAGGCCGCGCTTGGGGACTACGCCGTGCTGGTAGAAGTGACCACCATGAAAATCGGGGTCGGTGGCAATGGCGCGGCGGGCCACTTCGTTAAAGGCGATGTTCTCCGCCGTCAGATTGGGCGCGGTGGCTACGCCGATGCAGTGGCGCACGCGCCCTGGGTATCGCAGCGTCCAGCTCAGCGCCTGCATGCCGCCCAGGCTGCCACCCATCACGGCGGCCAGGGTTTGGATGCCTAGCGCGTCCAGCAGGCGGGCTTGGGCATCGACCCAGTCTTCCACCGTCACCACCGGAAAGTCCGCACCGTAGACGCGCCCAGTATCCGGGTTGACGTGCATCGGCCCGGTGGAGCCAAAGCACGAGCCCAGGTTGTTCACGCCGATGACGAAAAATTGGTCGGTGTCCAGCGGCTTGCCGGGGCCAATCATGTTGTCCCACCAGCCCTCGGACTTGTCCTGCCCGACGTAGACACCCGCTACATGGTGCGAGGCGTTGAGTGCGTGGCAGATCAGCACGGCGTTGGACTTGGCCGCGTTGAGCGTGCCATAGGTCTCATACGCCAGCGTGTACGCGCGGATCGACGCGCCGCACTGCAAGGGCAGTGGGGCATCAAAGTGCATGAACTGTGGCGTGGCAAGGAGCGGCATGAAAAACAAGCAATAAAAAACCCGAGATCGCTAAAAACGAAACCCGGGTGTCTATGGAGGGATGGTCTTTAGCAGAATTTATTACGCGCCCGCAAGCTGGTGCAAATCGGCGCAGACCACAGTATAGAGGATTCCGCCCAGGGTACCGGGCACACGCCTAGCTCAGATTGGGTGCCAGCAGGCGGGCCAGCAGGGCTTCGCTCTGGCCGCGCCGCTGCGCCTGGTCTTTGAGCTGGTCTTCGCCGATCTTGCCGACGTTGAAGTAGGTGGCATCGGGGTGGCTGAGGTAAAAGCCACTGACACTGGCCGCCGGGGTCATGGCCAGGCTTTCTGTCAGTCCCATGCCAATGTCCTGGCATTGCAGCAGGTCAAACATGGCGGCCTTGACGCTGTGGTCGGGGCAGGCGGGGTAGCCGGGCGCGGGGCGGATGCCCAGGTATTTTTCGGCAATCATGTCCTCGTGGCTGAGTGCCTCGCCGCTGGCGTAACCCCACAGGTCGGTGCGCACGCGGTGGTGCAAAGCCTCGGCAAAGGCCTCGGCCAGGCGGTCGGCCAGGGCCTTGAGCATGATGGCGCTGTAGTCGTCGTGGTCGTCGGTGAAGTACTTTTCCTTTTTCTCGCTGCCGATGCCGGTGGTGACGGCAAATAAACCGATGTAATCCTGTTTTTGATGGACATTTATGCCAGTAGTCCCTGTCGCACGGACATTTGCAGCTATTAAAGTAGTAGCATCTTTGATGTCGACTCTGGGTGCAATGAAGTCGGCCAGGCAGCGGCTGGGGCGCATCACGCCGTCCACCGCCTGCTTTTCGGTCTGCTGGCGCATGCCATACCAGGTCATGGCCACCTGGCTGCGCGTATCGTCGGTGTACAGCTGGATGTCGTCGCCCACGGCGTTGGCGGGATAGAAGGCCACCACCGCATTGGCGGTCAGCCAGCGGCCTTCGATCAGGCGCTTGAGCATGCGCTGGCCGTCGGCATAGACGCGCACGGCCTCAGTGCCCACGACTTCGTCTTTCAAAATGGCGGGGAAGGGGCCGGCCAGGTCCCAGGTTTGGAAGAACGGCCCCCAGTCAATGTATTTGGCCAGTTCGGCCAGGTCGAAGTTTTTGAACACGCGGCGACCCAGAAACTTAGGCACAGGGGGCGTGTAGCCAGCCCATGGGATGGGCGTGGCATTGGCCCGCGCCTTGGCCAATGGCCACATGGGGGTTTGCTTCTTGTTGGCGTGCTGGTGGCGCACCTTGTCGTAGTCCTGGTTCAGCTCGTCAATGTATTTGGTGGCCTGGTCGGACAGGAGGCTTTGCGCCACGCTGACGCTGCGCGACGCATCGGGCACATAGACCACGGGGCCGTCGTAGTGCGGGGCGATTTTGACAGCGGTGTGCACCCGGCTGGTGGTGGCACCACCGATCAGCAGCGGGATCTTGGCCATGCGGAAATGCGGGTCTTTTTGCATCTCGGCCGCAACGTACTGCATCTCTTCCAGGCTGGGCGTGATCAGGCCGGACAGGCCAATGATGTCGGCCCCTTCGACCTTGGCGCGCGCCAAGATTTCGTGGCAAGGCACCATCACGCCCATGTTGACCACGTCAAAGTTATTGCACTGCAAGACCACGGTGACGATGTTCTTGCCGATGTCGTGCACGTCGCCCTTGACGGTGGCAATAATGATTTTGCCCTTGGTTTTGACATCCCTGCCGGCGGCTTCATCGCGCAGTTTTTCAGCTTCGATGTAGGGTATCAAGTGTGCGACCGCCTGCTTCATGACGCGGGCGCTTTTCACCACCTGGGGCAAAAACATTTTGCCTTGGCCAAACAGGTCGCCCACAATGTTCATGCCGTCCATCAGCGGGCCTTCGATCACATGCAGCGGGCGGCCGCCCTTGGCCAGCACCTCCTGGTAGGCCTCTTCGGTGTCTGCCACGATGAAGTCGGTGATGCCGTGCACCATGGCGTGGGACAGGCGTTGGCCGACCGCCACGGGCGCAGCCGGGTTGCCGCGCCACTCGAGCTTTTTGCTGTCATCCTTCGCCGCGCCCTTGGCCGACTCGGCCACTTCGATCAGGCGTTCGCCGGGGGTCAGCCGCTCTTCGCCCGGTTTATAGACGGGCACGCGGTTCAGCACCACGTCTTCCACCCGCTCGCGCAAGACGGGCTCCAGCTCGGAATACACCCCCACCATGCCCGCGTTGACGATGCCCATGTCCATACCGGCTGAAATGGCGTGGTACAAAAACACCGTGTGGATGGCTTCGCGCACCGGGTCGTTGCCGCGAAAACTAAAGCTCACGTTACTCACCCCACCGCTGACCTTGGCACCCGGCAGGCTCTGCTTGATCCAGCGCGTCGCGTTGATAAAGTCCACCGCGTAATTGTTGTGCTCGTCAATGCCGGTGGCAATGGCAAAAATGTTGGGGTCAAAGATGATGTCTTCCGGTGGGAAGCCCACCTCGTCCACCAAGATGCGGTAGGCGCGCGCGCAAATCTCGGTTTTGCGCGCATAGGTATCGGCCTGGCCTTTTTCGTCAAACGCCATCACCACGGCCGCCGCGCCGTAGCGGCGCAGCAACTTGGCCTGGTGTTTGAAAGCTTCCACGCCTTCTTTCATGCTGATCGAGTTGACCAACGCCTTGCCCTGGACGCAGCGCAGGCCGGCCTCGATCACCTCCCACTTGGAGCTGTCGATCATGATGGGTACGCGCGAGATGTCGGGCTCGGAGGCGATCAGGTTCAAAAAGCGCACCATGGCGGCCTTGCTATCCAGCATGGCCTCGTCCATGTTGATGTCGATGATCTGCGCGCCGTTTTCCACCTGCTGGCGCGCCACGGCCAGGGCGGCTTCGTACTCGCCGTTCAAGATCATGCGGGCAAAGGCCTTGGAGCCGGTGACGTTGGTGCGCTCGCCGATGTTGACGAACAGGGTGCCCGCGCCGATGCTCACGGGCTCCAGGCCCGAGAGCTTCATGGGCAGGGTAATTGGGGAATTGACGGATTCAGACATGGCTCACCTGTGTTAACTTTTTTACTGTTTCACGGTGAGCGTCGTTGTAAATCGAGTCTCCAAGCCTGACAAATTCCGCACTTTTCAGTAACAAGTTGAGGGCTTGTCCCTAAAAGGCTGTTGTTGCAACGCTCCTTGGAGTACTATCCATTTTAGTGCACAAGGCGTGTATTGTCGAATAACCCCATCCATGCTAGACAAACTCTTCAAGAAAAAGCCAGACAACGAAGTCACTGGCCTCGAACGCATGAAGGCGATCGAGGGTTCGGGTAGCGCTGAGTTGGCCGCTACTTTGCTTACCGCGCCCACCGCGCTGTTACAACTCACCGAGGAAGAAGCGAGGGTGGTCGTGAGCTATATGAAGCCGCGCAAAATCCCGGAAGGCACGGCCTTCATCAAAGAAGGTGACACCCAAGATACCGGCTACATGGTGTTAGTGCTGGATGGCGAAGTCACCGTGGAAAACATCGTCGTCAGCCGCACCTCGGCGGTGACGGTCAATGTTTTGGGGCCTGGCAGTCTGATAGGCGAGATGGGCCTGGTGGATGGTGCCGCGCGCTCGGCCACCTGCACGGCTACCACCCATGTGCGCTGCGCCATCCTGTCGCGCGATGCGCTGGAGAAGCTGATGAACGATGAGCCGCACATTGGCGGCAAACTGATGATGGCGGTGAGCCTGCGCATTGCACAACGTCTGCGCGATACGGCCGACAAGCTGCGTCTGTACGCCCAGCTCACCCAGGCCATGCAGCAGGAAATTGACCGCTTGATGCCTACTTGAGCGGCTTACTTTTTATCCCGCAGTTCACGGCGCAAAATTTTCCCCACCGGGGTTTTTGGCATTTCGGTGCGAAACTCCACCACCTTGGGCTGCTTGTAGCCCGTCAGATTTGACCGGCAGTAGTCACGCACCTGCGCTTCGGTCAATGCCGGGTCTTTCCTGACGATCACCAGTTTGACGGCTTCACCCGTCTTTTCGTCGGCCACGCCCACTACGGCGCACTCCATCACACCGGGCAGCTGCGCCACCACGTCTTCCACTTCGTTGGGGTAGACGTTAAAGCCGCTGACCAGCACCATGTCTTTTTTGCGGTCCACAATCTTGAAGTAACCGCGCTCGTCCATGGTGCCGATGTCGCCGGTTTTAAAGTAACCGTCGGCTGTCATCACCTGGGCAGTTTCGTCTGGGCGCTGCCAGTAGCCCGCCATGACCTGGGGCCCTTTGATGGCAATTTCACCCGGCTGGCCCAAGGGGACTTCCTGACCATCGTCGTCCAGGCATTTGAGGTAGGTACTGGGTAGAGGCACGCCAATAGTGCCGGTATAGGCTTTGCTGTTGGTAGGGTTGCAGGTGGCCGAGGGCGAGGTTTCGGACAGGCCATAGCCTTCGCAAATTGAACAACCGGTTTTGTCCAGCCACAGCTTGGCCACTGCGCCTTGCACTGCCATGCCGCCACCCACCGACACTTTCAGGTGGCTCCAGTCGACCGTGTGGAAGTCCGCATGGTTAGCCAAACCGTTAAACAGGGTGTTGACCGCTGGAAAGCTGTGAATTTTGTGTTTCGCCAGCTCCTTGAGCACGGCGGGCAGGTCGCGCGGGTTGGGAATGAGAACACCTTTGCTGCCCATGCGTATGCCCAGCATCATGCTGACCGTGAATGCAAAAATATGGTACAGCGGCAAGGCCACCACACCCACGGCCTGTTCACCTGCTGGCAGTAGTTTCAAGGCGGGCTGGTTCCAGGCCTCCGATTGCAGCAGGTTGGCTATCACATTGCGGTGCAGCAGCACAGCGCCCTTGCTCACCCCGGTAGTGCCGCCGGTATATTGCAGCACCGCCACATCGTTCGATTTGATAACAGGCTTGACCAGCGTACCGCTGGTGCCCTTGGCTACAGCGGCATTAAAGCGTACTGCGCCCGGCAGGTTGAATGCGGGCACCATTTTTTTCACGTTGCGCACCACATAGTTGGCGACGCCGCCTTTGAACAATCCCAGCATGTCACCCACCGCGGCCAGCACCACATGTTTGACGCTGGTGTTGGCAATGCAATGCTGCAGTGTGGTGGCGAAGTTTTCAATAATGACGATGGCTTTGGCACCCGAGTCCTTCAGCTGGTGCTCCAATTCGCGCGGGGTGTACAGCGGATTCACATTGACCACCACAAAGCCTGCCCGCAAGACTGCCGCCACTGCGACCGGGTACTGCGGCACGTTGGGCATCATCAGGGCGACACGGTCACCCTGGGTCAAACCCAAGCCCTGCAGGTAGGCGGCAAAGGCTCGACTGAGCGAGTCGGTCTGTGCGAAGCTGACATTGCTCCCCTTGAAGCTATAGGCCGTACGCTTGGCGTACTTTTGGAAACCCTCTTCCATCAAGCCGACCAACGAGCTGTACTGGCTGGGGTCGATGTCGTGGGGCACCCCTTCGGGGTAGGCGGTGAGCCAAGGACGATCACGCATTGCTGTCTCCATACTACAAACCAATCAAGCCCACCATTGTGCCGGCAAGTGCGTCAAACTGTAAGTAGGTTTTCCCTAGGAGTCTGGGCGGCAAAACTGGCCATGGCAGGCTATTCGACCGCTTTGACCATGTCTTCTACAACTTTCTTCGCATCGCCAAACACCATCATGGTTTTGTCCATGTAGAACAGCTCGTTGTCCAGGCCCGCATAGCCTGCGGCCATCGAGCGCTTGTTGACGATGATGGTTTTGGCCTTGTAGGCTTCCAAAATCGGCATGCCGTAAATCGCGCTGCCCTTGATGTGCGCAGCAGGGTTGACCACGTCGTTGGCACCCAAAATAATCGCCACGTCGGCCTGGCCGAACTCGCCATTGATGTCTTCCATCTCGTGCACCTGGTCATAGGGCACCTCGGCCTCGGCCAGCAGCACGTTCATGTGGCCGGGCATGCGGCCCGCCACCGGGTGGATAGCGTATTTGACATTGATGCCCTTGGCCGTCAGCTTGGCGGCCAGTTCTTTCACCGCATGCTGGGCGCGCGCCACCGCCAGGCCGTAGCCAGGGACGATGACTACCGTCTCGGCATTGCTCAGCACAAAAGCGGCATCGTCGGCACTGCCGCTTTTGACCGGACGCTGCTCCTTGCCACCGGCGACTGCGGTGACGGCCTCGCCGCCAAAGCCGCCCAGGATGACGTTGAAGAAACTGCGGTTCATGGCCTTGCACATGATGTAGCTCAGGATGGCGCCCGATGAGCCCACCAGTGACCCCGCGATGATCAGCATGCTGTTGTTCAAGCTGAAGCCAATGCCCGCCGCGGCCCAGCCGCTGTAGCTGTTGAGCATCGACACCACCACCGGCATGTCGGCGCCGCCGATCGGGATGATGATCAGCACGCCCATCACAAAGGCCAGGGCCAGCATGGCATAAAAGGCCGTCCAGCTTTCGGTGAAGGTATACACCAGGCCCAGAGCGATGGTGGCCAAGCCCAAGATCAGATTGAGCTTGTGCTGCCCGGTAAACTGCACCGGCGCACCCTGGAACAGGCGAAACTTGTACGTGCCGCTGAGCTTGCCAAAGGCAATCACCGAACCGCTGAAGGTGATGGCACCGATGGCCGCGCCCAGGAACAGCTCCAGCCGGTTGCCCGCCGGAATCGCCACGCCCTTGGCCACAATGCCAAACGCATACGGCTCGGTCACGGCCGCGATGGCGATAAACACCGCCGCCAAGCCGATCATGCTGTGGAAAAACGCCACCAGCTCGGGCATCTTGGTCATGTCCACGGTCTTGGCGCGGTAGGCTCCATAGGCGCCACCCACCACCAAACCGAGCAGCACATAGGCCATGCCCGCAGCCTTGCCGCCAGAGATCTGCACGATCAGCGCCATGGTGGTGAGCGCGGCGATCGCCATGCCCACCATGCCAAACAGGTTACCGCGAATCGAGGTGGTGGGATGCGACAGGCCCTTGAGCGCCTGGATAAAACATACCGAAGCGATTAAATACAACAGGGTGGCTAGACTCATGCTCATTTGCCTGCTCCTTCGATCTGCGCTGGCGCTTTCTTTTCTTTCTTCCGGAACATCTCCAGCATGCGCCGCGTCACCAAGAAGCCACCAAAGATATTGACTGCCGCCAACGCAACCGCCAACACACCCATGGTTTTTCCCAAGGTAGTCTCGGTCAATGCGGCAGCCAGCATGGCACCGACGATGACAATGGCCGAGATTGCATTGGTCACCGCCATCAATGGCGTATGCAGTGCGGGGGTAACCGTCCACACGACGTGGTAGCCCACGTAGATGGCCAGCACGAAAATAATGAGGTTAAGGATGGTGGGGGATACGATGTCCATGGGTAGTCTCCGGTCATGGCGTAAATTGGGGTCAGAGCCCAATTTCGTCCAGCTTGGTTAGTCTTCGATTCGTTGCTTGTCCTGAATTGGGATCTGACCCCAATTTACTTGTTTCTTTTTACTTGCGACGCACTTCACCACCCTGCGTCATCAAACACGCGGCTACGATGTCGTCTTCCATATCGACTTTCAGGCCACCGTCTTTGGGGAGGATGAGCTTCAAAAAGTCCAGCACGTTGCGGGCATACAGGGCGGAGGCATCGGCTGCCACCAGGGCGGGCAGGTTGGTGTCGCCCACAATGGTCACCCCGTGTTTGACGACCGTTTTGTCTGGCTCACTCAAGGGGCAGTTGCCGCCTACACCCCCTGCGCCCTTGCCTGCGGCAATGTCGACAATCACCGAGCCGGGCTTCATGGATTTCACCATGTCTTCGGTAATCAAAGTGGGCGCGGCGCGGCCGGGGATGAGGGCGGTGGAAATGACGATGTCGGCCAGCGCCACGCGCTTGGCTACCTCGACGGCTTGGCGCGCCAACCAGCTCGGTGGCATCGGTTTGGCATAGCCGCCCACGCCGACAGCGGCTTCTTTTTCTTCCGGTGTGTCGTATGACACGTCGATGAATTTGCCGCCCAGCGATTCGATCTGTTCTTTGACACTCGGGCGTACATCCGACGCTTCGATCACCGCGCCCAGTCGCTTGGCGGTGGCAATGGCCTGCAAGCCCGCCACACCTACGCCCAAGATGACGACGCGCGCGGCTTTCACTGTGCCGGCTGCCGTCATCAGCATCGGGAAGAAACGCTGGTATTTGTCGGCCGCCATCATCACGGCCTTGTAGCCTGCAATATTGGCCTGCGAGCTTAAAACGTCCATGCTCTGCGCGCGGGTGGTGCGCGGCGCGGCCTCCAGCGCAAAGCCGGTGATGCCGGCAGATGCCAGACGCTGCAAGCCCTCGGCATCGAAGGGGTTGAGCATGCCCACCACCGTGGTCCCGCTCTTGAGCTGCGGCATCTCCGCGCTGGTCGGTGCGCGCACTTTGAGCACCAGCTCGCAACCATATGCACCGGCAGCATCGCCAATCTGCGCGCCCGCCGCTTCGTAAGCGGCATCCGTCACACTGGCCGCCACACCGGCACCGCGCTGGACCACGATGACGTGGCCTTGTGACGCTAATTTTTTAGCTGTTTCCGGGGTAATAGCCACCCTGGTTTCGCCGGGCCATATCTCAGCCGGTACGCCAATTCGCATGCGGGTCTCCTCAAATAAAATTCATTGTTTATTGACACACAGCTTACACGAAATTCCGCGTTATTTGCGTTGATTTTCGTCCGAATTGATATTGCCAGGGTCAGAACACTTTGTAGCTTTGCATAATAGATGCATGACACCCCCCTTGAATGAACGCTTTAAGCCAAGTGTGACCGTCGCCGCCATCATCGAGCAAGACGGTAAGTTTCTGCTGGTGGAAGAGCACACCCCCGAAGGCCTGCGCCTGAACAACCCCGCTGGCCATCTGGAGAGCGGCGAGAGTCCGCAAGCGGGCTGCGTGCGCGAGGCCCTGGAAGAAACGGCGCGGTGTTTTGTGCCTACCGCCTTGGTAGGCATCTACCTGTCGCGCTTTCAACGGCCCGCGCGTGAGGATGCCCACGGTACACATCCTTTTGAGGACATCACCTACCTGCGCTTTGCCTTTTGCGGCAGCGTGGGGGGCGAAATTGCAGGTGGCGCGCTGGACGCAGGCATCGTGCGCACGCTGTGGCTCACCCCAGACGAGATCCGCGCCAGCACTGCGCGCCACCGCAGCCCGCTGCTGCTGCGCTGCATGGAGGATTACCTGGCGGGGCAGCGCTATCCTTTGCATGCCGTATTTACCGATATTTCCGTAATGCTATAAAATATATAGCTTTAAATGTCCTACCATCAAGGACTACCGGTACATTTTGCATTAAAAATGCGTTGCCTCCGGCTGGCCAGGGCAACGACATACGGGCAATGCTAGTATCCAGCCATGACCTCGCTGGAACTCACGCTCTTGTACCTGCTGGCCGCTGTGCTGGGCGTCGTGGCGTGCAAGCAGCTCAAGCTGCCGCCCATGCTGGGCTATCTGGCGGTGGGCGTGGTGATTGGCCCCAACGCGCTGGCGTTGGCGCAAAACTCGTCGGGCATTCGCTATCTGGCCGAGTTTGGTGTGGTCTTCCTCATGTTTGTGATCGGGCTGGAGTTCAACCTGCCCAAGCTGCGTGCCATGCGAAGGCATGTGTTTGGCCTGGGGCTGCTGCAAGTGACGCTCACGATCGTGCTGACTACCGTCGGTTCGTTGTTTTTAGCCAGCCTCGCACAAACCTACTGGCGCATGTCCTGGCAGTCGGCGCTGGCGTTGGGCGGCGCCCTGTCGATGAGCAGCACCGCCATTGTGGTCAAACTGATGGCCGAGCGGCTGGAGATGGACAGCGAGCATGGCAAGCGCATCATGGGTGTGCTGCTGTTCCAGGACCTGGCCGTGGTGCCACTCCTGGTGCTGATTCCTGCCTTGAGCGCATCACCCGAAAAATTGGTTGCCGCCCTGGCCATCGCGGCACTCAAAGCTGCGTTTCTAATCGCCATCTTGCTCACCGGTGGGCAGAAAATGATGCGCTGGTGGCTCACCCTGGTGGCGCGGCGCAAGAGTGAAGAGCTGTTCATGCTCAACCTGCTGCTGGTCACGCTGGGCCTGGCCTGGCTGACCGAATTGGCGGGACTGAGTCTGGCGCTGGGCGCTTTTATCGCGGGCATGCTGATCTCCGAGACCGAATACAAGCACCAGGTGGAGACCGACATCCGCCCCTTCCACGATGTGCTGCTGGGGCTGTTTTTCATTACCATTGGCATGCTGCTGGACTGGCGGCCGGTGATCGAACGTTGGCCACTGGTGCTGCTGCTCACCGTCATGCCGGTGCTGTTCAAGCTGGGTTTGGTGACGCTGCTCGCCAAGGTGCTGGGGGCCAGTGCCGGCGTGTCGCTGCGCACCGGGCTGTACCTGGCGCAGGCGGGCGAGTTTGGATTTGTGCTGCTCACGCTGGCGCAGCAAAATAATCTGGTGCCCGCTGCGCTGCTCAACCCGATCTTGGCCAGCATGGTACTGAGCATGCTGGCCACGCCCTTCATCATCATGTACAGCAACCGCATTGTCATGAAGCTGGTCAGCAGTGAGTGGATGCTGCAGTCCCTGCAGATGACCAACATCGCCCGCAAGTCGATCAACGTCAACAAACACGTCATCATCTGCGGCTATGGCCGCTGCGGGCAAAACCTGGCACGCATGCTGGACCAGGAGCACATTCCCTCGATGGCGCTGGACCTGGACCCGGATCGCGTGCGCCAGGCCGCCAGTGCCGGTGACTCGGTGGTGTTTGGCGATGCCGCCCGCCTGCAAGCCCTGATGGCCGCAGGGTTGGCGCGGGCCAGTGCGGTGGTGATCACCTACCTGGACCTGCCCAGTGCGCTCAAGGTGCTGGCCCACATCCGCGCGCATGCGCCGCAGGTGCCGGTGATTGTGCGCACCCAAGACGACCATGATCTGGAAAAGCTGCAAGCCGCCGGTGCCACCGAGGTCGTGCCCGAGTCCATCGAAGGCAGCCTGATGCTGGCCAGCCACGCGCTGGCCCTGGTTGGCGTGCCCATGCGCCGCGTGATCCGCAGCGTGCAAGACCAGCGCGACGCCCGCTACAACCTGCTGCGCGGCTACTTTCATGGCATGGGCGACGACACGGTGGATGAAATAGACCACGAGCGCTTGACCACCTACACCCTGCCGTTGGCCGCCAAAACACTGGGGCAGACTCTGGGTGATCTGGCGCTGCACGCTGTTGGTGTGCGGGTAGTGAGCCTGCGCCGCGCGGCAGGCACACCGGTGGCGGTGGACGATGCCTGTGTGCTGCGTGATGGCGATACGCTGGTCCTGAGCGGCAAACCGGAGGCGCTGGCGGTGGGGCAGGACAAGCTGCTGCGGGGCTAGCCTCTGGCGGCATGAAGCCCCCGCGTGAATGCCTCTTCAAACACCGAATAGCCCGACCAGTCGCTGTGCGCAAAGCCTAATCGATGCGTCTGTGGCGTCGAGCGCGGTGCATACGCCAACACTGGCCGCTCATTATTTAATAGCTGCTTACGTCCAGTTGACAAGGACTTGGTGCCGATTTCCTGCATAAACTGCGGGGTAGGCACAGCCATGGCATGGCCGTAGCGGGTAATGTTCACTTGCACCGCGCGCTGCAAGATGTCGGGGTGGGCCACGGCCAGATCGGCCAAGGTTTCGTCTTTGCGCTGCGCCCAGGGCTTGGTAAACAAGCTGCGGCGCGCGTCCACGCTGGCACCCAAGGCGCGGTAGTAGGTCAGCACGCTGGGGCCCGGCGCGGGGCGGGTGCTTTGGTGCATCGCATCGACATAGCCCAGGCCGCCGCTGGATAGACTGCCGGCTGCTGCCGGATGGTAGATGACGTTGTCCCAAGCGGGAGCCGCGCCGCCCTTGTCACCACCCGCGTCCTGCAAACTCGCGTTGATGTGGATGTTGGCCACCAGCCAGCTGGAGTAGCTGGTGTACTGCGCTGCACGGCGCAAAAAGTCGGGCGCATTTTCTACTACGCGGTTGGCAATGAAGACGGGCAAGGCCACAATGCAACGCTGCGCGTGCCAGCGCTCTACGGCTTGGGTTTGTAGATTCAACGCATCCACCGTCACGCCCGATTTGCCCTCTGCAATGCGCAATACCAGCAGGCCTGTACGCGCGCGCTCACCCAAGGGTTTGGCTAGAGACCGCGTGAGGTAGGCATTGCCCTCAGGCCAGGTGAGCACGCCTTCGCGTTGCCTGCTTTGCTCAGCGGCTAAGTTACCGCTGCCCTCCCCTGGCGCACTACCGGGCACGCTAAAACCATGCCGCGCCGCAAAGTAGTGGATGCCCGCCCAGGCGCTCACTACCTCAATGCCTGCACCGTAGTCGTCACGGCAGCAGTAGTCCAGGTACCAGCGCAGCAACGGATCATGCAAACCTTGGGCGTCCAAATAAGCTATAAATGGCATAGCTAACTTTGTCCTGTTGACAAGGACTATGGGCGTATTTGGCACCGGAATTTGAAAACCCCCTGTGCCGCGCCAGTGTTCTACCAGTTGCGCGAATTGGGCGTACTGCGCCAGCGTGTGCTTACCCACATCGGCCATCGGCAGCAGGCCGTCCTGCCATACCCCGTTGAAGTACAGGCGCTCTTGCGGGCTGTGGCACAGGTGGCGCTCGTCGTAT
Source organism: uncultured beta proteobacterium (assembly GCA_963775085.1). Taxonomy (GTDB): domain Bacteria; phylum Pseudomonadota; class Gammaproteobacteria; order Burkholderiales; family Burkholderiaceae_C; genus JAAFIP01. The sequence continues at coordinate 46,256 of CAVZHO010000005.1, forward strand.
TGCCAGCGACCTGCGATGCGTTGTCTTAACCCAAGTTCTTCCAGAAAATCCTGTGTCTCGGGCGCGGCATCGCTGGGCACCGGCAGGTAGTGCGCACCCAGCGGGTGGGCCATGCCCGCCATGCTGGCTGCACGGGCGTTGCCGCCAGCCTCGCTCTCCAGCTCCAGCAATGCAAAGTCCTGCATGCCTTGCAGGCGCAGCGCGCGGGCGGCCGACAAGCCGGCTACGCCGCCCCCTGCTATGAGGGTGTGGACGGTGTGGGTTTTGCTGGGGGTTTGCGTTGTGCGTGCTTGGCGTAGCAGGTGACCGTGCTCGGGGGAGGTGCCGGTGAATTGGCCTGTGATGCCTTGCGTGCGTTTGCAGTTGGTTAGTAGCAGTGGAGACAAGGCGCTCGCAGTCAGCACGCTTCGGCGCGAGCGTTCAAACGGGGTCAGCGCAGTCAATGCAGCACCCTGCCCCATTCTTCTTCAAAGGTGGTCACCAGTACCTGGTTGCTCAGGCGGTTGGGCTGGGCATCGACGCGGGCCATGTCCAGGGGGAAGTCAAACAGCAAGGGCAGACTTTGCAGATTAAGAAACCGCATGCCCTCGGGCAACGCGGCGGGGAGGCGGTACGGCCTGCGGCTGGCGATGATGAAGCCCCATTCGCCAAAGCTGGGCACATGCGCGTGGTACGGCTTGGCGGTCAGACCCACCTCTTCAATGGTACGGGCCACCGTCCAAAAGCTTTTGCGCGCTACCAGAGGCGACGTGGTTTGAATCACGGCATAGCCGCTGGCCGACAGGCGCTGTTCCAGCAAGGCGTAGAAACTGGTGGTGTAGAGCTTGCCAATGCTGAAATTGGTCGGGTCAGGGAAGTCCACCACGATCACGTCAAAGCTGTCGGTGCTGGTTTCTAAAAACTGGAAGGCATCGGTATTGATGACCGTGACTTTGGGGGATGCCAGCGCGTGGCTGTTCAGTGCCGCCAGCGCCCGGTTGTGGGTGAACAGGCGCGTCATGTGGGGGTCAAGTTCCACCAAGGTGACCGATTCCACGCCCGGGTATCTCAAAATCTCGCGCACCGCCATGCCGTCGCCACCGCCCAGCACCGCGACTTTTTTAGCGGCGCCATGCGCCGCCATGACGGGGTGCACCAGCGCCTCGTGGTAGCGGTACTCGTCGCGCTGGGCAAACTGCAAATTGCCGTTGAGGAACAAACGGTGCCCCGCCTTGCCATGCGTCACCACGATGCGCTGGTAGGGCGAGCTTTCGCTGAAGACGATGCGGTCTTGGTAAAACTTGTCTTCCGCCAGGCTGGTGATATGGTCCGCCCCGGCAAACGCGCCACCCAGCAGGCCCAGCGCAGCGAGCGCCGCGATGGCATGGCTTTTCAACGCCCGCAGCTCATGGCGAAACAGCCACAGCGCCCAAAACGCCACCGCCACATTCAGCAACCCGAACAGCAGCCCTGTGCGCACCAGGCCGAGCTGCGGCACCAACACCAGCGGAAAGGCCACGCTCACCGCCAGTGCACCCAGATAGTCAAAGGTCAGCACCTGCGAGACCACCTCTTTGAACTGCACATTGCGTTTGAGGATGCGCATGACCAAGGGAATTTCCAGCCCCACCAGGATGCCCACCAGCAGCACCAGGCCATAGAGTAAAGGCCGAAAGGTTTGTGGTGCATACGCATTGGCTATAAATAAAATAGCTGGTAGCGCACCACCGACAAGGCCTACCAGCAGCTCTATGCGCAAGAAATGGGCAGGTAACTGGCGCTCAAAGTAGCGCGACAGCCAGGAGCCAATGCCCATGGCAAACAGGTAGGTGCCAATGATGGTGGAGAACTGCAGGATCGAATCGCCCAGCAAATACGAAGCAATGGCCCCCGCTGCCAGCTCATACAGCAGCCCACACGCCGCCACCACAAACACGCTGGCCAACAGGGCGAGTTCGATGGGTTTGGGGGCTTGTTTGTCTTGCATGGGCGTTGCCTACCGCGTACACATCATCCGTGAATAGCCGCCGCCACGATCAGTGAAATGCCCAGACACAAAGCCGCCACCACCAGGCCCAGCGCCATATTTTGCTTTTCGACCAGTTCTTCCCACAGCTTGTAGGGGGTGAGTTTGTCTATCAGCATGAAGCACAGCCAAAAAATCGCCACGCCCACCAGTGCAAAGACGATGGAGCCTGCAAAGGCACCGGGTTTTAACCATTCCAACATGATGTATCTCCTTTTAAATATCAAACCAGACTATTTATGCCCACCACCCGAGCTGTAACCGCCGTAGCTGCCACCGCTGCTGCGCGAGCCAGACGAGCTGCTGCTGGAGGAGCAGTTTTCGGTTTGCGGATCGCAACTGCGGCTACAGCGGGTAATGGCAAATAAAAATATCAGCACGAAAAGCAAAATCACAATCCAGCCTACCACGCCAACGCCCTCACTGGCAAATGGATTGGCATCCTCGCGTTTGAATGCGCCCACCTTATCGGCCAGTTGGAAGGCGGCCGCCACGGCGCTGTAGTCCACCCGGCTGCCTACCGACCACGTCACCTCGCTGCCTGCCTGCTCGCGCGAGAGCAGGCTTTGGCCGTTTTGCAGATCTCTATTTTTGGTGATCTGCCCGCGCTGAACCTGCCAATAAAACTCACCTGCGACATAGCTGGTCTCGGCCGTATAGGTGCTGCGCAGTTTGTAGATGGTGCCCAGGTAGGCATAGGCCTCGCTGCCGCGTGCGGTGGGCGCGCCCGTGGTGGGCTTGACGATACTCCAGCCTTCGGTACTGTCCACCAAAAACAGGAAGCCTGCTTTTGCGTTGTAGAGCAAATACTCTTCCCAGCCAAAACTTTCCTCGTCTTCATCGCCCTGCTCGTGCCCGATGCGGTGCTGAAAGCCCACCACCTGCCATTTTTTGCCTTGCAAGGTGCCGGTACTGCCCAAGGGGATCAATGGCTTGATCGGCTCATCTTGCAGGGCGTGTCTGAGTTCGCCGCCCATGCCCTGGCTCAGGTCAATCAGGCTGTTGCAGGCCGCGCAGGTAATGCTCTTGCTGCCAGCGAGTTGCACCTCCACCGTACTTCCACATTGGGGACAATTGAACTGCCGCGCCTTCAGCGTTTTGCCGCCTTGACCGGTGGCGTTGCCGACTTCGCGCAGGCCGGTGAGTTGCAGCTCCTCCAAATCACAAGCGCGTCCCAGCGCCAGGCTGGGGGGCGTGGTGCTGTAGTCGATCGACAGCACCTCGGCCAGCGCGCTACGCAGCTCGACGATAAAAAACTTTTGCCCCAATGGCGGCAGTTTAGGCAGCTCGCCCTGTGCGGCCATGAGGGAGACTTCTTGCACCGAGCCGACGCTGAAAGCTTTGCCGCTGATGGTGGCGCTGCTGCCCACCACCCACTTCTGGGCAGCCGGTAGCACGCTGGCATTGGCCTCGCTTTGCGGTATAGCGCGCGACCAGACAAAGCTGCCGTTGTCTTCACTCAGGGACGCCGTTGTGCCATCGTCCAGCACGGCCAGCCATTCGTTCCAGCTACCGCCTTCGTATTTGTATTGCAGGCGGCCAATGACGGTGAAGTTAACGTGGTTGATCTTGCCCTGCGCCATCAGCTGCAAGGCGCTGTAGTCCTCAAACACCTCGGCCATCTTGCCGATGCGCTTGAGCGCCTCGCCGTCCCGCACGATGGTGCTCTGGCAAAACCCGCAGACTGCGTGGGTGCTGGCCAGCGATGCGAAGTTAACCGGCGCACCGCAGCCCGGGCAGGCAGCGGTGTAGGCGCGTTGTGTTTCGTTGGCCACTATGTAGAGGGTTGTATTTGCAGCGGTGGCAGAGGTAACGCGAAAAAAAGAATCCGAAATGAAGCAATACTCAAGAAGCAAGCGGTAGGCAATGCAAATTTCCTTGAATTTTTTTGCGTTTTTTGTGTGATTTTTGCGCTTTTCGCGTTACCTCAAAGCCTCCCAGCTTTACACCAGCTTTTTCAAAAGCTCAGCCTTCTTCGCACTGAACTCTTCTTCCGTCAAGATGCCCTTGGCCTTGAGTTCACCCAGCTTCTCCAGCATGCCCATGACCTCATCGGCCTTCACGCCCACAGGTGCAGCCGCCTGCGCAGCAGCGGCAGGGTGCGCGCCACTCAAACCGGATTGCAGGTTTTGCGCCATGATCTGCCCCATGGCCAGGCCCGCGCCCATGCCCATGGCATCGCCCGCGATGCCGCTGCCACCACCCGAGTTTTCGGCAAACTTGGGGATGGCCTGGGCGGTTTGGTATTGCATGAACTTGCCCATGTCATTGCCCACCATGCCCATGCCGATTTTCTGGTCGAGGATTTTTTGCAGCTCTTCGGGCAGGGAAACGTTTTGCACCGTCATGCCTTCCAGCTTCAGGCCAATGGCGGCGTAGGCGGGCTCCAGCTCTTGGGTCAGTGCGGCAGCAAACATCTGCTGATTCGCGGCCAGATCCAAAAACGCGATGCCGCTGGAGGCAATCGCGTTGCTGATGTTTTGCAGCACCAGGCCACGCAGTTGGCCTTCCACATCGGCTACGCTATAGATATCGCGGGTGCCCGAAATTTCGGTGTGGAACAGCTTGGGATCGGCGATGCGGAAGGCAAAGTTGCCGAAGGCGCGCAGACGTACCGCACCAAAATCTTTGTCGCGGATGGTGATCGGCTGGGGCGTGCCCCATTTGCAGTCCAGCTGCTGGCGGGTGCTGAAAAAATACACATCGCTTTTAAAGGGCGACTCAAACAGCTTGTCCCAGTTTTTCAGGTAGGTCAGCACCGGCAGGGTCTGCGTGGTCAGCTTGTAGTTGCCCGGGCCAAACACGTCGGCCACTTTGCCTTCGTTGACAAACACCGCCATCTGCGACTCGCGCACCGTGAGCGCCGCGCCGTTCTGGATCTCCATGCCCTCCATCGGGTAGCGCCAGGCCAAGGTGCCGTCACCGTCCTCGGTCCATTGCAGTACATCAATAAACTGCTTTTTGATGAAATCCATAAGCGCCATAAAAAACCTCCGGGGGTGGAAATGAGCCAATCTGAATCATAGCGCTGTTGTACTTGCGTAACCGCTGCTGAACTGCTACAGTGATTTTCATGCAAGCCCTGCGCCACGTTCAGTATCTAGCCAAGTTCGTCTTGCTATGGTTTGTGCTGTCCATAGGTGCGGCGATTGCATCGCCTTTGATCAAGCCCCAGTCTATGGAGTTGATCTGCTCAGGTTCAGGGGCTATGAAAGTAGTGCTCAAATCGGATGACGGCAGTGCCACCACCTCCAGCCATACGTTGGACTGCCCCCTGTGCGCACAGATCAGCGCGCCTCACCCTGTAGCTAGGCTACCTGCAGCACCCGCTTTGCCGTTAGCCTATGCGCTGCAAGGCACTCCCTGTGCACACATCGCTGCGCGTACCGCTACCCCTCTGCCCGCACGCGGGCCGCCCAACCTATAAGCTATCAATTTCGCAGCTGCTTACGTCCATTTTTAAGGGGTTAAGCGGTATGTATTGATATCCTGAATTGCATCATGCAATCTAGCCATTTTGCGCTGGCTATGGCCACCGCACTTCCTTTCGTTGCCAACAGGCAAAGCCTATCTGGTCGAATTGAAGCTCGTTTGATTAATTTTTCAGGAGGTTTTATGAAAGTTTTTACGATGAAATCAATCGCTGTTTATGTACTGTTCACTTGGACTGCAGCGGTATTTGCGCACGTAACTTTAGAACAGAGTGGCGCTGCGGCAGGCAGTATCTACAAAGCTACCCTGCGGGTCGGGCATGGCTGCGATGGTACGGCCACCTTGGCTTTCAAAGTGCTGGTACCCGCAGGCTTTCAAGGAGCCAAACCCATGCCCAAAGCAGGCTGGGCACTGACCACCACGGTGGACAAACTTGCCAAACCGTACGACAGCCACGGCAAGACCGTCACCGACGACGTGACAGCGGTGACCTGGACAGCCAGTGCGAAGGAATTTTATTTACCCGACGCGCACTTTGACGAGTTTGTGCTGCGCGGCCAGTTACCCGAACAGGCTGGCACACTATGGTTCAAAGTCCTGCAAAGCTGCGAGAAAGGTAGCAACGACTGGAGCGAGCTACCCGCCTCGGGTACCTCTACCAAAGGGCTCAAAACGCCTGCTGCCTTGCTACTGGTCAAACCCGCAGAGGCCCCTGGCCACGCCCACTGAAGCGGCGGTGACACTCAAGCTTACTGAAACGCCACCTCGGCAAAACTGCGCAGCTTGCGGCTGTGCAGCTTGTCTGTCCCTTCAGCGCGCAGCATTTCCAGCGCGCGCATGCCGATGCGCAGGTGTTGGTCGACCCTGTCACGGTAAAACTGGTTGGCCATGCCGGGGAGTTTGATCTCGCCGTGCAGCGGTTTATCACTTACACACAGCAATGTGCCGTAGGGCACGCGGAATCTAAAACCGTTGGCGGCGATGGTGGCGCTTTCCATGTCTAGCGCTATCGCGCGACTGTGGTTGGAGCGCCGGCTGAGGTGGGCGGCGCCCAACAGCTCCCAGTTGCGGTTTCGTACCCGCCTTCTACACAGGGTTGATGATGCGTTGATTGCATAACTGATCGAGAATTCTTCAGCGGTCTTCAGATTGCATTGCTGACAAAACGCAATGTTTATGCTGAAGTGACCCGTACGTCGCTTTATCTTAAACCTGTTGCTCGTAAATTTATATGAGCACCTATTAGAAGGCATCACTTTATGACTGCTGCAACTGCAAAATTTCGCTTTTGGATCGATATGACATTGGAGTGTGTGCGCCGCGATCACACGACTGGGCCGGGGGATCAAACCGGGCCCTTCCGAACAGCACGCGCCTTGGGGATGGCACTGGCCGCGCTTAACGATGCCAACTCTTATGCGTCTGGACGCGTGCCGTTATTGGCAGTACCTGCGTCACCTGGTTTAGCAGGCCTGTCAGGAAATCGTATAGATGTTGCGACTGGGGCCGCTTGTGCGCAAGTCTTAAGACTGCGCTACCCAAATCAAGCCAATTTGTTAGAGCCAGCTTGGCTAAATTGGCTCGAATACTATGGATTTGGATCCACCGGTAGTCCTACTGAGGTAGCCGGACGTGCATTTGGTACTGCGGTACATAACTTAGGGTCTGCCGATGTGACCAATGCTGCAGCTGGTCAGTACACGCCAACGGGGGATCCGTACACGCATATTCATCCTCCAACGCAACCAATGCAAGGTTATGCTGGTGCCGACTGGGGAATGTCAACGCCTTTGCTTGCAAAGCGGGTTACAGGCTTTCCTCCGCCACCGGGCCGCATATCTGCAACCGTGGTGAATCCAACCCCGCACTTCGCGGCTGATTTTGCCAAAACCTATGCAAAGGGAGACATTAACAGTGGGCCAGCTATGCCCGGAAGTCGTACGCTGCAGGAAGAAATTGTCGGTGTAGCCTGGGGATATGACGGCCCTGCAGAACTTGGGACACCGCCTCGGTTGTACATGCAGGTCGTACTCAACATCCTTGACTCCATAGAAGCTCGAACAGCTACCAAACTCAACGCTATTGAGGAGCTGGCAATCATAGCGGGCATTGGCATAGCGATGGCTGATGCCGCGATTGACGCATGGCACTACAAGTATGCGCCGACACACATGATGTGGCGTCCTGCGGTGGGTGTTCGTCGCGCTCAACCTGGCAATGGTATTGCCGATCCAAATTTCCTGCCGTTTGGGCGACCAGATACCAACGGAACTGGCTTGGGGTTAACTCCAGATTTCCCTGCTTACCCGTCTGGACATGCCACATTTGGTGCGGCGGCTTTTCAATTGTTGCGGCTCTACCTGAAAGAAAAGGGTGTGACGACGTTTGATGCGAATGGAGTTGATAAACTACATTTTGATTTCGTGTCAGATGAATACAATGGCCGCAATAAAGACCCCAGAACAATGCAGCCGCGTGAGCATTTAACCTTGGGCGTCGATAGCCTGTGGAAGGCAATTACTGACAATTCGGTGAGTCGTGTGTACCTGGGTGTGCATTGGCAATTCGATGGCATAACGAAGCGTAATGCGGCAGGAACAGATGATGAGTTTGGCATTCCTGCAACGCCCAGTGAATTAGGAAAAACAGGTGGTGTGTGGCTGGGTGCGCAAATTGCCAATCAGATTGCCCCGAAATTGGGTGTGTCTGCAACGACCATTGCGGCCTCCAAGATGGTGTGACTCTGACTAGCGCCTCAAACCACTGAGGCGCTAGCTACAATGGAGCGTGCGACCCCATTGAGTCAGCATCAGATAGTTTTGCTGATTTTTCTACTGAAACGCCACTTCCGCAAAGCTCCTCAGCTTGCGGCTGTGCAGTTTGTCGGTGCCCTCGGCGCGCAGCATCTCCAGCGCCCGCATACCGATGCGCAGGTGCTGGTCTACCCGGTCGCGGTAAAACTGGTTGGCCATGCCGGGGAGTTTGATCTCGCCGTGCAGGGGTTTATCACTGACACACAGCAATGTGCCGTAGGGCACGCGAAACCTGAATCCGTTGGCGGCGATGGTGGCGCTTTCCATGTCCAGCGCAATGGCGCGGCTTTGGTTGAAGCGGCGACTCAGGTACTGGGTGCCCAGCAGCTCCCAGTTGCGGTTATCGGTGCTGGCCACAGTGCCGGTGCGCATGATTTTTTTCAGATCGCCACTGGGTAGCTGCGTGACCTCGGCCACCGCCTGCTGCAGGGCCATTTGCACCTCGGCCAGGGCGGGGATGGGCACCCATAGCGGCAGGTCGTCGTCCAGCACATGGTCGTCGCGCACATAGGCGTGCGCCAGCACGTAGTCGCCCAGCGCCTGGGTGTTGCGTAGCCCGGCGCAGTGGCCCAGCATGAGCCACACATGGGGGCGCAGCACGGCGATGTGGTCGGTGATGTTTTTGGCATTGGCCGGGCCCACGCCGATATTGACCATGGTAATGCCCATGTGCGCGCCCGTGCCATCGGTGCGCACCAGATGGTAGGCGGGCATTTGCGGCAGGCGCGGCGGCTCTTTGCCCAACGCGTCCAGCGGCTCGGCGGGTAGGCCCACGCGGCGCGTCACCACGTTGCCGGGTTCGACAAAAGCGATGTATTCGCTGGCCGGGTCTTGCATGGCGGCGCGGCCCAGCTTGACGAATTCGTCGATATAAAACTGGTAATTGGTAAACAGCACGTAGTTCTGAAAATGCTCGGTCGAGGTGCCGGTGTAGTGGCGCAGGCGGTGCAGCGAGTAGTCAATGCGCGGCGCCGTAAACAGGCCCAGCGGCTGCGGCTGGCCTGCGCTGGCTCCAAACGTACCGTTGGCAATGTCGTCATTCATCGCGGAGAGGTCGGGCAGGTCAAACACATCGCGCATCAGGGCGCGGCGTTCGGGCGGCATGCTGCCCTCCAGGTGGTCATGCTCGGCAAATGAGAAATGTACGGGAATGGGCTGGGTGCTGGTGCCCACCTCGATGCTGCCGCCGTGGTTGCGCAGCAGCAGGGTGAGCTGGTCTTGCAGGTAGGCGGCAAACAGGTCGGGCCGGGTGACGGTGGTCTCATACAGGCCGGGGCCCTGCACAAAGCCGTAGCTGCGCCGTTTGTCCGCCGTGGCCGCCCGCGCCGTGCTGTGGCTGCGCAGCCGCACAAACGGGTAGCAGGCGCGCACTTTGCCGTCTGGCAGCGTACCGGCCACAAAGGCCTGCATGCTGGTGCGCAGGTGGCTGATGCTGTTGTCGTAAATGCGCTGGATTTGCGCCAACGCCTGGGCGGCATCGGTATATTCGGCGGGGGCGATGAAGGGGGGTTGGGAGTGCATGGATTTAAGCGTGTTTTAGCGGCTTGGCCAGTTTTAACACCAGCTCCTTGCCGCAAGCCTGTGCGTATTTGCGTAGCGTGGTAAGCGACGGAGAGTGTTTGCCCGTTGCCAGCGCTCGCTCCAGGCGAGCCACGGCGGGTGGCTGGGTGCCCATGCGTTCTGCCAACTGCGCTTGTGTGAGGCCAGCGTCATGCCGGGCCTTGAGCAAAATGTCCAGCAGTTCGCCTTCTTCACGCTCAATACGTTCCACTTCTTTGCGCACGCCGGGGCGGCGCATCAGTTTGGCGACCAGTTCATCGTGGGTTTGCATGTTTCACCTCTTTCATGCGCGTCTGCGCAACATCAATTTCCCGCCATCCCCCATCACGTCCGTGTGCGGCGGCCCCAGATTGGCACCCACCGCAACCATCCGACTGGTAAGCACCACATACCGCGCAGCTAATGTGTCAGGCAATGCAAGTATCTGCTCCTCAACCTCTTCGCTGTAGTAGGTGATCGTGTAATCCATTTGAGAATTATAACAATAATGTTAGTTTTTAGTTGCAGGACGCCCTTCGGCTGCGCTGGACTCAGGGTGGGCATCCCGCTGCAAAAATGCTACGAGAACACGCGCGAACGCAGGGCATTGGGCCGGCTGGCGCATGCACCGCGCGCCTCTCTACGCATTTTTCATCGGAACGAACCCACCCTGTCACATGGCTCTTTGCGTTTTAACAGCCCGCCCGTCGGGAAGATTGCTATAAATTTACGAGCTGCTTACGCCCTATTCTATTAGGCTATGACTCAATTCACTACCCATCCGAGGTTGCACGCGCAGCCCGCAGTGTTGCTTTACCAGTCAAAGCCTGGCTGCCTGCCCAGTAGCCTGGTTGCCTGCGGTGATGGGCACCCGCCAATACTTGAACACGCCTATCAACTTTCCGGTAAATGATGTAGACCTGCCTGCGCACCTTCGTAATACGCGAACTGCTTTGCATGCTCGTCAGCAGCCTCCGGATGGAGCCAATAGTTCACTTGAAAAGCGCTTGTACTCGTCGCTCAAGGTCTTCGCCGCTGACCAGGGCTACCTTGCCAATGTCTATCTCGGCAGCGCGTCTTTGCGCCTCATTAAGCCAAAGCTGCGCGGTGTCCGCATCCGATGGGTCGTCCAGACTATCGAGCAGCACATGTACCAAATGCGCCCTGTCCGGTTTGGGAAGGCGCAGAGCATATTGTGCAATGGCAGTGAGGGTCATGGCGAAATCCTAGCATTTAACAGTTTAGGAGTTATCTCCGACTTAGCTGGGCTCAGAGTGGGCATCCCGCTGCAAAAAAATCTACGGAAACACGGATGTCCAAGTAGCAATCTAGAGACCGTGATCGCGCCTCCCTACAATTTTTTTATCGCAATCCCCTTCAACCACCGCTTGGCTGTCTTGGTGGGTTATTTTGATGTACAAATACCAATGTAGCCCCTGTCGCCAGGTCGTAAATAGCTCCTAAATATGTAGCGCATTAAATTCCTGAAAATTAAAACCATTGACGCTGAATGCTCTTTAGATGCGCGCAACAGCAGAATGTACGTCATAATTGCCCTTATCTCTTGGACTGAAAATTTCACCCCCTTACCCACGACCACTTCGTCCGGTTCAGTTCAACAAGGATTATCTTTCCGAAGAGGCTCTCTAGCTTTATTTCAGCTTTGTCTCGCGACTGATAAACGCTATTCTTTAGACGAGGAAGACGAAATGCTTTTCGCCTGCATAAAACTTATCCACCTTTTGTCGCTACTGCTCTTGGTTTCGTCAAGCATTGCCAAGAATTTATTGGTGCGTAAGGCGCTATCTCCAGAAAGTATTCGTAAGTGCAGGGCTGCTGATCGCGTTTCTGGAGCTATGGCCGGTCTAATGGTTGTTAGTGGAATATGTATGCTCTACTTAAGTCCAAAAGGGTATTCGTTCTATGGCGGCAATGCGTTGTTTTGGTTAAAAATCGCGCTACTTGTTGTTGCAAGCCTTTTCATCATTCGCACCAAAATATTCTTTAAGAGTTTCCCAGATTCCCAAGAAAGTGGCGAGTTTAAAGTTCCAGGCTCAATAAGAAGTATTCTTGCGTTTGATCTATTTAGTCTATCCGCAATGGCGGTGTTGGGCGTGCTCATCGTAAAAGGCACTATCGTAAATTTTTAACAACTCCAATCAACAGTTGGCAGCTAAAGTAAAACATTTTTTAGAGGGTAGCAGTATTCAAATGGCCGCCCATCTACCACCACGCGTTGGTAACGTGTCTAATGAGCAGTTCATGCTGACCGTTGCGCGGAGTTAGGCCTCACACTAATGCGAATCATTCGGAACCTGCTCTGGATTGACTGCACCGCTGGCGCTCTTGTCGGAGTGCTGGTCTTTTTGTTTAGCGAATGGCTAAGCCGCCTTTATTCAATGCCTCCAGGCATTCTTTACTTCATGGGCTCGTTAAACCTACTCTACGCAGCCTATTCGTTCTGCCTTGCCATACGCCCTACACGACCAAGGGTGCTGATCACGCTATTGGCTGCCGCGAACGGAACCTGGACTTTCGTGTGTCTGGGTATCGCAACTTATTTCTTTGAGACGGCATCCTTTTTTGGCATTGGGCAGCTCGTCAGCGAGGCAATTTTTGTCGGTGGCTTAGCCAGCTTAGAGTGGAAGTGGCGCGAGCAACTTCTTTCAAAGCAACCCCGTTCAACCACTGCTCAGTTTATTTGAGGCGCTGTTTTTTTAGATTTTAACCGGATAGTCCCTGTCGCCTGGTCGTATGCAGCTCGTTTATTTATAGCATTTTATCCGCCGCCGCAGCTCACGATGCAGGGCGCGAACTCTTCAAGCCAACCAAGCCGAACAAGCCAAGTCAGTCAAACCGGCACCAACTGCGCATCCGACAGTCTCACAAACCTAAACCCACGCGCCAACAACTCAGGCAGCGCGACCGCAAAGCCTTCAAACGTAGCGCCCGCAGGTTTGTTCATGTGCGCGATGATCACGTCACCGTTTTTCACGCTACGCAGGCGGGCGACGATCGCGGGCTGGGGCAAGGTCGCGCCCGCGTCGGCATTGACCGAAAAGCCTGCGATGGCGTAACCCATGGCTTCGATGGCGCGCATGGCGGCCGGGTCGTACACGGCGGTGGCACCCCGGTAGTACTGCGGTGCGTGGCCGGTTAGCTGGGTGATGGCCTGCGCCGCGCCCGTGACTTCGCTGCGCACATGGGCCATGTCGGGCTCCCCGGCGATGCCGTACACGCGGTGGCCGATGACGGCGGGGATGTGGGCGGTGCCGTGGTCTTGCAGGTCAAACAGCGCGGGGTGGGCCAGCAGGGCGGCCGTGCCTGCGCGGTTGTGGTCTAGCCATTTTTTGGTGACGAAGATGGTGGCGCTGACTTGCTTGGCCACTAGCAGGTTAATCAGTTGCACGTCAAACGCGCCGCCGCAGGCATCGAGCGTGATGGCGGCTACCGGGTGCTGCGCGCTGCCTGCCACGGCCAGGCGGTGGTGCGGCTCAAATGCCGTCTGGGCAAAAGCAGTCTGCGCTAACGCGGCTGCGCCCAGTAGCAAGGTAGCAAAAAGACGGCGGAATAGAGTTTTCATGCCTGTTTAACGCGACGCAAGCCGCTTGGGTTGATGCCGCTTACATAAACCCCGCTACCATCCGTGCCATGGATCACGATTTTTGGCTTTCTTGCGGCTTTGACGGCCTGCAACGCACCCCCGCTGGCACGCTGGCCCCTACCGACGCGTATTGGCGCTGGCTGCTGGCGCGGCCCGAGCTGCTGCTGCTGCCCGAGTCGTGCCCGGCCGAGCGGCGCTTGCACGGTGCGCTGCTGGAGGCGCCGACCAGGGCCGTCAACCCCGAGGCGCTCAAAGCCTTTAAAGACCCGGATGCGCGCGAGAGCAATACCTACTTTTTGCGCTTTCGCGATGGCGTGCTGGCCGCTGGCACGCTGGAGGCCTACTACGCCAAGCTGTTTCGCGCCAGCAGCATCACCATCCCGCCCCTGTTTATCGACCTGATGGTGCAGGCCATCTTGCGCAACATCTTGGCGGATGAAACCGACGCCCAAGTGCTGCGCGCCGCCGAGCTGCTGTTTCGCCCGCAGCGCGTGGCCAGCAACGAGGGCCGCATCATCGCGGGCGACCAGGAGGCGCTGGACAACGCGAACGAGACCGGTGGCATCGGCGATCTGGGTCGGCTCTTGATGCAAAACAAGGTGCAGATGACCGACGCGCAAATGCAGGTGCTGGGCCAGGACAACGCGGTGCAGTTTTGGGCCAACGTGGCCAAGCCCACCTACCGCTACGGCTGGCTGCTGGATATGACGCACGAGGTCAGCGCGCAATTTGGCGAAGGCCAGCATGCCTTCAGCTTCCAGCTGGCGCGCAGCACCAGCGGCCTCAAATCCCTGGCCCGCGTGCTGGAGCGGTGGATAGCCCACTTTCACGCGGTCGAGGTGCGCATCCAGCCCCTGGCCAAGGTAGACGACCCGGCCTGGCGCTGGCACATCGGCCTGGATGCCGAGAGCACCACGCTGCTCAACGCCCTGTACAACCAAGAGGCGGTGGACGATGCCCGCATGCAGCGGTTGATCAGCCTGTTTAGACTGGAGTTTGTCAACCCGGCCGAGATGCGCGCCGATCTGGTAGGTAAACCCGTGTACCTGGGCCTGGCGATGGCGCCGGGTGGCCTGCTGCGCGTGAAGCCGCAAAACCTGCTGATCAACTTGCCGCTGGCAACCGCTTCCTAAGTGCCTTGGGAGGTAACGCAAAAAACGCTAAAAAAGAAATATAAAAAACGCAAAAATAGAATTTTCAAATAGTTTTTTGGCTGTTTTTTTGCGCTTTCATCTCACTTTTGCGTTTTTTGCGTTACCTCCCAGTCTTTCCAGTCAACCAAGACCCTGCGTAGAATCCAAGCCATGCCCAACACCGTCAAGATCACCCCCCAGGAAGCCCTGCAGCGCACCATCGAGCACCGCGAGATATTCCATGATGAGATGCTGCACGTGGTGCGCCAGATCATGTCGGGCGAGATGTCACCGGTGATGATGGCGGCGCTGATTACCGGGCTGCGCGTGAAGAAGGAAACCATTGGCGAGATCACGGCTGCCGCGCAGGTGATGCGCGAGTTTTCTACCAAGGTGCTGGTGGCAGACAAAACCCACCTGGTAGACATCGTGGGCACGGGCGGCGACGGCTCCAGCACCTTCAATATTTCTACCTGCAGCATGTTTGTGGCGGCCGCAGCCGGTGCCAAGGTCAGCAAGCACGGCGGGCGCAGTGTCAGCAGCAAGTCGGGCAGCGCCGATGTACTGGAGGCGCTGGGCATCAACATCAACCTGTCACCCGAAAAAATCGCGCAATGCATCGAGCAGGTGGGCATCGGCTTTATGTTTGCGCCCAATCACCACAGCGCCATGAAGCATGTGGCCCCGATCCGCAAAGAGCTGGGCGTGCGCACCATTTTCAACATCCTGGGGCCACTCACCAATCCGGCCAGCGCGCCCAATATCCTGATGGGCGTGTTCCACCCCGACCTGGTGGGCATCCAGGTGCGCGCCTTGCAGCGCCTGGGCGCAGAGCATGCGCTGGTGGTCTATGGCCGCGACGGCATGGACGAGGTGAGCCTGGGCGCCGCCACGCTGGTGGGCGAGTTGAAAGACGGCAGCATCACCGAATACGAAATTCACCCCGAAGATTTTGGCTTCCAGATGGCCAGCAACCGCGCACTGCGGGTCGACACCCCCGAGCAGTCCAAAGCCATGCTGCTGGCCGTGCTGGACAACCAGCCGGGTGCCGCGCGTGACATTGTGGTGTTGAACACGGGCGCGGCTTTGTATGCGGCTAACGTCGCTAAAACCATGAAAGACGGCGTATTACTTGCGCAAACAGCTATTGAATCAGGAGCGGCTAAGGCAAAGTTGCAGGCATTTGTTGCGGCAACCAAAGCGGACTGAGGTGACCTGGTGAATTGGCCGGAATTTGCAACCGTCACGCAAACGGGTTGACTACCCTGACACCTTCAATCACCTGCCCGGTATTCAAATCCTCCGTCACCAACTCCTGCGCACCGCAGCGCACAGCGGCGGCTACGATGGCGGCATCCCAGTAGGAGATTTGGTGTTGTTGGCTGATTTGCGCTGCTTGGGCGACCAGTGTGGCATCTATGGCGACTTTGGCGCGGGGGATGAATTGGCGCAGCAGGGTGTTGGCAGCGTCTATTGAAATGCTGCCCGCCCGTTTTCGGGTGGCATTGGCATAGAACTCTTGTAGAACTTGCGCAGAAATCACCCAGTCCATGGGCACCACAAGATCAATGGCTATTTGCCGTTTGGCTGACTCAGCCGGGTCGGCTGAGATGGTGTAGAGCAGGATATTGGTGTCGAAAAAACGCTGCGTCATGCGCCGGTGCCAGGTGTGCCAGCATCAAACTCGCGCCGTAGGGCTGCGCGGTCATGGATGTCTTCGCGGGACAGGCGATCTTTGGCTGAGAAGTTGCCGGTGCTAGCGGCTAAGTCAAATGTTGCAATCAATGCCGCGCGGTCTGCTGCGCTGGGGTTAGGCCGCAAACTTTGCAGGTAGTCGCGCACCAAGGCGCTCACGCTGGTGCCGCGCTCGGCGGCCACAATGCGGGCGGTGCGGTAGGTGTTGTCGTCCAGACTCAGGGTGATATTGCTCATAGCCGCAGTATAACGCAGTTGCACATTAACTGTGAAACTGTGGCAGTGACCAAAATGCTGCGGTGACAGCCACCGGTACCATTAACCGCGATAATTCAACCATGTCTGATATCCTCCAAAAAATCGTAGAAGTGAAGCGCCAGGAAATCGCAGCGGCGCTAAAAAAGATGCCGTTTGCCGCCATGCGTGCCGATGCCGAGAGCCGGGTGCTGGTGCGCGACTATGTGGGTGCCATGCGTGCCAAGATCGCCGCAGGTCAAGCAGCGGTGATTGCGGAGGTGAAAAAGGCCAGCCCCTCCAAAGGCGTGCTGCGCGAAGACTTTTTTGCCGCCGATATTGCCCAGAGCTATGCCGATGGCAACAGCGAGACCAAGAAGAAGGGCGAAGCACTGATTAACGCAGCCTGTTTGTCGGTGCTCACTGACAAACAGTTTTTCCAGGGTTCGGCGGACTATCTTCGCCAGGCGCGGGCCAGTTGCCAGCTGCCGGTGCTGCGCAAGGACTTTATGGTCGACCCCTACCAAATCTACGAGTCCCGCGCCATGGGCGCAGACTGCATTTTGCTGATTGCGGCCTGCCTGAATGACGCGCAGATGGCCGATTTGCAGGCCATTGCCATCGGCCTGGACATGGCGGTGCTGGTGGAGGTGCATGACCGCGCCGAGCTGGAGCGCGCCTTGAAGCTCAAGCATGTGCCCAACCAGACGATGCTGGGCATCAATAACCGCAACCTGAAAACCTTTGAGGTGTCATTGGACACTACCCTGTCGATGCTGGCCGATGTGCCTGCCAAGACAAGTTGCTGGTGACCGAAAGCGGTATCACCAGCCGCGCCGACGTGCAAAAAATGCGCACAGCGGGCATTCATGCCTTTCTGGTGGGCGAGGCCTTTATGCGCGCCGAGGAGCCGGGGCTGGAGTTGGCGGCTTTGTTTGCTTAGGCACACCACGCCCCGTGCGCAGGCTTTGAGCGGAAATTGCCATGCCTGGACGGCCCATTAAATGCTATATATACCATAGCTGCTTACGTCCTGGCGACAGGGACTAGAGGCCTATTTGACACTTAATTTGTTCGACGCAGAGCCCGCCAGCGACGCAGCACGGCTCGGCGCCTGGCAGCCACAGACTTGGCCCGTTGCAGCGGACTGGCAAGCGCTGGTGGACGCATTCTGCGGCAGTGCCCCGGGCATGCAGCTCGGCCAGTTTGTGCAGCAGCGCCTGGCCGCTGGCGCGCGGGTGTACCCCCCCCAGCCCCTGCGGGCGCTGGCGCTGACGGCGCTGCGCGAGGTGCGCGTGGTCATCCTCGGGCAGGACCCCTACCACGGCACCGGGCAGGCCGAGGGACTGGCGTTTTCAGTGGCGCGCGGCATCAAACCACCGCCCAGCCTGCGCAATATCTTTAAAGAACGCCAGCGCGACCTGGGGCTGCCCATCCCCAGCCACGGCTCGCTGCAAGCCTGGGCGGCGCAGGGCGTGCTGCTGCTCAACACCACGTTGACGGTGGAAGATGGCCTGCCCGCCAGCCACGCCAAGCATGGTTGGGAAGTGCTTACTGACGCTATTATTCAAACCTGTGCCCAAAAAACCAGCCCCGTCGTTTTTATGCTCTGGGGTGGCCATGCGCAGGCCAAGCAGGCGTTGATTGCCGCGCACAACCTGGACGCGCGCCATCTGGTCCTCCAGGCCAACCACCCGTCCCCCCTGTCGGCGTTGCGCCCGCCCACACCGTTTATCGGCTGCGGGCACTTGGGCGCGGCGCGGCGGTGGCTTGCCAGCACCGAGCCGCAGACCACCCAAGGTCTGTTTGCCTGACCGCGTGGAATACCTGCCGCAGCCCAATCAGCTAAAAATTTAATAGCTACTTACGTCCTGTTGACAGGGACTACGGCCTTATTTATGCAGTAAAATCGGGTTCAGACGGGTTGCAGCACGGGTTCATCCGGCAGCCAGCTCACCACCAAGAAGGTGAACACCGCCACCCCCGCCAGCAGCATGAAGACGTTGCCAAAGCCGACCGATTTGACCAGCGGCCCCAACGCCCACACCGCCACCGAGCTGATGCCGATCGACACCGCCAGGCGCATACCGGCAATGCGCGAGCGCATATGGTCGTCCACGTAGCGCACGATCATCGCGTCGGTAAACGGAATGGCGCCAAACACCGACACCATCACGCCAATCAGCGCCGCATACAGCCACCAGCCCTGCGCCGTGGCCGCCAAGAGCAGCAGCGGGATTTGCATCACCACCACACAGCGGTACAGGTTGCGGATCGGAAAACGGTCAATCAAGCGTCCCACCACCACCTGCGCCAGCGAGGCAATGGCATACACCGAGGCCAGCAGCAGGCCCAGCGTGGCCGGGTCCTGCATCACGCCCTGAAACCGCTCGGTGAGCAGCTGGGTATTGCCATTGGTGGTGATGTTAAACAGCAGGCCACCGCTGGCCGCAGCGGTGGTCATGACTAAAAAGGCGCGCGCTAATTGGCTGGGTGACAGGCTGACCTTGGCTTTGATACCCCGCTTGGCCGGTGCCAGGGTCTCGCGCGGGCAGACCCACACAAACCATAGCCCCACAGCAAGGCACACCAAGCCCGGCACCGCAAATGCCACCCGCCAGCCAAAGGCCTTGACCAGCAGGCCGGTCACCAGCGCCGCCACCGCAATGCCCAGGTTGCCCGCCAGCCCGTTCAAGCCAATCGTCGCCCCCGGTTTGGCGGCATGCTGCACCAGCATGGGGATGCCCACCGGGTGGTAAATGGCCGAAAACGTGCCCAGCAAGGTCAGCGCCAGCGCCAGTTGCCAGGGCGACTGCACGCACGCCACCAGCAGGGCCGACAAGCCCATGCCAAAGAAAAACACCAGCATCATCGGCCGCCGCCCCCACAGGTCGCCCAGCCGCCCCGCCGGAATCGAGCCCAGACCAAACATCACAAATGCCCCAGCACCCCAGGGCATCAGGTCTTCCCAGCGCGCATAGCCAAAATCCTGCGCCATCGTGGCCACCGCCGTGGCAAAGATCAGCAGGAACATATGGTCAATGGCGTGGGCCAGGTTGAGCAGGGTGGTGACCCAGAAGGGGGTGCGGGTTGCAAGGTGGGCAGCAGGCGTTGCCATCGCTGAGGCCAAACGGGGGTTCACAAGGTTGCTCATGGTGGGTTCTCGGTTCAACAAGCCGCTCTGCGCTGCAAACTCCCGTGTTGCGCGCATCGGCAGCGATGCTGCGTTTCTTCAATGGTAAAGGGAAATCAGCGAAATAGGGGAAAGTTAGGTATGCTGAGCCTGCACCGCCTGCCCGCAGGCAGCCCTCATGCGTATTGGATGCACCTATGCCTAAAAGTACTGACCAACAAGACCCCCTGCTGGCCCCATGGCAGCCCCCTACCCAAGGCAAAGCCAAAGTGTTTTCCCTGGAAAAGTGTGATCCGTCGGCCAAGCCCTATTCCAGCGGCGACAAAGCCAAGGACAAGGAGGCCATCGACGCTTTGGCAGTGGAGCTGGACACCTTGCAAGACCTGTTCTACGCCGACCGTCGCCACAAGCTGCTGGTGGTGCTGCAAGGGACCGACACCTCGGGCAAAGACGGCACCATCCGCGGCGTGTTTGGCCGCACCAGCGCACTGGGGGTGCATGCCCTGGGCTGGAAGGCCCCTACCGAGACCGAGCGCGCCCACGACACCCTGTGGCGCATCCACCAGCAGGTGCCCGCAGCCGGTGAGGTGATGATCTTCAACCGCAGCCACTACGAAGACGTGCTGGTACCGGTGGTCAACGGCTGGATCACCCCCGAGCAGACCCGCCAGCGCATGCAGCAGATCAACGACTTTGAGCGCATGCTGCACGAGACCGGCACGGTGGTGATGAAGTTCATGCTGCACATCAGCTTCAAAGAGCAGGGCCAGCGCCTGCAGGAGCGCATCGACGACCCGACCAAACGCTGGAAGTTCAGCCTGGGCGACATCGAGGTGCGCAAGCAGTGGGCCGACTACCAAAAGGCCTACGATGCCCTGCTGGGTGCCACCAGCACTCCCCACGCCCCCTGGACCGTGGTGCCGGCAGACTCCAAGACCCACCGCAACCTGATGATCGCCACCCTGGTGCGCAACAAGCTCAAGTCCCTTGGGCTGAAGTACCCACCCGATGATCCCAGGCTGGCCGGGCTGAAAATCAAATAGCTATACATTTAATAGCTGTTCACGCATTGTTCTGCGGGCCCCTCCTTGACTGTCCGACCGCAACGCCGCGCAAAAACTCAACCAGTTGACCGTCTGCTTCCAGTTGGGCCGCCAGCCGACTGGCCTGCAACACATCACGTGCGGCGCCAAGACCCGTCTGCAGCCGGGTCGCTTGCAGGTGCCAGCGCTGGGTACGCTGCTTGGGCAGCAGGGTTTGCAAGGCCTCAATGCCGTAGCGCATTCGCTTGGCGAGAATGCGCAGACGGTGCTGGCCATCAGGGTGACGGGTGTCCTTGGCTGCAAGCTTCAATCGCTCGTGCAGACGCTCCATGCGGCGGCGGGCCCAGCGGCGCAGCGGCACTCCCCGCCCACCCCTTGCATCACCTGGCCCCGTCAGCGCAGACAGGCTTTCTAACCATTCGGCAGTCGCCAGCAGGGCGGCACCAACGGTTGGCACCTGTAGCGCATACCGCACCGATTGGCGCTGGAGCGTGGCGGCCTGCAGCAAGTCCTTTGTCATCGCCTCCCATGCCGCTACGCGCCGGGCATCCCCTGCGGTATAGGCTTTGGCCAGCGGCGGCAACGTGTCGTGCAATGCCACATCGATATCCCGCAATGCGCCCATCAACCCCAACAGCGGTTGCAGCGCCTGCCAGGAGGGGATCGCGTCCGCCGCCAAGCTGGACTTGAAGAGCCGCAGGCCACTTTTAAAGCGCCGCCAACCGACCCTCGCCTGGTGTAGCAGCTCTGGATGGTCAGAGCGGCATAGCGCGTTCAGGTTGGTGCTGAACTGGCCAAACATCTCCCCCAGCACGCGCCCGGCAGCCGCAGACAAGGACAGGTCGTGGCTGAGCTTGGGGGGCTGAGCGCCAAGCGCCCTGTCCAGGCCATCCTGCGCCAACGCATAACCACGCTCTGCCTTGCTCTGGTTCGCCGGCAGGACCGCGATGGTGCGGGCTATCTGCTGGGCGAGGTCGAACAGTGCCGCGGGCTGGCCTGCTTTGAGTTCAAGCTCAAGTTCGCAAATGGGTGCGACCCTGTCCCCCGCCGCGATGTGCCCGATATCCAGCGCCACCTCGATCAGGCCGCCGTCGCGCCGTCGCACCGACCAGCTGGTGCGCTCAAAGCTGGTCACAAAACACGCGGCCAACGCGCGAAAAACGGCGCCGTCAGGGTCGAGCCCTGACCATGGTGTCGCCTGCAGCGCCTCCAGCGCCAGCGCGCCGTCGGGTACGGAGGTTTCCCATTCGCCACGCTGGCTCAACGCCGAGTTGCTGCTGCCGCCCGTCTTGAGGGTCTGCAGCCACTGCGGCTCTGTTTCAGTGCCAGTGCGGCGTATCCGCAAGGCGATGCGCTGCTGGCGCAAGAGCTGCTCGGGCGTGTCGTAGTAGATGTTACGCAAGTGCTGATGGCTTGCCCTGCGACGCGCCAACACGGGTACCCGGGCCAGCTGCTTGGCCAGTCTGGACGCATCGGAGGTCGGCAGCGCCAGCTTGAGTTCAATTTCTTGCGGAGGGCGAATGGGACTGTCTGGCTGCATAGGGGTTCAACCTCGGTGCTCGAATGATCCAATAAACCGCAGCGCTAGGCACCAATGTACTTTCAAATGGCGGTTTGGCGAAAGGGTAACACCGCCGCCACAATCATGGCAAGGTAATCGCCGTCGCACCTGTGCGTGTTGAAGACATAGAGCGCCAGTGTGATGCCGTTAGGGTGGTACGTAGGGGCTCTGCATGAATAACGTCATCATTAAAACGGCCAGCGAACAAGACTTGTTTGCCCGTGGCCGCCGTATCGCCAATGCAGCCGACGCTGGCAAGCGCCTGCCGCGCGGTCAAACGTGAAGTGGACGGGCTGGCCTTGGCAGGCTTGAATTCGGAGGAAGAAGCAGTGCTGCCCGGCCCCGGCCGAATGAAGCGTGTGCGGGCGGTCGGGCAGCGGTTGACTTCGCAGGCGCAGTTGGGTTGATTGATTTTCTTAGCGTGCAAACAGACGTCGTAACTACTGTTTCACCGCAACGGCCAAATCTCGCGCACCTTGTAACACGCGCTCTATCAACACACCACCATTCACTGCAGAAAACAAAATTACATAATTGCCATGCGGAAACAAGCGCACTCCAACGCCAAGGTCTATTCGCAGCCGCCCCATGCCTGGCTGGCGTGCCAGCGCCGCGCAACTGGCGCGCAGCTCAGCCGTAAAGCTACGCGCCCGCGTGGGGTTGTCGCGTGCAATGAACTTTGCAATCCCGATCAAATCGTCCAGCGCTACAGCGCTGTATCTGCACTGCATATGCAATTAGGCAAGGGCAGTTTTTTTGCGGCTGGTGCGCTGCGTAGCGGCTATCGCCTTCTCTACCGCAGCAAAAGCCGCATCCTCAGACACAACAGGCCGAGGGTCAGCACGGCTCACCTCAATGGCCCCACGCCATTGCTGCACCTGCAACTGCGCGAGCATGTTTTGGTAGGTAGCGGCTGGCACCAAATAGGCGGCCGGTCGATTGTGGTTAAGCACCGCTACAGCCTCCCGGCCCGCCTGCTCAATGGCCGCTGTAGGACTGCGCTTGAGTTCGGTCACGCTGATAGAGCGATTGGCAAAGAGTTGTTCCATAGGGATTGAATGCTGTATTTGATGCCTAATAGTGTACTGTATTTAGTATCTTATGTATCCAGTCACACCTGCCAGCAAGGTAATGCCAACCGGGTGGTAAATGGCCGTAGAGGTAGCAGCGGGCGACGGAGGCGTGGGGCCGCCTTGGTGATGATGGGATTGCTCATGAACGGTTTCTCTGCATAGCAAGGAATCGTATTGCGCCCCTTCAGGGCATGTCAAAGCCTTGCTTGATATAAGTCACCAGATGGGACATAATGCATCATGCCTGCAGCCAGAGCCGATACTAAAATCATCGACGAAATACACCGAATATCAGACAAGCGCGGCAATGGGCAATTGCGGCGAGAGGTATGGGAGAACGCCAAAGGCGAGGTCACGCGCTACAACCTGGCCAATGTCAACCATGCGCTATTTCAGGGTGACAACGGGCGAGTGCTGGGCTACGACAACCAGCACGGCTACCACCATCGCCATTATTTTGGCAAGGTGAGTGCCGTCTCGTTTGTGAGTTTTGAAGAGGTAGAAATTCAGTTTGAAGCCGATTGGCTAGCGCTTAGGAGTCCCACATGAAAAACGTAATTGTTAAAACGGCTGATGAGCAAGACTTCTTTGCCCGTGGCCGCCGCATCGCCAAAGCAGCCGACGCGGGCAAACGGTTGCCACGCGAAACCGTCATCAGCTTTGAAGAACCGGCGGACTTGCTGCGCGTACTCACCAGCGCCCGGTTGGATTTGTTTCGCGCCATATTGGCGCAAGCCGACTCCATCACTGGCATCGCCACCCGATTGCACCGGGACCGCAGTGCGGTGAAACGCGATGTGGACGAACTGGCCCTAGCAGGCTTGATTTCGGTAGAAGAAGAAGTCCTGCCCGGTCACGGGCGCATGAAGCGTGTGCGGGCGGTGGGGCAACGGTTGACTTTGCAGGCGCAGTTGGGTTGATTTCAAACTGGGAAATGTAAATGCCAAATCAACCTGATATCTCAAAGTACTGTGATCAGATGGAGGAGATCAAATTGCGGATAAGTGCAGTGGATTTTCTTATTGGTGGCTCCACAGTGGCGCTTTATCAACGCATCACCATTGAGTCTGTGTACCTTCAGTTTCGGAAAATACTGGAACTGATTGCAATGGCATCGTTGGTAGCGAACAAAGAATCGATGGAACGCATACACAATGGAATTGAAAAATTTTGGAACGCAGACTTGATATTGAAAGATTTAGGAAAAATTAATCCCGATTTTTACCCAAAACCTGTGTTTGAAAAACCCCATGCTGACTCTCGAGTCAAACATGAATTGGTCGAAGGACAAAGTGATTATTTGACACGGGAGGAGTTCGTCCGACTGTACAAAATTTGTGGAAAAGTGATGCACGCGGACAACCCCTTGGGACGAAAAGCAAACTACTCTACACTTCAATCACAGATGCCAAGCTGGAAGCAAAAATTAGTCAACCTGTTAAGTAATCATACGACACGACTCGTTGGGAATCTCAATATGTATGTGATTCACATGCAGGAAGATAGGGATGAAAAAGTACATGGATATACTTGCACGCCTGCCGTCCCTCCAAGCATCTAACCAGACGCCAATCCCCGTTTTTGCTATTGTGCTTTTGAGTTTGTACACAGGCTACAACACCCGCACCTTCACACCCTTCCCCTTGATCTGCGTATCATTCAAGCGACTAGCCACCTCCTGTCCGATCGCGCGATCTACTGCCACGTAGGTAGAAAACTCGTTCACCGTGATCTTGCCGACCTGTTCGCGGGCGTAGCCTAAGTCCGCAGTCAAGGCACCCAGTACATCGCCGGGGCGGATTTTTTCTTTGCGGCCGCCTTGGATGTGCAGCGTGGCCATCGGCGGTACGAGGGGTTTGTCGCTGGCAGGTTTCAGCTCGGCCAAGGGGTACCATTCGGATTCGCGATTTTGCAGTTGCTCTATCTTGCCTACTGAGCCCATCTCGTTCAAGCTGGCCAGGCTCAGGGCCAAGCCTGCTTCGCCGGCGCGGCCGGTGCGGCCTATGCGGTGGATGTGGACTTCGGCATCGGGCGTGACGTCGACATTGATGACAGCTTGCAGGTTAGCAATGTCCAGGCCGCGTGCGGCTACGTCGGTGGCTACCAGCACGCTGATGCTGCGGTTGGCAAACTGCACCAGCACCTGGTCGCGCTCGCGTTGCTCTAGCTCGCCATACAGCGCTAACGCTTGGTAGCCTTGGGCTTGCAGGGCGGCTAGCAGGTCTTTGCATTGCTGCTTGGTGTTGCAAAAGGCCAGCGTGGTCTCGGGCCTGAAGTGGGCCAGCAGTTGGCCGACGGCCAGCAGGCGCTCGCTGCTTTTGACCTCGTACCAGCGCTGCTCGATCTGGTTGCCTGCGTGTTGCAGCTCGACCTTGACCGTGAGCGGATCCCGCATGAACTGTTTGCTGAGTTTGGCGATTTCTTCCGGGTAGGTGGCGCTGAACAGCAGGGTTTGCCGCTCTTTGGGGCACTGCTTGGCGACCACGGTGATGTCGTCGACAAAGCCCATGTCGAGCATGCGGTCGGCTTCGTCCAGCACCAGGGTATTGAGCGCATCGAGTTTCAAGCTGCCGCGCTCCAGGTGGTCCATGATGCGGCCGGGGGTGCCTACCACGATGTGTGCGCCCTGCTCCAGGCTGGCCGTCTGCCCGCGCAGGGGCACACCGCCGCACAGGGTGACCACCTTGATGTTTTGCTCGGCGCGGGCCAGACGGCGGATTTCGGTAGACACTTGGTCGGCCAGTTCGCGGGTGGGGCAGAGTACCAGGGCTTGAACGGCGAATCTGCGGGCGTTCAGGTTGGCCAGCAGGGCGAGGGCAAAGGCGGCGGTTTTGCCGCTGCCGGTTTTGGCCTGGGCGATGATGTCTTTGCCCGCCAGCGCGGCGGGCAGGCTGGCCGCCTGGATGGGCGTCATGGCCAGGTAACCTAGCTGGGTGAGGTTGGCTAGCTGGGCGGGGGGCAGAGGGAGCTGGTCGAAGTTTGAAATAGGGGTCATAGACCCATTATCGGTGGATGCGCTTAAAGCAATGACCTGACCAATTCCATCGCCTGCTCTACCCGCTCCACCGGGTGAATCGTCAGCCCCTCAAACTCCTTCATCTGCGACTTTTTCGGCGCGTTGGCTTTGGGCACGATGGCGACGCTAAAACCCAGTTTGGCGGCTTCTTTCAGCCGCTCCTGGCCGCGCGGCGCGGGGCGCACCTCGCCTGCCAAACCGACCTCGCCAAAGGCGATGAAGCCCTTGGGCAGGGGCTTGCCGCGCAGGCTGCTGGTGATCGACAGCATGACGGCCAAGTCCGCCGCAGGCTCGGTGATGCGCACGCCGCCCACGGCGTTGACGAACACGTCCTGGTCCATGCAGGCCACACCCGCATGGCGGTGCAGCACCGCCAGCAGCATGGCCAGGCGGTCTTTGTCCAGGCCGACGGACAAGCGTCTGGGCGATGGCCCGCCGCTATCGACCAGGGCCTGAATTTCCACCAGCATGGGCCGCGTGCCTTCCAGCGTGACCATCACGCAGCTACCGGGAACCGGTTCGGAATGCTGGCTGAGAAAGATGGCGCTCGGGTTGCTCACGCCCTTCAGGCCTTTCTCGGTCATGGCAAACACGCCAATCTCATTCACGGCACCAAAGCGGTTTTTAATCGCCCGCACCAGGCGAAAGCTGCTGTGTGTGTCGCCCTCAAAATACAACACGGTATCCACCATATGCTCCAGCACGCGCGGCCCGGCCAGTGTGCCTTCTTTGGTGACATGGCCCACCAGAACAATAGCGGTACCGCTACTTTTTGCATAGCGCGTGAGGTGCGCCGCGCATTCACGCACCTGGGCCACCGAGCCGGGCGCGCTGGTAAGCTGGTCGGAGTACACGGTCTGGATCGAGTCGATCACCGCGATATTGGGGGCCTGCGCTTCCAGCGTAACCAGGATTTTTTCCAGTTGCGTCTCGGCCATCACCTTCACCTGGCTGCCGACAATGCCCAGCCTGCGCGAGCGCAGCGCCACCTGCGCACCGCTTTCTTCGCCGGTCACGTACAACGCGTTCATGCCGCCGCGCTGCAAGGTGTCCAGCGCCTGCAGCAGGAGGGTAGATTTGCCAATGCCGGGGTCGCCACCGATCAACACGACGCCGCCTTCGACAATCCCGCCGCCCAGCACCCGGTCCAGCTCGTCTTGCCCGGTGGGGGTACGGTCAAAATCGGTGGCCTCAATATCGCACAGTGCCTGCACCGGCGCGGCGGCGGTGAGCGAGGCAAAGCGGTTCTTTGCCGGTGCGGCGTTCTCAGCCACCGACTCGATCAGCGTGTTCCACGCATGGCAAGCCGTGCATTTGCCCAGCCACTTCGGGCTGGTGCCGCCGCATTCGGAACAGGTGTAGACAGTTTTTTCTTTGGCCATACCGAATAATACTGCATTTATATACAGCTATTTGAGGGTTTTGCAATAGCGCACAATTTTGGTATGGACAAGATAATCAGAACTTCGACAGAAACGCCCCCGTGGCTCCCGCAAGGCACGGTGTACGGCACCTTGATGAATTTCAAAAATGAGCATGCCGTGCTGGCGGCGCAGATGAACGCAGCGCCGTATAAAGCCGCACCCCAAGCGCCGGTGCTCTACATCAAAACGGCCAACACCTTTAGCGCGCACGGCAGCGCGATTGTTTTGCCTGCGCAGGTGCCAGCGGTGCAGGTGCGCGCCTGCCTAGGCCTCATTTTCCAACAAAATACCGCCATAGTCCCTGTCACCAGGACGCAAGCAGCTATACAAAATATAGCGTCTGTCGTGCTCTTCAATGACCTGACCATTCCGCACGAGAGCTTTTACAGACCGCCAGTCAAGTTCAAATGCCTTGATGGTTTTTTGTGCGCAGGCTCCATGCCGCAGGCGCTGCCAGACGTGGCCGCGCTGGATGCGCTCACCGTCACCGTGCGCATCAACGGCGCCGTGGTGCAAACCTTTAGTACGGCAGACATGGTGCGAACGGCAGCGCAACTGGTGGCCGACGTGGCGGAGTTTATTGACCTGCAGGGCGGCGACGTGCTGCTGCTGGGCAGCCCGTTTGATGCACCGCTGGCACGCACTGGCGACATGGTGGAGATCAGCGCGCCGGGCTTTGCGCCGCTGCGCCACAGTCTGGTGGCTGCTACGAAGGAGCCCGTATGAAACACGCCCGCATCGTCTATCAAGGCCAGCGCATGAACGCGGTAGAAAGCGAGGGCGCTCTACTGCTCGCTAGTGGCGAGCGTGTGGCTTTTGATGCCGTCACCTGGCTGCCGCCATTGCAAGACGTTCCCCGCCCGCGCACTATCCTGGCCCTGGGCCTGAACTACGTCGACCACGCCAAAGAGCTGGCCTTCAAAGCGCCCGATGAGCCGCTGGCTTTTGTCAAAGGCCAAAGCAGTTTAATCGGCCACCGCCAGCACACCATTCGCCCGCCGGGCGTGCAGATGATGCACTATGAATGCGAGCTGGCGGTGGTGATAGGCCGCACCGCCAAGCAGGTGCGCAAAGCCGATGCCTATGACTTCATCGCGGGTTACACCGTGGCCAATGATTACGCCATCCGCGATTACCTGGAAAACTGGTACCGCCCGAACTTGCGCGTCAAAGGCCGCCCTACCTGCACACCGCTGGGGCCGTGGTTGGTGGATGCAGCCGACATTGCCGACCCGATGCAGCTTGCTTTGCAAACCACCGTCAACGGTGTCGTTACCCAAAGCGGCAACACGCGCGATATGATTTTTGACGTGCCCACGTTGATTGAATATTTCAGCAGCTTTATGACTTTGCAGCCTGGGGATTTAATCTTGACGGGCACCCCCGATGGGGTGGTGGATTGTCCTTCTGGAAGCCGAATCGTTTGCACCATTGAAGACATTGGGCAACTCAGCAATACTGTAGTTAGCATTGATGACATCGAGGAATAAGATCATGCAGATACGACATCAAATTCATTTCTGTAAATCCTCACAAAAACTGCTTATAGCTGGCCTGACTTTTCTATTGCTGGTTGGAAGTGCATTTGCGCAAAGTATTCCAGCCGGAAAATATCAATCGCATGGTTATGGATTCATGACCATTGAGTCGCCAAATGCGAAAGGCGTGCAAGCGTTCACAATCGAATCAAATGGAGCAAATGGGCATGTTTGTGGTCTTGATGGACATATTCAGAAAGGCATTGCAATCGACTTGGTCGATAGGAAAAGTCAGAATACGCTCTGTAATATCACATTTAAGCAGCAAAAGAATAATGCTGTTTTGGTGGAAATACCAGAACAGAATGAGCATTGCAGAGCTTTCTGTGGAGCACGCGCTGGGTTTGACGGACTATACGCTATACCTCCCCAAGCATGTAAGCCAAACTCCGTGACGCATAGCAGGCAAGCTTTTATTAAGCATTACAAAAATAAGCAGTATCAACTAGCCCGAAATGTACTGGAGTCGACTCACAACGACTGTAAGGATTGGATTTTTTGGACTGACGAATTAGATATCCGCAATGACCTTGCAATTACTTATTACTTCCTCAAAGACAAGCAAGCGTGCATTCAAGTTCTAAAGCCGTTTACAGATATCAATATTACTAAAACCGCCCCAATTGAGGATGCTGATAGTAACGTATGGGATTTGATTGGGTCACAACCTAGCTATCAGGACTGGGCGCAAAAAGCTATCGTTGCAGCCAGAACTAATCTGAAGTTTTGCGGATACAAGTTCAGCGGATAGGACCACTAATGTTGCAACAAATCAACCATCTCATCAACGGCAAACACGTCAGCAGCGCCACCACGCTGGACACCATCAACCCCGCCACGCAAGAAGTGCTGGCGCAAGTATCTGCGGGCGGCGAACAAGAGGTCAACGCCGCCGTCGCCGCCGCCAAAGCCGCCTTCCCCGCCTGGGCCGCCACACCGCCCGCAGCGCGCGCCAAGATCATGCGCAAACTGGGTGACCTGATCGCGGCCCATGTGCCCGAGATTGCCAACACCGAGACCAATGACTGCGGCCAAGTCATCGCCCAAACGGGCAAGCAACTCATCCCGCGCGCGGCGGACAACTTTTATTATTTTGCCGAGATGTGCACTCGCGTGGACGGCCACACCTACCCGACCGAAACGCACCTGAACTACACCCTGTTCCACCCCGTCGGCGTGTGCGCGCTGGTCAGCCCGTGGAATGTGCCCTTCATGACGGCCACCTGGAAGACGGCGCCCTGCCTGGCGTTTGGCAATACAGCGGTGCTCAAGATGAGCGAACTTTCCCCCATGAGCGCCGCACGCCTGGGCGAGCTGGCGCTGGAAGCTGGTGTGCCGCCCGGGGTACTCAACATCTTGCACGGCACCGGCAAAGACGCTGGCGAGCCGCTGTGCCGCCACCCCGATGTGCGCGCCATCTCGTTCACTGGTAGCACCGTCACAGGCAATCGCATCGTGCAGGCCGCAGGGCTCAAGAAATTCAGCATGGAGCTGGGCGGAAAATCGCCCTTCGTCATCTTTGATGATGCCAACCTGGAGCGCGCACTGGATGCCGCCGTCTTCATGATCTTCAGCAACAACGGCGAGCGCTGCACGGCGGGCAGCCGCATCTTGGTGCAAGAGAGTATCTACAAGGAATTTAGCGCCCGCTTTGCGCAACGCGCTATGAAAATTGCGGTGGGTGACCCGCTGGACGACAAAACCATCGTCGGCCCGATGATCACGCAAGCCCATCTGGCCAAAGTGCGCAGCTACATCGAGCTGGGCTCCAAAGAAGGTGCCACACTGCTGTGCGGCGGGCTGGATCGTCCCACGTACGCCCCTGCGTTGCCCGAGCGCGTGAAGCATGGCAACTACGTCTGGCCCACCGTCTTTGCCGACGTGGACAACCGCATGAAGATCGCCCAGGACGAAATCTTCGGCCCCGTGGCCTGCCTCATCCCCTTCAAAGACGAGGCCCACGCCGTGCAACTGGCCAACGCCACGCAGTACGGCCTCTCCAGCTACGTGTGGACCGAAAACATTGGCCGCGCCCACCGCGTCGCCGCGCAGATTGAGGCCGGCATGTGCTTCGTCAACAGCCAAAACGTGCGCGACCTGCGCCAGCCCTTCGGCGGCACCAAGGCCAGCGGCACCGGGCGCGAGGGCGGCAGCTGGAGCTATGAGGTGTTTTTGGAGCCGAAGAATATCGCAGTATCCTTAGGCTCACACCACATACCCCATTGGGGGGCGTAAATATACTGAGGCAATCCTTATGCAAAACACGCTGATTTTCTATCCCCTGTGCGCCATGGCGCTGCTCATATTAATCGTCACGGTATTTATGCTGCGCGAGCGCGTAGGCGAATTCAAATCGCGTCGCATCCATCCGCAAAAGCTGCCCAGCAGTTCGCAGATGCAGGGCGTGCTGGAGAACACCCGCGCCGCCGACAATTACAAAAACCTGTTCGAGATGCCCGTGCTGTTCTATCTGCTGTGCGTGCTGCTGCATCTGACGCAGCAGGTCAGCGTGGGCATGTTGGTGGCCGCGTGGCTGTATGTGGTGCTGCGCTGCATCCATAGCTTTATCCATATCGGCTACAACAAAGTGATGGATCGATTTAAGGTGTTTCTGGCCAGCGCGGCTTTGCTGTTTGGCATGTGGATTGCGTTTTTTATCCAACTGATGACCAAGGCCTAGCCATGGGAACTCTCGAAAGCAATGGAGGCGCTCGTTATGGGTAAGCTCGCTTTGGCCGCCAAAATCACCCACGTACCGTCGATGTACCTGTGCGAGTTCCCTGGCCCGCATTTTGGCAAACGTGACGCGGCCATTGCCGGGCACAAGGAGATTGACCGCCGCTGCCGCGCGCTGGGCGTAGACACCATCGTGGTGTTTGACGTGCACTGGCAGGTCAATAGCGAATACCACATCAACTGCGGCCCCGCGTTCAAGGGCATCTACACCAGCAACGAGCTGCCGCATTTCATCAAAAACATGCCATATGCCTACCCCGGCAACCCGGCGCTGGGCCACCTGATGGCCGACATGGCCAACGCCATGGGCATCAAAAGCCGCGCCCACAGCGACACCACGCTAGAGCTGGAGTACGGCACCCTGGTGCCCATGCGCTACATGAATGCCGACCAGCATTACAAGGTGATTTGCGTCAGCGCCTGGTGCGACTGGCACGACCTGACCGAGAGTGGAAAGTTTGGCCTGGCCGTGCGCCGCGCGATTGAAGAGCAGTACGACGGCACGGTGGCCATCTTTGCCAGCGGAAGCCTCAGCCACCACTTTGCCGACAACGGCCGCGCCCCCGAGTTTGCCTTTAAAACCTACAACGCGTTTTTGGAGCAGGTCGATCACAAAGTGGTGGAGCTATGGGAAAAAGGCGACTGGAAAACCTTTATCGACATGCTGCCCATGTACAACGAGAAATGCTATGGCGAAGGCGACATGCACGACACCGCCATGCTGCTGGGCGCTTTAGGCTGGACGGATTACACTGCGCCCGTGGAGGTGATTACGCCGTATTTTGGGAGTAGTGGTACCGGGCAAATCAATGCGATTTTTCCAGTGACTCCATTGTTAAGCAGACCCACCGGGTAAGACAGGTAACGCAAAAAGCGCAAAATGAAAACCCAAAATCGCAAAAATTGAGTTGCCAATCATTCATGCATTACCGATGAACTAAGTTTTGCGCTTTTTGCGTTGTTTTTGCGTTTTTTGCGTTAGCTCCCCATAGACCTGCGTAACATCAGACACCATTTTTAGAAAGCCGTCCTATGAACTTATTCAAACAAGCCCTGAAAAACAAACAACCCCAAATCGGCCTGTGGCTGATGTTGGCCAGCCCGTACGCTACTGAGATCTGCGCGAGCTGCGGGTTTGACTGGTTGCTGATTGATGGCGAACATTCTCCTAACGACGTGCCAATGTTACTGGGCGCATTACAGGCCACCGCGGCCTACCCGTCGCAGGCCGTCACGCGGGTGCCGATTGGCGATGCGGTGATCATCAAGCAGCATATGGACATTGGGGCGCAAAACATTTTGGTGCCGATGGTGGACACCGCCGCCCAGGCTGCGGCCATGGTGCAGGCCATGCGCTACCCGCCGCAGGGCATTCGCGGTGTGGGTGCGGGCAGCGCGCGCGTGTCGCGCTGGAGCGGCAACCCCAACTACCTGAAAGAGGCCAACGACGATGCCTGCCTGTTGGTGCAGGTGGAGACCGTGACGGCGATCAGCAACCTGGACGCGATTGCGAATACTGAAGGTGTGGACGGTGTGTTCTTTGGCCCATCCGACCTGGCCGCGTCGCTGGGTCACTTGGGTAACGCCGCGCACCCGGATGTGCAGAAGGTCATTGAAGACGGCATCCGCCGCGTGGTGGCCGCAGGCAAGGCGCCCGGCATTTTGACGGCAGATGCCAAGCTGGCCAAGCGTTACCTGGAGCTGGGGGCACTGTTTGTCGCCGTGGGCATTGATGTGAACATTTTGGTCACGCAGGCGCGGGCTCTGTCGCAAAGCTTTAAACCTACTGCAAAATAACCGCGCGAAATAAATCTCATCTGAAATAAATCTCATCTGACCCCAATTAAAAGGACGCCATGCCTCATCTCGTCATTCTCTACACGCCAAATCTTGAAACCAAAACCGACATGACCGCACTGTGCCGCAGCATGGCGGATGTGATGCTGACCGTGCGCGACGAAGAGGGAAAGCAGGTCTACCCCACGGGCGGCACCCGCGTGCTGGCCTATCCAGCGGCGCATTACGCGGTAGCAGATGGTGGCGCGGCGGGCCAGGCGGCGGGCGGGACGGGTGACTATGCCTTTGTCTACATGAACCTGCGCATGGGCAAGGGGCGCTCTGATGCTACTAAAACCGCAGCTGGTCACGCAGTGTCTGCGGCCGCTAAAACCCATTTTGCCCATCTATTGGCAACCGAACACATGGGCCTGACGGTGCAGGTCGACGAAGGCCACGAGGCGTTTGATGCCAAGCACAGTTCGCTGCATCCGCTGTTTACCAAAAGCTAACCTCTCGATAAGGAGCCCGTTGCCATGAACGCTGCACTTTCACCCACTGTCACCAGCGCCGCAAGCCATTGCCACCCCGACGAATGGGCCGCCCGCGTGCAGCTGGCGGCCTGCTACCGCGTGTTTGCCATGCTGGGCTGGACCGAGATGATCTACAACCACATCACCGTGCGCGTGCCCGAGAGCGTGAGCGGCGACGAAAAACAGTTTTTGATCAACCCCTTTGGCCTGCACTACAGCGAAGTGACGGCCAGCAATTTGATCAAGATCGACCTGCAAGGCAACAAGCTGAGCGACAGCCCGCACCCCATCAACCCGGCAGGCTTTACCGTGCACAGCACCATCCACAACGCGCTGCCCGCAGCGCACTGCATCATGCACACCCACACCACCTCGGGCGTGGCGGTGGCGTGTACGCGAAGCGGCCTGGCGCAGAACAATTTTTACTCTGCCCAGTTGCATGGCCGCGTGGCCTACCACGACTTTGAGGGCATCACCATCCACGCCGACGAAGGCCCGCGCCTCTTGAAAAGCATGGCGGACAAACCCGCCGTCATTTTGCGCAACCACGGCCTGCTGACCTACGGTGCCAGCCTGCCCCAGGCCTTTGTGCTGCTGTGGACGCTGCAACGCGCCTGCGATGTGCAGGTAATGCAAAGTACCTTGGGCCCCGCTATCCCCGTGCCCGCAGCTATCGCCGAGCGCGCCACCTACGACGGATTGCAATACGATGCACGCTTTGGCGCGGGCAGCGACGTGTTTGGCGCTATGCAACGCATGGTCGATAAAATTGATGCTGGTTATAAGCAATAGCATTTACTCCTGATTTAATAGCTGAATATGTCCATTTGACATGGACTACAGCCAAAAATAACCACTAAATTATGAAGATCACCCTCTACGGAGCCGGAGCCATTGGTCTGTGGCTGGGCAGTCACCTGGCACGTGCGGGTGCGCAGCTGAGCGTGGTGGCGCGCGGTGCTACGCTGCAAGCCTTGCAGCAGGACGGCATGGTCTTGCACAGCGCAGGCACTACGCTACGCAGGCCAGTTACCGCCGCGCAAGACCCGGCCACGCTGGGCGTGCAAGACGTAGTGATCGTCTGCGTCAAATCGCCCGCGCTGCGCGAGGTGGCGCGGCATATCGCCCCGTTGCTCGGGCCGCAGACCATTGTGCTCTGTGCGATGAACGGCGTACCGTGGTGGTTTTTACAGGGCTTTGGCGGAGCGCATGCGGGCACGGCTTTGCGGTCGGTCGATGCTGATGGCGCCATCGCGCGCGGCATTCCCGCCCAGCACATCATCGGCTGCGTGGTGCATGCCAGCTGCGCCACCAGCGCGCCCGGCGTGTGCCAGCACCACTTTGGCAAGGGCCTCATCATGGGCGAACCCTCGGGAGAAAAAACACCGCGTGTACAGGCGCTGCATGCCTTGTTTGCCAAAGCGGGTTTCGATGCCGAAGTGTCCGAGCAGATTCAAAAGGACATCTGGTACAAGCTGTGGGGCAACATGACGATGAACCCCATCAGCGCCATTACCGGGGCCACCACGGACAAAATTCTGGACGATGACCTGGTGCGCGGCTTTGTCTCCCAAGTGATGCTGGAGGCCAAAGCGATTGGCGCGCGCATCGGTATTCCCATTGACCAGCAGCCCGAAGACCGGCACGCAATCACCCGCAAGTTGGGTGCCTTTAAAACCTCCATGCTGCAAGACGTGGAAGCCGGCAAACCGGTGGAGCTGGACGCACTGGTGGGCGCGGTGCAAGAGCTGGGCCGCATGACGCAAGTAACCACGCCGTATACCGATGCGCTGCTGGGTCTGGCGCGCCTGCAGGCACGGGTGCGTGGCCTGTATTAGAGGTAAAATATGCCCCTAGTCCACGCGCTGTGGACGTAAACAGCTATATTTATAATAGCATTCTTTTTCTCTGTTAGCCTCTGCCTCCCTTGTCTCTACCGCACACCATCCTCCACGACGTTTTTGGCTACTCCACGTTTCGGGGGCACCAGCAGGCGGCCATTGAGCATTTGATTGGCGGTGGCGATGCGCTGGTACTCATGCCCACCGGCAGCGGCAAGTCCTTGTGCTTTCAAATCCCCGCTATCGCACGCCAGCAGTTGGGCAAGGGCATTGCGGTGGTGGTCTCGCCGCTGATCGCGTTGATGCATGACCAGGTGGGTGCACTGCACGAGGCGGGCGTAGAGGCCGCGTTTTTAAATTCCACCCTCACTGGCCAGGAGGCCAATGCCGTAGAGCAAAAGCTGCTGCGCGGTGAGATTACCCTGCTGTACGCCGCGCCCGAACGAGTGACCAACCCGCGCTTTCTGGCGCTGCTGGATTCGCTCTACGAGCGCGGTCAACTCAGCCTGTTTGCGATTGACGAGGCGCATTGCGTGAGCCAGTGGGGGCATGACTTTAGGCCCGAGTACCGCCAGTTGACGGTGCTGCACGAGCGCTTTCCTACCACGCCGCGCGTGGCCCTTACCGCCACGGCCGATGCGCTCACCCGCAGCGATATTGTGGAGCGGCTGCAATTGCAGGGGGCAGAGCAGTTCGTCAGCAGCTTTGACCGCCCGAACATCCGCTACAAAATCGTCGAGAAAAACGACCCGCGCAAACAGCTGTTGCGCTTTATCGACACCGAGCATACGGGTGACGCGGGCATTGTCTATTGCCAGTCACGCAAACGGGTAGAAGAGGTGGCCGACATGCTGTGCGAGCATGGCGTGCGCGCACTGCCCTACCACGCGGGCCTGGACCGCGCGGTGCGTCAAGCCAACCAGGACGCATTTTTGCGCAGCGACGGCACTCTGGGCGAGGCCGTGGTGATGGTGGCAACCATCGCCTTTGGCATGGGCATCGACAAACCCGATGTGCGCTTTGTGGCGCACCTTGACATGCCCAAAAATATCGAAGGCTACTACCAGGAAACTGGCCGTGCAGGCCGCGACGGCGAACCGGCCAACGCCTGGATGTGCTACGGCCTGCAAGACGTTGTCAACCAGCGCCGCATGATCGACGAAAGCCCGGCGGACGAAACCTACAAGCAGGTGATGCGCGGCAAACTCGATGCGCTTTTGGCTTTATCGGAGGCGATGGATTGCCGCCGCGGGCGCTTGCTCGGCTACTTTGACCAGAAGGTCTCGGGTGAACTGGATGGCGACGGAAAACGCTTGAATTTCAGATGTGGCAACTGCGACAATTGCATGAGCCCCGCAGCGGTATGGGACGCGACGGATGCAGCGCGCAAGGCGATTAGCTGCATCTTCCGCGTGCAGCAGGCCAGCGGCATCAGCTTTGGTGCGGGCCATTTGATCGACATCTTGCGTGGCAAAGCCACCGACAAAATGGCACAGTTCCACCACAGCACGCTCAGTACGTTTGGCATCGGGGCGGATGTGGGCGAGCAGCAGTGGCGCAGCGTATTCCGCCAGCTCATCGCGCTGGGCATGATCAATGTGAACGCCGAAGCCTTCAACACCCTCCAGCTCACGCCCGCTGCCAAAGAGTTTTTGCGCAGCGACCAAAAACTCGAGGTGCGTGAATCCAGCACCGAACGCGCGACACCTTCATCACGCAAGGCCAGCAGCGAAAAGTCCATCAAAGACAAGATCAGCAAAGAAAAAGCCACGGCAGATATGAACCTGGGCGCGCGCGAGCGTTTTGCCGCCCTCAAAGCCTGGCGCGCCGAGGTGGCCAAAGAGCACAACCTGCCCGCGTATGTGATCTTTCACGATGCCACTTTGATCGCCATCGCAAACTTAGCGCCACAGTCCAGCGCCGAGTTGTCGGGTATCAGTGGCATGGGCGCCAAGAAACTAGAGGCGTATGGCGAAGAGGTGTTGCGCCTCATGCGCTAACAGCTTCCTTTTTATTGAGCGTTTCGAGATTCACGACACCTACTGGTTTGTGTTGGAAAGCAGGGAGTCGACTTCAAGCTTGCATACTATGCTGTGGCACTTGGCGTAGCGGCATCAAGGAGGAACTGTCACAGGTCTGTCATTTCCGGTGGATAAGCTCACGCAGTCTGCATCACCCACAAGGAAACCTTACGATGAACAACACCCCCTTCGCCCCCGTAATCCACTCGACCGACCCGGACGATTTCGATAACAACCCCAGCGGCAACATCCATTTGCATGATGTCGTGTACGCCCCCCTGGCTCGCCGCAAGGTTCTGCGCTCCGGCGTAGGCGCACTGGCCACCGCCAGCCTGGGAAGCATTAGCCTGGCAGCTTGCGGAGGTTCAGATACACCTGCTCCAGCGCCAACTCCAGCACCTGCGCCCGCACCTGCTCCTACCGTTCCGGTACTGGGCTTTACAGCCGTAGCCAAGAGTCTGACCGATGCTGTGACCGTTCCTGCGGGCTACACCGCCACGGTCATTTACGCAACGGGCGACTCCATCGACAGCGCCGTGCCTGCCTACAAGAACGATGGCACCGATGACAACTTTGGCCGCCGCAGCGGCGAGCACCACGACGGTATGCACTACTTCGGCCTGACCAGCGACGGCAAGCCCACTTTAGCTAGCAATGACCGCGCGCTGCTGGCCATCAACCATGAAGCCCTCAATGGCACCGTGCCTTTCATGCACCCCGCTGGCCAAACCAATATTGCGTCTACCGCAGGCCCACGTCCCGAGGCTGAAGCGCTCAAAGAGGTCGAAGCCCATGGCGCGGCCATTATCGAAATCAGCAAGGCTGCTGGCATATTCGGCTTAGTCAAATCATCCGCCTTCAACCGCCGCGTCACACCGCGCACGCCCATGGCCTTTGGTGGCCCGGCCAAAGGCTCGGCCCTGTTGAAAACCAAGTACTCTACTGACGGCACCACTACGCGCGGCATGATCGGCAATTGCGCCAGCGGCTACACGCCCTGGGGCACCTACCTCACTTGCGAAGAAAACTTTGCGGGCTTCTTCCGCCGTGCTGCTACCGACGATGCCAAGCGCAGCTCCAAAGAAATCACCGCCTTCAAACGCATTGGCCTGGCGCAAGGCGCAGCAGGTGGCCAGCGCTGGGCCACCGTGGTGCCTGCCGACGCCAGCAACACCGAATACGCCCGCTGGGATGCCAGCTTTTCAGGCACGTCCGCCGACGGCACGGATGACTTTCGCAACAGCCACAACACCTTTGGCTGGGTGGTAGAAATTGACCCGTACAACCCCGCGTCCGTTCCTGTCAAGCGCACAGCGCTGGGCCGCTTTGCGCACGAAGGCGCATGGCCCAGCAACCCGGTGGTGGGCCAGCCACTGGCGTTCTACATGGGAGATGACTCACGCAGCGAATACGTTTACAAATACGTCTCCAACGCAGTCTGGAGCGCTGCCGACGCCACCCCCACCGACCGTATGGCCACAGGCGCAAAATATTTGGATGACGGCGTCCTGTACGCTGCCAAGTACAACGCCGATGGCAGCGGCACCTGGCTCAAGCTGGACTTGAGCAATACAGCGATCAGTGGCAATACCGCCTACACCTTTGCCAATTTGGGCGACCTGCTCATCAACGCCCGCCTGGCCGCCGATGCCGTCGGAGCCACCAAGTGCGACCGCCCCGAATGGACGGCAGTCAACCCGCGCAATGGCGAGATCTACATCACCATGACGGAGAACCCGGATCGCGGCAACGTCGGCTCCACCAGCAGCAACAACCTGCCTAACCCCGACGTGGACCCCGCCTTCCCACGCTACTGGCTGGACAACAAGGGCATCTCCAGCCAGAACGCTGCAGCCACCACACTCAGGGGCAACGTCAACGGCCAGGTGATGCGCATGCGCGAAACCGATAACCTGGCATCGGCCACCACCTTTAACTGGGACATCTACCTGTTCGCCAACCAAGCCACGGCTGACATCGGGCTGGACAACGTCAACTACCAAGCCAACGTCAACCTGTCAGGCCTCACCGCCGTAAACGATCTGTCCAAACCGGATGGTGCCTGGTTCTCCCGAGCCAGCGGTATCTTGTGGATTGAAACCGATGACAACGCCTACACCGACGTGACCAACTGCATGCTGTTGGCCGCCGTACCCGGCAGTTACGGCGATGGAGGCAAGATCACGGTGAGCAACCAAGCCAACGGCAAGCCCGGCACCGCAGGCACCGCCGCTGTGCCGGTGGACACCTACGCAGGCAAAAAGATGAACGACACGATCTTTCGCCGCTTCCTCACAGCGCCTCTGGGCTCGGAAGTCACCGGCCTGGCCGAGTCACCAGACGGCAAAGTGCTGTTCATCAACATCCAGCACCCCGGCGAAAACACCGCTGCCGCCAACATTGCCGACCCCACCAAGTTTGAGAGCCATTGGCCTGGCAACGGTGCCGGTGTGGCCGCCTATGGCCCTGGCGGCGCGAGCGCCCGCCCCCGTTCGGCCACGGTGATGATCACCAAGAACGATGGCGGCATCATCGGTTTGTAAAACCAGCCCAGGCAAGTCAGCCTGGGCTGTCATCTGAACTGCCTTGCAGTGCCTGATCGCTTAACTCGCCAGCAGGTATTGCCGGGAAAGCAACAAAAAATTATCCAGTTGCGGATCAATCCCTGTCTCTTCTTTGAGTAATCTCGCCACGTCGTTGGCCAGGTTGCCGGCCAGGCGGGCATCTAAAAACAAAAGGCGTGCGCGGCGTGCCAAAACATCTTCGACGGTACGGGCATACTCGTGGCGGGCGGCATAACGTACCATGGCCTCAGTTAAACCGCTGCGACCAGCGCCGCCGATTTCGCGATCAGCACCGGGCAGGGCTTGCACCGCTGCGGCCTCACTCCCATACAAATGCAGGCCCCAAGCTGCGCTGATGCCGGTTGCGGTCATGGCGCATGCAACAGCGGGGATTGGTAAATCTGCCGTGGGCGCACCCACCAGTGGCAAATGCACCGTGACACCACCAGCGCACGCTGGCAGCAGTTGCGCGTCAAACGCGCGCTGCAACACGTCTTCGGCCATGGCGCGGTAGGTGGTCCATTTGCCGCCTGTCACGGTGACCAATCCCGACTTGCTGATCAAAATGGTGTGCTCGCGCGAGAGCGCTTTGGTATTGCCTGCGTCCTCACCTTGGGGTTTGACCAACGGGCGCAGACCCACCCAGACCGACAACACGTCGCTGCGCTGGGGCGCAGCGACCAAATACTTTGCCGCCTCGCTCAGGATGAATTCCACCTCCTGCGTAAACGGCTCAGGCTCGCGCGCAAGGTCATTGCGTGGCGTATCCGTCGTGCCCAAAATCACCTTGCCCAGCCAGGGCACGGCAAACAGCACGCGTCCGTCCTGCGTTTTGGGTACCAGGAGGGCATGGTCGCCCGGGAAGAATGCTTTGTCCACCACCAGGTGTACGCCTTGGCTGGGGGCCACCATGGGTTTAACGGGGCGCTGCATCGCGTCGCCATCTTGCTGGCGAAACTGATCTACCCATACGCCTGCCGCGTTGATCACGCAGCGCGCCTTCACGTTATACACGGTGCCGGTTTCACGGTCTTGCACCTGCAGCCCGGTCACCTTGCCGTGCTCGTGCGTAAGCTTTGTCGCGGCACAGTAGTTAATCAGCAGCGCACCTTGGCTCGCCGCAGTTTTAGCCAAGGCCAGCGCCAGGCGCGCATCGTCAAACTGTCCATCCCAATACTTCACACCGCCACGCAATCCTCCGGGCTTGGCCGTGGGTAGCAGTTGCAAGGTTTTTGCTCTGCTTAAAAACTCGGTCGCCCCCAAGCCCGCCTTGCCCGCCAGCAGGTCGTAGAGTTTGAGGCCTATGCCATAAAACGGAGTCTGCCACCAGGCATAGGACGGCATGACAAAGGCCAGCGGCTGCGCCAGATGCGGCGCATTGGCCAAGAGGGTGGCGCGCTCGTGCAGCGCCTCGCGCACCAGGCTGATATTGCCCTGCGCCAGATAGCGCACACCGCCGTGCACTAACTTGGTCGCGCGTGACGAAGTACCCTTGGCAAAGTCATGGCTCTCAAACAAGGCCACGCTTAAGCCCCGCGCGGCGGCATCCACCGCCACACCCAGGCCGGTGGCACCACCGCCGATGACGGCAATGTCGTAGAGGGTATGGGTGCTCAGTTGCTGAAACAGTGCAGGGCGCTGCGCAGAATGCGGCGGCGGTTGGGTAACCATAAGAAAAATGCGGTATAGAGAACCGGTCTCTCGGTGTGGGGTGCCAGATTTATGAAG
Organism: uncultured beta proteobacterium; assembly: GCA_963775085.1. Classification (GTDB taxonomy): domain Bacteria; phylum Pseudomonadota; class Gammaproteobacteria; order Burkholderiales; family Burkholderiaceae_C; genus JAAFIP01. The sequence goes on from CAVZHO010000005.1 coordinate 88,698, forward strand.
CAAAGGCCAAAAGAGGGACTGTACTTCGCCGTGTGAATGGGTCAATCACACGGCGATGCTAACCTGACTTAACGCACCTTACCGTTTTTCCACGCATCCAGCAGCGTGTCATAGGCAATGGTCTCACCCTTTGGCTTCTCGTTAGCCAGCTTCTTCCATGGGGCCCCTTTGTCGCTGAGGTACTTGTTGGGATCGCCCTTGGCGTTCATCTTGGGTGCGCAATTGGCCATGCCTGCGCGCTCCAGGCGGGTCATCACTTCGTCCATCTCGTTGGCCAAGTTGTCCATAGCGGCTTGGGGTGTTTTCTCACCCGTCACGGCGACTGCCACGTTTTTCCACCACAGCTGCGCCAGCTTGGGGTAGTCAGGCACGTTGGTGCCGGTCGGCGTCCAGGCCACACGCGCAGGGCTACGGTAGAACTCTACCAAACCGCCCAGCTTGGGGGCCATGTCGGTCATGGCTTTGGACTGGATGTCGGACTCGCGGATGGGTGTCAGGCCCATGATAGTTTTCTTCAGCGAGGTGGTCTTGGCGGTCACGAACTGGGCGTACAGCCAGGCGGCAGCCACTTTGTCGGGGTTATGGTCTTTAAAGAAGGTCCACGAGCCTACGTCCTGGTAGCCGTTTTGCATACCCTGCTTCCAGTACGGGCCGTTGGGGCCGGGAGCCATGCGCCACTTGGGCGTGCCGTCGGCGTTGACCACCGGCAGGCCCGGCTTGATCATGTCGGCGGTAAACGCGGTGTACCAGAAGATTTGCTGGGCGATCTGGCCTTGTGCGGGCACCGGGCCGGCCTCGCCGAAGGTCATGCCAATGGCCTCCTTGGGCGAGAATTTCTTCATCCAGTCGATGTACTTGGTCAGTGCATACACGGCAGCAGGCGAGTTGGTAGCGCCACCGCGCGCGACCGACGCGCCCACCGGGTTGCAGCCGTCGGCTGTGGTGCGGATTCCCCACTCGTCTACCGGCTTGCCGTTGGGGATGCCAATGTCGGCGGTGCCCGCCATGGACAGCCAGGCATCGGTAAAGCGCCAGCCCAGCGACGGGTCTTTCTTGCCGTAGTCCATGTGGCCATAAATCGGCTTGCCGTCGATGGTCTTGACATCGTTGGTGAAGAAGGCGGCAATGTCCTCATAGGCACTCCAGTTGAGCGGCACGCCCATGTCGTAGCCATATTTTTTCTTGAACTGCTCTTTCAGCTCGGGCTTGGCAAACAGGTCTGCGCGGAACCAGTACAGGTTGGCGAACTGCTGGTCGGGCAACTGGTACATCTTGCCGTCCGGTGCGGTGGTAAAGCTGGTGCCGATAAAGTCCTTGATGTCGATGCCAGGGTTAGTCCACTCCTTGCCAGCACCGGTCATGTAGTCGGTCAGGTTCAAAATCTTGCCGTAGCGGTAGTGGGTACCGATCAAATCGGAGTCACTGATCCAACCGTCATAAATCGACTGGCCCGATTGCATCGAGGTTTGCAGCTTCTCCACCACGTCGCCTTCCTGGATCAGATCGTGCTTGACCTTGATGCCAGTGATTTCCTCGAAGGCCTTGGCCATGGTCTTGCTTTCGTACTCGTGCGTGGTGATGGTCTCAGACACCACGGCAATCTCGTTCACGCCCTTGGCCTTGAGCTTGGCTGCCGCCTCGGAAAACCAAGTCAACTCGGCGGTTTGCTGCTCTTTAGACAAGGTGGAGGGCTGGAACTCGTTGTCGATCCACTTCTTGGCCGCCGCGGCTGTGGGCGAGAGCGCGGGAGCCGCAGGAGCCGCAGCCGGGGCGGCGGCCACGGGCGCGGGTGGTGCGGCGGGTTTGGCAGGCTCTTCCTTCTTTCCACACGCTGAGAGCGCCAGCACGACGGCGGCGGTCAACGCGGTATAGCGTAGTTTCTTCATCGTCTATCTCCTTAGGTCGCACTTCCCCGAAAGCAGTGTGGTGACCGCGGCCCCGGGGAAGGGATGGGCCGGATTACCTGGAAAACGTCTAGCCTTTGCGCATCACCCACGCCAGCAGGCCCATGGACAACACAAAGCTGATCCACAGCGACGGCTCGGCTGTCAGTCCCAGCCAGGTGGCCAACTTGCCGCCCATCCCGATAAAAGCCAGGTTGACATACGCGGCCAGCAGCAGGCCAATAAACAAGCGATCTCCCCGCGTGGTCTCCAGCGGTAAAAAACCCTTGCGCAGGGTAGTGGGGGATTTGATTTCCCATGCGGTCATGCCCACCAGCATTAACAAAATGCAAGTAAAGAATATCGCCACCGGCAGCGTCCAGGCCATCCAGTTAAACATGCTGCACCTCCATTACACGCGCCCCATCGCAAAGCCTTTGGCGATGTAGTTGCGCACAAACCAGATCACAATCGCACCCGGCACAATCGTCAGCACGCCCGCAGCCGCCAGGGTGGCCCAGTCCATGCCGGAGGCCGACACGGTGCGCGTCATGGTGGCCACGATCGGCTTGGCGTTCACGCTGGTCAGGGTGCGCGCCAGCAGCAGTTCGACCCAGCTGAACATGAAGCAGAAAAATGCCGCCACCCCCACGCCCGCCTTGATCAGCGGTAAGAAAATGGTAATGAAAAAACGCGGGAAGGAATAGCCGTCGATATACGCAGTCTCGTCAATTTCACGCGGGATGCCGCTCATAAATCCCTCCAGAATCCACACCGCCAGTGGCACGTTAAACACCAGGTGCGCCAGCGCCACCGCCAGGTGCGTGTCCATCAGCCCCACGGTGGTGTAGAGCTGAAAAAACGGCAGCAAAAATACCGCAGGCGGCGTCATGCGGTTGGTCAGCAGCCAGAAAAACACATGTTTGTCACCCAAGAAGCTGTAGCGCGAAAACGCGTAGGCGGCGGGCAGGGCCACCGTCAATGAGATCGCGGTATTGATCGTCACATAGATCAGGCTGTTGATATAGCCCGAATACCAGGAGCGATCTGTCAAGATGGTTTTGTAGTTGGCCCAGGTAAATTCCTGCGGCAATAGGGAGAAGCTGGCCAGGATTTCGCTATTGGTTTTGAAGGACATGTTGACCATCCAGTAGATGGGCAACAAGGCGAAGATGAGATACGCCACTAAAAACAGCGACCGCTTTTGAAACTTCGGCTTAAGCATGGCCCACCTCCTTATCCTGCGTGCCCACGCGCTGCATCCAGTTGTACAAGATAAAGCACAGCAGCAGGATGATCAAAAAGTATATCAGCGAGAAGGCTGCCGCTGGCCCCAGGTCAAACTGCCCCACGGCCTTCTGGGTTAAAAACTGCGACAAAAAGGTGGTGGAGTTACCCGGCCCGCCGCCCGTGAGCACAAAGGGCTCGGTATAGATCATGAAGCTGTCCATGAAGCGCAGCAGCACGGCAATCATCAGCACACCGCGCATCTTGGGTAGCTGCACGTAGCGAAACACCGCGAACTTGCTGGCCCCGTCAATGCTGGCGGCCTGGTAATAGGCATCGGGGATCGAGCGCAGACCGGCATAGCCCAGCAGCGCCACCAGCGGTGTCCAATGCCATACATCCATCAGCAACACGGTAAGCCAGGCATGCGTGGCGTTGCCGGTGTAGCTGTAGTTGATGCCCAGGCCCTGCAGGGCGGCACCCATCAGGCCAATGTCGGCGCGGCCAAAGATCTGCCAGATGGTGCCCACCACGTTCCACGGGATCAGCAACGACAGCGCCACGATCACCAGCACCACGGAGGACTTCCAGCCCTGCGCCGGCATGGACAGCGCCAGCAGGATGCCCAGCGGAATTTCAATCAGCAGCACGGCCAGTGAAAAGGTCAGCTGGCGCAGCAAGGCAGCATGCAGCTCCTCATCGCGCAGCACGTTGGCAAACCATTCGGTGCCGACAAACACGCGCCGCTCGGGCGAGATGATGTCCTGCACCGAGTAGTTCACCACGGTCATCAAAGGCAAAATGGCGGAAAAGGCTACGCACAGCAGTACCGGCAAGATTAAAAACCAGGCTTTTTGGTTGACGGGTTTGGCGGTGCCGCTCATGACACGATCTCCTCGTTGCGGTAGATGCAGGTGTGCTCGCCCAGCACGCTGAGCCACACCGTGCTGCCCAGCGCCCACTGCGCCGTATTGACAGGCAGACGCGCCTTGACGGTTTGTGCGCCGATGCGGGCGCTGAGAATGACATGGGTGCCGATGTCCTGCACCTGCATCACCGTCAAGGGCAGCGCACCCGGTGCACCCGGCTGCGCGAGGACCAGGTACTCTGGACGAATGCCCAGCTTGACCGGGCCGTCGGGCAGCGTGCGCCCGGACGGTAACCTGAGCTTGCTGCCTGCGACCAACAACGTGTCTAGCTCTACCAGTCCGGGCAAGAAATTCATCCCCGGGGAGCCGATGAAATGGCCAACAAAGGTGTGGCGCGGCCGCTCAAACAGCTCGGCTGCCGAGCCCATCTGTACCGCGCGGCCACGCGTCATCACGACCACCTGGTCGGCAAAAGTCAGTGCCTCGACCTGGTCGTGCGTGACGTAAATCAAGGTCAACCTGAGTTCATGGTGGATCTGCTTGAGCTTGCGGCGTAGTTGCCATTTCAGATGCGGGTCAATCACCGTGAGCGGCTCGTCAAACAACACCGCCGAGACATCCGGCCGTACCAGGCCACGGCCCAGCGATATTTTTTGCTTGGCATCGGCGGCAAGCCCGGCGGCGCGCTGGTTGAGCTGGCCACTCAGTTCCAGCATCTCGGCTATCTCGCCCACACGCTTGTTAATTTGCGCTTTGGGCAGCTTGCGGTTGCGCAGCGGAAAGGCCAGGTTATCAAACACGGTCATGGTGTCGTAGATCACCGGAAACTGAAACACCTGAGCGATGTTGCGCTCCTGTGGCGTAGCGCGGGTCACGTCCCTGCCGTTAAAGCGCACGCTGCCCTGTGAAGGAGCCACCAGCCCCGACATGATGTTGAGCATGGTGGTCTTGCCGCAGCCCGACGGCCCCAGCAAGGCATAGGCACCACCATCTTCAAAAGTCATCTTCAAGGGCAGCAGGGCGTAGTCGCTGTCCTGCTTGGGTTGGGGTTTGTAGGCGTGGGCCAAGTCCAGTTCGATGCGTGCCATGCTAGTACCCCGTGCCGCGTGCTGGGGCGTGCAGCAGCAGGCCCTGGGCATCAAACAAATAGACCTGCATTGGGCTGGCATGCAAGCTCAGTTGCTCTCCCAGTGCAAAATGGTGCACGCCCGTGAGCTGCACCACCAGTTCACCCACCGAGGTGGAGGCATGGACAAAGGTGTCGGAGCCCGAAATCTCGGCCAGCTCGACCTGGCCTGGCAGGACCATGTCGCCCGCCTGGGCCTGCACCCGCAGCGCGCTGGCCCGTAGCCCGACGGTGAGCTGGCGCGTGGCCTGCGCGGGCAGTGGCATCGCCAGCAGTGGCCCGCCCACCAGTTGCACCCCACCGGTGCCCGGCGTGGCGGCCAGCAGATTCATGGGAGGGTCGCTGAAGGCACGGGCCACGCGCAGCGATTGGGGCTGGTGAAACACCTGCGCCGTAGGCCCGTATTGCAGCAACTCACCGGCATCCATCACGGCGGTATAGCCGCCAAGCAAAAGTGCCTCGCCAGGCTCGGTGGTGGCATAGATGATGGTCGAGTCCCCCGCCGCAAACAAAGCGCTAAGTTCATCGCGCAGCTCTTCGCGCAGTTTGTAATCCAGATTCACCAGTGGTTCGTCCAGCAACATCAGGGGCGCGCCTTTGGCTAAGGCCCGAGCCAAGGCGATGCGCTGTTGCTGCCCGCCGGATAGTTCAGCTGGATAGCGATCCAACAGCATCTCAATATGCAGTTTTTCGGCCAGTGCCTGCACTTGCTGTTCCACGCCCTTTTCACCGCGCAAACGCAATGGCGAGGCAATGTTGTCGTGTACCGTGAATGAAGGGTAGTTAATGAACTGCTGGTACACCATGGCGACATTGCGTTGGCGTACTGGCACGCCCACCACATCAGTACCGTCCACCAATACCTGTCCGGTCGAGGGCACATCCAGCCCGGCCATGATGCGCATCAGGCTGGTTTTGCCTGCCTGGGTAGCGCCCAGCAGCACTGTCACGGCACTGCTGCGCGGCGCAATGCTCAGGTCATACAACCATGGCTGCAGTCCCACCCTTTTACTGATACCCTCAAGCGCTAATTGCATCTTTTGTCTTTTAAAAAGCGTGCGTTACATCACGCATAACTCTAAAAGTATTATTTAGTAATATCAGTTTGAATGCTTTGTTTATGGATGTAAACCCTTTACCCAATTGTTTTTGTAATTTTTTGATTCGATGTATTCTTGCCGTCGAGTTAAAAGCAATCCCTGAGCATCTCCTTCCCTCATTTAAAACCCGTCTATGACCTACTTACTCGCCTTGGACCAAGGCACGTCCAGCTCCCGCAGCATCGTATTTGACGCGCGCGGCCAAGTAGTGGCTACAGCGCAGCAAGAACTGACGCAAATCTACCCGCAACCCGGTTGGGTCGAGCATGACCCGATAGAGATTTGGCGCACGCAGTTGGCCACCGCCCGCGAGGTTTTGGTTAAGGCTGGCATCGCGGCCAAAGACGTACGCGCCATTGGCATCACCAACCAGCGCGAAACCACCGTGGTATGGAACCGCAAAACCGGCGTGCCGATCCACCACGCTATCGTCTGGCAAGACCGCAGAGCCGAGCCGACCTGCGCGGCCCTGCGCGAGCGCGGACTGGCCGACGAGATTCAGCGTAAAACCGGACTCCTGGTTGATGCCTATTTCTCTGGCACCAAACTGAAATGGATTTTGGACAACGTACCCTTGGCCAGGCAACAGGCTGCCCATGGCGAGCTGGCCTTTGGCACGGTGGACAGTTGGTTGCTGTGGCAGCTTACCGGCGGCGCAGTGCATGCCACCGATGTGAGCAACGCCTCCCGCACCATGCTGTTTAACGTGCGTAGCAACCAGTGGGATGCCGAGTTGCTGCAAGCGCTGGACATCCCTTCAAATATGCTGCCCAGTATCAAGCCGTCAAGTGCGTTGTATGGCGACACCTCGCCTGAGCTGCTGGGCCACGCTATTCCTATCGGCGGTGTGGCGGGCGACCAGCAGAGCGCCCTGTTTGGCCAGGCCTGCTTCAAGGCGGGCATGGTGAAAAACACCTACGGTACGGGCTGCTTTATGTTGATGCATACGGGCGACAAGTTTCAAACCTCGCACAATGGTTTGATCACCACCAGCGCGGCGCAAATTACCCCCACGCTGGTCGCTGCGCGTACTGCGCTGCCCCCCGAGGGGGCGCGGCCTGGCTTGGGGCGGCCCGGCGCGGTGCAAATGACCCCCACGCTGGGCGCTACGCGTACTTCGCTGCCCCCCGAGGGGGCGCGGCCTGGCTTGGGGCGGCCCGGCGCGCAGGCCCTGCACGGCGCGCCACAGTTCGCGCTGGAGGGCAGCGTGTTTGTCGGCGGCGCAGTGGTGCAGTGGCTGCGCGACGGCCTGCATGCGATCCAAAGCAGCGGTGAAGTGCAGGCCCTGGCGCAAAGCGTACCCGACGCGGGCGGCGTGATGATGGTGCCAGCCTTTACCGGCCTGGGCGCGCCCTACTGGCAACCCGATGCGCGCGGAACGATCACGGGCCTGACCCGCGGCAGTACGGTGGCGCACATCGCCCGCGCGGCGCTGGAGAGCATTGCCTACCAAAGCGCCGCTCTGCTGCTGGCCATGGGCCGTGACGCGGTGGCAGCAGGCGGTGCGGCAGTGGCTGAACTGCGGGTGGACGGCGGGGCTTGCGTGAATGATCTGTTGATGCAGTTTCAGGCAGACTTGCTGGGCATCCCTGTCGTGCGTCCATTGATTACAGAAACGACGGCGCTGGGTGCGGCGTACCTGGCAGGTTTGGCCACCGGCGTATACGCCAGCACCGATGAGCTGGAGGCGCTGTGGCGTGCTGAGCGGCGCTTTGTGCCCACGCTGGATCGCGTGCGAGCCCAGGAGCTGATGGCCCGTTGGGAGTATGCCGTGCGCCAGACCACGGTCAGCAGAGTCTGATGCACGCCCTGGTATTCAAGGCGGCACTCCATTAGCTACATATTTAATAGCTGCTTACGCAATATACTATTGGGTTAGGGCCTGTTTTTTATAGGATAGCAGTTATCGTATACAGCCCCCGCAAAGTGAGACTGCCATGAGTGAAAAAATAGCCTTTATCGGCGGCGGCAATATGGCCAGCGCCATCATCAGCGGCCTGGTAAGACAGGGCATGCGCGCCACGCAGATCCTGGTGGTCGAACCACTGGCAGAGCAATGCGACAAACTCAAAACCGACCTGGGTATTGAATCGTTCAGCGCCGCCAACAACATGTTGGCAGCGGCTCATCTGGTGGTTTGGGCCGTCAAACCGCAAATGTTCAAAGAGGCCGCACAGGCCACCCGCGTGCATACGCAAGCGGCGCTGCATTTGAGTGTGGCCGCAGGCATCCGCTCGGACAGTATTGCCCAGTGGTTGGATACAGAGCGTGTAGTGCGCAGCATGCCCAATACGCCTGCGCTGATTGGCAAAGGCATTACCGCCTCGTTCCCTCGCGCAGCGGTAACGGACGCAGACCGTAAAACCGTCGAGCGTGTCATCAGCACCACGGGGGAGCATGTGTGGCTGGACAACGAGGAGCAGTTGGATGCCGTGACGGCACTGTCCGGTTCCGGCCCTGCCTATGTGTTTTACTTTATCGAGGCCATGGTGCAAGCCGGGCGCGATATGGGCTTGTCTACAGAGCAGGCTACCCAGCTGGCCAAGGCCACTTTTACCGGTGCTTCGGAATTGGCACGCACCTCGAACGAGCCCGTGGAGGTGCTGCGCCAACGCGTCACCTCCAAAGGCGGCACCACCTATGCAGCGATCACGTCGATGCAGCAAGATCAGGTAGACACACTCTTCATACGCGCCATGCACGAAGCCAAACGCAGAGCGAAAGAACTGGGTGACGAGTTCGGCGCTTGAAAATTAAACCGGACGCGTGTCGATAAAACTCTGGCGCTGCACCAGTTTTTCGTCCAATTTGGCCAGATTAGGGTAGTCGGCGCGCCAGTTGATTTGGGGAAAGCGAAAGTCCAAATACCCCAGCACACAGCCTACGGCAATATCGGCCAGACTAAAGTGAATGCCTGCGCAATAGGCCTTCTCGCCCAGGCCTTGGCTGACGGATTTCATACTGGTGGTGATCTTGCCCATCTGGCGATCAATCCAGGCCTGGCTGCGCTGCTCGGTGCTGCGGCCCGGCCAGGTGGCCTCCAGGCGCGCCAAAATAGCGGCATCCAGCACTCCATCGGCCAGCGCTTCCCAGGTTTTCACCTCGGCGCGTTCGCGGCCCGAGGCCGGAATAAGCTTGCCCACAGGCGACAAGGTGTCTATATATTCCACAATCACCCGCGAGTCAAACAGCGCCTCGCCCCCCTCCATCACCAGGCAAGGCACCTTGCCCAAGGGGTTGGATTCAGAAATCTTGGTGGTGGCTGACCACACATCTTCCGCAACAAATTGAAAGTCTAATTTCTTCTCAGCCATCACGATGCGCACTTTGCGTGCGTAGGGGCTGGTAACCGCGCCAATCAATTTCATAGAGGTTGCTTTTTAAGTGGAAATGTTCTAGTTGAAAATCATTTTAGGGCATTCCGGAGTCGCAGAGCAAACCCAAACCCTCAGCATGTGCGACACTTTTCATTACAAATGCCAGCGTCACGCGCCAATCCAGGTTAGGCAGACCTCTAACTTTAGACGCGACAAGCCAACCCACACCAAGCTAATGAGAAAATACGACCCATGAGCACCACCTACCGCATCGCCCCCTCCATCCTCGCCGCCGACTTTGCCCGTTTGGGCGAAGAGGTGAAAAACGTCATTGCCGCAGGCGCGGACTGGATCCACTTTGACGTGATGGACAACCATTACGTGCCCAACCTCACCTTCGGCCCGATGATCTGCCAGGCCATCAAGCCACATGCCAAAACGGCCGATGGCAAGGCCGTGACGATGGACGTGCACCTGATGGTGCAGCCTGTGGATGCACTGGCCGAGGCCTTTGCGCAGGCCGGCGCCGACATCATCAGCTTTCACCCCGACGCCAGCGGCCATGTGCACCGCAGCATCCAGGCGATTCGCAGCAAGGGCTGCAAGCCGGGCCTGGTGTTTAATCCGGCCGAGCCCCTGGACGTGCTGGACTGGGTAATTGACGATATCGACCTCATTATGGTCATGAGTGTGAACCCTGGCTTTGGCGGGCAATCCTTTATTGATAGTGCCCTGCGCAAAATAGAGGCTATCCGCAAGCGCATCGATGCGAGCGGTAAAGACATCCGTCTGGAGGTAGACGGCGGCATCAAGGCCGACAACATCCGCCGCGTGGCCGATGCGGGGGCCGATACCTTTGTGGCGGGCAGCGCGATATTTGGCAAACCCAACTACAAGGCGGTGGTAGACCAGATGCGTGCGGCCCTGCGTTAACGCAAGGCTTTTCGACTACTTCCCAAACGCGCCGTGCCGCCCCTCGCCTGCACTAAAGCGCGCCGCGCCCTTGGTGCCCTCACTACTGCGCAAGGTAGCCAAGCCCTTGGTAAATTCCTGTGCCATCGCAGCATGTTGCTCTAGCCCCCACTGCGCCATGGCGCTGGCGCGGTCTGAGCGGACGCAGGTTTGCGGGAAGGCGGCAATCTCGCGCGCCAGAGCTTGCGCGGCCGCCAGCGCTTGACCCGCAGGTACTACGCGATTAGCCAGGCCGATGGCCAGCGCCTCGGGCGCGGCGACGGCGCGACCCGTCAAAATCAAATCCATCGCCCGTGCGTGGCCAATCAGCCGCGGCAGGCGCACGGTGCCGCCATCAATCAGCGGCACGCCCCAGCGACGGCAAAACACGCCCATCTGCGCGTCCTCCTCCATCACGCGCATGTCGCACCACAACGCCAGCTCCAGGCCACCAGCTACGGCATAGCCCATTACAGCGGCGATGACGGGTTTGCTCAATTGCAAGCGGCTGGGCCCCATCGGGCCGATGGCCTGCATGTCTTCATGCAGTGGGTTGGCGCGCGACTGCGGGCCCAAGCCTACGGACAAGGCTTTCAAATCCGCCCCTGCGCAAAACGTGCCGCCAACACCTGCCAGCACGGCCACATCTGCCTGTGGATCGGCATCAAAGGCCATGAAGGCGTTATGCAGTGCCAGCGCCGTGGGGCCGTCCACGGCATTGCGGGCCTGCGGGCGGTTGATCAGTACGGTGGTCACGCGGTCTTGGGTGTGGACTTGGATAAACATGGTGCTGGCTTGCGCTGTGGTCATGCATTTATCATACGCAGTTCAGCCATGCGGCGCTCGCATGGCTGCTACCCAAACTACGATACTTCCCTATGACACACAAGTTTCAGGCCGCGATGGTTGACCTGGATGGCACCCTGATCGACACCCTGGGTGATTTTGAAGTGGCACTCAATCTGATGCTGGCTGATTTTGGCCATGCTGCCGTGGACCGAGCCTTTGTCGAACGCACGGTGGGCAAGGGGGGCGAGTATTTGATTGCAAGCACCTTAAAATATATACAAAACAGACCCGTAGTCCTTGAAGACGGGACAAAGTTAGCTATACAAAATATAGCGTTTGATCTTGCGTACATCCGTTATGAGCACCATTACCAAACCATCAACGGGCAGGCCAGCGAGGTCTATGCAGGCGTAATACAGGGCCTTCAGCGCATGCAGATGGCCGGATTCAAGCTGGCCTGTCTGACCAACAAGCCCACCGCCTTTGCCATCCCGCTGCTCCAGGCCAAAGGCTTGGACGGCTACTTCAGTCAGGTGTTTGGCGGCGATGCGTTTGCGTTAAAAAAACCCGACCCGCTGCCTCTGCTCAAAACCTGTGAGGCACTGGGCACCCTGCCCGCGCAGACGCTGATGATTGGTGACAGCAGCAATGATGCACAGGCGGCGCGGGCGGCGGGGTGCCCCCTGGTGCTGGTAACCTATGGGTACAACCACGGCGAAGATATCCGCCAGGAGCGCGCCATCGCGCACGTGGATTCTTTGGCCGAACTGGTTTTTTAAAACACCGGGCCAGCGCGCCCCACTCAGTTGGTATTGGTATTGGCCGTGGTGTTTTCACCCAACAAGGCACCGCGCAATGCCTCATCTACCGGCTTGGTGCCAAACCAGATTTTGTACATCAACGCCTGAAAACCGGGCTCCTTGAACGGCTCGCCCAGTGGCTTGCCGCGCAGGGACAACACCATCCCGGTGCTGGGCACGTAATCGATGGTGATGACATCGCCCTGTTTGAGCTGCTTGGCCTCTCCAAACAATTGCCCCATGCGAATGACCGGGGCAATCAGTTTGCCAAACTCCTGCGCCGAGGTGTTGGCCTCCATGCCCCGGGTAAACAGCTTGCCGAACTCGTCGCCGCCCACATCGCGCAGGGCCACCAGGTGCAGGCGCTTGGCTACGCTGTCTTTGAGTACGTCTTCGTTCTTGCCGGCCTTGTCGGCCAGGTACAGGCCTGCGGCATAGACCTTGAAGATGGCACGGTAGCGCACGCCCGCACCGTTGAGTCTGAGTTTTTGACCGCTGAGGCTGATCTCCGGCTCAAAACGTATACCGCCCACCGTAGTTTGGGCAAAGGCCGCGCTGCTGCACAGCCCCACAACGGCTAACAGCGCAGATACCAAGCATTGTTGACACGTCACCATGGCTGCTCCCTATAAGCACTAAGCAGTGCAATCCCTACGCATATTACAGGTTTGGAAGCATTTGTGAAGTCTTTTGACCTATGAAAACCCTAGTCGCGTAATTTACAAACCGCCCCTAGGGTACTGTTTCACAGGCTTGTCGGAAGGCAGCAACAAGGCTGTACACCCTTTGGTTACCCTGCTGGCTTCTTTTGTCCGGGCATAGATTCTTTGAGCTGCCAGTCGGCGGGTGACTTGCCCAACCAAATGCTCGCCAAGGCGTAAAAAAACTCCGGCTCTTTAAACGGCTCGCCGATGGTACTGCCCTTGCTGCTGATGCTGTTGCAAATGCTCGCAATCCGGGTATCCATCCCACTACGACCTGATTTGCTACACTACGGGCTATGTTCATGTTGCGTCACCACACCATCCACCTCACTGGGCTCACACCGCGCCAGGGAGCTTGGCTTTGGCGTAAGCCAGTTTAAAACGGCTTGACCGCGCGGCTACGCTGCGCCCGCGCCTCGGCACCGAGGCATCTTTGAATGAACATCTGCCACGGTACACTTTTCCACTACCCGTGGCACGCATTGCAAAAGGACCCCCGATGATCACCGAACTCGAATTCAAAAGCCTGCATGCCCAGGGCTTTAACCGCATCCCGCTGGTGGCCGAGGCTTTTGCCGATCTGGAAACGCCGCTGTCGCTCTACCTGAAACTTGCGCACAGCAAAAACCAGGGCAAACACAGCTTCCTGCTGGAGTCCGTCGTTGGCGGTGAGCGCTTTGGCCGCTACAGCTTTATCGGCCTGCCCGCCCGCACGGTGCTGCGCGCCAGCGGTTTCGGCGTAGACGCCAAAACCGAGGTGCTGACCGACGGCGTGCTGGCAGAGACCCTCCCCGGCAATCCGCTGGATGCCATCGAGGCCTTCCAGTCGCGCTTTAAAGTCGCGTTGCGGCCCGGTCTGCCGCGTTTTTGCGGTGGCCTGGCGGGCTACTTTGGCTACGACACGGTGCGCTATATCGAGAAGAAGCTGGAAAAATCCTGCCCGCCCGACACCCTGGGCTGCCCCGACATCATGCTGCTGCTGTGCGAAGAACTGGCGGTGATTGACAACCTCTCAGGCAAGCTCTACCTGATCGTCTACGCGGACCCGTCTAAGCCGGAGGCCTATTCACAAGCCAAGAAGCGTCTGCGCGAGCTGAAAGACCAGTTGCGCTACAGCGTGACCGCGCCGGTGGTGAAACAGTCGCAAGACTACCCGGTAGAGCGCGAGTTTGCCAAGGCGGATTATTTAAAAGCCGCGGCCCGCGCCAAGGAATTGATCGAGGCCGGCGATTTCATGCAGGTGCAGGTAGGCCAGCGCTTGAAGAAGCGCTATACCGAGTCACCCCTGTCGCTGTACCGCGCGCTGCGATCTTTGAACCCCTCGCCCTATATGTACTACTACCACATGGGGAATTTTCACATCGTTGGTGCGTCGCCGGAAATTTTGGTGCGGCAAGAGTCCACTTCCCATGGCGAGCAAAAAATTACTATCCGACCATTGGCAGGCACCCGCCCCCGCGCGGCTACGCCCGAGGCCGACAAGGCCACCGAGGCCGAACTGCTGGCCGACCCCAAAGAGCGCGCCGAGCATGTGATGCTGATCGACCTGGCCCGCAACGACATTGGCCGCATCGCCAAGATCGGCACCGTGAAGGTGACCGAGGCCTTCCAGGTAGAGCGCTACAGCCATGTCATGCACATCGTCAGTAATGTGGAAGGCATTTTGAAAGACGGCATGAGCAGCATGGACGTGCTCAAAGCCACCTTCCCCGCCGGCACCCTCACTGGCGCGCCCAAGGTGCACGCCATGGAAATCATCGACCAACTTGAACCGACCAAGCGCGGCATCTACGGCGGTGCCTGCGGTTACCTCAGCTTCGCCGGCGACATGGACATAGCGATTGCCATCCGTACCGGCATCGTCAAAGACGGCATGCTGTATGTGCAGGCGGCGGCGGGCATCGTGGCCGACTCGGTGCCCGAGCTGGAGTGGAAAGAAACCGAAGCCAAAGCCCGCGCCATGCTGCGTGCGGCAGAACTGGTGGAGGAGGGCCTGGAATGAATACCGATCCTTCAGGTAACGCAAAAAGCGCTAAAAATTCGCAAAAAACGCAAAATGAAGACAGCGACTATTCGCGCGAAATCATCGGTGCTGCAGTTGAGGTGCAGCGCGTTTTGGGGGCGGGCGTACTTGAAAGCGCCTACGGTGCAGCATTAGAAATCGAATTTACAGCGCGCGGTCTGCAATATCGACGTGAAGTGCCGATCACTGCGTCTTACAAAGGCCAATCAGTCGGCGTGGTGTTTCGTGCGGACTTTATTGTGGAGGAGCAAGTCATCGTTGAGATTAAAGCGATAGAGGCCGTGACAGATGCGCACAAAGCGCAGTTGCTTACCTATTTACGTTTATCGGGCATCAAGCTAGGTTTGTTACTCAATTTCCACGACTTCTCAGTCGCCAGAGGTACCAAGCGTATCGTCAATAACTTTGCTTAATTTTTAGCGTTTTTGCGTTATTTTTGCGCTTTTCGCGTTACCTTCTTCAAAGGCACCTTATGAATCTCTTAATGATCGACAACTACGACAGCTTCACATTCAACATCGTCCAGTACTTCGGTGAGCTGGGCGCTGAGGTCACCACCCTGCGCAACGACGAGGTGACCATTGAAGAACTGGAGCAACAGTTCAAAGCAGGCAGGTTTGACCGCCTGTGCATCTCCCCCGGCCCCTGTTCACCCAAAGAGGCAGGCATCAGCGTGGCAGCCATCCAGCACTTTGCCGGCAAGCTGCCCATCCTGGGCGTCTGCCTGGGCCATCAGGGCATTGGCGCGGCGTTTGGCGGCAATATTGTTCGGGCCAAGGAGCTGATGCATGGCAAGACCAGTGTCATCACCACCACGCAAGAGGGCGTGTTCAAAGATCTGCCCCAGCAATTCACCGTGAATCGCTACCACTCGCTGGCCATTGAGCGCGCCACCTGCCCTGCCGCTCTGGCCATTACCGCCACCACCGACGACGGCGAAATCATGGGCGTGCGGCATACGGGCTTTGCGCATGCGGTGCGTATCGAGGGCGTGCAGTTTCACCCGGAAAGCATCCTGACTGAGCATGGGCACGCGATACTGAAAAACTTTTTGAATTAACCATGGACTTGGGCGTTCAGAACCTCTGGCTCTTCATCCTCGCTGGCTGGGCGCTGAACCTTACGCCCGGGCCGGACGTGTTCTACATGGTCACGCATGCACTCAAGGGCGGTTGGCGTGCCGGTGCGGTGGCCGCAGCGGGTATCACCGCCGGTTGCCTGGTGCATGTGGCTGCGGCTACCCTGGGTTTGAGCGCCTTAGTGACCGCATCGGCCACGGCGTTTACCGTGCTCAAGTGGGTCGGCGCGGCATATCTGGTCTATGTGGGCTGGCAGATGCTATGCTCCAGGGCATCGCCAGACACTACTAATACAATAGCTGCTTACGTCCATACCACAAGGACTACAGGCCTAAATGACTATCAAAAGGTCTTTCGGCAAGGCTTTTTGACGAATGTACTCAACCCCAAGGTGGCGCTGTTCTTTTTAGCCTTCCTGCCGCAGTTCGTCAGCCCCAGCTCGGCCCATCCCGCGTTGGCGTTTTTGTTTCTCGGCGTGCTGTTTAACTTCAATTCCATTCCAGTCAACCTGGGCTACGTCACCCTCGCCGCCTGGGTCAGCCAGCGCGCTACGGCCTTGCAGCGGGGCCTGCATTGGCTGGAGCGGGCGGCGGGCGCGCTGTTTATTGGATTTGGTATTCAATTAGCACTCATCGAAACCGGACGTTAAAGCCAGAAAGCTCAACATGCAAACCATCGACCTGCGCAGCGACACCGTCACCCAGCCCACGCCCGCCATGCGCGCCGCCATGATGGAGGCGAAGCTGGGCGACGATGTGTTTGGCGACGACCCGACGGTCAACGCGCTGCAAGACAAGATTGCCCAGATGCTCGGTTTTGAGGCCGCGCTGTTTATGCCCACGGGCACGCAGAGCAATCTGTGCGGCGTGCTGGCGCACTGCCAGCGCGGGGATGAATACATCGTTGGCCAAATGGCACACACCTACCGCTGGGAAGGCGGCGGCGCGGCGGTGCTGGGCAGTGTGCAGCCCCAGCCCTTGGCGCATGCGGCGGACGGCACGCTACCGCTGGCAGAGATCGAAGCCGCCATCAAACCCGACGACGCGCACTTTGCCAAGACGCGTTTGCTGACGCTGGAAAACACGATTGGCGGCAAGCTGCTGCCGTTTGGGTATGTGCAGGCCGCAACCCAGCTCGCCAAAAGCAAAGGCCTGGCCACGCATCTGGACGGCGCGCGCTTGTTCAATGCGGCGGTGGCGCAGTCGGCACTGGTCATGGGGAATGCGCGCTTCACCGCCGAGCCGCCCCCAAGCGAGGCCGCCCCCTCGGGAGGCACGTTATGGGAGGCCCGCCGCATCGCCCAATGCTTCGACTCCGTTAGCGTCTGCTTCAGCAAGGGCCTGGGCGCACCCGTCGGCTCGGCGCTGTGCGGCAGTAAAGCGTTCATCCAAAAAGCCCACCGCATCCGTAAAATGACCGGCGGCGGCATGCGCCAGGCGGGCATTTTGGCGGCAGCCGCCATGTACGCGCTAGACCATCACGTAGAGCGACTTGCGCAAGACCATGCGCTGGCAGGGCGCTTGGAAGAAGTGTTTACTCACATTGAGGGTGCCACGGTAGACCCGGTGCACAGCAACATCGTCTTTGTCGACCTCAATGGCCCGGCCAAGGCCAAAGCCGCTGGTCTGCTGGAGCACCTCAAGCAACACGGCATTTTGGCCACCGGCCTGTACCGCCTGCGCTTTGTCACGCACCTGGACGTAGATGCCGCAGGCATTGAGCGGACGGCGCAAGTGATCCAGCGCTACTTTGCCACCTGAAGAGGGCGGTAGCCATAAAATTTATGGCGGCAGCTTCTTCAGCCCCAGCGGCCAAGCGCTAGCCCACTACCACTTCGCTGATTTGGATCACAGGGGTGGTGTCGGTGTAGTTAGGGATGTCTCCCATGATCTCTTGGGCGTGCGGGCCAAAGCCCGCCTGGAAAGCCTCCACCGACTCGCAAAACAGGTGCCCCGCACTGATGTAGGTGGCGGGTGCGCCGGGGGTGCCACCCGCAAGGCCCTTGTCCACCGTATAAGACTTCAGGTAATTGCCCATCTTGCTTTTCACCATCGGCATATGGCTGTCACGGTAATACGCGTGGTCAAACTTGGTGCCGGGAGTGTTGGGGTACATCACACTGACTTTGATCATGGCGGCTCTCCTGATGGGTTGATGATAGGAAAAGAGGGAATTCACTGTACATGGCCTGACGGTGTGATGCAAGCTGCGTGGGTGCCGAGGTTGGTGCGGTGGCTAAGTATTTTGCGCAGCAGCCGCCAGGCCACCCCTGCGACAATACGCCGATGAAGTTTCAAACCCCCTTACTCTGGGCCGCAGGTGCCCTGCTGATTGCCGTTTCCTACCAACGTTTCGGCTGGGCGGGCGTGGCGCTGGTGGCCGGTGGCATCGTATTTTGGATGCTGCTGCACTTTACCCGCATGATGACGGTGCTCAAACGCGCCACCAATGCTCCCATGGGCTATGTCGCCAGTGCCGTGATGCTCAATGCCAAGCTCAAGCCCGGTGTCACATTGCTGCATGTCACCGCCATGACCAAGAGCCTGGGCCTGCTGCAAAGCGAGAAGGGCGTACAGCCCGAGGTGTACCGCTGGACGGACACCGGTGGCTCGCATGTCACCGGCACCTTTGTCGGCGGCAAGCTGACCCAGTATGTACTGCGGCGGCCCGAACAAGCAGCGGACAACAGCTGAACGCCATCCCAGCGGGCGGCGCGAACGCCATAGCCCAACCAGCCGCGCAAGCCCCGACAGGCAAGCACTGCATCCCGCGTAAAATCCACTCTTTTGACCCCCCCCCAACTCTCAAGGAAGTACCTGCATGGCAACCGTAGCTCCCACCTCAATGTCTGACCGCGATGGCAAAATTTGGATGGATGGCCAGATGGTCGAATGGCGCGATGCCAAGATCCATGTGCTCACGCACACCCTGCACTACGGCTGCGGCGCGTTTGAGGGCGTGCGTGCCTACCATCTGGCTGACGGCAGCACCGGCATCTTCCGCCTGGAAGAGCATACCGAGCGCCTGTTCAACAGCGCCAAGATTTTGCGCATGAAGATTCCTTTCTCCAAAGAAGAGGTGATGAAGGCGCAGCTTGATGTCGTGCGCGTCAACAAACTGCCCAGTTGCTACATCCGCCCCCTGACCTGGATTGGCGACAAAAAGCTGGGTGTATCGCCCAAGGGCAATGACATCCACCTGATGGTGGCCGCCTGGCCCTGGGGTGCGTACCTGGGCGACGAGGGTTTGAAGCGCGGCATCCGTGTGAAGACCAGCAGTTTTACACGCCACCATGTCAACATCACCATGATCCACGCCAAGGCGGTGAGCAACTACACCAACTCGATTTTGGCCAATATGGAGGCCACCGACGAAGGCTATGACGAAGCGCTGCTATTGGACCCGCAAGGCTTTGTGTCCGAAGGCGCTGGCGAGAACGTGTTTGTGGTGCGCAAGGGCGTGGTCTACACGCCCGATTCGAGTGCCGGGGCACTCAATGGCATCACCCGCAACACGATTTTTGCGATTTGCAAAGATTTGGGGATCGAACTGCGCGAAAAGGCCATCACCCGCGACGAAATCTATATCGCCGATGAAGCGTTTTTCAGTGGCACAGCGGCGGAAGTAACCCCCATCCGTGAGCTGGACCGCATCGAGATTGGTAGCGGCTCCCGCGGCCCGATTACCGAGAAAATTCAGGCGGCGTTTTTCGATATTGTCAATGGCCGCAACCCCAAGTACGCCAGCTGGCTAAGTAAGGTCTGATTGCCAGGCAGACCAACAAACAGCGCGTAGCGCATCGTTGCTCTGTCCTCAACTGACTAAAGGATCCCATGAAACCTATCGAACTCAAAGCCACCGATGTCAACCCGCAGGGCGGCATATTCTGCCCCAACAAGCTGGCTGGCATGGAGCTGTGGAACGCACACCCCAAGGTGTTTCTGGACATCGGCCACACAGGCGAGGCCAAGTGCCCCTACTGCGGCACGCACTACAAGCTCAAAGCGGGCGAGCAGGTAGGTGGTCACCACTAAAGCGCAGCCGATGAGCGGCAGCCTGATCATCGCGCCGCAGTGGATCGGCGACGCGGTAATGACCGAGCCGCTCTTGCGCCGCTTGCACGCACGCGGTGAGCGCATCACGGTGGGCGCACTGCCCTGGGTAGCCCCGGTCTACCGCTGCATGCCGCAGGTGGCCGAGGTGATTGAGTTTCCCTTTGCGCATGGCGGCTTGCAATTGAAAGCAAGGCGCAGCCTTGCCAAGCAAATCGAAGGGCGGTTTGACACCGCCTATGTGCTGCCCAATTCGCTCAAAAGCGCCCTGCTGCCTTTGCTGGCGGGCGTGCCCAAGCGCGTAGGCTACTTGGGCGAAGCGCGGGTGGGCTTGCTCACGCACCGCATTAAAAACCCGCCCAAAGACACACGCCCGCCGATGGTGGCGTTTTACTCCGCGCTCAGTGGCGATGCGGGTGTCGGGATGGATCGCCCGCAGCTCAAGGTCAATGAAGCGGACATACAGTACACGCTGAAAACACTGGGCCTGGAGCGCGGCCAGTACGCCATTTTTGTACCCGGCGCAGAGTACGGCCCGGCCAAACGCTGGCCCGCAGAACTGTTTGCCGAGTTGGCCCAACAGCTGGATGTACCTGTGCTCTTATTCGGCTCCAGCAAAGACGCAGCGCTGTGTGATGAGATCGTGGCCCTAGCCCCCCAGCACACCACCAATTTAGCCGGAAAAACCTCGCTAACCCAAGCCATCCATGCGCAAGCAGCTAGTAAAATCATAGTCACGAACGACTCCGGTTTGATGCATGTGGCCGCCGCGCTGGACGTGCCCCAGGTCGCCATCTTCGGCTCCAGCAGTCCGCTGCACACGCCGCCACTGAGCAGTGCAGCGCAAGTCGTGTGGCTGAAAAACGAGGTCGACTACAAGCCAGCGCTAGACTGTGCGCCCTGCTTTGAGCGCGAGTGCCCGCTGGGCCACACCCGCTGCCTGCAAGACATCACGCCAAAGCAGGTTTTGGCCCGCGCGCGCCTCGCTATGATGCAGGCATGACGCAAGCGACCGACTCCCTCAGCAGTTCTGCCACCGTGGTCGCAGCGGCAATACCCGCAACAGGCACGCCTGCAACACCGGCCAAACTGACCTGGCTGCAAACCCTCAAGGTCTATACCGAAGCGCCCACCCTGCGCATGCTTACTTTGGGATTTTCTGCGGGGTTGCCGCTGCTTTTGGTACTGGGCACGCTGAGTTTTTGGCTGCGCGAGGCGGGCATTAACCGCGCCACCATTGGCCACCTGAGCTGGGTCGGCCTGGCCTACGGTTTTAAATGGTGTTGGGCTCCGCTGGTGGACCGCATGCCCATTCCCATCCTCACGCGCCTGATGGGGCGCAGACGCAGTTGGTTGCTGCTGTCGCAGGCGGCCATCATGGCGGGCATCGTGGGCATGGCGCTGAACGACCCGCGTGTCTCGCTGATGCCGGTGGTGTGGTGCGCCTTGGTGGTCGCAGTAGCCTCGGCCACGCAAGACATTGCGCTGGATGCCTTTCGCATCGAAAGCGCCGACACCCAGCGCCAAGCGGCCCTGGCCGCCGCCTACCAAACCGGCTACCGCATCGCCATGATCTGGGCCGGGGCTGGCGTGCTGTGGATCGCCGCCCGCGCGGAAGTGGCCAACGTCGCCAACTACCAACACGCCGCCTGGCAAACCGCCTACTTCTGGATGGCGGGCTCGATGCTGATTGGCACACTGACGGTGCTGCTCTCCAACGAGCCGGTGCGCAAGGAGCTGCCCAAGGCCAAGAATGTGCAGGAGTGGCTCAAAGGCGCACTGGTCGAGCCCTTTGCCGACTTCCTCAAGCGCTACCAGTGGCAGGCCGCCCTCATTCTGGGCCTGATTGCCATCTACCGCATCAGCGACGTCGTGATGGGCATCATGGCCAATCCGTTTTATGTGGACATGGGCTACACCAAGGATGAGGTAGCAGCTGTTACCAAGGTGTTTGGCGTGATCATGACCCTGCTGGGCGCCTTCATCGGCGGCGTACTGTCCATGCGGCTGGGTGTGATGCGGGTGCTGATGCTGGGCGCGGTGCTCTCAGCGGTCAGCAACCTGCTGTTTGCCTGGCTGGGCACGCGCGGGCACGACCTGACGGCGCTGGTGTGGGTGATCTCGGCGGACAACCTGTCCAGCGGCATCGCCTCGGCCGCCTTCATCGCCTACCTGTCCAGCCTGACCAATATCAACTACTCTGCCACGCAGTACGCGCTGTTCAGCTCCATGATGCTGCTGTTGCCCAAATTTATCGCGGGCTTCTCGGGCGAGTTTGTCGATGCCTACGGCTACCCATCGTTTTTTATTGGAACGTCCCTGCTCGGGGTACCTGTATTGGCATTGGTGGCACTTGCCGCACGCATCCGTAACAAATAAGTGTCGTTTTGCGCTCGTTTGGCCAAATAGGTCACAAGGTGTAAATTAATACCGGCTATTTGCAACCTTTATCCTTAAAATCTTTCTGAGCGTAAGGCATCTTGCCGGAAGCTTTCATTTGGCAATAGAGATAAAGTTTTGCATGCAGCACCCCCGCTTGAACATAGGGCTCCTGGGCTTTTCAGTCGCACAGCGTGCGCTGGTAGAGAGCTTTTTGGCCTTGCGTGCGCAGCCGGTAGACAAACGTGCTGCAAAAAAAGGCGCTACGGGCAGTAGCGTTTCCTGGCAAATCAGCGACTACCGCGAAGCCAATGCACTGCTGCTCAATACCCAGCGTGCCCGTATGGATGCACAGCAGATTATGCGTTTTCCCTCAGATCTGCAGCATACCGATGTGGTGGGTGTGAGTCCTTCAGAGCTGAGCATCCCCTACGCGCTGGTAGGCGAGGTCAGCGCCTCCATCCATGCGACTGTCGCCGAGAATACGCCGCATGTGACCTTGGGCGATAGCGAGAGTATGCAAAACACGCTGGCGTTTTTCGAGGCATCGCTGCGCCCGTTGCGCACACTGTATACCATGGCGCAGCTCCTGCTGGAGCGGCGCAACGAACTGGACGACCGCCACACCTTTCACCTGGTGCGCCGCAGTGTGCTGGATGCCATTGTCGACGTGCCGAAGCAGCGCGTGATGTTGCGCGATGGGCCACGCCCATTTGAGCTGGAAGAGGCCGACTGGCTCGCACGACCGGCCTCGGCCAACAGCGTGCCACCCGGTTTTGCCTCATGGTCGATGGAGGAGCTGGCTTGGCTCTATGCGCTGCACAATCCGGAGATGGACTTGCCCGAGCGCTACCTCAAGCTGCCGATTTACCTGCGCCAGGCACCCCAGGTGCGCCCCGCGATGATTTATCCCCGGCATGTGGCACTGTTGGAGCTGCTGGGACAGGAGCCCTGTGGTTACCAGCGCCTGGCGGATGCATTCCCCCAACGCCCCGATTTGCTGCAGCGCGACCTGTATGTACTGTTTGCCTGCCGCGCCATCACCACCAGCCCCCAGCGCGCCAATCTGCCCACCGTGCATCTGACGGCTTCGCAGCCGCCCACCACCCGTCCAGCGTTTTCAGCAACCTCGGTGCAGCCCGCGACACAGCAGCCGTTTCAGCTAGAGACCATGCACGCCGGACTGCACTAGACTGCCGCTGCAAAACTCTTGGCCTGCGCCAGCGGCCAGTAGAGCTTGAAGACATTGTGCTGACTGGCCAACAGCTCCTCTTTCAGGAGCGAGCCCACAGCCACCTGCGGCATCAAATTCACCAGCAGGCGCACCTGGCTATCGTCCAGCCTGCGCACAATGTGGTGCGCCGAAATCGCGCCCGGATGGGTGAGGCCCGCAGCCTGCACCATGTCCTTGAGTGCCTTCAGAGTCTCTTGGTGAAAGTTAAATACCCGGTCGGCCTTGGTGGGCACATGCAGCGCCTGCTGGCGATGCGGGTCTTGGGTGGTCACGCCCGTCGGGCAGTTGCCGGTATGGCAGTGCTGCGCCTGGATGCAGCCCAGCGCAAACATAAAGCCGCGTGCCGAGTTGCACCAGTCGGCACCCAGGGCCATCATGCGGGCAATATCAAACGCGCTGATCACTTTGCCCGCACAACCCAGGCGCACACGCTCGCGCAGGTTCACCCCCTTGAGGGTGTTGTGCACCAAGAGCAATCCCTCCTGCAGTGGTGCGCCGACATGGTCGGTAAACTCCAGCGGAGCGGCACCCGTGCCGCCCTCGGCCCCATCCACGACGATAAAGTCCGGTGTGATACCGGTCTCCAGCATGGCCTTGACGATGGCAAACCACTCCCAGGGGTGACCAATGCACAGCTTAAAGCCCGTGGGCTTGCCGCCCGACAAGGTGCGCAGCTTGGAGATAAATTGCAGCATCTCGATCGGCGTGCTAAAGGCACTGTGCGCCGATGGCGACACACAGTCCACGCCCACGGGTACGCCGCGCGCCGCAGCAATCTCGGCCGTCACCTTGGCACCAGGCAGCACGCCGCCCTGGCCGGGCTTGGCACCCTGGCTGAGTTTGAGTTCAATCATCTTCACCTGCGGGTCGGTCGCGTTGGCGGCAAACTTGTCGGCGTTGAACGTACCGTCGTCGTTGCGGCAACCAAAATAGCCAGAGCCAATTTCCCAGGTCAAGTCGCCCCCATTGACGCGGTGGTGCACGCTGATGGAGCCCTCACCCGTATCGTGGATAAAGCCGCCGCGTTTGGCCCCCTGGTTGAGCGCCAAAATCGCATTCGCACTGAGCGCGCCAAAGCTCATGGCCGAGATGTTGAACACGCTGATGTTGTAGGGCTGGGTGCAGCCATTGGCGGCCAGGCCCACCGGAACGCGAAAGTCGTGCGAGGCGACTTGCGTGGGCGCAATCGAATGGTTGATCCACTCATAGCCCTCGGCCCCCACGTCCAGCTGGGTGCCAAAGGGGCGCTTGTCGGGCTCGCCCTTGGCGCGCTGGTAGACCAGCGAGCGCTGCGAGCGCGAGAAGGGCGCAGCCTCGTTGTCACTCTCCAAAAAATACTGGCGCATTTCGGGGCGGATGTACTCCAGCAAAAAGCGTGCATGGCCGATGACCGGGTAGTTGCGCAAAATGGCATGGCGGGTCTGACGCAAATCCCTGACGCCTAACGCGCAAAGCGCTGCAAATAATAAAGCGTACAGCAGGCCCACGCCAAACGCGATCATGCTGAACACACTGAGCAATAAGCCAAAAATGCACAGCCCAAAAGCGGCGTAACGTACAGGAAGGTGGGCGTTGGCCCGGGCAATGGTGTCGGCAATCATGGCAGGCGAGGCTCGCAGAAAAAACGCTGATGAACAGCAATCAACGGTGAAACGCAGCGCCACGGTCAACCGGTAAAAAGCTGGTTGACCCGCAAGCGCGCAAGATGGAGAGTTTAAGGCGTAAAAAATGCGGCCAGGTGACGGGCAGTGTCCTGCGGCAGCTCCTCGGGGATAAAGTGCCCTGCAGGCATAGCCTGCCCGGTCACCACCGCACTGCACTGGGCCTGCCACAGCGCCAGCGGTTTAAACATTCGCTGCACCACGCCGCGCTCGCCCCACAGCACCAGGGTGTCACAGGCTATTTTTGTGCCCTGGGCGCGGCTGGCGTGGTCATGCTCCAGGTCAATGCCGGCACTGGCGCGGTAGTCCTCGCACATGCTGTGGGTGGTCTCCATCGGCGCAAAACAACGCTCGTACTCGGCCAGCGCCTCGGGCTCGATATAGCCCATGCCTGCACTGCCCCAGCCGCCGAGCTTGGCGTGCAGGTAGTTCTTCCAGTCGCTGTGGATCATGTTCTCGGGCAGCGGGCTGGGCTGGATCAGGTGGAACCAGTGGTAGTAGGCGCGGGCAAAGGCCATGTCGGTGGCGTTGTACATGTCCAGCGTGGGGGCGATGTCGATGACGCAGAGCTTTTTTACCTTGGCCGCCTGGTCGAGCGCCAAGCGGTGCGCTACGCGGCCGCCCCGGTCGTGGCCGCACAGGTGAAAGGTATTGATACCCAGCGCCGCCATCACTTCCACCATGTCCTGCGCCATCACCCACTTGCTGGCCTGCGCATTGTCTGGCGTGCCCTTGGGTTTGGACGAATCGCCATAGCCGCGCAGATCGGGCATGACGAGAAAATAGTCCTTGACCAACAGCTGCGCCACGCGTTGCCACATCACATGGCTTTGCGGAAAGCCGTGCAAGAGCAAGAGGGCGGGTTTAGCACGATTACCCCCGAAGCGGGCGAAAATCTCTACGCCGTTGACAGCAAACTTCTGCGCTGTAAATCCATCAAACCAAGCCATGGCGGTATGCTCCTCAAAAATGTACCACCACAGCTTATAGCACCACGGTGCATCAGGGGAGCTTTTCCAAATGTGGTGCCCGATTAAGCTAAAAACGCCATGCCATTACGGGCCTGCACAAATGTCCAGGCACAGAACAATACATAGGCAATGGCGAATATCCATACGGCACGTATTGCGGTGGCTTGTGGCACCTGGGTCAGGCCCAACGCCAGCGCAAATGCTGGAATAAAGTGCATGGCGTGAATGCCAAAAAAGTGCGCCACACGCAAGTCGCCCCCGCTGCGCGACCATTTAAACAGGGGTAAGCCACCGCTGTCAGACAGAACGCCACCGACCCAGTGGCCAGCGCGCTGGGCGCTCAGGTAGCCGCCAAAACCCGTCCCGATGAAAAAGGTCAAACCCAGGCCGAGCACAATGGCCAGCGTGATCGCAGGAGGTAAGCCATATGCCGGGGTGCGCGCAATCAAGATGCCAAGTGCCAACGATGCACTTGCCAGCACCACCGCGCCGATGCCCATCAGGGTGTACATGGTGGCAAAAAATGGCGTTGCTGTATTAAAGTGCGAGGCCAGGCCCGAGTTGCCTTGCCAGGTGATGTAGCCCACTTCAAACAAACCAGACACTACCGCTGCCCACACCACATAGCGCGCCGTCTTGGTACGAAGCGCAGTAACGGGCAGCCAGGCCATCAAGAGCGCCAACGTCAACAGATAGATGCCCGTAGAGAGTTGAAATTTAAACGGCTTTAACCACACACTCACGCCTTGAAACTGGCGCGGGTCTATGAACGTCAAGGCCAAGGTGGGAATGGACACCAGCAGCATGGCCAAGCCCACCCAGTACAGCGGCGCCGCTGCGTTTTGCATACGGACGCGCAGGTGGGTTCGCATGCCGGCATGCCGGTCAATAGCAGAAGTAATCAAAGTCGTCATGGGTCTTTCCTCGTGTGCCGATGCGCTGTATTATTCAAACACAACCTGCGTTACACAATTGGCTATTTGCCTATACCAGAATTACATAAATGAATAACCAATTTGATTGGACTTTGATCCGCTCATTTTTGGCGGCTCTGGATCACGGCAGCTTGCTGGCTGCTGCGCGGGCTATCCATGTGAGCCAGCCGACTATTGGCCGCCATATTTCGCAGCTGGAGACGCAACTGGATGTGGTTTTGTTTGAGCGCACCAGCAGAGGCTTGCTCCCCACCCACATGGCCGAACGTCTGGCAGACTCGGCGCGCGCCATGGAGGCAGGGGCGAACCAGTTGTTGCGCAACGCTTCTGCGGAAACCATGAACGTCCGCGGTACGGTGCGCATCACAGCCAGCCAGACGGTGGCCTGCGTTTTACTGCCCGGTGTTTTGGCGCAAATGCGTTTGGTTCTACCTGACATCCAGGTAGAGGTGCTGGCCAGCGATGCAGTGAGCAATTTACTGCGCAGAGAGGCTGATATTGCCCTGCGGATGGCGCGGCCTGACCAGAGCAGTTTGGTCGCCAAGCGCATTGGTCAGGTGACCGTATGCGCCTGCGCCCACAACGACTATTTGCGAAGGCGGGGCGTACCCAAACAGCTAGGAGTCTGGGCGGCAGAAGAAAAGTCGGTCGAAAACCATCATTTTCAGGGGTACTTGACCCCTTAACCATGTCGATATAACGCAGCCTGAGCGATTCTGGAGGGTCGAAAATTAATTGAGAATTTTCATTTCCTTCTGCCGCCCAGACTCCTAGATGACTTGCTCAACCATGAGTTGATCGGTGGCGATCAAAACGACCAAATCATCCGGGGCTTTGCCGCTTTTGGCTATCCCGTGGAGAAAGAGCAGTTTGCATTCCGTACCGACGACTCCATGACCTACTGGCGCGCGGTGCAGGCCGGTTTAGGAATTGGTTTTGTCGCAGACTTTATGTCGCGCACCGACAGCCAGGTCGTGCCCTTGCTGCCCATGTTGACCATACCGCCTTTGCCGATATGGCTTACGGTGCACCGCGAAATCCGCACCAATCAGCGCATCCGCGCGGTGTACGACTTTCTGGCCAAGGCAGTGCCCAAAGTGCTGTAACGGGTTGGTGTCCAGAGCGACCTGCAGCGCAGACTTGGCGGCTTGGCCATTGCAAGCTAAACGTGCGGATCGGCATTGAGCAGCGCCAGCACCCGTGCGAATGCGTGGCGTACGGTAGCGTCGCGCACAGCGGCGCGGTCACCATCGAAGCGTCGCATTTCGCTGTGTAGCGTACCGTTCACCGAGAAACCAAACCACACCGTCCCCACGGGCTTGGCCGCGCTGCCGCCCGTAGGGCCAGCAATGCCCGTGACGGCAATGCTGACCTGCGCTTTGGAGTGGCGAATGGCCCCAAAAGCCATCGCGCGCACGACGGGCTCGCTCACCGCGCCGTGCTCTGCGATGAGCGCCGCGTCTACGCCCAGTTGCTCTTGCTTGGCATCGTTCGAGTAAGTCACAAAGCCGCGTTCAAACCAGTCCGACGAGCCCGCGAGAGACGTGCAGGCCGCAGCAATCAGACCACCGGTGCAACTCTCGGCGGTCGTCAGCAGATAGCCGTCTTTTTTGAGATTATCGGCCAATAGTCCCAATGGATAGGACATCAACAGCTCCTGATTTAGTAGCGTTAGTGCAATCACAGACAAAACCTCCACAGCGCAATCACCAGCAAGGTGCAGCCAGCGGCCACCAGGTCGTCAAACAAAATGCCAAAGCCGCCCTTGGCACCAAAGCCCTTGAACAACTGGTCGGCCCAGCTCACCGGGCCGGGCTTGGCGGCGTCAAAAAACCGGAACAAGGCAAAGGCCACCGTCTGCGCCCACAGGTCTGCGGGGGTGATCAACCAGAGGATGAGCCACATGGCGACCACCTCGTCCCACACGATGTGGCCGGGGTCTTGCACGCCCATGTTTTTAGCCGTCACCGTGCAGGCCCACCAGCCGACAGGCAGGCTGGCAGCGATCACCCAACCGATCTGCGCAGCGCTCAGGTGCTGCTGCATCACCACAAACGTCGCCCAGGCCCACAGCGTGGCCACCGTGCCCGGTGCAATGCGCGCCAAGCCCGAACCAAAACCCAGTGCAATGATGTGCGCCGGGTGCGAGAACATAAAGCGCGCCGTGGGGCGCAGCACGCTGGGCCGGATGGGGGGCGAAAGGGGGGGTTGCACTGGCAGGGCTAGCTGCGGCAACTCGGGTGTGCTGTTGGTTTGCAACGGTGTGGCAACGGGTTCGTTCATCACTGGGATTGTGCCTTTTTCGCAGAGGAAGAAGTTGCACACGTCTTTGCAGCCACCACCACAACCGAGCGACTACGTCTTGAAATGGTCAAACGAAGCAAAATCATGGGCCAGGGAATGGCCCTGCGCATCAACCAAGCGCAAACCCGCCTGCGCTTCGATGCTGCCCATGCGGGTCAGCACCGTCTGGGTAGACGCGGCGATGCTTTGCACAGCCATCCGCCCGCTGGTGGGCGCGGTGAAGACCAGTTCGTAGTCGTCACCGCCCGTAGCACGCATTGTCCGCCTGAATTCAGTGCTCAATGTACCCATAGTCCCTGTTGCATGGACATTTGTAGCTATTAAATCTATAGCAACCGTTGCACCCACGCCACTGCGTTGCAAGATATGGCCCAGGTCGCCCAGCAGCCCGTCGCTGACGTCAATGGCGCTGCTGGCCACGCCGCGCAGTGCCATGCCCAGCGCTACGCGCGGGGTGGGGCGCTCCATGCGGGCTCTAGCGTGGGCAAAGGTTTTTTCATCCAGACTGATGCTGCCGCGAAACGCCTCTAGCGCGAGGCGCGCATCGCCCACACAGTCCGTTGCCGTGCCGCTGACGTAAATATCGTCCCCCACCCGCGCGCCGCTGCGCAGCAGGGCTTGGCTTTTGCCACCCGCCACGGGTATTTCGCCAAACACGGTGATGCAGATATTGAGCGGCCCCTGCGTGGTGTCGCCCCCCACCAAGGCGCAGCCGTGCGCGTCGGCCAGGGCAAATAGCCCTTTGGAAAACCCAGCCAACCAAACCTCATCGACGCGTGGCATGGATAGCGCCAGCGTGAAGGCCAGGGGCTGGGCACCGCAGGCGGCCAGGTCACTTAAATTGACCGCCAGCGCCTTGTGCCCCAGCGCCTCGGGCGAGACGGTGGACAAAAAATGCCGCCCCTCGACCAGCATATCGCTCGACACCGCCAGCTGCGTGCCCGCACGCGGCGTGAGCAGCGCGCAGTCATCGCCAATACCCAGCGCCACGGCTTCGCCCTGCGGCGCAGTGCGCTGAAAATAGCGTGCGATGACATCGAATTCACCCATGGCAAACTAGTGCATGGTCGGCTTGCCGCCCAGCGCGCTCAACGCATCGAGCACAAACATGGGGATGTCGGCATCAAACTTCTCACCATCTTCGGCCACACAAAAGTAGCTGCCATGCATGGTGCCGGTGGGCGTGCGCAGGCGGCAGCCGCTGGTGTACTGGAAACTCTCGCCGGGTTTGAGCAAGGGCTGCTCGCCCACTACGCCCAGGCCCCTGACCTTGTCGTTTCGCCCCTCGGCATCGTTGATGCTCCAGGTGCGCGAGATCAGCTGCGCCGCGACCTTGCCGGTATTGGTAATGGTGACCGTATAGGCAAAGGTGTAGATGCCCTGCTCGGGCGCAGACTGGTCTGCCAGATAAACCGGTTGAACTTGAACGCTGAATTGGTACTGGGCCATGGTGTGATGGTACAGGGTGAATGGGGTTGAAGCGTTACGGCGTGATCAGCGCATCGTCCAGCACCTCTACCCAGTGGCGCACCGGTGTCGCGGTACCGCTTTGCAGGTGCGTAATGCAGCCGATGTTGGCCGAAATGATTTGCGTAGGCTGGGCGGCTTGCAGGTTGCCCAGCTTGCGGTCGCGCAGCTGGGTGGCCAGGTCGGGTTGCAGCACCGAGTAGGTGCCTGCGGAGCCGCAACACAGGTGGGCCTCCACGCTGGCGACCTTCACGTCAAAGCCTAACGCACCCAGGTGCTGCTCCACGCCGCCCCTCTGCTGCTGGCCATGCTGCAAGGTGCAGGGCGGGTGAAAGGCCATGTGACCGGGTGGGGGCTTGACCTTGCCTTGCAGATGCTCCACCAGCAAGGGCAGCAGCTCGCTCAGGTCTTTGGTCAGCGCGCTGATGCGTGCCGCCTTGGCCGCGTACTGCGCGTCGTCTTTAAGGATGTGGCCGTATTCTTTAACGGTTACGCCGCAGCCCGACGCGTTCATCACAATCGCCTCTACTTGTGGATGCGTCTGGCCGCCGTCCACATACGGCCACCACGCGTCGATGTTGGCGCGCATCTGCGCCTTGCCGCCGTCGTGGTCAATCAGGTGAAACTTTACCGCGCCGCAGCAACCGGCCTTGGCGGCCAGCACGGTCTGGATGCCCGCTGCGTCCAACACGCGGGCCGTAGATGCGTTGATATTGGGGGCCATGGCGGGCTGCACGCAGCCGCCCAGCGTCAAGACTTTGCGCGCATGCGCGCGGGTCGGCCAGGGCTTGGTGACCTGTTTGGCGGGTACTTTGTTTTTAAGGGCTGCCGGCAGCAGCCCGCGCACGGCCTGGCCTACGGCCATGGCGGGTGCAAACAACGGCGAGGGCAGGCCTTCTTTCAGTGCCCAGCGCAACGCTTTTTCTCCCGCCGGACGCGGCACCTTGTCGTCTACCAGTTTGCGGCCAATATCGACCAGATGGCCATATTGCACGCCGCTGGGGCAGGTGGTCTCGCAGTTGCGGCAGGTCAGGCAGCGGTCCAGGTGCAGTTGGGTTTTGCGCGTGGGCGCTACGCCTTCGAGCACCTGCTTGATCAGGTAAATGCGCCCGCGCGGGCCGTCCAGCTCGTCGCCCAGCAGCTGGTAGGTGGGGCAGGTGGCGGTGCAAAAACCGCAGTGCACGCACTTGCGTAATATGGCCTCGGCCTCTTGGCCGTCGGTGGTGTTTTGGTATTCGGGGGCTAAGTTGGTTTGCATAAGTGCCAGTTATTAAGTACCCGTTATTTTTCGCGGGTTTCAGGTGTTAGTACAATGAATACATGCCTACTATCAGCATGTTTTACGGTTTGGTTGTGATGCTCTACTATTTTGACGATGAGCGCCATCACCTGCCCCATGTGCACGTGAAATACCAAAACCATGAGGCGAGTTTTGCCATTGGCGATGCCAGCCTGCTGGCGGGCAATTTACCCGTGGCCAAAATGCGCCTGATGCAAGCCTGGATCGAAATTCACCGCGAAGACCTGATGGCCAACTGGGAGCTGGCATCCAACGGCGAAAAACCATTTCCGGTGGATCCTCTGCGTTAAATATTCCCAAAAGGACGAGGAGCCTGTCATGCACCATATCATTACCGTTCAAGCCCAGCCCGATTTCTCGTTGCAACTGGGTTTTGAGGACGGCTCGGTTCGCAGTTTCAATGCCCGCCCCTTGCTGGACAAGGGGGTATTCAGGCCGCTGCAAGACTGGCAGACATTTCGCCAAGCCCGCGTCGCTGGCGGCACCGTCAGCTGGCCGGGCGAGATCGACCTGTGCCCGGATACGCTGTATGAAAAATCGGTGGTACTGCATGGGGTGACCTCTGAGTAAGGCTTTACTCTGTCTTGAATTGGTTACGCAAGGCCAGGCCGTTGGGTTCTGAGTTTGGCCATAGCGTCTTGGGCTTCAAGCAAACCACGGCAGGCGGCCGGGGTTAAAAATGCCTGCCGGGTCAAATTCGGCTTTGAGCTGGCGGTGGATGCGGTCTAAAGGCAGTTTTAATGCATCAAATCTGCCTGTAGTCCCTGTCGCATGGACATTTTCAGCTATAAATAATGTAGCATTTCCCTGCACGGCGTGGACGGCAGCGCGGATGCGTTGCGCGGCCTGCGCATCGCCCTTTGCTGCCCAAACCCAGCGCTGGCCGCCCAGCCAGTCAACCATCGTGTCACCCAGGTTGAGCGGCGGCGTGGTTTGCGGTACCGACAGACGCCACAGGTCGTCACGGCGTGCAAAGCCGTCTTTAAACCACGGGAGGTGCAGGTCGCGGGCGGCGCTCCAGTCGGCGCTGGTTTCGGGGGAATCGACGCGCACACCGCCCGCCTCGTGGCTAAGCCGCTTGCAGGCGGCTTCGACCGCCGCCTGCGCGCCGCGCAGCCGCAGGTACAGCGTGGGCGCGCCGGCATCGACCACCCAGGAGCTGGCGTTGAGCGGCAGCGGCTGGCCGCCCCAGCTGTTGACCTGGTGCAGCATGCTGGCCTCGTCCATGGCAAAACGCAGCGTGGCCTCGGCGGGCGCGATGGGCAGCACCTTGAGCGAGACCTCGGTGATCACGCCCAGCATGCCCCAGCTGCCCGCCATGAGGCGCGACACATCGTAGCCCGCCACGTTTTTCATCACCGTGCCGCCAAACGTCAAGTGCTCGGCCTTGCCATTGAGCATCTGCACGCCCAGCACGTAGTCGCGCACGCCGCCCACGCTGGCGCGGGCCGGGCCTGCCAGGCCTGCGGCGACCATGCCGCCGACCGTGCTTTTTGAGCCTGCGGCGGTGCCCACGCCAAAGTGCGGCGGCTCAAAGGGCAGGCATTGGCCTTGGCTCCCGAGCAGCGCCTCCAGCTCGGCCAAGGGTGTACCGGCCTTGCAGGTCACCACCAGCTCGCTGGGTTCGTAGCTGACGATGCCGCTGTGCGAAAGCATATCCAGCACCGCGCCTTGCAACTGCTGGGCATAAAAATCTTTCGTCCCGCCCCCTCGGATGCGCAGCGGCGTTTTGGCTGCTTTCGCAGCGCGGATCTGGTCGGTAATGTGTTGCAATGGGGCAGTCATAGGGCGATGGGTACGCTTAGAGTGTGAATTCGTAGCCAATGGTGATGGGCGCGTGGTCGGAAAACTTCTCGGTTTTGTAAATTTCTTCGTCCCGCGCCAGCGCGGCAAAGGCTGGCGTGGCCAGGTGGTAGTCTAGCCGCCAACCGACGTTCTTGGCATAGGCCTGGCCGCGCTGGCTCCACCAGGTGTAGCTGGTGTCGGTGGTGTCGGGGCGCAGCTGGCGGTACACATCCACCAGCTGGGCCTGCTCGATCAGCTTGGTCAGCCAGGCGCGTTCCTCGGGCAGAAAACCACTGTTTTTTACGTTGCTTTTGTAGTTTTTCAGGTCGGCTTCCTTGTGCGCAATGTTGATGTCGCCGCACAGCACAAACTCGCGCTGCGCCCTCAAGGCCACCAGGTGCGGGTACACCACATCCAGAAAGCGGTACTTGGCCGCCTGCCGGTCTTCACCCGAGGAGCCACTGGGAAAGTAGCTGCTGATGACGGAGAATTTGCGCTGCGGCGTGTCAAAGCGCAGTTCCACATAACGGCCCTCGGCATCAAACTCACCGCCGTCAAAACCGGTCACCACCTCGCTGGGCGCGTGGCGGGTATACACGCCCACGCCGCTGTAGCCCTTTTTCTCGGCAAAGTGAAAATACCCCTGCATCCCGGCAATTTGCTCAAACTTGCCTGCCACGTCACCGGCCTGCGCCTTGATCTCCTGCACGCACATACAATCAGGAGCGGTCTTTTCTACCCAGGCCTGCATGCCTTTGGTGGCGGCCGAGCGGATGCCGTTAAAGTTCAGGCTGGTGACGCGAAAGAGTGAATTTTTCATGGATATGTGATGACTCAAAATAACCCCCCAGACCCGCTGGCCCAGGACTTCGTGGCCTTCGCCATTGCATCGGGCGTGCTGCGCTTTGGCGAATTTAAAACCAAGGCAGGCCGATTGTCGCCGTATTTTTTCAACGCCGGGCTGTTTGACGACGGTGCCAAGCTGGGCCGCCTGGCACAGCTGTATGCCCAGCGCATCATCGCCAGTGGGATTGAATTTGACATGCTGTTTGGTCCCGCTTACAAAGGGATACCTTTAGCCGCGGCGGTCGCCATCGAGCTGGCCCGTCTGGGCCGCAACGTGCCGTACGCCTACAACCGCAAAGAAGCCAAAGACCACGGCGAGGGCGGAACTTTGGTGGGCGCACCGGTCAAAGGCCGGGTGCTGATCATTGACGACGTGATGTCAGCCGGTACGGCGGCGCGTGAGTCGATTGCCCTCATCCAGGCGGCAGGTGCCACGCCGCATGCCATGGCGATAGCGCTGGACCGGCAGGAAAAAGCCACCGAGGGCGGCCAGGATGTCAGCCACAGCGCGGTGCAATACGTTACGAAGGTGCTGGGGCTTAGGGTATGCACGATAGCGACGCTTGGCGACTTATTGCACTATCTGCATTCTCTTGGTGCCGGTATGGCAGAGCACACGGCGGCGGTGCAGGCGTACCGGGACCGATATGGGGTGGATTGAACGCACGCACTGAAGCTGATTGATACTTGTAGATACTGATACTGAGTGAACTGGATAAACCGAAGCGCTATGAAAAAGAGTTTGACTGCAATGACCTTCTTGACACTCGGGCTCACCGCCAGTCTGTCCTGGGGGGCCATCTATACCTGCACGGATGCCAGCGGGCGCAAGCTCACCTCGGATCGCCCGATTGCCGAGTGTGCCGACCGCGATCAGAAAGAGCTCAACAGCAATGCCACGGTGAAGCGCACCGTCAAGCCGGTGATGACGGCGCAGGAGCAGCGCGCGTTTGACGAAAAACAGAAAATCCAGGCCGAAGAGCAGGCGCGTACCGAAGAAGAAAAGCGCAAGAACCGCGCCCTGCTGGTCCGTTACCCCAACCGCGAAAGCCACGACAAAGAGCGTGCCGAGGCTTCAGGGCAAATCGACGAGGTGATCAAAGCCGCTACCAAACGCATGGGTGAGTTGGGCGTGCAGCGCAAAACCATCGACGCCGAGCTGGAGTTTTACAAGAAAGACCCCAGCAAAATGCCGGTTTCCCTGAAACGCCAAATCGAAGACAACGACAGTAGCGTCGCGGTGCAAAAGCGCTTTGTTGCCGACCAGGAGAGCGAGAAAAAAAGACTGAACGCGCGGTTTGACGAAGATCTGGTCAAGCTCAAGTCGCTATGGCAACTTGCCACTAGTGCACCTGGCAGCGTGGCCACTGAGGCAAAATCAGTCAAAAAGTAAGCGCTTGCTAGCGTGTACGCCTAGCCGAACCGACGCTACGCGGCTTCCTTGTAGAAAAACTCTCGCTGCAGGCTGCGCGCCGCCAGCGGCGCTACTGCCAAACGGATCGCGTTGATGTGCTCAGGCGTGGTGCCGCAGCAGCCGCCGACAATATTGACCAGGCCTTCGGCGGCAAAATCGTGCAGCAGGCGCGAGGTGACCTCGGGCGTTTCGTCAAAGCCGGTCTCGCTCATCGGGTTGGGCAGGCCCGCATTGGGGTAGCAGCTAATGAAGGTGTCGCCCGCCACGCGCGCCATCTCCTGGATGTAGGGGCGCATCAGTGCCGCGCCCAGTGCGCAGTTCAGCCCCACGGCCAGCGGCCGGGCGTGGCGCACGCTGTGCCAGAAGGCGGTGACGGTTTGGCCCGACAGCAACCGGCCCGAGGCATCGGTCACGGTGCCGCTGATGATCAGGGGCAGGCACTCGCCACTGGCCTCAAAAAACTCGTCAATCGCAAACAGCGCGGCCTTGGCGTTGAGCGTGTCAAAAATCGTCTCGACCAGCAGCACATCGCTGCCGCCCTCAAACAGCGCCTCCACCTGCTCGTAGTAGGCGGCGCGCAGTTCCTCAAACGTCACATTGCGCGCGCCGGGGTCGTTCACATCGGGGCTGATGCTGGCCGTCTTGGGCGTGGGGCCGAGGGCACCGACCACAAAGCGCGGTTTGTCGGGGGTGGAAAATTTATCGCAGGCCGCGCGGGCTATTTTTGCGGACTGCAGGTTCATCTCGCGCGCCAGGTGCTGCATGTCGTAGTCGGCCTGGGCTACCGTGGTGGCACCAAAGGTATTGGTCTCGATCAGATCGCAGCCGGCGGCCAGGTAGCCCTCGTGGATGTCGGCAATCACATCGGGGCGCGTCAGGCTGAGCAGCTCGTTATTGCCCTTGATGTCTTTGTGAAAATCGGCAAAGCGCGCGCCGCGATACTGCGACTCGTTCAATTTAAAGCGCTGGATCATGGTGCCCATGGCACCGTCCAGGATGGCAATGCGGCGCTCCAGAATGCCAGGCAGCGCCTGGCCCCGGGTGTAGATAAGTGGTTTCATAGGCGCTATTGTAGAAAGAACCCGAGGCCTCGCCATAGTTTGGGATAATCACCCCCGTGAAGCACCTAGAACCCCGCGCCGCCTGGCAAGAAATCCAACACACCCCCAACGCACTCTTCCTCGATGTGCGCATGGAGATTGAGTCCCTGTACGTGGGCCGCCCGCCCGGCGTACACAACATCCCGTGGTACGAATACCCCGATATGCATGCCGACCCGGCCCAGTTTGCACAGATGGTGGAGCGCGAGGCGGGCGATAAAGACCGCCCGATTTTTTTGATCTGCCGCAGTGGCAAACGCACGGTGGATGCAGGCCACGCGCTGGAGGCGGCAGGCTTTAGCAACGTCACCAATATCCTGCACGGCTTTGAGGGTGAGCTGGATGACACCTTTCACCGCTCCAAGCTCAGCGGCTGGCGCCATGATGGCCTGCCGTGGGAGCAGATGTAGGCACAAGAAGCGCTGGTATCAGACTTGTCTCGCCAGTATCGGAAACAGCTTGAGCAGCCCGTCGGCCATCACCTCTACGGCCAGCGCGGCCAGCATCAGGCCCATGATGCGGGTCATGACGTTGATGCCGGTTTTGCCCAGCCCGCGGGCAATCGGCTGGGCCAGGCTAAAGCACAGGGCGGTAACCAGCGCGATGACGATGCCGTAACCCACCAGGGTGCCCAGTTGCAGCCAGTCCTTGGCTTTCTCGGCGTAGATCACCACGGTGGACATGGTGGCCGGGCCGGTGAGCAAGGGGATGGTGAGCGGCACCACGGCAATGCTGGTGCGCGCGGCGGCATCGTGCAGCTCGTCGGCATTCGACCTGGCTTCGGCGGGCTGGGCGTTGAGCATGGACAATGCCGAGGTGAGCAGCAGCATGCCGCCGCCGACCTGAAAGCTGGCCAGTGAGACACCAAAAAATTCCAGCAGTTTGAGGCCCACCAAGGCGCTCAGGCCAATCACTACAAACACGGTAAAGCTGGAAATCCAGATCGTGCGTACGCGCTGCGCATGCGAAAAACCCTGCGTGTAGTGGATGAAAAAGGGTACGCAAGCCAGCGGGTTGACCACCGCCAGCAGCGTGACCAGGGCTTTGGTTTCCATGCCAAATTAGCCCATAGTCTTTGTCAACAGGACGTATTTAGCTATATAAATAATAGCGTTCATTAGCGCCCACCGGTCACATCCACGATCGAGCCGGTGGTGTAGCTCGACGTATCGGACATCAGCCAGACAATCGCCTCGGCCACCTCGTGCGCCGTGCCTGCGCGCTGCATCGGCAGTTGCCCGGCGATTTGCGCCACGCGGTCGGGCAGCCCACCGGAGGCATGGATCTCGGTGTCAATCACCCCGGGGCGCACGGCATTCACACGGATGCCCTCGGCCGCCACCTCTTTGGCCAGGCCGATGGTGAAGGTATCAATCGCCGCCTTGCTGGCGGCATAGTCGACATACTGGCCGGGCGAGCCGATGCGCGCTGCGGCACTGGAGAGGTTGACAATCGCGCCGCCCTTGCCGCCCTGCTTGGTGCTCATACGCTTGACGGCCTCAGCCGCGCAGACAAAACTGCTGGTGATATTGGTGGTCCACATGCGCTCCAGGCGCTCCACGCTCATCGCGTCGACGCGGGAAGGCATGTCCACCACACCCGCGTTGTTGACCAGCGCATCCAGGCGGCCGAGCTTTTCATCCACCGTCTGGAATAAGCGCAGCACATCGGCGTGTACCGCCACATCGGCCTGGATGGCGATGGCCTTGCCGCCCGCCGCTGTGATGTGGCGCACTACGGCATCGGCCGCCACCGCGTTGTTCACGTAGTTGACGGCTACCATCCAGCCCTGCTGCGCGGCCAAAATCGCCGTGGCCGCGCCAATGCCACGCGATGCGCCGGTGATCAATACGACTTTTGCTGTGCCTGCTGCCATGGTGTGTCTC
The DNA here is from genome assembly GCA_963775085.1 of uncultured beta proteobacterium. Taxonomy (GTDB): domain Bacteria; phylum Pseudomonadota; class Gammaproteobacteria; order Burkholderiales; family Burkholderiaceae_C; genus JAAFIP01. Next base: position 127,900 of record CAVZHO010000005.1, read on the forward strand.
CCGAAAAAAAGGAATGGAAAAAATGAAGAATCAACGTTACAGTGGGAGCTTACCGCACAAAACCGAGGAGACCTATAGTGGCTTTAACCATTGATTACTATCTCGCCCCCCAGTCTCCCTGGGCCTATCTGGGGCACGCGCGCTTTGCGGCGTTGGCGCGCACCGCTGGCGCGCGCATCAATGTGCTGCCGGTGGACTTTGGCAAGGTGTTCGCCGGCTCGGGCGGGCTGCCACTGGGCCAGCGCGCGCCGCAGCGCCAGGCTTACCGCCTGGTCGAGCTGAAGCGCACCAGCGATTATTTAAAACTGCCGATGCACATCAAGCCGCAATACTTTCCGGTGTCGGGTGATAACGCGGCGCGCTTGATCATCACTGTGGGCATGCACGACGGGGCAGACGCGGCGATGGAGCTGACAGGCGCGGTACTCAAGGCCTGCTGGGCCGAGCAGCGCAATATTGCCGACCCGGCCACACTGGCCCAGCTGCTGGCCGAATGCGGATTGAGCCCCCAACGCCTGGAGCAAGCCAGCAGCCCGGTAGCGCAGGAGCACTACGAGCTGTTCACCCACAAGGCCATCGCCGCAGACGTATTTGGCGCGCCCAGCTACGTGGTCGACGGCGAAATCTTCTGGGGCCAGGATCGGCTGGACTATTTGGAACGCCGCTTGTTGAGGGCGTAGTTTTTCATACCGGGGATAAATACCGAAGACGACGGCAGTGCACAGGATGCCAGTCTTCATCCCCCTGTTGTGCATTACACACTACCTACTTTTAAGGAAACCACTATGGGTACCATGATCAACCTCACCAGTGCTGACGGCACCACCATCCCCGCGTACGAAGCACGCCCCATCGCCGCCCCCAAGGGCGCTGTCGTGCTGCTGCAGGAGATATTTGGCCTGAACAGCCACATCCGCGCCGTGGCCGATGGCTATGCGCAAGACGGCTACTACGTCATCGCTCCGGCCACCTTCCAGCGCGCCGAGCCGGGCGTGGAGCTGGGCTACAGTCCCGAAGACATGCAGCGCGGCTTTGGCCTGAAGACGGCTGCGGAGGCCGTCAAACCGCAACTCATGCAAGACGTGCAGGCGGCGATTGATCACGCCGCCAAATTCGGCAAAGTGGGCGTGATGGGCTACTGCTGGGGCGGTCTGCTCACCTGGCGTGCCGCCACCCAGCTTACCGGCGTAAGCGCCGCCGTGCCCTACTACGGCGGCGGCATGCACCTGGAACTGGCTCACGCGCCGCGCTGCCCGACCATGGCGCACCTGAGCAACGACGATGCCTATGTGCCCATGGACGGCGTGGCCGCCCTGCAAAAAGCCCACCCCGGCGTGCAGGTGCTTCTCTACGCCGCCAAGCATGGCTTTAACTGCGACCAGCGTGCCTCCTGGCATCCCGAATCTGCCGCACTGGCACGCCAGCGCACACTGGCGTTCTTTGCGCAGCATCTGGCTGGTTAAGCTGGTTGCGTCATGGTGTCGTGTCTGCTATGCAACTGAATTTTTATATGATTTAAGCGCATAGTCCTTATCGTATGGACGTTTTAAGCTATGAAATTTATAGTGTTGATTTTCACCCTCCTGGCCTGTAGTGCAAAAGCTGCCGAATACACCGGCCCGCTGTTTGACGCGCACCTGCACTACAACGACGAGGCACACACTGCGCATCCGCTGCCCGACGTGCTCTCGCGCATGCAACGCAATAGCGTGCGTGCCATCGTGGCCAATTCGCGCCCCAATGACGGCACCAAGTCCCTTGCAGCAGCCAAAACCGAGACAGCCCAAGCGGGGGTCACCGTGGTGCCCTTCGTGCGCCTGTACCGCAACCGCGCGGACTACGACGCTTGGTTCAAAGACGAGAGCATTTACCAGATGGTGCTTACCGAGCTGGCACGCGGTACGGCCGCTGGGCCCTACCAGGGCATTGGCGAGTTTCACCTGTACGACAGTGCCAACGCCAACGGTGCGGTGGCTAAAAAGCTGATGGCACTGGCCGAAGAAAAAGGCCTGACCGTGCTGGCCCATGTAGACGACGCGGCGATTGACCTGTTGATGCAGGCCACCCCCAGCAAAGGCCAAAGCACCAGGCTCATCTGGGCGCACACGGGTATAGGCGGGGCCAGCGTGCAAAGGGTACGCGCCTTGCTGCAAAAATACCCGCGCCTGCTGGGCGAACTGTCCTACCGCCCGGGCCTCACCGGCGCGGACGGCAAGCTCAGCCCCGAGTGGCGCGCCCTCATGCTGGAATACCCCACCCGCTTTGTCATTGGCTCCGACACCTGGGTCAACCAGCGCTGGCAGTACTACGACGAGCTGATGCGCGGCTACCGCCTGTGGCTGGGCGACTTGCCGCCAGACGTGGCGCGCAAGATTGGTTGGGATAACGCGGCCAGTTTGTTTAGCGTGAAAGCACCGTGATGCCAGCCTAAGTCGGTCTGCTGCGGACTTAGCCGCGTGTCCGCGCCAAATACCGCTTGCGCCAGAACACCGCCACCAGTACGGTGGCTATGAACAACATAGCGCCAAATGCCCACCAAAAGCCGGATTTATTGTGGATAAACGGCATAAATTCAAAGTTCATGCCAAAAAAACCGGTGATCAGGTTGAGCGGCAAAAACACGGCGGTAATGGCCGTCAGCGTGCGCATGATGTCATTGGTGCGGTTGCTTTGGGCACTGAAGTGAATCTGCACCGCCGTCTCGGCTGACTGCTGGAGGCGGCGCACATGGTGCATCACGCGCTCGACATGCTCGATCACATCGCGCGAGCGTGCCACCAGGCTGTCGCGCTCGGTGCGTGCGCTGGGGTTGTCAGCCAGCGGCTGCTCCTGTAGCGTATCCAGCCACTCCTGCATGGCATCGTGCTGCTCGTCGCACAGGTCTTCCAGTGCATGCAGGTCGTTGCGCGCTGTCAGCAGGGCGCGCCAGTTGACAAAGCGGGTGCTGGGGCTCATCAGCTCGATCTGCCAATGGTCGAGTTGGGCGCTCAGCGTCTTGCGCAGATCCAGGTAGCCGTCCACCATGGCGTTGACCATGCGCAGCATCAGGTCGGCGGGCGAGGTGGGGCGGCGCGCGTGCGCCTCGGTGCCCATGCGGCGCACAAAGTCTTCGGCGGTGGCGCAGCTGTCGGGGTGCACCGTCACCAGCACGCGGTCATACAGCAAAAAGCCCACCGGTTGGGTGACCACATGCTTCAATATGGCCGGGCCCGATTTTTTTTTGGTCGGCAACGTCGTGGCTTCCGGCACACTGCCACTGAGCATCAGGCGGCGAAAGATGATCAGGTCGTAGTCGCTGGTGTAGTCGTAGTGGCTGGGATGCTGCGCGTTGAGCAGGTCTTGCTGGTGCAGATCAATCGGTGCGGCATGGGTCAGTCGCTGCAACTGGGCGTGAAAGCTGACCCACTTGGCCTCCAGCTCGTTGCGGGTGGTGGCCCACCAGATAAAGCCTTGCTTGGGCAAGGCCTCGGGCAGGGCCTCCAGGCGCTGGGTCTGCTGCGCATCAATCAGGAATAGGGACAGGGTGGGCATCATGTACGCGGTGTTTTAGGGCATTTAAGCCATATAGCCCCTTTGAATAGGGCGCAAGCAGCTATTTATTAGATAGCAAATAGTGGGCTGCGTCAAGTGCAAAATAGGTCAGCACGCCGTCCGCCCCGGCGCGTTTGAAGGCCAGCAGGCTCTCCATCATCACGGCATCATGGTCGAGCCAGCCGTTGAGGGCGGCGGCCTTGAGCATGGCGTATTCACCGCTCACCTGGTAGGCAAAGGTGGGCACTTTGAACTCGTCTTTCACGCGGCGCACGATGTCCAGGTAAGGCATGCCGGGTTTCACCATCACCATGTCAGCGCCCTCGGCAATGTCCAGCGCCACTTCGCGCAGGGCCTCGTCGCTGTTGCCGGGGTCCATCTGGTAGACCTTCTTGTTCGCCTTGCCCAGATTGGCGGCGCTGCCCACCGCGTCGCGGAAGGGGCCGTAGAAGGCGCTGGCGTATTTGGCGCTGTAGGCCATGATGCGGGTGTGGATGTGGCCCTGCGACTCCAGCGCGCTGCGGATCGCGCCAATGCGGCCATCCATCATGTCGCTGGGGGCGACGATGTCTACACCCGCCTCGGCCTGCACCAGCGCCTGCTTGACCAACAGCTTGACGGTTTCGTCATTGAGGATGTAGTTGTGCGCATCCAGCAGACCGTCCTGGCCGTGCGAGGTGAAGGGGTCCAGGGCCACATCGGTCATCACGCCCAGCTCCGGGAAGTGTTTTTTGAGTTCGCGCACGCAGCGCGGCACCAGGCCTTTGTCGTTCCAGGCCTCCTGGCCGTCGGGGGTTTTCAGCTGTGGGTCAATGACGGGAAAGAGCGCCATCACGGGGATGCCCAGCTGCACGCATTGTTCTGCAACCGGTAGCAACAGATCGACACTGAGCCGTTGTACGCCGGGCATCGACTTCACGTCCTGGCGCTGCTGTTGGCCTTCCACCACAAATACCGGGTAAATCAAGTCATGCGGCGTGACGGCATGCTCGCGTACCAGGTTGCGGGTAAAGGCATCGCGGCGCAGGCGGCGCGGGCGGCTGGAGGGGTAAGGCGCAAGGATCATGGGCTGATTGTGCCGCATGGTTAAGTCGTTGGGCTAATGCCTTAGGCTGGGGCGTCTGACCGAATAGGAAGTTAGTTTTCAACATTAGTAAAAACCCTTGCCTATTTGATTTATTTGTGAAATGCGTCATAAATATGACGCGTTACAGGTTGTTGTGAAAAAATTTTGAAAATGTATGAAAATTTGCACGTAGATTCCCGCCTGCTTAGCTATATTCAGATCCGAGCGGTTCGCCGCTTCCCGCTTTTCCTCCCTGAGCGGGTGCCTTAATGTGTGACAGCAAAAAGGCTTCCCGCCCCAGCGCTGCTGGGGCTTTTTTTTGTGCGATCGCTTTTGCCCGTACACTCGTCCGATGCTCTGGGTCAAAGCCTTCCACATTATTTTTGTTGCCAGTTGGTTTGCCGGTCTGTTTTATTTGCCGCGCATTTTTGTCAACCTGGCCCAGGTGCAGGCTGACCTGGCCAACACCTCACCCAACGAGCGCCTGCGCCTCTTGCTGATGGCGCGCAAGTTGATGCGCTTTATGAGCCTGCTGGCCGTGCCCGCGCTGGGCCTGGGCATCTGGCTGTGGCTGGGCTACGGCATCGGCAAAGGTCCGGGCAACGGCTGGATGCACGCCAAACTGGCGGTCGTGCTGCTGGCCGTGGGCTACCACCACGCCTGTCTGCTGCTGCTGCGCAAATTCGAGCAGGACACCAATACCCGCAGCCAGGTCTGGTACCGCTGGTTTAATGAGGTGCCCGTGCTCTTGCTGACTGCCGCCGTCATTCTGGTCGTCGTCAAGCCGTTTTGATGCGCTGAAGCCATCGCCCTGCGCGAACCCACGACCCTGCCAGCGCCTATGCAGCCCCACCGCAGCTCTGCCAGCCTGTTGACGGCGCTGTACGTCCTGCTGGTGCTGTATGCCAGCCTGTACCCATTCAACGCCTGGCGTGACCAAGGCCTGAACGCTCTGGAGTTTTTAACCGCGCCCTGGCCGCTCTATTGGGGTCAGTTTGACACGGCCGCCAATTTTGCAGGCTATGTGCCCTTGGGCTTTTTGGCTACGCTGGCCATGCTGCGTACCAGCCTGCGGCCTTGGCCGGTGCTGTGGGTCACACTGGCCGCTGCGGCGCTGTCGCTGACGATGGAAGCGCTGCAAACCTACCTGCCCCAGCGCGTGCCCGCATTGTCAGACTGGTTGCTCAATAGTGGCGGGGCACTGCTGGGGGCCTGGCTGGCGCGCTCGCTGGAGGCGCTGGGGGTGATTGACCACTGGAGCCGCTTTCGCAGGCGCTGGTTTACCCGCGACGCACGCAGCCCGTTGGTGCTGCTGGCGACTTGGCCCGTGGCGCTGCTGTTTCCGCCTGCGGTGCCCTTGGGTCTGGGGCAGATTTTTGAACGGGTCGAGGCGGCGCTGGAGGCCACTTTGGCCCACACGCCGTTTCTGGCCTGGTTGCCCGTGCGCGGCCAGGACTTGCAGCCGATGGCCCCGCTGGGCGAGTTGCTCTGTGTCGCCCTGGGTTTGCTGGCACCGTGCCTGCTGGGTTATGCGCATATTCAGGGCAGCATGCGGCGCGCTGTATTTTTTGTCGCTGTTTGCGCGATCGCCATCAGCTCCAGTAGCCTGTCTGCGGCACTCAGCTATGGCCCAGAGTATGCCTGGGGCTGGGTCAGCAAGCCGGTATGGTTTGGCCTGTGCACGGGTGCCGCGCTGGCGCTTTTGTGCCTGAGCCTGCGCAGGCGCACCTGCCTGGCGTTGCTGCTGGTGGTGCTGGCCTGGCAACTGAGCCTGGTCAATCTGGCACCCAGCACGCCGTATTTTGCGCAAACCCTGCAAAGCTGGGAGCAGGGGCGCTTTATCCGATTTCATGGTCTGGCGCAGTGGATTGGCTGGGTTTGGCCCTATGTTGCTTTGTTGTTGGCTCTGGTTAAACTGTCGCAGCGTGAGACTCCCCGCGAATAAGCGTTGCCATTGCCCGATAAAATCAGGCTATGCATACCCCCACCACCTTGCCTATTCAAGCGCCGTACTACCAACGGCATATCTTCTTTTGTACCAACCAGCGCGCGCCCGGCGAGGCCTCGTGCGCCGACCACCACGCAGGTGACGCCGCAACCCACTGCAAAAACGCCGTCAAGGCCGCCGGCCTCAGTGGCCCTGGCAAGGTGCGGGTCAACAAGGCCGGTTGCCTGGACCGCTGCGCCGCGGGCCCGGTGTGCGTGGTCTACCCCGATGCGGTGTGGTACAGCTACGTCGATACACACGATATTGATGAAATTGTCGAGTCGCACCTTCAACGCGGTGTGGTGGTGCAAAGACTGCTCACACCGGCCCATCTGGGCAAATAAATGTACAAAATACCGCTGAAGTCCTTGTCAACAGGACATAAATAGCTATTGAATATATAGCAAATTGCCTTCTGATCCTTGCCCCTACTTGCTTCACTTCCTGCCTCCTCAGTGCCACTCGCATGAACCCTCACACCGAAAAACTCAGCCTGCAAGGCGCAGCCGGCCCCATCCAGGCACTGCGCGACCAGCCCGATGCCGCGCAGCACGCTGCGCCGCGCGGCCTGGCCATCATCGCCCACCCGCACCCGCTGTTTGGCGGCACGATGGACAACAAAGTAGTGCAAACCATGGCGCGCGCCTGCGTGCAAGCGGGCTGGACAACGCTGCGTTTTAATTTTCGCGGTGTCGGCGAGAGCGCCGGCAGCCACGACGAAGGCCATGGCGAGGCCGACGACCTGCGCGCCCTCATCGACCAATGCTGCACGGCGGGCACACCGCTGTGTCTGGCGGGTTTTTCGTTTGGCTCTTTTGTCGCATCGAACGTGGTGGCCTATGCGGCACAGCGCAATGCGCTAGAGAAAATCGTCTTGGTAGGCGCGGCCACCTCGCGCTTTGCCGTGGCCACCATCGACCCGGCTTTGCACGAGCGCACCCTGGTGCTGCACGGCGAGCTGGACGACACCGTGCCGCTCGCCAGCGTGATGGACTGGGCCCGCCCACAGCAACTGCCCGTGACGGTGGTGCCCGGTGGCAGCCACTTCTTTCATGGGCAATTGCCGTTGCTCAAATACGTGGTGTTGCGGCATCTGCTGGCCTGACCCACCACCAACCTAGCCCATTGCACCCATCATTCGCACAGCATCACTGTTCCGAACTGCTGTGCCTCTCCTTACCCAACCTGCCACACCCTCATGACCCCCATCACACGCGCCCTGTCTGCGGGCTTGCTCGCCCCCATCTTGGCTATTGCAGCTTGTCTCGCCAGCGCCGGTGCTGCCGCGCAAAGCAACGGCACCAGTACCGTGGCCACCGGCGCCGTCACGCTGCCGCAAGCCCCGGTGATCGCCGCCAAGGCCTATTTGCTGATGGACATCAGCGCCAACCAAATCCTTGCGGAAAAAGATGCTGACAGCCCGGTCGAGCCCGCGTCGCTTACCAAGCTGATGTCGGCCTACCTGGTGTTTGATGCCCTGCGCGCCAAAAAAATCGACCTCAAGCAAACGCTGAGTGTGAGCGAGCGCGCCTGGAAGATGCCTGGCTCGCGCATGTTTATCGACCCCAAGATGAAGGTGCCGGTGGAAGACCTGATCAAAGGCATGGTGGTGCAGTCGGGCAACGATGCCACCATCGCGCTGGCCGAGGGCGTGGGCGGCACAGTGGAGCAGTTTGTCAAGCTGATGAACGAGCAGGCCAAGGCCATGGGCCTGAAAAACACCAGCTACAAAAACCCCGAAGGCCTGACCGAGCCGGGCCACACCACCAGTGCGCGCGACCTGGCGATTTTGTCCACCCGCCTGCTGCGTGAGTTTCCTGAATACACGCCCTACTACGCGATCAAGAAATACCGCATGGAGGGTACACCCACGTCGAACGACACCAACCGCAACCTGCTGCTGTTTCGCGACCCGACGGTGGACGGCCTGAAAACCGGCCACACCGAGGCCGCAGGCTACTGCCTGATCGCCACCGCCAAGCGCGACGTGGCCGGTGTAGGCCAACGCCGCCTGCTGTCCATCGTGCTGGGCACCCAGAATGAAAACGCCCGCGCCAACGAGAGCCAGAAACTGCTCAACTGGGGCTACACCGCCTTCGATGCCGTCAAACTGTTTGACGCAGGCCAGGCCGTGGCATCACCCCAAATCTGGAAGGGCAAGCAAGCCCAGGCCAAGCTGGGCAGCCTGAGCGCCATCATCGTCGCCGTGCCTGCCGGATCGGTCAGCAAACTCACGACGCAAATCGAACGCCCCGAGCCCTTGGTGGCACCACTGACCAAAGGCCAGAGCGTAGGCAAGCTCAAGGTGAGCGTGGCGGGGCAACCGTTTACCGAGGTGCCCTTGATGGCGCTGGAAGAGGTGGCGCTGGCGGGGTGGATCGGGCGGACTTGGGACGCGATACGGTTGTGGATTAAGTAGTTCCTTAGTATGACCACTCGCTGAGCACTACCGCACCCAATGTAGCTAGTCGTTTACGCAAACGCAAAACCGCTTTGTCTTTACTCACCAAAGTAGCGCTGTACTCAGCGGCAAGGTCGATGAATTTTTGATCATCCTCATCGGTGCAAACAAACCGGCAACGCGCTGCGACTTCATTTAATTCAACGCCTGCATCAAACTGCGCCAAGACTTGTTCGGCGCTGATTTGGTAGAACGCCATGCGGGGTTGCAAATGGGTGTAGGTGAGCACGCGCTCCAGTTCGTCGCGCATCACTTGCGTGGCGATCCAATATATTGCCTTGTTATCCAAAGCCTGTCGAAGCGCCGCGCAGCGCGGGTCTTTGAAAATCAGCAGGTCTAAAACGATATTGGTGTCTAGCACCACGCACGGTACGCGCATGCTGTACGTCAAACGCTTGGAGCGGCTTTGCCCGTTGCGGTTGGCCCTGCTGCCTGGCCCGAAGCCGAGCTGGTTGCTGTAGTGGTTGCGCCATCGGCGGGCGTGGGGTGCACGCGGCGGCCTTGGATGTCGAACTTGAACATGCGGCATTCGATGGGGCCGTTCCACATGGGCACGCGGCGCGATTCTTTCAGGCGCATGCGGCCGGGCAGCTTCATGTCGGGGGCGAGAATCCAGGCGGTCCAGCCGTCGAAGTGGCTCTTCCAGTGGGTGGCCAGTTGCACGAAGAAGTCGTCGGGTTCTGCGCCGCGTTGGGTACCCGGGGGAATTGAATCGCCACTCGGCCGCGCGGCGAAGCCCGCCACCTCAATCCGCTCGCCATAGGGCGGGTTGATCAGCATCACGGGCTTGACGGTGGCACTGGGTGTGCTGGGCGGCATGCGTTGCAGGGCATCGCCGCCGCGAAACTGTATGGCGTGGGCTACACCAGCGCGCTCGGCATTACGCTGTGCAAAATCGACCATGCGGTGGGCCACGTCGCTGCCGAAGATGTGGATGTCTTTTGCGTCGGCAGGTCCCGGTAATATGGCGTGAGCAGCTTCGTTTTTGATAGCATCCCAGACATGCTGCTGGAACGGCAGGTAGCGCTCAAAGGCAAACGGGCGCTGCAGACCGGGCGCAATGTTGAGGGCGATCTGCGCCGCCTCAATCGCAATCGTGCCGCTGCCGCAGCAGGGGTCGTACAGCGGTTGCTCGCTCTGCCAGCCGCTGGCGGCAATCATCGCAGCGGCCAGGGTTTCTTTCAGTGGGGCTTCGCCAGTGTCTTGCCGCCAGCCGCGCTTGAACAGCGGCTCGCCGCTGGTGTCGATGTACAGCGTGACGGCATCGGTCGTCAGGTGCGCATGCACGCGCACATGCGGCCAGTGGGTGTCGATATCGGGGCGCACGCCAAACTTGTTGCGAAAACGGTCGGCAATGGCATCCTTGATGGTCAGCGCGGCAAAGTTCAGGCTTTTGAGCGGGCTATGCTGCGAGGTCATCTCGATTTTGAAGGTGTTTTTGGGTGTGAACCACAGCTCCCAGGCCACCTCGCTGGCCGCGTCGTACAGGTCGCGCTCGTTCTGGTAGGGCTGGTGCGCCAGCTCGATCATCACGCGCATGGCCAGGCGGCTGTGCAGATTCAGCAGCATCGCGTCGCGCCACGAGCCCTCCAGCATTACACCGCCGCGCATCACACTGACGGGCACTTTGACAATGCGGTGCACCTCATGCGCCAGCAGCTCTTCTACGCCGCCTGCGCAGGGCAGAAATAATTGGAGATGGTTCATGGTGTGGTTTACAACGTTTTGCGCAGATGCGTAGGCGCTATGCGCAGCGCCTCGCGGTATTTGGCGACCGTGCGGCGGGCGCATTCGATGCCCTGCTCTTTGAGCATGTCGGCAATGGCATTATCCGACAAGGGCTTGCTGCGGTCTTCGGCGGCGACAAACTGCTGGATCAGCGCGCGCACGGCGGTGCTGGACGCATTGCCGCCGGTCTCGGTATTCAGGCCCGAGCCAAAAAAATATTTCAGCTCAAAGGTGCCGTGCGGCGTGGCCATGTATTTGGCGGTAGTTACGCGGCTGATGGTGGACTCGTGCAGGCCCAGCTCGTCGGCAATCTCGCGCAGCACGAGCGGGCGCATGGCCAGCGCGCCATGGGCAAAAAAGCTGCGCTGGCGCTCGACGATGGCGTTGCTCACCCGCAAAATCGTGTCAAAACGCTGCTGGATATTCTTAATGAACCAGCGCGCCTCCTGCAAGCGCCCTTGCAGCGCCACATGCCCTTCGGTTTTGCCACCCTTGAGGGCCTGGGCATAGATGTCGTGCACCTTGAGCTTGGGCATGACGTTGGGGTTGAGCTGCACCTTGAATTTTTGCTGCGCGCCGCGCCCCTGCGCCACGACGATCACATCGGGCGTGATGATGTTGCGCTCCAGGTCGGCAAACTGGCGGCCGGGTTTGGGGTCGAGCCGCGAGATGAGGGTGATGGCCGCCTTCACGTCGTCAACGCTGCATTGACAGGCCGTGGACAGGCGCTTGGTATCGCGCTTGGCCAGTAAATCCAGCGGCTGCGCGCAGATCGCCAGTGCCTCGCTGCGCGCGGGGGTGTGCGCGGGCAGGGCGCGCAGTTGCAGCGTGAGGCACTCTTGCAGATGGCGCGCACCGATGCCCGGTGGCTCCATGTGGTGTAGCAATTGGATGGCCATGCCAAAGCGTTGCACCAGCTCTTCCACGTCTTCCAGCGTGGTGGCGCCCAGGCTCTCGGCCAGGTCTTCAAAGCCGTCTTCCAGGTAGCCGTCGTCGTTCAATGACTCAATCAAAAACATCAGTGCGGCGCGGTCTTCTTCACCCAGGCGCAGGCCCAGGGCCTGGCGGTGCAGGTGGTGCTGCAGGCTGACATGCTCGGCGCTCATGGCGCTGGCATCGGCATCGCCGCTGCCCTCGGCGTTAGACGTTTTGGCGGGCGCGTCGTTGCCCCACTCGGTATCGTCAGCGGCCACCTCGTGGCTGCCTTCTCCCTCCCAGTCGTCGGCGATGTTGGCCTCGGACGCCGCGTCCGTCGATTCTTGGGGGGTATTTTCGGCGGTAGTCCCTGTCGGTTGGTCGTATACAGCTATAGTTTCGGTAGCGTTTTGGGTGCCATCCCACTCAAATTCATCGGCACGTTCGGCCTGCAAGCTGGCGGTCTCTTGCTGCACACGCTCGGCTTGCAGCGCCTCCTCGTAGCCTTGCTCGGTACTTTCCTGCTCCAGGAAGGGGTTGTCTTGCAGCATCTGCTCGATCTCCTGCGCCAGCTCCAGCGTCGACAGCTGGAGCAGGCGGATCGATTGCTGCAACTGCGGCGTGAGCGACAGATGCTGCGAGGTGCGCAGGTGAAGACCTTGTTTCATGGTAGGCGCAATGACTCAGCGCAGTAGTGGTGGGCAGACTACGAGCGCCGCCGGGCCGCCCCAAGGTGCGAGGGCCCCCTCGGGGGGCAGCGCAGTACACGTAGTGACAAGCGTGGGGGCAACATACATTACATGCGGAAATTTTCACCTAAGTAGACCCGACGCACATCGGCGTTGTCCACAATCTCAGCGGGCGTGCCTTTGGCCAGCACATGGCCGTCGCTGATGATGAAGGCGCGATCGCAGATGCCCAAGGTCTCGCGCACGTTGTGGTCGGTAATCAGGACCCCAATGCCGCGTGATTTTAAAAACCCGATGATGCGCTGGATCTCGATCACGGCAATCGGGTCGATGCCCGCAAAGGGCTCATCGAGCAATATAAACTGCGGATTGGTCGCCAGGGCGCGGGCAATCTCTACCCGGCGGCGCTCGCCGCCCGAGAGCGCAGGGGCGGGGGAGTCGTGCAGCGTCTCCACCCGCAGGTCTTTGAGCAGGGCGAGCAGGCGATTTTCGATCTCGGCTTTGTCCAGCGGCTTGCCCTGTGCATCGCGTTGCAGCTCCAGCACGGCGCGCACGTTTTCTGCCACCGTCAGCTTGCGAAAGATCGAGGCCTCTTGTGGCAGGTAACTCAGGCCCAGGCGCGAGCGGCGGTGGATCGGCAGGCGCTCGACGCGCTGGTCGTTGATGGTGATCTGCCCGGCATCGGCGCGCAGCAAACCGACAATCATGTAAAACGAGGTGGTTTTGCCAGCGCCATTGGGGCCGAGCAAGCCCACCACCTCGCCCTGCGTGACGGACAGCGACACGTCTTTGACGACCTTGCGCGCGCCATAGGCCTTTTGCAGACCGGTGGCTTTGAGTTGGCGCAAGGGAGCAGGCTGGGCGCTGGCGTGGGCTAAGGTGCCTGCATCGGGTTCGGATTTCACTTGCGTTCCCCACCCACCGTGGTACTGGGACGCAGCGCGGCGGGTGGTGCGGGGCTACGTGATTCGCCCGCACTGGCAGCGGCTTGCGGCGTCATCATGATGCGGATGCGCCCCGAAGGGTTGGTGGCGCTGGCGTTGGCGGGCCCACCGACGACGTTGAACACATCGGTCAGGTTGTCGTAGGTGATCTGGCTGCCCGTGGTCTCGTCGTTGAGTGCGGTACCCTTGTAGCGGCGCAGCACAGCGTTTTTGGTAAAGGTCACCGTGTCGGCCTTGCCGTCGTAATAAATCGTCTCGGCCTCGCCCTCGATCCACTCGTTCAGGCCTTCGCGCTTTTGCCGGAAAAAAGCCCGTTTGCCACCGGTCTCGGTCAGGGTGCCGTACTGAAAGCCCTCGTTATCCTGGCGCACATTGACGGTGGCACCGCGCAGGATGATGCTGCCCTTGGTGATAACGACATTGCCGGTAAAGACACTGGTTTGCTTGAGGTCGTCATAGCGCAGGGCATCGGCCTCGGCATTCAGGGGCTTGTTTTTATCGGCTTTTTCGGCCCCCGCCTGGGTGCACAATAGCGCCGCGCAGAGGGCAAATACGAGGGACAAGCCCAGAGGGGAAGTGGCGTGGTGTGGCATGGCGGCATGAATCTTGCTGCCACCATTGTAGTCTGCGTTGCCGCAGAATTCATCGCGTCAGGGACACGATCCGCTCGCTGGGCAACGCCAGGCGCAGTTCTACCAGCTCACCCCCAACCCGCAGGGGTGGAAAGCCCACCGCTTCGACGTTGATCGGTGTGGCGTTGGCCGATACCGCTGCCGCAGCGGCTTTAGGCGTTTTGGCTTGATCGTCCCCGCTGGGCAAGGCTTGGTTGCCGTTACAGGTGGACAGCAAAGCCGGGCTGCTAATGCGCACCTGCTTCACGCCACCCAACGCGGTTTTGTCGGACGACGCGACCCGCTTGCCCGTCGCGTCCAGCAGCTCCACGCCGCGCGCCTGCGGAGCCCAGCGCTGGTCGGTGTTGAGCCGGCCTGCCAGGATGCATTGCAGGGTGCTGCTCGCTGCAGGGGCGCCGGCGGTTTGCGCAGCGCTGGGGCCGGCGGTTTGCGCAGCGCTGGGGACTGCGCCCAGCAGCGCGCTAGCGCACAGGCCGGCCAGTAATAAAGATTTAGAAGAATGTCCAAGCGTGTCGGGTTGCATAAAACCTCCGGTAATGGGTTGCTGTGCAGTAACGGCAGACGAGGCTGCCCGGGTGTTACACAGTGCCTGCAGTGTAGGCAACCCACCAGCGGCTGACCATCCCATGAATATGGCATTCAGGTGATCTGTTACATGACACTGCGCACACGTCATGTGAATTGCTATAGTAATAATAGCTACTTACGTCCTGTTGACAGGGACTACAGGCCTAAACAACCTCTAAAACCTTCTCAAAGGCATTGTAGCTTCAAGCCTGCAACCTTTGCAGGGCTTCGCGGTATTTGGCGGCGGTTTTTTCTATCACCTGGGCGGGCAGCGCGGGCGCGGGCGCGGTCTTGCTCCAGGGCTTGCCACCCACTTGCGCGGTCTCCAGCCAATCACGGACAAACTGCTTGTCGTAGCTGGGCGGGTTGGTCCCGGCGGCAAAGGCCTGGGCATAGGATTCGGAGGGCCAAAAGCGCGAGCTGTCGGGCGTGAGCACCTCATCCATCAACGTAAGCTTGCCATCGGCATCCAAACCAAACTCAAACTTGGTGTCGGCAATGATGATGCCTTTGGTGAGCGCAAAGGCCGCCGCTTCCTTGTAGATGGCGAGGCTGAGTGCTTTGATTTGGCTGGCCAGCTGCGCGCCGACGATCTGCTCGACCTGTTCATAGCGAATGTTTTCATCATGCTCACCCATGGCCGCTTTGGCGGCGGGGGTGAAGATCGGCTCGGGCAGCTTGGAGGCATTTTTCAGGCCCGCAGGCAGGGGCACACCGCAGACCGACTGTGTTTTTTGGTACTCCGCCCAGCCGCTGCCCGCCAAGTAGCCGCGCACCACGGCCTCTACCGGGATGGGTTTGAGGCGCTTGACCAGCATAGCGCGGTCTTTGACCTGGGGCTTTTCTGCCTCGGTCACCACGCTCTCGGGGGCATCGCCCGTCAAGTGGTTGGGGCAGATATGGCCCAGCCTGGCAAACCAGAACAGCGCCATCTGCGTCAGCAGCGCGCCTTTGCCGGGAATCGGCTCGCCCATGATGACGTCAAACGCGCTCAAGCCGATCGCTGGCGATCATCAAAATACGGTCGCTGCCCACAGCATAGTTGTCACGCACTTTGCCGCGTGCGAGCAGGGGGAGGGAGGTGATGGCGGAGGTGTGGAGGGATGCGGTCATACAAATTTCAATCGCAGATCCACTGCGGCAATATGTTCAAAATCCCGGTCGCGGTGCAACAGGGGTTGGTTCAGTTCTATGGACAAAGCGGCGATCAAGCAGTCGCCTGCACTGCGCAGTGTAAATCCGCGCCATCGGCAACGGGCGTACAAGTGTGCGGCCAGCCGGGCCTGTTCATAGAGGTTGGCAGGCTCAACACGCACGAGGTTAGACAAGCCTTGCTCCAAGCGTAGCATATCGGTGGAGTTTTGCGCTCCTTGCAACACCTCTTGGAACACGGTGGTGCACAGCAGCAAAGGCGTGCGCTCGCTCAGTGCTTTTTTGATACGTAAATGCTCTCGTGAGCCGGTGGCGCGCAAAAACTCGACCCACGCCGAGGAGTCCACCATCATGGGTGGGCTTTCTTGCGCCTTTTAGTGGCTGACTGCGGTGCCTTCGCTTTTTGCGTAGCAGCTTGCTTGCCCAATGGCGCACGCACGGGTAGCGGCAATGCTATCGGCGTGGATGGCATGTAAGCACCTTTAGGGTCGTAGTCGTCTGAAATCAGGCGCGAACCTTCCAAGGCCAACAGCGCAGAGTAGTCCGGCTCGCGTACAAAAGCGCGCAAAGCTGCATCGACCGCAGCCTTCTTGGTACTGACATGCGCCCGCGCCATGGCTTTGGCAATCAGGTCGTCGTCTAAAACAATATTGGTTCGGGTATTCATGCTCTATACACCTTTCATGTGTATAGCTGAATTATGCCTTAAATCGTTGTTGATAGCAGCATGAAAAAAAACCACCGCAAGGGTGGTTTTTTTAAGGCATTTCGCACATCCGGACCTGCCAAGGGTTAGCTAATGCACCACCTGTGCCAGCTCGCCCTTGGCATACTGCGCCGCTACCACTTGCAGGCTGTGGCCTTTGATCTTGCTGCCCTGGCCAGTGCAGCCAAACTCCACATAGCGCTGCTTGCAAATCGCCTGGGCGGCGGCGCGGGCGGGCTTGAGCCATTCGCGGGCATCGAATTTATCCGGGTTCTCATGCAAAAACTTGCGCACCGCAGCCGTCATGGCCAGGCGGATGTCGGTGTCGATGTTGATTTTGCGCACGCCAAATTTGATGGCTTTTTGGATTTCTTCTACCGGCACGCCGTAGGTTTCCTTCATCTTGCCGCCGTACTGGTTGATGATGGCCAGCAGGTCTTGTGGCACGCTGGAGCTGCCGTGCATCACCAGGTGCGTGTTGGGCAGGCGGGCGTGGATCTCCATGATGCGGCTGATCGCCAGCGTGTCGCCGGTGGGCTTGCGTGAGAATTTGTAGGCGCCGTGGCTGGTGCCGATGGCAATGGCCAGTGCGTCCAGTTGGGTTTGTTTTACAAAATCTGCGGCTTGCTCGGGGTCGGTGAGAAGTTGCTCGCGCGTCATCACCGCATCGGTGCCGTGGCCGTCTTCTTTGTCGCCTTGCATGGTCTCCAGGCTGCCCAGGCAGCCCAGCTCGCCTTCGACCGTCACGCCCAGCTTGTGCGCCATGGCCACCACTTGCCGGGTCACGTCCACGTTGTACTCGTAGCTGGCAATGGTTTTGCCGTCGCCTTCCAGGCTACCGTCCATCATCACCGAGCTAAAGCCCAGGTCAATCGCGCCCTGGCACACCGCCGGGTTTTGGCCATGGTCCTGGTGCATGACCAGGGGAATGTGCGGGTACTGCTCAATCGCGGCGGCGATCAGGTGCTTGATGAAAGCCTCGCCCGCGTACTTGCGTGCGCCGGCGCTGGCCTGCAAAATGACGGGAGCGCCCACTTCGTCGGCAGCGGCCATCACGGCTTGCACCTGCTCCAGATTGTTGACGTTAAACGCGGGAATGCCGTAGCCGTTGATTGCTGCATGGTCGAGCAGCTCACGCATGGAGACGAGTGCCATTTTGGGGTGTCCTGAGAATATTGGTAACGGGTTGGTAACCCGGGATTTTAGCGGTTCTCTGGCTAGCAACACTCTGCTGAAAATCTACGCACGGCTGGACCGGCTGCAAGCGCCTTCATGCATCCAAGCCGAGCATCAATTTCAAGTTTTGCACCGCCGCGCCGCTGGCACCTTTGCCCAGGTTGTCCAGCCGCGCTACCAGCACGGCTTGGCGGTACTCGTCGTTGCCAAATACGCGAATTTCCAGTTGATTGGTATTGTTCAGCGCCAACGGGTCAAGTTTGCCGCTCTCGGTGGCGGGCTGCAGGCTGACATATTCGCTGCCTGCATAGTGTATGGCGTAGGCGGCGTTCAGGTCGGCCGCCGTGGGTTTGCCGGGCAGGGTGTCCAGGTGCAGGGGCAATTGCACCAGCATGCCTTGGGCAAAGTTGCCCACGCTGGGGATAAAAATGGGGCGGCGGGTGATGCCGGTGTGCGCCATGATTTCGGGGATGTGCTTGTGCTTCAGGCCCAAGGCGTACAGCTCGTAGGCGGGGGCGCTGCCTTTTTCGCCGTTTTTGCCTTCGTACTCCTCCATCATTTGCCGCCCGCCGCCGCTGTAGCCACTGACCGCAGGCAGGGCCAAGGGGTGGTCTTTGGGCAGAATGCCCGCGTCCACCAGAGGGCGGATCATGGCAATCGCACCGGTGGCGTAGCAACCGGGGTTGGAGACAAACTGGGCGTTTTGCACCGCCTTGCGCTGCGCACCGGACAATTCAGGAAAACCAAACACCCAACCAGGCGCCGTACGGTGGGCCGTGGATGCATCGATAATTTTCAAGGGTTTTTGGCCAGTAGTCCTTGTCAAATGGACGCAAGCAGCTACAGATTCAATAGCAGCCGCATCGTGCAGGCAAAGCACCACCAAGTCGGCCTGCGCCATCAGGGCGCGCTTGGCCTCGGGGTCTTTGCGCAGCTCGGGCGCGATGGACAGCAGCGCAATCTGCGGCATCTTGGCTAGCCGCTCGCGGATCTGCAGGCCGGTGGTACCGGCTTCGCCGTCGATAAAAACCTTGGCTGTGGTGTTTGCCATGGAGGAATCTCTCTAAAAAAATACGAGGTCGCGTTGTAAGTTTAGGCACAAACTTTGTGCATTGCAACATGATACAGTTCACCCGCTGATTTGACACAAGCCATTTGTGTCAATTGTGCATGAACCCATTTCACCCCATCATCACAGACACCCCTCCCGGGAAGTAGCCTTTATGAAAATCCATGAGTACCAAGGCAAGGATATCTTGCGCTCCTTTGGCATCCCCGTTCCGCGCGGCATCCCGGCGTTTACGGTACAAGAAGCGGTCGAAGCCGCGCAAAAGCTGGGTGGCCCGGTGTGGGTGGTCAAGGCGCAAATCCACGCCGGTGGCCGTGGCAAGGGCGGCGGCGTGAAACTGGCACGCAGTATTGAAGAGGTCAAAAAGTTGGCCGGAGAAATTTTGGGCATGCAGCTCAAAACCGCCCAAACGGGCCCGGAGGGCCAGAAAGTGCGCCGCCTGTTCATCGAAGACGGTGCCGACATCAAAAAAGAGTTGTATGTATCGGTTGTCACCGACCGCGCCACGCAAAAAGTCGCCTTTATGGCCAGCAGCGAAGGCGGCATGGACATTGAGGCCGTGGCGCACGACACCCCGGAGAAAATCATCACCGTGTTTGTCGACCCGGCGGTCGGCCTGACGGCCGAGCAGGGCAAAAAGCTGTCGGACGGCATGACCGTACCTGCGGCATCCACCGCCGCCTGCATCGACGTGCTGCAAAAGCTCTACAAATGCTATATGGACACCGATGCCTCCCTGGTCGAGATCAACCCGCTGATCGTCGAAGGCAATGGCGGCGTGAAAGCGCTGGATGCGAAGTTCAATTTTGACGCTAACGCGCTGTTCCGTCACCCCGAGATCGTCGCATTGCGTGACCTGGACGAAGAAGACCCGGCCGAGATCGAAGCGTCTAAATTTGACCTGGCCTACATCAGCCTGGACGGCAACATCGGTTGCCTGGTCAACGGCGCAGGCCTGGCCATGGCCACCATGGACACCATCAAACTCTACGGCGCAGAGCCCGCCAACTTTTTGGACGTGGGCGGCGGCGCCACCCCCGAGAAGGTCACCGAGGCCTTCAAGATCATGCTGAAAAACCCCAAGGTCAAGGCCATCATGGTCAACATCTTTGGCGGCATCATGAAGTGCGACACCATCGCCACTGGCATCATCACTGCGTGTAAAGCCACCAACCTGAGCGTGCCCCTGGTGGTGCGCATGAAGGGCACCAATGAAGAGCTGGGCAAGAAGATGCTGGCCGAGTCTGGCCTGCCCATCATCAGCGCTGACACCATGGCCGAGGCAGCCCAAAAAGTGGTGGAAGCGACCCAGAAAGCTACGGCTGGCAGCGTAGGTGCCGCCGCTACTTCAGCAGTTGCTGCCGGTACCACCGCTGTGACCCAGGCCGTCTCTGGTGCGGGCGCCTCTTTAGGCTCCGTCAATACCGCCATTTCCGGCGCTTTGGGTAGCACAACCGCAGGCGCAGCCGCTGCGGGCGCGCTGGCTGCCGGCGCACTCAGGGGCGGCGCCGCCGACCTGGGTGCCCATGCTGCCGCTGGTGCCAAAGCCGTCGGCGCGCAGATCAGTGGTGCCGCCGACAAGCTGGCCGTGCCTCCCGTCGCTATCGCTGCGGCTAAAGGCGGTATTCCATGGTGGGTATGGGCCGTTGGCGCTGTCATTGCCTCCTTCTTCTTGCTGCGCTCCTGCGGCGGTGGCAAAACGGACACCACTCCGGTAGCTGCGCCTAGCGCACCCGTAGCAGCGCCAACGCCAGCGCCAGTAGCAGCACCCGCACCCATCCCATCCCCTGTGGTGGCTGCTCCTGCGGTGGCTGCTCCTGCGGTGGCTGCTCCTGCGGTGGTCGCTGCGGGTCCCGCTGCAGCTGCGCCGCCCGCCAATGCCGCCGTCTGCAATGACAAAGCCCTGGCCGCCGACGTGAAGTTTGTGACTGGCGGTAGCGTTGTCGCAGCAGAGTCCAGCGCCGTGCTGCAGAGCATGGCGGGTAACCTCAAAGGCTGCACCGCCTTGAAGCTGGAAATTGGTGGCCATACCGATAACGTTGGCAAGCCCGAGACCAACCTCAAGCTGTCGCAGGCGCGCGCCCAGGCCGTGATGGCCGTGCTGGTGAAGGCCGGCGTGGACGCCGGCCGCATCAGCGCCAAAGGCTATGGTGACACCCAGCCCGCTGCCGACAACGCCAGCGTCGAGGGCCGCCAGAAGAACCGCCGTGTGGAATTTACCGCTGCCAAGTAAGCCCACCAGACACCGCCACACAAGGAAACACCATGAGTATTTTGATTAACAAAAACACCAAAGTGATCACGCAAGGCATCACGGGTAAAACCGGCCAGTTCCATACCGAAAAGTGCCAGGAATATGCCAACGGCAAAAACTGCTTCGTCGCGGGTGTGAACCCCAAAAAAGCCGGCGAAAGCATTTTTAACATCCCGATCTACGCCTCGGTCAAAGAAGCCGCCAGTGCCACGGGCGCGACCGTCAGCGTGATCTACGTCCCCCCCGCAGGCGCGGCCGCAGCTATCTGGGAAGCGGTGCAAGCCAACCTCGACCTGGCGATTTGCATTACCGAAGGCATCCCCGTGCGCGACATGCTGGAGCTGCGCAACCGCATGAAGGCCAAGGAAGCCGCTGGCGGCAAGCGCACCCTGCTGCTGGGCCCCAACTGCCCCGGCCTCATCACGCCGGAGGAGATCAAAATCGGCATCATGCCCGGTCACATCCATCGCAAGGGCCGCATTGGCGTGGTCAGCCGTTCCGGCACCCTCACCTACGAAGCGGTCGCGCAACTCACCGAAATCGGCCTGGGTCAGTCCAGTGCAGTCGGTATTGGTGGCGACCCCATCAATGGCCTGAAGCACATTGATGTGATGAAGGCCTTTAATGACGACCCCGATACCGATGCCGTCATCATGATCGGCGAGATCGGTGGACCCGACGAGGCAGATGCCGCCCGTTGGTGCAAAGCCAACATGAAGAAACCGATCGTCGGCTTTATCGCAGGCGTCACCGCGCCGGCAGGTAAGCGCATGGGCCATGCAGGCGCGCTGATCAGCGGCGGTGCAGACACGGCCGATGCCAAGCTGGCGGTGATGGAAGAGTGTGGCTTTAAAGTGACGCGCAATCCGTCGGAGATGGCCAGGCTGCTCAAGGCGATGCTGTAAATCGGTCGGCCTTTACCAAGGGTATGCCGCAGGCTACGCGTAAGCAATTTCACGCATCAGGCGTTGCGCTCGACGGCTTACACTGAATCGACTTAGAAAAAATTCAAAAGCGCTGGTTTCACAGCGCTTTTCTCATTCAAACTACCCAAACCGTTAGGAGACATCATGTTTTTTGGACTCGATTTTTCATCCACCGCCATGTGGAGCGCGCTGGGCTCCATCATGTTGGCCAATATCGTGCTCTCCGGTGACAACGCCATTGTCATCGCCTTGGCCGCCCGCTCCCTCAAACCCGAGCAGCAAAAGCAGGCCATCTTCTGGGGCAGTGCCGCCGCCATCGTGATGCGGATCGTGCTTACCTTGGTCGCTATCCAACTATTGGCCTTGCCGTACCTGAAACTGATCGGAGCCATCCTGTTGGTCTATATCGGCGTGGATTTACTCAGCGGCAGCGATGAGGAAGAAGGCCACGGCAAAGAAATCAGCGGCATGGGTGCAGCGATTCGCACCATCTTGATTGCCGACTTGGTGATGAGCCTGGACAACGTGCTGGCCGTAGCAGCCGCCGCTAAGGGCAATACCTCGCTGCTCATCATTGGCCTGCTGGTCAGTATCCCGCTGATCATCTTTGGCTCTACCTTGTTGATGAAGGTGATGGAACGTTTCCCCGTCATCATTACCCTGGGCGCGGCATTGCTGGGCTTTTTGGCGGGCGAAATGCTGCTGACCGACCCTGCTGTAGAGGGCTGGTTTGGCAAAATGAGCGAGCAGACCGTGCTATTTGGTGGCGTGATCGGCGCGGCTATCGTGGTGACTCTGGGGCTTTGGATGCAAAAAAGAGGCTCCGATACGCCCAAACCGGTCTGAACTTGAAGGCAAGATGGATGTGACAGCATCCTCCTGCCTAGCCCCTGTGGGCAGCTTTGCAGCCTAACTGCAACAAAACGTTCCGTTTTACTACATAGTACTTGTGCCCCAATGGCCAGGCTGGTATGGTTCGTACTCATGAAAAATTTTACTGAAAACAACAACTTAGCGCAGGTACTTGAGACCACGCTTTGACTACTCGTTGAGAGGGCCAAGTTTGGCAGGATCGTCATCAAAACGTCAAGGTTTCTGGCGCGCCGACTGGTTTGTGGGCGTGCTGGTGGTGTTTGCGCTCTATTTGCTGTACATGACTACCAGTGTGGTGGAGACCCTTGATAACCGTTTTTACGATTTTGGCATCACGCAGTCGAGCAAAAATCCCTCTGCCCAAATCGAAGTGGTGGCGATTGACGATTTGAGCGTGGCCAATCTGGGCCGCTGGCCCTGGTCTCGCGATACGCAGGCCCAATTGATAACAACAATCTCCGAGGGCAAGCCCAAAGCCATCATCAATGGCATTTTGTACCCCGAGCCGCAAATTGAAAAAGGCTTGCCCTTTCTCCAAAAGATTCGCCAAACCATCGAGGCACAGGCAGCATCTGGCAATGCAACGCTGGAAGCGATAGATCACATTGCGCGAGAGGGCGAGCTGGCCCTGAATGCCGATGCACGCCTGGCCCAGGCATTTGCTTCGGCGGGCAATGTGGCAGGCTTGGTCACATTCACCTCGGGGGAAATCCGCGGCAAACCCGATAAGCCGCTGCGTGAAGTGACGCTAAAAAGCCTGATCAAATCGCCGGTAGGTTTTGGTGAGCCTTACGCCAGTATTTTGGAGCCCATTGATCTCCTGGGCAGCAAGATAGAGTTGGTGGGCCACGGCAACAAACCCACTGATGCTGATGGCACGGTGCGAACCGAACCGTTACTCATAGACTATTATGACCAAATGGTGCCTTCCATGGCCTTGGTTGCCGCCATCAAAGGACTGAACCTGAGCATCTCTGATGTTGTCGTACACCGTGAGGAGCGTGTCGTGCAAATTGGGAAACTGCGCATTGGCACCGATGAAAAAGGCAATATGCGGCCTTTCTATTACGCGGATCGTGACAACAAGGCGGCATTTGGCTATGACTCCGCTTTTGATGTGCTGACGGGCAAAGTCCCCGCCAGTAAATTTGCCGGGAAAGTAGTGCTGTTAGGCCCTACCGCGGCTGGCGTGGGCGTGGAGTTTCCTACGCCCTTAGGTCGTCGCGGCATGACCCCTTTGGAGCAAACGGCGCACGTTACCTCCAGCATCTTGTCTGAGCACTTCGTCACAACGCCATGGTGGGCAGAGGCGGCTGCGAATTTGGCGGTGCTGTTGGTTGCAGGATATTTGATTGGATTATTGCCTCGCCTGAGCGCCGGAAGTTCTGCGTTGGTTACGGGTACGGCGTTTGCCGTTCTTTTGCTTGGTTCGCATATCTTTTTATCGCGCTTTAGCTACTGGCTGCAATGCATGCTTCCGGCGCTCATGCTGCTGATTGGACATTTGGCCTTGACAACCAAGCGCTTTTTGATGACTGAGGCAGGCAAGCTGAAATCGGACGAAGAGTCTGCCGAAACCAACCGCATGATGGGCCTGTCCTACCAAGGCCAAGGCCAGCTGGACATGGCGTTTGACCGCTTCCGCCGTGTGCCTGCCAGCGATGCGCTGATGGGCAACCTGGGCAACTTGGCGCTGGATTTTGAGCGCAAACGCCAGTTCAACAAATCCCAAGCCGTTTATGAGCACATGGCCAGCCTGGACAAGGGTTACAAGGGGTTGGATGCCAAGCTCAGCCGCGCCAAAAATCTCTCTGAAACCGTGATTTTGGGTGGTAGTGGCGCCCATCCTGGGGGCGCGATGTTGCTGGACGGCGCCGGGATTGAAAAACCCATGCTGGGCCGCTACCAGGTGGACAAAGAACTGGGCAAGGGCGCCATGGGCGTGGTGTATCTGGGTAAAGACCCTAAAATTGGCCGCATAGTGGCCATCAAAACCATGGCGCTCAGCCAGGAATTTGAGGGCGACGATCTGGTGGATGCCCGAGAGCGGTTTTTTCGAGAAGCCGAGACTGCAGGACGGCTACAACACCAATATATTGTCACCATTTTTGATGCGGGCGAGGAGCACGATCTGGCCTACATCGCCATGGAATACCTCAAAGGCAAAGACTTGGCGGATAACTGCAAAGAGGGCACGCTCTTCCCCATTCCCACGGTACTCTCTATTGTGGAGCGTATTGCGCAGGCATTGTCCTATGCTCACAGGCAAAACGTGGTGCACCGCGATATCAAGCCCGCGAACATCATGTACGACATCGAGAGCGACAGCGTGAAGGTGACCGACTTTGGTATTGCCCGCATCACGGACTCAAGCAAAACCAAAACCGGCATGGTCATGGGTACGCCCAGTTTCATGTCGCCCGAGCAAATCGCAGGCAAAAAGATTGATGGTCGGTCGGATTTGTATTCACTGGGTGTGATGTTGTTTCAAATGCTGTCCGGTGTACTGCCATTTCATGGGGACTCCATGGCCGAACTCATGTATAAAATATCCAATGAAGAGGCGCCCGACATTCGCACTATCCGGCAAGAACTCAGCGGGCAAGTAGCTCATATTGTTGCAAGAACCCTGGGCAAGCGCCCAGAAGCCAGGTACCAGAATGGTGACGATTTGGCCGCTGATTTGCGGCTGGCTATTGCTGCATTGGGATCGGACACGGTTGTATCCGGCAAAAACGCACCTCCGCAGCAGATCCCTCAACCAGTAGAACTACGTCAACCCTCCCTCATGGACGCACCCAACCCAGTCGCAACACCACAGCATGCATCTTCTGCCCCACATTTTGACAAAACTGTAGTCCCCCTCCTCTCAAATATCGAAACGGGTACCTAAAACTCGTTATAGTAGGCTCCGGCTATATATGATTTACCAATTTTTTTCCCACACTGATCCCGGACTCGCGCGTGATAACAACGAGGATTCGGTGGCTTTTGATACTCCCACCCAGATGGCCGTTTTGGCTGACGGCATGGGGGGCTATAACGCTGGCGAGGTCGCCAGCGGCATGGCGACTGCGTTTATTCAGTCCGAACTCAGCCGGTGGCTGTCGCAGGTAGGCAAAACGGCGAATGCCCGCGAAGTGCGAAGAGCCCTGGAAATATGTGTAGATAACGCCAACCGCTCGATTTTTAATGCCGCCAACTCCAACCCGCAATACGCCGGAATGGGTACCACCCTGGTGGTAGGTGTGTGCCATGACGCACGCCTGATGCTGGGACATATTGGGGATTCGCGCTGCTACCGCCTTAGAAAACAGGAGTTTCTGCAAATCACCAAGGACCATTCCTTATTGCAAGAGCAACTGGATGCGGGCTTGATTACCCAAGAACAGGCGGCGATTTCCCTGAATAAAAACCTCGTGACCCGGGCCTTGGGCGTAGAAGACAATGTGCTGCTGGAGGTCAATGAGCATCATGTCGAGCCAGATGACACCTATTTGATGTGCTCCGATGGCTTATCTGATATGGTGGACGATGCCTCTATTGCGCGTATTCTGCAAACCACTGATACTATGGAGCAGAAGGCGCAGGCATTGATCGCCGCAGCGAATGCGGCGGGCGGCAGAGATAATATAACGGTGCTGCTGATGCATGCGCGCGAAGGCTCCAGCAAGCGTGGGCTGATGTCCCGTTTGCTGGGAAAGTAAAATAAAATGACTAGCTATTTCAACAGGAGTCGGCCATGCCGAAAATGATCGTATCGATCGATGGTGTCGTCATCAAAGAAGTTCAGCTTACCAAAGACCGGACTACACTGGGGCGCAGACCTTATAACGACATTGTGATTGACAACCTCGCCGTGAGCGGTGAGCATGCCGTGATGCAAATGTCGGGCTCCGAGGTGTATCTGGAAGACCTGAACAGCACCAATGGCACCTACGTCAATGGCAAAGCCGCCAAAAAACAACTGTTGGCAAATAACGACATGGTGGAGATTGGCAAGTACAAAATCAAGTTTGTCACCGATGCTGGCGGTGCCGCCTACGAGCAAACCCAGGTGATCAAGCCTGGCAGCGCACAGGCTGCGGCATCGCCTGCGGCAAGCGCCGCGTCCTATGTTCCTACTACGGCCAGCCCCCTCACGCCCACATCGAGCGGTACGGCGGCGATCAAGGTCTTGTCCGGCGCAGCTGCCGGTCGGGAAGTGCCTCTGGTGAAGGTGGTTACCACGATTGGCAAGCCAGGAGTTGCGGTTGCAGCCATTACGAAACGTCCCCACGGATTTGTGGTCGCACATGTAGAAGGCGTCAACAAACCGACCCTCAATGGCGAATCGATCGGAGCTGATCCTGTTACGCTGCATCACCTGGACGTCCTCGAACTCGCTGGCACGCAGATGCAATTCGTTCAGGCCTAGACCCTTGCTTGTTGGTGTTGGCGCTGCCAATCCCAACAACGCACCCCGTTAGCGATCCACAATACAACTGACACGCACCCTATGCAGGCGCTGTTGAAACACTGGCGCAGAATTCTCGTCACGTTGATTCCGCTGGTATTCGCCCTGCTGCATGCCTGCGCCATTTTGCCGCTCACTGTCCTTCAGCGGTTGGACGACATCATCTACGATACGCGACTGCGGGCTACCATGCCCAAAACCATGGACGATCGTATTGTCATTATTGACCTTGACGAAAAAAGTTTGGCAGAAGTAGGGCGCTGGCCATGGGGCCGCAACAAATTGGCAGACCTGGTCAAGGAGTTGTTTGACCGGCAGCACATTGCGCTGCTGGGTTTTGACATCGTATTTGCCGAGCCTGATGACAGCTCGGGCCTCAAACGGCTTCAGCAATTGGCAGGCAACGAGCTGCGCGATGAGCCTGGTTTTACCGACAAACTGCGCCAAATCCAGGGCACCCTGGATTACGACCTGGTATTTGCCAAGGCGATTGAAAACCGTCCCGTGGTCATGGGTTATTACATGACCAGTGATCGGGATGGTCGCACCAGCGGCCTGCTGCCCGCCCCGGTGATGCAAAAAGAGGCGCTTCTGGGACGTCCCATTAAATTCACCAGCTGGTCGGGCTACGGCTCCAACATTGAGCCCCTGGCGAAAGCCGCACCGAGGGGCGGATTTTTCAACTCCATCACCGACCCCGATGGGGTTGTACGCTCGGTACCCTTACTGGCAGAACACCAAGGGCAATACTACGAATCATTGTCGATGGCCATGTTTCGCCTTCTGATTGGTTTGCCCAAGGTGGCTCCCGGCTTTCCGCAGGAGAAATTTTTGATGCGCAACTACCAGGGCTTGGAGAGCGTGCTGCTGCAGCAAAATAACCAGTCGATGGCCATTCCGGTTGATCACCGGGTCGCTGCGCTCATCCCTTACCGGGGGCGCGGCAATGTCGCAGGAGGATCCTTTCAATATATATCGGCTGCGGACGTTTTATCCCAGCGCGTACCTGCCGATGCATTGAAAGGCAAGATCGTCTTGCTGGGTGCCACTGCGCCGGGGTTGCTTGATCTGCGGGTCACCCCTGTGGGTGAAACCTACCCTGGCGTTGAAGTGCATGCGAACATGATTTCTGGCATGCTGGATGGTCGCTTGCAGGTGCAGCCAGACTATGCTGCCGGTTTTGATGTCGTCGTTTTGACCATCGCCGGCCTCATTTTGGCGCTGGCACTGCCCCTGTTATCAGCCCCTGCTGCCGTGGCGACCAGCTTGGCCGTCATCGGCGGATTGGTGGGACTTAATTTATGGATGTACCTTGGTGTGGGCTTGGCATTGCCTCTGGCGGCCGCCCTGGTGATGGCCATCACCGCCTTTGCGCTCAATATGAGTTATGGCTACTTTGTAGAGAGTAAATCCAAGCGCCAGATTGCCAATCTGTTTGGCACCTATGTGCCGCCCGAGCTGGTCGACGAGATGGTCAAAGACCCCGATAGTTACAGCATGAAAGCGGTGAACAAAGAGCTGACCGTCATGTTCTGCGACATGCGCGGCTTCACTGCCCTGTCTGAAAACATGGAGCCCACGGCGTTGCAGGCCCTGCTGAACAGTGTCTTCAGCCGCTTGACCGGCATTATCCAGGCCCATCGCGGCACCACCGATAAATACATGGGTGACTGCGTGATGGCGTTTTGGGGCGCGCCAGTAGACGCCCCCAACCATGCCCAATTGGCCGTCAAGGCTGCGCTGGAAATGTCTGCTGCCGTCCACACCATCAATGAGGAGCACCGCACCCGGGGTTTGCCAGCCATCGGTGTAGGCATTGGGCTGAACACCGGCACCATGTGCGTGGGCAACATGGGCTCCAATATCCGCTGGAGTTACACCGTCATTGGCGATGCCGTCAACCTGGGCTCGCGGCTGGAAGGTTTATCCAAAATCTACGGCGTTGATATCATTGCCAGCGAATCCACCCGCAAACAGGCCACCGGGTTTGCCTGGCAGGAGATTGATAAAGTCCGTGTCAAAGGCAAAGAGCAGGCGGTTTCGATATTTTTACCGTTGACCACTACCGACCTGGCCTCTCACGAAAGAACCAGCGAACTCAAAACCTGGTCCGCCCTGCTCAAGGCCTACCGCAGCCAGGATTGGGAGCAGTGTGACGTTCAATTGTTAAACTTAGAACGCCTAAATGCCAAAAAATTCCTTTACGAACTGTATGCACAGCGTGTAGCCTCTAGGCGTGTGCTGCCAAAAGATCCTGCCTGGGACGGCACCACCAATTTTGACACCAAATAAAGAGATCTACCGCGATGAAAATACGGGTTTTAGGCTGCTCAGGCGCCATTGCCAAAGACTGCCGAACCACCTCGTTTCTGATTGACGCAGACCTCTTGGTAGATGCAGGCACTGGCGTGGGCGATTTGAGCCTGGAAGAAATGCGCGGCATCAACGATGTGGTGCTGACGCACTCCCATCTGGATCACATCGCCGCACTGCCTTTGATGATCGACGCCGTAGCCGCCCTGCGCAATGCGCCCCTGCGCGTACACGCCCTGCCACAGACCATCCAGGCCTTGCGCCAGCACATCTTCAACGACACCATTTGGCCCGACTTCAGCCAGATCCCCTCACCCTCGGCTCCCTTTGTCACCTTGCACGCCATCAACACCGGGCAAATCGTGCGCATCGCCGATAAAACGGTCGAGGTCATGCCCGCAGTACACTCCGTGCCTGCCGTAGGCTACGCCATCAACGCAGGCCAAGGCAACTGGGTGTTTACCGGCGACACCGAGCGCAACCCGGCCTTCTGGAAGCGGCTCAACCAGCTCAACGTGGCCATGCTGGTGATAGAAACCGCCTTTAGCAACAAGGAGCAGGCCCTGGCCGAGCGCAGCCTGCACCTGTCCCCCGCCGTGCTGGCCGACGAGCTGGACCAGATAGAGCACAGCAAAAAGTTTCCCATCTATATCACCCACACCAAACCCGCCGAAACCGCCCAGATCATGGACGAAGTGCGCCAGTTTGACAAAACCAGCCCGCTTAAAAACGAGGTTGCCCACGATATCCGCTGGTTGCGGGCTGGGCAGGAATTAGAGGTATAGCGGCTATGTGGACAAAAACCGCCCAAATCTGACATTGTTGCCGTGTCGTGATGGGCGCAAAATGACATTTTTGTCGCATCCCCATTCGATCAGTGATTTATTGCCCACTTTAGCCCGCTCAAACCCCAAAAACCAGTTGGCACACCCCTTGCAATGATTACGCTGTAGGCGGCAAATTGTTTGCTTCCTCCGTTCAACTTAACTTTTATTGGAGTGTTTTACATGAAGCGTACTTTGCAAAAGGGTTTTACCCTGATCGAATTGATGATCGTTGTGGCCATTATCGGTATCTTGGCTGCCGTGGCATTGCCCGCGTACCAGGACTACACCATCCGTGCCAAAGTGACCGAGGGTCTGTCGCTGGCCGGTTCAGCCAAAGTGGCCGTTGCTGAAAACTCTTCGCAAGGCCGTGCTTACGCTAGCGGCTGGTCTGCGCCTGCAGCTACTACTAACGTTACTAGCCTCGCTATTGACCAAGGTACTGGTGAAATTACGGTTACCTACGGTGGTTCTATTGATGGTGGCGCTAAAACGATTTTGATCACACCCGCTTCTGCAGGCGGCTTTACAGGCGGGACGGCTAGTTCAACCGCCATTCCTACTGGAGGCTCGGTCACTTGGAATTGCACAAACGGCACATTACAAGACAAGTTTCGTCCAGCAGCTTGCCGTAAAGGTTAATCAGGCACCATAGACCTGTTATCAAAAAGGGGGCGTATGCCCCCTTTTTTTATGAGTTCACGGGCAAGTATGCACGCAGTTAGATTTCTCAAAGGATTTCAAGCCATGCGATATTCTTAAGTGTGGCCAAAGCTGAGGCAGGAGTCAGCGGCTTAGCGTTTTCCGCTGAATGCGTTTATTTGACATATTTACGCTCTGCAAATCAAACGCAAATGACATTTTTGTCGCTGCCCCGCTCAAACAGTGATTTATTGCCCACTTTAGCCCGACAAAACCCCAAAATCCAGCTGGCACGCCCCTTGCAATGATTACGCTGTAGGCGGCAAATTGTTTGCTTCCTCCGTTCAACTTAACTTTTATTGGAGTGTTTTACATGAAGCGTACTTTGCAAAAGGGTTTTACCCTGATCGAATTGATGATCGTTGTGGCCATTATCGGTATCTTGGCTGCCGTGGCTTGCCTGCGTACCAGGACTACACCATCCGTGCTAAAGTAACCGAAGGCCTGTCACTCGCCGGTTCAGCCAAAGTGGCCGTTGCTGAAAACTCTTCGCAAGGCCGTGCTTACGCTAG
The DNA here is from genome assembly GCA_963775085.1 of uncultured beta proteobacterium. GTDB lineage: Bacteria > Pseudomonadota > Gammaproteobacteria > Burkholderiales > Burkholderiaceae_C > JAAFIP01. The sequence goes on from CAVZHO010000005.1 coordinate 159,383, forward strand.
CGGCTGGTCTGCGCCTGCAGCTACTACTAACGTTAGCGTCTATTGCGATTGCTGAAGCGACTGGTGTTATTACTGTTACGATGAATTCAACCATCGATAGCGGCGGCACTATTTTCATAGTTCCATCCTCTGGCGGCACAGCTTTCACGCTGGGTACCGCTGCAACGTCCAACATTCCAACCGGCGGATCCGTTGTTTTTGACTGCAAAACCGGTACGCTGAAGGACAAATTCCGTCCGGCTGCTTGCCGCGCATAGTAGCGGTCAGTGAGTGCCACAGGGTTAACCTGTGATGCAAAATAGGGGCTATCGCCCCTATTTTGTGTCGTGGAGGGCGCGATGGCGAGCCATTGTGAATAAATGACGGGGCTTCGCGCCCCTTTTTTCATGCCCGATTTCTCTATCGGTGACTCTAAAATTCGGCAATTACATCAAAAAATTCCTATTCACGTCAACGACTATGCTTGCCCCTAAAATCCAAAATTCGCCCGCTCTTTTGCCGTACCTAGTCGTTTTGATTGCCTTGGGGTTGCCGTATTTCTGGACGCAGAACGTGAGCGTCGTACCGGCGTTTTATAACGAGGCGGCCGCTGCGGTGCTGTGGGGTGTCTTGTTGGCTGCCTTGCTGACCTATCTGCCGTTGACCAGACCACGCCTTGCCACTATTTTCCCCGTCATCGCCCCCGCAGCTGCCATATTTGGCGTACAAATTCTGGTGCTCATCGTGCAGTACGCCAGTGGCAAGAGCATTCAGTATCTCGGCATGGTCAACATGGCCTTGTTTGTTATGCTGGGGGGGCTGCTGTGTTTGATCGCGGGTGCGCACCTGGAGGCGCACGCGCCACCAAAGTCGCAGTTGGCTGCCTTGTTGCGCTGGTCACCCCATATGGTGGTGACCATTGTTGCGCTGCAAATGCTGTTTGGTTGGCTTCAGTACCTTGGGCTGCATACCCATCTACCCTTTGTCTCCAAACTCTCGATCGTGGGCAGAGCCTACGGCAACCTGCGCCAACCCAATTTGTATGCCTTACTGTTGGTCATAGGCGTTGCTTGCATGCTTTGGATGGCGGATGTTTCCAGCCAGCGCAGCCGTGGCTTGCGCTTTGCACTGCTGGCGCTTATGGGTTTGACGGTCGGCGCCGTGGCACTCAGTGCATCGCGGGCAGGTTTTTTGCTTTTGTGCTGCATTGCAGTCTGCGGCCTGTTTGAGTTGAAGTCGTCCAGATGGCGGGGTATTACCTTTCTGTGCGTTCCACTAATCTACATAGCATTTCGCATTCTGTTTACTCTGCTCAGCGAGCATGACATCCTTCCATACTTTGGCAGCACCCGCGCCCTATCCCTGTCTGAGTCTGCCAACGGGGATAGGTACGCCATCTGGAATGCCGCGATCAAGCTCATTAGCGACTACCCGCTGCTGGGCGTGGGCTACAAACGATTTGCGCAATACGCGTTTACCGATGGCCATGTGGTGGTACTTTCTTTGCATTTGGAAAATGCACACAATGTGCTGATGCAACTGGCAATGGATTTTGGCCTACCCATAACAATGCTGCTGGTTGGTTTGGTACTTTACAGTTTGTATCGATGTCTGCCTCTTGCAAGAAATTTTTCGGGCCGCGTGACCCTGTTTTTGCTGGTAGCACCGCTATTGCATGATCTGGTGGAATACCCGTTAGAGTACATTTACTTTCTGTTTCCCTGGGCCTTCTTGCTGGGTGTCGCCCTGGTGAAAGCCTCGGCATCGCCTTCGGTAGCGGAAAGCAAGCAGTCTCCACCGGATCGCAATTTTACTGCCCGCCAAATCAATGGGTGGATGATTCTTCCGATGCTTCTGATCATTGCGCCGGTATTTGCAGCCCATGACATTAAAAAAGTGCTGGCGCTGTATGACGTGAATACATTTGCGATTGGGCATGAGCGCCTAACCAAAGCCTATGGCACGGTGCTGTTTACATTTTTTGCCGATTACTCCGCCCTGACGATTTTGCCACCATCCCCGGAGTTGGCTGCTATCCAGCTAAGCTTGGCAAAAAAAGTGGCTATATCGCGATTTGACGATGTGGTGGCTTCCGTGTACGCCAGCTCAGCAGCGCTTGTAGGGCAGGAGTGTTTGGCTAAAGCGGTTGCTTATAAGATATGGCTAATGGATAAAAAAGCGTTTGCCGAGTTCAAGGCGGAGGTGGCAAAATCGACCTTTCCTCAGATGAAGGCACTCATCGCATTTAATGAGAAGCCTTTTCCAGTAGCTTGGTCAAAACGCGGTTCTACTGAATGCGCATTCAGCGCAAACTATTAGTTTTATTAAATACATGCAGATACCCAGACTTCTCATCTCGGCTCTCAAAGCTGGGGCAGTCCATTTTTTACTGAGTGTATTGGTGGCTGTACTGGCAGCGGCGCTGGTGTTTATGTTGTGGTACCCGTTTCCATACCGTGAGTTAATGGGTGGGCGCGAGTTGTTTATGTTAGTGATCGGAGTCGACGTGGTCTGCGGACCACTTTTGACGATGGTGTTGTACAACCCTTCTAAACCGCGTTTAGATCTGGTGCGTGACTTGGGTATAGTGGCGATTATTCAACTGGCGGCCCTGATCTATGGGTTGAGCGTCGTTATGGCAGTGCGTCCGGTGTATTTGGTTTACGAGGTGGATCGCTTCAATGCAGTAAGTGCGGTAGACATTGATGAATTGGCACTGGGCAGCGCAAAGGCACCTTGGAATGAACTGCCTTTTTGGGGTCCGCGCGTGATTGCAACCCGTGAACCCAGGGATCAGGAAGAGCGGTTGAAGAGTATTTCCGACTCCATGATGGGCCGCGAACCTTCAGTGCGTCCAGATTGGTGGCAGCGATTTGATCAAGTATCCCGCACCAATGCCATATCCCACGCAAAACCGTTGTCTGAATTGCGTAAGAGCCATCGGAAATCACCCGAGGCGTTGAATAAGATTGATCGTGCGATCGCAGAAAGTGGCAGGATTGAACAGAACCTGCTCTGGCTGCCACTGACCAGTCGACGTAATACGGATTGGGTTGCGTTAGTGGATGCGAAAACGGCAGATCCACTCGCCTATGCGGCAGTGGATGGGTTTTAACATCTACATTGGTTTTGCGCTTTTTTGCAATCTACGTCGCTATAGCCATGCCTTGGCTAAATCCATTTGCCCTAGGACCTTCTGCGGCCATGGCGCCGTGGCTGGTGTCATTGGTTTGCTCGGCTGTGGTGCTTCTTGCAGTGCCACGTGTTGCCCTGAGTGCGCAGGCGTTGGCAGCATGCTGGCTAGCAGTGGCCCTCATGAGCGTGTTGCTAGCCCTATGCCAATACCTGCGTATCGAGCACTGGTTCGCACCGTGGATCAGCCACTCATCGGACGGTACGGCCTACGCCAATCTGCGCCAGCGCAACCAGTTTGCCTCGCTGTGCGGGATGGGGTTGTTGGCAGTGCTGTATTTACAGCAGACCACGGCACGAAGGGCTGACCGTTGGCAAACGGCCTGGCCCTGGCTGGCCATCACCCTGCTGGCCATCGGCAACGGCCTCTCCAGCTCCCGCACCGGCGGCGTGCAGTGGCTGTTGATTGCCGCGCTGGTCTGGCTCTGGCGTGGCAGTTTGCACAAACACGTACGGATACTGGGCTTTGGCGCGCTGGGCATTTACGCGCTGGTGGTGCTGGCCATGCCCTGGTTTGCCCAGGCGGTGGGCAATAGTTCCACGGGGCTGTGGGGCCGGGCGCAGGCGGATGTGGCGCAGGGGCTGACGGGCAGTAGCCGCCTGTGGCTCTACAGCAATGTGCTGGAGCTGATTGCCCAAAAACCCTGGCTGGGCTGGGGCTGGCGGGAGCTGGCGTATGCGCACTACAGCACGCACTTTGATACACGCTTTGTCGAGCTGTTGGACAACGCGCATAACCTGCCGCTGCACCTGGCGGTGGAGCTGGGGCTGCCGTTTGCGCTGCTGTTTTGCGGCGCGGTGCTGTGGTGGATCGTGCGCAACGCGCCCTGGCGCGAGACCGACCCTGCGCGCCAGCTGGCCTGGGGGGTGCTGATGCTGATTGGCGTGCACAGCATGGTGGAGTACCCGCTGTGGTACGGGCCGTTTGTCATGACGCTGGGGCTGTGCATAGGTTTGCTGCAGCGGCCAAGAGGCGCGTCGGTGGCTACAGATACACCTCGCACGCCCGCCAATCGGGCTGCGGTGCCTGCAACCAGTGCCGACTCAGAATTAAACCAAAATTACCAACAAAATATGCCCCTAGTCCTTGCCATCTGGACGCGAGCAGCTCTTAAAATAATAGCATTTGCCTTGCTCGCCGCTACCGCCTACGCGGCATTTGACTACCACCGCATCAGCCAGATCTACCTGCCCATCGAGGAGCGTAGCGCCATGTACCGTGACAACGCTTTGGAGCAGGCGCAAAAGAGCTGGCTGTTTCAAAAGCAGGCGCGGTTTGCCGAACTGGTGATTACGCCGGTGACGCAGGAAAGCGCCCCCCGCGTACTGGCGTTGGCGCTGGACATGATTCACTTTTCGCCCGAGCCCCGGGTGATTGAAGCGCTGATCGAGTCGGCCACGATGCTGCAATTTGACGACACCGCCCTGTTCCATCTGGCGCGTTACAAAGAGGTCTATCCCAAAGACTATGCCGCGTGGTCGGCGCTTAAACCCATACCAGCAACACGGTGATATGCACCAGATATGCCACGGCAAGGCCCTGGGGAATTAGCGCCAGGTACCGAGGGCGGGTGCGGTGATCGGTTAAAGTGGCGGCGCAGAGGTCATGATGCAGAGGGCATTGCCTTGGAAATATGTAGCGAGATGATTCTGCCGTCCAGAATTTTGAGCCGTCGCTTTAAAAATAACAGGAGTTTTGCATGCGCTTGAAGTTTCGCGCCGTGGGGCACGCGTTGGCGTGGTGGTTGACGATGGCAGGGCTATCAGGCTGCGCCAGCAAATTGCTCGCGCCCACCCCCCTGCCGGCTGTGCAGGCCGTGCAAGCCGCCAGCACCCCCATCGCCCCGCCCGCCTGGCAGGCCGCGTTGCCCCACGGCGGCAGCACGGCGACGCTGGCGAACTGGTGGGGGCAGTGGGGCGACACGACCTTGGTGGAGCTGATCGACGCGGCGCAACAGACCAGCGCCAGCGTAAGCAGCGCCCGCAGCCGTATCGCGCAGGCGCGCGCTGCCCTCGTCGGGGCGCAAGCGGCGCTGCTGCCGGGTGTGAGCGCCAGCGCGCAGGCCAGCCGCAGCGCGCAGTCCCCCAGCATTCCGGCAGCCACCAGCTTGGGCGCTGGCGTGCAGGCCGCCTGGGAGCTTGACCTGTTTGGCGGCAACCGCGCCGCCAGCAGCGCCGCGCAGCTGCGGCTGGAAGGCGCGCAGCTAGGCTGGCACGAGGCCCGCGTGGCCGTGGCGGCCGAGACGGCGGCCACCTACTACAGCCTGCGCTACTGCGAGAGCAGCTTGCAGCTCACGCAAAACGATGCCGCCTCGCGCGCCGAGACCGCGCGCCTGGCCGAGCTCAGCGCCAGGGCGGGCTTTACCGCCCCGGCCAACGCCGCCCTGGCGCGCGCCAGCGCCGCCGATGCCGCCAGCAGCGTGCGGGCGGTGCAGGCGCAGTGCAACGTGCTCGTCAAAGGCCTGGTCGCGCTCAGCGGCCTGCCCGAGCCTGACTTGCGCCAAAAACTACCGTCAAATACAGCCAATGTCCTTGCCATACGGTCTTATTCAGCTCTGTTTTCTATAGCGTTCATTCCCGCCGACGTATTGCAGCAGCGCCCCGATATTGCCGCTGCCCAGCGCGCGGTGCTGGCCGCCAGCCTGGACGCGCGCGCTGCCGACGCGCGCCGCATGCCCCAGCTGAGTTTGAACGGCAGTATCGGCGCAGCCAGTGTGCGCCAGGCCGGGCAGACCAGTGACGGCCTCACCTGGTCGCTCGGCCCTGTGGCCATCACGCTACCCCTGCTGGACGGTGGCCGCGCCGCCGCCAACACCCAGGCGGCGCTGGCCGTGTACGACGATGCCGTGGTCGCCCTGCGCGCCAAGGCCCGCCAGGCGGTGCGCGAGGTGGAAGAGGCCTTGGTCAATCTGGAAAGCAGCGCGCAGCGCAATGGCGACGCACAGGCCGCTGCCACCGGCTACCAGGCCGCGCTCAGCGCCGCCCAGGCGCGCTACAAAGCAGGCCTGGGCAGCCTGATTGAACTGGAAGACGCACGCCGCACGGCGGTACTGGCCCAGCAAAACCTGCTCGGCCTGGAGCGCGACCGCATCGCCGCATGGATCGCCCTGTACCGCGCCGCAGGTGGCGGCTGGACGGCGGATAACACCGTCCGCTTTGACGCACGCGGTAATGCCCTGGCGCAGCCTTGAGCCCCGCATGCACTGGCACCCACTCACCCAAAACATAAGCTACGCACAGGATATTCGCATGACAACCCACGATAAATTCAAATTCAACGCTCACTATTTAATAGCTACTTACGTCCTGTTGACGTGGACTACGGTCTTATTTAGCACCCAAATTCAGGCGCAGGAGGCGAACCGGCCTGCCAGCGCCGCGTCAGCCCCCAAAGCCGCCCTCACGGTCGCAGCGGTGAGCCCCAGCAACAGCGCGCTGGGCCTGCAACTGTCGGCCAACGGCAACGTCGCCGCCTGGCAAGAGGCCATCATCGGGGCCGAGGTCAATGGCCTGAAACTCCTGGAAGTGCGCGTCAACGTGGGCGATGTCGTCAAACGCGGCCAGGTGCTGGCCGTCTTCAGTGCAGACAGCGCCCGCGCCGATGTGCTGCAAGTGCAGGCCAGCCTGGCCGAGGCGCAGGCCACGGCGGCCGAGGCCGCAGCCAACGCCGCGCGCGCCCGCAGCCTGCAAGACACCGGTGCCATGAGCAGCCAGCAAATAGCCCAGTACACCACGGCAGAGCAGACTGCCAACGCACGGGTCGAGGCGGCACGCGCCCTGCTGTCCGCCGCGCAGGTGCGCCTGAAAAACGGCCAGCTCACCGCACCCGACTACGGCGTGATCTCGGCCCGCAGCGCCACCGTGGGCGCCGTGGTGGGCGCGGGCAGCGAGCTGTTTCGCATGATCCGCCAGGGCCGTCTGGAGTGGCGTGCCGAGGTCACCAGCAGCGAGGTGGCGCGCATCAAGCCCGGCACGCCGGTGACGGTCACGGCGGCCAGCGGCGCGCAGGTGCAGGGCAAGGTGCGCATCGTCGCGCCCACGGTCGACCCGGTGACGCGCAACGCCTTGGTCTATGTGGACTTGCCGCAAAACCCCGGCGTGAAGGCCGGTATGTTTGCCAAGGGCGAGTTTGCCTTGGGCAGCGCGCAAGCGCTCACCCTGCCGCAGCAGGCGCTGGTGCTGCGCGACGGCTTTAGCTACGCCATGCGCATCGAGGCCAACAACAAAGTCGCGCAGACCAAGCTGCAAACCGGCCGCCGCATGGGCGATGCGGTGGAGATCACCCAGGGGGCCAAAGCCGGTGAGCGCTTTGTCGCCAGCGGCGCGGCGTTTTTGGCCGATGGCGACACGGTACGCGTAGTGGGAGCCAAGCCATGAACGTTTCCGCCTGGTGCATTCGCAACCCGATTGCCTCCATCATGTTTTTTGTCATGCTGTGCTTTGCCGGCGTGATGAGCTACCAAAGCATGCAGGTGCAAAACTTTCCCGACCTGGACGTGCCCAACATCGTCATCAGCGCCAGCCTGCCCGGCGCCTCGCCCGCGCAGCTGGAGACCGAGGTGGCGCGCAAGATTGAAAACGCCATCGCCGGTATCCAGGGCCTGAAAAACATCTACACCAAGGTGCAGGACGGCGTAGCCACCATCACCGCCGAGTTCCGGCTGGAGAAACCCACCCAGGAGGCGCTGGACGAGGTGCGCTCGGCGGTGCAGCAGGTGCGCGCCGACCTGCCCACCGACCTGCGCGACCCGGTGGTCAGCAAGATCAACATCTCCGGCGGCGCGGTGCTGGCCTACACCATCCGCAGCAAAGCCATGGACGACGAGGCGCTGAGCTGGTTTGTCGACAACACCCTCACGCGCCGCCTGCTGGCCGTCAAGGGCGTGGGCTCGGTCACACGCGTGGGCGGCGTCACCCGCGAGGTGCGCATTGCGCTGGACAGCGGCCAGATGCAGGCGCTGGGCATCAGCGCGGCCAGCGTGTCGCGCCAGTTGCGCCAGGTGCAGATGGACACCGCCGGCGGCCATGCCGACCTGGGCAGCAGCGAGCAACCGCTGCGCACCCTGGCCACCGTGCAGTCCGCCGCCGAGCTGGCCGCGATCGAGCTGTCGCTGGGCGATGGCCGCAAGGTGCGGCTGGGCCAAATCGCCCAGGTGCTGGACACTACGGCCGAGCCGCGCTCGGCGGCTCTGCTCAACGGCGTGCCGGTGGTGGGCTTTGAGATTGCCCGCAGCAAGGGGGCCAGCGAGGTCGAGGCCGGGCGCGGCGTGCGCGCCGCCCTCAAAGAGCTGCAGGTACAGCACCCCGACATGGAACTGACCGAGGCCTTCGACTTCGTCACCCCGGTGGAAGAGGAATACAAAGCCTCGCTCACCCTGCTGATCGAGGGCGCGCTGCTGGCCGTGCTGGTGGTGTGGCTGTTTTTGCGCGACCTGCGCGCCACCTTTGTGTCTGCCGTGGCGTTGCCGCTGTCGGTCATTCCCGCCTTCATCGGCATCCACTACCTGGGCTTTTCCATCAACGTGGTGACCCTGCTGGCGCTGAGTTTGGTGATCGGTATTTTGGTAGACGACGCGATTGTCGAGGTAGAAAACATCGTGCGCCACCTGCGCATGGGCAAGAGCCCCTTCCAGGCGGCCATGGAGGCGGCCGATGAGATTGGCCTGGCGGTGATTGCCACCACCTTCACGCTCGTCGCCGTGTTTTTGCCCACCGCGTTCATGAGCGGCATCGTTGGCAAATTCTTCAAGCAGTTCGGTTGGACGGCGGCGCTGGCCGTGGTGGCATCGCTGGTGGTGGCGCGCATGCTCACGCCCATGATGTCGGCCTACCTGCTTAAACCCATCGTCGGTTACGTGGCGCACGACGGCCCGGTCATGCGCTGGTATTTGCGTGCCAGCCGCTGGTGCATGAAGCACCGCTGGATTACCGCCTTGCTGGCGGGCGGTTTTTTTGCCGGCTCCATCATGCTGATTCCGCTGCTGCCCAAGGGTTTTATCCCCGCCGACGACAACAGCCAAACCCAGGTCTACCTGGAGCTGCCCCCCGGCACCAAGCTGGCCGAAACGCAGGCAGCGGCCGAGCAGGCGCGCGCCCTGCTAGGCAAAGTAGCGCATGTGAAGTCGGTCTACACCACCATCGGCGGTGGTGCGGCGGGGGGTGACCCGTTTGCTCCCGGTGGTGCCGCCGAGTCGCGCAAGGCGACACTCACCATCTTGCTCACCGAGCGCGGCACCCGTCCGCGCAAGCAGGGCATTGAGAACAACATCCGCAAGGCCCTGGAGGACTTGCCCGGCGCGCGCTACAAGGTCGGCCTGGGCGGCTCGGGTGAAAAGCTGGTGCTGGCCCTCACCAGCGAAGACCCGCTGGCGCTGGCCAGCGCCGCCGCCGCGCTGGAACGCGACCTGCGCACCATCCCCGGCCTCGGCTCGGTGGCCTCCAGCGCGTCCCTGGTGCGCCCCGAGCTGACGGTGCGGCCCGACTTTGCGCGCATGGCTGACCTAGGCATTACCAGCGCCGCCATCGGCGAGACCCTGCGCATTGCCACCGTGGGTGACTACGATGCGGCGCTGCCCAAGCTCAACCTCGCGCAGCGCCAGGTGCCCATCGTCGTGCGGCTGGCGGATGACGCGCGCAGCGACCTGGCCACCCTGAACCGCCTGATGGTGCCCGGCACGCGCGGCCCGGTGATGCTCGGCCAGGTGGCCACGCTGGAGCTGGCCGGCGGCCCGGCCGTGATCGACCGCTTTAATCGCTCGCGCAATGTGCAGTTTGAGGTCGAGCTGTCGGGCCTGCCGCTGGGCGATGTGACGGCGGCCGTCGACAAGCTGCCCGCCATCATGAACCTGCCCGCCAACGTCAAGCAGGTCACGATTGGCGATGCCGAGGTGATGGGCGAGCTGTTCGCCAGCTTCGGCCTGGCCATGCTGACCGCCGTGCTGTGCATCTACATCGTGCTGGTGCTGTTGTTCAAAGACTTCCTGCACCCGGTCACCATCCTGGCCGCCCTGCCGCTATCGCTAGGCGGAGCCTTTGTCGGCCTGCTGGTGGCGGACAAAAGTTTCTCCATGCCCTCCCTCATCGGCCTGATCATGTTGATGGGCGTGGCGACCAAAAACTCCATTTTGCTGGTGGAGTACGCCATCATCGCCCGGCGCGGGCATGACGGCAGCGATGGCCACCCGGTCGTCGCCCCGCTGTCGCGCGTTGATGCGCTACTGGATGCCTGCCACAAACGCGCCCGCCCGATTGTGATGACCACCATCGCCATGGGCGCGGGCATGCTGCCGATTGCCTTGGGTTGGGGCGCAGCCGATGCCAGCTTTCGCTCCCCGATGGCGGTGGCGGTGATTGGCGGCTTGATCACCTCCACCTTCCTGAGTCTGCTGGTGATACCCACCGTGTTCACGTTTGTGGATGACTTTGCGTTGCTGTGCGGCCGGTTGTGGCGCTGGGTGTTTAGGCGGGGGGCTAAGACTGCTTTGCCGCTGGAAACTGCTGAGGCTGTTAAGCGTTAGTTGGTTTTCTTGGGTCTTGAAGATGACGCTCTTGGTTGTGTAGCGTTGCGACGATGGAGGCGAGCAGGCAGAGAACTACAAGGTGCGCCACAAAACCCAGCAAGCGGTGATTGAGCGTGGTTGGGATGCAAAAACTGGAGGAAGGCGCGGCGGGGACTTTTGATGACTACATACGCTGGCCGCGTGTTTCCGGAAGTTTTTGACAGCACAACTTCCTCAATCGCCGCAACGCTACAAGACCAAGAGCGTCATCTTCAAAGCCGCCAAGATGTTCATGCGCTGATAAGCAAGCTACTCGTCCGCATCCCCACCCACCACCCGCCGGATCACCTCGGGCGCAAAGCCTCGGCTGGCCAGGAAGCGCATCTGCTTCAGGCGGTCGGCATCGGCGGCGTTGGCACCGAATTTTTTGCGCCAGACCTCGCGGGCGCGTTCCCACTCGGTGGCTTTCAGGGCGGCTGTGGCCTCCAGTACGGCGCTGGCTTCTACGCCCTTGGCTTTGAGTTCCTGCACCACCCGCGCGGTGCCCAGCTTGGCACCGCGCCGGTAGGCCAGCGAGTCGGCGACGCGCTGCTCGTTGATAAAGCCTTTGGCGCACAGCTCGTCCAGCAGCGTGGCCAGCTCGCCCGGCTCGGCCTCAAAGCTGGCCAGCTTGCGCGCCAGCTCTGCCCGCGAGTGCTCGCGCGCAGCCAGGGCGCGCAGGGCGCGGCCTTTGAGGCTTAAGCTGGCGGGAGCAAACATGGAAATGCTACAAATTTCATAGCTGTTTACGTCCGTATGACAAGGACTACAGGCGTATTTGGCCGATAATTACTTGGCTTCAGCGCCGTCGACGGGAATCAGCGGGATATTCAGCGATTCGCGCACCTTGTTTTCAATTTCAATCGCCAGACTCGGGTTTTCGCGCAAGAATTCGCGCGAGTTGTCGCGGCCTTGGCCGATTTTCTCGCCGTTGTAGGCGTACCAGGCGCCGGATTTTTCCAGCACCTTGGCGTTCACGCCCATGTCGATGATCTCGCCATGGCGGCTGATGCCCTCGCCAAACAGGATGTCGAACTCGGCGGTTTTAAACGGTGGCGCGACCTTGTTTTTGACGACCTTGACCTTGGTCTCGTTGCCAATGGCCTCCTCGCCGCGCTTGATGGTGCCGGTGCGGCGGATGTCCAGGCGCACCGAGGCGTAGAACTTCAGCGCGTTGCCGCCGGTGGTGGTCTCGGGGCTGCCAAACATCACGCCAATTTTCATGCGGATCTGGTTGATGAAGATCACCATGCAGTTGGACTTTTTGATGTGGGCGGTGAGCTTGCGCAGCGCCTGGCTCATCAAACGCGCCTGCAGGCCGGGCAGGCTGTCGCCCATCTCGCCTTCCAGCTCGGCCTTGGGCGTCAGCGCCGCGACCGAGTCCACCACAATCAGATCGACCGCGCCGCTGCGCACCAGGCTGTCGACAATCTCCAGCGCCTGCTCGCCGGTGTCGGGCTGGCTGATCGAGCAGGTCTTGCAGGTTCACACCCAGGTTTTGCGCGTACTGGATGTCCAGCGCGTGCTCGGCATCGACAAAGGCGCAGGTGCCGGACAGTTTTTGCATCTCGGCAATCACTTGCAAAGTCAGCGTGGTTTTGCCTGAAGACTCTGGGCCGTAGATCTCAATCACCCGGCCGCGCGGCAAGCCGCCCACGCCCAAGGCCACGTCCAGGCCCAGCGAGCCGGTGGAGACCACCTGGATCTCTTCAATCACCTCGCCCTCGCCCAGACGCATGATGGTGCCCTTGCCAAACTGCTTTTCAATTTGCAGCAGTGCGGCTTGCAGGGCCTTGGATTTTTCGGTATTGGCGGCGCTGGCCACATCAATTTTGCTGTTCTTTGCGGGTGCTGCGGATTCGATCTTGCTGCCTTTGACTTGTGCGTCCATGGGGAATTTCCTTTAATAAACAATAAGTTAGTGAAATATCTGCGCCAAGTTGCTCGTACAGCCTGTTCGCATAACCAGTACTGTAAATGCAGTTGATCAACAAAACAATAGATATTTTAGTCAGTTTACTTGACTAAAATATGCCATGCTTTCTACCCCCCCTGCCGTGCCCGCCACCAGCGAAAGGCGCTCCGACGATAGCTGGCGCCAGTCCCACTTAGGCCGCTTGCTGGGCGAGTCGCTGCGCCGTTTTGATGCCCGCGTGCTCACCCTGATGGCGCACAACATCCACGTGCCACTGGCGCTGTCCAACCTGGCCGCGCGTGGCCAGGTGAGTGCGGCGCACATCCACATCACGCGCCATGTGGCACCGGAGGGCTCGCGCCTGACCGATTTGGCGCAGGCCGCAGGCATGAGCAAGCAGGCCATGGGCGACCTGGTGCAGCAGTGCGAGGCCTGGGGCATTGTGGCGCGCACAGCAGACCACCGTGATGCCCGGGCGCGCCTGGTGTGCTTTACAGCCGATGGCTTGCAGTGGCTCAAGGCCTTCGAAGATGCCGTGGCGCAGGCCACAGACGAGTTTCGCCAGGAGGTGGGCAACGAGGTGGCGCAGGTGGTGGGCCTGGGGCTGGAGGCCTACTCGCGCGCCTACAGCGACATGCGCTGACAGCCGCAGAGTAGCCAAGCCCGCGATTAGTCTGCTGCCAACCAGCACAAAGCCCTAAAATCGAGCCAACCCCCAAGGACACGCCATGCGAATACTGATTGCCGAAGACGACCAAGTGCTGGCCGATGGCCTGCTGCGCACCCTGCGCGGCTCCGGCGCGGCGGTAGACCATGTGACCGATGGCACGCAGGCCGAGGCCGCGCTGCTGACCAATAAAGAAATTGACCTGCTGATTTTGGACCTGGGTCTGCCCAAAATGCACGGCCTGGAGGTGCTCAAGCGCCTGCGCAGCCGGGGCTCCACCTTACCGGTGCTGATCCTCACCGCCGCCGACAGCGTAGACGAGCGCGTAAAGGGCCTGGACTTTGGCGCAGACGACTACATGGCCAAACCCTTCAGTCTGCAAGAGCTGGAGGCCCGCGTACGGGCGCTCACCCGGCGCAGCGTGGGCGCGGCCAGCACGCTGATCAAACACGGCCCGCTGCACTATGACCAGGCCGGACGCGTGGCCACGATTGACGGCAAGATGGTGGACCTGTCGGCGCGCGAGCTGGGCCTGCTGGAGGTGCTGCTGGTGCGCTCGGGCCGTCTGGTCAGCAAAGACCAGTTGGTCGAGCGCCTGTGCGAATGGGGCGAAGAGGTGAGCAACAACGCCATTGAGGTCTATATCCACCGTCTGCGCAAAAAGATCGAGAAAGGCCCGATCCGCATTGCGACGGTGCGCGGGCTCGGCTACTGTTTAGAGAAAATCACTGGATGACATCGGATATCTATCAGCGGGTATCGGTAACGCTAAAAGCGCAAAAATTACGCAAAAAACGCAAAAAATGAAACTGAAAAATTGTTCTGAACCCCTTGTCAAACATCTTGCGCATGGCTTTTTTTTCTGTTCATTTTTCTCGCTTTTTTCGCGCTTTTTGCGTAATTTTTGCGCTTTTCGCGTTAGCTCTCGTCCCAAAACTCCTAGCCCCCCATGAAACTCTTCCAGCGCGAGCAGCGCAGCCTGTTTGGCGAGATCCTGGACTGGATGCTCACGCCGCTGCTCTTGCTGTGGCCCATCAGTTTGGTGCTGACCTGGCTGGTGGCGCAGGGCATTGCCACCAAGCCGTTTGACCGGGCCCTGGTGTTTAACGCCCAGGCCCTGGCACAGCTGGTCAGCGTGCAAAACAACCGCGCGCAATTTAACCTGCCCGCTCCCGCGCGCGAGATTTTGCGCGCCGACGACTCCGACCTGGTGTACTACCAGGTGCTGGGCTTGAAGGGCGAGTTTCTCAGTGGCGAGAAGGACATGCCCGCACCGGGCGATGAGGACAAAATCGAACCCGGCAAGGTCAAGCTGCGCGACGACGAAATGCGCGGCCTGAATGTGCGCATCGCCTACGTGTATGTCGACAACCCCGATGCGCCGCTGAGCAAACCCGTACTGGTGCAGGTGGCCGAGACGCTGGAAAAGCGCTCCACCCTGGCTACCGAGATCGTCAAGGGCGTGATGCTGCCGCAGTTTGTGATTTTTCCGCTGGCGGTATTTTTGGTCTGGCTGGCCCTGGTGCGCGGCATCAAACCGCTGAGTGAGCTGGAGGACCGCATTCGCGCCCGCAAACCCGATGACTTGAGCCCGATTGACGACAAAACCGTGCCCTTTGAAGTGGTGCCCTTGGTGTCATCCGTGAATGATCTGCTGGCGCGGCAAAAGCAATCCATCGCCGCGCAAAAACGCTTTTTGGCCGATGCCGCCCACCAGCTGAAAACGCCGCTGGCCGGCCTGCGCATGCAGGCCGAGCTGGCGCTGCGCGAGGGCACGCAGGAGGCGGATGTAAAGCAGTCGCTCAAACAGATCAGCCGCTCCAGCATCCGCGCCACGCATACCGTCAACCAGTTGCTCGCCATGGCGCGCGCCGAGGCCAGCGGCCAGACCGTGCCCATGCAGGCCTGTGACCTGGCGCAACTGACGGTGGAAGTGGTGCAGGACTGCTTGCCGCGCGCCATGGAAAAACACATTGACCTGGGCTACGAAGGGAGCGACAGCAGCGATGCCGGTGACCACCATGCCCAAATACTGGGCAATCCCACCTTGATCAAGGAAATGGTGCGCAACCTGATCGACAACGCCATCAACTACAGCCCCTCAACGACCGAGCGACCCGGCGTGGTGACTGCCCGGGTGGTGGCCCAGGCATCAGGCGCAGGCGTGGTACTGGAGGTAGAGGACAACGGGCCGGGCATCGCTGCTGCGGAACGCGAACTGGTGCTGCAACCCTTCTATCGCACCTTGGGCCAGGAGGCCGATGGCTCCGGGCTGGGGCTGGCTATCGTGGCCGAGATTGCCAAGCAACACCAGGCCCCTCTGACTCTGGCAGACGCCTCCCCGGGCAGCCAACCGCCTGGCGTACGGTTTACGCTGGCATTTTCTAAATTGCTACAAATATAATAGCTATAAATGACCTGTAGACGCGGACTACCGGCCTCAATGCGGGTTATTTTTGCATTCCAGACAAGTCCCTCCACTTTGAGGCATCTTCAGGCACCCTAGGGAATTCCCGGGGATGGATTTTAGAAAATTAACAAATAATTAAAGGGTTGTGTGCCCCCTGCCCACACCCAATCCACTTGCCACACGCGTTGTACGTGAGCCATGGCACACCCAGGAGACCTTTCCATGCAATTCAAACTATCCCCATTGGCCCTCGTGGCTGCGGCCGTGTTTCTGGTTACCGCATGCGGTAAAAAAGAAGAGGCCAAACCTGTCGCACCCGCACCCGTTGCGCCTGTCGTTGCAGCGCAGACCGCTGTCGAAGTACTGCACTACTGGACGTCGGGCGGCGAGGCCAAGTCAGCGGCCGAACTGAAGAAAATACTCGAATCCAAAGGCTATCAATGGAAAGACTTTGCGGTGGCCGGTGGCGGCGGCGAGAACGCCATGACGGTGCTGAAAAGCCGCGCCGTATCGGGCAACCCGCCCGCCGCCGCGCAGGTCAAAGGCCCGGCGATTCAAGAGTGGGCCAACGAAGGCATGCTGGCCAATATGGATAGCGTGGCCAAGGCCGAGAAGTGGGACGAGCTGCTGCCAGCGGTGGTCGGCGATGTGATGAAAAGCAAGGGCAGCTATGTGGCCGCCCCGGTCAACGTGCACCGCGTCAACTGGATGTGGGCCAACCCCGAAGTGCTCAAGGCCGCTGGGGTGGCGGGCATGCCCAAAACCTGGGACGAGTTTTTTGTGGCGGCCGACAAGATCAAAAAATCCGGCGCCATCGCCGTGGCGCACGGTGGCCAAAACTGGCAGGACTTTACGGTGTTTGAGTCGGTTGCGCTGGGCGTAGGCGGCACCAAGTTTTACACCGATGCACTGGTCAAGCTGGACCCCGCTGCCCTGGCCAGCCCGACCATGACCAAGGTACTCACCACCTTCCGCAAGATCAAGGGCTACACCGACCCGGCCTCAGCAGGCCGTGACTGGAACCTGACCACCGCCCTGGTGATACAGGGCAAAGCAGGCTTCCAGTTCATGGGGGACTGGGCCAAGGGCGAGTTCACGGCGGCGGGTAAAAAGCCGGGCGAGGGCTTCCTGTGCGCCGCCGCCCCTGGCACGGCCGATGCCTACACCTTCAACGTCGACTCCTTCATCATGTTCAAGCTCAAGGACCCCGCCGCCCAAAAAGGCCAGGCGGATCTGGCCTCGGCCATTTTGAGCCCCGGGTTCCAGGAAGTGTTTAACCAGAACAAGGGCTCCATCCCGGTGCGCCTGGGCCACGACATGAGCAAGTTTGACGACTGCGCCAAGCTGTCGGCGAAGGATTTTGTCGACACCGCCAAGTCCGGCGGCCTGGTGCCCTCGGTCGCCCACGGTATGGCCATCAAGCCCGCTACGGCTGGCGGCATTCAGGATGTCGTCACCCAGTTCTGGAACGACGACAAGGTCTCGGTGGCCGATGCGCAAAAGAAGATCACCGAAGCGGCAGCCAAGTAGCTTTCTGTTTTCCTTGAACGTCGTAGACGTTTCCTAGGGCGCGGGCTTGATGTCTGCGCCCTTTTTTCCTGTGATTCCCTCTCCCATGCCACGTTCTTTTGAGTCCATGCTGCCCAAGCTGGTGCTTGCACCGGGCTTCATCCTGGGCTTTGCATTTATCTACGGCTTTATGCTGTGGAACGGCGTGCTGTCGGTCAGCGCCTCGCGCATGCTGCCCAACTACGAGTTTGTCGGCTTGCACCAGTATGGCCTGTTGTTTGCACTGGACCGCTGGTGGGTGGCACTGAAAAACCTGGCCATCTTTGGCACGCTGTACGTGGGCGGCGCCTGCGCATTAGGCATTGTGCTGGCGATTTTTTTAGACCAGAAAATTCGTGGCGAAGGTGCACTGCGCACCATTTACCTGTACCCCATGGCGCTGAGCTTTGTGGTGACCGGTACCGCCTGGAAGTGGCTGCTCAACCCCACGCAGGGTCTGCAAAAACTGGTGCAGGACTGGGGCTTTACCTCCTTTACCTTCGACTGGCTGGTCAACACCGACATGGCCATTTACTGCGTGGTGATTGCCGGAGTGTGGCAGTCCGCAGGGTTTGCCATGGCATTGTTTTTGGCGGGGCTGCGCGGCATTGACGACAGCATCATCAAAGCCGCGCAGGTCGATGGTGCCAGCCTGCCGCGCATTTACTGGCGGATAATTTTGCCTAGCCTGCGCCCCGTATTCTTCTCTACCATCCTGGTGCTGTCGCACCTGGCCATCAAGAGCTTTGACCTGGTGATGGCCCTCACCGCAGGCGGCCCCGGCTACAGCACCGACGTGCCCGCCACCTTCATGTATGCCACCAGCTTTACCCGCGGCCAGATTGGCGTGGGCGCGGCCAGTGCCACCATCATGTTGATGACGGTGGCGGCCCTGGTGGTGCCGTATTTGTACTCCGAGTTGCGTAGCAAACCCCATGAGCGTTAAATTCACCCGCGCACTGGTCTACGCCGCCTTGCTGCTGGCCGCACTGTTCTTTCTTGCGCCACTCTACGTGATGCTGACCACCAGTCTGAAAGATGCCGAGCAGATCCGTGCAGGCAACCTGCTCAGCCTGCCCACCTCGCTTGACTTTGCCGCCTGGCGCAGCGCCTGGAGCACGGCCTGCACGGGCGTAGACTGCCATGGCCTGCAGCCCTTCTTCTGGAACTCGGTGGCCATGACGGTGCCTGCGGTGCTGCTGTCGTGCATTTGGGGGGCACTCAACGGCTATGTGCTCAGCCTGTGGAAGTTCAGAGGCAGTGAGGTGCTGTTTGGCTTCTTGCTGTTTGGGGTGTTCATGCCCTTCCAGGTGGTGCTGCTGCCCATGAGCCAGGTGCTGGGCTACCTGGGCCTGTCCAGCTCCATCACCGGCCTGGTCATGGTGCACCTGCTGGCGGGCATGGCGGGCACCACGCTGTTCTTTCGTAACTATTACGTCGCCATCCCGCGCGAACTGGTGCAGGCCGCGCGCATGGACGGGGCCGGGTTCTGGCGCATCTTCTGGCGTGTGATTTTGCCCATGAGCACGCCGATCATCATGGTCACCCTGATCTGGCAGTTCACCAACATCTGGAACGATTTTCTGTTTGGCGTGGCCTTCAGCGGCGCAGAGAGCAAGCCGATCACGGTGGGCCTGAATAACCTGGCCAACACCTCCAGCAGCGTCAAGGCCTACAACGTCGATATGGCGGCAGCGCTGATTGCCGGGCTACCCACCATGCTGGTGTATGTGCTGGCCGGGCAGTATTTTGTGCGCGGCCTCACGGCTGGCGCGGTCAAAGGTTAAGCGGGAACAGGGACAGGTATGGCTAGCGCTCTGGAAATCAACAGCATCAACAAACGCTTTGGCAAGGGGGCCAGGCAGGTCGAGGTGCTCAAGCACATTGACATCAGTGTGCAGCCAGGAGAATTTTTAATTCTGGTCGGCCCCTCGGGTTGCGGCAAGTCCACCCTGCTCAACATCATTGCCGGGCTGGACGAGCCCAGTGAAGGCTCGATTCACATTGCCGGCCGCTGTGTGGCCAGCGCCGAGGCGGACAACGAAATCAATGTGCCCAGCGCCCAGCGCGACATCGCCATGGTGTTCCAAAGCTACGCGCTCTACCCCACCATGAGCGTGGCCGAGAACATTGGCTTTGCACTGGAGATGCGCAAGATGCCCAAGCCCGAACGGCTGGCGCGCATCAACGAAGTGGCGCAGATGCTGCAAATCAGCCACCTGCTGGAGCGCCGCCCCAGTCAACTCTCGGGTGGCCAGCGCCAGCGCGTGGCGATGGGCCGCGCCCTGGCGCGCCAGCCGCAACTGTTTTTGTTTGACGAACCGCTGTCCAACCTGGATGCCAAGCTGCGCGTAGAGATGCGCGCCGAAATCAAACGCCTGCACCAACAGAGCGGCATCACCAGCGTGTATGTGACGCACGACCAGATAGAGGCCATGACGCTGGGCAGCCGCATCGCGGTGATGAAAGATGGCCTGGTGCAGCAGCTGGGCACCCCGGCGCAAATCTACGGCCAACCGGCCAATACCTTTGTGGCCAGCTTTATCGGCTCGCCCACCATGAATATGCTGGATGCCGCCCAGTCGCCCATCCCTGTGCCTGCGGGTGCGGCAACCTTGGGCGTGCGCCCCGAGCATGTGCTGATGGACCCGGCTTCCTCCTGGCGCGCCACCGTGGGCTTGATCGAGCCGACGGGAGCTGACACCTACGTGATCGTCCAGGCGGGTACGCAAACCCTGACCTTGCGCGTCGCGCCGGATGTGCAGCTGGCCACTGGCGATGTGGTGGGCCTGGTGTTGCCAGCAGGACAGGCACACTGGTTTGATGCGGCCGGGGTGAGGTTGGTTGTTTAGTATCAGCGCCTATTGAATGCTATATATTTAGCAGCTGCTCATGTCCTGCACGCTTGGACTACCAGCCAATTACATCAATTTTATGGGGTGATAGCCGGTTCAGTGTCCAGCAAGGGCGTGAAAAAACGTGGCCGCATTGTGCTCAGGCCCAGCTGACCCAGCACTTCCTCCAGACGCTTCGCCGTTGCGCGCGCCGTGCTGGCCTGCTGCGGCTGCGCGCCGCGCGTGGCGATGATCAGCTCGTTCTTCATCGAATGCTCCCAGCCGACCAGCTCGGTCACCGTCACCTGGTAGCCGTGGGCTTCGAGCTGCAGGCAGCGCAGCACGTTGGTCAGCTGGCTGCCAAACTCGCGGGTGTGAATGGGATGGCGCCACAGCTCGGCCAGCGGGTTGCTGCCGATGGTTTTGCTTTTGGCGCTTTTGAGCGTGGCCGCCACCTCGGCCTGGCAGCAGGGCACCAGCACCATATGCTGCACCCGGTGCGCCAGGCCAAAGGCGATCGCGTCGTCCGTGGCCGTGTCGCAGGCGTGCAGGGCGGTGACGATGTCGATGCGCTTAGGTAGCTGCATGGCAGTCTCGGATGCCGCTACCGACAGATTTAAGAACTGCATGCCGGTAAAGCCAAACTGTTTTGCCAGCGCGGCACTGCGCTGCACCAGCTCATCGCGCACTTCTACGCCAATCACGCGGCCCGGTGTTTTACCACCCTGCTGCGCTTGCAGTTTAAAGAACAGGTCGTACAGGATAAAACCCAGGTACGACTTGCCTGCGCCATGGTCTACCAGCGTCACATCGCCATGCGCTTGCTGCACTTTTTGCAGCAACGGTTCAATAAAGTTAAACAGATGGTAGACCTGCTTGAGCTTGCGCCGCGAGTCCTGGTTGAGCTTGCCCTCGCGGGTGAGGATATGCAGCGCCTTGAGCAACTCCACCGATTGCTCGGGGCGGATGTCGTATTTCTCGCCGCTGCTAGGTGCTACGGCGGTTTTGGTCGATGACTTGGCGTTCATGCCAGCATTTTCTTCCATCCTTCCAACCCGAGTGCTTTCAGGGTGGCAATATTGCGCTCGTAAATGCTGGCCGCATCGGGGAAGCTGGCCACCGCCCGCTCCACACTGTCCTCGCGCAGCAGGTGCAGCATCGGGTAGGGCGAGCGGTTGGTGTAGTTTTCCATATCGTCCTCCTGCGTGCCGCCAAACTGGTACTGAGCGGGTGAAAGCTGGCGATCTGCAACTGCGCCTCCGGGTCCGTGTGTTCCAGCATGGCATCGGCATCGTCCAGAAAATCGTTGTAATCCAAAAAATCACTGTAGCATGTGCGGCACGATCAGCAGGGTGGTTTCGGTCTTTGCTGGCGTTTGCTCCAAGTAAATAGGTAATTTCCTGCTCTAAATTCAGGAGCAATTGATCGCTGAGCGCACAGCCTCGCTCACGCATACCGAATGCGCCCATGCACATGCTCGGCCTTGGCAAACGGGCATAGGTTCAGGCCAATCACGGCCCGCTCCAGCCAGCGCTGGGTGCTGGCGATGATCGTCGTTTTCCGAGGTGAATTTTCCATAGTCGACATTTTCAGCTAAGTTCTGGCGGCTATTTTGTTACTCATGATGAAATAACGTTCAGATTTTAATCCCATCCACAGCCCTTGAATAAGAAAACGCTATCTGAGGCAGATATTTGCGACAAATTCATCACGCCCTGCTCTGCAGCAAGGCGGGCTGGGACTTGCACGAGCAGATTTTCCGCGAATACACCTTGCGCCAGGGTCGCGTCGTGGTCAAAGGGCGCACCTCGGCGCGCGACCCGCGCTCCATATTGCGTGCAGACTACGTGCTGTGCCACAAAGCCAACATACCGCTGGCAGTGGTCGAGGCCAAAGACAACCTGCCACAGCATTGGCGCTGGCATGGCCCAGGCCATTAACTATGCTGCGCTGCTGGACGTGCCGTTTAGCTTTTCCAGCAATGGTGATGGGTTTATCTTCCGTGATGCCACCATGGCCAACGGCATATTGGAACAAAGCTTGTCGCTAGATGAGTTTCCATCGCCCGCAGAGCTATGGCGGCGCTACTGCGCCTGGAAAGGCTGGACGCCAGAAGTAACGAAAATCGCCGAGCAGCCTTACTCCCCCAGCAAAACTCCACGCTATTACCAGATCAACGCGATCAACCGCACCATCGAGGCGATAGCACGCGGCCAGCAACGGGCGCTTGCTGGTGATGGCTACAGGTACAGGCAAAACCTATACCGCCTTCCAAATCATCTGGCGGCTATGGCAGGGCAAAGCCAAAAAGCGCATTTTGTTTTTGGCTGACCGCAATATATTGATCGACCAAACCATGGTCAACGACTTTCGCCCGTTCAAGGGGGCCATGGCCAAGCTCAGCCCCAATGCCAAAGGTGTAGAGCGCGTAGACAGCCAAACCGGCAAAGAAAGCACCGAGTTTGTAGAGCTGGCGGTTAACAAAACCACCAAACTGGTGGATAAGTCTTACGAAATTTATTTGTCGCTGTACCAGGCCGTTAGCGGCACCGAAGAAGAGCAAAACATCTACAAGCAGTTTTCGCCCGAGTTTTTTGACCTGATCGTTGTGGACGAATGCCACCGTGGCAGCGCCGATGAAGACTCTGCCTGGCGCGAAATACTGACCTACTTTAAAAGCGCAACCCAGATTGGCCTGACCGCCACACCCAAAGAAACCAAAGACATCTCCAACAGCGAGTATTTTGGTGAGCCCGTGTACACCTATTCACTGCGCCAAGGCATTGAAGACGGCTACCTGGCACCGTACAAGGTGATCCGCGTAGATTTGGACAAAGACGTATTTGGCTGGCGCCCACGCGAAGGCATGACCGATAAGCATGGCCACGTGATTGAAGACCGCATCTACAACGCCACCGACATGAACCGCAAGCTGGTGCTGGAAAAGCGCGACGAAGTAGTAGCCGCCAAGATTACCGAATACCTCAAAGCCACCAACCGCTTTGACAAAACCATCGTCTTTTGCGAAGACATTGACCACGCAGCGCGCATGCGCCAAGCCCTGAGCAATGCCAACGCCGACATTGCCAAAGACCACCCCAAATACGTGGTGCAAATTACCGGTGACAACACGGAGGGCAAGCTGGAACTGGACAACTTTATCGACCCCGAGAAAACCTACCCCGTCATTGCCACCACCTCCAAGCTGATGAGCACGGGCGTAGACGCGCAAACCTGCAAATTGATTGTGCTGGACCAGAACATCCGGTCAATGACGATGTTCAAGCAAATCATTGGTCGAGGCACCCGCCTGCGCGAAGACTTGGGCAAAACCTGGTTCACCATTCTGGACTTTAAGCGCGCAACGGATAACTTTGCAGACCCCAACTTTGATGGCGACCCGGTGCAAATCTATGAGCCGCAAGCGGGCGACCCCATTGCACCGCCAGACCCTGCCGAGCCAACGCCTTTCCCAGTCCATGCGCCCAACGATCCGCTCCAAGTCAACGTATCCATCACGCCGGGTTTGGCAGGTCTTAGCACTCGACCCAAACGCACCGCCCCGCAAATACATCGTAGACGGCAGCGTGAACGTATCGGTAGCCCGCCAGCGCGTGCAATACTTGAACGCCCAAGGCAAGCTGATCACCGAAAGCCTGCGCGACTACACCCGCATCAACCTCACTAAACAGTACGACTCGCTGGACAAATTTCTCCAGGCCTGGAACGATGCCGACCGCAAAGCCGCCTTGCTGGAAGAACTGGAAAGCCAAGGCGTGTTGTTCAGCGCGCTGGCGGAAGAAGTAGGCCAAGACCTAGACCCGTTTGACCTGCTGCTGCACGTAGCCTACGGCCAGCCCCTGCTCACGCGGCGCGAGCGCGCCAGGCGCGCCAAAACCAACACCGTGTTTACCCAATACGGCCCCACGGCGCGCAAAGTGCTAGAAGCCTTGATAGACAAATATGCCGACGAAGGCGTGGCTACCATTGAAAGCATGGACGTGCTCAAGGTGCCGCCACTCACCGCACTGGGCAGCCCGGTAGAGCTGGTCAACAGCTTTGGCGGGCGGGTGCAGTACCTGGCAGCCGTGCACTTTTTAGAATCGCAGCTGTATGCACCGAGTACTGGGTAGGCTTAAAACATTTTCACATACGAGCTAAACGCTATATTTTAGATAGCTGCTTGCGCTTTATTCTCATTGGCTAAGGCCATTATTCATAACTATTATTTGCCCTCTCCATGTCCAATCTCAGCTCCGTTATCAAGTCCATGCAAGACGTTATGCGCCAAGACAGCGGAGTCGATGGCGACGCGCAGCGCATCAGCCAACTGACCTGGCTGCTCTTTCTGAAAGTGTTTGACGCGCAGGAGGAAGAGCTGGAGCTTACCCAAGGCAGCGGCGGCGCCCACGGCTACAAAAGCCCCATCCCCGAGCACCTGCGCTGGCGCAACTGGGCGACCGACGCGGAGGGTCTGACCGGCGAAGGCCTGCTGGATTTTGTCAACAGCCAGCTCTTTCCCAAGCTCAAAAGCCTGCCCGGCGATGCCGAGCGCAACCCGCGCGGCTTTGTGGTGCGCAGCGTGTTTGAAGACGCCTACAACTACATGAAAAGCGGCCAACTGCTGCGCCAGGTGATCAACAAACTCAACGCCATCAACTTCAACCGCCAGGCCGACCGCCACCAGTTCAACGACCTGTACGAAAAAATCCTCAAAGACCTGCAATCCGCAGGCAACGCAGGCGAGTTTTACACGCCCCGCGCCGTTACCCAGTTTATGGTGGACATGGTCAACCCCCAGCTAGGCGAACGCGTGCTAGACCCCGCCACGGGCACTGGCGGCTTTTTGGTCTGCGCCATCGAGCACCTGCGCAAACAGGTGCGCAACGAGGGCGACCAAGCCACCCTACAGCGTACTATCGGCGGCTTTGAGAAAAAGCAGCTGCCCCACATGCTGTGCGTCACCAACCTGATGCTGCACAACATCGAGGTGCCCAGCCAAATCGTGCACGGCAACACCCTGGAGCGCCCCTACACCAGCTGGACGGCCGAGCAAAAAGTAGAAGTCATCATCACCAACCCACCCTTTGGCGGCATTGAAGAGCCGGGCATAGAGCAAGGCTTTCCCGCCGACGTGCGCACCAAAGAAACCGCAGACCTGTTTTTGGTGCTCATCAAACGCCTGCTGCGCGACGATGGCCGCGCCGCACTGGTGCTGCCCGACGGCACCCTGTTTGGCGAAGGTGTGAAAACCCGCATCAAAGAGCAGCTATTACAAGAGTGCAACCTGCACACCATCGTGCGCCTGCCCAACGGCGTGTTTGCGCCCTACACCGGCATCAAAACCAACCTGCTGTTCTTCACCAAAGGCCAGCCCACCAAAGACGTGTGGTACTACGAACACCCCTACCCCGTGGGCGTGAAGAACTACAACAAAACCAAGCCCATCCGCATCGAAGAGTTTGACGTAGAAAAAACCTGGTGGGGCAGTGAGGCCGATGGCTATGCAAGCCGCGTAGAAAACGAACGTGCCTGGAAGGTGAGCATCGACCAGATCAAAGCCGCAGGCTACAACCTGGACCAAAAGAACCCCCACGCTGCAGACCTGGTAAGCCACGACCCCGCGCAACTGCTGGCCGACTACGCGCGCTTGCAAGGCGAGGCCCAAACCTTGCGCGACGAGCTCAAAGATATATTGGCAAAATCGCTAGCTAGCCAAGGTTGAACCAGCGCATGTTGCTATCAAATTTAAACCTATTGGCCACTGCCCCCGGTGGCGTAGCGCGCTTGCGTGAACTGATTTTGACACTGGCCGTGCAAGGGAAGCTGTTGCCGCAAGACCCCAGCGATGAGCCAGCGAGTAAGCTGCTGAAAAAGATAGGCGCGGAGAAAGACCGACTGATTGCAGCAAAGACATTGAAGCGCGAAAAGGATGAACGGCCCTAACCGCCGACGCACTTCCGTTCGATTTGCTCGCTTCTTGGAGCTGGGTGGCGTTGGGAGAGGTCATCGACATTGTTCGCGGCATTACTTTCCCTGCAGCGCAAAAGACTAGAGAAGCTGCGCCGGGACGAATCGCTTGCCTGCGCACGTCGAATGTTCAACAGGCCATTGAGTGGGATGACCTGCTATTTGTAGACGCTCGTTCATGGGCCGCGAAGACCAACTCATCCAGCATCACGACATTGTGATGTCCATGGCAAACAGCCGTGAGCTGGTCGGCAAGGTAGCGCTTATCGAACAGATTCCTCACGCTGAAGCAACGTTTGGTGGCTTTCTTGGGGTCATGCGCCCACGAAAGATTGACTCACGCTACGCAATGGCTGTGCTGCGCACGCCCTACGCTCGGGCGCTGCTGATCGACAGCTCAAGCCAAACGACAAACATCGCCAACGTTTCATTGGCTAAGCTGCGACCACTGCCGTTTCCACTTCCGCCAGAAGCCGAACAATCCCGCATCGTCACCCGCGTCGAAGAACTCATGCGCCTGTGCGACGCCCTCGAAGCCAAAGGCCAGCTCGAAGCCGCGCAACACGCCCAGCTCGTCAGCACCCTGCTGGGCACCCTCACCCAAAGCGAAACGCCCGCGCAACTGGCCGAGAACTGGCAGCGCATCGCCACCCACTTCGACCTGCTGCTAGACCGCCCCCAAGCCGTAGACGCCTGGAGCAAACCATCCTCCAACTAGCAGTGCGCGGCCTGCTCGTCCCCCAAGACCCGCAAGACGAACCCGCCAGCGAACTGCTCAAGAAAATCCGCACGAGAAAGACAAACTCATCGCCCAGGGCAAGATCAAGCGCGACAAACCCCTGCCCCCGATTGCTGGGGACGAACAGCTATTTGCATTGCCGCTGGGGTGGGAGTGGTGTCAACTGGATGAACTTGTGACTATCTGTGGCGGAAAAAGAGTAGCGAATGGATATCAACTCTCAACGGTGCCGACTGGATTTATTTATATTCGCGTTAGCGACATGAAGGGCGGCTCAATTGATGACACCGATTTGCGATATCTGGATGCTGAAATGCGTTCAACGATAAGTCGATACATCATTACGAAGGATGACATTTACATGACAATTGTCGGTGCCACCATCGGAAAATGTGGCCTCGTTCCAGAGCGATTTGATGGAATGAATTTGACGGAAAACGCCGCAAGGCTTACGCCGCACCTCTTGTCCAAGGACTACCTTTTCAGGCTTCTTGCGTCGGAATTTTGCCAGACCCAGTTTCTTGGAAAAACTAAGCAGGTGGGCGTGCAGAAAATGGCATTAAATCGATTGGCAGGAACACTGATCCCGCTCCCACCCCTCGCCGAACAATCCCGCATCGTCACCGCGTAGCCCAGCTGCGCGCATGTGTGCCGACCTGCGTCAGCGCCTGACCGCCAGCCAATCCACCCAAGCCCATCTGGCCGAGGCGTTGGTGCAAGAGGGGGCCTAATCAAGTCGGTCACAGGAGACGCTACAGAGAGTGTTTCGTTTTGGGATTTTGCTTAGAAAGCTTACGCCGCACTGGGTACGCAGGTGATGTGCCCAAGCGTGCGATGCCGTCCATGAGCAATGTGGGCTGTTGATAGCGTGTCGCTAGGCGCAGTGCTTTTCTCAGCGAGCGATTGCTCTTGAACTGGGCTAGGTTCAATACAACCGGCAGCTTTGTCTTTCGATAGGCCTCCAGCGCTTGCAGGTTCAAGAGGCTAATGCACTTGTGATGAACGTCGCTCAGCGCGTGGGCTCGCGCCATCTCCGGCGATAGCCAACCCAGCAATTCTGTCAAACGTTCGTACAGTAGCTTTAGGCGACCCAGTGCCTCGCTAGGTGTGGTGGGAGCTGGGGCAACAATGGCAGGTTGGTTGCCGCGCCGCGCCCTGGTTTCTTCCATGAGTGGCCCGATTTTCCAGATAGGTTCATGGTGGGCAATGCGGTTGCGTATCTCATTGCATAGGTCGAACCGCGCGAACAGAGCGTCACGGTGCTTTTGTTTGGACCAGTGTGTTACCTGCCGTTGCCGGTGTCCGGGCAGTATGTCTAAGAGGATTGGGCCCCAAACGATTGGCTGATGCGCCATGTCCTGGCGCAGGTCTAGCAAGTGCGGCCAGAATCCGAATGTCAAACGGGAGACTACGTCGTCGGGTGACGGTACGGGCACTTTGGGTACCGATTGTTGGTGGTGTTTCGTGTACGTTACATCTGTTATCTTCTTGCGTGAAAGCTTGTTGAGGTCTACATGGTCGTACCAGTCGCGCGAATTTGTACTGCCAGCCACACCGTACCGCATGCTCATAGCGGTGTGGCATTGGTTACGCAAAACTATCTCTGTGAGCGAGATGGTCCTGAAGATTGCTGCACTTAGCTCTTCATTCCACTGATAAAGGCCGAGCATTTCTTCATCGGATTGGGTGTTGAAGAAGACACGGTAACTACTCAGCCGGGCGTGAGAAAGTGCCTTGATCTTTGCTTGGTTTGCCAAAATGGTGTATTGCTTATTGTTTTTCATATCGGTTATAATTGGTCCCGTAAGCGCTTGGGTATATGGCTTGACAGCTCCCTCTTCGGACGGACGTTAGGCCCCAAGACGCAAAAGAGGAATCGGCCGCGTAAGCGGCCGTTTTCCTTTGTGGCATACCTATGCATTTTTAGCCTCCAATCGGAATGAGGCTAGTTCGCTCTCCAGTGAATGCAGCTGCGCATTTAACTCCCGCAGTTCGGCACGTACTGCTTCTAGGTCAACCGACTTGGGTACTACCTTCTGCCCAACATACAGGGGGATGTTCAGACTGCATTCCTTTGCTTCAATTTCCGCTCTGCTTGCCAGATAGGCGTAGCCTTCTACGGTTTTGCGCTCTTTGACGGTCTTGGCAATGAGTTGGATGTCTTGAGCTCTTAGCGAGTTGTAGATTTTTTCAGGCTTGAACTCTCTGCTGGCATCGATGAACAGTACATTCTCATCAGTTTTGCGCTGCCTCAGCACCAAAATGACCATTGGAATCGGAGCGTTGTACAACAACTTAGGCGGCAAACCAATTACCGCGTCGATCAGGTTGTCATCGATCAGATTTTGCCTAATGTTTTCTTCGGCACCTTGTCTGAACAGCACCCCGTGAGGAACCAATACCGCCATGCGTCCCGTTTCTGGCTTCATAGAGGCAACCATGTGCAAGATGAAGGCAAAGTCGGCTCGGCTGCGAGGCGGTACACCGCGTGAAAACCGATGGAACCTATCCCACTCTGCCACCTCGGCACCCCAATCCGACACGTTGTATGGCGGATTGGCTACAACTACGTCGAAGCGTTTGAGGTTCGACTTACCATCCTCAAAGCGTGGGTCATGTAGCGTGTCGCCCTGTTCGATCTGGGAGTTTGATTCACCATGCAACACCAGATTCATTTTCGCCTGAGCCCAAGTGCTCGCATTTTTTTCCTGGCCGTAGAGTGAAATAGACAAATGCTCGTCATGCCCTGGCAGTAGTTGCGCGCACTGAATCAACAGTGCGCCTGTTCCACAGGCTGGGTCATATACTTCTTCTCCCGGCTGAGGGTCCATCAGTGTTGCCATGAGTTCAGCAACTTCAGGCGGCGTATAGAATTCATCGCCGCCCTTTCGCCCAGCCATAGCCATGCTCTTGAAGAATGAGGCCAGTTCATCTGCATGGGAGACTGCTGCGGTGAAATGAACTTGCGAGAATGTCCTCAGCAGCTCTGCTAATGCTTGGTCGCGACGTCGCTCGTCACCCAGCAGCCCGGATTCAAAACGGATAGTCTCAAAAACACCATTGAACAGCGGGTTCGCATCTGCGATTGCGCGCAATGCATTGTCAATGCGGGGTCCATTCCCTTCTGTTTCACACTCCGTGAGCAACAGGTCGTAATGGGCACGTGGTGGAAGCTGTAGCAAATTCGCTGGTTGCTGTCCGTCTTCAACTTTGCCCGATGATTCAACAGATTGATCAGATAGGTACTTTAAAAGTACGAGGGCAATTATGTGATCCTTGTAGCGGTATGTTTCGCCAATTCCTTTCAAGACATCGAAAGCTTTCCATATGGCATATGTGAGGTCTTGGGTGGTTTGCTCAGTCATGCTCGGCCTCCTCAATGTCCAACAACCCATCAGTAAGATATGCGATCTCGGCCATTTCCAAGTCGTTAATACGGCTTCGAATCTCAACTAGGCGTGCGCCTGTACTGTCGAGCCAGGCAATTTTTTGCTGCACTTCAAGCGTTGGGACTTTGACTTGAAGATTCAGCAGCGTTGACTTAGTGAGGGCTTTGATATTGGTGCCGGTCAACAAGCCAGCAATTTGTGTCTGGGTGGCTGAACGATTCAAATACCAGCTTAAATACCGTGAGTCCAACTCAGTGTTGACGCGGATTACGCTGACATGACCCAGCGGAAATATATTTTCGTCAGCCTGTTCGAAATGCCAAGCGCAATAGCGATCACCTCTCGAGGGCAACACAACATCACCAGGCACTAGGCAATTACCCAATAACTTTGCGTCGATACGCACTTGAGGGAGTTCCCGCCAATTGACAGATCGATTGCGCACCAGATCTCTAATTGCTAAAGCTCTAGCATTGCCGTTCGGGTCTTCAGGAGGCGGCCCATCGCGGAATACCACCGCGGTGTGCACTTCAGCAAGATTTTGGAGGGAAATAATTTTTACCATAGAGCTCTGCTGTATTTGTTGACTTGAAGTATACACCAATATCCAGAAGATACCGACAGCAGAGTTCTATGTAAATTTATTGTGAGTGGCGGCAAAGCAACTTGATGGCGTAGTAAAAATGAAAACACTAGCGGCAACTAGACGTTTCACGCTCGCCTTTTCCAATCTCAAGGTCATAGCAGCTCACCCGGTACGCCTCCAACGCGGTGTTGGTGTCCACCAGGAGAATTTGATTTTTTGAACAATACTCCCGCCAGTTTTTGTGTTAAATCTTAGAGATCAAACGGTGCGGGAAGGTGGTGCTCTTTAAACAGTGCGGCCATGTCGTCCAGGGTGATGTGCAGGGTGCTGGCTGCGCGGCGCACCGAGATATGCCCCTGCGCAATGCCCCAGCCTAGGGTTTGCACAAAGCGCAGGCTCATGCGTGGAGGCGGGGCTGCTTTACTGTTGGGTTGTTTGGGGAATGCTTTGCCTTCCAGTATGCGGTCGGCAACGGCTTTGCGTATGAGGCGCAAATTGACCATGCGCCACATTAGGGCGGTGGGGCTCACTTGTAGCGTTGTTGCAGCTTTGGCAAGCCAAGCTGGAAGGCCGGGCTCGTCTGGCAAGGGGGTTTTTGCAACCAGTTGCGCAATGGTTTCGCTTGGCATCAGCAAGCCAGCGGCAAAGTTTTCAGCCAGTTGCTCAATACGTTTCTTGGTGGTGTCGGTTTTGGATGCACCATCTAGGCGATCAGGCGGCATGCGATCCCAGGTGAGCAGGTGAAACAGCTCGTGCGCCATGTCAAAAGCGCGGCGTGCTGCTGGCTCATGGCGGTTGATCAAGATGGTGTTGAGCTGGTCTAGCTGGCAGGCTGCGCCCGACACGCCTTTGACGGCATCCACATGCAATACCAGGGTGTCAAGCTGGTCTTCTACTACGCTTGCAAGATTGAGCGCGGGTACTTCGCCTAACTCCAGTGCTTGGGCGATGGCCTCACCTTCGGCTTGGGCATCTTCGAAGGTGCTCTTCTCGTTAAGCGCCACTCGGCGCAGCACAGAATTAACAGGCTCGCCCTTGAGGCGTGACAGATATCGGTAGGTGGCGATCCATTGGCCCGCTTTGTCTTCAAAAGCATTCAGCTCGGCAGGGACGGTGTTTTTTTGCCGCCAGGAGAACTGGCCTTCACCGATCAGACGCAAGGGGTCGGTGAGGTGGCCTACGCTCATGCCAAAAATCTGCGCTGCGCTGAGCAGCTCTTGTGCGGTGATTTTTCTGTCGCCCAGCTCTATGTCAGACAAGGTTTGCCGGTCTTTCAGGCCAAGCTGCTGGGCCATGTCTATTTGGCTCAGTTGGTGGCTTTCTCGTAGCGCCTTGAGTCGAGTGCGAATTAAAGCAGCATCCATACAATTTCCTATAATTTCCCGCAAAAATGTATTTTGCAGGAAATTAATGCATTTCTCTTGAGGACATTCCCTAAATCCCTCGGATTTAGCGGTGTGAGCGGATAAACGGTGGCTGTATGTTCGGATTGCTGTGGTTTACGCACCATATTTCACGACTTCCTGGTCAATCGCCCCAAACACACTCTGCCCATCCTTGCCCTTCACCTCAATCCGAATCGTGTCGCCAAACTTCATGTAGTCGGTGGACGGTTTGCCGTCCTGGATGGTTTCTATGGCGCGTTTTTCGGCGATGCAGCTGTAGCCTTTGGGCCAGTCTTTTTTGCCGTCTTATCTCCACCGCCTTGTTGCTGATGGTGCCGCTGCCGATGATGCTGCCTGCCCGCACATTGCGGGTTTTGCACAGGTGGGCAATCAGCTGGCCGAAGTGGAAGGTCATCTCTTTGCCTGCGTCGCACATGCCTACGGTGCGGCCGTTCCACTGGCTTTGCGCGGTGAGGTGCAGGCGGCCGTGGTCCCAGGCGTCGCCCAGCTCGTCCAGGGTGACCGCAACGGGGCTGAAGGCGGTGGCGGGCTTGCTTTGCAAAAAGCCAAAGCTCTTGGCCAGCTCGTCGGGGATCAAATGGCGCAGGCTCCAGTCGTTGGCCAGCATCACCAGGCGGATGCCGTCCAGCGCCTGTTCGGGCGTGCTGCCCATCTTGATGTCGGCGGTAATGACGGCCAGCTCGGCCTCAAAGTCGATGCCAAAGGCCTCGCTCACGCAGGGCACGTTGTCGCAGGGGCCTAAAAGATCGTCGCTGCCGCCCTGGTACATCAGCGGCTCGGTGTAGTAGTTGTCGGGCACGGTGCTGTTGCGCGCCAGGCGCACCAGCTCGACGTGGTTGATGTAGGCCGAGCCGTCGGCCCACTGGTAGGCGCGCGGCAGCGGGGCCATGCACTGCTTGGGGTCGAACGGGAAGGCGTGGCGGGCTTTGCCTTGGTTGAGCGTGTCGTACAGGTCTTGCAGTTGCGGCGAGAGGAAGTTCCAGTCGTCCAGCACCTGCTGGAGCTTGCTGGCTATGCCGGTGGCATAGTGGGCGGTGCTCAGATCGCGCGAGACGACGACCAGTTGGCCGTCGCGCGAGCCGTCTTTGAGGGTGGCAAATTTCATAAGGAGTCCAGGGATAGGGTGATTGGGGAGAGTGCATGGTGTACCTCCACCGCGTCCCGGGCACCCTGCCACCACGCTGGGGGCAAGTTGCTCGTGCGCCACGCAATTTTAGGGCAACCAGCACCGCAGCAATCTCTGGGCTGCTCACTCCACGGGAAAAACCCCAAGCAGGCTATATTGCTTGCATGTCCGGCCCCTTTGCCCCTCCCCTGCCGCTGCGCATTCTGCTGGCACTGATCGTGCTGGTGCTGTGCGCGCATGGACTGCTGCTGTCTGGCAGCACCCGCGCCTGGAGCCCGGGCCAGCGCACCAGTACCGCCATGACCATTCGCAGCATGGTCGCTGAGCCTGCGGCGGCTGCGCCCGTCGCTGCGCCACAGGCAGCTTTGCCCGTCAAACCGCCGCGCGCAAAGAAAACTCCTGCTCAACCCCGTAATTCACAAGAAAATATGCCTGTAGTCCCCGTCAGCAGGACGCAAGCAGCTATTGAAAACATAGCAACTATTTTGCTGCTGGAAGACAAAACACCTGCCACGCCAGCCCCTGAATCAGTCCTGCCCCCCCCGATCACCGAGTCCCCTACGCAAGTAGCCACACCAGTGCCCCAGCCAGCACCTGTGCCACCTGCACCCAACGAAGTCTCGTTGGCTACATCGGCGCAGCATGAGGTCTCGCCCATAGCCGCAGCGCCTGCTGTGGCCAGAGCCGACCCAGCCCAATCGCTGGAGCTTAAATTCCCACCTTCGGGGCGATTTGACTACGTCGCCACCCTGCTGCGGGGGGTACAGCCACAAACCGGCTCGGGCTCGCTGGAATGGACCAGCGATGGCCGGGCCTACGCGATGCGACTGTCTTCTTCGGCTTTCTTTGTCACCCTGCTCAGCCAAACCAGTGTCGGCCAACTCGGCGCTGACGGTCTGATGCCCGAGCGCTTTGCCGACAAGCGCGTGAACCGCAGCGAGAAAGCGACACACTTTGCACGCAATACGGCCTCGGGCGCAGGCCGCATTAGCTTCTCTGGCAACCAAAGCGCTATGGCCCTGCAGCGCGGCGCGCAGGACCGCCTCAGTGTGCTGATGCAACTGGCAGGGCTGGCGGCTGCCAACCCAGTGCAGTTCACTGGCGTTGGCAAGTTCGCCATCCAGGTAGCCAGCACCGAAGGGGCGGATATCTGGCAGTTGGTCGTAGAGGGAGAAGAGACTTTGCAACTGCCCGCAGGCAGTACCCGCGCGCTGCACGTGGTGCGCAACCCGCGCCAGGAGTATGACGCACGGCTGGAACTTTGGCTGGCCCCCGAGCTGGGCTACTTGCCTGTGCGCATCAAGCAAACCGAGGCCAACGGCAACACCTCCGACCTGCAACTGCGCAGCCCCCCATTGCCATAAGGGCTATCCCCCCGCTGATGGGCCGTGTAACTGTGGCGTTTTTCGTGAAATTGTGCGGATAAACCCTGTCCGCCTTGAAAATCTCCAAGCCGTTACTACATCATATGGTGTACGCTGATACCAGCGAAACTCAAGGACCCTGCCGCTATGCAAATGCTCTATGACTCCGACTCTTTTGTGGTGGTTCACCTGCAAGCCGAAGCGCAGGAGTCTTCCTTGGCGCAAGACGCAGTCGAAGTGGCTATGAACAGCCGCGTGGTTAACGCGCAGTCGATGGGCTCGGGCAGTGGCAAAGATGACAACTCCGGCCTGCGCCTGGCGCGCCATGGCTTTGAGATTGTGGACAAGCGTTCGGGCAAAGAGGTGTATCTGGATGGCTCCTGGGCCGAGCTGTTTCAGCAGCAGATCAACGCCTGGCAGGCTAAAACCCCGACACAGGACGAGGTGGAAGACGCGCTGGAGTGTTACACCCAGCTGGCGCAAAACCCGGTCGTGCTGCACTAAAGCAGGCGTAACCAGCCGCTCACGGCCCTTCGCTTTACTTGGCCGTCTCGGCCGCCACGGGCTTGACGGCCCGCGTCAACACCAGCGCGGCAATATCCTGGCACAGCCGATGCGATGGAATTTCGGTGGCGGCGATAAGCTGCTCGAAGGTCAGGTTTTCTTTCAGCAGATGGCGCAGCACGGTGGTGTGGCGTGGCTCCAGCAGCTCGGGCGTCACGGACGGCAGACGCCGCAATTGCAAAGGACGATACGCCACCTCGCTGGGCAACTCGCTCAACGCCTGCGGGTCGTGCAGGCCATACTGCCAGATCACGTCCCACAAAAACGTCTCTACAAAGCCTGCAGGCGTCGCACCGGCAGACTCGGGCATGGCCTGGGTGCTCAGGTTGTCCAGCTCCTCCTCACTGGCATCGGTACGCACAGAGACCTTTTGGCTGCGGGTATCGAGCACCGCCACCAGTTTGCCTGCGCAGGCCACATGCAGGGTTTTGCCACGCGGCATGCCGCGTGCCGCCCACAACTGCGCACCCACCCGCGTGGCCGTCAGCACGTTATGCTCCAGCGCGCCCAACAGGTGCGTTGCCTTGTTGTAGCGCTCTTGCATTGCGCTTAGCCATACTTTGGGAGCCAACGACTGCGGGCCATGGGCAGAGTCCTGTAGAGACAACAACGATGCCGCCCAGGCATCCGAGGAATTGGCCACCTCAAAACTCAAGGACTGTTCGCTCCCGTCTGCTGGCCTGCGGACCGTAGACTCGGGCAGAGCGTCAATCTGCCGCAGATTACCTGCACGTACTGCCCGCCAGGTAAATAGATTGCGCAGCAGCTTCATGTCCGGCCAATCTTTTCCGTGTTCTTGGTAGGTGCATCCGTCGGCGCCGGCATCCCTTCATCTGACCACATGCTTTTGAGCACCTGGGCGCTGCGCGTCCAGTGCGCTGTAGGCTCGGTGTCAAGTTTTTGCATGGCACTGCTCACCATGCTGTCCAGCTCCAGTGCCGATACCGGCAGGTAGCCCAAGCTCCAGCTGGGATACCAGCGCTCTTGGGCCTGATCGCTGCGCATCAGTTCCACCACGCAGCGGTGCCGTGGGTCAGCCTCAATACGCTTGCACAAAGCGCGCACTTCGGTGCGCGGCCCTTCCAGGATCTGCATAAACCGCTGTCCGTCGGTCAGCAGCATGCCGGTGATGTCATGTCGCCGGTTGGTAAAACGCGATGCCATGAGTATTGCGTGCACCACCTTGAGTGTTGCGGGTTGCTGCGAAATACTACAGTAAGACATACGGTACAACATCGACAATAAAGCTAAAGCTCACCCATGAGAAACACACCGCAGGAGCTTAGCGTGATTGAAGTGTATTAATATTCTGTAATGATTATGAAGTTTACAAAGTGCGCATTTTCGCACAGTTACAAAACTTTACTGTGTTGTTTTGACACCATGGAAGTTTCATTGAAGAGACCATGACGGGCCAGGCGCAGGGTAGCGCCATCGTAGCAATCCAGAGCGCTTGTATCGCCCGTAGCCCCAGAGGGCAGCTAGGCGTGCTTTTTGATGCTGATCGCCAACGTGCCCACCATCTGCTCGATCTGCGCCTTGTCCACGATGTAGGGCGGGCACAGCACGATGTTCTCTGCTGCCGGGCGCACCAGCACGCCTTGGTGATAGCAGTCCAGAAAGATGTCGTACACCCGCTTGCCGGGCGCACCCGCAATGCCGGTCAGCTCGACGGCACCAGCCAAGCCTAGCGTGCGGATACCGATCACATTGGGCAGGCCTTTGAGGGCGCTGTGCATCGCGTCGCCCAGCACCCGGCCCATCTCGCCCGCGCGCTCGAACAGCTTTTCTTCTTTCAACAGCTTGAGCGTAGCGATCGCCGCCGCGCAGGCCACCGGGTGACCGCTGTAGGTGTAGCCATGCATGAATTCGATGGCGTGGTCGGGCGACTGGGCGTTGGCCTCCTGGAAGGCCTGGTAAACATGCTCGCGGCAAATCACCCCGCCCAGTGGAATCACGCCATTGGTCACGCACTTGGCAAAATTGAGCATGTCGGGCACCACGCCGTAGAAGTCAGCGCCAAAGTTCACGCCCAGGCGGCCAAAGCCGGTAATCACCTCGTCAAATATCAGCAAGATGCCGTGCTTGTCGCAAATCTCCCTGAGCCTTTTCAGGTAACCCTGGGGCGGCAGGTACCAGCCCGCACTGCCGGCGATGGGTTCGACCATCACCGCGGCAATATTGCTGGCGTCGTGCAGCGGAATGATGCGGTTTTCCAGCTCGCTCAAAATGTCCTCCTGCCAGACCGGCTCCTGGTGGTGGATGTAGGCATGGTAGATGGGGTCGTGGATAAAGCGCAGATGGTCTACCCGTGGCAGCAGGGCGGTGCCAAACATCTTGCGGTTGCCGGGAATGCCGCCTACGCTCATGCCGCCAAAGCCCACGCCGTGGTAGGCCCGCTCGCGGCCAATGAACATGGTGCGGTGCCCTTCGCCGCGTGCGCGGTGGTAGGCCAGCGCGACTTTCATCGAGGTGTCGGCGGCTTCACTGCCCGAGTTGCAAAACAGCACCTTGTTCAGGTCGCCCGGTGCCATGCTGGCAATCATCTCGGCGGCCTGAAAGGCCTTGTCATTGCTGGCCTGGAAGGCGGTGGCGTAGTCCAGCGTATCCAGCTGCTTCTTGATCGCCTCGTTGATCGGCCGACGGTTGTGCCCCGCGCCCACGCACCACAGGCTGCTGATGCCGTCCAGCACCCTTTTGCCGTCATGGGTGGTGAAGTGCATGCCCTCGGCGGCGACCAGCACGCGCGGGTCCTGGCGGAAGTGCCGGTTGGGGGTAAACGGCAACCACTGGTGGTCCATGCTGAAGTTGGCAAGTGCCATGGTGAACTCCTGGTTTAAATAGCATTGCTATTAAAAATATAGCTGTTTACGTCCAGCAACTGTGGACTACGGCTATAAAACATACTCAAAATGGATCAGGGTGAATTGAAATCTGCGAAAATAGGCACATGCAAGCAACCTACATCCTAACGCTAATCTGCCCTGATCGCACGGGCATTGTCCACGCCGTATCGGGCTTTCTGCTGGAGCGCGGCGGCAATATCGAAGAAGCTGCGCAGTACAACGACCACGACACCGGCCTGTTCTTCATGCGCGTGCGTTTTGCCTGCGACAAGGTGAGCGAGGCCGACCTGCGCAGCCAGCTCGCTCCTTTTGCCGACCAGTTTGCCATGCAGCTCAAGCTGCACGCAGCCGCCGCGCCCATGCGCACCGTGCTGATGGTCAGCAAGGAGGGCCATTGCCTGAACGACCTGCTGTTCCGCTGGAAGAGCGGCCTGCTGCCCCTGGACATCCGCGCCATCATCAGCAACCACCGCGAGTTTTACCAGCTGGCCGCCAGCTACAACGTGCCCTTTCACCATATCCCCGTCACCGCCGCCACCAAGGTGCAGGGCGAGGCCAGGCAGCTGGAGATCATCGAGGCCGAGGGTGCCGAGCTGGTGGTGCTGGCGCGTTACATGCAAATCCTCAGCAACGACCTGTGCCGCGCCCTGCAAGGCCGGGCCATCAATATCCACCACAGCTTTCTGCCCAGCTTCAAAGGGGCCAAGCCCTACTACCAGGCGCATGACCGGGGTGTCAAACTCATCGGTGCCACGGCGCACTACGTGACGGCTGACCTGGACGAAGGCCCCATCATCGAGCAGGATGTCGCCCGCTGCGACCACTACGACACGGTAGAAGACCTGACCGCGCGCGGCAAGGACACCGAAAGCCAGGTACTCGCCCGCGCCGTGAAGTGGCATAGCGAGCACCGGGTGCTGCTTAACGGGCATAAGACGGTGGTGTTTAAGTGAGTCCACAGATGCGGCCCACTGCATTGCCCGACTGACATTTTGCCCTCTGCCTAACGAACAGCGCGCCGTCCCCGGGCTGTGGACGCTCAGGGCTTATCCGCAGCTGGCTTGGCCATCGCACTCGACGCGGGCTTGGCCGGTGTAGATGCCCGCGCCAGCACCGGCTTGTCGGTCGCTTTGGCCACGGGAGCAGACGGCGATGGGGCAGAAGATGCGGTACTGGGCTTGCGCGCAGGCAGCTTGTCATGCCCGGCTTTCAGGCTGGTTGCCACGCACTGCTTCATGAAAGCGGCTTTGTCTACCTTGGTGTTGCTGGGGGGCATGTCGCGGAACTGACGGGTGCAATTGCGCGAGACGATGCGCTCGCCTTCATTGCGATTGACCAGGCATTCGCGCAGCACGCGTTTGCGCTCGGCGCCGCTAAGACTGGCCACTTCGGATTCACAGCGCTGCATACGCGTTGGGGTGTGGTTACCGGGCTTGATGCCACTGCGCGGTGTGGCCACGGTTTGCGCTGTGGCAGACATCCACACCATTGCGGCACAAAACACCACGCACCATCGACCTGCAAAAAACTCCACACGCACAGCACACTCCAAAACGTAACTATTCTCTACCTGGTGCGTAACATACCATCTTTTTCACGGTTTTGTGAAAATACATCCCCCCTGGCAACGAGCTATGCTCTACAGTTGCAACTATTCCTCGATCAAATGCACCGTCTATGAACGCCGCCCTGAACCCCCAGATCCTGCAAACTGCCCTACGCGCTGAGCACCATGCGCAATTGGGGCGCATTCTGCCCGCCCTGCAAGCTGCGCTGCCCCAGCACGCCATTCTCTGGCATGGTGAGGACACCGTCCCCTACGAGTGCGACGGCCTCACCGCCTACCGCCAGCGCCCGCTGTGCGTGGTGCTGCCCGAGACGACAGAGCAGGTGGCTGCCGTGCTGAAAGCCTGCCATACGCTGGGCGTACCCGTGGTGGCGCGCGGCGCAGGCACGGGCCTCTCTGGCGGGGCCATGCCGCACCGCCTGGGCGTGACTTTGTCGCTGGCCAAGTTCAACAAGATTCTCAAGATCGACAAATACAGCCGCACCGCCCTGGTGCAGTGCGGCGTGCGCAACCTGGCGATCAGCGAGGCCGCAGCACCGCAGGGCCTGTACTACGCTCCCGACCCCAGCAGCCAGATCGCCTGCACCATCGGCGGCAACGTGGCCGAAAACTCGGGTGGCGTGCATTGCCTGAAATACGGTTTGACCCTGCACAACGTGCTCAAGGTCAAGGGCTTCACCATCGAAGGTGAGGAAGTGGAGTTTGGTGGCGACGCGCTGGACGCGCCGGGGCTGGACCTGCTCAGCATCATCATCGGCAGCGAAGGCATGCTGGCTGTGACCACCGAGGTCACCGTCAAGCTGGTGCCCAAGCCCCTGCTGGCGCGCTGCATCATGGCCAGCTTTGACGACATCCGCAAGGCCGGTGACGCAGTGGCCGCCGTGATAGCCGCAGGCATCATCCCGGCGGGGCTGGAGATGATGGACAAGCCCATGACAGCCGCCGTAGAAGACTTTGTGCACGCGGGCTACGACCTGACGGCCGAGGCCATTTTGCTGTGCGAGAGCGACGGTACGCCCGAAGAAGTGCAAGAAGAAATTGGCCGCATGACGGCCGTGCTGGAGCGCTGCGGTGCCACCGCTATTGCCGTGAGCAACAGCGAGGCCGAGCGACTGAAGTTCTGGAGTGGCCGCAAAAACGCCTTCCCCGCCAGCGGACGCATCAGCCCCGACTACATGTGCATGGACAGCACCATCCCGCGCAAACGCCTGGCCGACATCTTGCTGGCCATTCAGGAGATGGAGAAAAAGTACAACCTGAAATGCGCCAACGTGTTCCACGCCGGCGACGGCAATTTGCACCCGCTGATTTTGTTTGATGCGAATGATGCCGACCAACTGCACCGCTGCGAGCTGTTTGGTGCCGACATTCTGGAGACCAGCGTGGCCATGGGCGGCACCGTCACCGGCGAGCACGGCGTGGGCGTGGAAAAACTCAGCAGCATGTGCGTGCAGTTCTCCGCCGCCGAGAACGAGCAGATGTTTGGCGTAAAGCGCGCGTTTGACAGCCAGGGCTTGCTCAACCCCGGCAAGGTCATCCCCACGCTGCAGCGCTGCGCCGAGTATGGCAAAGAGCTGGTGCGCGGCGGACAGTCCCGTGCAGCGGCAGCCTTCCCCGGTCTACCTCGGTTCTGACACTGCGCTTTGACTCCCGCATCGTCCAACCCACCCGAGCCGCCGGAGTCATGCGCCAAGGCTGTGCCCAGCTCGGCCACCGATGTGGCACCCGCGCCTGCCAGCACGCTGGGCCTGCAGGGTCTGGCGTGGTTGCTGGCGGCCCAAGCGGCGGGGGAGCTGGCTACCCGCGCATTGTCCCTGCCCCTGCCGGGCCCCGTGCTGGGCATGGTCGTGCTGCTGGTCGCGCTGCGCTGGCCCAGCGTGCGCGCGAGCGTGGGGGTATGCGCCAACTTTTTATTGGCGCACCTGTCGCTGCTGTTTGTTCCTGTGGGTGTGGGGGTGATGACGCATTTGGGGCTGGTAAGCCAGTACGGCGGGCGCATGCTGGCCGTGCTGGTGCTGTCCACCGCTGTGGGCTTGGTGGTGAGCGCGCTGGCCCTGCACTGGATGCAGGACAAAAAAGAGCATGCCTAAGTTTGTCGAGCTGTGGGTCTACCTGTCGGCCTCGCCGCTGTTTGGCCTGACTGCGACCCTGGTGGTGTATGTGCTGGCCTACAGCCTCTACCAGCGCCTGCACCAGGCTGCGTGGGCCAACCCGGTGCTGTGGAGCGTGCTGGTGATTGCCAGCGGGTTGCTGGCCACCGAGGTGGGCTACCCGACCTATTTTGCCGGAGCGCAGTTCATCCACTTTCTGCTCGGCCCCGCCGTGGTGGCACTGGCCTGGCCGCTGTGGTTGCGCCGCTCCGAGCTGCAAAAGCGCTGGGGGCGGCTGCTGCTGGCGGCGTTGGCGGGTGGCGTAGCATCGGCCGGGTCAGCGCTGCTCTTGGGCTGGGCCTGGGGTTTGCCACAGGACGTGTTGCTGTCGCTGGTGCCCAAGTCGGTTACTGCGCCGGTGGCCATGGGCATTGCCGACAAGATTGGCGGCATCGCTGCGCTGGCCGCTGTGTTTGCGGTGCTGACCGGCATTGTGGGCGCGCTGCTGGGCAAGTACCTGTTTGATGCGCTGCGCATTCCAACCGACGCAGCGGGCTGGGCGGCGCGCGGCTTTGCGCTGGGCACCGTCTCGCACGGCATCGGCGCTGCGCGGGCCATTGCGGTCAATGCCGATGCCGGGGCCTACGCGGGCCTGGCACTGGCCCTGCAGGTGCTGCTGGCCTCGCTGCTGATTCCCCTGGCCGTCAAGCTGCTGGTGCTGATGGGCTAGTATTTACCGGCTCGCACGCAGCTTGGTTCGGGCAGCCAGCAGCCGGGCATCCAGCAACCCACCCACCATCTCTACCGAGGCCACGCCCTCGATGCGCGGTGCCAGCTCGGCACCGTCTGCGCCCAAAAACAACACGCTGGGGGTAAGCTTGACTTGGTAGGCCTTTG
The DNA here is from genome assembly GCA_963775085.1 of uncultured beta proteobacterium. Taxonomy (GTDB): domain Bacteria; phylum Pseudomonadota; class Gammaproteobacteria; order Burkholderiales; family Burkholderiaceae_C; genus JAAFIP01. Next base: position 202,010 of record CAVZHO010000005.1, read on the forward strand.
CCATGTCAGCGCCCGAGCTGCGTTGGCTTTTAAAATCTTCCACCACCTGCTTGCGGTCGTTCACGGTGATCTGGTACGCCGGCACACCCTCGTTGCGCATCGGTGCCAGGTAGTTGCGGCGCAGCAGCTCGCACCATGGGCAGCCGGGCAGACTGACCAGCAGCACCAGCGGCTCGCCTTTGCTCTGGGCTGCCGACGCGGCCTCACGCAGGGAGGCGGGTGTGGGCAAAAAGGTCTCTATGCCCTGTGCATGCACTGGCCGCAAGCCCAGACTCCCTGTCAGGCCAACGGCCGCCAGGCACACCACTGCCCTGCGGCGATGGGGACTGGCTGGCAGAGTCATGCAGCACACTCCAGCAAAATACGCAGCAACGCTTCGGGCGCGCTGACCATCGGGTCGTGCCCGGCATCCATCACCACCACGCGACCACCACGTTGCCATGCGCCGCCCCAACACTGCGGGTCGCGCACGCGCTGGCGGATGCTGTCGATGGTGGCCAGCGGCGGGTTCATGCAGTCGATAAACGTGCGCGGCACACTGGCGACGCGCTGGGCATCAAAATTTAAAACATGGGTATAGGGCTCGGCCGGGTGCGGGGTTTGGCGGCGCTGCACCCAGGCATGGTCGGCGCCGCTCAGGCCAAAGATGGCGGGGTCGGGCGGCGGCAGGGTGTAGTGCTCGGAGGCCTTGGCCGCGTTGATGCGGCCATCGCGCGTGGCCGGGCTGTGGCGCGCGCTCCAGCTCTCGCCCGGCTCGGGAATGGCGGCGTCCAGGTAGGCCAGGTGTTTGAGGCGCTGGGGCATCCGGTCGGCCACGGCCGTGCCCAGCATGCCCGCGTAGCTGTGCACGACCAGGACCACGTCGCTCAGCTCTTCGGCTTCGATCAGGCCGATCACATCGGCGATGTGGGTTTCCAGTGTGATGGTTTTGCTGAGCAAGTGTGCGCGTTCGCCCACGCCCGTGAGTGTGACGGCATGCGCCACATGCCCCTGGCGCACCAGCTCGGGCTGCACCCGGCTCCAGCACCACGCGCCATGCCATGCACCATGCACTAAAACAAAATTCGCCATGTCAACCCTCTGTTTATCTATGATCTAAGCCAATAGTCCTTGTCGTATGGACATTTCTAGCTATTAAAATGTGAGTCGCTATTTTTTCAGCCAAGTACCCAGCACTTCGTCGGTATGCTGCCCCAAGAGCGGCGGCGCAAGGTCGGTGCGCGGTGGCGTGAGCGACATTTTGATCGGGCTGGCCACCAGTTGGACCGTGCCCGCCAGCGGATGCTGCCAAGTGTGCACCATAGCGCGTTCGCGTACCTGCGGGTCGGCAAATACCTCGGCCAGATTGTTGATCGCACCGCAGGGCACCTTGGCAGCCTCCAGTGCGCCCAGCCAATCGGCCTTGCTGCGGGTTTTGAATATCGCCTCCAGCAGCGGCACCAGCACCGCGCGGTGGCGCACGCGCTCCTGGTTTTTTCCGAAGCGCGGATCCGCGGCCAGATCGCTGCGCCCCGCTACGGCGCAAAACTTGGCGAACTGGCCGTCGTTACCCACGGCCAGGATCAAATGGTCTTTCTCGCCACTGGCTATGGGTGCGGTTTCAAACACCTGGTAGGGCACGATGTTCTGGTGCGCATTGCCGGCGCGGCCGGGCACCTTGCCACTCACCAGGTAGTTGGCCCCCAGGTTGGCCAGCATGGCCACCTGCGTGTCCAACAGGGCCATGTCGATATGCTGGCCCTGCCCCGTGCGCTCGGCGTGGCGCAGCGCGGCCAGGATGGCGGTGCAGGCATACATGCCGGTAAACAAGTCGGCCACCGCCACGCCCACTTTTTGTGGCCCACCCCCGATATCGTCGCGCTCGCCGGTCACGCTCATCAGCCCACCGATGCCCTGCACCGCGTAGTCGTAGCCGGCACGGTCTTTGTACGGCCCGGTCTGGCCAAAGCCGGTGATGCTGCAATACACCAGGCTGGGCTTGATGGCCGACAGCGATGCATAGTCCAGCCCATAGCGCGCCATATCGCCGACCTTGAAGTTCTCCACAAACACGTCGCAGTGCAGCAGCAAATCACGGATGGTTTGCTGCCCCGCTGGCGTAGCAATGTCGCACGCCACTGAGCGCTTGTTGCGATTTGTGCCCAGATAGTAGGCTGCCTCGGCGGTGTCTTTGCCTTCTCTGTCCTGCAAAAACGGCGGCCCCCAGCCGCGCGTGTCGTCGCCGGTGCCCGGCCGCTCGATCTTGATCACATCTGCGCCCAAGTCAGCCAGGGTCTGTGTACACCACGGGCCCGCCAACACGCGGGAGAGGTCCAGGATTTTGATTCCGTCTAAAGAGTTCATGGTGCTATTGTCGGTGCAAAATGACCGCATGGATAGGTGGCAAGCAGGGGCATGGAGAGTAAAAAATGAGAGCGCTATTGAAATTACTCAATCCATTGAGTAAAATATCTCAACCGATTGAGTAATTTTTATGTCTACCGAAATTTACCGTCCGCAGCTGCAAAGTTTAACCACCCGCTTGACCGAGCCGCGCCGCTTTATGCAGGTGGTGGCCGGGCCTAGGCAGGTGGGCAAAACCACCCTGGTGCGCCAGAGTCTGGCCGCGCTGGATAAGCGTATTGCGCGCCACAGCGTCAGTGCGGACAGCCCCGGTTTGGTGGGCTCGGCCTGGCTGCATACCCAATGGGACACGGCCCGCGCTTTGGCTGCGCAGGCGGGCGCGTGTGTATTGGTGCTTGATGAAGTGCAAAAGCTGCCGCAGTGGACAGAAGAGATCAAACGCCTGTGGGACGAAGACACCCGCGAAGGCCGCGATGTGCGTACTGTCATTCTCGGCTCGGCACCGCTACTTATCTCTCGCGGCTTAACCGAGAGCATGGCCGGGCGGTTTGAAATGACCCGCTTGGGCCATTGGCACTTTAACGAAATGCGCGAGGCCTTTGGCTTTACGCTAGACCAGTTTATCTTCTATGGCGGCTACCCTGGCGCGGCCCCGCTGATTGGTGACGAGGCGCGTTGGGCGGCCTATGTGCGCGATGCCTTGATTGAAACCACCATCAGCAAAGACGTGCTGCTGCTCACCCCGGTGCAAAAACCCGTCCTCTTGCGCCGCGTGTTTGACCTGGCTTGCCGCTACAGCGGCCAAGAACTCAGCTACCAAAAAATGATGGGGCAACTGAGCGACGCCGGCAACACCACCACGCTGGCGCATTACTTGGAGCTGCTGGAAGGCGCTGGCATGGTGTGTGGCCTGCAAAAATATGCCGGGCAGGCCGTGCGCCAGCGTGCCTCCAGTCCCAAGCTGCAAGTGTTTAATACCGCGTTAATGGGTGCTATCGCCGCGGGCGAAGGTTTTGGTTTTGATCGCCTGCGTGCCACGCCCGAGCTGTGGGGCCGTATGGTGGAGAGCGCCGTGGGCGCGCAGCTGCTGGCCAAACATCTCACGCATAGCAGCGCCACCCCGGTGTTGCACTATTGGCGCGATGGCCAGCGCGAAGTGGACTTTGTGCTGCGTGACAAATCCGAGCTATTTGCCCTAGAGGTAAAAAGCGGCAGCAAGGTACGCGCTACGCCAGGGCTGGATGCCTTTTGCACCCAGTTTACCAAGGCGCGGCCCCAAGTGGTGGGCACGGGCGGTATTGGGCTGGATATGTGGTTTAGCGCAGCATGATGCAGACCTCTGTGTACCTGCCATACAACGCGAGCGGAGCTATGCTGTTTAAACCACTAGCCCCATTAAATAGAGCGCAAGCAGCTGCATATTTGATAGCGCTTGGCTTGCTGGTTTTTACCAGCGCCTGCACCCCCGCCTTCAATTGGCGCGATATCAGTTTTGACAACCTGCCCGTGGCCGCCCTGCTGCCCTGCAAACCCGACCGCGCTACCCGCACGCTGCCTATCGCCGGCGTGCCGCGCACCATGGTGATGGCGGGCTGCCAGGCCGGTGGAGCGACGTTTACCGTCGCGGTGGTGACGGTGGACAACGCCAGCCAGATGGCGCAGGTAGAGCAAGCGTTAAAGGCCGCCAACCAAGCCAGCCACAGCCAGTACCACAGCCACGGTATGCTGCTGGTGCAGGCCTCGGTGTATGGCACACCCCATGGCGAGCGCGATGGCCCCACTGCGCTGAGCACGCAGGCAGTGGAAACCTTTCTCAGCAGCGTTAAACTGACTGCCAAACCCTAACGCACACCGCCCCCATGCCACCTACTTCGCCCACCGCAGCCAGCACGCCCGTGACTACCGGGGTAGCCACTGCCTCGCCGACAGCCCCTGCGCCACCCGTGCTGCCCAAGCCAACGGGCATGGCCACGCTGCCGCGCAACCTGGCCGTGCAAGTCTTCCTGGCGTTTGCCTTGGCCTACTTTTTGTCGGCTTTGGTGCGCGCGATTACGGCCACGCTGTCCCCCGTGCTGCGGGTGGAGTTTGCGTTGTCTGCGGGAGACTTGGGCCTGCTGGGTGGGGGCTACTTTTTGGGCTTTGCACTGATGCAACTGCCGCTGGGCAAATGGCTAGACACCCATGGCCCGCGCAAGGTGATTTTGTGTTTTTTAAGCGCTGCGGTGCTGGGCTGCGTGGCCTTTGCCTTGGCCCAAGGTTTTACCGGTCTGCTGGTAGCGCGCATGCTGTGCGGCGCGGGGGTGAGCGCTTGTTTAATGGCGCCGCTCACTGCGTACCGCCGCTGGTTCCAGCCCGAGGCGCAGTTGCGTGCCAACTCGTGGATGCTGATGACCGGTTCGCTGGGCATGGTGGCCGCTACGCTGCCGGTGCAGTGGCTGCTGCCGCACATTGGCTGGCGGGCCATGTTTGGTGGGCTGGCAGCGCTGCTGGCGCTGGCCATCGTGGTGCTGGCCTGGCGCCTGCCGGTCTGGCAGCGCGCCCCGCAGGCCGCAGCCGCTACGGACGACGGTGGCTATGCGGGCATCTGGCGCAATGCCTACTTTCGCCGCCAGGTGTGGCTGGGGTTTTTTTGCTACGGTGGCTTGATTGCCATTCAAACCCTGTGGGCGGGCCCGTGGATGGTGCAAGTCGGCGGTTATACGGCGATCGAGGCCGCCACCGGCCTGTTCTGGATCAACGTCAGCATGCTGTGCACGTTTTGGAGCTGGGGCATGCTGGCGCCCTATTTGCAGCGCAAGGGCTGGCACGCGGACCGCTTGATCAGTTGGGGGATGCCTTGGAGTCTGTGCGTTTTAGCTGCGATTTGCCTGGCTGGTCAGGCCGTACCGGGGTGGGCTTGGGCCCTGTATTGCGTTCTCAGCACGTTTGTGTCTTTGGCCCAGCCCGCCATAGGCATGGCCTTTCCGCAGGCGCTGGCTGGGCGGGCGCTGAGCGCCTATAACCTGGTGATTTTCAGTGGCGTGTTTGCCGTGCAATGGGGCATTGGCCTGCTGATTGACCTGTTTAAAACCCAGGGTCTGGGTACGGTGGATGCGTTCCGGGCGGCCATGGCGGTATTTTTTGTCTGCGCTCTGGCCGGATACCTGCGATTTGTTTTGGATAATCACAGTACCGCGGCCTCTGCGGCCAAAACCGCTTAAGCTTGCCCCGATTACCTTCTGATTTGCATGAACCACATCCTCATCGTTGCCCACGCACCACTGGCCTCGGCTCTGCGGGAGTGCGCGCTGCATGTGTTTCCGGATTGCAGCGCACTCGTCACCGCGCTGGACATCCAGCCCAACGCGCCCAGAGACGAAAGCCTGGCCCAGGCACGTATCCTGCTGGCGCAGCGCCACGAACCCAGCGCCTTGCTGCTGACCGATATTTTTGGTGCCACGCCGTCCAACATCGCGCTGGAGTTGGCCGATGGTGTGAACACCAGGCTCATTACCGGTGTGAACCTGCCCATGCTGCTGCGCGCCATCACCTACCGCCATGAAAGTCTGGAGGCGCTGATCAACCGCGCGCTCGCGGGTGGTGCGCAGGGTGTCATGCAGGTCGCAGTGGCAGCCCCTCAAAACCAAACCATCAAAGCCCATGATCCAGACTCCCATCACCATCAGCAATAAACTGGGCCTGCACGCCCGCGCCTCGGCCAAACTCACCAAGCTGGCCAGCAGCTACTCCTGCGAGGTGTGGATGGCACGCGGTGGGCGTCGCATCAACGCCAAGTCGATCATGGGCGTGATGATGCTGGCCGCAGGCAAAGGCATCGAGGTGGTGGTGGAGACCGATGGCGCGCAGGAGAAGGAAGCGATGGAAGCACTGCTCGCCTTAATTCACGACAAATTCGGAGAAGGGGAGTGATGGCCCCCACGCTTGCCACTGCGTGTGCTGCGCTGCCCCCCGGGGGGCTCTCCTTGCTTGGGGCGGCCCGGCGGTGCTGGGTGCGGCCCCCACGCTTGCCACTGCGTGTGCTGCGCTGCCCCCCATGGGGGCCCTCGCACCTTGGGGCGGCCCGGCGGTGCTGGGTGCGGCCCCCACGCTTGCCACTGCGTGTGCTGCGCTGCCCCCCATGGGGGCCCTCGCACCTTGGGGCGACCCGGCGGTGCTGGGTGCGGCCCCCACGCTTGCCACTGCGTGTGCTGCGCTGCCCCCCATGGGGGCCCTCGCACCTTGGGGCGGCCCGGCGGTGCTCAATTTAAGGGGATCGGTATGACTTTCTCCATCCACGGCATCGCTGTCTCGCGCGGTATCGCCATCGGGCGGGCGGTGCTGGTCACGTCCAGCCGGATGGATGTGGCGCACTACTTTATCAAGCCCGAGCAGATCGAGACCGAACTGGAGCGGGTGCGCCGCTCGAAAGACGCGGTGGTGCAAGAGCTGATCCAGTTGCAGCGCGGCCTGGTGGGCAAAGAGGCGATTGACACCCCCAGCGAGCTGACGGCGATTTTGGATGTGCACCAAATGCTCTTGCAAGACCAGATGCTGCAAGACGGCGTGGCGCACTGGATCAAAGACCGTCTGTACAACGCCGAGTGGGCGCTAACCACCCAACTGGAGGTGATTGCGCGCCAGTTTGACGAGATGGAAGACGAGTACCTGCGCGAACGCAAGGGCGATCTGGAGCAGGTGGTCGAGCGTGTACTGCGCCATATGAAGGGCGTGGCCTCGCCGATTGCCGCGCCGCCGCCCGCCCGGATGAAACGCCAGACCGGCCAGCCGGACTTGTTGCCCGGCGACCTGCAGGACATCCCGCTGATTTTGATCGCCCATGACCTGAGCCCGGCCGACATGCTGCAGTTCAAGACCAGCGTGTTTGCCGGTTTTGTCACCGACGTGGGTGGCCGAACCTCGCACACGGCGATCGTCGCACGCAGCATGGACATCCCTGCTGTGGTGGGCGCGCGCACCGCCAGCCAACTGGTGCGCCAGGACGACTGGGTCATCATTGATGGCGACGCCGGCGTGATGGTGGTGGACCCCTCGCCCATCATCCTGGCCGAGTACGGCTTCAAACAGCGCCACGGCGAGCTTGAGCGCGATCGCCTGTCGCGCCTGCGGCACACGCCCGCCGTCACGCTGGATGGCCAAAAAATCGAGTTGTTGGCGAATATTGAATTGCCCGAAGATGCCGCCGCCGCCCTGGCCGCCGGTGCCGTGGGCGTGGGCCTGTTTCGCAGCGAATTTTTGTTCATGGGGCGCGGCGACAAAACCGGTGCCAAACTACCTGATGAAGAAGAGCAGTACCGCTCGTACCTGCACGCGGTGCAAGGCATGCAGGGCTTGCCCGTCACCATCCGCACGGTGGACGTCGGGGCCGACAAGCCCCTGGAGGTGCATAGCGACAAAACGGCAGGCCACTTGAACCCGGCGCTGGGCCTGCGCGCCATCCGCTGGAGCCTGTCGGAGCCGTCCATGTTTCGCACCCAGCTGCGCGCTATTTTGCGCGCAGCCGCGCACGGCAAGGTCAACCTGCTGATCCCCATGCTGTGCGCCGCCAGCGAGATCCGCCAGACCATGCGCCAGATCGACCTGGCCCGCGCCGAGCTGGACAACCGGGGCGTGGCCTATGGCGACGTGAAGCTGGGCGCGATGATCGAGATTCCCGCTGCCGCCCTGTCGCTGCCAGTATTTTTAAAGTATTTTGACTTTTTGTCGATTGGCACCAACGATTTGATCCAGTACACGCTGGCGATTGACCGTGCCGACGAATCCGTGGCGCATTTGTACGACCCTCTGCACCCGGCGGTACTGCAACTGATCGGGCAAACCATCGCCGCCTGCCAGCGCCAAGGCAAGGGCGTGAGCGTGTGCGGCGAGATGGCCGGCGATACGGCCCTGACGCGCCTGCTGCTGGGCATGGGGCTGCGCAGTTTTTCCATGCACCCGGCGCAGCTGCTGTCCGTCAAGCAAGAGGTGCTGCGCGCCGATACCAGCAAACTGCAAGATCTGGCCCAGCGGGTACTGGAAAGCGACGAACCGGCAGCAGAGCTGCTGGTGTAGGCTGCTCCTTCATTCGCAGTACGCTATGTATTCAATAGCTGCTTACGTCCTGCTTTAACGGACTACCGGCTGATTTAACGGGAAATCAAGCCGTCAAAGCAGGTGCTGATGACCATCTGCGTCATCTGCGCGTCGCTGTACTGCCCACTGGCCTTCAAAAACTCCAGCACCGGGTCGCAGGCGCGCGCGTACAGGGTGTAGAGCACCACGATGGCGGGCAGTTTGGCGCTGATGTATCCGGCCTTTTGCGCCGCTTCGATCCAGCCCCCCAGGGTGTCGCTGATCTCCATCAGGCCGTCGATATAGTTGCGGTGCGCCAAGAGCTTGGCACGCAGGCTGGAGTTTTGGCTGGGCAGGTTGGGCATCTCGCCCGCCAGCTTGAGCTGCATCATCCACAGCGCGGCCTGCTTGAGTTTGTCGACCTCACCGAGTTGGCTGTCCATCGCCTTGAGAAACACCTGCGCGCGCTGCATGACGCGCACCATGGCGGCAGCGGCCAGGTCTTCCTTGCTGGGGAAATGCTTGTACAGCGAGGCCTTGGCCACACCCACCTCGGCGGCCACCTCGTCCACCGTCATGGCATCAAAGCCCTTGTCGGCCAGCAGGCGGTTGACCACGTCGACGATGGCCTCCTCGCGCGCCAGCAGCATTTGCTTTTTGAAGCTGGGCTTGGCCGGCACGCTGGTTGCCACCACCGGCCTGACAGGGCCGGTAGCGCTGCCGCGCAGGGTACGCGTTGACGATAGGGTGAAGGCTTGTGAAGTGGCCATGGGTCAGCTGCAAGTGAGGTGAATTCACGCATTGTACGAAAAAGTCACAAAATGTTCAAACGAATCAGTGTGTAACTTACTGGTCTTATTATTACTAATCAGTATTTATTTGGAATGACTGGTTTATATTGCGTGCTTGGAGGAGTTTTGTCCGTGCCCTACAGATCAGCAATAGGCGACGCAGGGTTTACCTTTTTACTCGTTGGAGCATTCATATGAAACGTCAATTCCTGAAATATGCCCTCGCCGCCAGCGCTACCATAGCACTGGGAGCCTGCGGTGGCAGTGATAATCCGGCCCCCGCATCTTTGCCGACGCAAAACATTGTTGCGCTGGCGCAGGCCACGCCCGATTTGGGTATCCTGGTCGAGGCGGTGGTGGCCGCCGATTTGCCAGGCACGCTGTCGGGCGCGGGGCCTTTCACCGTGTTTGCGCCGACCAATGCGGCCTTTGCCGCAGCCTTGACCGAGCTGGGCCTGACCAAAGCGCAGTTGCTGGCACCCGCCAATAAGGCGTTGCTCACCAAAATCCTCACCTACCATGTGGTCGCTGGCAATGTGTTGAAGGCGCAGGTGCCCATAGGTGCGCCCATCACCACCGTACAGGGTGAAACCTTTACGGTGGACAGCAGCCTGGCCATCACCGACCAGCGCGCACGCAAGGCCAATATCGCCGCTACCGACATCTTGGCCACCAACGGCGTGGTGCATGTGATCGACAAGGTCATTTTGCCCAAACCGTAATGTATTACGGGGCCAGCTACCCGCTGGCCTTGTATTCGCGGGCTCGGCTACCGCTGGGCCTATTTTTAGCAGTTAGTCAAAGGAAATCATCATGAAGAAATCTATCATCACTCTCGCATTGGGTATCGGCTTGTCGGCCAGCGCCATGGCACAGGACATTGTGGATGTGGCCATCAAGGCCGGTAGTTTTAAAACCCTGGTGGCCGCCGTGCAGGCGGCGGGCTTGGTCGATACGCTCAAAGGCGCGGGGCCGTTTACCGTGTTTGCGCCTACCGACGCGGCCTTTGCCAAAATCCCCAAGGCCACGCTGGACGCGCTGCTGAAAGACAAAGCGGCGTTGTCCAAGGTGCTCACCTACCATGTAGTGCCCGGCAAAGTGATGGCCTCGGATGTGAAAGCCGGTATGGTGAAAACCGTCAACGGCCAGGAGCTGAACGTGAAAACCGACGGCGGCGTGATGGTGGACAGCGCCAAGGTCACGGCCACCGATGTGATGGCCAGCAATGGCGTGATCCACGTCATTGATACCGTGGTGCTACCCAAGTAAGCAGAGCCGCCCAGCGGTTGATGTGCCCCGTTATCTCCTGCCAGCGGATGGAGCGTGTGAACTATCTGGCGCACTGGCTAAGAGATAATGGGGCACATGGTTAAAAAAACTTCCTTTTTAATATTTATCTGCAGTTGGCTGTTGATCCAGGCCAGCCACGCACTGCCCGCCGTCTGCGAAGACTATGTGCGCAAGCTGCCCAATGTCACCTCTGCCATCTGCCAGGCTGCCAAGCTGCAAGACTCGGGCGCGCGCTCCGTCAAAGGGCAACCCTTGTGGGTGCGCGATATGCCCATACCCAACGCCAAACTCAAGGTACTGGTAGTGGGCGGTATTCACGGCGACGAGCTGTCCTCTGCCTCACTGGCCCTGCACTGGATTGGCATGGCGCAGGAGATCCCGGCGCAAACCCACTGGCGCTTTGTGCCCCTGCTCAACCCCGATGGCCTGCTGACCAGCCCGGCCCGGCGGACCAATGCCCGTGGGGTGGATTTGAATCGCAACTTCCCCACCCCGCATTGGGACAGGGAGGCCCCGATTTACTGGGAGAAAAAGGTCAAACGCGACCCGCGCCGCTGGCCCGGCAGCAAGCCACTGAGCGAGCCCGAGGCCCGGTATTTGCACGACGAGATGGAAAAGTTCAAGCCCGACATGATCGTCAGTATCCACGCCCCCTATGGCGTGCTCGACTTTGACGGCCCCATCACGCCGCCCACCAAGCTGGGCCGTCTGTTCCTCGACCAGGTCGGCATCTTTCCGGGCAGCCTGGGCAACTACGGCGGCGTGCACAAGGGCATGCCGGTGGTCACCATCGAGCTGCCCAGCGCCTTTCGCACGCCGCTGGCGGGCGAAATGCGCCAGATGTGGATTGACCTGCTGCGCTGGCAAAACGAGCGTTTGCTGCAACCCCGCGCGGAGCAGAAAACCGTCACCCAGGCGGTCAAGCTCCAGCCCAAGTCCTAGCGCTGGGCAGGGGTTCAAAACCGTAGCACCTAAAGCCCATGGCGGGGCGTTTGCCACTGATGAGCTCGGCCAGCGCCTTGCCCGAGCCGGCACCATGCGTCCAGCCCAGGGTGCCGTGTCCGGTGTTCACCCACAATTTGTCCACAGGCGTGCGGCCAATGTAGGGAATATTGGTCGGCGTGGCCGGGCGCAGGCCACACCAGAGTTGGGGCTGGCCACCTTGCAAGGCGCTGCGCGTATCGGCCACCCCCGGCAACACCGTTTCGATGCGGCTGAGCAGCATTTGGCAGCGTTTTTGCGCCAGCGGCGTGGTGAGCGACAGATCGTAGCCGCCGACCTCGATGGTGCCCGCCACGCGCAGCTGGTTACCCAGACGCGAGATGGCGATTTTCTTTTCGTCGTCGATGGTGGACACCTGGGGCGCGGCCTCGGGACGCAACAAGGGCAGCGTCGCGCTGTAGCCCTTGCCGGGATAGACCGGGATGTCCACCCCCACCGAGCGCAGCAGTGGTGCCGAGTAACTGCCGCAGGCCACCACCACCGCATCGGCACGCAATTGGCTGGTAGTCCCTGTGGTATGGTTCTTTATAGCTACTGAATTAATAGCGTTTTGGGTTTTGTCCAGGCCCTGCACCGCAGTGCCAAACAGCATCTGCGCGCCGCGCTGCTGGCACAGCGCCGCCAGTTGTTGGGTAAACACCCGCGCGTCGCCCGACTCGTCGCTGGCGGTGTAGGTACCGCCCACGATGCGGTGGGCAAAGTGGGTAAAGGCCGGCTCGATGGCCAGCAGCTCCTGCGTGCTCACCACCTTGCGCTGCACGCCAAACTCCTGCATCAGCGCGGCCGAGCCTGCGGCGGCATCCAGCGCACGCTGGTCGGTAAAGTAGTGGGCAATACCTTTTTGGATGCGGGCGTACTCCATGCCGGTCTCGGCCACCACCGCCTTGAGCGCGTCGTGGCTGTAGCGCCCCAGGGCCACCAGTTGCTGCACATTGCGCCGGAAGGCCGCGTCATTGCACTGGGCTAAAAACTTCAGCCCCCAGCGGTACTGCTGCCAGCCTTGTCCCAGCGGGCACTGCGGGCGAAACAACAGTGGGGCCTCGCTGGAGAACATCCACTTGAGGGCTTTGAGTGGCGCATCTTTATTCGCCCAGGGCTCGCAATAGCTCACCGAGATCTGCGAGGCATTGGCAAAACTGGTCTCCTGCGCCGCGCTCGCATGGCGCTCCACGACCACCACCTCATGGCCACGCTGGAGCAAATGCCAGGCGGTGCTGATGCCAATAATGCCTGCGCCTAAAACGATGACTTTCATGGGAGGGTGTTTTTTGTGTTCCGGGCAGAGTATGCGCCGTTGGCCCGTCCATTGGAACACCGTCGCCCAGTAGACTGCTTCGGCCAGCGGTCTTTGCAGGCGATGGGCTTAAACTACCGGTGCGCCGGCCTACCGCGCCAGCCACTTAGCCCACCAGAACGCCAACCCTCTTGCACCATGCGCGCACGCAAAGAACACCTCGACACCCTGGCGTATGCCCTGCTCCTGGCCTGCTGCCTGTTTTGGGGCTTTCAGCAGGTGCTGATCAAAGCGACCGTACCCGAGGTGCCGCCGGTCTTCCAGGTGGCGCTGCGTTTTGTGGGCGCGACGGCGCTGCTGTGGCTGTGGTGCCGCTGGCGCAGCGTGCCCCTGGTGCCGCGCGACGGCACGCTGGGCCCGGGCCTGCTGGTGGGCGCGCTGTTTGCGTTGGAGTTTGCCTGCATCTACCTGGGCATGGTCTACACCAGCGCCTCGCGCCTGACGGTATTTTTGTACACCGCGCCGTTTTGGGTGGCGGCTGTGCTGCCTTTTTTGGTGCCCAGCGAGCGCCTGCGCCCAGTGCAGTGGCTGGGCCTGGCCTGCGCCTTTGCGGCGGTGGTGTTTGCCTTTGGCGGCGGCTTGCAAGGCGGCAACACCAGCTGGTGGGGCGACGCGCTGGCGCTGGCTGCAGGCATGTTTTGGGGGCTCACCACGGTGACCATCCGCGCCAGCAGCCTGGCACGCATCCCTGCCGAGCAATTGCTGTTCTACCAGTTGGCCTTTAGCGCGGTGACGTTGCCGATGCTGTCCATGGCGATGGGTGAGCGTTGGCATTTTGCCTGGTCGGGCTTTGCCATGGCCTCCCTGCTGGCGCAAACTGTGGTGGGCGCGTTTGCCAGCTACCTCACCTGGATGTGGCTGCTGGGGCGCTACCCCGCAGGCAAGCTCAGCGCCTTTGTTTTCCTCACACCCGTATTTGCCTTGCTGTTTGGCGCGCTGTGGCTGCGTGAACCGGTCACCCCCACGCTGCTGGTGGCCGTGGCCCTGGTGGGTGTGGGGATTGTACTGGTGAATAAAAAATAGTTGCTATTAATTGCATAGCTACTTATGTCCTGGTGACAAGGACTACGGGCATATTCCATGGTTATTTTTGGGCATGTGACCGCGCAAAGGCCACATACCAGTCCAGGCAGAGCGGATTGGCCATGGCATCCCGGTTGACTACCTTGTCCAGTGGCTGGCCGAGCAGCAGTTTTTTAATCGGCAGCTCCTGCTTTTTGCCGCTGAGGGTGCGCGGGATCTCTGCCACCTGAAAAATGCCATTGGGAATAAAACGCGGGGACAGGGCGGTTTTGATGGCGTGGTTGATTTTGGCTTTCAACGCCTCGTCCAGCGTGAGGCCTTCGCGCAACACGACAAACAGCGGCATGTAGCTGTCCTTGCCCAGATACTCCAGGTCCACCACCATCGAGTCCAGCACCTCGCTCAAGGCCTCTACCGCGCTGTAAATCTCGCTGGTGCCCATGCGCAGGCCCATGCGGTTGATCGTCGCGTCGCTGCGGCCATAGATGATGCAGCCGCCGTCCGCACCGATTTTCAGCCAGTCGCCATGCCGCCACACCGGTGTGCGGCCGCCGTGGCCGTCGTCCTTGCTGTACATGTCAAAGTAGCTGGAGAGGTAGCGCTTGTCGCCCGCGTCGTTCCAGAAGCGCAGCGGCATGGAGGGGATAGGCTGGGTGCACACCAGCTCGCCGACTTCGCCGATCACCGGTTTGCCCTCTTCGTTCCAGGCCTCTACCGCGCAGCCCAGCAGGCGCGATTGCATTTGCCCGGGGATTTGCGGTAGCTCGCGGTTGCCGCCAATAAAAGCACCGCAAAAATCGGTGCCTCCCGCGATGTTGCACCACCAGATGTCGCCCCCACGCTCCCCCACAACGCGCTGGTCGCTGCCCCCCGAGGGGGCTAATTTTCCTTGGGGCGGCCCGGCGGAAAATTGTTCGTCTACACGGTTTTCAGGCGAGCGTACTTTCCTGAACTGCGATATCCCCCAGCTCTGCACCTCCGCGGGCAGCGGCGAGCCGGTGCAACCCAAGGTGCGCACGCGCGACAGGTCACCACAGGTGGTGATGTCCAGCCCGGCCTTCATGCAGTTGGTGAAATAGGCCGCGCCCGCGCCAAAAAATGTCGCCCGGTGCCGCGCGGCAAAGCGCCAGAGCACGCCCCAGTCCACGTGGTCCTTGCTGCCCGACGGGTTGCCGTCGTAAATGCAGATGGTGGTGCCGGTGGCCAGGCCGGCCATCTGCGCGTTCCACATCACCCAGCCGGTGGAGCTGTACCAGTGAAAGCGCTCGCCCCAGGAGTTGGGGTGGTAACTGCAGCCGATGTCGTTGCCCAGACTCTTGAGCGCCAGCAGGGTCATGATGATGCCGCCGTGGCCGTGGACGATGGGTTTGGGCAGGCCGGTGGTGCCGCTGGAGTAGACAATCCAGATCGGGTGGTCAAAGGGCAGCCAGGCGGGCTCGAATGCTGCGGTTTGGGCATCATTTCGGCTGTTAGTCCTTGTGTAGTGGACGCAAGTAGCTTCTGTTTTGATAGCGTCTGAGTTGCCGTAGGGGGTTTGCAGCAGCAGCAGATGCGTCACCGTGGGCAGGCCTTCGCACAGGGCCTGCACCACGCCTGTGCGGTCCAGCGGCTTGCCGCCGTAGTGCACGCCGTCTACCGCGATCAGCACCTTGGGGGTGATCTGGCTGAAGCGGTCCAGCACGGCGGGGGTGCCCATGTCGGGCGCGCACACGCTCCAGACCGCGCCAATGCTCAGGGTGGCCAGGCAGGCGACGATGGTCTCGGGGATGTTGGGCAGATAAGCCGCCACACGGTCGCCGCGCTGCACGCCCATGGACTGCAGGCTCAGTGCCACCGAGGCGACCTGGCGCTGGAGTTCGGGCCAGCTCAGCTCGCGCACCTCGCCCAGTTCGTTCTCGCTGATCATTGCTAAAAATCCCGCGTTGTGCGCCGCCTCCACATGGCGCAGGACCTGCTGCGCGTAGTTGACCTGTGCGCCGGGGAACCACTGGGCATGCGGCATGCGCGCCTGGGCCAGTGCGGTGCGGTGCGGGGTGGGCGACTGCACCTGAAAGTAATCCCACACCGATTGCCAAAAGGTGTTCAAGTCGGTGACCGACCATTGCCACAGCGCGTCGTAGCTGGCAAAGCGCAGGCCACGTTCCCGCGCCAGCCAGTCCTGGTAGAGGCGAATTTGCGGCACATAGGGCGGCGGTGCTGCGGGTACAGCACAGGGGCTTGTAGAGGAGGGCGAGGTGACCATGGCAGAAAAATCCGGGTACAGTGCGGTACAGGATATTACCCCGCGAAAGAACCCAGCATGTCACTTACAGCACCCAGCCTCGCCCATGTGTGTGACCTGTCCGTCACGGTGGCCGCACCCATCGAGGCCGGACAGGTGCAGGGCCTGACTGCACAGGGGCGGCGACGCATCATCCCCATCACCGGCGGCACGGTGCGCGGGCGCATCAACGGCGTGGTGCTGCCCGGCGGGGCCGACTTTCAGATGGTGGTGAGCAGCACCACGGCTGATCTGGATGCGCGCTATATGCTGCGCCTGGATGATGGCAGCCATGTGTATGTGCACAACAGCGCACTGCGCCGGGGCAGCGCCGAAGATATTGCCAAGCTGGTAGGCGGGCACAGCGTTGCCCCCGAACGCATCTACTTTCGCTGTCTGCCGCGCTTTGAGGTGGAGAGCCCGGCACTGCACTGGATGACGCAAAGCCTGTTTGTCGGCACCGGGGCGCGCTTTCCAGACCGGGTCGAAATTAGTATTTTTGAACTACTTTAAACACCTCCGGTTACCGTTCAGACACTGGATGCAACCGCCTGGCCCACGCTTCGTAAAAGAATGCCGCGAAGGCTACAATTACGCTTTGCTGTCCTATTTACTGTTGACCCCCTCCATTTTTGCCACGAGTTGCCACCATGTCCGATGATGATCTGTCAATCAATTCCAAGAACCGGCACCAGTATTTCAAGACGGTGATGCACAGCACGTCTGCCGCTGAAAAAAGCATCATGGCCGCCGAGGCACGCGGGCGCGAGCGCATGGCGCGTGAAGAAGAGACCCGCCGCAAAGTCACCATGGTGTTGCGCATTAGCCTGGTGCTGGCGGTGCTGGCCGTGGCTGGTTATTTTGCCTACCGCCAGTTTGCCTGATCTTTAGACAGCTACCGCACCCGCGATAATCGGGTGATGCGCCTGACCCCCAAGACCGTTGGCATTGCTGCTGCCGTCATCACCATCCTGATCTGGACCTCGTTTATCGTCGTGGCACGCTTCATGGCGCTGCGCGGGCTCACCCCCATGGACATTGTGCTGTGCCGCATCCTGGGCGCGTCAGCCGTGCTGCTGCCGTGGGGCTACTGGATGGTGCGCAAAATGCACGCTGCGCGATTGCAGGCTCCCACCTGGCTGGGCCTGTCGCCGCTGCCATGGCGCATTACTGTGTTGGTGGGTGCCGTTGGCGGCGTGGGCTATGCGGTGCTGGCCTACAGTGCCTTTGTGTATGCACCTGCTGCGCACGGCTCGGTGCTGCTGCCCGGCATGCTGCCACTGTCGACTGCTTTGTTTTCGGTGTGGTTGTTGCGTGAGCATTTAAGCCGGGGACGCATGCTGGGGTTGGCGATGATTTTTGGCGGCGCACTGCTGGTGGGCGGGGTGTCTTTGTTCAGGGCCGCTTTCAGTTTGGACGGCCCAGGTAGTCAGGTGTGGAAGGGTGATGTGCTGTTTGTCTGCGCCTCCACCTGCTGGGCGTTTTATGCCGTCATGTGCCGCAAGCACGCGCTGGGCGCGGTGCCCGCCACCATTGCGGTGATTGTGTTTTGCGCGCTGAGTTTTATCCCGGTGTACGCGCTGCTGGTGGGCACTGGCCTGGTGGCCAGCAAACTGGGCAGCGCGCCGTGGAGTGAGATTGCCTTTCAGGCGGGTTGGCAGGGCATGGGCTCGGTGGTGATCTCGGGCATTACCTTCACCAAGATGATCCAGTACTTTGGCCCCATCCGCAGCACCATGCTGACCGCCGTGGTGCCCGGCTTGTCTGCCATGGGCGCAGTGATCTTTTTAGGCGAGCCGCTGCACTGGAACCTGGTGGCCGGGCTGGCCCTGGTGACGCTGGGGATCGTGGTGGGCGTGCGTGCGGCCAGCAAGGCTGCGCCTGCGGTGGCGGCTGCGCCTGCCATCATTAAAGCCTGATCTGTCTGTGCCCAACCTTTGCTTCTCACGCGGTGACCCCATGAAACTTCTGGCCTTTGACACCTCCACCGAGGTGATGAGCATTGCGGTCCAGCATGGCGAGCAAGTCTTCACGTACACCGGCGCAGGCGCGGCGCAGGCCTCTGGCGCGCTGATCCCGGCCATCCAGGCGCTCATGGCGCAGGCCGGTGTGCAGTTTAACCAGCTCGATGCCATTGTCTTTGGCAGAGGCCCCGGCTCGTTTACCGGGCTGCGCACCGCCTGCGCGGTGGCGCAGGGCCTGGCCTTCGCCAGCGGTGTACAGGTGCTGCCCATCGACACCTTGCATGCCGTGGCCGAGGAGGCGCACCATGCCACCGGTGCCACCCGGATCTGCGCGGCGCTGGATGCACGCATGGGTGAAATGTACTACGCATACTATATATTTGATAGCTGCTTACGTCCTGCCATCAAGGACTACCACCTTAAAACACCATCAAATATGGAGGTGCGGGCCGATTTTGCACAGACCCTGCTGGCAGGCAATGTACGCCCGCTCTACGATGGCCAATTACCCGCCGCCGTGCTGGCTGCGCCCTACCACCCCTGCCTGCCCAGCGCCACGGCGCTGCTGCGCCTGGCCCCTGCACTGATCGCGCAAGGCGCGCTGGTCGACGCACAGGATGCCCTGCCGCTGTACGTGCGCGACAAAGTAGCGCTCACCACCGCCGAGCGTGAGACGGTCGCCGCCACCAAGGCGGGCAGCGCGTAAACTCTGAAGCCATGAGCGCCCTGCCCAAAGCACCCCCTGCCATTGAGATCCATGATCTGCGTGAAGCCCATTTTGAGCCGATGCAGTTGGACGATTTGGCGCAGGTGATGGCCGTAGAACAGGCGGTGTACGAATGGCCCTGGAGTGAGGGCAATATCACTGACAGCATCCAAGCGGGCTACCTGTGCCTCAAGCTGATGGGCGGGCCCAGCGAGCTGCTGGGCTACATGATTGCCATGCAAGGGGTAGACGAAGTGCACCTGCTCAACATTACTGTGGCACCGCCCTACCTGCGCCAAGGCTGGGCGCGCGTCATGCTGGACGCGCTGGCGCTGTGGGCACGTGAACACAACGCGCAGTGGCTGTGGCTGGAGGCGCGCGCCAGCAATACCCGCGCCATCCACGTCTATGAGCGCTATGGTTTTCGCCGCGTCGGTGCGCGCAAGCGCTACTACCCGGCGGCAGACAGCCAGCGCGAAGATGCCATCGTGATGAGCTACAAGCTATGAGCGCTGACATGACCGATGCTGCGCAACCTGAACCCGGCACACTGCCCACGGGCTTGCCACTTGATGCACGCCAGCGCGCCATGCTCGAGGCCATGGGCATTACGCTGTGGCAACCCGAAATTATTGATCAAAAACCGGCTGTAGTCCCTGTCAACAGGACGCAAGCAGCTATTCAAATAGTAGCGCATTCCAGCCCGGTTGCAGCCCCCACGCACGCTGCACTGGCAGTGCCTGCCGCGCAGAGCCTGCCCGCAGGCATCGCCCAGATGGACTGGCCCGCACTGCAAGACGCCGTGCGCAGCTGCCAGGCCTGCGCCCTGTGCGCCAGCCGCAAAACCACGGTCTTTGGCACGGGCCAAAGTGCCATTGAACCCAGCCTCGCCCCGCGCGCCGACTGGCTCATCGTCGGCGAGGCCCCCAGCGAAGACGAAGATGCCTTGGGCGAGCCCTTTGCAGGCCCCGCTGGCAAACTGCTGGACAACATGCTGCGCGCCATGGTCATCGACGGCCAGCCCTTGGCACGCCAGAACAATGTCTTCATCACCAACGTGCTCAAGTGCCGCCCTCCGGCCGACCGCAACCCCAGCAACACCGAGGTGGCCATGTGCCAGCCCTATCTGCTGCGCCAAGTAGCGCTGCTGCAACCCAAAATCATCCTGGCCATGGGCCGCTTTGCCATGCAAGCCCTGATCGGCAGCACCGAGCCGCTGGGCAAGCTGCGGGGCCGCGTGCATGCGCTGCAAGGTGCTGGTGTGCAAACGCCGGTCATCGTCACCTACCAGCCCGCCTACCTGCTGCGCAACCCCAACGACAAGGCCAAGGCCTGGGCCGATTTGCTGTTGGCGATGCAAACCTTGCACAGCACTGGCTAGCGCGAACGCTTGGGCCACAACACACTGCCAATGGCCACCACCATCAGCGCCATGGCCGTCCAGTCCTGCCAGTGCACCGCCTCGCCCAACACCAACGCGCCGCTGAACACGCCCAGCACCGGGATCATCATCACACTCAGGGTCGAGGCGATCGGCGGCAGGCTGCGCGCCAAATAGAACCAGGTGGCGTGGGCAAAGCCAAAGATGATGACGGCGTTGTACGCAATCGAAAACCAGGTCATGCGGCTGGGCGCACGCCACTGTGCGGTTTCAAAGCCGATGCCCAATGCGCTGATGACCACCGCCGACAGCACCGTCATCCAAAACGAAATCGCCAAGGTCGGCACGGGGATGGTGGTGCGGCGCAGCATCTGCGTGCCCAGTGCCCAGGTCGATGCGGCGGCCAGCGCCAGCATCACGCCCAGGGGCTTGCCCGTCATCGTGCCCAGTTCGTGCGTGAGCAGCAGCACCACGCCGACCGCCGCCGCGCCCACGCCCAGCCAGGCGCGCTGTGAGAGCTTGTCTTGGTAAAACCAGGCTCCAATCATGGCGCTGAAAATCGGCATGGTGTAGCCCAAAATCGCCGTGCGCCCCGAGGACAAAAGCTTGACCGCAATGATGATGCAGCCGTGCCAGATGAACATATTGAACAACGCCAGCACCAGCAGCTCGCCCCAGTAGGCGCGCGGCACGGTAAACGGCACCTTCAGCCATTTCAGCCCCAACGCCAGTACCGGCACGCCCAGCCAGATTGATATGGCGCGAAAGGTCAGCGGTGGATAGTCTTGCACCCCCAGCTTGAGCACGGGCCAGTTCAGGCCCCAGGCCAGGGTAAGACCGACGAGAAGCCAAAGCTGGGTGGGGGTAAGGCGCTGCATGGGGGGATTGTCGCTTGATAGGTGCCACGCTTTTGGTATTCTTTAACTATGCGACGGTTGGCATTGATTTTGATGAAAATACGACATCTTGTGTACTTTGTCGCGCAACGCGCTACTTAAACCGTTTGCCCGGCCATATTCTCCGGATTCACCTGGATTCTCAAGATAATGTCGTACTCCAAGCGTATGGTTTTTTATAAAAATGGATGCAGCCTCTCGATACTTATGGTTAATCTTTTACAACCCTCTGTCCGGCTCAAACTGCTTTGCATCTGCCTGAGTGCGTCGGCATTTTTTGCCCATGCGCAAACCGACGAGCTGGTCAAAAACGGGCAGGCTTTGAATGCCCAAGGACAATGGCTGGAGGCGTTCAAGCTGCTGGAGCCCAGCGAGGCCCAGCGTGCGGGGGAACCCGGCTTTGATCTGGCCATCGGCATTGCGGCCAATGGCGCAGGGCAATTTATGCGCGCCATTCTTGCGCTGGAGCGCGTGCTTTCCGTCCAACCCAACAACCCCCTGGCGCGCGCCGAGCTGGGTCGTGCCCTGTTTGCGGTGGGTGACACGGTGGGGGCGCGCAAACAGCTCAATCAAAGCAAATTGCTTGGGGCTCCCGAGCAGTTGGTCATTGCCAGCGATCAATTGCTACAGGTCATCGACAACACCGAGGCAAAATACAAGTCTTCCGTCAGTGGTTACATCAGTGCCAGTTTGGGCCGCGACACTAACGTCAACAGCGGACCTGCCGATGCCAATGTAGCTGTACCGGCTTTTGGCGGATTGGTTTTTGCGCTCGACCCCAGCGCCGTTAAAGCGGCTTCTGACTTTGGCAGTGCTGGTGCCGGTATTTCGGGGCGCTTTGTCATTGACCCTCGGTGGGCTTTGGTTGGCAATGCCCATATTACGGCACACAGGCACCCCGTACAAACCACCCCGTTTGACAGCGAACGTACCAACGTGCAAACCGGCGTGAACTACCGGGAAGAGCGCAACGAGCTCGCACTGGCACTGAATCTGGACGTTACCCGCTTAAACCAGGCATTGGCACGCAAACAGACCGGGGTAACGGCCGACTGGGCCTATCATCTGACGCAGTTTCAGCAGTTGTCCAGCTATTTTCAAGCCACGCGTTTGCTCTATTCCGAAGCGCTGAGTGAGCGCAACGCCAACCGTTACGTCTTCGGTGCCAATTTTCTGCATACTTTTCGCGATGCCCTGACGGTGTATGCCGGGGCCTACGCCGGCACCGAGCAGGCGCTGCGCAAAGATTTGCCACATCTGAGCAACCGCTTTGCGGGCCTCCTTTTGGGCGCACAGAAACCCCTCACGGAAACCGTGATGGTATTTGGCAGCTTGGGTTACGAGCATCGCCAATACGGTGCCCCCGAGCCCCTCTTCTTGGTTACCCGGCAAGACAATCAGTTGAACGCAGGCCTTGGGCTGCACTGGATACCCGAGCCGTTTTGGCGCGTCACGCCGCAAATTTCTCTCAGCCGCACACAATCTGATATCGCCATCAATGAATTTGACAAGCGTGTGATATCAGTCACAGCCAGGCGGAATTTCTGATATGCAATTAGTTACAGCTTGTTTGCAGGCACACATAATCCATGTAATCCATATCAGCCGCAACCACGCGAGAAAGTGATGCCCATGAATCCGTCAGCCTACGCCCCATTTGCAACCCCGTTTGTGCTGGCCTGCATGGCGGCCTTTCCAGTGGCGGCACAAACCGCCGCAGGCTCGGCCGTAGCTGGTCAAGCGCAATACGCCAGCGGTGAAGTCACGATCGGCAAAGAGGGCGGCACCAGCAGCCCCCTGATAAAGGGAGGTGCCATTCAAGCCGGTGACACGGTGACCACCGGGGAGCAAGGGCGCGTGCAAATGCGCTTTAGCGATGGCGGATTTATTGCCCTGCATGCCAACTCCAGGTTTTCTGTCAACGGCTATGTTGATGCCAAAGACGGCAGCAAAGACCAATTTTTGGTCAGCCTGGTCACCGGTGGCATGCGCGCCATCACTGGCCTGATTGGCAAACGCAATCCCAACAACTACAAAGTCATCACACCCACTGCCAGTATCGGCATTCGGGGCTCCGGGTTTAATGTCGTTCACAACGCCGACGGCACCCTGTCGGTCACCACCGAGCTTGATGCCATCGATGTGTGCAACAAAGGTGGCTGCATTGGACTGAACGTCGGTGAGTCTGCCCTGGTGCGCAATGCCCAGGACAAACCCGTGCGCACCAATATTCCTGCCAGCGTGATCCCGCCGCCCGTCAACGACACCAAGTTTGTTGCCGATAACCAGACCATCAACGTCCCCGCCCCCGTGCAAGCCCCAGCGCAGGCCTTTGGCATGGGTGGATTGCAAGCGAATAACGTGGGGTTTTTCCGTCAGTATTTTGACGGCGCCCTCGCCTTGAATGCCGATGGCCAACCCATTGCCTACGCCCAGGGCAACTCCGGTTCGGGCGAAAACACGGGCGTCGTGTCCAATATCCAAAGCGCCGGTAGCCTGGCTGGCAAAGACCAGTTAGTGCTGGGCACCTGGAGCACTGGCAACTGGCGTGATGGCGCTGCAAACGCCCCAGCGGGCACTACTGGTTTGGCACCCGTAGCGTTCTTTACGGGGCAAAGCACTTCAAGTGCCGACTTGGCTGGACTGTCAGGCAGAAATGCAAACTATGCTTTTAGCCAGGCCACGCCGGTGCAGTCATCGTCCGGCATCACGGGCGTGCTAATGCCCACCAGCAATCTGACGGTTAACTTTGCCGGTGCCAATACCTCGGTAGGGGTCAATCTGGATGTGCGCTTTCCAGCTGCGGGCGCGCGTGTGGCTACCACCAGTACCGACTATGCTTTGCGTGGCACCGCCAATGGCGTAGGCACGGGTTTTGCCGGCAGCCTGACCGTCTCTGGGCCCGCTTGCGCAAAGGGCTGTGGTGGCGCTGGCGCAGCAGGAGCCTTTATCGGTCCCCATGCGTCACGCGCGGGTCTCACATTTACGGCAAGCACCTCGCAGCATGGTAACTTCATCGGTGCTGCGGGCTTCAGCCAAAAGTAAATTCATTGGGGCAGGCCTGTTGCATAGTCCCATACCTTCTCAAAGGATACCTGTTTCATGCGTTCACTCTTATCCTTCAGCCTCGCACTGATCTGCACCCTGGGCATGACAGCCTGCGGCGGAGGCAGCTCATCCACCACCACACCAGCCACCAACTCCGTGGTCTCGGTACCCATCGGCCAGGCTAATGCAAGCGGTGCGGTGTTGGGCGGTGCCCAAGACCCCGCCAGCACGCAAGGTGCCAACGGCGACTACTACCTCAATGCGACAACGGGTCGGCTCTTTGGACCCAAAGTCAACAATGCATGGCCTGCGACCAGCGTGCAACTGGGCAGCAGCAACGGCACGGTCACCTTACCCGCTGGCACCACCGGTGTTACCACCGGGTCTGGCGGCACGGTAGTGATTGGGTCCGTGGGTACCATCGGCAACACAGGTGCGACGGGTGCTACCGGCGCCACTGGCCCTGTAGGGGCAAGTGGAAATTCACTCCTGAATGGTGTAGGTGCGCCTCTCAATAACGGAATTGGTAAAGACGGTGATTTCTACCTCGATACCCTTGGCCATCTGATCTATGGTCCGAAGCTCAACGGCCTCTGGCCAGCGAGTGGTTTTTCACTGGTAGGGCCAATAGGAGCTACTGGAGCTGCGGGTGCTACAGGTGCTACAGGTGCTACAGGTGCTACAGGTGCTACGGGCGCTGCGGGCGCTGCAGGTGCGGCGGGAGCTGCGGGTGCCACTGGAGCTGCGGGTGTTGCAGGTGCGAGCCTGCTAAGTGGCAGCGGAATCCCCAGTAACGCTATTGGCGGTATAAATGATTTTTATATCAATACTGCCAACAACTCATTGATAGGTCCAAAAACAATAACGGGTTGGCCAACTGTGGGGATCTCCTTAATAGGGGCAACGGGTGCTACGGGTGCTACGGGTGCTCCGGGTGCCGCTGGTGCTCCGGGTGCTACGGGTGCGCCGGGTGCCACTGGTGCTACGGGTGCTGCTGGTGCTCCTGGTGCTCCGGGTGCTACGGGTGCGCCGGGTGCCACTGGTGCGGCGGGCTTAAATGGCACCAGCATATTGGCTGGCCCCGGCGCGCCTTCCAGCACCCTTGGCAACAATGGTGATCTGTATTTCAATACCAGTACTGGCACCATTTTGGGCCCTAAAGCATTGGGTATTTGGCCTGCCACGGGTACCGTGTTGATTGGCGCAACGGGGCCGCAAGGATTAACTGGGGCAGCGGGAGCGACGGGCCCACAAGGCATCACCGGCACAACCGGCGCGACGGGTCCTGCGGGTTTGGATGGCAAGACCATTCGCAGCGGCTCTGGCGCTCCCGCCAACAGCTTGGGCAATGACGGAGATTTTTATATTGATGCTACCAATAGCACCCTCTATGGTCCTAAAGTATTGGGGGTTTGGCCCGCTGGCATCTCGTTAATTGGTGCTACGGGTGCCACGGGTGCCGTAGGTGCCACGGGCGCTGCGGGTGCCACGGGTGCCACGGGTGCCGTAGGAGCTGCAGGTGCAAGTGGCAGTACCTTGTTAAATGGCCTCATACCACCAGCAAATACTGTTGGCAATAACGGTGATTTTTATCTGGATACGGCGGCCCAGCAGATTTACGGCCCCAAAGCCGCAGGAGCGTGGCCATTGGGTGTTTCGCTGTTGGGTACTCCTGGAGCCACGGGCCTGACCGGAGCCGTGGGGCCTGCGGGACCAACGGGACCACAAGGTGCGACCGGCACCACGGGTCTGACCGGAGCCGTGGGGCCTGCGGGACCAACGGGACCACAAGGTGCGACCGGCACCACGGGTCTGACCGGTGCCGTGGGACCCGCAGGGCCAACGGGTCCGCAAGGTGCGACCGGCACCACGGGACCCATGACGCCCAGTGATTTATTCGTTCAAACTGGCTGCACGAATGCCACAACCAGCAGCATCAACGTGACGCTCACCACTGTCAGGTATATATTTTGCGACTATGGTGGGGCACTCAGAGGCGGCACCATGACGGTTTCTTTACCTTCAGCAGCCACTTACGCTACGGGAACTCTCGTCACGATCAGCCCAACCAATGACAGCGGGTTTAATCTATTTGGTAGCCCGCATAATGTGGTGCTGGTATCGCCGGGCTCGTTCCTGAATGGGGATGGGTTTACCAATGTTTCGACCGCAGGAGTTGGCCAAACCATCGATATCTCGTTCCGATTTAGTCTCAGCCTTATCTCGGGTGGTATTTCGGGGAAATGGTATCTTCTGTGGCAATAGATTCAACAGTTTCTATCGTACGCATCTAAGAAGCATCTCCGTTTACAGCACAACTGTGGCATATATCAATGCGCAGAAATTGGTTCGTACAATACCGCGCATGACCTTCCTCGCCCAGCTCAGCGCCGCTTACGCGCAAAACCAATCCTTGTTATGTGTCGGCCTGGACCCTGAGCCGCGCAGGTTTCCGGGGGCGATGCAAGGCAACGCCAGCAGGATTTATGATTTTTGCGCGGCCATCGTGGATGCCACGGCCGATGTGGCGCTGGCCTTTAAGCCGCAGATCGCCTACTTTGCGGCGCACCGCGCCGAGGCGCAGCTGGAGCAACTGATGCAGCACATGCGCCGCGCCGCGCCGGGAGTGCCGATTATTCTGGATGCCAAGCGCGGCGACATTGGCAGCACGGCCGAGCAGTACGCCATCGAGGCGTTTGAGCGCTATGGAGCCGACGCCGTCACGCTGTCGCCCTTTATGGGTTTTGATTCGGTGCAGCCCTATTTGAAATACCACGACAAGGGCGCGTTTTTGCTGTGCCGCACATCGAACCCGGGTGGCGATGATCTGCAAGCCCAGCGCCTGGCCTCTGTCGACGGCACGCCGCTGCTGTATGAGCATATTGCAACATTAGCCCAAGGCCCATGGAATACCAATGGCCAGCTGGGCCTGGTGGTGGGTGCCACCTACCCGGTCGAGATCGAGCGGGTGCGCGCCCTGGCCCCCACGCTGCCGCTGTTGATCCCCGGCGTAGGCGCGCAGGGCGGTGACGCGCTGGCCACGGTGCGCGCAGGCTGGCGCAGTAACGCGCCGATCATTGTCAACTCGTCACGGGCAATTTTGTACGCCTCGCAGGGAGACGACTTTGCACAGGCGGCGCGGCGCGAGGCGTTGAAGACGCGGGCGCTGTTGCAGCAGGCGCAAAGTGGGCTGCCGGCCTAGCGCGCCGGGGGCCGCTCACGGCGGCAGATAGCTACAAATAAAATAGCTGCTTACGTCCTGCATTATTGGGCTAACGGCCTAATTGACTGAAAATGCAGCGGGCAAACCGGCCATGGCCTCGCCCATGCGGATGCTGCCCGCTGCCGCCCATGCCGGGTTAAACGCCAGTGGCAGCTTGGGCCACAGCATGACGACCGTCGAGCCGAGCAGGAAGCGCCCCATCTCGTCGCCTTGTTTGAAGTGGATGCCGCCAGCCGCTTCGCCATCCCCATAGCGCCACTCGCGCACCTCCCTCGTGCGCGGCGGGTTGACCACGCCGTGCCAGGTGGTGGCCATGCTGCCGACAATCGTGGCCCCCACCAGCACATGGACAAACGGCCCATGCGGCGTGTCAAACACGCACACCACGCGTTCGTTGCGCGCAAACAGGCCCGGCACGCCGCGTGCGGTGGTGGGGTTGACCGAGAACAGATCGCCCGGCACATAGATCATGCGGCGCAGGGTGCCTGCACACGGCATGTGGATGCGATGGTAGTCCTTGGGGCTTAAATACAGGCAGGCAAAGTGGCCATCGTCAAACTGCGCGGCCAAGGTGGCATCGCCGCCCACCAGTGCGCGCGTGCTGTAGTGGTGGCCCTTGGCCTGGAAGATCTGGTCTTTTTCAATGCGGCCAAACTGGCTGATCGCACCGTCCACCGGACACACCCAGTCGGCCTGCGCCAAGGGGCGGGCACCCTCCTTCAACGCGCGGGTAAAAAATGCGTTAAACGTGGCGTAGCTGGTGGGTTCGGGCTGCGCGGCCTCGGCCATATTCACGCTGTAGCGGGCAATAAAGTCCCGAATGATCCACTGCGTCACTGCCCCCCAGCGGCCACCGGCCACAAAGCCCGCAAACCGGGTCAGCGCCTTTTTGGGCATCAGGTATTGGGACAGTACGGCAAGGCGATCAGACACTAGGAGGTTCTCATTCAGGGGTAGGCAAGCAGGTTTTGATTTTAGCCGCGACCGTGTGCTGAAAAACCAAGTAACAATAGCCGCATGACCGAACCGATATTCTCCGTGCGCAATCTGCACAAACGCTATGGTGACAACGTAGTGGTCAACGACCTGTCGTTTGATCTGGCCGCAGGCGAATGCTTGGGGCTAATTGGCCCCAACGGCGCGGGCAAAACCACCACCATCCGCATGTGCCTGGGCCAAACCGCGCCCGACCATGGCGAGATCCACGCCCTGGGGCTGCGCATGCCGCAAGATGCCCGCGCCATCAAGGCACGCCTGGGCGTAGTCAGCCAGCTGGATACGCTGGACCCCGACTTCAACCTGGAGGAGAACATCCTGGTCTATGGCCGCTACTTTGGCATGAAGACGGCCGACATTTGGGCGCGGGTGCCCCAGTTGCTGGAGTTTGCCTCGCTCACGCACAAGGCCAAGAGCAAACCCGGCGAGCTCTCGGGCGGCATGAAGCGCCGCCTCTCGCTGGCGCGTGCGCTGGTCAACGACCCCGACCTGCTGCTGCTGGACGAGCCCACCACCGGCCTGGACCCGCAGGCCCGCCACCTGATGTGGGAGCGCCTGCAAGTGCTACTCCAGCAAGGCAAATCCATCCTGCTGACCACCCACTTTATGGACGAGGCCGAGCGCCTGTGCTCGCGCCTCTTGGTGATAGACCATGGCAAAAAAATCGCCGAAGGCAGGCCGCGTGATTTGATCCGCGAGCACCTGGAGCCCGACGTGGTGGAAGTGTTTGGCGGCGCAGGTGGTGACCCTGCTTTGCCCAGCGCGCTGGCGCTGCAAAACAGCCCACTGGCGGCGTACGCCGCGCGGGTGGAGGTGAGCGGCGAGACGGTGTTTTTCTACACCCGCGACGCTGCGCCTTTGCTGGCGGGGCTGCAAGCCTACCCACAGCTGCGCACCTTGCATCGCCCGGCCAATCTGGAAGATCTGTTTCTCAAGCTGACCGGACGGCAGATCCGGGAGGAAGGCTGATTACTATGAATACTATAGCTACAAAAGACCAGGGGGAAGGGACTACACCCACAAATCGCCCTCAAAACACTTCGCGATGGCGTGCGCCCAGCCTCACCTGGCGCTGGTGGCCGGTTTTCCTGCGCAACCTGCTGGTATGGAAAAAACTCTTCTGGCCCAGCCTGATCGGCAACATCGCCGAGCCGCTGATCTGGCTGGTGGCCTTTGGCTACGGCATGGGCGCGCTGGTAGGGCAGGTGAACCTGGGCGGCCAGCAGGTGCCCTACCTGTTGTTCCTGGCCAGTGGCTCGATCTGCATGAGCGCCATGCAGGCGGCCAGCTTTGAGGCGCTGTACTCGGCTTTTTCGCGTATGCAGATGCAAAAGACCTGGGACGGCATCATGAACGCCCCCATCAGTCTGGACGACATCGTCGTGGCCGAAATGCTGTGGGCGGCCTACAAAGCGCTGTTCACGGTGACCATCATCATGGGCGTGATGCTGCTGCTGGGCATTGGCCACCACTGGACGCTGCTGCTGGCCTGGCCGGTGCTGCTGTTAGTCGGCATTGTTTTTTCGTGCATCGCCATGGTCTTTACGGCGTTGGCCAAGGGCTATGATTTTTTCACCTACTACTTCACGCTGTTTCTCACGCCGATGATGTTCCTCTCCGGCGTGTTCTTCCCGCGCGAGCAGCTGCCGCCGTGGGTGCAGACCATCGCCCAGTGGTTGCCGCTGGGCGCGGCGATCGACATCGTGCGGCCCCTGTTCATGGGGCAATTGCCCGCGTCGCCGTGGCGCAACCTGGCGATTCTGATCGTCACCGCAGTGCTGTCGTTCTGGCTGGCGATGGCCTTGATGCGCAAGCGCTTTCGGGCCTAGAGCGACCCAGGAGGGGGCCGGGGTGCTGGCGACGGCCTGTCTGGTCAATTCGTGGCATCATAAATGCATGGACATACGACCCCAGCCACTCACCGTGGGCGAGAGCGCCCCCTGGTTTCATCTGCCGACGGGCAAGAAGCCGCGCTATAGCTTTGACACGGCCGCCGGGCGCTATGTGCTGCTGGTGTTTTTTGGCTCCAGCACCGAGCCGCAGGCGCGCGAGGTGTTGCAGCGCCTGGTAAGTCTGCATAGCGCGTTGGATGGTGCGCGGCTGTCCTTTTTTGGCGTCACTACGGACCCCGCTGACGTAGCGCAGGCGCGCGTGCGCGATGCGCCGCCGGGTGTGCGCTTTTTCCATGACCTGGAGGGCCAAGTCAGCGCGCTGTACGGTGCGTGCCCGCCGGGCGCTACTTATCGCCCGGTGTCCTACCTGCTGGACCCCGCCCTGCGGGTACTGCATACCCTGGTATGGACGGGCCAGCCTGCCGAGCATGTGGCCCAGTTGGCCCGCTGGCTGGCGGAGGTACCCACCCCCCAGCCGCCGCACGCCGCCACCCCCCAGGCCCCCGTGCTGGTGGTGCCCCGCGTGTTTTCGCCGGAGCTGTGCGCAGCGTTGATCCGCTATTACCAACAGCATGGCGGGGTGGACTCGGGCTTTATGCGCGACATCAACGGCCAGACCACCACGGTGATTGACCACGGCTTCAAGCGCCGTGGCGACCGCATGATTGAAGACCCACCGTTGCAGGGCGCCTGCGTAGCCGCCCTGCAACGGCGGCTGCTGCCCGAGATATACAAGGCCTTTCAGTTCCAGGCCAGCCACCTGGAGCGCGCGCTGATCTCCTGCTACGACGCGCAGGACAGCGGGCACTTTGCCGCCCACCGCGACAACACCACCCTGGCCACCCGCCACCGGCGCTTTGCGGTGTCGCTGTTTCTCAACAGCGGGCAGTACGAGGGCGGGCAACTCCAGTTTCCAGAATTTGGCAGCGCCCTGTACAGCGCACCCGCAGGCGGTGCCGTGGTCTTCTCCTGCTCACTGCTGCACAAGGCCACCGCCGTCACACGCGGCCAGCGCTACATGTTTTTACCCTTCCTGTACGACGGTGCGGCGCAAACCCAACGCCAAGCCAATGCACAGCATCTGTCGGACCAGGTGATTCACCTGAATTGAAGCCTGTTGTCTGGCGTTTTGCCTGCCCACGCGCAGGTGTCGCGGTTGATGGGCACGCGCACTGCTACGGCGCAATGCCTACGCCACCCGAGCACCGGCCCCTTCGGGGAAGCATCTGCGGTACTCAAAATTTGGGGAAACGTCGAAACTCGGCTAGCGCCTCAAACACCGACGTTTCTGATCCCAAATTTCTCCGTTCCTCGAGCCCGGCACTCTTATTGGGTGGCGTAGGCATTGCACCGCAACAGTGCGCTTTGGGAGTGCATGGGTGAATTCATACACTACTAATTTTATAGCTGCTTATGTCCTGACGACAAGGACTACCGGCATATTTCATCATGAAAATGCGCGTGCTTTCCATTAGCAGCTCTTAACGCGCAGTTAAACCACTATAAGCAAACTGCGGGAGCTAACGGAAGAATATTTTCATTCAATGCAGGCATGTTTTTTAGTGTTTAGGCTATAGTGCCTATAACGAATTCGCTCACGTACTTGGTTTGAGACGAACGGATTGCAAAGAAGCGTTGCCGGGTTTCACGGGATTTTTATACCTGGCTCAATGACCAGTGTGGTCGCTTGAAACCTATACTGCAAGCCATTTTCAGGAGTATTGGATGCCCAGATCAGATTGCAAGAGCATTTGTAGACCGCAGGTATCGCAGTCTACATTACGTTATGCCTGTATTGGGAGCCTGCGATGCGCTTGTTAATGCCTTTGTGGTTTCTCCTGGCGACGTTGATAGCGCCTATCAATGCCAACGCCGCAGACATCAAGTGCGCCATCGAAAAATATAGGAGCTACGCGACGGCCCAAGAGCAATGGCAGCGGGCTGTCACAGACCTCATTGTCAAAAACGCTAACGTGAATCTCAAGGATGTTGCCATGCTGTATCTTGGGGATCAGCTGAATCTGATCGAAATGAACCGCATTGGCGTGGAGTTCATGTTGCTCAATGCCCCGACAAGGTCCGACTAGAAGGCCCCTTAAATCAATGGCTCACGCTTGAGCGCGACGATAGGATGAAAATTGCCAAGGGCAGCAATCGTTACGCTGAGCTATTACGGTTGGCGGATGCCGCTCGGCAACGTCCACCTCACCCTGATGGCGACACTCTGAGGGCGCTGATGCGGGATCGCATCGTTAGGATGGCGGAGTACCAGAACCTACTAGCCAGTTTTAACGCGGCAGTTGCCAAGGCAAACAGCAATGCATGCGGTGGCCCGGCATAACCACTCGGTCGAAGCGGCGCGTGCATTGGTGCCTGCAGGGGAAAGCGCACAGTCATTCGCAAGGCTCGAACGGGCACATGTACTCGGTCAAGCATCAACCGTTCAGCAAGTACGAGTCCACTTCCAAATGCTGGGGTGGGCGCAGCGCGAAGGAGCTTCTTGGGCAAGTCCTGCGCATCGCAGGAGCGGCGACAAAGACAGCGGTTGAGCTCGTGCCGGAGGAGA
The DNA here is from genome assembly GCA_963775085.1 of uncultured beta proteobacterium. Taxonomy (GTDB): domain Bacteria; phylum Pseudomonadota; class Gammaproteobacteria; order Burkholderiales; family Burkholderiaceae_C; genus JAAFIP01. Next base: position 234,733 of record CAVZHO010000005.1, read on the forward strand.
ATACTGGCGGGGCCAACATCAGCCCAGTCAAACGCCTTCCAGTGTCACCTGATCTTGCCACACCCAAAGCGCACTGCTGCGGTGCAATGCCTACGCCACCCAATATGAGCGCCGGGCTCGAGGAACGGAGAAATTTGGGATCAGAAGGCGCGCGTGTTTGAGCCGAAGGCGAGTTTGCGCGACTTCCCCAAATTGCGAGTACCGCAGATGCTTCCCGCGAAGCGGGCCGGGGCTCGGGTGGCGTGGGCGTTGCGGCGTAGCAGCGCGCGTGCCAGTCAACCGCGACACCTATGCGCCTAATACCCCATAGCGCGAAACCTGCAAGAGTCGAGACTACCCAGCAGAGCGAATCAAATCCACCGCCTTCTCCGCAATCATGATCACCGGCGCATTGGTGTTGCCGCTGACGATGCGCGGCATGACGGAGGCATCGACGACGCGCAGGCCGTGCACGCCCTTCACGCGCAGTTGCGCGTCCACCGGGTCGTGCGCCGTGTTGCCCATGCGGCAGGAGCCCACGGGGTGGTAGATGGTGTCGGCCTTGGCGCGGATGACGGCTTCGATCTGCGCGTCGGTGACGGCGTTGGCGGTGGTGGCCAGTTCGCGGCCGCCTAGACTTGCGAGCGCGGGGGATTTTAAAATAGCGCGCATCTGTTTAAAGCCGCTCACCATGCGGGCCATGTCGTCGCTGTGGGCTAAAAAGTTGGGGTCGATCAGGGGCGCGGCCAGTGGGTCGCGGCTGGCCAGTTGCACGCTGCCCCGGCTCTTGGGTTGCAGCAGGCACACATGGCAGGAGTAGCCGTGGCCGAAGCTGGGCTTGCGGCCATGGTCTACCAGTTTACCGATGACAAAATGCAATTGCAGGTCGGGCCGCGCCTCGCTTGGCTGGCTTTTGATAAAGCCCCCGGCCTCGGCAAAGTTGGTAGTCAGCATGCCGCTGCGCTCTTTGCGCCATTGCAGGATGCCGCGCAGCGCGTGGATGGCACCCGTGATGGACAGGCCAAACAAATCGGTGATGCCCGGCGCATTCACCACCTGCACGATGTCGACATGGTCGTGCAGGTTTTGGCCGACACCGCTGCTGTCGTACAGCACCGGGATGCCGTGCTGCTGCAAATGTGCGCCGGGGCCGATGCCCGAGGTCATCAAAATCTGTGGGCTTTGCAGCGCGCCAGCGCACAGCAGCACCTCGCGCGTGGCACGCAGCTCCAGGCTTTGGCCGCCCTGTTGGTAGGCCACGCCCACGGCGCGTTGGCCCTCGACAATAATTTTCGTCACGCTGGCATGGGTAATTACCTGCAAGTTAGGGCGGTTCAGATGCGGCGTGAGATAGCCCTTGGCGGCGCTCCAGCGCTCGCCGTTTTTATGGGTCACCTGGTAGCTGCCCATGCCTTCCTGGCTTGCGCCGTTGAAGTCGTCATTGCGGGCATAGCCTGCCTGCGAGGCGGCCTCGATAAACAGCGGGCCAAAGCGGCTGGGGCTGCGCAGGTCCATCACGTTCAGCGGGCCGCTGCTGCCGTGGTAGGCGGCAAAATCTGCGCCAGCGGCGCGTTCATTGGTTTCGGATTTTTTAAAGTAGGGCAGCACGTCTTGCCAGGCCCAGCCAGCGTTACCTTCCGCGGCCCATTGGTCGTAGTCGGCCTGCTGGCCGCGCACGTAGCACATGGCGTTGATCGAGCTGCTGCCGCCCAGCACCTTGCCGCGGGGCTGGTAGCCCTTGCGGCCATTCAGCCCGGGTTGCGGCACGGTTTCAAAGGCCCAGTTGGAATGGGTGGTTTGCGCCAGCAGCGCCAGGCCTGCGGGGCAGTGGATCAGCACCGACTGGTCGGGCCCGCCGGCCTCCAGCAAACACACCTTGACGCGCGGGTCTTCGCTCAGACGCCCGGCCAGCACGCTGCCGGCCGAGCCGCCGCCGATGATGAGGTAGTCAAACATGCGGTGTCTCCGGTGCGCTGGTACTGGTATGCTGGGTGTTTTGCATTTTTAAATTGTAGTCACGCGCTGCGGACGAAACTAGGCAGAACCACCTAAGCCATCTAGGCATCTCCACCAGTGGTTTGCCCCGTGTTTGACGAAAGACCGATGCCATGAACACCCAATTTCTCGTGCGTAAAGACGCACTGCACACCACGCAGATCCTCAGCGCGGACGATGTGCCCTTGCAGGAGGGCGACATCCGTCTGCGCATCGAGCGCTTTGCATTTACCGCCAACAACATCACCTACGCCGCCTTTGGCGAGGCCATGCAATACTGGCAGTTCTTTCCCACTGCCAGGGACGGCTGGGGCGTGATTCCGGTGTGGGGCTTTGCCCACGTGGTGCAAAGCAGCCACCCCGGTGTGGCGGTGGGTGAGCGCATTTACGGCTACTGGCCGATGGCTTCGCACACGGTACTCTCGCCAGTGAAGTTGAGTGAGGCCGGTTTTTTTGATGGCGCGCCGCACCGACGCGAACTGCATGCGGTGTACAACAAATACAACCGGGTGAATAAAGACCCGTTTTACCTTAGCGAGAAGGATGAAGGCCTCCAGTGCCTGCTGGCGCCGCTGTTTACCACCTCGTATTTGATTGACGACTTTTTTGCGGGCGAGGAATTTTTTGGCGCAAAGGTGGCCTTGCTCTCCAGCGCCTCCAGCAAAACCGCCTATGCCTGCGCGCATCGCATGCACTTGCGCGGCGGCGTGCAGGTGCTGGGTCTGACCTCCGAGCGCAACCGCGCCTTTTGCGAGAGCCTGGGCTGCTATGACCGGGTGCTGAGCTACGAGCAATTGGAGAGCATTCCCGCCGACACCGCCTGCATCTACGTTGACTTTGCAGGCAATGCCGACCTGCGCCGCGCTATCCACACCCGCTTTGCAAAATTAGCGTACAGCTGCTCGATTGGCGGCACGCATGTAGAGCAACTGGGCAACACCAAGGGCCTGCCCGGCCCCAAGGCCACCCTGTTTTTTGCACCTGCGCAGATTGTGAAACGGCGCGGCGAGCTGGGTGCGGAGGTGTTTGGCAAGAACATCATTACTGCTTGGCAGCAGTTTTGCCACACGGTGGCACACAGCAGCCCGCCTTGGCTTGCCGTGCGGCAGCATACCGGTGCGCCTGCCGTGCAGGCGGCCTATGCCCAAGTGCTGACGGGGCAGGGTGATGCGCGCGTGGGGCAAGTCTTCTCACTCTTAATTTAATAGCTGCTTACGTCCTTTTGACAAGGACTACCGGCCTATTTGCCCTCTAAAACACCACTATGACCCATGCTTTTGAAGCCCTCACCCCCGAGGTGGTGCTGGACGCCCTCGAGGCCGCTGGCGTGCGCTGCGACGGCCGCCTGATGACGCTGTCGAGCTACGAGAACCGCGTGTATTTGGCGCACACCGAGGACGGTGACGCGGTAGTGGCCAAGTTTTACCGCCCCAAGCGTTGGAGCGACGCGCAGATTCTGGAAGAGCACCAGTTCGCTGCCGAGCTGCTGGCCGCAGAAATTCCGCTGGCCGCGCCCCTGGCCTGCAACGGCACCACGCTGTACCACGCGCACGGCTTTGCCTACAGCATCAGTCCGCGCAAGGGCGGGCGCAGGCCCGAGCTGGAGAGTCTGGAGACGCTGGAGTGGATTGGCCGCTTTCTGGCGCGCATCCATACCGTGGGTGCTACGCGGCCGTTCAAAGAGCGCCCCGCACTGAATGTGCACACCTTTGGCACCGAGCCGCACGACTGGCTGGTAGAGCACGCCATGGTGCCACCCGAACTGCAAAGCGCTTGGCAAGCGGCCTACCAGGAAGCTATAAATTTAATAGCTACTTATGTCCAGGGGACAGGGACTAGCGGCACTTTTAGCACTCAAAATACAGAAATGCAAGCGATCCAGCAGATCCGCCTGCACGGCGACTGCCACCCCGGCAATATCTTGTGGACCCCCGAGGGCAGCACGACGCAGGCCGCGGGCCCGCACTTTGTCGACCTGGACGACGCCCGCACCGGCCCGGCGGTGCAAGACCTGTGGATGCTGCTCTCGGGCGAGCGCGCGCAGCGCACCCAGCAGCTGTCGGCCCTGCTGGACGGCTACGAGCAGTTTCGCCCGTTCGATCGGCGCGAGCTGGCCCTGATCGAGCCGCTGCGTACCCTGCGCATGATCCATTACAGCGCCTGGCTGGCCCGCCGCTGGGACGACCCGGCATTCCCACAAGCCTTTCCGCACTTTGGCACCAGCGCCTACTGGCACGAGCAGGTGCAGCTGCTGCATCTGCAAATTGAGGCGATGCAGGAAGAGCCGCTGACCGCTTAAGGCGCGATGGCGGGCGCTTTGCACCCGGTGAAACCCCAGGCTTCTACAATCAAGGCTATGAACCTTTCGCCCCTCACCGCCATTTCCCCGCTCGACGGCCGCTACGGCAGCAAACTGGCCGCCCTGCGTCCCCTGATGTCCGAGTTCGGCTACATGCACTGCCGCGTGCAGGTCGAGGTGGCCTGGTTTATTGCGCTGGGCGATGCGGGCTTTGCCGAGTTCAAACCCCTGAGCGATGCAGCGCGCAAACACCTCAACGCCTTGGTGAGCAACTTTAACGAAGCCGATGCCCAGGCCATCAAAGACATCGAAAAAGTCACCAACCACGATGTCAAAGCAGTTGAGTACTGGTTGACGGGGCACGAGCGCACTAGCGCGCAAGGCCAAAAGCAGTGGGTGCCGGGCGCGTTTGAGGGCTTTGCTGAACTCAAAGCGGCCAGTGCCTTCGTGCACTTTGCCTGCACTTCCGAAGATATTAATAACACCAGCCACGCCCTGCAACTGCAGGCCGCCCGCAGCCAGGTGCTGTTGCCCGCGCTGGACGCGGTGATCGCCAAACTGCGCGAGATGGCGCACCAGTACGCGGCCGTGCCCATGCTGAGCCGCACCCACGGCCAAACCGCCAGCCCCACTACCGTGGGCAAAGAAGTCGCCAACGTGGTGGTGCGTCTGCAAGCCGCGCGCGCCCGCATTGCGGATGTGAAGATTCTGGCCAAGATGAACGGCGCGGTCGGCAACTACAACGCCCACCTGTCCGCCTGGCCGCAGCACGACTGGGAAGCCTTCTCGCGCAAGGTCGTCGAAGGCGGCCTGGGCCTCACCTTCCAGCCCTACAGCATCCAGATCGAGCCGCACGACTACATGGCCGAGCTGTATGACGCGGTCGCCCGCACCAACACCATCCTGATCGACTGGTCACGCGACGTGTGGGGCTATGTGTCACTGGGCTACTTCAAGCAGCGCCTCAAGGCGGGCGAGATCGGCTCGTCCACCATGCCGCACAAGGTCAACCCGATTGACTTTGAAAACGCCGAAGGCAATCTGGGCCTGGCCAATGCCCTGCTGAAACACCTGAGCGAAAAACTCCCTATCAGCCGCTGGCAGCGCGACCTGACCGACAGCACCGTGCTGCGCAATATGGGCGTGGCCCTGGGCTACGCCGTGCTGGCCTACCAGTCGCTGGGCGTGGGCCTGGGCAAACTCGAACTCAATGAAGAAGCCATCGCGCAAGACCTGGACAACGCCTGGGAAGTGCTGGCCGAGCCGATCCAGACCGTCATGCGCCGCTACGGCGTGCAGGGCGCGTATGAAAAGCTCAAGGAAGTCACGCGCGGCAAAACCGTGCGCGCCGAAGACTTGCACGCCATGATTCGCACGCTGGACATTCCTGAGGCCGACAAAGCGCGCCTGCTGGCCATGACTCCCGCTAAATACATTGGCATCGCTGCTGAATTAGCCCGGCGGGTGTAGCATCGGGTGCAAATAAAAGTTTAGCGCGTATTTTGCAAAGAGGTTCTTGATGCTGACCAAATTAAAAGTAAAAGGGTTTAAGAACCTTTACGATATTGATGTTCGTTTTGGTTTATTCACCTGCATTGCGGGTCCGAATGGCGTCGGAAAATCCAACCTTTTTGATGCAATACTTTTTTTGAGCGATCTGGCATCCATGCCGATTATTAAAGCGGCCAGTAAAGCGCGCGGTACTAACGGTCGCATCTCAGATTTTTCCAACCTATTCTTTCAAGGCGGCATTCAAAATACCGACATTATTGAATTTGTCGCTGAGATGATCGTCCCCGGCCAAGTAACTGACGACTTTGATCGAGAGGGGCAACCTCGGGCCACCCTGCTCGAGTATTCATTGACTCTAAAGTTATTACGCTCTGGAGATTCGCAAAGAGAGCCTATCGTGATTGAAAAAGAAGAGCTTCGCGCAAAAAGCGCAAGCGCGATGCGAAAAGCCTTTGATGAAATACTGACAACTGAGCAGGTCGAAAAATTCATTTTCGGACCAGGTTCTCGCAACACTCCGTTTATAGAAACTGTCGACATTGAAACCGATGAGCCTAAGATTAAGCTTTGGGGTGATGGGAAACAAAACAGCGGACGTACGCCATCTTTTGCAGCCCGGAAAACCCCCCAAACAATTCTCTCAGGAGTTAACTCCACAACGCACCCAACGGTTTTGGCCGCTCGCCGCGAAATGCAATCATGGCGACTGTTACAGCTGGAGCCAACAGCATTGCGCAAGCATGACAATTATGGTGATGATCCACACATATCGAGTATCGGTGAGCACCTACCCGCCACACTTGTTCGCCTCAAAAGCAACGAAGATGTAGCTCTTAGCCTGTCTGAATTGTTGCCCGAAATCGTCGCCGTTGATGTTGACGCGGACAACACGCGCCAAGCCTACACACTGTCTGTAACGATGAAGGACAAAAATCGCTACGCAGCCAGTTCATTGTCCGATGGAACGCTACGATTTTTGGCACTTTCTATATTGAGCACCGATCCCGAAGCAACTGGTTTGCTATGCATGGAAGAACCGGAGAACGGAATCCATCCGTTGCGAATACCGCAAATGCTGGATCTGGTTCGGAGTTTAAGTGATGCTCAAGGCTCTGGGGATGGGAACTCTATTGCCCTGCGTCAGGTCATCATCAACACGCACTCACCCTTAGTCGTCGCCGAATTACCTGACGACTCTTTACTTATGGCAGAACCCATACGCCATAAAGGAAGCACCTATATCGCGTTTCGCTGCCTGTCCAATACCTGGCGAACAAGAGATGCCAACAACCCGTCGCCAATACCGCCGCTAGGTAAAGGTCATCTCTTGCATTATTTGCGCGGCGATTTATGGCAATATATTGGCGGCCAGAGTTCAATGCCTGCTGCCAAGCCAAAAAGCGGGCAATCCATAAAAGAACGTATCGCCATTGAACAGCAGCCGGGCCTATTTTCACCATGAGCATTTTGACAACCACGCTGGTGGCTGAGGGCAGCTCCGATCGGGTATTGATTCCATTGCTTCAAACGCTACTGTCTGAGTTATGCGAAAGACCATTGTCAGCAACGGCGTTTGCCGGATCAATGATTCCGCCCTCTGTGAACTTGCGACGTCGAATTGAGAGATCTCTTGATCTATTTCCGTGTGAAATACTTTTCGTGCACCGCGATGCAGACGGTCCAAATTACTCCGCCAGAGAAGATGAGATACGCCGTGCGATGTCAGGGATGCCCAAGACCCCACAGTGTGTATGTGTTGTTCCAGTGAGAATGACCGAGGCTTGGCTTTTAACGCAAGAAGCTCCTATACGCCAAGCGGTCGGCAACCCACACGGCACGATGGCATTGGGCTTGCCGCCGCTGGCACGAATCGAATCAATTCCCGACCCGAAAGAACAACTTCTAAAAATTATGACGAAAGCTACCAACCTCAATAGCCGAAGGAGTCGGCGCTTTGTTCCAGAGCAGCATCGGCACAAAGTAGGAGAGCTAACCTTGGACATAGACAGCCTGCGAAAATTACCGTCTTTTGCCCGATTAGAGGCCAATCTCAAAACCTATTTTTCGGTTCAATAAAGTAATCCATGGCTCTGAAATCCACCATCTACAAAGCCAGCCTGGCGATTGCCGACATCGACCACGGCTACTATGCCGACCACCCGCTCACGCTGGCGCGCCACCCCAGCGAGACCGACGAACGCATGATGGTGCGCCTGGTGGCGCTGGCCCTGAACGCCCACAAACTGCAATCCGTCTGCAACGGCGACGGCACCCTGGCCTTTGGCGCGGGCATGTCCGACCCCGACGAGCCCGATGTCTACCTGCGCGACTACACCCTGGCCTACAAGCTGTGGATTGAGGTTGGCCAACCCGAAGACAAACCGGTCATGAAGGCCTGCGGCAAAGCCGACGAGGTGGCGATCTACACCTTCAGCCACAGCGCCGCCATCTGGTGGAAAGGCATGGAAAACAAACTCACCCGCCCGCAAAACCTCAGCGTCTGGCAGCTCCCGCACCCCGTCAGCCAAGAGCTGGCCGCCATGGCCCAGCGCAGCATGCAACTGCAAGCCACCGTGCAGGAGGGGCAGCTGATGCTCAGTGATGGCGCGAATACGGTGAATGTGGAGGCGGTGAAGCTGCGCTAAGGGGTAACCATCTACGCGTGACGACGAGGAGGGCAATGGCTGGCGCTGAGCGACTAGCTACGAAATACCGTACAACTGCTTATACGTATTGTTTGGCTATTTAATTGGCTTTTGCTCCATAAATTTGCGAAAATAGCGGGTTGACCCCTTTATTTACGCCCCAAGGACACGCCATGAGCATTGCCAATATCGACCATTACATTTCTGGCCGCATCGCCGCCAACGTGGCGGGTGCCGCTGGCCGCAGCCAAGCCGTCACCAACCCCGCCACCGGTGCCGTCACCGGCCGTGTCGCGCTGGGCTCGGCCGCCGATGTGGCTGCCGCCGTCGCCGCTGCCCAAGCCGCCTTTCCGGCCTGGGGCGATGCCGCGCCGCTCAAGCGGGCGCGCATCATGTTCAAGTTTTTGGCGCTGCTGAACGAACACAAAGACGACCTGGCCCGGCTGATCACCGCCGAGCACGGCAAGGTGTTTACCGACGCGCAGGGCGAGGTCACGCGCGGCATTGAGATTGTCGAGTTTGCCACCGGCATTCCCCAGCTGCTCAAGGGCGACTACACCGACCAGGTGGGCACGGGCATCGACAACTGGGTGATGCGCCAGCCGCTGGGCGTGGTGGCAGGCATTACGCCGTTTAACTTCCCCGTCATGGTACCGATGTGGATGTTCCCGGTGGCGATTGCGGCGGGCAACACCTTCATTTTGAAGCCCAGCCCGATTGACCCAAGCCCTGCGTTGTTCATGGCCGAGCTGCTGAAAAAAGCCGGCTTGCCCGATGGCGTATTCAACGTCATTCAAGGCGACAAAGAGGTGGTGGATGCGCTGCTGGTGCACCCCGATGTCAAGGCCGTGAGTTTTGTCGGCTCGACCCCGATTGCCAACTACATTTACGAGACCGGCGCGCACCACGGCAAGCGCGTACAGGCCCTGGGCGGAGCCAAGAACCATATGGTGGTGATGCCCGATGCGGATTTGGACCAGTCGGTCGACGCGCTGATTGGCGCGGCTTACGGCTCGGCGGGCGAGCGCTGCATGGCGATCAGCGTGGCCGTGCTGGTGGGCGATGTGGGCGACAAGATCATGGGCAAACTGACCGAGCGCACCCAGGCGCTGAAGATCAAAAACGGCACGCATCTGGATGCCGAAATGGGTCCCATCGTGACAAAGGCTGCGTTTGAACGCATTACCGGCTACATCGATGTCGGCGTGGCGCAAGGCGCAGACCTGCTGGTCGATGGCCGCAAGTTTATGCAAAAAGAAAAAGGCTGCGAAGAAGGCTTCTGGATGGGTGGCACGCTGTTTGACAACGTCAAGGCCGACATGCGCATCTACAAGGAAGAGATCTTCGGCCCGGTGCTGGCCTGCGTGCGCGTGAAAGACTTTGCCGAGGCGGTAGCGCTGATCAACGCGCACGAGTTTGGTAACGGCGTGAGCATTTTCACCCGCGACGGCGGCGTAGCCCGCGAGTTTGGTCGCCGCATCCAGGTCGGCATGGTCGGCATCAACGTGCCGATCCCGGTGCCGATGGCCTGGCACGGCTTTGGCGGCTGGAAGAAGAGCCTGTTTGGCGACATGCACGCCTACGGCGAAGAAGGCGTGCGCTTCTACACCAAGCAAAAATCCATCATGCAACGCTGGCCGGACAGCATTGCCAAGGGCGCAGAGTTTGCGATGCCAACATCCAAGTAAATGTCCCGCACGCTTCTTGCAACCTGCTCTGTACGGGAGCGGGCCGATGGCGCACTCAGCTCCGCGGCTGTCCTCCGGGGCGGCCTAGGGCCGCCACCTCCCCCTTTATGCCGCTGCGCTGAGTGCACCATCGACCCGCTCTTGCCGACGTGGAGTGCACGCCAAGCGCCAGGGCGTGCACCGCACAAGCATCAGCCCCTCTGCTTTCGAGCGCAAGCAAAACCAATCCTCACCGTGTCGTGAAATTCAGAGCGCGCAACAATAATGACCCACCCCATCTTCGACTACATCATCATCGGTGGCGGCACCGCCGGTTGCCTGCTGGCCAACCGCTTGAGCGCGGATCGCTCCAAACATGTGTTGATGATCGAGGCGGGGGGCAAGGACGACTACCACTGGATTCACATTCCGGTGGGCTATCTGTATTGCATTGGCAACCCGCGCACCGACTGGCTGTATAAAACCGAGGCCGAAAAGGGCCTGAACGGCCGCGCTTTAGGCTACCCGCGTGGCAAGGTGCTGGGCGGTTGCAGCAGCATCAACGGCATGATTTACATGCGGGGCCAGGCGCGGGACTATGACCAGTGGGCGCAGCTCACTGGCGACGATGCCTGGCGCTGGGACAACTGCTTGCCGGACTTCAAAGCGCATGAGAGTTACTATAAATTAGATAGCTACTCACGTCCAGGTGACAAGGACTACCATGGCTAAAACACCCGAAAAACTGGCTGCAATTCCACGGCCACCCGGGTACCGGCAGCAGTGGCGAGTGGCGGATTGAAAAGCAGCGCCTGCGCTGGGATGTGCTCGATGCTTTTTCGCAGGCGGCGCAGCAGGCGGGCATTCCGGCCACCGACGACTTTAACTGTGGCGACAACGAGGGCGTGGGCTATTTTGAGGTGAACCAAAAGAGTGGCCTGCGCTGGAACGCGGCCAAGGCCTTTGTGCGCCCCACCTGCTATGGCCGCACCAATTTTGAGATGTGGACGCATGCGCAGGCCACCCGCCTGGTGCTGGAAAAGCAGCCCGACGGCAGCCAGCGTTGCACCGGCGTGCAGGTGTGGACGGGCCGCAAAATGCTCACCGTACAGGCCAGTGCCGAGGTGATTTTGACGGCGGGCGCGGTCGGCAGCCCGCAGCTATTGCAGCTCTCTGGCATGGGAGCCGCAGCGGATTTGAAAAGCAAGGGCGTTGAACCCATCGTCGATTTGCCAGGAGTGGGGGCTAACTTGCAAGACCATTTGCAGATCCGCGCCGTCTTCAAGGTGCAGGGGGTAGAGACGCTCAATGGGCTGGCCAACTCGTGGTGGGGCAAGGCCAAGATCGGTCTGGAATACGCGCTCAAACAAACCGGCCCCATGAGCATGGCGCCCAGCCAGCTCGGCGCCTTCACCCGCAGCAGCCCGGACCAGCCCTACCCCAACATTGAATACCATGTGCAGCCCCTGAGCCTGGATGCCTTTGGCCAGCCGCTGCACAGCTTCCCGGCCTTCACTGCCAGCGTGTGCAACCTGAACCCTACCAGCCGGGGCACGGTCAGCATCACGTCGAACAAGTTTGAAGATGCGCCCGCCATTGCGCCCCACTACCTGAGCACCGATGCCGACCGCAAGGTCGCCGCCGACAGCCTGCGCATCACGCGCCAGATCGTGGCGCAACCCGCGCTGGCCAAATACCAGCCGCAGGAATGGAAACCGGGCGTGCAGTTCCAGAGCGACGAGGAGCTGGCGAAATTAGCCGGCGACATTGCCACCACCATCTTTCACCCGGTCGGCACGGCCAAGATGGGCAAGGCTGATGACCCGATGGCGGTGGTGGACGCGCACCTGCGGGTGCGCGATGGCAAAGGCGGCGTGGTGCACGGCCTGCGGGTGGTGGATGCCAGCGTCATGCCCACGATCACCAGTGGCAACACCAACAGCCCCACCTTGATGCTGGCCGAAAAAGCGGCGCGCTGGATAATTCAAGGCGTATAGACATGCTGCCAGAGGGAAAGTACCGATGTCCGGCACCGGCGGGCGTCGTTATAGTTTCCCTTACTTCTGTTCGGCACGCCGAACCTGAGGGCTTGAGGAGACAACAGGATTCCACGGCGGCATATCGGCTGCTTTGCACATCATCAAAAGGCCAACCTAACCGGTTGGCCTTTTTGTTGGGCGCGCACCCTGTTTACATCAGGTCTGCATCTTCTATGGCCACGGCCTTGCGTGAGTAGGCATCCAATATGGCCACACGGGATGGCATCTTTTGGGCCGCTTTGGCCAGCGCGTGGGCATCGACCATGGCCGCCTGCGCCGCACTCACACCCTCCGGGCTATACGGCACCTCAGCACCCAAGGGGCGCGTCATGCGGACATCGCCGCCTGCGGCCAGCCGGGCTATGCCCACACCAATATCGGCGCTGAACTGGCGCGGTGCGCTGCTGCGCGGGTTGATCATGTACGGCCTGCGGGTACCGCCTGCCAGGCGCAGCCCCAGTGTGCGCAGCGCACTGGGTTGCCTGACGTTTTCCACCAGCACCACAAAGCTGTTGTCATCGTAGCGGCCCAGCTCGTTGGACGAGCCTGCGTTGTGGCGCACGCGGGAAGCAAAGTTGTAGATCAGTTGCTCGACCGCATTGTCGCCCAGGTCCTGGCGCAGCTGCGCTGCATTGAACACCTGGATGCAGACGATGGCGGTCTCGGTGCGGTTACGCTGTGCACGGGTGATGGTTTTGTCTAACCGCTGCACCAGGGCTTCGCCGGTCCAGAGCTGGGTGAGCAGGTCTTTTTTCTGGTGCAATGACAGGGCGCGGCGCATGCGCAGGTATGCGGTATTTTGTCGCCAGATGGCCAAACCGCTGCCGATCAGATAGCCCACGATAGCAATGGCCGACACGGCCTGAAAGGCCAAGTTACCGTCCGTGGCACGCAGGGCCATGGCATGGATACCCACCACAGCAAAAATCAATGCCACACAGGCCCAGGCCATGGGGCGGGCAAAATGATCGCCCTGCCAATAGGCGCGCAGTGTCAATACCAGTGCCAGCACCGAGCAACCCAGGTCGACCACCGCCACCGCTTGCAACGCCTGCCCGTCATGGGGCCAGAACACCGCACCTGCGGCTATGGCCGCAGCAACCGCCGACACCAACAGAGTGATCTGCACCCACGCATCGCGCTGGTAGGCACGTAGAAACTGCCTTAAACCCAACGTGGCGATACAGGCGGACACGGGGCCGCTGAATAAGGTCAGTTTTTGCAGCGTCTGTGCCGATAGCCCGGTATGCATGGCCGCCAGCCAGCCACTGCCGGTCGCCACAAAAAGCCCCAGGGCAGACACAAATGCCGCGAGCTGCAGCCCCAACGCCGAGCGCATCACCAGCGCCTGCGCCAATGACACGACAAAGCACAACGCGAATACGCCCAGGCAAGCGCTCCAGAGCGCCACTTCAGCAAGGGTCATAGATTCCGATCATGGATGAACAACTGACTAGTTTAATACTGTATTGCTGCTCTACTGCAAGCAGATTGTTCAGTCTACCCCGTAGCGTTCGTGACCAAAGTCGCGCTATGGACGCGCAGTTGCCGTGACCGTCCTGGTCAGCGTAGTTTCAGCTGCCGGGCTGGCACTGCTGGGTGGCCAGGGCAGCTCGCTGGCGAGGCGGGGTTTGCCCAGCGGGGTGGAGGCCAGGCCCTCCTTCACGGCGGCCATGTCCTGCTCACTGGGGTATTGGCCCAGCAGCCAATAGTCAAAGGCTCGCCGGGCAATCGGCGCGGCATGCTGGGCACCAAACCCGGCGTTTTCCACAATCACCGCAATCGCAATGCGCGGTGCTTCGGCGGGGGCAAAGGCGATATACAGGGCGTGGTCGCGCTGGTGCTCGTCGATTTTGCGGACATCGTATTTTTCTTTTTGGCCAATCGTCACGGCCTGGGCAGTGCCGGTTTTGCCACCACTGGCATAGCCCGCGCCGGCAAAGGCACGTGCCGAGGTGCCTTCGGTGGTCACGCCCACCATCGCCTGCAGCACGGCGGCTACATGCTCGCTCTTGTAGCCCAGATCCACGGGCGGCTCGGCGGGCACGGCCACCCGCTCGCGCAGCAGGGAGTCCTGGGTCGCTATCACCAAGCGGGGCTTGTGCTTGATGCCCGCATTGGCCAGCACCGCAGTAGCTTGCGCCAGTTGCAGCATGGTAAAGGTGTTGTAGCCCTGGCCAATGCCCAGCGAAATGGTCTCGCCCGCGTACCATTTTTTTTGTTCGCTGCGTTTGTAGGCCCTGCGCTTCCAGTCGGTACTGGGCAGCACGCCACGCACCTCGCCCTGAATGTCGATGCCGGTGTATTGACCAAACCCCAAGGGCTTCATGAAGTCGTGCATGGCATCGACCCCCAGCTCGTTGGCCAGCGAGTAGTAGTAGACATTGCTGGACTTGACGATGCTGCGGTACAGGTCCACCGGGCCCAGGCCGCCATCGCCGTGGCTGCGAAAGGTGTGGCCGCCAAAGGTCCATGACCCCGCATCGTTGATGACCGTGGAGGCCGAGCGTTTGCCGCTCTCCAGCGCCGCCATGGCCATAAAGGGCTTGTAGGTGGAGCCGGGTGGATAGGTGCCGCGCAGGGCGCGGTTGAGCAAGGGTTTGTCGATGGACTCGTTGAGCAGTGCCCAGTTTTCGGTGTCGATGCCCTCGACAAACAAATTGGGGTCAAAGGTAGGCTTGCTGACAAAGGCCAGCACCTCGCCATTACGCGGGTCGAGCGCAACCAATGCACCACGGCGCTCGCCAAACATGTCTTCGATCAGGTGCTGCAACTTGATGTCTATCGACAGTTGCACGGTATTGCCCGGGGTGGCGGGCGTGCTGGCCAGCCTGCGCACGGCGCGGCCTCCGGCCGAGGTCTCCATCTCTTCGACCCCGGTGATGCCGTGCAGCTGCTGCTCAAAACTCTGCTCCACCCCCAGCTTGCCAATGTAGTCGGTGCCCCGGTAGTTGACCCACTGCTCTTCCGGCCAGTCTTCGATGGTTTCTTTTTCGCGCTGGTTGATGCGGCCAATATAGCCAATCACATGGCTGGCCAGCTCGCCATAGGGGTAGTTGCGAAACAGCCGCGCCTTGATGTCCACGCCGGTAAAGCGAAAGCGCTGCGCCGCAAACTTGGCCACCTCTTCGTCCGACAGACGGGTGCGGATGGGCAGTGACTCCACGCTTTTGGATTCATCCAGCAGTTTTTTAAAGCGCCGGCGATCCCGTGGCTGGATATCGACCACCGCGCCAAGCAGATCAATGGTTTCGTCCAGATTGCGAATTTTTGACGGGCTGATCTCCAGGGTATAGGCCGAGTAGTTGGTAGCCAGTACGATGCCATTGCGATCCAGGATCAAGCCTCGGTTGGGCACCACAGGCACCACGGCCGTGCGGTTGCTCTCAGCCTGTTCGCTCAAGTCGTCATGGCGGTACACCTGTAGCCATACCAGGCGCGCAACCAGCAAGCCAAACGCCAGCAGCACCGCGATGCTGGCCACCAGCACCCGGCGACGAAAGCGCACCAGCTCAGCTTCAACGTTGCGTAGTTCAGTCATGGCTTGACAATACTCTACAGAGGACGATTGGCATCCGGATCGGGCGCGCGGCGTTGCGGGGCCAGCAAGAGGATGGATATCACGGGCCAAAGCAACGCCTCCATCAACGGCGCAGCCATCACACCCATCCCCGGAAAGGAGCCGCCGCCGAGCATGCGTACGGCCAGCTCTGCTGCGTGCGCTGCGGCAAACAGCGGCAGCACCTGTAGCGCCTGTGAGGGTACGCCAAACCATAACAAGCGACGGTGTATGGCAATGGCACCAAAGCTCAATACCGTGTAGCTCAATGCGTGCTGTCCCAACAGCGCCGCCTGCTGCACATCCATGCACACACCAAACAGGAAGGCGATGCCAATCCCGATACGCAGCGGTTGATGGACCGACCAAAACACCACCACCAGTGCCAGCAGGTCGGGTGCCCACACCGCACGGCCCAAAGCCGTAGTGACCAAAAAATTGAGCAGCATCGCAGCCAGCAAGCTGGCCCAGATGAACAACGGGTTGGCGGGCAGCAGCAGCTGCTGGCCACTTCGCATGATCATTTATTTGCTCCTTTTTTGGGAGCTGTTTGCGCATTATTTATAAGGGGTTTTTCAGGTATTTGTGCTGAAATAGGGTCTAACAACATGACATGCCGGGTGCTATGAATCAACGACAGGGGTTGGCAAAATATCCGCGCAAAACCAGAATCCGCGCGCCGCTCAATCTTGTCGATGCGCGCTACCGACAGGCCTGCTGGATACACGCCATCGACCCCGCTGGTGGCCAGCAGATCCCCGGCTTGCACGTCGGCATTGCCGGCCATAAAGCGCAGCTCCAAACCGCCGCCCTGGGTAGACGGGTCACCATAGGCGACACTGCGCGCGCCGGTGCGGGTGTTGAGCACGGGGATAGCCTGCTCCCGGTCGATCACCAGGGTCACCTCGCTCACCAGGGGGTACACCTGGGTGACCTGGCCCAGCACACCAGACTCGTCAATCACAGGCGAGCCCAGCTTGACCCCTTGCACCAGGCCCTTGTCGACAATCACCCGGCGGGTGTAGGGGTCGGCCGCGTCGTACAGCACTTCGGCGGCTTGGGAAGGGTGTCTTGATTTGCTCGCGCAGCACCAGCAACTTGCGCAGGCGGTCGTTTTCCAATGAGAGCTGCTCCACCATGGCGGCGCGCTGGGCTTGCAACACCAGCTTTTTGTGAGCGCTTTCCTGTGCCGTTTGCGCACCCTGCAAGGACTCAAAATACGCCGTGCCCCCCTGTGCAAAAATGACGGGCCGCATGGCCAGCCATTGTGCCGGGTACAACGCCGTAGCCACTACGGCACGTACCGGCTGGGTGATTTTGAAACGCGCGTCGGCCACCATCAAAAACAGCGCCAGCGCGCTGAAAAACACCAGCTTGGACAGCGCTGACGGGCCCTGCTTGAAGAAGGGTGGAGGCGTGCGGTCTAGGGTGCCCAGTGGCACGGCGGCTCCTGTGCGTGGCTCATTCCGAGGTAAAAATGGAACCCAGACGCTCCATGCGCTCCAGGGCAATGCCACAGCCGCGTACCACGCAGGTCAGCGGGTCTTCGGCCACCAGCACGGGCAGGCCGGTCTCTTCGGCCAGCAGTCGGTCCAGGTCGCGTAGCAGTGCACCGCCACCCGTGAGCATCATGCCGCGCTCGGCAATGTCGGCGCCCAGCTCGGGCGGGGTTTGCTCCAGTGCGTTTTTCACGGCGGACACGATATTGTTCAGCGGATCGGTCAGGGCTTCGAGAATTTCGTTGCTGGAAATGGTGAACGAACGCGGCACGCCCTCGGACAGGTTGCGGCCTTTGACTTCCATCTCCTTGACCTCGCTGCCTGGGAAAGCGCTGCCAATTTTCTTTTTGATGGCCTCGGCAGTGGGCTCGCCGATCAGCATGCCGTAGTTGCGGCGAATGTAGTTGATGATGGCCTCGTCAAACTTGTCGCCACCCACGCGCACCGAGCCTTTGTAGACCATGCCGCCCAGAGAAATAACGCCCACCTCGGTGGTACCGCCGCCGATGTCCACCACCATCGAGCCGCTGGCCTCGCTCACAGGCAGGCCTGCGCCGATAGCGGCTGCCATCGGCTCTTCAATCAAATACACCTCGCTGGCACCCGCACCCAAGGCGCTCTCGCGAATGGCGCGGCGCTCGACCTGGGTGGAGCCGCAGGGCACGCAAATAATGATCCGCGGGCTAGGCCGCATCATGGAGCGCGGATGCACCATCTTGATAAACTGCTTGAGCATCTGCTCGGTGACGGTGAAGTCAGCGATCACGCCGTCTTTCATCGGGCGGATCGCCTCGATGTTGCCGGGCACCTTGCCCAGCATGGCCTTGGCTTCTTTGCCCACGGCCTGAATGGTTTTTTTGCCCTGCGGGCCGCCTTCGTGGCGGATGGCGACGACGGACGGCTCATCCAGCACAATGCCCACATCGCGGACAAAGATCAGGGTGTTGGCGGTGCCCAAGTCAATCGCCAGGTCGGTGGAAAAGTACCGACGGAAAGCTGCAAACATCTTCAAATCCTCTCCGGCATGGGGTGCTGCCCTGTCACGCCACAAGCCAAACATGGCATCAAAACCGCTCAAAAAGCCTTTTTTTGCTGCAAATTAGCCCAATTTTTCAACTGGGTTACTAAAGATTGGATAATACCCTATCCCCTGTGCATAACCGGGCTGAAACAGCCCTTTATGCTCTTATTTTTGATGCGGAAACACCAGCTTACAAACCCTCGCCGGTTCGCAGGCTGCCGCCTTTTACCCGGCTGTCCACCACCATGGCTCTGAACTCGCAAGACATTGACCGCATTGCCCAACTCGCGCGGCTGCAACTGCAACCCGAGGAGTCCCAGCGCATGCTGGGCCAGATCAACGGCTTTTTTGACATCGTTGAACAGATGCGCGCCGTAGACACCACGGGCATCGAGCCCCTGGCGCACCCTGTCGCCGCCATCCAGGAAATAGCCCTGCGCCTGCGCGACGATGTAGCCAGCGAGCCCAACCAACGCGAAGCCAACCAGCGTAGCGCCCCCGCAGTGGAGCGCGGACTGTTTTTGGTACCCAAGGTGATTGAATAACGAAGACGACCTACCCCATGACCGCTATTCACACGCTCAGCGTTGCCAGTCTGGCCAAAGACTTGGCCGCGAAAAAAATCTCTGCCGTGGAAGCAGCGCAGCATTACCTGTCACGCATCCAGTTGCACAGCACATTGGGCACCTTTCTGGCGGTGGATGCCGACACCACGCTGGCGCAGGCCCGCGCGGCGGATGCACGCATTGCTGGCAGAGACACTGCGCCCTTGCTGGGCGTGCCCATCGCGCACAAAGATATATTCGTCACCAAAGACTTCGCCACCACCGCCGGTTCGAAGATGCTGAAAGATTACCGCTCCCCGTTCGATAGCACGGTAGTGTTCAAGATGGCGGCGCAGGGCGCGGTCACTTTAGGCAAACTCAATTGCGACGAGTTCGCCATGGGCTCGGGCAATGAAAATTCGGCCTACGGCAAGGCGCACAACCCCTGGGATACCAGCCGCATCCCCGGAGGCTCCTCGGGTGGCAGTGCTGCCGCGGTGGCAGCAGGCCTGTGCGCCGCCGCCACCGGCACCGACACCGGCGGCTCGATCCGCCAGCCCGCTGCGTTTTGCGGCATCACCGGCATCAAGCCCACCTATGGCCGGGCCTCGCGTTACGGCATGGTGGCCTTTGCCTCCAGCCTGGACCAGGCCGGCCCGATGGCACGCAGCGCGGAGGATTGTGCTTTGCTGCTCACCGCCATGTGCGGCCCCGACCTGGACCGCGACTCCACCTCACTGGACATGCCTGCCGAGGATTATTCACGCTCTTTGAACGAAAGCATTGCAGGCCTGCGTATCGGCATTCCCAAGGAATTTTTTGCTGACGGATTGAGTGCGGATGTGCGCACGGCCATTGACGCTGCGTTGAAAGAGTACGAAAAACTCGGTGCCAAACTTGTTCCCATCAGCCTGCCACGCACCGAGCTGTCTATCCCCGTCTACTACATCATCGCCCCCGCCGAGGCCAGCTCGAACCTGAGCCGCTTTGACGGCGTGAAGTATGGCCACCGCGCCGAACACTACAGCGATCTGCTGGACATGTACAAAAAAACCCGCGCTGAAGGTTTTGGCGACGAGGTCAAGCGCCGCATCATGATCGGCGCCTATGTGCTGAGCCATGGCTACTACGATGCCTACTACCTGCAAGCGCAAAAAATCCGCCGCATGATTGCCGATGATTTTCAGCAAGCTTTCAAAGTGTGTGATGTGATTGCTGGCCCCGTAGCGCCCACCGTGGCGTGGAAGATTGGCGAGAAATCGGACGACCCGGTGGCTAACTATCTGGCGGACATTTTCACCTTGCCCGCCTCACTGGCCGGATTGCCTGGCATGAGCCTGCCCGTAGGATTTGGCGCTGGCAGTATGCCTGTGGGCATGCAATTGATGGGCAACTATTTCTCTGAAGCAAAACTACTCAACATGGCGCACCGTTTGCAGCAGGTGACTGATTTTCATTCACGTCGACCGCCCGCCTTCATGGAGGGAATTTGACATGAGCACCTCTGTACAAACCACTGAACCAACAGCCTCTGCGACGGACTTCAAAGACGACCGCCAGGTCGATCTGTCGCTGTTGGTGCGCGGTTACGAAGTCGTTATCGGCTTTGAAACCCATTCCCAGCTCTCCACCCAGAGCAAGATTTTCAGCCGGGCCTCCACCGCCTTTGGTGCCGAGCCGAACACGCAGGCTTGCGCGGTGGATCTGGCCTTGCCGGGCACCCTGCCGGTGATGAACAAGGGGGCTGTCGAGCGTGCCATCCAGTTCGGCCTCGCCATTGGCGCCCACATCGCCCCGCGCAGCATTTTTGCGCGTAAAAATTATTTTTACCCTGACTTGCCCAAGGGCTACCAGATCAGCCAGTTTGAGATTCCGGTGGTGCAGGGCGGTTCCATCGAGTTTTTCCTGGGTGATGTGAAGAGGTCCGTGCGATTGGTTCGCGCGCACCTCGAAGAAGATGCGGGTAAGTCCTTGCACGAGGATTTCATTGGTCAATCCGGTATCGACCTGAACCGCGCGGGCACGCCGCTCCTGGAAATCGTCACCGAGCCTGACATGCGCTCCAGTGCCGAGGCCGTGGCCTACGCCAAAGAACTGCACAAGATCGTCACCTGGATTGGCATTTGCGATGGCAATATGCAAGAGGGCAGTTTCCGTTGCGATGCCAACGTCTCGGTACGCAAACCCGGCGACAAGTTTGGCACGCGGCGCGAGATTAAAAACCTCAACAGCTTCAAGTTCATGCAGCAGGCCATCGACTACGAGGTGCGCTGGCAAATCGAGCAGATCGAAGACGGCCACGCCATCCAGCAGGCCACCGTGCTGTTCAACCCCGACACCGGTGAGACGCGCGCCATGCGCACCAAGGAAGATGCCGCCGATTACCGCTACTTCCCCGACCCCGACCTGCCGCCTCTGGTGATTGGCCGGGACTGGGTAGAGCGCGTGAAAGCCGAGATGACCGAGCTGCCGCGCGTGATGGCGGCGCGCTTTGTGGCCGACTACGGCTTGTCGGAATACGATGCTACTCAGTTGACTCAAAGCAAGGCTATCGCTAAATACTTTGTCACGGCGGCGCAAATTAGTGCGCAACCGAAATTGACGGCAAACTGGGTTTTAGGAGAGGTTTCCGCGTTTGTCAACAGGCAAGACTTGAGTATTGATGACGTGGAAGTACCAAATCCAGTAGCGCTCGGATACGTTATCAAAAAGGTCGCCAGTGGTGAAATTAGCGGAAATGGCGCCAAAACTGTATTCCAAGAGATGTGTACGAGGATACACAATGACATTTCCGATTTGGCAGAGTTTGTAGATCAAATTGTCCAAGATCGTGACCTCAAGCAGATGAATGACAGCGGCGCTTTGGAGTCCATCATCGACGATGTGCTGGCTGCCAATGCCGACAACGTGGCGCAGTACCGCGCAGGCAAGGACAAAGCCTTCAACGCACTGGTAGGCATGGCCATGAAGGCCAGCAAAGGCAAAGCCAATCCGGCACAGGTGAACGCGGTCCTGAAGGCCAAGCTGGGCTGATGCCTGCGGCCATGCGGGTTGCTGTTTTCGCCAGGAAGGCCGCCAGTTTGCTATGTTTTATGTAGCTATTAATGTCCTGACGACAAGGACTACGGCGCTAATCAATCAACTTTTCAATGCTGGAAGTGTGTTTGAAGCGTGTCAGCCACTGCTGCAGGGCTGACAGCACCTGGTGGCGCTCAGGGTCGTTCAAGATCTCGTGGTACATCGGCTTGAAGTAGCGCACCGTCATCATCTCGCGGGTGGCTACATCGGCAAAGGCGCGGCTACCTGCCTCGCTGACCAGATGGTCCTGGCCTGCAAACATGAGCAGGGTGGGAATGTTCAACTGCGCCGCGTTATCAATACAGGCTTTGCCCTGCACCGCAATCCATTGCGCCAGGCGTGCACTGATGCGGTCATGTACCAGGGGGTCCTGCTGATAGGCTTGCACGACTTCGGGGTCGCGGCACAAATAGGTGCGCGGCAGGCCATTGCCCACCCGCAGATTCGGCACAATTTTGGGCAAGACAGACAAGAGAATTTTTTGCATTGGCTTGAGTCCCGCGTCAAAAGCCGGCGAGCTCAGTACCAAGCCCTCCACACGGCGCATACGCCGCAGCACGAACTGGGTGGCTACGATGCCGCCCATGCTGTGGCCCAAGAGAATCAGGGGCTCGTCGTCCATCATCAAGCGGCGCGTGCTGTCGACCACGTCGGCCAGATCCTCCATCAATCGCATGGCGTGGGGCAGGCCCCCGCGCAAGCCACCAGAATCGCCATGGCCGTATTGGTCGTAGCTGCGCACGGTGTAGCCCCATTGGTTGAGTGCATCGGCCACTCCGGTGTAACGCTGGGCGTGTTCGCCCAGTCCATGCACGACCAGTACCGTGCCACGGGGTCGGTCGTCCTCCAGGCCGTTGTCGGTAAACGGCCAGTCCTGCACGGCGATGATGTCGCCGTCGCTGGCCGTCAGGGGGGAGAGGTACGAGTCACTCATCGCTGCGCGCCCAGGCTATCAAGGGTGCGCGGCAATCACGCTGGCCACCGCAGCAGTGATTTTTTTGGCGTAGTCGATATGCAGAAACTCGTTGGGGCCGTGGGCATTGCTCTTGGGGCCGAGCACGCCGCAGACCATCATCTGCGCCTTGGGGAACCCCCTGGACAGCATATTCATCAGCGGGATGGTGCCGCCCTGGCCGATGGTGGCGCAGGGCGCGCCGTAATGCGCCTGGCTGGCGGCGTTGAGCGCGGCGTCAAACCAGGGCGCGCTGCTGGGCGCGTTCCATCCCGTCGCGCCACCGGCCGATTCAAACGTGACCCTGGCCTGGTAGGGCGCGTTGTCTTCCAGCAGAGCCTTGAGTTGTTGCACCGCCTGCGCTGCGTCCACCAGGGGCGGCAGGCGCAGTGAGAGTTTGAAGGCGGTGTAGGGGCGCAGCACATTGCCCGCGTCTTTCAGGGCCGGAAAACCCTCTGCGCCGGTGACACTGAGCGTGGGTGCCCAGGTGCGGTTGAGCAGGGCCTGCAGCGGCTCGGTGGTGGTGGGCAGGGCGAAGGTGCTGGCACCTTCGCAGTCGTAATGCGCCCAGGGAAAGCGTTTGTAAATCTCGTCACCCAAAATCTGCGCCGTGGCTTGGGCCTGTGCCAGGCGATCCGCAGGCACCTCGCAGTGAAAGCTGGCGGGTAGCAGGCGGCCGGTGGCACTGTCTTCCAGCCGGTCGAGCACCTGGCGCATGATGCGAAAGCTCGACGGCACCAGACCACTGGCATCGCCCGAGTGCACGCCCTCGGTCAGCACCTCGACCTTGAGCACGCCGCTGGCCATGCCGCGCAGGCTGGTGGTCAGCCACAGCTGCTCGTAATTGCCGGCACCCGAGTCCAGGCAAACCACCAGTGACACGTCACCCAAGCGGGCTTTCAGGGCATCGACATAGGGCAGCAAATCATAGGAGCCGGACTCTTCGCAGGTCTCGATCAAACCGACAATGCGCGGGTGCGGCGCGCCTTGCGCCTTGAGCGCTTTTACCGCCGCAATCGCCGCATACACCGCATAGCCATCGTCGGCACCCCCGCGGCCATACAGGCGGGCTGCACCGTCTTTGCCGGTTTCCAGCTTGGCCGTCCACGGGCCCAGGTCATTGCGCCAGCCGCTGAACTCGGGCTGCTTGTCCAAGTGGCCATACATCAGCACGGACTGGGTGGACTGGCTTTGGTCGGCGGCGATCTCGAAAAACAGCACGGGCGTGCGTGGCGTACCGTCGGGTTTATTCAAGCGCAACACTTCGAGTTTGAGGCCATCGACTTTTTGAGCCTCTACCCACTGCGCGGCGTTGCGCATCACCGTGTCCAGATACCCGTGGGCTTGCCAGTCGGCATCAAAGCCGGGCGACTTGGCGGGGATGGCGATGTAGTCGCTGATGCGCTGGGTGATGTCAGTGTCCCAGGCGTGGGTGACATGCGCCAATACATCGGTGGTGTTAAGGGCATGGGCTGGAATACGGGCATTCATGGTATCGGGCCTTGGGGGGTGCTGTGGAAAATTTCAACGCGAAGCTTGTATCGTAGTGGTTTTCTGCGCTGCGCGTGGGCACGGCTTTCTTGCACTCTTCAATTGCCCAGCCGCACCACCCACCACACGCCGCCAGCGCACAGCGCCAGCAGCACAGCGGCCACCCCGCGTGAGGCGGCATCGTCCCGCGAAGGCTCGGCCCGGTAGGGCAAATGTTTGTCACCATGTAACATGGGCTGCACCAGGTTTTCTTTTTTCCGGTACAGATAAAACAGCACCGCAACGATATGCAGCGCGATCAAGGCGATCAGTACCTTGCTGCCAACTTCTTTGTGGTACCAGGTAGCCAGCGATACGCGGGCATTGGAGACAAACTTGGTCAATGGGCCCTGGTTGGACGCATCGTCATCACTGAACAATCCCGTGGCTACTTGCAGCAGTAAAAAACCCAGCAGCGCGAATACCGAGCCCGCCCCGATGGGGTTGTGGCCCACAGAATGCTCGGGCTTGCTTCGGCCCTGGAAATAGGCCAGGACGGTGGACGGCGCATAGGCAAAACTGGCAAAACGTGACCAACGCCCACCCACAAAGCCCCAGACCACGCGAAACAACAGCAGCGTAAGCACCGCATAACCCAGGCGAAAGTGCCACTGCATCCAGTCGCCCCCGATATTCACCGTGATAAACAGCCCCACGATGCAGGCCAGCAATGCCCAATGGAATAGGCGCGTGGGCAAGTCCCAAACACGGGTGCGGTAGCGAAAAGGGGGGGCTGGCTCGGTTTGGGCGGGTCGGGTCATGGGGAGTCTCCTGAAGATACAATGCGCTCGCGTGACGTGCAAGTATGCACAAACTCGGGACGGTTCTGGCAACAGCACCTGAATTAGTGCAAACCCGGACAAAAAGAATCCCGAACCCAGGAACTTGCCGTACCGACCCGCCTCATAAAGTAGTCCTGGCACTTTGCCAGGCACCGGATTGATGCGACACCCAACCACCTTAGGAGCCTCCATGAAACTTCGCCACCTTGTCAGCGCCTCATTGGCCGCCCTCACCCTCGCGGCAGCACTGCCCGCCAGCGCCCAGTTTGCCAAGCCCGAAGATGCCATCAAGTACCGCCAGAGCGCGTTGCGCGTGATGGGCACACACTTTGGCCGCGTCGGTGCCATGACGGCCGGACGGGTGCCGTACGATGCCGCTGCAGCACAGCAAAACATAGAAATCGCCACCATGATGTCCACCCTGCCATGGCAAGGCTTTGGTGCGGGCACCGAAGGCGGCAAGGCCAAGCCCGAGATCTGGGCCGAGCAGGCCAAATTCAAAGAATACAACGAAGACATGATCAAAAAGATGGCCGCCCTGAACGCCGCTGCTAAAACCGGCAACCTTGACACCCTCAAGACCGCTTTTGCGGCCACTGGCGGCGCTTGCAAAACCTGCCACGACGCTTTCCAGGCCAAGTAATTCCGTCTGCCCGATCGTCCCTTACAGCTATTATTTGAATAGCTGCTTACGCCCGCTAGTCGTGGACTACGGGCTTTTTTACGTCTAAATCACGCTGAAATCAGACTTTTTCGGCCAGCAGCTGGGCAATCAGCTGGTGTAAGGCCACAAAATCGGGGGCACCTACATAGCGCTTGACGATCTCGCCACGCTTGTTGACCAGATAGGTGGTGGGCGTGAGCTGGACATCACCCCACGCCTTGGCCACAGCCCCCGTGTTGTCAATGGCCACTTTAAACGGCAATGCGCGGGTTTGCGCAAAGTTGACCACGTAGCTGGGTGGATCGTAGCGCATGGCGACCGCCACGGTGTCAAAGCCCTGCGTCTTGAACTGGTGGTAGGTGGCCACCACCTGCGGCATTTCGGCCACGCAGGTCGTGCAGCTGGTGGCCCAAAAGTTCACCAGTGTCACCTTTCCCAACATGTCCTGCGTTGTATGCTTGCTGCCATCGAGCAACACCATGGTGGATTGCGGGGCTGGCCCCGTGAACTCCGACACATTGCTGCAGGCGGACAAAGCTAACCCGATTGCCAGGCTGGCAACAACTAGGGCAAGATGGGGCATCTTTTTCATTATCAAGGAGTATTTCATGGACCGCAGACAGTTTAACCATATTGGGGCATCTTCACTGGCGCTGCTGCTAAGCGCCACCTACCAGCAGGCCTATGCACTCTCGCTGGGCGATTTGACCAACTCGGATGCCAGCGCAGGCGTGAAAGAGGCGCTGGAGAAAGGTGCGCTGGCCGCCATCGGGTTGCTGGGCAGACCCGATGGATTCCTGGGCAACGAAAAAGTTCGCATTCCCCTGCCCGGCTACCTGGAAGACGCGGGTAACCTGTTGAAAAAATTTGGCCAGGGCAGGCGTGTGGACGAGTTGATCACATCGATGAACCGCGGAGCCGAGCAAGCCATCCCGATGGCCAAAAATCTGCTGGTCTCCACCGTGAAAGCGATGAACGTTACCGATGCCAAAAACATCCTGACCGGGGGCGACACCTCGGTTACCAAGTTTTTTGCTGACAAAACCCGCGAGCCCCTGGGCGTGCAGTTCCTGCCCATCGTGAACGAGGCCACCAACAAGGTCGGCCTGGCGGACAAGTACAACAGCTTTGCGGGCCGCGCCGCCACCTTCGGGCTGGTCAAGAAAGAGGATGCCAATATCCAGCAATACGTGACGGGCAAGGCTCTGGACGGCCTGTACTTTGTGATCGGCGAGGAAGAGAAAAAGCTGCGCCAAAACCCGCTCGCGGCGGGCAGCGATATTTTGCGCAAGGTGTTTGGCGTTTTGAAGTAAAACGGCCTGTAGTCCCTTTCACTGGGACGTAAGAAGCTATGTAATTTGTAGCGTTACGGTTGCGCAAATGGCTTGTGGACGGCGCTGGACGCTGCGGCCGCCAGGCCGCGCAGCAGCCAGGCACGGGTGTCGGCCGGGTCAATCACCGCGTCGATCTCCAGTGTCGCGGCCATGTTCAACGCGTGGCCTGCGCTGTAGTGCTGCGCTACCAACTGCTGGTACAGCGCCTCGCGCGCGCCGTCGTCCGATAGCGCCGCCAGCTCCTTGGCATAGCCCAACTTCACGGCACCCTCCAGGCCCATGGCGCCAAACTCGGCGCTGGGCCAGGCCACGGTAAACACGGGCGCATGAAAGCCCCCCGCCGTCATGGCCATGGCACCCAGACCGTAGCCTTTGCGCAGCACGACGGCAAAAACAGGCACCTTGAGCTGCGCTGCGGCCAAAAACATGGCACTGGCGCGGCGCACCTGGCCCGTGGCCTCTGTGTCGGGCCCGACCATAAAACCTGGCGTGTCCACCAGTGACACCAGTGGCCAACCGTTCCTGTTGCACAGCGCCATAAAGTGCACAGCCTTGTCTGCGGCCTGCGCGTCAATCGCGCCCCCCAGGTGCCGGTTGTGGTTGGCCAGCACGCCGACCGTACGGCCCGCAATGCGTGCCAGTGCGCTGACCATGCCGGGGGCAAACCCGGCGCGCAATTCCAACACACTGTCGATGTCAAACAGGGCATGCAAGACGGTGCGCACGTCATAGGTATGCAGGCGGTTTTCAGGCACGGCGGCACGTAGCAGGGTTTGGTCGGCGCAGGCCTTATCGGCGGCTGCGGTTTGACAGAACGCCAGGTACTGCTTGACCGCGCGCACCGCCGCCGCCTCGTCGCCCACCAAAACATCGATCACCCCATTGGCACTTTGCACGCTGCTGGGGCCAATCGCCTCGGGTGCAAAACGCCCCAGACCGCCGCCCTCCACCATCGCCGGGCCACCCATGCCGATATTGCTGTCCTGGGTGGCGATGATCACATCACAACAGCCCAGCAGCGCAGCATTGCCTGCAAAGCAGCGTCGCACGGCTATCCCTACTACGGGTACCTGGCCATGCAGGCGCGCGAAACGGGCAAAGGTGCGCACATGCAACCCGGCCACAATGGGCATATCGGTATCGCCCGGGCGGCCACCGCCACCCTCGGCAAACAGCACCATGGGCAGCTTTTGCGCCAAGGCAATGTCGATCATGCGGTCGGTCTTCTGGTGGCTGCGAAAGCCCTGGGTGCCTGCCAGCACCGTCGCGTCATAGGCCATGATGGCACAGGCGTGGCCCGCTACCCGGCCAATGCCGGTGATGATGCCATCGGCCGGGGTATTGGTTTGCAAGTCCTCGGCGCTGCGGCGCTGGGTTTGCGCGGCCACGGCCAGTGCGCCGTACTCGATAAAGCTGCCCGCATCGCACAGATCGGCAATGTTGTGCCGCGCCATGCGCAACCCCAGGGCGTGGCGTTTGCCCACCGCCTGCGGGCGCTGGCTGTCCAAGGTGAAGGCCTGGCGTGCGATGCTGCGCTGCAAATCCTCCCGGACCATGCCCGTCTGGGTTGCGCCCGACAAATTGGCTGGCATTTCGGCTGATAGTCCTTGTGATGTGGTCATAGTGCGCTCTAATAACAATAGCGCCTGATGCTCCATGACGGCTTCGCCCTGCTTGACAAACAGTTCGATCACCACGCCATCTTCACTGGCCAGCAACGCATGCTCCATCTTCATGCTCTCCAGCACCACAAGGGGCTGGCCACGCCGAACGTGGCTGCCACGAGCAGGCAGCTGGACAACGACGGCGGCAAGCGGGCTGGTAATTTGCATGCCCAGATGCTACCGGATCGCACCCGGCCGCAGCTTTGTGGCTTAATCCAGGGTTGCATTAACCTTTTACTGGAGCCCTCCATGACCGACAAAATCAGAACCGAAGCCGACCGCAAACGCGCGCCTAAACCCGTATTGCCCAATGGCGTCACCATGCCTGTCAGCCGTGGGCAAAAGCGCAGTCTGGAGCGCGGTACGGCTACCCGCAATAAAAAGAACGTCGGTAAACGCGCCAAAAAAGGCGGTTGATATGCGACTGGGGCGTGCGGTTTTTCACACAAACCCACGCTGATCCTGCTGCCAGCGCCCCCCGATGGAAAACACGGCGTGAATAGTATGCCTTTAGTACTATATTCAAACTCTCTGGGCGCAGGTTCCCGCACGAGCTGTGGGTTACAGCTAGCGACCTGTGCTTGCCCATAGGAGGGTCATCTTTGAATTCCGGGTTTTACAACGCGCATTCCCCACTGGTCTTTATCCGACCCGTGGGTCTGGATGCCGCAGACTCTTTGCGCCTGATGCAGGCCGCCCAACGCTTGAGTGACACCGTGCGCTGGCGTTTGGCCCCTGTGGGAGTGCAGGCCGATGTCTATCTGGCCCACCGTGCCAGTGTGGTGTACAGCCTGCCGACGACGCGCCCCCAGTTGGGTGACAGTTTGCAGCCTGCCTCCACGCTCAACAGCAGCTACGAGCATTCGCAAATTTATGTCAGCAGTGACGGCTACTATAAAAACCACCCGGTGTGTTTGCTGGGGGAAGCTCCCCCAGCAGATGCCCCGGTGGATACCTCTGGGCATTTACCCACACTGACCTTCCCTGATGCCCTGGAAGAGCTGCGTTCGGCTCTGCACAGCGTGCAGGAGCAGCTGATCGGCTTGCGCGCAATGTACGCTCTGGGCAACTGCGCCTGGCAAGAGCGCAAACGCTGGAAAACCCACCGCTTGCATGTGATTGACGGAGCGCAACTGATTGCGGTCATTGAGCCCATGCAGTGGCGCATCCACCTGTTAAGCCATGCCCACATCACCCAAATCGAAGCCAGCACGGCCATGCCCGTGCCGCACTCCAACGCCTTTGCCGCGACGGGTTTTGATGTCCTGCCCATGGAGCAGGTGCTATGGGAGTTTGCCAAGCGCTGCCCGGAATCGCTGTTGGAGAAGGTGTTGCCCAGCGCGTATTTGCACAAGGCGTTGACGCATCGGCGCATTACCGAGTTGAGTGAGCGGGAATTGGGGGATCATTGTGTCGCTTTGTTACGCGCTTTGGATATCCGCTCGCGCACGGCAGACGAGCTGCAAACCGGTTTGCGCATGTCCCGCCCGGCCTTGCTGCGCGCACTGGCCTGCCTGGCCCTGACACGCACCATCCGCCCCGAAGTGCAGCAGGCGCGTGGCCTGGAGCGCTGGCTGGCCTGGCTGCCCAAGCGCCTGCGCCAGCGGGGGTCGGGATTGTCCAGCCTGCAATAGACTACTGGGCCGATGGCGGTGGACGCGATCCAAAAATAGCCGTGCCCACCCGCAGCATCGTGCTGCCGGCCGACACGGCGAGCTGCATATCAGCACTCATCCCCATGGACAGGGTGTCCAGCCCAGGGTTCATCCTTTTTAGTGCGTTAAATAGCGCCGTAGTCCTTGTCAACAGGTCATATGCAGCTATTGAATTTGTAGTGGGCTCGGGAATCACCATGATGCCGCGCAGTTGCAGGCGCGGCAAAGCAGCCACCTGGGCCGCCAGTGCCGCTGCACCCTCGGGCGGCACCCCCGACTTGTTGGCACCGCCATCCATATTGACCTGGATACACACCTGAAGGGGTGCCAGGTGCGCCGGCCGCTGCTGGCTCAAACGCTCTGCGATCTTTAGCCGGTCGATGCTGTGCACCCAGGCAAACTGCTCGGCTACCACGCGGGTTTTGTTGCTTTGCACCGGGCCAATCATGTGCCAGACAATATCTGGCAGATCGTTCAATTGGGCGATTTTCTCTATGCCTTCCTGCACATAGTTTTCACCAAAGGCGCGCTGCCCAGCGGCGTAGGCCGCGCGCACCGCATCGCTGCCAAAGGTTTTACTCACCGCCAGCAGGGTGACTTCGTGGGGATTTCGCCCACAGTCCGTACAAGATGCCGCTATCTGCGCGCGTACCTGTTTGAGATTGTCGTAAATCGTGCCCATAATGCGTCTATTGTCACAAGAATCTTATCGTCATTAAGCTTATTGCCACGCCACTATTATGGACATCACCCAACTTTTAGCCTTTAGCGTCAAGAACAAAGCCTCCGACCTGCACTTATCGGCAGGGCTCCCCCCGATGATCCGCGTGCACGGCGATGTGCGACGCATCAACGTCGACCCGCTGGACCACAAGCAGGTGCACGCCATGGTGTACGACATCATGAACGACTCGCAGCGCAAGGCTTACGAAGAGTTTCTGGAGATCGACTTTTCGTTCGAAATTGACGGCCTGGCACGCTTTCGCGTCAACGCCTTCAACCAAAACCGGGGCGCGGCCGCCGTGTTCCGGACCATTCCCTCCAAAATCCTGACCCTGGAGCAGCTCAATGCGCCGAAGATTTTTGGCGATCTGGCCATGAAGCCGCGCGGCCTGGTGCTGGTGACCGGCCCGACCGGCTCGGGCAAGTCCACCACCCTGGCGGCCATGGTCAACCACCTGAACGAGACCGAGTACGGCCACATCCTGACAGTGGAAGACCCGATTGAGTTTGTGCACGAGTCCAAAAAATGCCTGATCAACCAACGCGAAGTGGGGCCCATGACCCTCTCGTTTGCGGCCGCCCTGAAGTCTGCCCTGCGCGAAGATCCGGATGCCATTTTGGTGGGCGAGATGCGCGACCTGGAAACCATTCGCCTGGCCATGACGGCGGCGGAGACCGGCCACCTGGTGTTTGGCACGCTGCACACCTCCAGCGCGGCGAAGACGATTGACCGGATCATTGACGTGTTCCCAGCCGACGAGAAGGAAATGGTGCGGGCCATGCTGTCCGAGTCGCTGCAGGCCGTCATTTCCCAGACCCTGTGCAAAACCAAGGACGGCACCGGCCGTGTGGCGGCGCACGAGATCATGCTGGCCACCAGCGCCATCCGTAACCTGATCCGCGAGGCCAAGGTGGCGCAGATGTATTCATCGATCCAGACGGGCAACAGCGTGGGCATGCAGACGCTGGACCAAAACCTGACCGATTTGGTGAAACGCAATATGATCTCCCCCGCTGAAGCGCGAGGCAAGGCGAAGATTCCAGAAAACTTTGTTGGGTAAAGGGTCAGCACACGATGTAACGCAAAAAGCGCAAAAATCTCGCTAAAAACGCTAAAGAAATCAACCCCAGAACCTGCACCATTAGAAATATTTTTGCATTTTTATGGTTTTCTTTTTGCGTTTTTGCGTTACCTTTCTCGTTTGCATAGCTCAATTTTCATCAGCCCACCGTAAATCATCAACCAGAAAGGCGGCGCACTATGGAGCGCGACCAGGCGAGCAAGTTCATTAACGACTTGCTCAAACTCATGATCAGCCGCAGCGGCAGCGATTTGTTTATCACCGGCGACTTTCCACCCGCCATCAAGGTGGACGGCAAGGTGACCAAGGTGTCGCCCCAGCCACTCACGGGTGCGCATACCATGGCGCTGGCCCGCTCGATCATGAACGATAAACAGGCTGCCGAGTTTGAGCGCACCAAGGAGTGCAACTTTGCCGTGGCACCACCCGGTGTGGGGCGCTTTCGCGTCAACGCGTTTATCCAGCAGGGCAAGGTTGGCATGGTGATGCGAACCATCCCTGCCACCTTGCCCACCATCGATGCGCTGGGCCTGCCCCCGGTACTCAAAGACGTGACCATGACCAAGCGCGGTCTGGTGATTTTGGTCGGCGCGACAGGTTCGGGCAAGTCCACCTCACTGGCGGCCATGGTGGACCACCGCAACGAAAACTCCTTTGGCCACATCATCACCATCGAAGACCCGGTGGAGTTTGTGCACCCGCATAAAAACTGCGTGGTCACGCAGCGCGAAGTAGGGCTGGACACCGACAGCTGGGAGGCCGCCCTGAAGAACACCCTGCGCCAAGCCCCCGATGTGATCCTGATGGGCGAGATCCGCGACCGCGAGACCATGGAGCATGCCGTGGCCTTTGCCGAAACCGGCCACCTGTGCATGGCCACCCTACACGCCAACAGCGCCAACCAGGCGCTGGACCGCATCATCAACTTCTTCCCTGAAGAGCGCCGCACGCAACTGCTGATGGATTTGTCGCTCAACCTGCGCGCCATGGTCTCGCAGCGCCTGGTGCCTAACCAGGACGGCAAGGGCCGTTTTGCAGCGGTCGAGATCATGCTCAACACGCCCTTGATTTCCGACCTGATCTTCAAGGGCGATGTCGGCGAGATCAAAGAGATCATGAAGAAAAGCCGCAACCTGGGCATGCAAACCTTTGACCAGGCGTTGTTTGACGGCTTTGAAAACAATAAAATCACCTTTGAAGATGCCCTGCGCAACGCCGACTCGGTCAACGACCTGCGTTTGCAGATCAAGCTCAATTCGCAGCGCGCCAAAACCACCGACTTGGCTGCAGGCACCGAGCATTTGGCCATTATGTAATCCCTGTTCTTGACCTCGCTGCCTCTGGCACCAACGCCTATTTTTTTAATCCTTATCCTGCACTACCATGTCGTCCATCAACGCTAAAACCTACGAATCCACGCCCGCCAAAAAAGTCGCCTTTCTGGGCCTCGGTGTCATGGGCTACCCCATGGCGGGGCATCTGGCCAAGGCCGGGCACCAAGTCAGTGTCTACAACCGCACCGCCGCAAAATCTGTGGCGTTTTGTGCTGAGTTTGCAGGTGCCACCCACGGTTTAACCCCCAAGTTGGCAGTCAAGGATGCCGACATCGTGTTTTGCTGCGTCGGCAATGACGACGACCTGCGCAGCGTGGTGCTGGGCGCCGACGGCGCGCTGGCCGGCATGAAAAAAGACGCTATCTTGGTGGACCACACCACCGCCTCTGCCAACATTGCGCGCGAGCTGTATGCAGCCGCCAAGGCGGCAGGCTTGCAGTTTGTTGATGCCCCTGTTTCCGGTGGCCAGGCGGGTGCACAAAACGGCATGCTCACCGTGATGTGCGGCGGCGACCAGGCAGCGTTTGATGCCGCCCAGCCGACCGCCATGGCTTTTTCGCGCGCCTTTACCCGCATGGGCGAGGCCGGTGCCGGGCAACTGACCAAAATGGTCAACCAGATTTGCATTGCCGGGCTGGTGCAGGGCCTGAGCGAGGCGATTGCTTTTGGCCAAAAAGCCGGGCTGGACGTCAACCTGGTGCTGGACGTGATCGGCAAGGGCGCGGCGCAGAGCTGGCAACTCGACAACCGTGGCAAAACCATGGTGGCTGATAAGTTTGATTTTGGTTTTGCGGTGGACTGGATGCGCAAGGATCTGGGGCTGGTGCTGGACGAATCCAAACGCAATGGTGCGCGCCTACCGGTGACGGCTTTGGTCGACCAGTTCTACGCCGACGTGCAGCAGATGGGCGGCAAGCGCTGGGACACCTCCAGCCTGGTCAAGCGCCTGCGTTAAACGCAGCGCCCATCAGCCGTGCGCACCCGACCCGCCTGCTGGACTCAAGACTTGTTCGCCAGCACCGCCATGGTGATGCGGCTGGCGCAGGTGATCTCACCCGCATCGTTGAACAGATCAATCTGCCACACCTGCGTGCTGCGGCCAATATGTACCGGGCGGGTGATGCCCGTCACGTAGCCGCTGGTAGCACCGCGCAGGTGGTTGGCATTGATGTCCAGCCCCACCGCGCGAAAACCCTCGGGGCAGGCGTAGTGCGCGCCGCAGGAGCCCAGGGTTTCGGCCAACACCACGCTCACCCCGCCGTGCAGCAGGCCATAGGGCTGGCGGGTGCGCTCGTTGACGGGAATGCGCGCTTTGATAAAGTCGTCTCCCACCTCTAAGAATTCCATGCCCAAAAATTCGGGGGCCGTGTTTTGATGGCTCTGTGCAAGGATGGCGGGGGTGATGGGTTTTTTCCAGATGTGCATGCCCTGCATCGTAATGCATGGCGCAATGGCCCGTTGCACAAAAGGTCGTGAAAAAGGCCGCGAGAGCGGCCTTGGGTTCGATGCGCAGAAAACCTTCAGGCTATCGCCATATCGCGCTTGGCCGCCACAAAATGGTGGTTTTGCAGCTTGGTTTTATGGCGATTGACCTGGCGATCCAGTTTGTCGACCAGCTCGTCGACGGCGGCGTACAGGTCGGCATGGCTGCTTTCGGCAAACATATCGTTGCCCTTCACATGGATGTTGCACTCCGCTCGCTGGCGGCCTAGTTTTTCCTTCTGTTTTTCAATACTGAGTAAGACTTTGACATCGACGACTTGGTCAAAATGTCGGGATATTCGATCCAGTTTGTTGGTCACGTAAGAACGTAGGGCGGGTGTAACTTCAAGATGGTGACCACTGATCGTCAAGTTCATAAGGAGACTCCTCTTTTCTCTCGTTGCAAAACGTTTCAAATAGCATTGAGGGGCTACCCGAAACACCTAAAACACTCAGAAATTGCCCTTGAACTCACTATGCTCCAAAACCTTTAACGGCGCAATCTTGCATTGCAACAAAACGCAAGTGGTTTGCGAGGTTTTTCATTTAACTCTTTGATTTATATGCAATTAAAATTTGGAAAATATTTTTTAACTGCTTCGGCTGTTACGTTTTTTGCGCCACCGGCGGTGCGCCATACAGAAATAGGCGGCCCACCAACCAGAGGCTCAGCAGCGTGGCCGAGATGCCTACCAAAGCGTTGCCCCAGTAATGTTGCACTTGGCCCAATGCATCTCGGCTGATGATCAACCCGCCAATGAATGCGGCCAGACCCATGGCCGCCGATTGCACCGCAGAATTGAGCGCCATGAAGGTGCCACGCAATTTGGGGTTGCCTGCTGAGGCCACAATGGCCATGCCAGGGGTCATTCGGCCACTCATACAGATGAAAAAACTGGTCGATACGGCCAGGATACCCCATAGCCCGAATCCGGCGCTCTGGGTCACCAACACCATCGGCAGCATGGTTACCAGGGCGACGCGGCGAAACATCTGCGCCTTGCCCAGCCTGTCTGTCAAGCGCCCCACCCAGCGCGTAGTGATGAGGGTGGCCGCGCCACCACAGAGGTAAATGTAGGGGATTTCTTTCTCGGTCAGGCCGCCATTGACTGTGGAGTAAATGGCGATGTAGGGAATGACGGTAAAGCCCGCAAACATCAGCAGCGCCGAGAATAAAAACGCTTTTTGATGGTTGCGGTCCACCAGTACCAGGCGGATATTGCTCCAGGCCGATGTTGGCTGGCTTTGTACGTGCGCACTGAGCGCAGGCATGCTGCGCCAAGCCGTGACTGCCAGTACCACGCAAACCCCCGCAATGGCAAAAAACGGCATGTGCCAACTAAAGTGGGCCGCCAAAAATAAACTGATCGGCACACCTGCCACGGTAGCCAGCGAGAACGAGGACATCACCAGCGCCATGGCGCGCCCGCGCCTGGCATACGGCACCACATCGGCCACGATGGTTTGCGACAGGGCCGACAGCACACCACCAAAGGCCCCCGCCGCAATACGCGCAGCCATCAGACTGTCGTAGGTAGGCGCCAAACCGCAGGCCAGGGTAGCCAAGGCAAACAGCATATACAGGGTGAGCAGCAGTTTCTTGCGGCCAAAGCGGTCCACATACAACGATGACAGCAGGCCCGAAGCCCCTGCTGACAAGGTATAGGCCGATACCAGCAGGCCAAACTGCGCGTCGCTGATGCTAAAGAGCTTGGTGAACTGCGGCCCCAATGGCATCATCACCATAAAATCCACGATGTGGGTAAATTGAATGCCCGCAAGCGTGATTAAAAGCCAGCGCTCGCGCTGAGGTGTCAATGTGGTTGTCATCAAGAATTAAAAGTTAACGGGGCACTTTAACCGAATGTCGCAGTCCACCGTCATCCCTGCGGGATTGACCCGCCAAGGTCCGCCGCGCACCGCCCTGGTTTTGATGGGAGGCGGTGCACGCACGGCCTACCAGGCGGGCGTGCTGGCTGCACTGGCCGACATGCTGCGCCTGCAAAATGCAGGCACCACCATGGCAGCGCCCAATGGCTTTCCATTTCAAATTCTGCTGGGCACCTCGGCGGGGGCACTCAACGCCAGTTTTTTAGCGGCACGGGCCGTGCAGGGACTCGCTGCCATGGATGGGTTGGCGCAGTTTTGGCGCGGCCTGCGCTCCGAGCATGTGTACCGGCTGGAGGTCTCGCCTTGGGTACGTTGGTCCAAAATTGCTGCCGCCTGGAGCCTGTCCAAGCAGGTGCGTGGGCATGGCGCCCTGCTCAACAACATGCCCATGGTGGATACGCTGCACAAAGCCATTCCATTGAGCGGCATTGATGAGGCCTTGGGCCAAAAAGCCCTCTATGCCCTGGCCATTACGGCCTCCAGCTACACCAGCGGCGTGCACTGGACCTTTTGCCACACCGCACCGGATGAGCCGATGCAGCCTTGGCTTCGCCCCGGCAGGCGTTCAGAGTCGGGACCAATCACCATTGAGCACCTGATGGCCTCCAGTGCCATTCCCTTCATTTTTCCGGCTACCCCGCTGTGGGTGGATGGTGGGCGCGAGTTTTTTGGCGATGGCTCGATGCGCCAAACCTCGCCACTGTCACCGGCCCTGCACCTGGGCGCGCACAAGGTGTTGACGATTGGCGTCGGGCAACCCCAGCGCAGCAGTTTTGCGGGCATGGGCTTTGCCGACCGCAAGGCCAAGGCGCCCAGCCTGGGCGGCATCGTCGGCCATGCCATGGCCAGTGTGTTCCACGATACCTTGCAAGGCGATGTGGAGCAGGCCCAGCGCATGAACGAGACCCTCAGGGAACTGCCGCCCGAGATTACCGCCGTCATGCCTTACCGCAGCATCCAGGTGATGAGCCTGCAGCCCAGCGAGTCGCTGGACGACATTGCCCAGCGCTACGTGGGCGAGTTGCCCGACTCGGCCCGCAATGTGCTGGCCGGCCTGGGCGCGCTGGGTGCCAATGGCAATGCAGGCGCTATGGCCACGGGCTCTGGCGCGGCCGCGTTGGCGAGCTACCTGCTGTTTGAGCCCGGTTTTGTGGGCGCGCTGATGGACTTGGGCCAACGTGATGCGTATGCGCAAAAAACCCAATTACTTGAGTTTTTTGCCGCTTGACAGGCATGAAACCCCGGCATTAGCAGAGATAATCGCGCCATCCCCACTTCGGAGTCCACTCTTGGAAACTACCCCCAGTAGGTAGCTTCCTGCGCCCCGTGCCATGCGCACCGGCCGCATGGAAGCACCGCTTCTGTATGCCCCGGTGCAAGCACGAAGGTCTATGGCCTGCTTGCCCATAACAGTATTCCCCTTGTTTGGAGTGAGCCGTGCTCAACATCTTCACATTGGCCAATGGCCGCCTGTTCCAGGAAGAGATCGAATCACTGGAAGAACTCACCAAGTTCCAGCCCATCTGGGTCGACCTGCAAGCCCCCACGCCCGAAGAAAAGGCCTGGATCAAGCAGCACTATGGCCTGTCGATTCCCGACGACGCAATGGACGAGGACATCGAGGAATCGGCCCGCTTTTACGAGGCCGACAACGGCGATCTGCACATCCGCTCGGACTTTTTGATCGACGACGAAAACTCGCGCACCGAGCGCGTGGCGTTTATCCTGAACCTGAACAACCCCGAGCTCAAAAGCAAAGGCGTGCTGTTCTCCATCCACGACGAAGAGGTGCCGATCTTTCGCCTGCTGCGCATGCGCGCGCGCCGCATGCCAGGCCTGATTGAAGATGCCCGCGACGTGCTGCTCAAGCTGTATGATGCCGATGCCGAATACTCCGCCGACGCGCTGGAGGGCGTGCACGACGCGCTGGAGCAGATCAGTGGCAAGGTGCTCAAGGGCGAGGTGACCGACGCGGTCGCCGCCGAGGTGCTGGCCACCATTGCCAAAGAAGAAGACCTGAACGGCCGCATTCGCCGCAACATCATGGACACGCGCCGCGCTTTGAGCTTTTTGATGCGCAGCAAACTGCTCAGCACCGAGCAGCACAACGAGGCAAGGCAGATTCTGCGCGACATCGACTCGCTGGACAGCCACACCACCTTCCTGTTTGACAAGATCAACTTCTTGATGGATGCCACCGTCGGTTTTATCAACATCAACCAGAACAAGATCATCAAAATCTTCTCGGTAGCCAGCGTCGCGCTATTGCCGCCGACGCTGATTGCCAGCATCTACGGCATGAACTTTCAGCACATGCCCGAGCTGGGCAAAACCTGGGGCTACCCGTTTGCACTGCTTTTGATGGTGGCCAGCGCGCTGGTGCCGATGTGGTATTTTCGCAAGCGGGGTTGGCTTAAATAAACGCTCGAGGCTGTGCGCTGCACACCGCCAGCGCGCCAGAGCCGTCGCACCAGCATCACCAAGCGGTGCCTAGCGCAGCGCGTACCCCAGCACGAAGCCCGCAAACAGCGTAAAGCCCAGCCAGTGGTTG
The DNA here is from genome assembly GCA_963775085.1 of uncultured beta proteobacterium. GTDB lineage: Bacteria > Pseudomonadota > Gammaproteobacteria > Burkholderiales > Burkholderiaceae_C > JAAFIP01. The sequence continues at coordinate 274,214 of CAVZHO010000005.1, forward strand.
GCCCGAAACGCGGCAAAGCAACCCTCACGCGCGCGGCTGCGGATCAGGCAGTAATGCCAGAGCACTTGCGCCAAGGTCATCACCAATACTACTAAAACAATAGCTGCTTGCGTCCTGCCAGCAAGGACTACCAGCCATATTGCCAGGTAAAATCCGTAAAACAGCAGGATGGCAGGCACATCCCAACGCCCCAGCGTGATGGCCGAGGTTTTCATGCCGGTTTGCAGATCGTCATCGCGGTCGACCATGGCGTACTCGGTGTCGTAGGCCAGCACCCAAAACAGGTTGCCCAGCAGCAGCCACCAGGCCAGCACCGGGACTTGGCCGAACTGGGCTAAGCCATTGCCCACCAGCAGCGCGGGCGCGATGCCGCTGCTGGCGGCTGCAAACGCCATCGGAATGCCAAAACTAAACGCCACCCCCAGCACCGCCTGCGGCATGGCCACGAAGCGTTTGGCAAAAGGATAGGCAATGGCAATGGCCAATGCGGCAAATGAGTACGCGATGGTGAGCGCGTTGGTGGTGAGCACCAGGCCAAAGGCGCACAGGGCCAGCACCGCGCCCAAGAGCAGCGCCTCGCGCTTGCCCACCTTGCCGCTGGTCACCGGCCGGTTGGCGGTGCGCTTGACGTGTTTGTCAAAGTCGGCATCGGCGACATCGTTGACGCAGCAGCCCGCGCTGCGCATGAGAATCGTGCCCAGGGTGAAAACGATGAGCAAATGCCAACCCGGCCAACCGTCTGCCGCGATCCACAGCGCCGACAGCGTGGGCCACAGCAACAGCAGCCAACCCGCCGGGCGGTTCCAGCGGATGAGGTCCAGGTACAGGGCGAGTTTGCTGCGCATGGGTTTGCGATGTGCTACGCCACCCACCGCAACCCTTTAAAACGGAATATCGTCATCCATGTCGTCAAAGCCGCTGCCCGGCTTGGCGGCCGGTGCTGGCGCGGGGCGGGCGGCCGGGGGACGTGAGGCCGGTGCCGGGGCGCGGGCATAGCCGCCACTGCCGCCGCCACCACCTTCGTCACCACTGGGGCCGCCCGCACCCTGGCGGCCGCCCAGTAGCTGCATTTCCTGCGCCACGATGTCGCAGGTGTTTTGCTCGACCCCGTCTTTGTTGGTGAACTTGCCGTATTTAATGCGGCCTTCGATGTAGACGGGGTTGCCCTTTTTCAGGTACTCACCGGCAATCTCGGCCAGGCGGTCAAAGAAGGTGACGCGGTGCCACTCGGTGGTCTCGACGTTTTCGCCGCTGGTTTTGTCTTTGCGGCGGGTAGTGGTGGCAATGCTCACGTTGGCCACGGCCTGGCCCGAGGGCAGATAGCGGATCTCGGGGTCGCGGCCGCAGTTGCCCATCAAAATCACTTTATTGACCGATGCCATGGTGTGTTGTCCTTAAACGGGTTGTACGAATCTGTAGCCTAGATTATGGCGCGTTTAGGCGCGGACGGGCTGCACTTTGGAGGGTGCCTGCATGCCCCAGGCCACCACCAGCCAGACCAGCATGGCGCCGGCACAGGCATGGAACAGGCTCTGCGCGCCCCAGTGCTTGGCAAGCCAGCCGCCCGCCGCCCCGCCCACAAAAAATCCCAGCGACTGCAAGGTGTTGTACACCCCCAGCGCGGCCCCACGCGTGCTGGCCGGTGCCAGGCGCGTCACCATGCTGGGCTGGGTCGCCTCTAGCGCGTTAAATCCGCAAAAAAATACCAAAAGCAAAGCCCCCAGCCACCACAGCGTGGCGCTACCTGCCCCCACACCGCCTGCCAAGCCGCCCCCCGCCAGCGCATCCCCGGCCTGCCCGGCAAAGTAGCCAAACCCCAACTGCACCAGCAAAATCAAGCCCACACTCGCCAAAAAGACCCCGCGCAACTGGCCGCGCCGCTCCATGGCAAACACCACGCCCATAAAGCCAAACGACAACAGCACCGCGGGTAAATACGCCTGCCAGTGGGCATTTTTTTCCAAGCCTGCCTGTACCAGCAGCGTGGGCACCGCCACCCACATGGCCAGCTGCACGGCGTGCAGCACAAACACCCCCACATTCAGGCGCAACAGCCCCGGATGGCGCAGCACCTGGGCCAAACCACCCAGGCGCGATGCTTGCGGCTGCCCGTCCCCAGGCGGTGCAGCGGGAACCACCCACAGCACCACGCCAATACCGGCAATGGCCAGCACGCCAGTGAGCGCAAACAAACCTTTCAGCCCAATCCATGCCGCCAGGGGCGGTGCCACCACCAACGACAGCGCAAACATCAGCCCAATGCTGGCCCCCACCAGCGCCATGGCTTTGGTGCGCACCGCGTCACGCGTCAGGTCAGCCAGCAGCGCCGTCACCGCCGCCGACACCGCCCCCGCGCCTTGCAGCGCCCGCCCGGCCAGCAGCCAGCCCAGGCTGCTGGCGGCAGCGGCCAGCAGGCTACCCGCTGCAAAAATAATCAGCCCGATGATGATGACCCGTTTGCGGCCAAAGCGGTCCGAGGCCATGCCAAACGGAATTTGCAGCACCCCCTGCGTCAGGCCATAAATACCCATCGCCAGCCCCACCAGCGCAGCATCGTCCCCGCCCGGGTATTTGCGCGCCTCCAGCATAAACACCGGTAGCACTAAAAATAGCCCCAGCATGCGCAGAGCAAAAATCAAAGCCAGCGAAGCACTGGCGCGCCGCTCGATGGGCAGCATGGTGGTGGAGGGGGTAGACAAAATACTTGGTTTGCATGAGCCATGAATGGCAGAGCGACTATTGTCGCTGTTCCTTTAGGCGGACTTTTCAGCGCCCCCTGGTAATACCGCCTGCCCGGTGGTATGATTTCTCCCATGCACACCCTCAGCATCAAAATTGACGAGCCACTTGAAAGCACGCTGACCACGCTCAGCCAACGCGAGCGCGTGAGCAAGTCGGAGCTCATGCGTCGCGCGCTACTGGCCTACGCGAAGCAGCGCGCTGGCATCACCATCACCGCTACACCGTCGGCATTGGACTTGGTCGGCGACTTGGTGGGCTGCTTCTCGGGCGCTCCGGCTGATTTGTCGTCCAACCCCGCGCACATGGCAGACTTTGGCCGCGTTTGACCGGCCCCCGCAACATGCACATTCTGTTGGACACAGGCCCCTGGGTGGCCCTGCTGTGCCGGGACGATAAGTACCACGACTGGGCCAAACAGCAGTTTGCCAGCCACCCAGGCCCTTTCCTCACCTGCGAAGCGGTAGTGGCCGAAACCTGCTTTCTATTGGCACGCGCCGGGCTTGACGCGGCCAAGGCAGTGGCGCTGGTAGAGAGAGGCGTAGTGCAAGTGGGCATGGCGCTCAGCCAGCAAGTTGCTGCGGTCAGCGCGCTGTACCAACGCTACGACAACGTACCCGCATCTTTGGCCGATGCCTGCCTGGTGCGTATGTCCGAGCTGTACGAACCTTGCAGCGTATTGACCCTGGACAGCGACTTTCACATCTACCGCCGCCACGGCAGAAAAGTGGTGCCGACGATCTGCCCGGTGTGACCCGCACCGCAGCCTGTGCAAACACAAAATTTCCCTCGCTGGATAAGCTATTTGCTCATAATTTAATAGCTGTTTACACTATATTTTATTGGTCAAACGGCATAAATTGCTTTTCATCTACTTGTCAAATGACCTCGCGCACTGCTTGATCAGGCACACCCTTGAGGGGTGTGCAACAATTCGCTCATGACGCTCGATTTATCCGCATTAGAAAAAGCCCTCGCCTCGCTGGCGCGCGCCATGCTACGTTCGCATGGCGTGCCTGCGGACGAAGAGCTGCGCGATGCGTGCATTCAGCGCTTTGAATACTCCTTCGAGCTAGCCTGGAAAATGCTCAAGCGCCGCCTTGAGCTGGACGTGCCCAGCACCGATGCGGTAGACACCCTGAGCTACCGCGCAATGATCCGCATGGCCGCAGAGCGCGGCTTACTGGCCAACCCCCAGGCGTGGTTTGACTACCGCGACCAGCGCAACCGCACGACGCACACCTACGATGTCGCCATAGCGCAGCAAGTGTATGCCTGCATTGCAGACTTCCAACGCGACGCAGACGCGCTGCTGGCGGCGCTGCAAACCGCTGGAGCTGGCGATGATTGAGCTTAAGCCCCAATACATTGCACTGACGCAGGCGATTTTGTCGGCGCACTTGCCGCATGCGCAGTTGCAAGCATTTGGTTCCCGCACCACGGGGCGCGCCAAGCCATTCTCCGACCTGGACTTGGCCGTGCTGGACGACCTGCGCTTTTCTGATCGCGAGCTGGCGACTGCCCGCTACGCGCTGGAAGAAAGCGCTTTGCCCATCCGGGTAGACCTGGTGCGCTGGTCGCAGCTACCGGTGTCGTTGCGCAGTGTGATTGAGCAGTCTGGTACGTCGTTTAACTTGTCATCGGGGCCGAGCAGTAATAACAATGTCTGACCCTGTTTTCCGCCATTCTTTATCATCAACGGTCGAAATTGATTCGACCCTCGAATTACAACAACCGCTTACGCGCTATATGAGCCTAGCGAAGTTTCTCGATCTCATTCGTCGCAAACGCATTTATTTCGCAGCACTACAACATTTGGGCGACCGTCACGAGGGCGGTAGCACCGCATTAAACATGCTACATGATACTGGCGTATTGGATGCACTAAAGAGGTTTGCAACTTACGATTTGACTTTGTCACTTAGCGCAGATCTATCTGTTGACGAACGGGCCAGGCTAGAGGCTGAACGGGCTGCTTCACGTGCAAAGCGCCACACTATAAATACCGCTTTCGGGAAATTTGATGTTATTGATAAAAACCGATACCGGGAAGTAATGCTAGGACAACGAGCATGGCTGGATGTGTCTTGCTGGCATCGAAATCAAGACGAGAGTCTTGCGATGTGGAAAGTCTATGGTGGTGGTGGTGAATCAGTATGCGTGATTTCAAGTGTTGGAGCGTTGGCATCGTCGCTATTGCCGCCAATAGACGCAAGAGTGCACGTTTTACCTGTGCATTACATTGACCATAGAAATGAACACTTCCAATCAGATCATCAATTAGCTGCCGCTATACATAAGCAGAAGCCCTACAGTTACGAAAATGAGATTCGCGCAATAGTTGTACGTGGTTCGGTGGACATTTTATCCGTGCGGAAAGAAACGGGGAGCTACATTGACATACAGCCAACGAAGCTAATACAAGCTGTGCGCCTTTCACCAAGTGCACCAACGTGGTTTCGTGAGTTGATCGAGCATGAGACAGCATCACTCCAGATACCAATACATCATTCAGAGTTAGACCATGATCCAATCTTTGGCGATTGAGCCGCAGGTTAGGTCTTCAACGGAAACCTTGACCCCATACCAAACCCGCTCAAAGCGCGCTGCTACGGCGCAATGCCTACGCCACCCAATAAGAGCACCGGGCTCGAGGAACGGAGAAATTTGGGATCAGAAGCGGCGTTGTCTGAGCCGCAGGCGAGTTTAGCCGCTTCCCCAAATTTCGAGTAACGCAGATGCTCCCCCGAAGGGGCCGGTGCTCGGGTGGCGTGGGCATTGTGCCGTAGCAGGGGGCGTGCTGGGACAGAGTGACTCGGGCAAGACAGAAGTCGTTTAGCAGCCAACTTCCCAACCCCTCCCCAACGGGCTATGATGCTAGGTTGTTCTAAATCTGGCGGTTGTTTGTGAATTCTCCTTCTGACGGTAAATATCTAGGGTCGCTACTGAACCCGTTCATCAGCATTCGCGGGGCGCGCACGCATAACCTGAAAAACATTGACCTGGATATTCCGCGTAACCAGTTGGTGGTGATTACGGGGCTTAGCGGCTCGGGCAAGTCGTCACTCGCGTTTGACACGCTGTATGCCGAGGGACAGCGGCGGTATGTGGAGAGTTTGTCTACTTATGCGCGGCAGTTTTTGCAGCTGATGGACAAGCCCGATGTGGACATGATTGAGGGCCTGTCGCCCGCCATCAGCATTGAGCAAAAGGCTACCAGCCACAACCCGCGCTCCACCGTGGGCACAGTGACCGAGATCCACGATTACCTGCGCCTCTTGTTTGCCCGCGCGGGCACGCCACACTGCCCCGACCATGACGTGCCGCTGCAAGCCCAGACCGTGGCGCAGATGGTGGACGCGGTGCTGGCCCTGCCCGAGGGCACCAAGCTGATGATCCTCGCGCCGATTGCGCGCGAGAAAAAAGGCGAGTTTTTAGACGTGTTTGAAGACATGCAGGCGCGCGGCTATGTGCGCTTTCGGGTGGGCACGGGTGCCGAGGCGGCGTTGTTTGAGTTTGACGCGCTGCCCAAGCTGAAGAAAACGGAGAAGCACGATATTGATGTGGTGATTGACCGGCTGAAGGTGCGGCGTGCGCCGGGGCAGGTCACAGGAGGTCAGGCTACAGGCGAACAGGTCGAGAAACCCGAGAGCAACCAGGCCCTGCCCGGCACTGCGCGCAGCGAATACGACAACCTCAAGCAGCGCCTGGCCGAGAGCTTTGAGGCGGCGCTGCGCTTGGCCGAGGGGCGGGCGATTGCGCTGGAGATGGACAGCGCTTCTGGCACACCACCCAAAGAGCATTTCTTCAACGCCAAGTTCGCCTGCCCGCAGTGCAGCTACACCATCAGCGAGCTGGAGCCGCGGCTGTTCTCGTTCAACTCGCCCGTGGGGGCCTGCCCGGGCTGCGATGGTTTGGGGAATATGGAGTTTTTTGACCCGGCGCGCGTGGTGGCCTTCCCCACGCTCAGCCTGGCCAGTGGCGCGGTGAAGGGCTGGGATAGGCGCAATGGCTACTACTTCAGCATGCTGGAGAGCGTGGCCAAGCACTATGGCGCAGACATTGACAAGCCGTTTGAAAGCCTGGACGCGAAGGTGCAGCAGGCCCTGCTGCACGGCAGTGGTGAGGAGGACATCAAGTTCAACTACACCATGGAGACGGGTGCCTCGGCGGGCAAAAAGATCACCAAGAAGCACCCGTTTGAAGGCATTTTGCCCAATATGGCGCGGCGCTATACCGAGACCGATTCGGTCATCGTGCGGGAAGACCTGGCACGCTACCGCAGCACCCAGCCCTGTACCGACTGCGGCGGCACCCGACTTGCGGCGCGAGGCGCGCAGCGTCAAACTAGGCGAGGGCCCGCAGGCCAAGCGTTTGTTTGAGATCAGCGGCACCACGCTACGCGAGTGCCATGCCTACTTCAACACGCTGGAGCTCAAAGGGGCCAAGGGCGAGATCGCGGGCAAAGTGATCAAAGAGATTGCCTCGCGCCTGAAGTTTTTGAACGACGTGGGGCTGAACTACCTGAGCCTGAACCGCAGTGCCGAGACGCTGAGCGGCGGCGAGTCGCAGCGCATTCGCCTGGCTTCGCAAATTGGCAGCGGCCTGACTGGGGTGATGTATGTGCTGGACGAGCCCAGCATTGGCCTGCACCAGCGCGACAATGACCGGCTGATCGATACCCTGAAACACCTTCGGAACATCGGTAATAGTGTGCTGGTGGTAGAGCATGACGAAGACATGATCCGCGCGGCAGACCATGTGATTGACCTGGGCCCCGGCGCGGGCGTGCACGGCGGGCGCGTGCTGGCGCAGGGCACACCGGACGAGGTGCAGGCCCACCCGGCGTCCCTCACGGGGCAGTACATGAACGGTACGCGCAGCATTGCCGTGCCGACGCGCCGGCATAAATGGTCGCCCACCGTCAAACCCGCAGCGCCTGCGGCAAAAAAAGCTGCCGCATCCAAGCACGCCCCCGCCCCCAGCCGCCAGGCGCTGGCCTGGGCCGAACGCAACGCGCACCACCTGGCCACCCAGGGCGAGATGCAGGCGATTCGCATCATCAACGCCACCGGCAACAACCTGCACAACGTGAGTGCCGAATTTCCGGTGGGGCTGCTCACCTGCGTGACAGGTGTGTCTGGCTCGGGCAAGTCCACCTTGGTGAATGACACGCTGTATGCCGCCGTGGCCCAGTCGCTGTACCGTGCGCACGACGAGCCTGCCGCGCATGAGGAGATCCAGGGCATTGAGCATTTTGACAAGGTGATCAACGTCGACCAGTCGCCCATTGGCCGCACGCCGCGCAGCAACCCCGCCACCTACACCGGGCTGTTCACCCCCATCCGCGAGCTGCTGGCCGACGTGCCCATGGCGCGCGAGCGTGGCTACGGCCCGGGGCGCTTTAGCTTTAACGTGGCTGGCGGCCGCTGCGAGGCCTGCCAAGGCGACGGCGTGGTGAAAGTAGAAATGCACTTTTTACCCGACGTGTACGTGCCCTGCGATGTGTGCAAGGGCGCACGCTACAACCGCGAGACGCTGGAGGTGCTGTACAAAGGCAAAAACATCTGGCAGATTTTGGACTTGACCGTGGAAGTGGCGCACGCGTTTTTCAGCGCCGTGCCCACCATTGCGCGCAAGCTGCAAACCCTGCTGGACGTAGGCCTGAGCTACATCAAGCTCGGCCAGTCAGCCACCACGCTGTCGGGTGGTGAGGCACAGCGCGTCAAGCTGGCGCTGGAGCTGAGTAAGCGCGACACGGGCCGCACGCTGTACATTCTGGACGAGCCGACGACGGGATTGCACTTTGCCGACATCGAGCTGCTGCTCAAGGTGCTTCACCAGCTGCGCGACGCGGGCAACACCATCGTCATCATCGAGCACAACCTGGACGTGATCAAAACGGCAGACTGGCTGATCGACATGGGCCCCGAGGGGGGCGACGGCGGCGGGCGGGTGGTGGCGGTGGGCACGCCAGAGGAGGTGGCGGCGAATGCCGAGAGCCACACCGGGCGCTATTTGCAGCGCCTGCTGGCATCCAAAACGCTATAAATATAATAGCTGCTTATGTCCATACGACAAGGACTACGAGCACATTTGCTTCGTATTTTTGGGAATTTCCGGCGCACGCCCTGCGGCGTTTGGGTAGTGGAAAATACCGGGTCACCACCGGTCCAAAAATGACGCTGAGGCGCAGCCTGGCCTGATAATCGCGGCAACGTTTTTTCAACTCCGCGCCTACTCGTCCCGTCTTATGCCCTCCTCCAGTGAGCCCAACTCGCTTTCGCAATGGCTTGCTGGGCTCGGACTGCACAGCTACACGAGCGCCTTTGTAGACAACGACATTGGTTTCGCTCTGCTGCCCGACATCACGGCCGATGACCTGCGCGATATTGGCATCAACTCGGTCGGGCATCGGCGCATCTTGCTGCAAGCCATTGCCGCACTGACACCACCGTCAGAGGTCGCCGTGGCTTCGCCCGTGCCGGCACTGAACATGGCCAACGCCAAAGCGACTGCACTGCCGGTCAACAACCACCAGCACCGCCTGCTGACCGTGATGTTTTGCGATCTGGTGGGCTCGACCGAGCTGTCGGGCCGCCTGGATGCCGAAGACCTGCAGAACCTGCTGCAAGCCTACCGCGAGTGCCTCCGCGCCGTCGTCCAAAAGCACCGGGGCTATATCGCCCAATTCCTGGGTGATGGCGTGCTGGTGTATTTTGGCTACCCCAGCATCAGCGAGTCCGACTGCGAGCGGGCGCTGCGCGCCGCACTGGACGCACAGCGCGCCATCCAGGGCGTGCAACCGATAGCGGGCGTGCAGCTACAGGTGCGCATGGGCGTAGCCACCGGCACGGTGGTGATTGGCCAACTGGTCGGGGCGGGCGACACGCATGAAATCGGCGCGGTGGGCGAGACGCCTAACCTGGCGGCACGCCTGCAAGGCCTGGCCGCACCGGGGGGCATCGTGGTGTCCCAGGCCACCCGCGATGCGGCGGGTGATTTGTTTGCCTTTCGCAGCAGGGAGACGGTGGCGGTCAAAGGATCAGCACTGCCCCTCAATACTTGGGAGCTGCTGTCTGAGCAGCAAAGCCAAAGCCGCTTTCACGCCACACGCGGGCGCAGGCGCATTGGCCCGTTGATCGGCCGCGATGTGGAGCTGAACTTTTTGCGCGACAAGTTTGAGCGCTCGCGCAACGGACGCGGCCAGGCGATCCTGCTGCGCGGCGATGCAGGCACCGGCAAGTCGCATTTGATCACCCGCCTGTATGCCGACTTGGGCGCCGACGGCCAGGTGGTTCCGGTCTTGCAGTGCTCGCCCGATTACAGCCAAACCCCGCTGTACCCCTTCATTCAGCACATGGAGGCCTTCGCCAAAATCCGCCGCGAAGACAGCGACACCGAGAAGCAGCGCAAGCTGGAAACCATTGCAGTGCAGTACGGTGTGGCCAGCGATGAAGATTTATTTGCCTTGAGCGAGCTGCTCGGGCTGCGCAGCATCAGCGAGCCCCACATGGCGGGCCTGAACGCAGACACCGTGCGCAGCCGCATCCAGGGCGCACTGCTGCGTGGTTTGCATAGTTTGGTGCGCGAGCGCACCCTGCTGGTGGTAGAAGACCTGCACTGGGCCGACCCGAGCACCAACGAGCTGCTCAGCAAGTTTGTCAGCGAGCTGCCCCGGCAAAGTGCCATGCTGATCGCCACCTCACGCCCCACCAAGGACAAAATGTTCAGCGATGGCGCCCATGTGAGCGTGTTGCACCTGGACCGCCTGCCCGAGGCCGACATTCGCGCCATCGTCACGGCATTGGCCGCGCCCCGGCTGATGCCCGAGGCCATCATGCGCCAGATTGTCGACCGCTCGGACGGCGTGCCTATTTTTGCCACCGAGCTGGCCCACGCACTGCTGCTGCGGGACGACTTTGACAACCCGGTGGGGGCCAGAGGCATTCCGTCCACCCTGAGCGATATTTTGCTGGCCCGGCTGGACCAGTTGCAGCACGGCCGCATGACCGTGCAGCAAGCGGCCGTGCTGGGGCGCGAGTTTGACCAGTCGCTGCTGGTGGCCTGTGCCAGCGACCTGATGGAAGATACCCAGGCGGCCATTGAGGAGCTGCTGGATACCCAGCTCTTCGTGCAGCGCAATACACCCAACGGTGTGGTGCTGAGTTTTGACCACATGCTGGTGAAAGACGCGGTATACCAGCGCATGCTGCGCGCCGACCGCGTGCGCCTGCATGCCAAGGTGGCACAGGTGATGGAGCAGCAATTTGCCGTGTCCATCACCAATGCCCCACACCTGCTGGCCCAGCACTACCTTGAGGCGGGCAACCTGGACCGCGCAGCCTACTTTTGGGAGCGGGCGGGCGAACTGGCGGCCAACCAGCTGGCACCCAAAGAAGCGGTGGCCCATTACAGCCAGGCCCTGGAGGTGTTGGCGCAGATGCCCGAAAGCCCACAGCGCGACGAGCGCGAGCTGGTGATCAGCATGGACCTGGCAGGGCCGTTGATCGCCACACGCGGGGTCGGCTCGCGCAAGCTGGTCAATGTGGTGGAGCGCGCCTACGCGTTGTGCCAACGCTTGCCGGGCAGCCCCTACCAGGTGTCCGTGCACTACCTGAAGTGGTCGGTTGCACTGGGCGGCTGGAATCTGGCAGACCTTCGGGCCTTGGCATTGCAGGTGCAAACAGCCGCCCAAGGGCAAGACGATATTGCCCGCTTGCTGGCGCACCGCGCCATGGGTTTTACCTGCATGATTCAAGGCGAGCTGTCCGCAGCCCAAAATGCGTTTGAATCGTTTTTAGCCCTGTACAGCCCTGAGCTGCATGCCAACTCCATCAACTTCCGGTTCAGCTCCAATAACCACCTGTGCTCGGTGCTGCTGGCACTGGCCACCACCTGCGCGCTGCGCAATCTGACCGATGCCGCAAGCCACTGGCGGGACCAGGCTTTGCTGCATGCCCAGCGCAGCCACAACCACCTGTCGATTTGCCAATCGCTGGTGTTTTGTGGTGGCCATATCAGCGGCCTGTTGCGTCGCCCCGAAGACATGGCGCGCTATGCCAGTGAGGCCCATGACTATGCCAGCAAGCACCACCTGCCCATCTGGGCCCCCTATACCGACTTGATCACCGCGCTCAGCCTCTTGATGCGACCCGTATCCAGCCTGCATGCGGCTGCCTACCTGGAAAAAGCCAAGGCCTGCATTGAAATCCTGCTCACCCAGCACAGCGCCTACCTCACCACCTGGGTGGTGTTCTACGCCCGGGCCTGTCTGGCGCATGGCCGCATCCAGGACGGCCTGGACGCGCTGGCGCGCATTGAAGAGCGCGTGCATGCGGGCGAGCGCTGGATGGAGCCCGAGTACCTGCGCCTGCGTGCCCGCTTGCAGCATACCCAAGCCGAAGGTGATCCGTTGGTGCCGCACCACCTGCTGCGTGAGGCCTTGGCACTGGCCTATCAGCAAGATGCATTGGCTTTTGTTGAGGCGATTGGGCAGGATATCCAGCAGTTCGCACCCTCTGCGAATGCCCCACTGGAAAGATCGCCCCAATGATGACGCACATTAAAATCTGCCATGTTTAATTTTTTCTCAAGAAGCCGCCAAAAACCCAGCCCCCGTCAGGCCGATCTGCCTGGTGTACAGGCTCTGACTGCGTTCGATATCGAACTGCTAACCGGGTTTTTATGCAGGACCACCTCGGTTCTTCCCATTACCAAGCAGGAAGCCGCCCTGGCCAGCCGCTACTTTTGTGCCCGCCACTACCACGTGAACGAGATCATCATTCGGGCGGGGGACAACGTCAATACAGACCATATGCTGTGGATCCTGGACGGTGAAGCCAGCATCGAAACCAGAATCCACACGGCAGACGCGCCTATTTACATGACCGTGCTGGGCGCGGGTAGCGCTTTGGGGGAGATGGGTTTGATTGACGGCTCGATTCGCTCGGTCAATTGCATTGCCAGTGCTCCGACTCGCTGCGCCATACTGACCAAAGACATGCTGCAAGCACTGTGCAACGAGCAACCCGCTGTGGCGGCCAAGCTGATGTCGGTCATCTGTATCGGGGTGTCGGTGCGGCTGCGTGACATTACCGAAAAGTTCAAGCGCTATGTACAACTCAACCGTGCATTAAGCGACGAGTTAAATGCTTTGACACCTCTGGATGAGCTGAGCTGAAAGGTCCGGCTCAGTCCTCAAACAGGTTCGTAGCCAGCCCCGGCACCGCCACCCGCAGGCTGAACACCTGGCCCAGCGCGGGCTGCCGCACCAAATCTTCCGCACTGCGCCCATGCCGCGCGCTGGTGAGGTACAGGGTTTGCAAATCATCACCACCAAAGCAGGGCATGGTGTTGCACAGGGCGGGGCTGGGAATGTTTTGCAATATCTCGCCCTGGGGTGAGAGTTGCAGCACGCGCTGGCCTTCGTACATGGCCACCCAGTAGTTGCCCTGCGCGTCCACACTGGCGCCGTCGGGGCGGCCCAGGTAGCCGCCGTTGTCTGGCTGGAAGGGCAGCCAGCCCGCAGGTTTGGGGGCAAACTGCTTGAAGACGCGGTGGTGCGTCATGCCATTGCTGCGCGCGTCGTAGTCCCAGGCGTAGATGGTGTGGCGGGGCGTGTCGGCCCAATAGACGGTTTTGGCGTCGGGCGACCAGGCCAGGCCGTTGGCGATGGTGGCGTTATGGGCCTTGAGCTGCACGATGGGCTTGTCACCACTGCGCATGGTGCCGCGTGCGTCCAGGCTAAACAGGTCGGCCTTGCGCGCTGTGCGCGGCTCGAACATGGTGCCTGCCCAAAAGCGGCCCAACGGGTCGCACTTGCCGTCGTTAAAGCGGGTGGTTGTGGGGTCGTGGTTAAACCGGCTGAGCAGCTCCAGCGCGCCGCCCCAGGCGCGGGCGCGCACGATGCGGTCACGTAGCGCTATCACCAGGCCGCCACTGCGCGCAGGCGCCACGCAACCGGGCTCGCTGGGCATGGCCCAGCTTTCTACCATGCCCCTGAAGGCGTTGAGGCGGTGGATTTGCATCCCCGCAATGTCTACCCAATAGAGCATTTGCTCCTGCGGGTGCCAAAACGGGGATTCGCCTAAGGCGCTGGGCGTAGCGACGACGGTTTGCCAGGTCATGGGTCTCAGTTGTGTTGGTGTGAAAGGCAGCAGGCCTGCCCGGCATGATAGCGGCGCAAGCCTCTCTTGGCTAGAGGATTACTATTGAATTGACCTGAATACCATTAAGCAATGGCGCCAGCAGCTACTAATTATGTAGCGTTTATTTGAGCAGCCCCTCTGCCTTCATGGCCGCCTGCACAGCGGGCCGGGCTTTGATGCGGTTACACACGGCAGTGATGTTCTTGTACGGTGCCATGTCCACGCCCACCATCGGGCCCCAGTTGGTGACGGTGAATAGATAGGCATCGGCCACGCTGAAGCTGTCGCTCATCGCATACTGCTTACCCGCTAGTTGGCCGTCCAGCCATTGCAGGCGGCCCGCCAGGCGCTCCTTGGTGGCGCGGCGGGTGTCGTCGTGCAGGTCTTTGGCAAACAGCGAGCCCAGGGGCTTGTGCAGCTCGGCGGTGATGAAGTTCAGCATCGACTGCAACTGGTAGCGCGCCAGCGTGCCGTTGGGCGGTGCCAGCTTTTTGTCGGGCGCCTGGTCGGCAATGTATTGCACGATGGCCGGGCCTTCCGCGAGGCGCGTGCCGTTGTCCAGCTCCAGCAGGGGCACATAGCCCAGCGGGTTGGTGGCGTAGTAGTTGGAGCCGTCTTTGAGCTTGTGGCTGTCCAGGCTGACCAATACGGCATCAAACTTCAAACCGGCTTCATGCAGCACGATATGCGGGGAGAGCGAGCAGGCACCGGGGCTGTAATACAGTTTCATGGCGAGTCCTTTCATGGGGTTGCGAGGGGGAAGGCATCTTATGCACTGACAGGATGCAGCGCTGGGCGCTCGATTCAACAACACCTGTCTGGACATGGGTAAACAAGTGTTGCAAGCCAATTGCTATTAAATATATAGCTGCTTACGTCCACACCACAAGGACTACCGGTCTATTTGGCAGTGTTTTTATGGCAAACACCGATGACCTCGGTTAAAATCAGCAAATTGAGCACTGTGCATGAGGCTGTGATGATTTACCCCCAGGAATTTGACGTAATCGTGGTCGGCGGTGGCCATGCGGGCACCGAGGCGGCGCTGGCCGCTGCGCGCATGGGCTGCGCCACGCTTTTGCTCACGCACAATATCGAGACGCTGGGCCAGATGAGCTGCAACCCGTCGATTGGCGGCATTGGCAAGGGCCACCTGGTCAAAGAGGTGGACGCGCTGGGCGGGGCCATGGCGATTGCCACCGACGAGGGCGGTATCCAGTTTCGCATCTTGAATGGCTCCAAGGGCCCGGCCGTGCGCGCCACCCGGGCGCAGGCCGACCGGGTGCTGTACAAGGCTGCCATCCGCAAGCGGCTGGAGAACCAGCCCAACCTGTGGCTGTTCCAGCAGGCGGTGGACGACCTGATGGTGGAAACGCGGGACGGGGTCGAGCGGGTGGTCGGTGCCGTCACCCAGGTGGGCATCAAGTTTCGCAGTCGCACCGTGGTGCTGACGGCGGGCACATTCTTGGATGGCAAGATCCATGTCGGGCTGAACAACTACGCGGCGGGCAGGGCGGGCGACCCGCCTGCGGTATCGCTGTCTGCACGCTTGAAAGAGCTCAAGCTGCCCCAAGGCCGCCTGAAAACCGGCACCCCGGCACGGCTGGACGGCCGCACGATTGACTACAGCCAGTGCCTGACGCAGCCCGGTGACGGCATGCTGCAAAACGACGGCAGCATGACCCCGATGCCGGTCTTCAGCTTTATGGGCCGCGCCGACATGCACCCCGCGCAAATGCCCTGCTGGATCACGCATACCAACGAGCGCACGCACGAGATCATCCGCTCGGGCTTTGACCGCAGCCCCATGTTCACCGGCAAGATCGAGGGCGTGGGCCCGCGTTATTGCCCCAGCGTCGAAGACAAGGTGAACCGCTTTGCCGACAAGACCAGCCACCAAATCTTTTTGGAGCCCGAGGGTCTGAACACCCACGAAATCTACCCCAACGGCATCTCCACCAGCCTGCCGTTTGACATCCAGTACGCCATGATCCGCAGCATTGCGGGGCTGGAGCATGTGCACATCATCCGCCCCGGCTACGCCATTGAATACGATTACTTTGACCCCCGCGAGCTGACAAGCAATTTTGAAACGCGCGCCGTGGGCGGGCTGTTTTTTGCCGGGCAGATCAATGGCACGACGGGTTATGAAGAAGCTGCCGCACAGGGCTTGTTTGCGGGCATCAATGCCGCGCTGCAATGCCGCGCGCTCGGCTTGGCGAGCGGTGTCAGCGGTGAGGCTATGGCAGCCAAGTCAACCGCAGGCAGCATCAGCTACGGCGGCGACACCTGGCTGCCGCGCCGCGACGAAGCCTATCTGGGCGTGCTGGTGGACGACCTGATTACCAAGGGCGTGACCGAGCCCTACCGCATGTTTACCAGCCGCGCCGAGTTTCGCCTGCAACTGCGCGAAGACAATGCCGATGCCCGCCTGACCGAACAGGGCCGGGCACTGGGCCTGGTGGACGACGCCCGCTGGGAAGCCTTCAACCGCAAACGCGATGCTGTTTCACGTGAAACCGAACGCCTGAAGTCCACCTGGGTGAACCCGCAAACTTTGCCACCCGCGGAGGCCGAGCGTGTGCTGGGCAAGGCCATCGAGCGCGAACACAACCTGGCCGACCTGCTGGTACGCCCCGATGTGCGCTACGAAGATCTGATGGGCATGCAAACCCTGGGCAAAGACGGCGTGCTGGCAACCCGCCTGGCCAGCCCCGATGTTTCACGTGAAACCGCCCCCGAGGTGGTGGAGCAGATCGAGATTGCCATCAAATACGCGGGCTACATCAACAACCAAAAGGACGAGGTCGCCCGCGCTGCGCATTTTGAGAACCTCAAGCTCCCCGCCAGTTTTGACTATATGGCCGTGCCCGCCCTGAGTATCGAGGTGCGGCAAAAACTCTCCAAGCACCGGCCCGAAACCCTGGGCCTGGCCTCGCGCATCTCGGGCATCACGCCGGCGGCCATCTCCCTGCTGCTGATCCACCTGAAACGTGGGGGCTTCAAGGGCTTTGCCAAAACTGCCGCCAATGACGGTGACCAGCAAGCCGCCTGATTGCATGGCCCACGCCCTTGCCACCCGCCTGGCTGATGGCGCCCAGGCGCTGAGCCTGTCCCTCAGCCCCACGCAACAAAGCCAGTTGCTGGACTACCTGGACTTGATTGCCAAGTGGAACAAGGTTTACAACCTGACCTCCGTGCGCGACCCGGCGGAGATGCTCACGCACCATGTGCTGGACTCGCTGGCCGTTATTCCCGCACTGCGCCGCCAACTGCAAGCCCACGCTTTGGCCGCCCGTTCGGCACGCCCGCTGGCTGACCAACCACCCATCCGCGTGCTGGACGTAGGCAGTGGGGCAGGGCTACCGGGCACGGTGCTGGCCATCGCCTGCCCCGAGTTGGATGTGACTTGCGTCGACACGGTCGCCAAAAAAGCCGCCTTTATCCAGAACACCGCCATTTCCCTCAAGCTGCCCAACTTGCGCGGCGTGCATGCGCGGGTAGAAGAGCTACAGGCCGAGCCGTTTGATATGGTCACCAGCCGGGCGTTTTCGTCGTTGATCGACTTCGTGAGCCTGACCCGGTTTCACGTGAAACAGCCCTCGGGGGTGTGGCTGGCCATGAAGGGCAAGCATCCGGCGGATGAGCTGGCCGCCTTGCCTAACGACGTGGAAGTGTTTCACGTGGAACCACTGGACGTGCCGGGGCTGGGGGCAGAGCGGTGTTTGGTGTGGATGCGCAAGACGGCCGGATAGCCACCCAGGAACGCCAGGCACTGTAATGCGTTGCGTTTGCTTTTGGCTGGGTTAGTAGTCAATACAGGGCAGCAGAACACTCGCTAACCACCCAAGAGCGGGTCGATGGTGTACTCAGCGCAGCGGCATAAAGGGGGAGTAGGCTGCCCTAGGCAGCCACGGAGGACAGCCGCGGAGCTGAGTACGCCATCGGCCCGCTCTCGTACAGGCCTACGAGCACGCCAACGGACAACCATGCTGACATACAAGTAAACGACACAAAACAACGAATCCGCACCCCCAAAAGTAGGCATCGCAAAGAACCAGCTGAACACCCGGTTAAACTCCCATCCCCAGCCCCCGACTAAACCACCCATTACAACCCCATGCTCGGCTCATTTTTCGGTATCGCGGACTACGGCGCATTTGTGGTGGCGATTATTGTGTTTTTACTCATCCCCGGCCCCGGCAATCTGGCGCTGATCACTTCGACAGGCAAGGGCGGCATACGCGGCGGCCTGGCCTGTACCTTGGGTGTGATCGCGGGCGACCAGGTGCTCATGTGGCTGGCCGTAGCGGGTGTGGCCACCCTATTAGCCACCTACCCAGCCGCCTTCAAAATTGTCCAGTTCGGAGGGGCCATCTACCTGGCCTATCTGGGCATCAAGATGCTGATGGCCAAAGCGGGTGACGCACCCATCCTCAACATCCAGCCGCGCCAGTACTTCAAACAAGCCGCCATCATCACATTACTCAACCCCAAGGCCATCGTTTTCTACATGGCCTTCTTCCCTCTGTTTGTAGACCCTGCCACCCACCTGGGCCTGCCCACCTTTGGCATGATGGCTGTCACCATCGCTGTGCTTACCTTTCTGTATGGCCTGGCCGTGGTGCTCATCACCCATTACGCCGCAGAGCGCTTGCGCGCCAGCCCGCGTACCACCAGCGCTCTTAATAAAATAGCAGGCCTGTTTCTCATCGGCTTTGGCCTGAAACTCGCCCTGTCAAAGTAAATATAAATACCAGCATCTACCCATGAAAATATTTTGCGTTGCCAACCAAAAAGGCGGGGTCGGCAAGACCACCACCACCGTCAACCTGGCCGCAGGGCTGGCCAAAATCGGCCAACGCGTGCTGATGGTCGACCTCGATCCGCAGGGCAACGCCACCATGGGCTCGGGCATCGACAAACGCAAGCTGGAACTGAGCGTGTACGACGTGCTGCTCGAATCCGCCAGCATCGCCGAGGCCCGCGTGCGCGCGGACAAATGTGGCTACGACGTGCTGGGTGCCAGCCGTGACTTGGCAGGGGCCGAGGTGGAACTGGTAGGCTTGGAACACCGCGACCAGCGCCTGAAAAACGCCATCACCCAAGTCAAAACCGAGTACGACTTTGTGCTGATCGACTGCCCACCGTCTCTGAGCATGCTGACCTTGAACGGCCTGTGCAGCGCCCACGGCGTGATCGTGCCCATGCAATGCGAATACTTTGCACTGGAGGGCCTGACGGATCTGGTCAACACTATCAAGCAGGTGCACGCCAACCTCAACAAAGACCTGGAGATCATCGGCCTGCTGCGCGTCATGTTTGACCCGCGCATCACCTTGCAGCAGCAGGTCAGCGACCAACTCAAAACGCATTTTGGCGACAAGGTGTTCAACACCGTCATTCCGCGCAACGTGCGCCTGGCCGAGGCGCCCAGCTACGGCCTGCCCGGCGTGGTGTTTGACCCGTCGGCCAAGGGCAGCGTGGCCTTTATCGAGTTTGCAGGCGAGATGGTGGCGCGCATCCGAGCCATGGCCTGAGCTACCTAAAACCCGACAAAACCCTTAAAAATCAGGCTTTAGCCCATTAAAGTGGCGTGTAAAAGGCTACTAAATCAATAGCGCATGTCAGCCCCTCCCGCCACTGTTCTTTTGCTTCCCGGCTGGCTCAACTCCGGCCCCAGCCACTGGCAAAGCCACTGGGAGCTTATGCCCGGCTACACGCGTGTGCAACAGCACGACTGGCAACGGCCTCTGCGCGGCGACTGGATTGCGCGGCTGGAGGAGGAGGTGCTGCGGTGTGGTATGCCAGCAAACAGCCCGCTATTAAAAGAAGAGCTAAAAATGACCAGGAGTCAAGGACTATCAGCCAATTTGGCAGGTAAAACTGGTGTTGAAGACGCAGCAACCCCCGGCACGCACCGCGCCACCGCCCGCAACATCCTGCTGGTAGCCCACAGCCTGGGCTGCCACCAAGTCGCCGCCTGGGCCGCGCATTCGCAGCATACCCAGCGCATACGCGGCGCGCTGCTGGTGGCTCCGCCCGATGTCACGCGGGACGACCTGCCGCCCGATTTGTACAACTGGCGAAAGCCCGTACTTAACCAGCTGCCTTTCCCCGCCACCTGTGTCATTTCCAGCAACGACCCCTTCGCCAGCCTGGAAGCGGGCCGCTCCATGGCTGCTGCTTGGGGTGCGCGCTGCATCGAGCTGGGCGCGTTCGGTCATATCAATGGCGACTCGGGTTTGGGTGACTGGCAGCAAGGCCAGGCTTGGCTGGCCGAGCTATGCGGGCCCTAAACGTCAGCGGGTAAACTCAGCGCCTATGGTCACTAAAAAACCCCGAGGCCTCGGCCTGGGCCTGGAAGCATTGCTCGGCCCCAAAGTACAAGATGCCGCCCCCGGCACGTCCAACGCAGCCAGCCCCGGCCTTCCAAATACTCTGCTGCTGACCGAGCTGATCCCCGGCATCTACCAGCCGCGCACCCGCATGGACGAGGGCGCGCTGTACGAGCTGGCCGAAAGCATCAAGGCGCAGGGCATCATGCAGCCCATCCTGGTGCGCAAGCTGGCCAGCGATGCTGACGGACAGGCGCGCTACGGCGACAAGGCGGGCAAGTATGAAATCATCGCCGGTGAGCGGCGCTTTCGGGCCGCCAAACTGGCCGGGCTGGACAGCGTACCGGTGCTGGTCAAAGACGTAGCCGACAACCATGCCGCCGCCATGGCGCTGATCGAGAACATCCAGCGCGAAGACCTGAACCCCTTGGAAGAAGCGCAGGGCCTGCAACGCCTGATCAAAGAATTTGGTCTCACGCACGAGACCGCCGCCCAGGCCGTGGGCCGCTCACGCAGCGCCGCCAGCAACCTGCTGCGCCTGCTCAACCTGTCTGAGCCGGTGCAAACCATGCTGATGGCGGGCGATATCGACATGGGCCACGCCCGGGCCCTGCTGGCCTTGGACCGCGCAACACAGATCACGGCGGCCAACCAGATCAACAGCAAAAAGCTCTCGGTGCGCGAGGCCGAAAGCCTGGTCAAAAAGCTTAGCGCCGAGTTCACCCTGACCCCGCAAAAGCCGGGCAAGGAAAAGTCCCGCGACATCAAACGGGTGGAAGAAGAGCTGTCCGACCTGCTGGCCGCTGAGGTGGAAGTGCGGGTGAAAAAGCGCGTCAAGCGCCATGGCAAGGTGGAGGAGCTGGGTGAGCTGGCGATCCAGTTTGGCAGTCTGGATGAGCTGAACGGTTTTATTGACCGATTACGCGGCTGAGCCGCTTCGCTGGCGCTGGCACAACCGCACAAAAGCGCCTAGAATTGTTCAGGCCTAGTTAAAAATCGGTGTCTGACACTGTAAACCCCGCGTAGGCAGCTCTGTTTTCAGTAGCATCACACCTCATTGTGGAGCCTATCATGAACGCAAAACAACGCCTCCTGTCACTTGCCCTGGTGGCCGCCCTGGCCCCAGCCGGCGCACAAACGCTGGGTGGCGCCAACACCCAGGCCAGCAACACCGCCCTGGCCGAAAAATGCGACGCGCCCAAGGGCACGATGGCCGTGGTTGAGCCGCAATCCGAGGTCATCGCCGCCCTCCTGCGCTACAGCCTGCAGTCGCCCACGCCGCTGATCCGCATGATCATCCAGCAGTCCAACTGTTTTCAGGTGGTCGAGCGGGGTGCGGGCATGCGCAACCTGATGCAAGAGCGCGCGCTGGCCGAAAGCGGCCAGATGCAGGCCGACCAGAACATTGGCAAGGGCCAGATGGTGGCGGCCGATTTTGTGCTGACCCCCAGCGTGGTGATTTCCAACCCCAATGCCGGGGGCGTGGGGGGTGGCCTGGGTGCCTTGGGCGGCCGTTTGGGCATTCTGGGAGCCATCGCCGGCGGCCTGAAGTTCAAGGAAGCCTCCACCTCGATGATTCTGGCCGACGCGCGCTCCAGCCTGCAGATTGCCTCGGCCGAGGGCAGCGCCCAAAAGACCGACTTCAACATCGGCGGCGTGCTGTTTGGCGGTGGCGCCGGGGCCGCCCTGGGCGGCTACACCAATACCGCCGAGGGCAAGCTGATTGCCGCCAGCTTTCTGGACAACTGGAACAATATTGTCAAAACCATTCGCGGCAATGCCAGCCTGATCCAGGCCAAGGCGGGTGTCGCCTCGCAGGCCAATGCCGCTGGCAGCGTGCGGGCCGGTGCGGGCAACGCGGGCGATGTCTATGTGGCCAAAATTGCCGGGGTCAAGGCGCTGCGCGCGCCCGCCGAAGGCTCGGGCGAAATTGCCACGCTGAGCAAAACCGACGAAGTGATTTTTGAGGGCGAAGAAAAAGACGGCTTCATCAAGGTGGCCACCAGCAATGGCACCGGCTGGGTCAAGGCCATCATGATGCGGAAGCAGTGAGTGCCTCGATAGGCCGGCAGCCCAATCAAATAAGGCGTAAGAAGCTATTAAATAAATAGCGTTATGCGCTAGCGGCTGGCCGGCGGCGCCACCGTCGCCCCTTCAATCTGGTGCCGCGCCAGCGCCTGGGCCACAAAGCCGCTGGCCTTCATGTCTTCAACATACGTGCTGAGGTAGGCATGCGCTGCCTCCCGCCCCTTGGGCAGACCCATCGCCTGGTTGATCACCATAAAGCGCCCATCCAACAGGCGCATGCCGGGGATGCGCTGGGCATCCATCTGCAGCTGCTGCTTCACGCCCGCCGCCACTTCCAGCTTTTGCGCCGCCATCATGTCCAGCACGGCGGGCGAGCTGGGCGCGCGCACCAAAGTGGCGGCCTTGATCTCGCGGGTGAGGTACAGGTCATAGGCGCTGTTGATGCCCACCACGATGCGGTGGCCCGCGCGGTCTACCTCGGCATTGGTTTTGATCGGCGAGGCATTGGGCACCATGTACGCGCCTTCGATCTGCACGTAGGCCGGGGTCTGGCCCATGTCGCCGCCGCGCACCGGGTCAATGGCCACAAAGGCCACGTCCACCTGCGCGGCCTTGACGGCCTCGACCACTTTGCCTGCGGCAGAAAACTGCACCAGCTCGACCGGCACGCCCAGGCGCCTGCCCAGCTCGCGCGCCAGATCGACCGACACGCCGACGGGTTGGCCGCTGGCATCTTTTTTGGCCAGGATCGGGTTGCCCAGATTGATGGCAGCACGCAAGGTGCCGCTGGGAGCAAACTCTTTGACGAGGGCGGCGGAAGGGGCAGGGGGTGGGGTGGCGCAGGCGGTGAGCATGGTGATGAGGGTGGCAACGATAAGTACAGGGAATTTTTTGAAGTGTGTCATGCGAATCTTGTTGTAGCCTCGTGGGTGTGTTGAATGCGCTTTGCGGCCGAGCTACCAAGTAAAAATCTTGCCCGGATTCATGATGTTGTGCGGGTCCAGCGCGTGCTTGATGGTACGCATCATGCCCACCGCGCCTTCGCCCGCTTCGGTGACCAGAAAGTCTTGCTTGTGCAGGCCAATGCCGTGTTCGCCGGTGCAGGTGCCTTCCAAACTCAGCGCGCGGTGTACCAGCTGGTGGTTCAGCTCCTCGGCGGTTTGGCGCTCGGTAGCGCTGCTCGGGTCAATCAAATAACCAAAGTGAAAGTTGCCGTCGCCCACATGGCCGACTAAAAAGTACGGGATGCCACTGGCCTCCACTTCGGCCACGCTGTCCAACAGGCAGTCGGCCAGGCGCGAGATCGGCACACAGGTGTCGGTGCTGATGGCCCGGCAGCCGGGGCGACTTTGCAAGGCGGCAAAGTAGGCGTTGTGCCGCGCCGTCCACAGCTTGGTACGCGCCTCGGGGGTGCTGGCCCATTCAAAGGCCTGACCACCGTGTTCGGTGGCCAGCTCTTGCACCGTCTCGGCCTGCTCTTTCACGCTGGCGGGCGAACCGTGAAACTCCATCAGCAGCATCGGCTCCTCGCGCAGGCCCAGCTTGCTGTGCGCGTTGACCATGCGCACCGTGTGGTGGTCAATCAGCTCCACCCGTGCAATCGGCACGCCGAGTTGGATCATCTGGATCGTCGTATTGACCGCCGCTTCAATACTAGGGAAAGAGCAGGTCGCCGCGCTGATGGCCTCGGGGATCGGGTAGAGCTTTAACGTGATTTCGGTGATCACGCCCAGTGTGCCCTCGCTGCCCACCATCAGGCGAGTCAGGTCGTAGCCTGCACTCGACTTTTTAGCCCGGGTGCCAGTGCGAATCACCTCGCCGCTGGCCGTCACCACCTCCAGCGCCAGCACGTTCTCGCGCATGGTGCCGTAGCGCACGGCGTTGGTGCCACTGGCGCGCGTAGCGCTCATGCCACCCAGCGTGGCATCGGCGCCGGGGTCGATGGGGAAGAACAGGCCGGTAGACTTGACTTCTTCATTCAGCGCCTTGCGGCACACGCCCGCCTGCACCGTCACCGTCAGGTCTTCGGCGTTGATGTGCAGCACCTGGTTCATACGCCCCAGGTCAATGCTGATGCCGCCTTGCACGGCCAGCAAATGGCCTTCCAGCGAGCTGCCCACGCCAAAGGGAATCACCGGGGTTTTGTACTGCGCCGCCAGCTTCACTGCGTCGGCCACGTCCAGCGTTTTTTCGGCAAACACCACGGCGGCGGGCGGCGGAACCTCGGTAAATGCGGATTCATCCCGCCCATGCTGGGTGCGCACGGCCATAGCGGTGGAGCATTGGTCGCCAAAGCGTTGTTTCAACGCGTCAATCAAGGCCTGGGGGGTTTCGCGTTGGGCGATGGCGGGTAGCAGATGGACGGGTAATGGGGCATTCATGGCGTTTCTCCGGCTTAGGTTTGACATTATGCCGCCGTGGGGCGATGGCTTGGTTTGCTTTGTTGTGTTTGATTTGTTGGGCTGACATTTGGTGCGCTGTGCTGGCTACGCCTCGGGTGATGAAGCGTATGCCTAACGCCCTCATACTGGGGTACCAGAAATCGGGCATTAGGCACACCCTTCATCACCTGCAACCACGGTAGCGCGCTACCCGTAGTCTCCGGCAAGTATTTCCCGAAGCTACGGGTAGCGCACAACCATCCTAGCTGACCGATGTGGTCTATCTCAGCCGACCGATTTCTGGTACTCCAGTATGAGGGCGGATGAGATAGACCACATCGGGCGTACAAATACAAGACCTGCGCGCTAGACAAATCACCACGCTAAACACGTCAACCCAACACTGCCACAATAGAGCCAACACACCGACCAAGGAAGAAAACCATGGGCAACCGCCTCACCCAAATAGCCACCCGCACCGGCGACGACGGCACCACTGGCCTGGGCGACAACACCCGTGTGCCCAAAGACCACCTGCGCGTACATGCCATGGGCGAGGTAGACGAACTCAACTCGTGTATTGGCGTACTGCTGTGCGAAGACATGCCCCAAGATGTGCGCGAGCTGCTGGTCGACATACAGCACCAGCTGTTCAATTTGGGCGGCGAGCTGTCGATCCCCGGCTTTGAGCTGCTCAAGGCCGAGGCCCTGCTGCAACTGGACAACGCACTGGAAACCTACAACGCAACCCTGCCGCGCCTGCAGGAGTTCATCCTGCCCGCCGGCAGCCGCGCCGCGTCACTCGCCCACGTGTGCCGTACCGTCGCCCGCCGGGCCGAGCGCGCCGTGGTCGCGCTGGGCCACACGGAGCCGATCAAAGACAACCCACGCCAGTACCTGAACAGGCTGTCCGATCTGATGTTTGTGCTGGCCCGCGTACTCAACCGCATGCACGGCGGCGACGATGTGTACTGGAAAAGCGAACGCATGAAGCAGACCGCCGCACCCTGAAGCCGCGCGACCGCTGCACCGGCCTCAAACTTGCAAAAATCGTACTTCATCCCTGGTTTACCTAACAAATATGCCCGTAGTCCTTGTGTACAGGACGTAAGTAGCTTATTAAATAAGGAGCGTGTATTTTCCATGAGTCCATCGCATGCAGACCACTCCATGCACGCCCACGCCCATGGCGAGCCGGGCCACCCCCATGGTGACCCGCACCACGCGGGCCGCGCCTTTGGCATCGCCATCGCCCTGAATAGCCTGTTCGTCATCGTCGAATTTGGCTACGGTTACCTGGCCAACTCCACGGCGCTGATAGCGGACGCGGGGCATAACCTGTCGGACGTACTGGGGCTGCTACTGGCCTGGGGTGCAGCGGCGCTGGGGCGGCGGGCACCGAGTGCGCGCTACACCTATGGCCTGGGCAGCTCGTCGATTCTGGCGGCCCTGGGCAATGCCATGCTGTTGCTGCTGGCCTGCGGTGCCATTGCATGGGAGGCCATCGGACGTTTCTCACAGCCGCCGGTGGTGGCCAGCCTGACCGTGACCCTGGTGGCCGCCGTGGGCATTGTGGTCAACGGCCTGTCGGCTTGGCTGTTTCTGAAAGGCAGCAAGAGCGACCTGAATCTGCGCGGAGCCTATCTGCACATGGCCGCTGATGCTGCCGTGTCCTTGGGCGTGGTGGTCTGCGGCATGGTGATGTGGTTCACCGGCTGGTACTGGCTGGATCCTTTGGTCAGTCTATTGATCGTGGCGGTCATCCTGGTGGGCACCTGGGGCCTGCTGCGCGAGGCGACCCAACTGGCGCTCAGCGCCGTGCCTGCGACTGTGGATGCGCTGGCGATAGAGGCCTATCTGCGCCAATGCCCCGGCGTGACCGATGTGCATGACCTGCACATCTGGGGCATGAGCACGACGCAAAGCGCCCTGACCGTGCACCTGGTCATGCCGCAAGGCTACCCCGGCGATGCGGCGCTGGATACCATCACCCGCACCTTGCGCGAGCGCTATGGCATTGCCCACAGCACTCTGCAAACCGAGCAGGGCACCACCCAGCATGCTTGCACCATGCATACGGGCCAGGAGCATGGCACGCCGCTCGCGGCAGCGGCGCACCGGCATTGAAAGCCAGAACCGGTCTCTATGCCATCCACACCGGCGGCCACCACCCCTTTGAGCAAAATCCCCAGCGGGGTCTGGGTGCTGGGCTTTGTCAGCCTGTTGATGGACATCTCGTCGGAGATGATCCACAGCCTGCTGCCGCTGTTCATGGTCACCGTGCTGGGGGCCAGCGCGCTCACGGTGGGCATCATCGAGGGTCTGGCCGAGGCCACGGCCTTGATCGTCAAGGTGTTCTCGGGCGCACTCAGCGACTACTGGCGCAAGCGCAAAGGCCTGGCCGTGCTGGGCTATGCCCTGGGGGCCTTGAGCAAACCATTGTTTGCGATAGCGCCCAACATGGGCCTGGTGCTCACCGCCCGACTGATTGACCGCGTGGGCAAGGGCGTGCGCGGCGCGCCGCGTGACGCCCTGGTAGCCGACCTCACACCCCCGGCCATTCGCGGTGCCGCCTTTGGCCTGCGCCAGTCGCTCGATACCGTGGGTGCTTTTACCGGGCCGCTGTTGGCCGTGGGCCTGATGCTGCTGTGGGCCAACGACTTTCGCGCCGTCTTCTGGGTCGCCGTCATCCCCGGCCTGCTGTCGGTGGCTTTGCTCTTGGTAGGCATCAAAGAGCCAGAGCGTGCAGCAGATATGGCACCCCGCCGCAACCCGATCAGCCAAGCCAATCTGCGGCGTTTAGGTGCAGGCTACTGGTGGGTGGTGGCCCTCGGCGCAGTCTTCACCCTGGCGCGTTTCAGCGAGGCGTTTTTGGTACTGCGCGCGCAGCAAGGCGGCATGGCGCTGGCCCTGGTGCCATTGGTAATGGTTGCCATGAACATCGTCTACGCTGCCAGCGCCTACCCCTTTGGCAAGCTGTCCGACCGCATGAGCCACCGCGCCCTGCTGGCCATGGGCTTGGTGGTGCTGATCGCCGCCGACCTGGTGCTGGCACAGAGTAACCATTGGGCTGTGGTGCTGGCGGGCGTAGCGTTGTGGGGTGTGCACATGGGCATTACCCAGGGCCTGCTGGCCAGCATGGTGGCGGGCACCGCCCCGGCAGATCTGCGCGGCACGGCCTTTGGGTTTTTCAACCTCATGAGCGGCCTGGCCATGCTAGCCGCCAGCGTGGTGGCCGGCCTGTTGTGGGACCAGTGGGGCGCGGCGTTCACGTTTTATGCCGGGGCGGTGTTTTGCCTGTTTTCCTTGGTTGTTTTAGCCTGCAAGCCCCATAAAATATAGCGTAAGCAGCTCACATACCGAGCAACTTAATGCCATCACCCCCCCTCCTCCCGTTACCAACGGCGCTGTACCTGTGCATCGCAACCGCCCTGGCCAGCACCGCAAGCCACGCCGCAGCACCCTCGCGCACGTCTGACCCCGCGCCCTCGCTGGTACAAATCCGCGTCCCGGCGCAAAGCGGATCTCCGGCTGGGCCCGGCCGCACGATGTACACCCAGGTATTCAAACCCCCAGGGCCAGGCCCCTTCCCGGTGCTGCTCTACGCCCATGGCCGCCCCGCTTTTGCCAGCGAGCGCGCCTTGCTCAAGCGCCCCATTCACGCGCGCCATGTGCAGTACTGGCTGGCCAAAGGCTATGCCGTGGTCGCGCCCATCCGCCCCGGCTACGGCATCACCGGCGGGGCCGATGCCGAGAGCTCGGGCGTGGGCTACGCCAAAAGCGGTGCGTGCTTGCGCAGCCCCAACCCCGCCAACCTCACTGTCAACGCCGCGGCCGCCCAGCGCCGCGCATTGGACTGGGCGCGCCAACAGCCCTGGGCACGCAAAGACCGCATCGTGCTGGAAGGCCACTCTGCGGGTGGTTTGGCTACCGTCGCCCTGTGTGCCGCCAACCCGCTTGGTGTGGTGGGCTGCATCAACTTCTCAGGCGGAGCGGGCGGCGACCCGGTGCACGCGCCTGGCCGCCTATGCGCCCCCGACAAGATCACCCAACTCATGCGTGAGTACGGCCACACCACCCAGCCGCCCAGCATTTGGTTGTATGCGCCCAACGACCTGTATTGGGGTGCCGAGCCGCCCAAACAGTGGCACACCGCCTTCAACAACGCCGCCAAGGCCAACCACAACAGCAGCCCCAGCACCTTGGTGCAAACCCCGCCCATCGGCAGCGACGGCCACAGCTTGCAGCGGGCAGGCACTGCGCACTGGGGGCCGCCGCTTGCGGCGTGGTTGCGCACGAACAAGCTGTGAATGCCTTGCCGTTTTGCTACTAATTAAATAGCTACTACCCCCCTATTTCATTGGCTTTAAAATAACCCCCAATCACCCAGGGGAATGGGTACATCGCTTTACAAGGAACTATTTTCCGGTTTTAATTCGTTCACGAAGGGGAGTAGCTCCCGCTCGTTGTTACTAGGGAGGTGCGCAAACGCACCGTAGCATCGGGTATCGGCAAGTCGTCAATTCGAAGTGATAACAAAACTTCCGGCTTGTTGGGCAAAGTCTGCATATATCATGCCGAGCAAGACCTTCGATTAGCGCTGTAGTGCCATGCATCTACGGGCTTAATCGAAGCGTTGTGCCGTCTCGGTCACTCCACGTTTCTTTAAAGCTCGTCCGTTCATAGCCTATGGCTTTGATCGAAACATAAACGAGCTTGGAAAACATGGAACTCTTTTCTACCCCCTGGTGGTCCGCATTAATGGCCATCGTCCTGATTGACTTGGTATTGGCGGGCGACAATGCCATCGTCATCGCGCTGGCAGCGCGCAATCTGCCGCCCCATCTGCAAAAAAAGGCCATTCTCTGGGGCACAGTCGGCGCGATTGCCGTGCGCTCGGCCATGACGTTGGTGGTTGTGTGGCTGCTCAAAATACCCGGCTTGATGCTGGTGGGCGGTCTGGCGTTGCTTTGGATTGCCTACCAGTTGCTGGCGGACCATGGTGGCGATAAACATGCAGACCCGGTGGCCAATACCTTCATGGGAGCCATGAAGACCATCGTGGTGGCTGACGCACTGATGGGTATTGACAACGTCCTGGGCGTAGCGGGCGCGGCGCACGGCAGCTTCAGTCTGGTGGTGATTGGGCTGCTGATCAGCATACCGATTGTGGTGTTGGGCTCGTCTGTCGTGCTCAAACTGGTGGATCGCTTCCCCATCATCATCAAACTGGGTGCTGCGGTGCTGGCACTGACTGCCGCCAAAATGATCATCAGCGAGCCGCTCCTGGATGCCGTGTTTGACCCGCCAGCGCTGGTGCATACGCTGGCCCGCTGGGGCACCTATGCGTTGGCCATCGCCGGTGTGCTGGGAGCAGGCTGGTGGGCCGCGCGGCGCAGCAGCGCTTTGGCGACGCACAACATGCCAAATTTTTCCACCCCCGTCCAACCCGAACCATAAGGGAGAACCCACCGACCTCAAACTGCCGACGTATCTTTCTTTCCCCAGTCCAACTAAACCGTATAGGAGCACAACATGGACACTTTAATTGTTTACCTCGATGATGCCTCGTATGCCCAGCATCAACTCGTACCCATGCTCGCGACGAACGAGCCCACGCAATGGGTGCTGGTCGCCTGCGCGCCGCGCATGAGCCACCACGTCAGCAAGTGGCTCAGTCGCACGGCGCGCAACCATTGGCGCCAGAAATGGTCGGATCAGTTGTTTAGCCAGATCACGCCCCGTTTGCAGCAACGTGGCGACAAGGTCGATTGTGTCGTGGCCCAAGGCCCTCTGCCCGAACTGACGACACATCTGCGCCAAACCTGGGGGGCGGCCCGCGTCATAGACGCACGCCGACCCAAGTTTGGCCAGGAGATGCCGCCCGTTATGCAGGGACAACCCGGCGTAGAGCAAAAATGGCAAATACCTGGCGCGGTCGCAGGGATGGGTGCGGTGCTGGCGCTAGCATCGGATTAGGGCTTAGCCAGAGCGCCAGCTGCCAGCGGGCCTACCCGGCCCCTGGGTCCATCGCTTGACAAAAGGCTCCACGCCTTTGTCGCGCAAGATTTTCTCAGCCGCTGGCGAGGTAAAAAACTTCAGCATCTCTTTCGTCAAGCCCATACGCTCCACCACCGTCACAAAGTAGCGACCGCTCGCACCCTCACCGGGGTAGGCTACCGACTTGGCACCGAGCAGCGCGCTCTTAAAACCTTCTACGGTGGAGATATCCAGCTTGGGTGCACCCTCTTTAATGGCGGCACCAATGCCAGCGCGGCCGAGCACGGTGCGGGTGCTGGCCACCACCTTGCCGTTCTTGATCTGCTCATCCAAAAACGGCGGGTTCAGCACCGCCAGGTCAAACGCCTCGCCGTCGTCGATGCGCTTCTTCACGCCCGGGTTCACCTCAAAGTGAATCGTCACCCTGTGCCCACTGATGCGCTCAAACTGCGCCCCCAGCTCGGT
Organism: uncultured beta proteobacterium; assembly: GCA_963775085.1. Classification (GTDB taxonomy): domain Bacteria; phylum Pseudomonadota; class Gammaproteobacteria; order Burkholderiales; family Burkholderiaceae_C; genus JAAFIP01. The sequence continues at coordinate 305,315 of CAVZHO010000005.1, forward strand.
CACGGCTGCCTTGGCACCATTGCCGCTGAGCACCTTGATCTCTACGGCCTGCGCCGTGCTGAATGCCATGGCGAGTGCTATCGCGATGGGGGCTACTGCTTTGGTAAAACTCATCTTCAAAGCAAATCCTTAAAAATAACTCTTTGATAATACCGAGGACGAAAGCGGACTTCCGGCCGCGAAAGGCGCTTTCGTCCTCAGCCCAACAACAGCGCTAAGACGGAAAGCGTGCCTCCCACCCTTCCACCTCAGCCAGCCCAAGGCAAGCGTTGTACTCCGCCCCGCTGATCATTCGCGCACGCATGGCCGTCGTAGCGCCATCCACTTTCAAATAATTCAAAGCCTCGCGCATTGCAAAACCCACCGTGTTGCGCACCAACGCCGGGTAAATCGCCAAGGCGATGCCATGCGTGTGCAAGGCATCCGCATGCAACACAGCCAGCGGCCCCCCCGCATCAATATTCACCATGCAGGGGATGCGCACCGCATCGGCCACGCGGCGCAGATCGTTCAAAATGTTGTCGTGCGCCTTCAGCTCTACAAACACCGCACCTGCGCCGACGCGCTCAAAGGCCTGCGCACGTTTAATCGCCTCATCCAGCCCCATGGAGCCCGCGCTGTCGGTGCGCGCGATGACGATGAAGTCTGGGTCATTGCGCGTGGCCACGGCTGCTGCGATCTTGGCCACCGCTTCGTCAAAGCCCAGTACGTTACGCGCCCCGGGGAACTGGGCGCAGCGTTTGGGGGAAAGCTGGTCTTCTATGTGGATGGCGGCCACGCCTGCGGCCTCAAACTCCCGCACCGTGCGGCGCACACCCACCACGCCGCCGTAGCCGGTGTCGGCATCGCAAATCAGCGGGATGTTGATGCAGGCCGCCACATGCCGCGCGTGGCTGGCCATCAAGGTCAAGTCCACCAGGCCTACGTCGGGCGTACCCAGCAGGCTGGCGGATACGCCGTTGCCGGTCATGTAGGCGGCCTCAAAGCCCGCCTGCATCACCATGCGCGCGCCGTAGCCGTCGTAGATGCCGGGGGCGATTAAAGCCTTGCCGCCGCTTTGCGCTTGCGCTAAACGTTGGCGCAGGGCTTGGCGCATCGGGTTAGCGTTGCTCATGCGGGCACCTCCCAGTCGGGGTATTTGCGCAAAAAGGGTATCAAACCGCCTTCACGCAAGATCGCCCGAATGGCAGAGGGGATGGCTGGCAAAGCGCGCTCGATTTTGCGCGTCTGTACCTGCAGGGCGGGCGCATTCAAATCCAGCGCAATCACATCGCCATCGCTGATGCCCGCGGTATCGCACTCCACCACCAGCAAGCCGTTGTTGATCGCGTTGCGAAAAAATTGCCGCCCGAAGGACGGGGCCACAATTGCCGCCACGCCCATGCGCAGCAAAATATGCACCGCCTGCTCGCGCGAGGAGTTACAGCCAAAGTGCTTGCCACCCACAATCACGCCACCCGCTGCAAAGCGCGCGGCAAAGCCCGGGGATATCGCCTCAAAAGCTTGCGATGCAATAAACGCCTCGTCTTTGCCTGGCAGGTATTTGCCTGAGCAGCACAAATCGGTGTTGACATCGTCACCCAGCAGGTACACCTTACCTTGCACGCGGTCTGGGCTGGCATCGCCGAGTTTTTCAGCAGCGTTCATTGCTTCTATATTCATAGCTGCTTGCGTATTATTTTGTCGACCTACAGCCGAATTAAGCATGTGAAGCCTCCCACTGCCCACCCACCACCGTGCGCGGGTCGGTAATACAGCCGGTCAAGGCGGATGCCGCCACCGTCGCGGCAGAGCCTAGCCAAATCTCCGCATCATGGTTACCCAAGCGGCCCTTGAAGTTGCGGTTGGCACTGGAGATCACCACCTCGCGGTCGCCGGGTATCAGGTGGTTGGTAATACCCACGCAGGTGCCACAACCTGCAGCCTCTACCGACGCTCCGGCTTCGGTCAATATCTCAAACAGCCCTTCGCGCATCGCCGCCAAATAGATTTGCCGCGACGCAGGCGTGATGATCATGCGCACACCCTTGGCCAGGCGCTTGCCTTTCAGAATGGCAGCGGCCTGGCGAATGTCGTCCAGCCGCCCATTGGTGCAGGTGCCAATCAGCGCAAAGTTGATCTTCTGGCCCACCATCTCGTGCGCCGCCACAATGTCGTCCACCGCATGCCTGCGCGCCACCTGCGGAGCCAATGCGGATGCGTCAATCACAATGCGCTGCGCATACACCGCGTCCGCATCGGCCTTGACCGGCTGGGGCGGCTTGGCCCCGTGCGCGGCCAGCCAGGCAATGGTTTTGTCATCGGCCTCCAGCAACGCGGCCTTGGCACCCAACTCTGCGGCGTGGTTGGACAGCGTCATGCGGTCGTCAATTTCCATCGCCGCCACGGCAGCGCCTGCATACTCGATGGCGCGGTAGTTCAGGCCTTCGGCACCAAAGCGGCCCAGCATGTGCAGGGTTAAGTCTTTCGCCCATACGCCCGGCTGCAAGCGGCCGTCCAGCTGCACGCGCACCGACTCGGGTACGCGCAGCCACACCTTGCCTGTCGCCATCACCGCGCTCACGTCGGTGCCCTCGATGCCGGTGCCAAAGGCGTTGAACGCGCCGTAGGTGGTGCTGTGCGTGTCGGTGCCTACCACCAGGTCGCCACTGGTCAGGTGGCCGCCTTCGGGCAGTACCTGGTGGCAAATACCGTCGCCTATGTCGTACAAGGGGCTGCTGTGCTCATCGGCAAACTTGCGCATGGCGGTGTGCGTTTGCGCGGCCTCCAGGTTGGGCGGTGGCGAGTAGTGGTCCAGCACCCAGGCGGTCTTGCTGGCGAAGGGCAGCTTGGTAGCACCCATTTTGTCCACCATGCGAATCGCGTTGGGCGCGCGTGCGTCGTGCACCATCGCGAAGTCCACCTTGGCAATGACGATGTCACCGGCCTTGGTGCTCTTGAGGCCTGCTTTGCCAGCAAGTATTTTTTCTGCAATCGTTGCGCTCATTATTTATTCACCCTTGATACCCACTTTGCGCACCAATGCGCCCCACTTGTCGCTCTCTTTTTTAATGTACTGCGCGGCCTCTTGCGGGCTGCTGGGTGCGGGGTCAAGCCCGAGCTTGCGCAGTTGCGCCACCACACCCGCATCGTTCAGCGCAGCCACTATCGCCGCGTTCAGTTTTTGCACCACCTCGGGTGGCGTGCGCTGAGGGGCGGTAAAGGCGTACCAGTTGATGGCATCAAAGCCCGCATAGCCCGACTCGGCAATGGTCGGCACCTGGGGCAATGCATCGAGCCGCTTGGGGCCGGTGGTCGCCAGGGCGCGCAGCTTGCCCGCCTGGATATGCTGCAAGGCATCGGTAGGGCTGGAGAAGATGGAAGGCAGCACGCCGCCCAGCAAGTCATTCATGGCCGGTGCGCCACCCCGGTAGGCGATATGCTGGTTGTTCAACCCGGCGGCAGAGTTCAGCAGCTCCCCGGCCAAATGCCCGCTACCGCCAATGCCGGATGAGCCAAACGCCACGCTTGCGCCCGCCGCCTTGCTCTGGCGCACATAGTCGTCAAAGTTGCGGATCGGGCTGTTGGTGTTGACCACCAGCACATTGGTAAACACCACCGCCATCGACAGCGCGGCCATGTCCGTCACCGGGTTGTAGGCGAGTTTTGCCAAGTGCTGGTTCACGGCCAGCGAGCCTATCGTGCCCAGCATGATGGTGTAGCCGTCCGGCGCGGCTTTCACCAACATGTCCGACGCAATATTGCCGCCCGCCCCCGGCTTGTTGTCCACCACCACGCTTTGTTTCAGCTCTTGGCCCAGGCGCGGCAGCAAAATGCGCGCCACGGTATCTGAGCTACCGCCCGGTGCAAAGCCCACCACCAGTTTGATGGGGCGGCTGGGATAGCTGTCTTGGGCGCTTGCGTTGGTTTGGCTGGCCAAAGCAAATACAGCACACAAGGCAACGCTCAGGTAAGGATGAATCATTTCGGGTAGCACTCTGAATGTGTAGGCTCCGCCCGAGCGGGCGGCTTATAGAAAAGAGCATAGCAGTAATGCCAGGGCCAAAAAGTCACGCGCTTGGACGCAGCCTCCAGGGCAATAAGCAGCCCTGATAACTACCTCAACACGCCCAAATCACTCAGGGCTCGGTCAGAAGGTAAAAAACTTACTGAAAAGCTGTATATGCCCATCAACGCCACTATTTGCAGTAAAAGGCCACAAAACAAATACAGGGTGGGCATAAATAAAATGCTCCCCATTTGTAAAATCCAGGCCACGGAGGCCGCTTGCAAGGGGACAAATAAAGCAACAAACAGCAATGCGGTAACGGTTGCGCCATATTTAACCCACCAGGGCAAATAAAACAGGTGCAAGATCATCGCAAACAAGATCGGAACCAGCAGCATCAAACCCGCCGATTGGCGAAAAATATCCGTTAAAAAATGAGCTGCTGTAGTTGGTAACGAATCCGCCCAGACATAGAAAAACACCAACGACGATAGCTGCACCAATACCAACAAGCGCAACAGATAAATCAACGGCAACCGATTCGGAGACAGCCGCCGGCTACAGCCCCATAGCAACGCGCACACCAACGCCGTAGCCCACCAAATAGCAGCACTTGGCAACAGGGTGGGGGTTGTCACCACAAAATGGGGAATCCATTCAAACTCCAAGGCCGTCACTTCTGCGTAGCCGATCAAGCCAGTCTTGCGCATCCAAAAATTCAGCTGCATCACCCATAGTTTTGAAATATCTTTCAGCAGCCACCACACCAAGGCCGTAATCACCAACGTAAGCAGCACATCGAGCACGACCATCGGCCACGCCACACGGTGTCGACGTACGGAGCGGTGCGGCAAGGGTGGAAAATCCAGGTCCATTGGGAGTGCGACTAAAAGTCGTAGAACCAGGAAACGGCAATCGCGTTGCGGTCATAAAAGGGATTGGCGTAGCGCTCTAATTGCAGCTCGTGACCCATCTGGGACGACCACCACTGCCGCCACGTCAAGGCGGCAACGTTGGATTTGAAATCCGTCGCAGCAACATTGGCGCCCTGTGGCAAATAGCCTTCATGCCCGGTGTCAAAGCGTGCAGTCAAATAGTATTTTTTGTTTTCACCGTATGTGGCCGTCAGATAAGCACGATAGGTTCCAACATTGCCAGGCATGCTGGTATTGTGTGTAACACCAATCTGCGCAACGAGTGGAGCAACAAAATAATAACTAGACGATATTTGCCAGGCCCGGTCACGGTATTTTTCATCGCCCGACCTGGACGCCGTATATTGCAGACCAGTCACCCATTGCTTTCGCTCTAACCACTTTCTGTATAACGCAATATCAACACGGTTCTTCGGCAAAAATCCAGCCCCAGAGCCCACCCCAAAACCGACTGAACCATACATGCTTGAACTCAGATCACGCGTCAAAGACAGCGACAGCGCTTGACCCGATTCTCCAAAATGCTTCTGCTTGCTCACCTCCCAGTTCACAACGCCCTGCTCCTCTCCCAGCCTCACATTGCCGCGCACAAACGCATCACGCCATGCAGGGTAGTTACCAGACAAACCGGCGTGACCGAACCCCAGTTGCACACTGCCCACTTGGGGCTTTTCGGGCGTTTGCCCATGGCTATGGGTAGCCACAAAAAAAGTGGCGACTTGAACAACGAAGATAGTCCCTCTGTATGTCATGCGGTGGCCTCGGCTACGGGTGGATTGACTAACGCGGATGCTAGATACTGCGCTATTTTCTGCCCAGCGGTACCATCACCAAATGGATTGACAAAACTGGCCGTGACGGCAGCGGCTTGTTGTTGGAGTGCTTGCTGGACCATCAGCACAATCGCATGGGTTTGCGTGCCCACCAACTGCCCCAAACCACAGTCCAACACTTCGGGTCGTTCCGTCACATTGCGCAGGATCAGCACCGGTTTGCGCAAAGCCACCGCCTCCTCCTGGATGCCGCCAGAGTCCGTCAAAAGCACACTGCACACGCGCATGAGGTCAATCAGTTCTGGATAATGCAAGGGTTGGGTCAAAAGCCAACGCGACCTCACCGAATCCTGCGCCGCCGCATGGGCCTGCGTCACGACATCCTTGACCAAGGGGTTGAGGTGCACGGGCCATACTATGGCCAATTGCGGATCATCGCGCAGCAGTTGCACCACTGCTTTGATAATGTCCAGCATTGGCGCGCCCCAATTTTCCCTCCGGTGCGCTGTCACCAGCATCAGGCGTTGACAGCCACTGGTTGAAAACCACCGTCTTGCAGCGTTTTGCTGGCCATTTTCCAGCTCCATCGCGTGCAAACGGTGCGCGGCCCACAGCGCAGCATCCACCACCGTATTGCCCACGCGAACCACCTGGTGCGTTGTACCTTCGCGCGCAAGGCTTTGCACAGCACCTACCGTAGGAGCAAAATGCCAAGTGGCCATCCGGCCAATCAGCTGGCGATTCATCTCTTCGGGAAAGGGCTCCTCTTTGCTGCCCGAGCGCAAGCCGGCTTCAACATGCCCCACCGGTACGCGGCGATAGAAAGCGGCCAAAGCTCCCATCGCCGCACTGGTTGTATCACCATGCACCAACATGGCCAACGGCTGCACCTGCTGCGTCACCAGGTCAATTTCCGTTAACAACTCCGCAGACAGACCGGCCAAGGTAGGCGATGTACGCGCAAGTTTAATAATGTGATCGGGCTGAAAGCCAAAAAACCCGTACAAAGGCCAAGCCATGTCTTCATGTTGCCCTGTATGCATGACATACGGATCCAGTCCATGTGCGACGAGCGCCTTCACCACCGGAGCCATCTTGATAATCTCGGGTCGCGTACCCATACAAACCAGAATAGTCATTGCACCTCCTTGATATCCAATCGTAGTATTTTTCCAGACCGCGCCACCACGATCCATTCATCGCCCTGTTGCTCAACATCTGCATCACCCAGTACGACTGTGGGCTGTTCAAAACGCTGTATGGGTATACGCCAGGCCAAATCCTTCAAATCTTGCGCATGCCTGGCTACCAGCTGCCAGCCCTTATCCGTCCGATCCATTTGCCAACGGGTTTGCTCACGCTTATTCATAAACTCTGCGGCCTGCGTCAGGGTCAACCATCCACATTGCGCCGCTTTGCGACAAGCGCCCATTCGATCAATGAAACCAGCCACCGCATTCGGATACAGCATCGCACCCGGCGGGTGAAAATAAATCAGGCGTACCGCACGTGCCTCTTGCACATAGCGTGCAACCTCCTGCAACCAGTTATCAAAGGTGGTTTGCGGTACCCGCTGAAAAAATGCATCCTCAGCGGTAGCTACTTTGCCCAAAGTGAGCACCGGAAAGGTCCACAACTTGCTGATGCGCCGCTCCCCCATCCACAGCCTGGTAGGCCCCATGCCGATGTTGCCCGTAAGGTACGTGGCAATCACGCCTTTGTTTTCCAGCCAAGTATGGGCCCACAAGGGTTGGTTGCCCATGGGAGCCGAATACTCTCGGGGTACGGCACCCAATAAATGGGTTATCACCTCATGGTTCTTTTCAAGTAGCGGAACCATGTCATTGGCGTTGTTCTCATTGGCATGCAGGCCAAAATAATTGTGGATCCATCCTCCATGGCTGGCAATCGCATGGCCTCGTTTTTGCAAGCGCAATAACAAGCTCTGTAGTTCAGCATTTTTCTCAAGATCCAGGCCGCCCGCATCACCTGGCATGTTGACATCCGGCCCGGCCGTGATATGGAAAGAAAAAGGACCCTCCTGTTGAAACAGCCCCAGATCATTCAACCGTATCAAAGACGGGATGGCGGGCTTGGCATCAATGTGCCAGTTCAGTACCACCGCACCGCGCCCACGTGGCGCCTCACTCAACTGGGGATGCAGAAGCTCTTTCTTGGCAAAATAGCGCAAAAAACCATGCAGGAAAATACTGTCCGTGCGCTGCTTTAAATAAGTCAGTGGGATATTGACAAAAAGCGTCTCGCCCTTGCCCACACGGTGGTGGCTGACCAAAATAGAACCAACATCATTGCGCAGCAGCACCGCACCGTTAGGTTCACCCTTCGTGGTCAAACTGGCAAAGCGCTGCAGGCCCTCTCCATACCCGGCCACTTGCACCGACGCCACATCACGGTCTTCGTCAAAAATCCGCTCGCCTGACTGCGGCGAAATCGCCCGCGAAATATACCGACCCGGGGGCATACCAATGCTCTCAAAAAACCGCCCCCCTCCCACAATAACTCCCAGTTGCGACATCTTCTCACGCAAGCTGTCGTACATCGCATAATCAAAACCTACCAACTGCGTCAACTCGATTTTTTCAGTCGGGTACAACCCCCCCTGATTTAGGGTGCCTGCATCGTAGACCACCATCAATTTGCCCCCACCGTCCACAAACTGGCGCAAAGCAATCATCAACCCCGGCATCATCTTGCGATGAAAGGTGTCAGGCAATATCACGCCCTCCCAGGTCTGCGCGTGGCGCGTCAGACTCTGGATCCATTGGCTATTGTGCAGCGGCTGAAGTTGGATGCCCTCTTCCTGGGCCGCATCTGTCCACATCTGCACATAGTGGCTGTCCATCGGCACATCATCGGGCACCAACAACGCAACGGCCATCGAGACCGGTCGTGTGCCGCGCCACACATCAAAATACGCAAAAACCGTCAAGCTCAGCACGAGTAGCGCTATCAGGAGTATTTTTATACTGCGTTGGTATTTCATTTTTTTCCCAATACCGCAACGCACGATTGCGCTACCGGTTCTACACCCAACGTTGCCAACCCCACATCCACTGCTTCGTCAATCACGGTCCATCCACGGCTTCGGTTATGCGCATCCTGTTGAAAGCGCCAGCAACGAATCCAATGCTGATCATTCATGCTTCTTGCGCTCCATGCCACCAAACCCCAGGCAAATTCATCATGTAGCCGGGTAAGCCATCCAACACCCCAATGTTTGATCCACACCTGCATTTCTCTGTCCGTGGTGGCGGCATTGACCAAACCCGTATGCCAACGGTAGGTAGGGGCTAGTGCCGAAGGATAAAAATCAAACCTGTCATAGGCAATATTGGCGGGCATCCAGGTCGATGACACATAGAAATGCTTTTGAATAGCCAATTTCAGGTTCTGCGCTTGTTCGGTTTGCCCAGTCCCTACCAAGCCTGCGTACACTTCGGTGTTATCCATTAGAAACTCGATCGGCTGGTCAACCAACGCACGGTAGGTACCGCGTGGCGTTCGCAAGCTCTGCAACAGCCCCAGTGCTCTGCGCGTCCCCGCCTTCAGGCCGACGACTGGCTCCGCGTTCCCATCGATCATCGGTTGCGTACGGTTTTTTTGCTTTTCTGCAGCAACATACAGCGCACTTAAATGCAAAAAGGTCGCGACCGAGGAATCATCGGCATCGGCCCGTTGACACGCCCTCCACGCACCGGCCTGACTGCAAAACCGGTCAAACCCACCATCAGCGCGTTGACGCGGAACCAACCATGCAAGCCACTGCCGGGTACGCTCGCGCGCATCCATGCCCGCCTCCCAGGCAATGATCAAGGCCTTATTGGCAAAGTAGGGGTCGACAGAATCACCATTGGGTACGACGGATATGGCACCGTCTGGACGGGTAAATCTTTCGAGCAAAGCCTGCGCTGGCGACGCCGCGCCCAACGCCAAAGCCAGAACCCAAAGCGAGCTTGTTTTCATGACAGCATCACCCGCCGGATATTGACAGACCAGACTTGTACGCCTGGATGCTACCGTGCACACAGGCACCCACATGCGCCACGATGCAGGGCGCGCTGACACTGCAAAGCTGGTCGCTGCAGCCCACGATACTCCCCGCATGCAACTGCACATCGCGGCCCGCACTTACCACGCCCAACACCCGCGCCTTCGGCCAAAGCGTCACACCACCTTCAGAAAACACACTGCCATGGACACAGCTGTCAACCCCCAAATCCACATTTCCATAGGCCTTGATATGGCCCAACACCTGCACAGCAGGCAGCAAAACAACATCTCCCGTTACCACGTAGTCCCCTTCAATCGGCGAATCAACAGGTGGTTGCCAGTTTCCTTCTATGCGTATAAATTTTGTTGGTTGCCCACGGTCGCCCGGCTGCACAAAAGGCATCTGTGGTGGGGTACCTGTAAGGGCGTCGTGGCTGTTGGCTACAAAGCGTATCGTCGGTGCGTCGAGCCAGTGAAACTGCACCTCGGGCTCAACCATGATCGCCGCATGGGCCGAGGCCAATTCCACTGCATGGGCACCTGCCTGTAAAAAAATCTGGTTCGCCCGTGCTGAGTGCACACTTGCATTGGCTCTTATGCTCAAACGCCCGGTGCAATCCACTGCATCCACATGCTTGTCTGCCGGGATTTCCACATCGCCCTGCACCTGCGCCTTGCCCAACACGGACAGCACATGCCGCACCGCATAATCTGCCGAGCCATCATTGTGTGGGTCGATCGGCAATGCCATCAGATTTTTGTTGTCAAGCTCCCTGAAGGCTGGCCAAAGCGGAACCATAAACACAACAAAACAAAGCGAAAACAGCAGTAACGTCCAAGCCAACGTCATCATCATGTGGCCCTGGCAACTCAAGTCGCCACTGGCGGCGTGATGGCAGCTGGCACGGACGGCTTCAGCCGATACCGTGCCGTTTTGTCCCACCGCAGCTGGCGTTTAAGCAAGGGATCCAGGATCGCCACATCCAGCGTCGCCTTGCTGATCGACACCATGCTGACCAGGAATCCGGTAATTGCCAACGGCAGCAACCGTACACCACGGCGCTGGCCATCCAGCGTAGCCGCCGCAGCAATTTGGTAGAACGCCGCAAAGTTGCCAAACGAGGCGTAAGTCAGCATCAACATCAACGCCACAGCACCGTTGAGCGCCACACCATAATTTCCATAAAACAACAGCAAGGCGCTTACCCAACCCATCATGAGCAAGATCGGCATCGCGTAGATAGCCAGCAAAGCAAAGCCATCAAATTTCTCCATCGGCCGCAGGGCCTTGTGCAACCATAGCGCCCTTGTATGGCGGTACAGCGCCTGGTTGTGTCCTTTCGCCCAGCGCCCAATCTGCCGCGCCCGCACTGGCCAGTGCTCAGGCACCTCCTCGTAGCACTCGGCCTTATTGAGGTAAATGGTTTTCCAGCCCTGTAGCAGCAGCCGAAAAGTGATGTCCGTGTCCTCGGCCAACACATCATCGTGCCAGCCACCCGCATTCTCCAGGGCCGTCAGGCGCAATCCGCCCACCGTGCCGCCATACTGCGGCACCGAGCCAATATTGGAGCGCGCCTGCTGGTCCACCTGGTACCCGCCGGCACGCTCCAGATCCAGCAGACGTGTAAGCAAATTGCTGCTGGCGTTTTGCGGCACCACACGCCCCATCACCGCCCCGACTTCCGGGTCCTGAAAAGGTGCCGCCAGCTGCTTGATCAGCCCGCGCGAGGGCAGGTAATCAGCATCAAACACCAATACAACATCTGCCCATTGCGCCGCCTGTAGCCATGCCGTGGCGTCTTTCAGTGCCGCTGCTTTGCCTGGCTTGCCGGTTTTACGGTGAAAGGCCTGAATGCGATCCGGATACTGCGCCACGACCTTCTCAATTTCGGCATAGGTAGTGTCGGTTGAGCGATCATTCACCGGCACGATCTTGAGGCGATCGGCCGGATAGTCGGCAAGCACCAAGGCACGCAGCGCATCGGCCACCACCGCCTCTTCGTTATGCGCTGCGACAAACACCACCACCCGTGGCCAGGGTGCATGCACAATATGCGAGTGGATATGCTGCTGCTGGCCATACAGGCGCTGCCAGGTAAAGGCATAGTGGCGCACCGAATAAAACGCCAGCATGGCCACCACCGCCAGCAAAAAAGCCTGCACCGGCATCCACCATGAAAGCATCGCCGGGCCATAACCTGCATCGGTTACGGCACTACTGGTAGTTACGCTCAGGCACAGGCCAACCACCGCCAACCACTTGCCTGCTGGATACGCGCGGAGCTTATGTGTGTTTGTGTTGTTAAGTAAAGCCACCTTTCACCCTCCTTTTTTTTATTTCACCACCCGCCGACTAGCGCGGCCCAACACATATATTTTCGGAATCTCCGCATCACGCTTACTACAACGGTGCCGCCTCAAACACGGCAGCGCGGCCCGAATTCACGCGCACCAGCCAATCCTGGCCACGGTCAAGCACCGTGACCGCGCCCGACACCACCACGGGCCGCGCGTATTGCCCCTTGGAATAGACCCAGCCCATGGTGCCCAAATTGCTCGGATGGCTGGCCGTTACACGCATCCGGCCATTCGATGCCAGGCCACTTTGCCAGGCCACCGCTGCGCGGCTGTTCATAAAGTTGGCCAATTGCGTCATGGTGTACCAGCGAAACAGGCCCGCCGTCTGCTTGAGCTGCGCATATTGCAGCATCCCGAGCATCACATTTGGGTAGTTCGCCGCGCCCGGCGGGTGCGCATAAATCAAGCGGTTGGTCTGGTTAGTGGCAGAAAAATCAACCAGCTCCCGATACCACTGCAAAATCTCTGGCTCTGGAATGCCCAACTCCTGAAAGTCTTCAAACGTGGCCGCAAGACCAAACGGTGTCACCGGAAAAGCCCACATGGAACTCACCAGCGCGCCCTGGCGGTAGCTGCGCGTGGCCGCTGTGCCCGTATGGCTGAGCGAATAGTAGGAGCCCACCCCGTTTTGCGCCAGCCAGTTCAACGCCCATACCGGGTTATTCCCCAGCGGCGCAGAGTATTCTGTCAGCACACCCGGCACCACCGCCTGCACGGCATTGCGGTTAAGCACCAGGTAATTTAGAAACTGGCTCGCATTGGTCTCATTCACATTGAACCCGTAGTAATCATGGATCCAACCGCCGTGGCTGGCTACCTCATGACCCTGTCTGTCAAAGTCTTTCAAAAACTGTTGCGCCACCGCGTTAATGGGCAAATCAAAACCCAATCTGTCCCCAAAGGCAATGGTATCTGGCCCTGCGGTCATGTGCATGGAAAACGGTTTGTAGTTCCAGACTCCCAGGTTTTTGAGCTGCTGCATGGGCAGCAACGCGCCTTGTGAATCCAGGTGCCAGTTAAACACCATGCCACCCACACCCCCCGGTACAGCCGCCAGACGGGGCTGCTTGAGCATGTCGCGCGCAAAATAATGCATAAACCCATGCAGGGGCATCGCATCTTCATACAGCTTTAAATACGTCAGCGGCAGGTTGACAAACAGCACCTTGCCACTGCCGACCGTGCGGCTGCTGGCCACCACCCCATGCTGGGGCGAAGACAACAGCACGGTGCCCTGCGCAGCACCCTGCGTCACAAAGCTGGGGTAGGTCAGCGCGCCATAGGCATAGCCCGAGATGCTGTGCAGCGGCTCGGCTACCAAGGCTGCGGCCAGCGGGGCTGCCACTACAGCGGTAGTCGCCGCCCGCCCATCCGGTGCAACCCCCTCCACCTGCGGGCCCTGTATCGCACCACGCTGCACTACCAGGCTGGTGCCCTCACGCGACAGCTTTTTACGGCTCTTATCGGGCACAGGAGCCGTCCCACCCGTCCCCGTGCTGCGGCTTGGCGACTGAAAAAACAGGGAGTGGTCATAGCCCGCCAATCCGCCCACATTGGCCGGACTCGATGGCAAAAATTGCGCCGTGTCGCTAACCACCGCGGCTGCACTGGCCGTCGGCCCGGCCACCCGCGCGGCCGCGGCAAGCACCGGCGGCGCATACACCATGGATTTGCCAGGCGGCACCTGCAAGGCCCGCAGCGTAGGCACCGTGCCCAGCACAGGCCCCAGGCCCACCGTACGATCCCGCAGCGCGTCATACAGCACATAGTCCACGCCCACCAAACTGCTAAAGCGTGACTTGGGTACCGCATAAAAGCCCGCTGCGGTTAACGCGCCCGCATCAAACACCAGCATGATCTGCCCACCCTGGGCCACATAGCTCTCTATCGTGCTCACCAGTGCATCACTCATGCTGGTTTGCATCTGGTCTGCAATGATGAGGCCCGCATACTGGGTACGCACGCCCACACCCAGGCGCAGCAAATCGGCATTGCGCAAAACCGCCAACTGGTAGCCCTGCTCCTGCGCCGCATCGGTCCACGCCGTGACCTGCACATGGTTCAAGGCCAGACTATCGGGCACCAATAACGCCATTTTGGACAAGCCTTGCGCCTGGGCCGCCAAGGCGTACAGCAATACCCCCAGACCGAACAAGCCCCGCAAGCCACACAACAAAGCCTTGAACATAAGACACCTCCATCAAACATCGGCAAACAAGCTAAAAGCACTATGCTTTAAGCAATTTTGGTGAAGTTTTTCACGGCAGCCAATAATTCAATGAGTTCCATAGTACTACATTTTTGTTACCTTGTTATTTAAACGTAAAAGACCATGGGCTGCAGAATTCAAGTTCACTGAGCCACTTGGCACGGCAGAAATCCGCTGCATGTACAACGAGGCGCTGAATACAAATAGCACTTCCAAACAACGTAGCGTTGCAATATTTAACCGCGATGGCATCGTCGAGCCAACCTCGGCGCGGCTTTACCAAGACAATCGCCGCTCGTCTGCTGGGCTATAGAGGTGCCGTGGGGTCCTGGCTGGAACCTTGCTGCATCGATGTCACGTCTTTAAATCGACGTCGGCGCAGTGCCCTTGGTCGCCGCCAGCCCGGCGCTGACCTCGGCCAGCACCAGATTGGTCGCCCCCACAAACGAGGCCGGACGCACGCGGTGTGATGCTGGGTCCAGTCCCGGCGGCGCTACGCCCTGCGATGCCTGTGCGGCAGCTTCTGTCAAGCGCCTGCGCGCCTGCACAATCGCCAGGTCGGTCGATACCAAACGCTCTAGCGAGCGGTCAACGATTGGCCCCATGCTCTCTTGCAAGGAGCCGTCTTGCATGGCAATGCCTTTGATGCCGCTGAAGTAGCGGCCGGACTTCTGGCCTTCGCGATCCATCAAATAGTCGTTGTCTTTATTGGCGACCGCGCGGAAAGTGCCGGGGATCAGGGTGGCAAAGTTGCCTTCTTCCTGAGTCATCGAATGCATCTCGGCATCCGTCAGCGCGCGCGTAGGGTGGTGCGCCCACGACCACACAATGCAGTTTTCATCGTCGATCGGCACCCAGGCGTGGCCACGCAGGGCGTTGTCGCCGTAGGGCGGAATCATGGTGTACCAGGGCATGATCCACTGCGTCACGCGCCAATAGCTTTGGTCATCCTTGGTTGGGCGCTTGGCGGCAATCACCATGCCGCCATCTGATTTATGCACTTGAAAAATCGGCCGCGTATTGGTAATGTGCTGCGCGCCTGCCGTGCCCACATGCAGCGGGTCGGTTTTGAGCTCACCCTTGTGCAGCCACGATACATGGCTCGAATCGATGCCGCCCTCCATACCCTGTAAGTAGTTGCTCTCCTGAAAGCGCTTGGACACGTAGCGCTGGTTGTCGGCCACCGTGGCCCATTCAAACTGCGGCGGCTCGGGTTGCTGTTCGGGTGCGCCCATATAGGTCCACACCACGCCACCCAGCTCGATGCAGGGGTAAGACTTGAGCTTGACCTTGGTGCACAGCTTGCTCTCCTCGGGCTCGGATGGAATCTCTTTGCACTGGCCTGTAGTGTCATACTTCCAGCCGTGGTAGGGGCAGCGGATGCCGCCCTCTTCATTGCGGCCAAACCACAGCGACACGCGGCGGTGCGCGCAAAACTCGTCGATCAAGCCCAGCTTGCCGCTACTGTCCCTGAACGCCACCAAGCGCTCGGACAGCAACTGCACGCGTACGGGCGGGCAGTCGCTCTGGGGCAGCTCTTTGGCGAGCAGCGCCGGTATCCAGTAGCGCCTGAACAGCGCGCCCATGGCGGTGCCTGCGGCGGTGCGGGTTAAAACTTCGTTTTGCTCTACGCTGGTCATTTGATTGTCCTGTGTACTGTCAACTTATGGAGTGTTTTGGAATGCACGACTTGTACTGTGCTCGCCCCGGCACTTAGCGCGGCGGCATAAAGGGGGAGTAGGCGGCCATAAGCCGCCACGGAGGACAGCCGCGGAGCTAAGTGCGCCGTCGGCCTGATCCCGTACAAAACAAGCGCCTGCCAAACCAAGGGGGAGCATTTCAGGAGCCACCATCAGTCCGCCGTAATGCCGCCAGTCTTCACCGTCTGCGCCCACATCGCCAGCTCGCTACGTACCAACGTGTCTAGCTGCTCGGGCTTGCCGCCCACCGCATCCACGCCCATCGCTGTCAGCGCGGTTTTGACTTCGGGCAAAGCCAGCAAAGCATTGACCTCGGCATTCATCTTGGCCAGCACCGCAGGCGGCGTATCTGCCGGGGCGGCGATGCCAAACCATGCCTGGCTTACCACCTGCGGGTAGCCCGCCTCTGCCAGTGTCGGCACATTAGGCACCTGGGCCGAGCGGCGGGCGCTGGTCACGGCCAGCATGCGCATCTTGCCGCTTTGCACCAGGGGCAGCGCGGTTTGCAGCGTGACAATGCTCACGTCCACATGGCCCGCCGCCAGGTCGGTCAACGCGCCGCCCGTTCCCTTGTACGGAATGTGGGTGATGAACATGCCCGTGTGCTGCTTGAACATTTCCATCGTCAAGTGGTGCACGCTGCCCACCCCGGGCGAGGCGTAGTTGAGTTTGCCCGGTGGCTGCGTTTTGACATAGGCCACGAGTTCGCGCGCTGTCTGGGCGGGCACCGCGTTGCTCACCACCAGCGCCAGCGGGCTGGCACCCAGCAATGCCACCGAGGCAAAACTCTTCACCGGGTCATACGGCAGCTTGGGGCGCAGTGCTGGCAAGGTGCTAAAGGCCGTGGCCGAGAACAGATACGTGTAGCCGTCGGGCGGTGCCTTGGCCGCAGCCTCAAAGCCAATCGCCCCGCCTGCACCCACCTTGTTGTCCACTACCACCGGCACGCCCCAGCGCTGCGACAGGCGCGGGCCCAGCAGGCGCGCTAGCTGGTCTGCTGTGGTGCCGGGCGTAGACGGCACGATCAATTGGATGGGCCGCGACGGGTAAGCCTGCGCACTCACCCACGCAGGCAACAGGCTGAGGCAGGCCACGCCCAAGGCGGCAAAAAGAGTGCGCAGATGCATGCAGATACCCCGTAAAACGATGCTGGATTTATCGTAACAGAGCACCCGACCAGAAAACTCACGCCAAGCCTAGGCAAAGTACCTACGCGCCACCAGGCCCCATCAATCCTCGTCGTCATCACCGATGTCGGCGTCCAGATCCAGCGGCACCACCACCACCCGGTTTTCTACAAACAGTGGCACCAACAAGCGCTCGCGCCTGGTATCCCAGCCAATATCTGCCGGGTTGGGCAGGTTGCTGGCCACCACGCGGGTTTGGCCGTTGGGCTTGACCAGGTACACACTGGCCGTCTCCCAGCTCGACACCAGCAGCTGGCCCTTCTTCAATGCAATCACGCCGTCCATCAGGCCAGCGGGCAGGGTGATCACGTCGCCCCGCTCGCCGTTGCGATCAATGGTGTAGATCTCTTTCGAGCCGCCAAAGCCATCAAACGGTACCACTTGCACCTTGCCGTGCCGCAGCACCGCCAGGCCGTTGGGGTGGCGCAGCAGCGCATTGCCCTCTGCCAGCACGCTGACGCTGTCGTCCTGCTCGACCTTGTAAATCGCGTCGCTGCCAGTCTCCTGCACGTTACCCGCAGCATCAAAGCTAATGCCGGTGTCCGACACATACACCGTGCCGCGCCGGTCTGCGGCCACGTCGTTCAAAAACGTCGCCTCGGGGAAGAAAATACTGCCCAGGGGCAGGCCCGTGTTCGCATCAAACTTGCGCAGATAGTTGACATCAGCCACATACAGGGTGCCATGGGTAATGGCCATGCCCTTGGGTGCGTTCAAGGTCACGCCATTGGGCCCGCCCGAGATCCATTTCAGTTGCAGCACCTGGCCTGCGGGCGACACCCGCGAGATAAAGCCGTTGTTGTCCTGCCCCACCGGGTTGCCATTGATATTGGCCACCAAATACACATCGCTCCTGGCATCGTAGAGCACCGACTCCGGCGTTTGAAAACCCACATTGGCAATGTTGATCGGCGGGCTAAGCTTTTTACCCGGCTGCGCCGCTGCGCTGTGCATAAAGGCCAGCATGGCCACCATGGCCAACAATGCAACGGCCATGCGCTTTAGCAGATTGCCTGAATTCATGAATCGATTCATAAAACCTCCTAATAAAAGAAAAGTGGATGGCTCCCCACCAGACACGATGGGGATAACCATGCCTGGCGAGGGAGTGGGGGCGCTATTTTTGCACCCGCTTTGCTGGTCAGGGGGGTTTCAACCTATTCGCACACGGCATTTACACGCGGTAGCGTTTTGCGGCACTCAAGGCGCAGGCACGGCCACCCGATTGCCCGGCACCACCATCGCCTCATAGGCAAACACCTCGCGGCTGCGCGGGTCGACCTTCACCTTGATCCAGTTGACATCGTTGGTGCCGTTGGCGGCGTTGTTGCCAAAGGTCTCGACGCGGGTAAAGTTTTCTATGCGTCGTCCGCTGGCATCCAGCAAAGGTTTGTCCACCCGGTAGTAGTGCGAGTCGCCATGCACATAGGCCACGGGTTTGCGAAAGGCGATCACTTCGCTGCGCAGCGCGGTGAGGAACTCCACAAAGCCATCGGGCTGCCCATCGGTCTGCGCCAGCGTCTGGGGGTTGCGCAGGGGGGCGCGGGTGGGGTCAGACAAGTCCCAGCCGGGGTTGGCCTGGGCTATCAGCATCACCGCCACCGAGCCGCGCTGTTTGGCGTAGGCGAAGGTCTCTTGCAACCAGCGCAGGTTGGCCTGGTTGCGGGCAGTAAATTCGGCGACGTCGGGCGCGGTGTCGCACAGGTTGTTGCACGATCCGGGGATGTTCAGCGTCACATAGGTCACGCGGCCCACCGTCCAGCGGCGGTTCTCAACACACTGCACAAAACCATTCACGCCCAGACACAGGTTGCCCTGCTGCACCTCTTGCAGCATGCGTCGCTGGCCCATGGAGTACGGCGTAGCGAAGAACACCGCGCGCTCCTTGTCCAGGCGCTCGCGCGAGTTAAAGCTCCCATTGGACGCGCGGTCGCAATCCGTCCAGTCGTTGTCGCCGGGCGTAAACATGGCGGGCGCACTCAGCGCATTGAAGTAGGCCAGCGACTGGGTGTACAGCGCGTCATTGCAGGGGCTGCCCGAACCGGCCTTCAGGTCGCCATCGTGCACGCTGAACTTCAGGCGCTGCGCGTTCATGTCGGCAATCAGGTTGGGCAAGCCCACCGTGGCCTGGGCAGGCGAGTAGGGCAGGTCACCCCACAGGCCAATGCTGTAGGTATCGTCGTCCTCGTCCTCACGGGCCTGCGCAGAGCCCAGCATGGCCAGCGCACACACGGGCACCAGCAGCGCGCAGGCCCAGCGGCGCAGGCGGGTAGAAATTAAAGTCGGCATAAAGCAATCTCCAGTTAGCGTTGAATGGCCGCCCGGGATGGGCGGAGTTTGGTTGCAGACTGTGTTGTAGGTAGCGCGCGTGACCACGCCATGACATTGCCAGATATCTTGTAAAGCTTGGTAAGTGCCGCGCTGCATTTGCATCACCAGCGCTTCCGTCATCAAAGCGTCACCGCGCCACCTTAGCCTCGCGTTGCCGTGGGGCCCTGGGCTCTGGGCTCTGGCACGGCAGATTTCATCCATTTTTTTCATCCACTAATTCTCAGGAGTTCCCATGCGTCGACTTAGATTCGTTCTCCCGCTCGCCTTCTCCGCCATCACCTGCCTGCTGCCCGCTCTGGCCCACGCCGATGACGACGACCAGCGCAGAAGCCCTGGCCAAACCAGCGTCCAACTTGGCCCACGCCCCTTCTTTCTGGTCAATGACATGACGGACAGCCCCCTGAAAACGCAGCTGCAGTCCTGCGCCCGCCGCGACAGCTTCAAGAAGAGCGATTTTTCCATCGGCCACCGTGGCGCAGCGCTACAGTTTCCAGAGCACACTAAGCAATCTTACGAAGCCGCAGCCACCATGGGCGCAGGCATTGTGGAGTGCGATGTGACCTTTACCAAAGACAAAGAGCTGGTCTGCCGCCATGCGCAAAACGACCTCCACACCACCACCAACATCCTGGCCACACCGCTGGCCAGCACCTGCATCAAGCCCTTTACCCCCGCCACTATTGATGCCAACGGTACCCTGCTCAGCCCCGCCACCGCCGAGTGCCGCACCAGCGAGATCACCCTGGCCGAGTTCAAAACCCTGCGCGGCAAAATGGACGCGTCCAACCCCCGCGCCCGCAACGTGGCCGAGTACCTGGGCGGCACCGCCAACTTCCGCACCGACCTGTACTCCGGCCCCAGCAGCGGCACCCTGCTGAGCCACAAAGAAAGCATCGAGCTGTTCAAAAAACTCGGCGTGAAGATGACCCCCGAGCTCAAGAGCCCATCGGTCACCATGCCCTTTAACGGCTTTACCCAGCAGATGTATGCGCAAAAGATGATCGACGAGCTCAAGCAGGCCGGCGTGCCCGCCCGCAATGTGTGGCCCCAGTCGTTTGACAAAAACGACGTGCTGTACTGGATCCAAAACGAGCCCGCCTTTGGCCGCCAGGCCGTCTACCTGGACAGCGCAGAAACCGTCGCCGATCTGCCCAGCCCAGCCCAGCTGGCCGCCTACCGCGCCCAGGGTATCCGCATCGTGGCACCGCCCCTGTTTGCCCTGCTGACGGCGGACGGCAACGGCAACATCCTGCCCTCCCAGTACGCCCAGAGCGCCAAAGCCGCCGGCCTGGACATCATCACCTGGACGCTGGAGCGCTCGGGCATCCTGGCCGACGGCAACAACGGCTTTTACTACCAAAGCTTTGACAGCGCCATCCAACGCGAGGGCGACATGATGCGCGTGCTGGACGTGCTGGCCAAACAGGTCGGCATCCTGGGCATCTTCTCTGATTGGCCCGCCACCACGACCTTCTACGCTAACTGCGCTGGTTTGAAGTAAGCCAAGAAGTCAAGGCACACGTAGGGTTTGCGGCTTTACGCAAACCCTCTGCGTTGCACCAGCAGCTCGCTACCATCGATGCGCTCGGCCAGGCTGGCAATGTCGGCATCCGTCACACCGCAGGCCTTAAAGTGCACCTGCCATTGGTCAACCACCGCAATCACTTGCAGCACCTGCGCCTTGGCTGCGCTGGGCGTAAGGCCAAACAAAGTGCACTGCGACATCGCATTAGCCAAGGTAGAGTCCCGCCCGTCCAGGCCCACCAGAAACTCTTGGTGGCCTTGGCCCGAGTTGGTGGGCAGCACGTCGTAGGCGGGGGCTAAGCGCCAGCGGCCATGGCGGCTGGGCTGGGTGACCAGCAGGGCGTGGTTTTTCTCGTGGTCGTCGGTGTTGTCGATCAAAATATTAAACACCATGCGGCGAAACAGCTCGTGCATGTCGCGCAGGTTCTGCCCACCCTCGGCTACGCCCGCGCGGCGCAGCAGCTGCGCTAGCTGCGGGTAGCCCAGCTCGCTGTCTTGGCCTTCCAGCGTGCTGGCAAGTATGGCGGTATGGGCCGATATGCAGTGGATGCGCCGCTCTTCACCATTTTCGACCGTACGGTCAAAGCGCTTTACCGCCAGCGCGTGCTCGCCCAGCAACGGCACCACCTGCGTTTGCGCGGTGGTAATGCCTGCCATCCGCGCCAGCGTCATCGACGCATGCTCGACCAGCGGCACGTCTATCGGCTCGCCATTAAAAAACTTGATCACCCATTGCGCGCCGTCGATCTCGATCAGCGCTTTGGGCTTGGCCCCGCCAAAGCTGCCACCCGCCGCCACCATCTGCCGCTCTAGCGCGGTGATCGGCTCTTTGGCGCTGATCTTGGCCACCACCTCGCTTAGCTGCTGCGCCTGCGCCAGCCGTGGCAACGGCCCATTGGGTCGCGGCAGGTACTGCGTTGCCGAGGTGGACACACCCAGCGCGCCAAAGCGGTCGTCCCCCGCGTAGTACAGGTATTCCATGAGCGACAGGCGCTGCGGCCTGTCGATGTACTGGATCACCCGCTCTCCCCAACGGTCGGGCCGCGCGTCGTCCACCGCGCCCACGGCCACACCTTTGGCGCGGGGCAGGTGCTCGGTGTTGATCAACGGCAAATCTTCACTCAAGGCAAAGCCCTGCGCCAGCCAGGTGGGGGCGTAGGTGAGCGACACGCCCTTGCCCGCAGCCATTAGCTGCAGCGCGCCCACCAGCGCTGGCGCGGCAGGGTTGCCGATAAACCAGAGGTACAGCGCGTCTAGGCGGGTGCTGGGGGTGACGGCGCTGGGGTTGATAGCGTTGCCCGTGGGTAACACTGCATCACGCATTGGCATCTCCTGGCTTGACCACCCTGCTTGCATTTGCAGCGCTGGCACTTGCCTTAGCCAAGCCCCGCCGCTCGCGCACTGCGGCCGATGCCTGTGCACGGCTCTTGCCCAGGTTTACCGCCGCGCGAATGTCTTGCTCTAGCGCGCCCCGGTCATGCTCGGGCGCGGCCAGCGTGGCCAGCGCGCCGCTGCGCCCCATCAGCCATAGCGCCGTGGCGTACAGCCCCATGCCCACCCCCGGCTCGCCCGCCTCCATACGCATCAGCGTAGGCACCGACGTGCCCATGCGCAGCGCCCAGCTCGCCAAAGACTCCTTGCGCCGCAGCCGCGCCACGGCCAGGTCTGCGCCCAGCTGCTGCAAGGCTTGCACACTTGCGGGAGGCATTTGGCTTAGGGCGAGGGGAGCTTTTGGCATAATGATGATTATAGTAAACTCATGTTTTTGTACAAGTCTTTGTTATTTTGACAGACATCTACTGTTGCTGCCCGGCATAGCAGATGTTGATCAACACCAATCCGAAAACACAAACAACCCCGCAAATCGAAAGCCATATTTATGTATTACAGGGTTAATTTGCGAGTCACCCACAACCTATAACTCCCCATATCACCCAGTTTTCACAACCCATAGGTTGTAATCTAAGGCTATTTGTATACTATAAATTTCGTAGCTGCTCACGCTCTATTCTATTGGTCTAGAAGCCAATCCACTCCTTACGCGGCGACTTCTGCGCACGCGCCCACGCGCCAATATGCTTCCACATCTTGGCCGCTGGCACGCCGCCCCGCGCGGCCGCCGCTTCCACCGCGCCCACCACCACCGGTAGCGGCACCTCGTCCACCAGCGTAATCATGTGAGCGCCATACGCCTGGGGCAGCACACCGCTGGCCAGCGCCGCCGCCAGCACACCGGGCGGCAGTGCATCGCTATAGCTCACGCTGCACATCTGCGCCGCCTGCGCCAGCGCCTGATCACTCGGCCCACGGGCTGGCTCCCACTGCAGGCGCAGGCCCAGCACCTCTAGCAGCCGCCCCAGCCGCCCCATGCTCAGGTCCGCCAAGCTGCCCCGCTCCAGCCCATTCACCGTCGCCCGCGACAGCCCCGCCAGCCGCGCCAGCGCGGTTTGCGTCAAGCCCAGCGCCTGCCTGCGCTTTTGGACGGAAGGGCCAATCCATAAAAGGTCGTTCATGGGTTTAAGTGTAGGAAAACACCGCAATAATGTCAAATATATTAGACAATATACAGCTAAAACTGCTACGTATTCAATAGCTGCTTACGCCCTATTGACAAGGACTACAGGCATATTTGGCACACTAAAACCCTCCATAGCTCCGCCGCCACGCCAAGCCCGGCCCGCCAGGCAGGCAGCACAAAATACCCATCAAATCCACCCGTAGTCCCTGTCTAAAGCTGAGTCAGCGCTATGTGGTGTACCCGGGCGAGGCAACGTTTGCACTGCGGGCCGGTGTGCAGGCTTTTGGGCTGACAGCATTGGCCACAAAATCAAGCGCTGCAGATGGGTGAATACTCCTAATTTCATAGCTGCTCACGTCCTGTTGACAGGGACTACCGGCATATTTGGCAGGTAAAATCGCCACCCAGCCTGCGCAACCAGCCTAGCGACACACCCGCACCATCTGCACAGCATGCCATCGGTAGCCATCAAAGCACAAAATACCCATCAAATATGCTCATAGTCCACGTCACCAGGGCGTAAGCAGCTACTACTTCAATAGCGCATATTTTCCCAGGCTGCGTTTTCAAACAAGGTCAGCGCACCCGTCTCCAAGCCATACCAACATTACCTGTTCAATTTGCATGGCGTCTTAAATCGCCACCCTCCCTGCAAAGTAAACCGTGCCATCACCCCAGGCAAAGCCCTGGGTCACAAACCCGCAACCTCCCCCAACAATGGCTCACCCGTAACGCAACCCCACCCAAGGAGCCACCATGCCCATGCCCAACGCCACACCCCTCTACGGCAGCGAACCCGACCAACCCGGCCTGTACCTCGGCCTCTTCCATGGACGCAAAGACCCAGACGACCAAATGATTGAATGGGGCTTTAACGGCCCACTCATCGGCCCCTTAAGCTTTGTCCACACCACCTACACCAATGTCATCAAGCTGGGCTTTATCAGCACAGTTGACGAGAAAAGGTACTTTCCCACACAAGACATGCCCATGCTGCCGATCAACGGCGACATGGTGCATTACCAAGACAGCTATTACGGCGACTGGACGGTGTTCTACGCCATCGGGTGCGATGTGCGCCCACCCGAAGACACCTTCAGGCAATCACCCCGCCCCGTGCGCCCGCTCTACGCGCATCGCCGCGAATAGCTCCACCCCGCTTTCAAGGCATACTGCCAGCAAACACGAAAGCCGCCATGCCAGCCACCCCCACAGCGCCCAGCCCCGCATCCCCCAACTGGACGCGCCAGCAAACCCTAGCCGCGCTGCACATCTACTTCCAGCTCCCCTTTGGCCAACTCCATCGCGGGCAGCCCAAAATCAAACAGATAGCCCAGTGGATAGGCCGCACCCCCAGCTCGGTAGCGCTCAAGCTGGTCAACCTCGCCAGCCTAGACCCGCAAATCGTCGCCACAGGCCGCGCAGGCATGCGCAACGCATCCAAACTGGACGAAGCCATCTGGCAAGAACTGCAAACCAACTGGGACGCCGTGGCACTAGAGGCCGCAGCAGAATACGAAAAGCTAGCCACCCGCCACGGCCTGCCCGCCAACGTGGACGTGATCGACGAGCTGCCCGAAGCGCCCGACATAGCCGAAGGCAAAACCCGCCTAGCCACCGTAGAAGTGCGCGTCAACCAAGCCCGCTTTCGCAAAGCCATCTTGGCCAGCTACAACGCCACCTGCTGCATCAGCGGCCTACAACATGAAAAGCTAGTCATAGCCAGCCACATCGTGCCGTGGAGCGAAGACAAACAGAACCGCCTCAATCCGCAAAACGGGCTGTGCTTGTCTGCGCTGCATGACAAGGCGTATGACCAAGGGCTGATTACGGTGATGCCGGATTACACGGTGAGGGTGTCGAGGACGTTAGACATACAGATTGAGGATACTTTTCTGATGGAGGCATTGTTGCGCTTCGATGGGCACCCAATTAGATTGCCTGAAAAACTTAATCCCTTGCCGCGTTTTCTTTTGTCACACGCTAAGAAGTTTGGTTTTACAAACTAGCGCGTGGAAAAGGCTAATTACAGCCGTCCTACACTAATGCAAACTGAAATCCCGTTTGACGCTCAGGCTCATGAAGGTAATCACACAACTTACGTGCACGATCAATTAACCCTGGACTAACAAGCAGTCTATCTATTTGATTTCGTTTTGAGTTAGCAACGACAGCATGGTGCTCGGGCCAAAGACCGCTCTGTTTAGATGTATATACCGTCAAATCTATACCATGTGTAACGATTTCTATCTGTTCAGACAATAAAAAATCTTTAACGGCATAAGCTTCTGATTTGTCGCGTGTTTCAAATAAAGTTAGGTGTGGAATTCGCTTGTTTTTTGGCCCACTAAAGTCTGGCTTCCACCAAATCTCATCAAAAATTCTAGAGTATGCGTTTAGATAAACGGCATAACCTTTATTTGTTTGAAACATACCGACATCGCTTATGCTAACAAAATTCCCTCGCAGTGCCTCAGCACTATCCTCTAGCGAATGAGAATTGGGGAGCTCTTTGTACGGGCCACGGACAGTGATGTGTACTGGGTCTCGTTGACTTGTTCCGTGCAAAGCATCCCGCAGGTTCGTAAGAATAGATCGAACCTCAGGATCCGTGAACTCTAAAAAAACAAAATGCCGACTAGTTGTCATTTCGCAAATCAAATCAAAAGATATTTCCGTAGGCTACCATCAATTCGTGCGCTCATAAGCACATCATCCAAGAAAGCCGCAAACCTTTCGGCCTTTACCTTGAATTCTTGTTTTTTATCATCTACTGGCTCTTCAAGCTCCGCGAACGATTTGGCCGCCAGAAAGCTTTCATAATCGTCTAAAAATAACTTGAATCGATCAACAAATGACATGTCACCCAACGCATCTAATGATAACGCCAGCCGCTCCAGTGGAACTCGCTCAATTACTGCTTTGAACTCTGTTTCGGTGGATACATATCTGGTCAATATGGCTAAAACCGTAGAAAAAACTGTCAGTTTTCTTGAAAACTTAAGATTTAAATTTTTCTTCCACCAGCGGCGAGACGTAACGCGATCTCTTTCATAATTTAGACAAAGCGTCCTCCAATATCGAAGGATATCATTTAAGAGAAAAAGGGGTCGGAAATCTTTCTTCCCCTTACCATCTTTGAAATAATTTGCAAGGACGCTTTCTATCGCATTTTCGCGCAGATTGTCGTTCCAAATGGCTTTGCTTTCCAATAGAAGCAATAAGCGAGTAGTAAACAGGTTTTCGCTATCATCATTTGCATCGCCAGTACTACTTACGATTCTTTTGACACTATGAACTTTCAGATAACTTCCATCGCCGCTAAATTGCGGCAGCTTTAACGATGCATTTATGTTTATTAACTTAGATAACAGTCGAATTTCATCAAGGCGTGAAATTGGTCGATCAGTTAGATGGCTATCGTCTTTGTCGCGGCCAAGAAGGAAAATATCAAGATCAGATTTTCTACCCGTCTCAAATCTCCCAAGAGAGCCAGCAGCAAAAACTGAAACTTGATCCCACTCATTATTTATTTGCAACTCCGCTGCTGCTATATCTCGAACTTGTTTCAAAAAATCGGCACTATGCTGAATTCGATCCATCAAAAGGGTGTGTGACTTTAGAGCATTTATAAAAGCGGTGCATTGTAGAGTCACTCTGTATCTCCTCAGATTTTTTATTGGTTGTCGATTTAACTTAAATGTGCAGTGTTGTTACAGACATTAAACATCAATATCCAGCACCCGCAAAGCTTTCCACCTGGATTTGATAATTCATACATACCATGCAGTGTGTCGTAAATCTTCCACTGTTGGCAACACCGCCCATAGTGGTACCACCTCCACGCCTTCGCCCGTGGGGTAGCGGTGCAGGCCGGGGCACACCACATGCATCGCGTCCAGCTTTAGGTCGTGCATGGCGATGCGCATGCTTTTCGTGATGGTGGGGGCATCGGCGCGCTTAAACTTCACGCCTAAGCGCGGCTGGCCGCGCAGCACAGGTTGCACTCAATGCGTTCACCATGAATTTCGAACGTCAGATGTTGGAATTTCATGGAACAGTCGCCAACCGTTAGGTGGCTCACGCAGCCTTCTCACAGTGCAGAAGCGCTCCAGACGTTGCTGATTCTCTATGCAGTTTTGAAGCACTAAACTCCAGCCCATTAGGCCAGCACAGGGCACCCAGCTCCAGAAAGAGTCGTTTGAACATGTCTTCATTGCGCAGTGGCTGCGTCAACGCAGTATCTTTAGACAACAAGCTGGCAAAGTCATACACGCCGTCACTGCCGTCTGAAAACGCCAGTGCCACTTTCCTATCACCCGCCCACTGGGCATGCACTACTTTAATCATTGTCAGCCGCCGATTTAAACGTCAATATTCGCCGCCCGTAGCGCATTCGTCTCAATAAACGCCCTACGCGGCTCTACCTCGTCGCCCATCAGGGTGGTGAACACGCGGTCGGCTTCGATGGCGTCTTCTATCTGCACGCGCAGCAGGGTGCGCACGGTGGGGTCCATGGTGGTTTCCCATAGCTGCATGGGGTTCATCTCGCCCAGGCCTTTGTAGCGCTGGCGGCCTACGGCATTTTCGGCTTGGGTAATCAACCAGGCCATGGCTTCTCTAAAGTCGCTTACCTTGTGTTCTTTTTGCTTTTCGCCTTCGCCGCGTTGCACCACAGCGCCTTCGCTGATCAGGCCTTCAAAGGTGAGGGCCGCCTCGCGCATGGCTGCGTAGTCGCCACCGTGCACAAAGTCGGCGGTAATGTTGCTGACCTTGGCGTTACCGTGGATCCAGCGGGTAATCGTCAGCACATGCTTGTCAGTGCGGGCGTCAAACACGGCGGCTACCTGCGCGTTGTGGAGGCCGCCTTGCAGGGCCAGCGCTGACTTTTCGGCGGCCTCCAGCGTGTCCAGGTCTAGCGCCACGCCGTTCATGATGGCGCGCAATCCTTCGCCGTCCATCCACGCGCCCAGGCGGCTGATGACCGAGTTGGCCACCAAATATTTGCGTGCTATCTCGGCCAGTGCGTCACCTTGTAGCGCGGGCTTGCCAGCGCCGGGCACCACCTTGGCACCGTCCAGCGCTACCTGCAGCAGGTACACGTCCAGCGCGGGGCCGTCTTTCAGGTATTGCTCTTGCTTGCCGTGCTTCACTTTATATAGCGGTGGCTGCGCAATGTAGATGTGGCCGCGCTCTACCAGCTCGGGCATTTGGCGGTAAAAGAAGGTGAGCAGCAGCGTACGAATGTGCGCGCCGTCCACGTCAGCATCGGTCATGATGATGATGCGGTGGTAGCGCAACTTGTCGACGTTAAATTCTTCTTTGCCAATGCTGGTGCCCAGCGCGGTGATCAGCACCACAATCTCGTTGCTGGTTAGCAGCTTTTCGTAGCGGGCTTTTTCTACGTTCAAAATTTTGCCGCGCAGGGGCAGGATGGCCTGGAATTTACGGTCGCGGCCCTGCTTGGCCGAGCCGCCTGCGGAGTCGCCCTCGACGATGTAAATTTCGCACAATGCTGGGTCTTTTTCCTGGCAGTCGGCCAGCTTGCCGGGCAGGCCCATGCCGTCTAGCACGCCTTTTCTACGGGTCATCTCGCGGGCTTTGCGGGCGGCTTCGCGGGCGCGGGCTGCGTCCACAATCTTGCCGCAGATGATCTTGGCATCGTTAGGGCGCTCTAGCAAAAAGTCGGTCAGCAGCTTGCTCACAATCTCTTCCACTGGGGCGCGCACCTCGCTGCTCACCAGCTTGTCTTTGGTCTGGCTTGAAAATTTAGGCTCGGGCACCTTCACACTCAGCACGCAGCACAGGCCCTCGCGCATGTCGTCGCCGGTGACTTCAACCTTGGCTTTTTTGGCTACCTCGGTGTCGTCAATGTATTTGTTAATCACGCGCGTCATCGCCGCGCGTAGCCCCGTCAAGTGCGTGCCACCGTCGCGTTGAGGGATGTTATTGGTAAAGCACAGCACGTTTTCGTTGTAGCCGTCGTTCCACTGCATGGCCACTTCCACTCCAATGCTGGTGCCGGGAATGCCACCATAAGTCTCTGATGGCCGCTCTGCTGCGGCATGGAACACGTTGGGATGCAATACCTTTTTGCCGGTGTTAATAAATTCTACAAAACCCTTCACGCCGCCCGCACCCGAGAAATCGTCTTCTTTGCCGCTGCGCTCGTCTTTCAGGCGAATACGCACGCCGTTGTTCAAAAAGCTCAGCTCGCGCAGGCGCTTGGCCAAGATCTCGTAATGGAAATCCATGTTGGCGGTAAAGATGTCAGCATCCGGGAAAAAGTGCACCTCGGTGCCGCGTTTTTCGGTATCGCCTGCGGTTCGCATGGGCGACACTTCAATGCCATCCACCGTCTCTAGCAAACGGTTTTGTACAAAGCCCTTGGCAAACTCCATGGTGTGCACTTTGCCTTCGCGGCGCACCGTCAAGCGCAGCCATTTGCTCAGGGCATTCACGCAGCTCACACCCACACCGTGCAAGCCGCCCGACACCTTGTAGCTGTTTTGGTTAAATTTGCCGCCTGCGTGCAGCTCGGTCAATGCAATCTCAGCCGCGCTGCGCTTGGGCTCATGCTTGTCGTCCATCTTCACGCGGGTAGGAATGCCACGCCCGTTGTCGGTGACGCTGACCGAGTTGTCGGAGTGGATGGTGACGACGATGTCGTCGCAATGGCCCGCCAAGGCTTCGTCAATCGAGTTATCCACCACCTCGAACACCAGGTGGTGCAAACCGGTGCCATCCGACGTATCACCAATGTACATGCCGGGGCGCTTGCGCACGGCCTCCAGGCCTTCCAGAATTTGGATGGACGCGTCGCCGTAGTCGTCGTTTTGCGCATCGTTTACTTCGTTAGCGGTGCTTATTTCTGCACTCTTTTTCTTCTTGTCGTCTTTGTTTTGCTCTTGGCTCATCACGTTCCCAGTCAAAAAATCTAATCTCAAAAAACACCGAAGGGGCTTAGTGCCCCTATCGTCTCACCACGTTAAAAAACGCGTGACCTTAAATCCGCATCGGCATCACCACGTACTTGAACGTGGCGTTATCCGGAATGGTAAACAGCGCCGAGCTGTTGGAATCCGACAGTTCCAGGCGCACCATCTCTTGCGGCATATTGCCTAATGCGTCAATGAGGTAAGTGACGTTAAAGCCAATCTCAATCGCATCGCCCGCGTAGTCAATGTCCAGCTCGTCCACCGCCTCTTCCTGCTCGGCGTTGTTGGACGCTACGCGCAAGGTACCGGGCTCTATGTTCAAACGCACGCCCTTGAATTTTTCACTCGTCAAAATGGCGGTACGTTGCAGCGTGGCCAGCAAAGCGGCGCGGCCTAGCGTGATGATGTTTTTGTGGTTTTTGGGGATCACACGGTTGTAGTCGGGAAATTTTCCTTCTACCAGCTTGGTCACAAACTCCATGCCGCCAAAGCTGAACTTGGCCTGGTTACCGGCAAACTGCATTTCAATCTGACCTTCGCTGTCGCTGAGCAGGCGCTGCATTTCGATGACGGTTTTGCGCGGCAAGATGACTTCCTGCTTGGGCACTTCCACATCCAGCTGCGCACTGCTGAAGGCCAAACGGTGACCGTCGGTCGCCACCAGGCTCAAGGTTTTGCCTTCGGCCACAAACAAAATACCGTTGAGGTAGTAGCGAATATCGTGCACCGCCATGGCAAAGCTCACCTGGGCCAAAAGCTCTTTCAAGGTCTTTTGCGGCACGCTGAACACCGGGCCAAAGCTGGCGGCCTCTTGCACCAGCGGGAAATCTTCGGCAGGCAGGGTTTGCAGCGTAAAGCGGCTTTTGCCGCCTTTGAGCACCAGCTTGCTGGCCGACGATTCGATCGAGACGGTTTGGTCGGAAGGCATGGTGCGCAAAATATCGATCAGCTTGCGCGCACCCACGGTGGTGCTGTAGTTGCCGGTGTCGCCGTCCATCTGCGCGCTGGTGCGGATTTGGATTTCAAGGTCGCTGGTGGTCAGCTGCAACTGGTCGCCGGTTTTGCGGATCAGCACGTTGGCCAGAATCGGCAGGGTGTGGCGGCGCTCGACAATGCCGGATACCGATTGCAATGTGGAGAGCAGTTTTTCTTGTGTTGCCTTAAGAACGATCATGGTTGCCTCTTATCTTGTCTTTAGTTAATTAAATATAGTAGTCGTAGTAAGGGAGCGCTGTAAATGTGGATAAGCGTATTTTCGCCTGTTTAATCATGGATTTAGCGACTTTTGCAAACTGTGGCTAAGCCACTTTGTTCGCCCGTGCAGTTCAGGGATAACTCGCCGTCTTGGGCCCCGCCTGTGGATAAGTGCTGACTTGTCCTGAATCTATCCCCATACTTATCAGTGCATAGTAAAGGGCTTTGTTTTAGGTGAGGGTGTGGGGTCATTGCAGGCCTAACCTTTGAGGGTTTGTTCCAGCACATGCAGCTGCTGGTTGAGCTCGGTCATTTGCTGGCGCTCGCCGCCGATCTTGCGCACGGCGTGCAGCACCGTGGTGTGGTCACGGCCACCAAACAGCTCGCCGATCTCGGGCAGGCTTTTATGCGTCAGCTCCTTGGCCAGGTACATGGCAATCTGGCGCGGCCGGGCGATGCTGGCCGGGCGCTTCTTGCTGTACATGTCGGCGACCTTGATCTTGTAGTAGTCGGCCACGGTTTTCTGGATGTTTTCTACGCCGATCTGCCGGTTTTGGATGGACAGCAGATCGCGCAGGGCCTCACGCGCCAGCGGGATGGAAATATCTTTTTGGTTAAAACGCGAATAGGCCAGAATTTTACGCAGCGCACCTTCGAGCTCGCGCACGTTGGAGCGCACGTTTTTGGCGACAAAGAAGGCCACTTCTTCGGGCATCTCGGTACCTTCGGCGCGGGCCTTGGTGATCAGGATGGCGACCCGCATCTCCAGCTCGGGCGGCTCGATGGCCACCGTCAGGCCCGAGTCAAAGCGGGACACCAGGCGCTCGTGGATGTCGACCAAACCCTTGGGATAGGTGTCGCTCGTCATGACGATGTGGGACTTTTTGGCCAGCAGGGCCTCAAAGGCGTTGAAAAACTCTTCCTGGGTGCGGTCTTTATTCGCGAAGAACTGCACGTCATCAATAAGTAGTAAATCCAGCGAGTGGTATTTGAACTTGAACTCGTCAAAGGTCTTGCGCTGGTAGGCCTTAACCACATCACTGACAAACTGCTCGGCGTGGATGTAGAGAACTTTGGCGTTGGCGTTCTCTTTGAGCAGGTGGTTGCCGATGGCATGCATCAAATGGGTTTTGCCCAAACCGACACCGCCGTAGATAAACAAGGGGTTATACAGGTTGCCCGAATTGCTGGCCACATGCAGGGCGGCGGCGCGCGCCATGCGGTTGGCCGTGCCCTCGACAAGGGCATCAAATGTGAGCGCGGTGTTGAGGCGGTTTTTAAAGCCGGTGTCTTGGCTTTCATCCACGTAGCTTGAGGCCTCGGTCAGCAGCTCGGTGGCCACGACCATTTCGGCAGGCGACGTTGCAGCGCTAGGCTTGGCGGTAGATTCACGCGGAGCAAGTGCTAACTCTAGCGCAATGCTTTGGCCCGACATCTGGCGGCTGTTTTGGTCCAGCAAGGAGGCCATACGGCCCGCGTACTGTGCCCGAATCCAGTCGAGTTTAAAGCGGTTGCCTACAAATACGGTGATGCGCGAGAGGTCTTGGGTGACGGTGGCGACCAGGGGTTTGATCCAGGTGTTAAATTGCTGTTCTGGCAGCTCCAGCGCCAGTTGCGCCAGGCATTTGGCCCATAATTCGGTGGGCTGTAAACCCGCTTGCGGGTCTATGGTGGCTTGTCCCTCGGCCATCGGTGGTGTTGCCTCGATTTATTGTGGATATGTTGTCAAACTACAGCTTTCGATTATAGCCGAGCCAGCAGGTTATCCACAAGCCGAGAGCGTGTAAAAAGCAAGAAATTTTTTTTCCGCCTGACGGCGGCTGCACACCCGCAAAGTTCAAGCAAAACCGCTGAAAAAGCGTTTAAATGCTTGCTGGCGCAGGATTTTTAGGCCAGAAACAGCGATAATGCTAAGTTCCGCCGAATACTATCTCCACGGAATAATTATTGAGATTTTTTGAGAGTTGAACCATGAAACGCACTTACCAACCATCTAAAACACGCCGCGCCCGCACCCACGGCTTTTTAGTCCGCATGAAAACCCGTGGCGGCCGCGCTGTGATCAACGCGCGCCGCGCCAAGGGCCGCAAGCGTCTGGCCGTCTGAGGCCAAGGCCGCGTCCGCATTGCCACCTGCGTAAAGCGTTGCGCCGTTGATTGCGCATCTCTTATCCAAAGCGCAGTTTGATGCCGTCTTTGCGGGCCGCATGCTAGCCAAAAGCCCGCATTTTGCGCTGCACTTTATCGCGCAGCCGGCGCTGGCCATCGGGGCGGTGATTCCCAAGCGCTGGGCGCGCCGCGCCGTAACGCGCAATACCATCAAACGACAGGTGTATGCAGTGAGCCAAACGCAGTTGCCCAGCCTTCCCCTTGGCCATTATGTGGTGCGCCTGCGCAATGAGTTTTCACGCAAAGAGTTTCCCAGTGCAACGTCGGAGCCGCTCAAGCGCCTGGTGCGCAGCGAGCTGCTGGCCTTGATGGGCAAGGCAACACCATGAATACCCCTGGCTACTTCAGCGCGCTGCTGCGCCTGCCCCAAAGCCTGCTGATCGGTGTGGTGCGCGGCTACCGTTTATTGCTCAGCCCCTCGCTGGGTTCGTCCTGCCGTTTTACGCCGTCCTGTTCGGTCTATGCCCTGGCGGCATTGCAGCAGCACGGCGCGGCGGGCGGCAGCTACCTGGCGGCGGCGCGCATTGCGCGTTGCCACCCCTGGTGCGACGGCGGGGTAGACGACGTGCCCACCCAACTGCGCGCACCACTATTATTTTCCCGCTTGATGGGCACCCCGGTGCCCCCAAGTGCCACAGCCCTTTCCTCCCCCTCTCAGGCCCGCCCTGTTTCAAAGACTTTGCTATGAACGATATTCGCCGCTCCATTTTGTGGGTGATTTTTGGCTTCTCCATGATCATGCTGTGGGACGCCTGGCAGGTGCACAACGGCCACAAAGCCACCTTCTTTCCCGCGCAGGTGAAAAAAGAGGCCAGCGCCGGC
The DNA here is from genome assembly GCA_963775085.1 of uncultured beta proteobacterium. GTDB lineage: Bacteria > Pseudomonadota > Gammaproteobacteria > Burkholderiales > Burkholderiaceae_C > JAAFIP01. The sequence continues at coordinate 339,971 of CAVZHO010000005.1, forward strand.
CCCGCCATTCCTGGTGCGTCGGCTGCGGGCGTGCCCGCGCCCTCGGCAGTACCCGGCGCACCGGCAGTCACAGGTGCGGTGCCTGGCCTGGCAGGCACCGTGGCCAGCACCGCCAGCAGCGCACCAAGCTACGAGGTCAGCAACGATGTGCTCAAGCTCACCTTTAGCAGCGAGGGCGGAAGCATCGTGCGCGCTGAATTGCTCAAGCACGCCGAGGGCAGCAAGGAAGAAAAACGCAACGTGGTGTTGCTGGACAACAGCCAGGCCCGTGCCTACGAGGCGCAAACCGGTCTGGTCGGCATGAACGGCCAACCCGCCCTGCCCAACCATAAAACCGCGATGCAATTGAGCGGCGAGCGCGCCCTGAAAGACGGCCAAAACGAACTGGTACTGCGTTTTGAATCGCCAGAACTTGGCGGCATCAAATACGTCAAGACCTATACCCTCAAGCGCGGCGCCTACGACATCGGTGTAAAGCACGAAGCCATCAACGCTGGTGCCGCCCCGGTGTCCGTGCAGTTGTATGCGCAACTGGTGCGCGACGGCAACAAGCCACCGGGCGAGTCGGCCTTCTACAGCACCTTCACCGGCCCGGTGGTTTACACGGCGGAAAAGAAATACGAGAAGGCCGAGTTCACCGACATCGACAAAAACAAAGCTGAGTTTCAAAAAACCTCCAGCAGTGGCTATGTGTCGATGGTGCAGCACTATTTTGCCAGCGCCTGGCTGCTGGCGGATGGTATCCAGCGCGAGCTGTACATGCAAAAAGCCGGTGGCAACCTGTATGCCGTCGGCATGAAGGCCCCCATGACGGTGGTGGCCCCCGGAGCCACCCACGGCACCGAGACGCGCCTGTTTATCGGCCCGCAGGAAGAAAATAAACTCGAAGCCCTGTACCCCGGGCTGGAGCTGATCAAAGACTACGGCTGGCTGACCATTCTGGCCAAGCCCCTGTACTGGCTGATGGACAAGCTCTACGGCTTTATCGGCAACTGGGGCTGGACCATTGTGGCCCTGGTGCTGGTGCTGAAAATCGCCTTTTACTGGCTCAACGCCCAGGCCTACCGCAGCATGGCCAAGATGAAGGCCGTCAACCCCAAGATCATGGAAATGCGCGAGCGCCTGAAGGACAAGCCGCAAGAGATGCAGCAGCAGATGATGAAGATCTACAAGGAAGAAAAAGTCAACCCGATGGGCGGTTGCTTTCCCATCATGGTCCAAATCCCCGTGTTTATTGCGCTGTATTGGGTGCTGCTCTCGTCCATTGAGTTTCGCGGTGCGCCCTGGATTGGCTGGATCAAAGACCTGGCCACACCCGACCCCTGGTTTGTGCTGCCGGTGGTGATGACCCTGACCACCATGCTGCAAACCGCGCTCAACCCCACGCCGCCCGACCCGATGCAGGCCAAGATGATGTGGATCATGCCGCTGGCCTTCTCGGTGATGTTTTTCTTCTTCCCGGCCGGACTGGTGGTCTACTGGATTACCAACAACGTGCTGTCGATTGCCCAGCAGTGGATGATCAACAAGAGCATGGGCGTGCCGCCGCAGTTCAACCTGCCCGACTTCCTGAAAAAGCAGCCGGCTGAAACGGTGAAAAAATAAGGCCAACCAGCGCCGCGGATGGCCCGGGTGGATGAGATTTAAGCCGCAGCCGGGTACAGACTGAGCTGCAGGCGTTCGCGCGCAATCACGCGCGCTACGGCAGGCAGCGCGGCCAGCTTCTGAACATGCGCCCAAACGGTGGGGAACTGCGCCGGGTCCAGGCCCACGATGCTGCCCCAGCGCAGCAGCGTCAACGCATAGGCATCGAGTGGCCCTAAATGCGTGCCGCCCAAATAACCGCCTTGGCCTGGCGCGCCCGCCCCCAGCGCCCGCTGGGCCATGGCCTCGATCTCGGCAAGCTGCTGGGCAAACAGGGTGGTGTTAAAGCGCTTTAAATCGCCTTGCAGCGCCGCATTATCAGTAAATTTTTGCGGCATGAAAATATGGGTAAAAGTCGGGTGCACCGTATTGTTCATCCAGGCCAGGGTCTGCAACACCCGCGCCTTGGCTAGCGGATCGCCAGGCAGATACTGCATCTGGGGGAACCTCTCATGGAGGTAGGTGACAATGGCCAGAATTTGCGTAATCACGGCATCACCCTCTACCAGTACGGGTACCTGGCCGCGTGGGTTAATGGCCAGGTAGGCATCGCCGCGCTGCTCCCCCTTGTGCAGCTTGACCAGGGTGGGTTCAAATGCTGCGCCAGCGGCTTCCAGCAGCACATGCGGTACAAACGAGCATGCGCCGGGGGCAAAATACAGTTGGGTGGTCATGGATTGGCTCCTCAGTGGGTGAATTTTATTTCAAGAAGGGCGGCTGTGCCGACGAATTGGATTTTAGTGATGATATTGGCCAATAGTCCTTGTCAGTGGGACGTAGTTAGCTATGAATAATATAGCATTCAAGGGGAGCGCCAAATCCGCATCGCAACGCCCCTGCCCTTGCCGCGCGCGCGACGGTGCGCCCCTGCCTTATGCGCAGTGCTGCCAGCCTTGGCACAGTGCGCTCTCGCAAGGCGGCTTTGCGCCTGCAGCCGAGCAGTTGATGCGGGCGCGCTACAGCGCCTATGCCCTGGCTACCCACAACAACCCGCAGGGCCACGCCATGCTGGACTTTTTGCATGCTACCTGGCACCACAGCAGCGCTCCGGGAGACCTGGAGCTGTCGCCGATCCAATGGGTAGGGCTGGACGTGGTGCATGCCGAGCAAACGGCTACTGCTGCCGTCGTGGAGTTTGTCGCGCACTACAAAGAGGGCGGCAAGGCGCAGCGGATGCACGAGATCAGCCGCTTCATTTTTGAGGCCGGCAGTGGCTGGCAGTACATTGATGGCGAGAGGGTGCCGGACTGAAAGCCCTATTCTGAGGGCTCGAGCAGTTCAAAAATGCTGTCCAGCGGGATGTGCCAGATCTGGCTGCGGGAGGTGCTGCGGCGCAGATCGCTTAAAAATGCGGCCATTTCCAATGGGGTGCAAGCATTGCGCCAACCCATGCGGTGCTGGGGAAACATGCGTACCTTGGTGTGGGGATTGCTCATCAGCATGTGCCATTGCCGTGGCCGTTCGTGCCGCTCTATGGCTGCGGTGAGCGCCGCCACTTCTGCGCCATGGCCCTCCAGAAAGCACAACCAGCGATCACGGCCGGCCAGGACCATGCCGGTCACACTGTTGGCCTCTGCACCGGCGCAAAACTGCTGCACCCAGGCCTGGGTGTCAGCCATGGGTGTGCGCGGGTTATTGACGCTTAAAAAAACGCTCTTGTGAAGAATCTGTGCCGGTCGCACCATAGCGGCATTAGCCTTTATCGCCCGGCACGCCACGATGGTGTGTGCAGGACAAATGTTTTCAATTGCTAGACACGCGGGCCGCGTGCGTTCGCACCTCGCTTGCATACGGCGCGACCCCGCATTCAGGGGTCATCGCATCAACCATATGAAGCTCCACCACTTTAAGGTTATTCAAGTGTGAGAAAGCGCACGCTTTCAGGGTAAAAACAGGTGTTTTTGACCGATTGGTGAGAAATTACGCCCTCCGTCGAAGCCCGCAAGACCACCTTTACAGCCCACGCGCCCGCTCCGCATAGCGGTTAAAGCGCCAGGCGCTACCGTCTTGGGTAATGCGTTGCCAGCAGGCCCGCTTGGCCGCAGGGGACAGCTCGGGCCAGTGCTGCACCTCGCTGAAGCTGCGGCCACAGCCTTTGCAAAAAGCGTCCCCCTGGCTGGTGGAGCAAATGGCAATGCAGGGGGTATCCGGCGTGCTCTCGTACCAGGTCAGCCAGGCCGCATAGGCCTGGCGAGGCATGCTGCGCTCGTCAGCGCGGTCTTGCCGGTAAAACACCAACAAAGCATATACCTCCGCCAAGGCCCGCAACTCCGGTGCCAGCGTAATGCCATCGGGGGAGGGCGAGCGGGCACGCCAATAGTTGATCGCCGCCTCAATGTCGGTAATATGGATGCCCACGCTGGCAGCCGGGGGGGTATCAAAGGGGGTGGGTGTAGCGGACATGGGGAGCGGATGATACCGCGCTTGGCGCAGGCGACCGCAATTTGCGCCATTAACCCGGTAGTTTTCCAGGCGCAGGCCGGTCATGCGCGGAAAATGCCGGGAACCCTAGGTGGCCGCAGTGCTATGCTCTGCGCATGAAAACACTTTGCAAATGGCTGCTCAGTGCCATGGCCCTGCTGGCTGTGGCACATTTTTATCCAGGTGTCACGATCCAAAGTTTCACAGCCGCTTTGATCGCCGCCTTGGTGATTGGCTTGCTCAACACCATTGTGCGGCCCATCCTGGTCGTGCTGACTTTGCCCGTTACCATCATTACGCTGGGCTTGTTTTTATTTGTCATCAACGCGTTGATGTTTTGGGCCGCTTCGGCGGTGCTGGACGGCTTTCAGGTACGCAACTTCACCTCGGCCCTGATCGGCTCGCTGCTGTACTCGGTGGCGGGCATGGTAATTGAGGCGGCATTGGAGCGCCTGTTCAAAAAATCCTGAGCCGCCAGCGTAGAACTTAATTGGCGGGCTTGTCACTGTGCAGCTCGCGCACCAGACCTTGCACCGTACGCGTGCGCGAGTCGATGATCGACAACTCCATATGGTCGGTATGCCCCGCCTGGCGCGCCAAGGCCTGCCCGGCCTTAAAGCGGTCCAGCGCCGCAGTGTAGTCCAGCAAGGCGACCCGCGCCTCGGCTTGGGCACGAATGGCGCGCAATGGCTGGTTTTGGAGTGTGTAAACCCCCGCCAGCGCATCCCACGCCAACGCATCTTGCGGGTGCTGGGCAACCCAACTCTGCAACTGCTCGTTCACCAGGATCAGTTCGTCCCGGCCGGCACCTTGGGCAATATGTGATTGCGCCCATAGCAGCATCGCGCTGCGTGCAAACGGGCTGAGCGCTGTGCCCGGGCTGGTGTGGCCGGGCAGATAGGGCTGCAAGAGGGCTTGCGCTTGCGGGTACTTGGCCTGCGCCATGGCAATCTCGGACGCTAGCAAAACAATAGCTGCTTGCGCATAGGGCGCAGGGACTAACGCCGAATTTGTATCTACATTGACGGCACCAAGGGCCAGGGCTGCCAGGCCACTGGCAGAAGCCAGCTCACGCAGCTTGAGCGCCGCCAGAGCGCCGCCGTAGAGTTGACCGATGGCCTTTGAACTGAGACCGGTCCGGCCAGCGGCGGTGTGGGTGGCGACACTGCGAGCCTGCGCCAGCTCGGCGCGCAGGCTGTCCACGGCCGGGTCTGACAACAAACGCGCACGTGTGGCCATGATGGCGTGCTCAACCGCCTGATCGTGCGACTGGGCCAGCACCGCTCCGGCTGCGTCTTTGGGGGTGGTGGCCTGCCCGCCCTGCTGCACCCGCGACTGCATATCGCCGATACGTTCGCTGGTCAGCGGGTGGGTGCGCAGGTAGGGGAAGCTGCCGTTGTCATTGATGCGGTTGGCCTGTGCCAGCTTGTCAAACATGCCGACAAAACCCTGCACATTGAACCGCGCATCTTGCAGCACCTGGTAACCCATCCGGTCAGCCTCACGCTCCATATCGCGCGAGAAATTGAGTTGCGCTTGCGCGCCAGCGGCCTGGCTGCCGGTAATAACAGCGTTGGCCACCTCGGTATTTTTACGCGCCGCCACGGCACCCAAAATCATCGCTCCCAAGATCCAGGGGGAGAGTTGACTTTGCTGCGTGGTCATGCGGGCGATGTGGCGCTGCGTCACATGGCTCAGTTCATGCGCCAACACCGAGGCCAGCTCGTCACGGTTGCCCACGATGGCGATCAGGCCCAGGTGCACGCCCAGATAGGCACCCGGCAGGGCAAAGGCGTTGACACTGCGGTCACGCGCGAGCATGACCTCCCAGGCAAAACGCTCCGAGAGTTCGGCGGTGATATCGCCGCGTGCACGGGCGGCTTGCAGCAGGGGCTGCCAAATACGCTGCACGTAGTCCAGCAGCACGGGGTCGTCAATATAGTCCGGATCGCGGTAAATTTCGCGGGCAATGCGCTGGCCCAATTGGCGCTCGGCGGCCACGCTCATTTCCTGGCCATCGCCCAGTTGCGGCAGATTGCTTTGGGCCCGGCCCAACGGCGTGGCCGTCAAGGAAAGCGACAGCGCTACAAACAGCGCCGCCCGTTTTGCACGCTGGGTTGGAGTTAGAAATTGCTTTTGCATTCAGATACGCATAACGCTGCGCCACGCAGAGCCTGGCGGGAGCGGGGGTGTGCCGAAGTCAGCGCAAGAAAAATGAAGTCCATGCGCTTATGATGCCACCTATTGATAAAGGTTTCGTAAAGCTATGGACAACGGGCTTACCCATTTTGACCAATCCGGCCATGCCCACATGGTAGACGTGGCAGGCAAATCCGCCACGCGCCGCGTGGCGGTGGCGCAGGGCCGCATAGAGATGCAGCCTGCCACCTTGGCGTTGATACAGTCGGGCAGCGCCAAAAAAGGCGATGTGCTGGGCATTGCACGCATCGCAGGCATTCAGGCAGCCAAAAAAACCAGCGACCTGATTCCCCTGTGCCATCCGTTGGCGCTGACCCGAGTTGCTATCGATTTCGAAGCTACTTACGTCCCAAATACAGGGACTCCCGGCCAAAATCATCGCGAAACTGCGGCACTTCCGTCGGCAGAGCCTTGTGTGACCTGCACCGCCACGGTCGAAACCGTCGGTCCCACCGGCGTAGAAATGGAGGCGCTGTGCGCCGCCACCATCGCCCTGCTCACCATCTACGACATGTGCAAAGCGGTCGACCGCGGCATGACGCTGCACGCGGTGCGGCTGCTGGAAAAGCACGGTGGCAAATCGGGCAGCTTTGTGGCCACCCCATAGTCAAACAAACACGGCTGACCACAAAGCCAGCACGGCTGCCCGTTCGGTTGCCAGCGCCGGTCCTGCCAGCTGCGTAGGCTCCTCGTTCAGACGCGCGATGTGCTGGGCATGGCGCAAAGCCCGGTAGGCGGGAGCGGCGGCGCTGCCCACCCCCGCTGGCAAGAGCCCAGCGGCCTGCGCGCGCAGCAGCAAAGCGATGTTGCCCACGTTATCGCGCAGCGCCTCCAGCGCACAGGCATGGGCCAACACCAGGTACTGCACGGCAAATTCCACGTCCAGCATGCCGCCCGGGCTGTGCTTCACATCAAAACAGCCCTCGGGCACGCGGTGGGCGGCGCGCACCTTGCTGCGCATCGCCACGATCTCCTGCGCTAAGGCCCCCAGGTCACGCGGGGCGCACAGTACCGTCTGGCGCACGGCATCAAAGCGTGCGCGCAAGGCATCACTGCCCAGCACGCAGCGCGCCCGCGTCATGGCCTGGTGCTCCCAGACCCAGGCGGTGTTGCTGCCGCGCTGGGTTTGGTAGGCTTCAAAGGCGGCCATGGTGCTCACCAGCAGGCCCGAGCCACCGTTGGGACGCAAGGCCGTGTCGATTTCGTACAGATCGCCTTCGCTGGTTTTGGTCGACAGCCAGGCAATCAATTTACGCACCAGGGCGGCATATACGACGGGGGCTTGCTCATGCGCGTCGTCATACACAAACACAATGTCCAGATCGCTGCCATAACCCAGCTCTTTGCCGCCCAGCTTGCCGTAGGCCACGATGGCAAACTGCGCCTCTTCAGCATGGCGGTTTTTCAGGCGCTGCCAGCACCAACGCGCGGTGATCTGCAACACGGCATCTGCCAGTGCACTGAGTTCATCTGCCACCTGCTCTACCGTGGCGCGACCTTCCACGTCGCGCACCAGAATGCGAAACACTTCGGCATGCTGGGCGCGGCGCAGCAGCTGCATCAGGGCCTCGTCATCGTCCTGGTGGCTGCGGCGCAGGGCTTCAAAGCGCGCTTGCAACTCATTTAAAAACTGGCTTGCCTCAAATCGCTCAACCAGCACCGCATGGGTTGCCAGCTCATCCACCACCCCGGGGTGCGTCATCAGGTAGCGCGCTGGCCAGCGCGCCGTGCCCAGCACGCGTAGCAGACGCTCATGCACTTGTGGGCGCTCCAGCAGCAGAGCCAGGTAGCTCTCACGGCGCAGCAGCGGTTCGATCCAGTCGGCAATGCGCAGGGCCGCCTCTTCGCTGACCGTTTGTTCGGCCAGCCACTGTCCCGTGCGCTGCACCAGGCGCTGTAGCCGCTCGCGCGAAATATCGCTCAGAGCCAGCACGCGCGGGTGCTCGCTCCACAAGGCCACCCGCTGGCGAAAGCGTTCGGGCAAAGTTGCCAGCAGTTCCTCCCAGGTGCCGTTGGCCGGGCTGCCAGAGCAACCGTCGCAGGGTGCGGCACCACCCAGCAAGCGGTCAAACTCGGTCGCCACGGCTTCGCGGTAGGTATCCAGCCGGGAAAGGAAGGCGCCGCTCTCTGCGCACCCCATGCTGCTTGCCAGCCAGGCCAGATCGGCATCGTCGGTGGGAATGATATGGGTCTGCTGGTCATCCAGGTACTGGATACGGTGCTCCACCTGGCGCAAAAATACGTAGGCCTGCGCCAGTGAGGCGGCCGTCTCGGCGGGCATCAAACCGGCACGCACGATGCGCGGCAAAGCCTCCAGCGTGGAACGCGTGCGCAGCTCGGGGAACTGCCCACCGCGCACCACCTGCAGGAGCTGCACGGTGAATTCAATCTCGCGGATACCGCCGCGCGAGAGCTTGATGTCGTTGGCCCGCTCGGGCCGGCCCGCCGCGCGTTTGCTGGCATGCTCACGGATCTGCCGATGCAATACGCGTAGCGCGTCGAAGACGTTGTAGTCCAGGTACTTGCGAAACACAAAGGGCAACACGACGGCACGCAGCGACTTTGCCGAGGCCAGGGCGCTGTAGGGCGCTACCACCCGGCTTTTGAGCCACGCAAAGCGCTCCCACTCGCGCCCCTGGGCCACCAGATAATCCTCCAACGCCGCCAAAGGCACGGCCGTGGACCCCGAGTTGCCGTAGGGTCGAAGCGCCAAATCGATGCGAAATACAAAGCCGTGTTCGGTGGTATCGGCCAGCAAGGTGCTGATGCTGCGCACGACCTTGGCAAAGTACTCCTGGTTGCTTATCTTGTTGCGGCCTTGGGCATTGCCAGCGGTGTCACCGTCTTCGTCATACAGGTAAATCAGGTCTATATCGCTGGAGACATTGAGTTCGCGTGCGCCCAGCTTGCCCATACCCACCACCCAGAATGTGGCGCGTTGTCCGGTGGCGGTGCGGGGGGCACCATGCAGATCGTCCAGTGCCTGCTGTGCATGGGTACACGCGGTATCCAGTGCAAACTCGGCCAGCACCGTCATGGCCAAGGTGACTTCGGCCAGTGGACAGCGCGCATCGCAGTCGCGCACCACCAGGCGTTCCAGTACCAAGGCGCGTGTAATGCGCAGCGCCTCAGGCGTTTCCATGGGTTGTTGGCGCAGGCGCGCAAAACAGGCCTGCAACACCGCCAGGGTCAATGGGGCATCGGGCAAAAAAGCTGAAAATCCGGCATAGCGCAGGCGTACCCGCTGGGCATATCGGGAGGAGTCGGATAGTGCAGAAGTACCAGAAAGGGCCATGGACGGCATGGTTTGCGCCGTAGTACACAAAACTTCACACCCTGCCAGCGAACCCGGAGCTGTGTTGGGGGTCATAATTCCAGATATCTCCTGCACTATGTCACCTTTGACCTCAAATCTTCCTGCTCCCAGCACGCCAGCCTTGCCCTACCGGCCATCGCGCCTCTTGCATCTGGCCAGCTATGCCATGGCCTGGACGTGGGGGTTGATCTTGTTGGCGGCCTTGTTTTTGGTATTGGTCTGGGGAGCGCTGCATGGCCTGATTGTGCCGCGAATTGGTGAATGGCGTCCCACGATAGAAAATCGCCTGACGCACCTCATTGGTGTGCCGGTGCGTATCGGCTCGATCACTGCCGAGTCGCATACCCTGGTACCCTCGTTTGAGCTACAGGATGTGCGCCTGCTGGACAGTACGGGGCGCGATGCGCTGGTGCTGAAAAAAATCACCGCGCTGTTGTCGCCCCGCTCCCTGATGCAGCTGCGTTTTGAGCAGTTGGTGATAGACCAACCCGAGTTGGATATCCTGCGCAACGCGCAAGGAAAAATTTATGTCGCCGGGCTGGACATGAATACGCAATCCGCCCAAGACGGTGCCAGCACCGCCGCCGCAGACTGGTTTTTTTCGCAGCGCGAATTCGTCATCCGCTCGGGTACGGTGCGCTGGACGGATGAATTGCGCGGTGCGCCGCCGCTGGCTTTAAATCAGGTGGATTTCGTGGTGCGCAATCCAGGGCGGCGGCATTTGTTTCGCCTGGATGCCACCCCGGCTGTGGGCTGGGGGGAGCGGTTTAGTGTGGTGGGGCAGATGCTCAGCCCGTTGATCAGCCGGCACCCCGGCCAATGGCAAGAATGGGATGGCGAGTTGTATGCCGATTTCAGCCGTATCGATGTCAAGCAACTCAAAGGCTACGCCGATCTGGGTATCGAGATCACACGCGGCTCCGGAGCCTTGCGGGCCTGGGCCACGTTGGAGAAGGGCCAGATCGCCGCCGCCACCGCCGATGTCAAGCTCAACCAGGTGGATGTGCGTCTGGCCAAAGACCTGCAACCGATTGCCATTCAGGCAGTCAGTGGCCGGTTGACTGGGCAAGCCGTATCGGGGGGGCTGCGCGTGAGCACGGAAGACTTGGCGTTTCGCACCCAAGACGGTATCCAGTGGCCCGGTGGCAATCTGACCTTTATGCAAACCGCACCCGAGAACCTGGCGCAAGCAGTGGGTGAACTCGGTGCCGACCGGCTCGATGTCACTGCGTTGGCGCAAATTGCCGACCGTTTACCACTGGGCACGACCACCCACAACCTGATCCACAGCCTGGCACCCAAAGGCCTGATCACTACCATCAAGGCCTCCTGGCAGGGCCCACTCAACGCGCCCAGCAAATACGAGGCACAAGGCCGGGTGCAGGACCTCAGCGTAGCGGCGGTGTACGCCAACACCGCACTGCATGGCGCGGCAGCTGCGCAAAACCGCCCTGGTGTGCGGGGTGCCACGGTGGACTTCAAGCTCAACCAACTGGGGGGCGAAGCCAAGCTGTTGATCAGCAAAGGTGCCGTGGAGTTGCCCGGCGCATTTGAAGAGCCGGTCGTCTTGTTTGACCGGCTGAGTACCGATGCCAAATGGGCCATCAACGGCGAAAAAATCGACCTGCTGCTCAATCGCATTCAATTTTCCAACGCAGATACCGAAGGTGAGGTGCAGGCCCATTGGCGGACGGCTGACCCGGGAAAAAGCAATGCCAAGTCGCGCTTTCCAGGCGTGCTGGATTTGCAGGGCAGCCTCTCGCGGGGTGAGGGTACCAAGGTGCACCGCTACCTGCCGCTGTCGATCTCCAAATCGGCGCGCACTTATGTGCACAACGCCGTCTTGCAAGGACGCATCAACTCTGGCCGATTCAAGATCAAGGGCGACCTGTTTGACATGCCCTTTGCCAACCCGCAGTTGGGTGAGTTTCGTATTGCCGCGCAGGTGGCCGACGCGCACTTTGCCTATGTACCCAAGTCTGCCCAGTCCGAGGGCAGTCTGCCCTGGCCAGCGATTACCCAGATCAACGGTGAGCTGGTGTTTGACCGCACCTCGCTCACCGTCAACGCCAGCAGTGGCCGTGTGGGCAGCAATAACAGCCTGCAAATACTGCAAGCCGATGCGCGCATTCCGGACCTCAGCGTCACGCCCACGGTGGTGGTGCGCGCCGAGGTGCGCGGCAGTGCCCGCGATGTGCTGGCCACGGTCAACGCCTCACCCTTACTCGAAATCACCAACAAAAGCCTGCTCAAGTTAACAGCCACCGGCAATGCCGATGTATCACTGCAATTGAATTTGCCGCTCTTCAACCTGGAGCGCAGCAAGGTGCAAGGCAGTGTTACTTTGGCCGATAGTGATGTACAGGTCACGCCCGACACGCCCTTGCTGGCGCGCTCCAAGGGGGTGATCACCTTCAACGAGTCAGGCTTTGCAGTGAAAGATGCCCAGGTGCGCATGCTGGGCGGCGAGGCCCGACTGGAGGGCGGTACCCGTGTGGGCGCAGGCCCCAACGATGCAGGCCTGGTGTTTCGCGCGCAGGGCACGGTCAGCGCCGAAGGCCTGCGCCAAGCCAAAGGGCTGGGTTTTGCCTCGCGCCTGGGACAAAACGCCTCGGGCACGGCGGCCTATGTGGCCACGCTGGGCTTTCGCCGGGACGTGCCCGAGTTGTCCATCAGCAGCAATTTGCAGGGCATGGCACTCAATTTCCCCGCACCCTTGGGTAAGCCTGCCGAAGCGACCTTGCCCCTGCGCTACGAAAACTCCCTGGTGCGGGAGTCACTGGCGGCGGGGCAAAAAATGCAGGACCAGGTTTTGGTGGATCTGGGGCCGGTGGCCAACATTGTTTTTGTGCGCGACGTCTCGGGTGCCGAACCGCGCGTACTGCGCGGTGGTATCGGTGTGGGCCTGTTGCCGGGGGAGGTGGCGCCGGTCAATGAAGGCAGCGTGGTGGCCAACATCAATTTTGCCCAGGTGGATCTGGATGCGTGGCAAAAAGTAGTCAGCAATTTATCGGGAGCGAGTTTCAGTCCGGCGACTCCGGCGGTGCCCACACGGGCGCAGTCCAGTGCGGCCGCTCCCAGTGGCTACCTGCCCAATATCATTGCGGTGCGCGCGAAAGAACTCACGCTGGAGGGCCACACCCTGCATAACGTGGTGGTAGGCGGCTCACGCGAAGGCCTCACCTGGCGCGCCAACCTGGATGCCCGTGAGCTCAATGGCTATGTAGAGTACCGCCAGCCCAGCGGTGCCAACCCAGGCAGGGTCTATGCACGGTTGGCACGTTTGACCATTGCGCCCACGGAAGCCAGGGAGCTTGAGTCGGTGCTGGCAGAGCAGCCCGCTGCCATTCCTGCATTGGACATTGTGGTGGATGACTTTGATTTGCGGGGTAAAAAATTTGGCCGGGTAGAAGTTGAAGCCATCAACCGGGGGCTTTTTTCCACGCGTGAAGATACCGTGCGGGAGTGGCGGCTGAACAAATTCAACGTCATCATGCCCGAAGCCCAACTGACCGCCACCGGCAATTGGGCGGCATTGGGAGCCAGCGCCCTGCGCACAGGCCCCATGCAGAGGCGGACCGTGTTGAACTTCAAATTGGACATTGCCGACTCCGGGCTGCTGCTCAAACGCCTGGGTATGGACAAAGTCATCAACAAAGGCAAAGGCAAATTGGAAGGGCAGATGGCCTGGACAGGCTCACCACTGGCGCTGGACTATCCCAGCATGGGCGGCAATATCAATCTCAATATCGAGGCGGGCCAGTTTTTAAAGGCCGATCCTGGCATTGCCAAACTGCTGGGGGTGCTCAGCCTGCAAACCCTGCCGCGCAGGTTGGCGCTGGATTTTCGGGATGTGTTCAGCGATGGTTTTTCGTTTGACTTTATTCGTGGCGATGCCAAGATAGACCAAGGCATCGCTTTCACCAACAATTTGCAGATGAAGGGCATCAACGCCGCCGTGTTGATGGAGGGCAGTGCCGATATCGCCAAGGAAACCCAGGACCTGCGGGTGGTGGTGGTGCCGGAGATCAATGCGGGCACCGCCTCGCTGATTGCGGCAGTGATCAATCCCGCCGTAGGCTTGGGCACCTTTTTAGCGCAGTTGATTTTGCGCCGTCCCTTTATCGAGGCCGCCACCCAGGAGTTCCATATTGAAGGCAGTTGGGTAGACCCGAAGGTGACTAAAACGCCCCGCAAAGTCACTGCGCCCCCTACGCAGGTCTCACAATAGCCCCATGAAAGTAGCCGCCCTTCAAATGGTCTCAGGCACGCAGGTAGAGGCCAATCTGCGCGCCGCCGATGCGCTGGTGCAAAGCGCCGCCGCGCAGGGCGCAGAGCTGGTGGCCTTGCCCGAGTATTTTTGCATCCTGGGCCAGCGCGACACCGACAAACTTCAGGTGCAGGAATCAGCCGGCCGTGGACCGATCCAGCAGTTTTTGGCCGATGCCGCGCGCCGGCATGGCGTGTGGATAGTGGGCGGCACCCTGCCCCTATCGACAACCAACCCCCTCAAAGTACGCAACACCTGCCTGGCATTCAATCCACAGGGCGTGCCAGTGGCACGCTACGACAAGATGCACCTGTTTGCCTATGACAACGGCACCGAGCGCTTTGACGAGTCCCGCGTTCTGGAAGCGGGTGACGCGCCCGTGAGTTTTGCACTGCCTTCGCGCGACGGCCATACCTGGCGTGTGGGCCTGTCCGTATGCTATGACCTGCGTTTTGCCGCGTTTTACCGCGCCTTGCAAGCCGACTTGCTGCTGGTGCCCAGTGCCTTTACCTACACCACAGGGAAAGCCCACTGGGAGGTGCTGCTGCGCGCCCGCGCGATTGAAAATCTGGCCTATGTACTGGCCCCTGCACAGGGTGGCGTGCATGAGAACGGCCGGCGTACCTGGGGTCACTCGATGGCGGTGGACTGCTGGGGTGGCGTACTGGCGCAGCAGGCTCAAGGCGCTGGCGTGGTGCTGGCCGATCTGTCTATGGTGCAACTGCAAACCCAGCGCATGCAATTGCCAAGCCTGCGCCACCACCGCGCTGTCCCGTCGGCTTTGCCAAGCGTGCAATGACCACGGCAGGCACCGCGCGGCCTATCGGCTGGATGAACCTGTGGCCTACCCGTCGAGGGGCACTCTGGGTGCTGCTGGTGGTCTTGGTACTGGCTTTGTTGGCCACCTTGGTCTGGCTGGCCGGACGCTACGAGGCCAGCCAAGTGCAGTCGCGTCTGGAGCGCGATGCAGCCGATGCCAGCAGCGATATCCGCGCCGCGCTCACCCGTAACGTACAGAACCTGCAGGCCCTGCAATCGCAACAGCAAGCCAGCGTCTGGTCGCAGGAGGCCAGTACGGTGCTGCGCGAGCGCCGCGAGATGGTGCGCATTGAAAGGCGCGATGCCCAGCTCAACGTACTGGCTTCTGTCGACTCGCCCTACCAAAAGCCTTTGTTTGACCGCCTGGCCCGCAGTGCCACGCAAAGTGATATTCAGATCGTTTGCGGTGTGGCCAAACGCTTGAGCGGTGCGGCCTATTCCAGTAGCCATTTTCTGCCGCAATCGGATGGTCTGGGCCTGGAGCTGATCGAGATGTGCATGCCCACCAATGCCGCCGGTACGGGTGGTGGCTACTTGGTGGCCACCTACGCGCTGGGTAGTGTGTTGTCCGAGCTGGTGGGCAAGCAACTGGCGCGCGGGCAGGAAATCTCGTTTACCGAGGCCGACGGCACGCGCCTGGCTATCCACGGTACCTCGCAGCGCAGCAGCCGGGTGTTTACCGCGCAGCAGTTGCTGGATTTGCCGGGCAACACCATGGTGCTGCGCATGGACAGTTGGCGTGGTGCGCCCGATTTGTTCCCCAACGTACTTACTGCGCTAGTCACCTTCATGTCGGTCGCCTTGGTGAGCGTGCTGGTGCTGCTGGGCAAAGACATCAGCCGCCGCCTGCGCGCCGAGCGCGAGCTGGCTGAAGCATTGGCATTTCGCAAGGCGATGGAAGACTCACTGGTTACCGGTCTGCGCGCGCGCGACCTGCAAGGCAACATCACCTATGTCAACCCGGCGTTTTGCGAGATGACGGGTTTTACGGCAGCCCAGCTGATGGGTGCGACCGCACCCATGCCCTATTGGCCGCCTGAGCTGGCCGACGAATACCAGCAGCGCCAGGCGGTGAGAATGGCGGGCAATGGCCCTTCGCGCGAAGGCTATGAGTCAGTCTTTATGCGCAAAGACGGCACACGCTTTACGGTGCTGATCATTGAGGCCCCGCTCATCAACGTGCTGGGCGTGCAAACCGGCTGGATGAGCGCGATTTTGGACATCACCGACCAGCGCCGCATGGAAGAGCTCTCGCGCGCCAGCCTGGAGCGTCTGCAAGCCAGCGCGCGCCTGGCTACGGTGGGCGAGATGGCCTCGCTGCTCAGCCACGAGCTCAACCAACCCTTGGCCGCCATCTCCAGCTACGCCACGGGCTCAATCAACATGCTACAGGCCAACGCCAGTTTGAGCCCGCAAGACGTAGAGCACGCCATGCGCCGCATTGGTGAGCAGGCGGAGCGGGCCGGCAAGGTGATCAAATCGGTGCACGACTTTGTGCGCCGACGCGACCAGGCGCGTGAGGCCGTAGCGCCCGCCGCCCTGTTTGATGCCGTCATGCCCTTGGTCAGCCTGCAAGCGCGCAAGCTGGGCGTGCGCGTGCAGTTGCAGTGCGCGCCCGGTTTGGCCGCTGTGCACTGTGACCGCACCATGGTCGAGCAGGTGCTGCTCAATTTGGCGCGCAATGCCATGCAGGCCATGGAAGGCACGCCCCTTCCCGAGCGGGTGCTGGAACTGCGAGCCAACGTCACCTCGCGCCTGAGTGCCCAGGCCGACAAAACCCCGGCCATGCGCTGGATTGAATTTACCGTAGCTGACCGAGGCGCAGGCATTGATGCCGCCACCGCCGCACACCTGTTTACGCCCTTCTTCACCACCAAACAAGAGGGCATGGGCCTGGGCCTGAGCATGTGCCGCACCGTGGTTGAACAGCATGGAGGTTTTCTCGCCTTTGAGCCGCGCAAACCGCGCGGCACGGTGTTTAAATTCACCCTGCCCACCACCCCGCCCGAGGTGGTGAACGACGTTGCACGTCCAGAAGAAGAATCAGCAGACTTGGAAGCCACCACTTCTGCATTACCATTGCCACTCTGACGGAGCACCCCATGCAACCCACCCAAGATGCCACCGTATACATCGTAGACGACGACGCTGGCGTGCGCGATGCACTGGCCTGGCTACTGCGCTCGCGCCGCCTGCCGCACGAGCTGTTTGACAGCGCCGAGGCCTTCCTGGCGCATGTCACCGGCAGCTTCACCCCACGCCAAGCCAGTTGCCTGCTGCTGGACGTGCGCATGCCCGGCATGAGTGGCCTGGCGCTGTTTGAGCAACTGCTGACCAAGCCCTGGGCCAGCGCCCTGCCCGTGATCTTCCTCACCGGCCATGCCGACGTGCCCACCGCAGTGGATGCCGTTAAGCGCGGAGCCTTTGATTTTTGCGAAAAACCGTTTTCTGATAACGCACTGGTAGACCGCATCGAGCAAGCCTTAGCGGTAAGCGCAGGCATCGTGCAAAGCGCCAAAGCCAGCAACAGCCTGCGCAAGCGCTGGGATGACCTGACCGAACGCGAACGCGACGTGATGCGCCTGGTGACCGAAGGCCTGCCCAACAAACTCATCGCCGACCAACTGGCCATCAGCGTGCGCACGGTAGAGGTGCACCGTGCCCGGGTGTTTGACAAAATGGGCGTGAAGTCGGCCGTTGAGTTAGCCAATTTGCTACGTAATTCGTAGTTACTTACGCTATATTTTATTGGGCTGTGGCCTGATTTATAGACTGAAACGGGTTGGCGGGCAGCATTTTTAGAGTTTGAATATCCAGCGGAGTGCGCATGCAAGTTGCAATTTCCATTAGCGATGAAGTCGAGGTAGATGAAGTCGTCAGTCTCTACAAGGCCAACGAATGGTCTTCAGCGGACAAGCCCAAAGAACTGCTTGCCGCCCTGCGGGGGTCTCACACCCTTGTCACCGCTCGTGTGTCTACAAGACTGGTCGGTATTGGCAATGCCATTTCTGACGGGCATCTGGTGGTTTATTTCCCTCACATGCTCGTGCATCCAGAATTCCAGGGCCGTGGTATGGGGCGTTCCATGATGAGGGCCATGCTGGATAGATACTCGGGCTTTCACCAGAAGATGCTTACCGCAGATGGAAAGGCCATCGAGTTCTATAAGTCTCTGGGTTTCGTTCGCGCTGGCAATACGGAACCCATGTGGGTGTATGCCGGAAATGAGCACTGAGTACTTGGGCGCACTAGTGTCAGCCCGTCAATCAACAGAACTTGCCCCGTCAAGCCAGGTCACAGCCCTCAACCAAAACGACAGCCGTAACCAAAGGAGAATCCCATGCGCTTGGTAGCAATTTTTCAAGACACACAGGACATGATGGCAGTACGCCAAGAGCGTGAGGCGCAGCATATTGACTACCTTCGCAAGCACGACAACGAAATACTCATTGGTGGTGGACTGCGGGATGAGCCGGGCGGCGCATTCGTTGGAGGCATGTGGGTGCTAGAAGTAGTGTCCAGAGCGCGCGCAGTCGCCTTGATTGAGAACGATCCATACTATGTACCAGCCTGCCGCAGCTACCAACTGCTTGTTTGGGGTAAGGCGCTACCTGAAAAGACTGTCGTTTTGTGATTTAGTCTGCTACTGAGGAGTCCGCCGCGCCCGCGTGTTCGACAAAATGGGCGTGAAGTCAGCCGTTGAGTTCGCCAAATTGCTACGTAATTCGTAGCTGCTTACACTATATTTTATTGGGCTACAGCCGGAATTTGCTCCAAACCATTGCCTGACATGACCTACGCTGGATGCGCCTTTGTTTTGTACTGGAGCAGGCCGACGGCGTACTCAGCTCCGCGGCTGTCCCCCGTGGCGGCTTATGGCCGCCTCCTCCTCCTTTATGCCGCTGCGCTGAGTACACCGCCGACCTGCTCTTGCGAAATATTGGGCGAGCCACCGCTGCGCACCAACTAATCCAGTACGCAGCCCTGGCACTTGGTGGGGACGGCGTAGCGGCATAAAGGAGGAGCCCGAAGGGCGGGGGACAGCCGCGTAGCCAATACTGTTCTATTAGAGCAATCTGTGTCAGAATACAGACTCCATACAAGGAGTCACAGCGTGGCAAGAACCAAGGCAACCTTAGGCGATGGGATTCGACTGACCGACTATCTGGGCGCCAGCCTCCTGGCGCGCGTCTACCCGCTGGAGCTGGTCCAATCCGTGCTCCAAGAACACGGGGTACAAAGCCAGCGCGTGCGCTCCTTTCCTGCCCAGGTGACCACCTACTACTGCATGGCGCTGGCGCTGTACCCGCAAGCGGCCTACGAAGCCGTCTATGCCGCCCTTGCCCAAGGCCTGGCCAGCGTGCATGGCGGCATTGCCCCCCGCACGGTCGTCAAATCCGCCATCAGCACCGCACGCACCCGCCTGGGCAGTGCGCCCCTCAAGACGCTGCATGCACGCGCCTGCCAACCCCTGGCCAGCCCCAAAGCCCAGCCGCACGCCTTCTACGGCGGACTGCGCTTGGTCGCCCTCGATGGCAGCGTCTTTGACATCCCCGACGAGGCGGCCAATGCACAGCACTTTGGCCGCCACAATACCTCGGGTCGCCTGGCCGCCTACCCGCAGGCGCGCTGCGTGCTGCTGGCCGAATGCGCCACCCACGCCATCATCGATGCCCAGCTAGGCTCCAGCAGCCAAAGCGAGAACGCCTTGGCCCAACCCCTCTTGCAGCGGCTGCAACCGGACATGCTGTGCTTGGCTGATAGGGGCTTTTGCGGCTACGCCAACTGGCTCCAAGCCAGTGCCAGCGCAGCCCAGTTGCTGTGGCGCTGCAAGACCGATTGGCAACTGCCCATAGACCAGGTGCTGGGTGATGGCTCCTACCTCACCACCCTGTATCCCAACCAGAAGTCGCGCCGAGTCGGCATGGGCGCGCTGCAGGTGCGCGTGATTGAGTACGACTTGCCCCAACAAAATAGTGCGCAAGAGCGCTATCGCTTGCTCACCACCTTACTGGATCCAACGACGGCCCCAGCCCTGGAGCTGGCCGCGTTGTACAGCCAGCGCTGGGAGATTGAAAGCGTCTTGGATGAGCTCAAAACGCATACCCTGGAGCGCAGGCGAACCCTTAGAAGCAAAACGCCCCAGGGCATTGAACAAGAGTTCTATGGCTGGTTGCTGATGCACTACGCGACCTGTTGGCTGATGCACCAGGCGGCCAGTGCGCACCGATTAAGTCAACGACAGTTATCGTTTACCGGGACGCTCCAATTAGTGCGCAGACACCAGCCCCACTCAGGGGCCTTTCCCCCCTGACCGGCCCCGATGCCGCAGGCGCTGGTTCAGATTGCTGCTGCAAGAGGTCTCTAAGCTCAAATGCGTGAGCAGCCGGGGCTTGCACAGGCCACGCATGGTCAAACACAAGCGTAGCGCCTACGCCAGTAGCCTGACCCGCGTGCGCACCAGCGAGTCTATTTGTGCAACGCCACGGATATTGCAGCCCAAGCCTCTTAGCAAATGGGGGAGGGAGAAATTATCAATTTCTAGTTAATAGAACAGTATTGGCCGCGTAGCCGTCCACGCCAAGTGACGGGGCGAGCACAGCGCTGGCATCAGGCGTGCACAGGCTTGCAGCAAGCTTCCTACTTGCCAGCCACCACGCGCACCATCTCCAGCGTCTTGTTGCTGTAGCCCCATTCGTTGTCGTACCAGCTGATCACTTTGACGAAGGTGCTGTCCAGGGCGATGCCTGCGTCGGCATCGAACACGCTGGTGCAGCTCTCGCCACGGAAGTCGCTGGCGACGACCTTTTCTTCGGTGTAGGCCAGCACGCCCTTCATGGCGCCCAGGCTCTGGGCTTTCATCTCGGCGCAGATCTCGGCGTACGTGGCCGGCTTGTTCAGCTCGACCGTCAGGTCAATCACCGACACGTCAGACGTGGGCACGCGGAACGACATGCCCGTGAGCTTTTTGTTCAGCTCGGGGATCACCACGCCTACCGCCTTGGCGGCACCGGTGCTGGATGGAATGATGTTCTCCAAGATGCCGCGCCCGCCGCGCCAGTCTTTGTTGCTGGGGCCATCTACCGTTTTTTGCGTCGCAGTAGCCGCATGCACGGTGGTCATCAGGCCGCGCTTGATGCCCCATTTGTCGTTGAGCACTTTGGCCACGGGGGCCAGGCAGTTGGTAGTGCAAGACGCATTGGAAATGATGGCCTGACCGGCGTAGGTTTTGTCATTCACGCCGTAGACGAACATGGGGGTGTCGTCTTTGGACGGGGCCGACATCACGACCTTTTTTGCACCGGCATCCAGATGCTTTTGCGCGGTCACTTTGTCCAGGAACAGGCCGGTCGATTCGATCACCACCTGCGCACCGACTTCGTTCCATTTCAATACGGAAGGGTCTTTTTCAGCCGTCAGGCGGATGCGTTTGCCGTTGACCACCAAGGTGCTGCCGTCCACCGCTACCTCGCCTTTAAAACGGCCGTGCACGCTGTCGTACTTGAGCATATAGGCCAAGTAGTCGGGCTCCAGCAGGTCGTTGATGCCGACGATTTCGATGTCGGAAAAGTTCTGTACCGCAGCGCGAAACACCATGCGCCCGATGCGGCCAAAGCCGTTAATACCTACCTTGATGGTCATACCAGTTTCTCCAGATTGCAAAATTAATA
This sequence comes from uncultured beta proteobacterium, assembly GCA_963775085.1. Classification (GTDB taxonomy): domain Bacteria; phylum Pseudomonadota; class Gammaproteobacteria; order Burkholderiales; family Burkholderiaceae_C; genus JAAFIP01. The sequence goes on from CAVZHO010000005.1 coordinate 361,311, forward strand.
TTACGGACGGCAGCCGAGTTGACCCGACTTGCTGTCGGCAAAATACTTGAGCTTTTCAACGCACAGGATTTCATCTTTGGGCACTTTGGTCTTTTTGGGTGCGGTACAGGTGAAAGCGCCGTTGGGCTTGACACCCGACTTGCCCAGCTGCCAGCCTTTGGGGCACAGATCCACGGTTTTTGGCTCGGCGACTGCAGCAGCAGCGCCGGGTGCGGCAGCAACAACGACGGGCGCAGCAGCGATAGGCACCCCGGCTACCGGCGCAGTCGGGGCGGGTGCAGCAGCGACAGGGGCGGCGGCAACCACCAAGGTTGTTTTCTGGTCTTTACCATTGCACTTCAGTGCGGAGCCCGCTTTGGTGGGCTCCACCGCGACGGTATAGGTGCCAGGCTTGGTATAGGTATGGGTTCTGGAAAAGGGAACATCACGTTCTCTTGATATTTTTTCGTAGCTGGTGGCTCCGTCACCCCAGACTAGCAGCAAGCCGCAGTTGACCGAGCCGTCTTTTACGTCCAGCGCGGCGGTCAGTTTGACGCTCTGCCCTACGGCTACTTGCCCTGGCTCAACGGTGATTCCCGTCAAGGTTTGGGCTGAAGTGGCACTGACCCACACAGCAGCAACAGCCGCCAAAATTTGAACTACTTTCATAAGGATCTCCTGTTAAGAATGAATGAAAAAGATAATGGATTGAATACTACGAAGCACTAGAGTTTAACGGCGTTGCAAGGCCGCTTGCACGGTGGCTGCTACGTTTTCAGGTGTAAAACCAAAATGCTGGAACAGCGCGGGCGCGGGGGCCGACTCGCCGTAGCTGTCGATACCCACCACCGCCGCTACACCGTACTTCCACCAACCGTCGGTTGCGCCCATTTCTATCGCGATGCGCGGGATGCCTGCGGGCAGCACGGCTTTTTTGTAAGCAGTGGTTTGTTTGTCAAAGGTGGTGGTGCTGGGCATGGACACCACACGCACCGCAATTTTCTGGGTCGCCAGCAGCTCTTGCGCTCTCAGCGCCAACTGCACCTCCGAGCCGGTAGCGATGATGATGGCTTGCGGCTTTTTGTTGATGCCCACCTCTTGTGGCTCGGCCAGCACGTAGGCACCCTTGCTGATGTTGTCCAGCCCCGATGCGTCGGGGGCAGCATGCGAGTCGGCCTTGGGAGCGTACGGCAGGTTTTGGCGCGAGAGCAGCAATGCAGTCGGCTTATTCTTGTTCTGCAAAGCCACCGCCCAGGCCACTGCCGTCTCTGCCGTATCGCAGGGGCGCCACACGTCCAGGTTCGGGATCAGGCGCAGGCGGCCGGCATGCTCGATCGACTGGTGCGTCGGCCCGTCTTCGCCAAGGCCAATGCTGTCGTGGGTAAACACATGCACCACACGCTTTTTCATCAGTGCGGCCATGCGGATGGCGTTGCGGCTGTAGTCGCTAAAGGTGAGGAAGGTGCCGCCGTAGGGGATAAAGCCGCCGTGCAGGGTAATACCGTTCATGATGGCGGCCATACCAAATTCGCGCACGCCATAGTTGATGTGGCGGCCCAGTTTGCCCTCGGCATCGCGCTTCACATCACCGGCCAGGTCGATACGCATGGGCGGGGTGGACTTGGTGTTGGTCAGGTTCGAGCCGGTCAGGTCGGCGCTGCCGCCCAGCAGCTCGGGCAGGGCAGCGGTGAAGGCTTCCAGCGCGATTTGCGATGCCTTGCGGCTGGCGACCGTCTCGGCCTTGGCGTTGGCGGCCAGCACGGTATCGACCACGGTTTGCGCAAAATTCTTTGGCAGGTCGCCCGCCATACGGCGCAAAAATTCGTTGGCCAGCGCGGGGTAGGCCTGGCGGTAGCCGGCAAAGCGGGTGTCCCAGCTCAGCTCGGCCTGCGTGCCCTTGGCCAACGCGTTCCAGTCGCTGTAGACCGCTTTGGGGATGTCAAACGGCGCATGGGCCCAGCCCAATGCGGCGCGGGTGAGGGCGATCTCCTCGGCACCCAGGGGCTCGCCGTGCGCCTTGGCGGTGTTGGCGCGGTTCGGGCTGCCCTTGCCGATGCTGGTTTTGCAGATGATGAGGGTGGGCTTGTCGGCCGAATTTTTAGCGTCGGCAATGGCGCGGTCTACCGCGTCCACGTTGTGGCCGTCAATCTGGTCGATCACGTTCCAACCATAGGCCTTGAAGCGCTGGGCGGTGTTGTCGATGAACCAGGGGGCCACCTGGCCGTCGATGCTGATGCCGTTGTCGTCGTACAGGGCAATCAGCTTGTTCAGCTTCCAGGCACCGGCCAGTGCGCAGGCCTCGTGGCTGATGCCTTCCATCAGGCAGCCGTCGCCCATGAAGACATAGGTGTGGTGGCCGACGATGGCGTGGCCGGGCTGGTTGAATTCAGCGGCCAACAGCTTCTCGGCCAGCGCCATGCCGACCGCGTTGGTCAGGCCCTGGCCCAGTGGGCCGGTGGTGGTCTCTACGCCCGGGGTGACATCCACCTCGGGGTGGCCGGCGGTTTTGCTGTGCAGCTGGCGGAAGTTCTTCAGCTCAGCGATGGGCAGCTCGTAGCCGGTGAGGTGCAGCAAAGCATAAATCAGCATGGAGCCGTGGCCGTTGCTCAGCACAAAGCGGTCACGATCCATCCAATGCGGGTTGGCCGGGCTGTGCTTTAAATGGCGGCCCCACAGGGCAACAGCCATGTCGGCCATGCCCATCGGTGCGCCAGGGTGGCCGGAATTGGCGGCTTGCACGGCGTCCATAGCGAGTGCGCGGATGGCGTTGGCCATATCTTGGGTGTTTTGTGTCATGTGGGGTTGCCGAAACGGGTGAGGCCTGGGTGCGAAGTAGGGGAAACCGCCGATTTTACCGGGCTGGCCGCGCCCGCCCGCAGACAGGCGCTGCCCCTTTCGTGGTAGGGGCCGCGCATCCCTTACAGTTGCACCATGCAAGGCCTTCACCTTACCGCCGATTTAACCCTTTGCCAGTGCGATGCCGACTGGCTGACCGATGCCGCGCGCCTGGGCAGTGCCTGCCTGCAGGCGGTGCAGGCCGCTGGCCTGCAAGGCGTGGCCCAACTTTTCCACACATTTCCCGCCACAGTCCACGGCCCAGGGGGAGTTACAGCTACGGTTTTACTAGCAGAGTCGCACCTGTGCGTGCACACCTGGCCCGAGCAGCGCGGCGTAACGTTGGACGTGTATGTGTGCAATTTTGGCGGCGACCACAGCGCCAAGGCCCATGCGCTGCTGGACGCGTTGCTGGCCCTGTTTCAACCCCAGAGCGCGGTGCGCAACGCCCTGCACCGAGGACAGCACACATGAAAGCCCAAGCCATCATCCTGGCCGCAGGCCGTGGCGAGCGCATGCGCCCGCTGACCGACACCTGCCCCAAACCCTTGCTGACCGTACGCGGCCAGCCGCTGATGCAGTGGCCCATGCAGGCCCTGGCCGCAAACGGCTTTCATCGCCAGCTGGTCAACACCGCCTGGCTGGGGGCGCTGATAGAGCAGCATTTTACCCATCAAATAGCCTCAGAGTCCTTGTCATATGGACATAATCAGCTATTAAATAGTGAGCAACTGCATCTCACCTATTCGCACGAAGGCATAGACTTTGGCTACGCGCTGGAGACCGCAGGCGGCATTTGCCGCGCCCTGCCGCACTTGGCGCAGGTGTTTTGGGTATTGGCGGGCGATGTATTTGCGCCCCGCTTTGCCTACACACGCGCCGTGTACGACCAATTTGCCCAGTCGGACAAACTGGCCCATCTCTGGCTGGTGCCCAACCCGCCGCACAACCCGCGCGGCGACTTTGGCCTCAGCTCCGAGGGCCTGGCGCTCAATCTGCCCAAAGGCGCAGGCCACGTCCTGTACACCTACAGCACCATCGGCCTGTACAAACACGCCCTGTTCGCCCCGCCCATGTGCGAGGTGCCTGCGGGCAACCCGCAGGGCATCCAAGCCGCCCTGGCCCCGCTGCTGCGCGCCGCCATGGATGCGGGGCGGGTGAGTGCGAAGCTATTTATGGGGGAATGGACGGATGTGGGTACGCCTGAGCGGCTGGCAGAAATCAACGCCGTGCCCGATAATTTCACACAACGGCAAGCGCGCTAAAGTCTGTCTCGATCTATTGCGCACAGCCCAAGGACCTCGAACCCATGAACAACGCCACCCCCCACGCCAAAACCAACGACATGTATGCCGCCCGCCGCGCCCGCGTCGCGCCCAGCTGGGCACAGACAGCATCGCCATCATCCCCACCGCCCCCGAGCGAGCCGCGCAACCGCGACAGCGACTTTTTGTACCGCCACGACAGCTATTTTTACTACCTCACCGGTTTTACCGAACCTGGCGCTACATTGCTCATTCAGTCGGACGGCAGCACCACCCTGTTTTGCCAGCCCAAAGACAAAGAGCGCGAAATCTGGGATGGCCTGCGCCTGGGCCCCGAGGCCGCGCCCGAGGCGCTGGGCGTGAGCGCCGCCCACTCCAGCGCCGAGATGGAACAGCACCTGCCCAAACTGCTGGAAAACCAGCACACCGTGTGGTACCCGTTTGCCATCCACAAAGGCCTGGAGACGCGCGTTGACGGCTGGCTGGCCAAGGTGCGCGCCCGCGTGCGCTACGGCGCGCTGTGCCCCGAGCAGCAGCGCGACCTGTGCAGCATTTTGGACGAAATGCGCCTGATCAAAGACGCGCATGAGATCGCCACTATGCGCCGCGCCGCGCAGA
>CAVZHO010000006.1:0-400416 GCA_963775085.1 uncultured beta proteobacterium
ATGTGCGTCTCCTACGGATACTGTTCCGGCAACAAAGATACGTCAGTTTGCCGCCTGACCGGAGTTTTATTTGCCAAGTCAGTAATATTGGATATAAACGGATAAAAATACGGTCATTTCAAAATGTAAACAGTGCGCATTGATTTATTGGATATAAATGGATAAACTAATGGATATGTTAAACACCCAAACGCTGTCCATCACTGCCGAAATGCTCACATTGATCTCCAGTACCGACGAGTTCAAAGGCGCTTGGCGTGCATTTGGCACCATTTCACCCGAACGGCTGGCCGCGTTGCGGCGAGTAGCCACTATCGAAAGCATAGGTTCATCCACTAGGATCGAGGGCAGCAAACTGAGTGACCGTGAGGTGGAACGCCTAATGGCTGGCCTGTCCAGCCAGTCGTTTACCTCGCGCGACGAGCAGGAAGTTGCAGGCTATGCCCAAGTGATGGAGTTGGTGTTCGAGTCTTGGCAGTACATTCCACTGACCGAAAACCACATCCAGCAATTGCATCGCGATCTTTTAAAGCATGTAGACAAAGATGAGTCCCATCGCGGGCGCTACAAAACCCATACCAATACGGTGGTGGCGCGTGATGCCGATGGCACGCTGATTGGCATCGTGTTTGAAACCGCCACACCCTTTGATACACCGCGCCTGATGGCCGAGCTGCTGGCCTGGTACCAAGCGGAAAAGGGCAATAAGCTCATGCACCCCCTGCTGGCCATCGCCATATTTGTAGTCACCTTTCTGGCCATTCATCCGTTTGAAGACGGCAATGGCCGACTGTCGCGCATCTTGACCACACTACTACTCATGCAAGCGGGCTACGCCTACGTACCCTACAGTTCGCTGGAGAGCATCATCGAGCAAAACAAAGGCAGCTATTACATTGCACTGCGTCAAACCCAAATCACCATCCGCACAGACCAACCCGACTGGCAGCCATGGATTCTGTTTTTTTTGCGCTCACTGCATGCGCAGGTCAAGCGGTTGGAGAAAAAAGTAGAAACCGAAAAAATCATCCTCGCCGTGCTGCCAGAGCTGTCGCTACAAATACTGGAGTTGGTGCGTGCGCAAGGCAGAATCACCATGCAAACCGCAGTACAGCTCACCGGAGCCAACCGTAGTACCGCCAAGAAGCATATGCAAAAACTGGTGGATGCAGGGCATCTGACACAGCATGGTGCGGGGCGGGGTGTTTGGTATTCGTTGGGCTAACGGCATAAATGAAATATAAAAAACTGTAAACTGATAACAAATTACGTTAGTCTGCCGGACTCAAACAATGTTCATTGCACTACTACTGGCAACCTTTAGTCCCATCCTAGTCTCGGGATACTTGGCATTTGCTCTAGATGTGCCTGTTAGAGTTCCAGCCCGTTGGGTATTTGTAATCGCGGGCCCAGTACTCGCATACACAGTTGCATGGATGTTTATGACAATCATTGCCTTGCCAGTAATTGCTATATGCGTATATTTAATCCCGGCTATTGTTCAAATCCTTGGTGTCCACCCTTACTGGTTGCCGATTGCTGAGTGGGGGGCTAGGTATTGGTACATGGTTTTAACGGTGGCACTTGGCTTAATGTCGGCTTGGATTGCGTTGTACCTTTGGCCAAGATGGCCAGACGTATTTGCCGCGTTGACGAAGCGCCGCAGTGCGTTTCCTGTGCAAAGCACGCCGTCACGATCAGCTAATGGTGAGCCGTGAAATAAATTTGACTCTGCGTGCCTTCAAAAACCTCCGCACAGGTGAAGGAATGAGAGCGTATTTTTTTAAAAATGTAGCCAAGGCGCGGCGCGGTCTTTAGATTGCTACAAAAACTGTGCGCGTGTTTGGCGGAGTTTTTAGAAAAAATATGTCCCGTTCCCCGTCCAGGCTAGTGCAGCGCTGCATAAGGTTCAGCCGAAGTGTCTTAAATCACTGGCGTAACAACTATCTGAAAATAGAATGCTATAAATTAAATAGCTGCTTACGTCCAGGCGACAGGGACTATGCAGCTATTTCTTTGGAAAAATGCTCAAGTAGCATCCTTGGAGCCATCCAATCCATCGTCAACACCCGTGTACACATCGTCGCCAGTTTCCGCACCCCCATCGGCATCCACCGCATCCGAATCCGAACCCACCGCCACATCGACAGACCGCACCAACGGCTCCGCCGCCCAGGCCCGCAGTTGCAGCGCCATCTCGTCCACGCCAATGCGCTTGAGGGCCGAGAACATCCTTACTTCACCCCCACCGGCCTGCAATTTGGCAATCGATAGCGCCTTGGCGGCCTCAGTTTTGTTCAGCTTGTCGGCCTTGGTGAGCAGGATGACGAACTTCAGGCCCTTTTCGACGCGGGGGCGGATGACGTCGAGCAAGATGTCGTCCAGCTCGGTCAAGCCCAGGCGCGGGTCGCATAGCAGCACGACGGCGGCCAGGTTTTCGCGGCTTTTGAGGTAGTTGGCCATCACGCGCTGCCAGCGCAGCTTGCTGTCTTTGGCCACCGCCGCGTAGCCGTAGCCGGGCAGGTCGGCCAGCACGGCATCTTGCGCGCCCTGGCGGCCGATGGCAAACAGGTTGATGTGCTGGGTGCGCCCCGGGGTTTTAGAGGCGTAGGCCAGCTGCTTTTGTTGGGCCAGCATGTTGATGCAGGTCGATTTACCGGCGTTGGAGCGGCCGACAAAGGCAAATTCGGGCACATCCAGCGCGGGCAGGTGGTGCAACTGGGCGGCAGTGGTGAGAAAGCGGGTGGTGTGCAGCCAGGCGATGGCTTCCTTGGCCGGGGCGCTGGCCTCGGCGGGCTTGGCGTAGTCTGGCGCAGCCCGGGTCAGGGCGCTGGCCTTGCCCTGCTGCGCCTGGGCTACGGTAGTGCGGGCCTTGCTGCGCGGGCCGGGGTTACTGGACTTTTTGGACGGTGTAGAAGACATTTTTAAAACACCGCAAGGGCGCAAAAGGGCGTGGGAAGGGATATCCCGCATGAAGCATTGTAAAATCAATAGGTTTTGTATCCCAGATATTCTTAAATCAAGTTTTTCGCCATGAAATTTATCGCCAGTCTTTTGCTTGCCGCCAGTATGGCTGCCCCCGTTTTTGCTGCTGATGTCGCCAAGCCCGACGGTGTCAAACCCGAAGTCGCCAAGGTCAGCAAGCCTGATTTGGTCAAAGGGGCTGAAAAATTTGCGGCGGTCTGCGTCGCCTGCCACGGCGTGGACGGCAACTCGGGCGCGGTCGAGAATCCCAAGCTGGCGGGCCAGCACCCCGAGTACCTGGTGAAACAGTTACAAGAATTCAAGTCGGGTAAGCGCAAAAACGCCGTGATGCAGGGCTTTGCCACCACCCTGAGCGATGAAGACATGCGCGACATCTCTTTCTGGGCGGCTGGCCAAAAGGCCAAGCCCGGTTTTGCCAAAGACAAAGAGCTGGTTGCCCTGGGTGAGCGCATTTACAAGGGCGGCATAGCCGACCGCCAAATAGCCGCCTGCGCAGGCTGCCACAGCCCCACGGGCGCGGGCATCCCCGCCCAGTATCCGCGCCTGGCAGGTCAGCATGCTGACTACGTGGCCGCATCGCTGCGTGGCTACCGCGATGGTGGACGTACCAACAACCTGCAAATGACGCAAAACGCCGCTAAACTCAATGACCGCGAGATCAAAGCGGTTTCAGACTACATTGCCGGTCTTCGTTAATTTGAACTTAAACGGGGTACTTCTCCCTAAACAAGGCGGGCTTTCCCAGTGAAGCCCGCGTTTTTTCATGCCTTGCGGCGACAATACCAAGATGTCTGTTTCTACCCACGGTTGGCGGCTTGATACTCCTTCCCACGCATTGCGCGCGGCGGTGGAGCTGGTCTCGTCGATGCGTTTTTCCATCTCTCTGCTGACGGTGATTTGCATCGCCTCCATCATCGGCACGGTGCTCAAACAGGCCGAGCCGCTGTCTAACTACGTCAACCAGTTTGGCCCGTTTTGGGCCGATGTGTTCAACACCTTCAGTCTGCCCACGGTCTATAGCGCTTGGTGGTTTTTGCTGATTCTGGCGTTTTTGGTTTTAAGCACCAGCCTGTGCATTGCGCGCAATACGCCCAAGATCATCACCGATCTGAAGGTCTACAAAGAAGGCATGCGCGAGCAAAGCCTGAAGGCCTTTGGCCACCGCGCCGAGGCGACTTTGACCGAGAGCGCGCAGGCGGTATCGCAGCGCATCGGTGCCACCCTGGCGGCCTCCGGTTGGAAGGTCAAGCTGCAAACCCGCCAGGACGATGCGGGCGGCGTGCGCGGCTATATGCTGGCGGCCAAGGCGGGTTCGGCCAACAAGCTGGGCTACATCGCCGCACACAGCGCCATCGTGTTGGTTTGTGTGGGCGGCTTGCTCGATGGCGATTTGTTTATCCGCATGCAGCAGTGGTTTAACGGCAAGTCGGTGTACGGTGGCGGCGGCATGATTGCCGACATTGCGCCCCAGCATCGCCTGGCCCCCAGTAACCTGGCCTTTCGCGGCAACTTGCTGGTCAGCGAAGGCGCTGCCTCCTCCACCGCGATTTTGAATCGCCCCGGTGGCGTGTTGATCCAAGATCTGCCGTTTTCGATTGAACTCAAAAAATTCATTGTCGAGCATTACTCCACCGGCATGCCCAAGCTGTTTGCCAGCGACATCGTCATCAGCGACAAAGCCACGGGTGAGCAAATTCCCGCCCGTGTCGAGGTGAATCACCCGGTCACGCACCGGGGCATCGAGATCTACCAAAGCAGCTTTGACGACGGTGGCTCCAGTGTGAAACTGCAAGCCGTGCCGCTGACCGCCAGCGCCAAGCCGTTTGAAGTGCAGGGCGTGATTGGCGGCCAGACCGACCTGAGCAATGGGGCGGACAAGATGACGCTGGAGTTCGCCGCGCTACGCGTCTTTAACATCGAAAACTTTGGCCAGGGCGCGGGCTCGGGCGCCGATGTGCGCAAGGTCGACCTGCGCGACTCGTTTGACAAAACCATGGGCGCGGCGAATAAAGTGAAGGTGAACAAAGAGCTGCGCAACGTCGGCCCCAGCATCACCTACAAGCTGCGCGATGCCGCAGGCCAGGCCAAAGAGTTTCACAACTACATGCTGCCCGTGGTGATGGAGCCGGACGACAAAGGCGAGGGCCAGCCCCTGTTCCTGCTGGGCATGCGCGAGTCGCCCAACGTGCCGTTTAGCTACCTGCGCGTACCCGCCGACGAGCAGGGCAGCATGGACGGCTTTATCCGCATGCGCATGGCCCTGGCCGACCCGGCGCAGCGCCTGCTGGCGGTGCAGCGCTATGTGGCCAAGGCGGTGGATGCCAGCAAGCCCGAGATGGCGCAGCAGCTCACCCTGTCAGCCGGGCGCGCGCTGTCGCTGTTTGCCGGGGCCGAAAAAATCAAAGACAAACCCGTGGCAGGCCTGCAAGCGGTGGCCGATTTTATGGAGGCCAGCGTGCCCGAGGCCGAGCGCAACCGCGCCGGCGACGTTTTGGTGCGCATCTTGAACGGTGCTTTGTACGAGCTTGCACAACTTACGCGCGAGCAGGCAGGCCTCAAGCCGCTTGCGCCTAACGACAAAACCCAGGCCTTTATGGCGCAAGCCGTGCTGTCGCTGAGCGATGTCTTTGCCTACCCCGCACCGATGGCCTTTGCACTGAAAGACTTTACCCAGGTACAGGCCAGCGTCTTCCAGGTGGCGCGCGCCCCGGGCAAAGCGGTGGTGTACACGGGCTGCCTGTTTCTCATCATCGGCGTGTTTGCCATGCTGTACGTGCGCGAGCGCAGGCTGTGGGTGTGGGTCACGCCCGAGGGCGAGGGTGCCAGTGCCAGCATGGCCCTGTCGACCAACCGCAAGACGATGGACGGGGATAAAGAGTTTGAGCATTTGAAACTCAAGCTGATAGGCATACCCCTGGCAGCGACTGCTGCTGCCAAGTAAAATTTACGCCGCTACTGATCGATCAACCCAAGGGCAACCCGATGAACACCACCACCCTGACCTTGCATGAAGGCTACTTCTCCCGCCGCAGCCCGCTGGACTGGGGCTTTGCTGCGTTGCTTGCCGCCGCCGCCGCTTTTGTGTTTGCCCGCTACAACGCCTCGCTGGATGTGTACGAAAAATTCATCATGGCAGGCCTGGTGCCCGCAGGCATCTGGCTGGCCTGGTTTTGGCGGCCGCTACGCACCCTGATGCTGGTGGTGGCGGTGTTTTCGCTACTGGGCATTTACCTGTACCACGGCGAGCTGGCCAGCGCCGAGAAGGTGTTTGGCCTCAAATACTTCCTCTCCAGCCAGTCCGCCATTATGTGGATGAGTGTGCTGTTTTTTATGAGCACCATTTTTTATTGGCTGGGCGTGTTTATGAAAGGCCAGCGTGACGTGATGCAAGGCATCGCCTCCAAAATGGCCTGGGTGGCGGTGGGCCTGGCCCTGATTGGCACCATGGTGCGCTGGTACGAAAGCTATTTGCTGGGGGCCGACATTGGCCACATTCCGGTGAGTAATCTGTACGAAGTGTTCGTGCTGTTTTGCTGGCTCACAGCCACCTTCTATTTGTATTTTGAAGCGCAGTACAACACCAAATCCCTCGGTGCCTTGGTGATGCTGGTGGTAAGTGCCGCAGTCGGCTTTTTGCTGTGGTACGCCCTGGTGCGCGGCGCGCATGAAATCCAGCCCCTGGTGCCCGCGCTAAAAAGCTGGTGGATGAAACTGCATGTGCCCGCCAACTTTATCGGCTACGGCACCTTCGCCTTGTCGGCCATGGTGGCCTTTGGTTACCTGATCAAGCAGCAAGCCACCGAGACCAAGTGGTACAAGCTCACCCCGCTGTGGCTGCTGGGCATTGTGCTGTGCTTTGAGCCGATTGTCTTTCGCAAATCGCCCGCAGCGGCAGGCGGCAGCAGCTACTGGATGGTGTACTTCGGCATCTCGGCTCTCATCATGGCGGGCATTTTGCTAGGTCGTAAACGCATTGCCGAGAGCCTGCCCAGCTTTGAAATTCTGGACGACGTGATGTACAAGGCCATTGCCGTGGGCTTTGCCTTCTTCACCATCGCCACCGTGCTCGGTGCCCTGTGGGCGGCCGAGGCCTGGGGCGGCTACTGGAGCTGGGACCCCAAAGAAACCTGGGCCCTCATCGTCTGGCTCAACTACGCCGCCTGGCTGCACATGCGCCTGATGAAAGGCCTGCGCGGCACCGTAGCCGCCTGGTGGGCACTGGTCGGGCTGGCGGTAACGACGTTTGCATTTTTGGGCGTGAATATGTTTTTGAGCGGGCTGCATAGTTACGGGACTTTGTAGTTAATTTTGGTGTTTTAGGTAACGCAAAAAGCGCAAAAGTTACGCTAAAAACGCCAAAAAAGAAATTTAGAAAATTGCTCTGAAAGAGGTTGATGTTTAGCAATTATGGAGGGCTATTTTTTAGCGGTTTTGTGTAATTTTTGCGTTTTTCGCGTTACCTCGGAGCTTGCAATCCTACCGCCCCAGCCTCCGTGACGATGTAAGAATGTGACGATGTTGGCGACAGACAGCCACCTAAGGAGAGCCACCCATGTTGATCCAGACCCATAGCGATGGTTTTAACCACCGCGTTCCTGGCGAAATTACCCCACTGTCCGCCTACCAGGGCCGCCGGGGCTTGCTCAAGCTGTTGGCCACCGGCGCAGCAGGTGCCACGCTGGCAAGTTGGGCTGCGCGTGATGCGCTGGCTATGGGCGGCGGCAAGCTGCCAGCACTCGTAGGTGCCAAGTCGTCCCTAGCCGGTGCCATGACGGTGGAAAAAATCACCGATTACAAAGACGCGTCCACCTACAACAATTACTACGAGTTCGGTACGGATAAATCCGACCCGGCCAAGTACGCGCACACCTTGCAGACCAAACCCTGGACGGTGGAGATCGAAGGGCTGGTCAAAAAGCCCGCCAAGTACACGCTGGAAGACCTCATCAAACTCAGCGCGCAGGAAGAGCGCATCTACCGCCTGCGCTGCGTCGAAGGCTGGTCGATGGTCATCCCCTGGGTGGGCTATTCGATGAGCGAGCTGATCAAAAAAGTCGAGCCGACTGGCGACGCCAAATACGTGGAGTTTTATACCCTGGCAGACAAAAAAACCATGCCCGGTTTGGGTGGCCGCTCGCTGGACTGGCCCTACATGGAAGCCCTGCGTATGGACGAGGCCATGCACCCACTGGCCCTGCTCACCTTTGGTATGTACGGCGAGGTACTGCCCAACCAAAGCGGCGCGCCGGTACGGATGGTGCTGCCGTGGAAATACGGTTTTAAAAGCGGCAAGTCGATTGTCAAAATCCGCTTCACCGACAAAGAGCCCAAAACCGCCTGGAACAAAGCCGCACCGCAGGAGTATGGTTTTTTCAGCAACGTCAACCCCAATGTAGACCACCCGCGCTGGAGCCAGGCCACCGAGCGGCGTATTGGCGAAGAGGGCGGCGTATTTGCCAAGAAGCGCAAAACCTTGATGTTCAATGGTTACGAAGCGCAGGTGGCATCGCTGTATGCGGGCATGGATCTGAAGAGGTTTTTCTAAACATGGCGGTCATTACTCCGTCGGCCAGGTCGGTGCCTTCGGGGCTGGCTGGTCTGCGCCCCCTGTTGCTGCGCCCCGCCGCCAAAGGTGTGTTGTTTGTACTGGCCATGCTGCCTTTTGCCTGGCTGCTGTATAGCGCGTTCACCAACAACCTGGGTGCCAACCCCACTGAATACCTCACCCGCGCCACCGGCGACTGGACGTTGCGATTTTTGTGTCTCACGCTGCTCGTCACGCCCTTGCGCACCATCACCGCCACGCCGCAGCTCGCGCGCTTTCGCCGCATGCTGGGTTTGTTTGTTTACTTCTACGCGGTGCTGCATCTGCTGTGCTACGTGTGGTTTGACATGGAGTTTGTACTCGGTGACATCATCAAGGATATTCCCAAGCGGACGTTTATTCTGGTCGGTTTTGCCGCCTTCCTGCTGCTCACCCCCATGGCTGCCACCTCGTTTAACCGCGCCATCAAGGCCATGGGTGCCAAGCGCTGGCAGACGCTGCACAAAGCGGTGTATTTTGTCGCCGTGCTGGCCGTGTTGCACTTTTTCTGGATGCGGGCGGGTAAAAACAACTTTACCGAGGTGTTTGTCTATGCGGCGATCCTGGCGACGCTGCTGGGCTGGCGGGTAGTGCAATTTACCAAGAAAAAGAGCGCATAGTCCCTGTCGAGCGGACATTTGTAGCTATGTAATTTATAGCAATCTATAAGGCCACGCAGATGCCACGCGTTGGCAGCTGCTGCACGCTACAGCAAAACCTCGTTGCGCATCTGGTCTGCAGCAGTCTCGCGCGTGCGAATGACCCGAGCTTTATCGCCATCGACCAGCACCTCGGCCGCGCGGCCTCGGGTGTTGTAGTTGCTTGCCATGGCCATGCAGTAGGCACCGGCAGACAGCACGGCGAGCAGCTCGCCTTGCTGCACGTTCAGGTCACGGTCATGGCCGAGCCAATCGCCACTTTCACAGACGGGGCCAACCACCTCGTAGCAGGTAGCCGCGCCGTCACGTTGAGTCACGGGCACGATGGCGTGGAAGGCCTGGTACATGGCGGGGCGGGGCAGGTCGTTCATGGCGGCATCGACGATGCAGAAGTTTTTTTGCTCGCCGGGTTTGAGGTACAGCACCTCGGTGACGCACACCCCGGCGTTGCCTACCAGCGAGCGGCCCGGCTCGATCATGATCTGGCGCTGACCGTAGCCGCGTGCGTCGAGCTTGGCCAGCAGCTGCACCCACAGGGCATCGGCTGCGGGCGGGGCGATGCCTTCGTAGTTGATGCCCAGGCCACCGCCAAAGTCCAGATGGTGGATGGGCACGCCAGCGGCTTCGATGGCATCGACCAAATCGAGCATGCGGTCTACGGTGTCCAGGTAAGGGCCGACGGTGGTGATTTGCGAGCCGATGTGGCAGTCAATGCCCACCACCTTGAGCCCTTGGAGTGAGGCGGCGCGCAGATAGGTAGCCACCGTGCGCTCATGCGCGATGCCAAATTTGTTGCCCTTCAGACCGGTGGATATGTAGGGATGGGTTTTGGGGTCGACGTTGGGGTTGACGCGAATACTCACGGGAGCGACTTTGCCGAGGGACAGGGCGACTGCGCTGAGTACTTCCAGTTCGGTTTCGCTCTCGACGTTAAAGCATTGGATGCCCAGCTCTAAGGCTTGGCGCATCTCGGCGCGGGTTTTGCCTACGCCCGAGAAAATGATTTTGCCGGGGACACCGCCAGCGCGCAGCACGCGCTCGAGTTCACCACCCGATACGATGTCAAATCCGCATCCCGCTTGTGCAAACAGCTGCAAAACAGAGAGCGAGGAGTTGGCCTTCATGGCGTAGCAGATTTGGGCTTGGCGCCCGGCAAAGCCGCGCTGGTAGGCGCCCAGGGCGCTCTGCATAGCGGCCTTGGAGTAGACAAACAGCGGTGTGCCGTGCTGTTGAGCCAGTTTGGCCACCTGCACACCCTCCACCTGTAGTTGCAGGCCGTGGTAGGCGACGAAGGGGTGGCCGGGGAGGAGGGTGGTCATAAAGCGGATCAGTAAAAAACTCAGCGCGCCGCAGAGGCAGATGGCATGGGTGGGGGGGCGCTGCTAGGGTTGGGGGCAGAGTGAGGTGCAAGGGGAGCCGCGCTTTTGCCGGGCAACAGGGTTTGCGGCAAGGTGGCGCGGTCTTTGGCGGCGGCTTCGGTGGGCAGCACCAGATTGCCCTTTTGCCCGCAAGCCGGCAATACCAGCACCATGAACGCAGGGATGCACAAAGCGCGCGCTGCGACGCGTCGCGCTCTGCCTACAATAGCCGTGTGAAAAGAAGTTTGAAAACCCATCCCCTGATTGTAATTTGAGCCGCCATGACCGACCTGGAATATTCTGACCGCGCCGAGGCGCTACTGCGCGCCGTAGAAAGCGCCTGTGACCGCATCAACGACGAAACGGAGGCCGACATCGACAACCAGCGGGTGGGCGGCATGATCACACTGACCTTTGGCAACCGTAGCCAGATCATCATCAACCTGCAAAAGCCCTTGCAAGAAGTGTGGATGGCCGCCCGTGCGGGGGGCTTTCATTACAAGTTCAATCAGGTTTGGCGCAATACGCGTGATGGGTCGGAGTTTTTTACTGAGCTTTCCCGCTACGCCAGTGAGCAATCGGGCTTGAGCTTGCATTTTACTGCCTGATTATTGCCAAAATATGCCTGTAGTCCATGTTACCAGGACATAAGCAGCTATATTAAGTATAGCAACTAACGCTCAATCACCACGCGCGTATCGGCAGCATTTGCTGCGCCGGCGCATCAGTCGCCAAGTGTTGGACGCCTTGTGGCCGCTTAGTTTCTGAAGAGGTCGAGAATGTTTTTCTTCTCGCCCTCGGGCTGGGTGGTCACAGGTTGGTTGGGATCACCCGTGTGGATGCTTTCCATTCCCAGACTGCGCACACCGGAGCCTCGGGAGTATTCCTCGTAATACCATTCACCACCGACAGTGACCACGCCTTCCGGGGCAGTTGGCTCGGCGGTAGGCACGCCCTTGAGGGCGGTTTCCATGAAGTTGATCCAGATCGGCAGGCTGAGCACGCCACCCGTGGCGGTGTCACCCAGTTTGCGCGGGTTGTCGTAGCCCATCCACACCACCGCAGCCAGCGTGGGCTGGTAACCTGCAAACCAGGTGTCGATGGCATCGTTGGTGGTGCCGGTTTTACCCGCCAGATCGGTACGCTTGAGCGACATGGCCTTGGCTGCCGTGCCCGATTTAACGACCTCCTGCAGCAAGTTGTTCATGATGAAGGCGTTGCGCGCATCGATGGCGCGGTTGGATTCGTCGCGTGCGGCGGGTTTGAAATCCAGTATCGGCTTGCCTTTTTGGTCGGTGATTTGCGAGATCAGCCAGGGGTTGACATGGTAGCCACCGTTGGCAAACACGCTGTAGCCAGCGGCCAGTTGCATCGGTGTGACGGCACCCGCGCCCAGCGCCAAAGTAAAGAAAGGCGGGTTTTTCTCGGCATCAAAACCAAAACGTGTCACCCAGTCCTGGGCATTTTGTGGGCCCACCGATTGCAGGATGCGGATCGAGATCATGTTTTTGGACTTGGCCAGGCCCCGGCGCATGGACATCGGGCCCTCAAACAGGCCATCGTAGTTCTTCGGCTCCCAAGGCTGCCCACCGGTGGCGGCGGCATCAAAAAACAAGGGCGAATCGTTGATCACCGTGGCGGGGGTAATGCCGGTTTCCAGCGCTGCGGAGTAGATAAAGGGCTTGAAGCTCGAACCCGGTTGCCGCCAGGCCTGGGTGACGTGGTTGAACTTGTTTTTGTCAAAATCAAAGCCCCCCACCATGGCGCGTAGTGCGCCATTGCGCGGATCGAGTGCCACAAAAGCACCTTCTACCTCGGGCAGTTGGGTCATCTCCCACGCACCCTTGCTGTTTTTGATCACGCGTACCAATGCTCCCCGGCGAATTTTGAGGTTGGGCGCTGCCTTGTCGGCCAGACCCGATTGCACGGGCTTGAGCCCATCACCGACGATCTCAATGGTCTCGCTGTTGGGGCGTTGGGCGACGATTTTCTTGCTGCTGGCGCTGAGCACTACGGCGGCCATCACGTCGTCATTGTCGGGCGTGTCGGCCAATACTTCGTCAATCGCATCTTCGGCTTCTTTGGCATCTTTGGGCAGATCCAGAAACTTCTCGGGGCCACGGTAGGCTTGGCGGCGCTCAAAGTCCATGATGCCCTTGCGCAGTGCGCGGTAGGCGGCCTGTTGTTCGGTGCTACGCAGGGTGGTGTAGACATTCAGGCCGCGGGTATAGGCCTCTTCGCCGTACTGGGCAAACATCAGTTGGCGCACGGTCTCGGCGGCGTACTCGGCATGGATGCGGGTGGTATCCGGGCCGATTTTGACCTTGATGTCGTCTACTTTGGCAATATCGGCCTGCTCTTGGGTGATAAAACGGTTTTCCACCATACGCTCGATGATGTACTGCTGGCGCACCCGGGCCCGTTTGGGGTTGACGATGGGGTTGTAAGCGGATGGCGCTTTGGGCAAACCCGCCAGCATCGCGGCCTGGGCGATGGATACATCCTTGAGTGGAATACCAAAATAGGCTTCGGATGCCGCAGAAAACCCGTAGGCACGGTTGCCCAGGAAGATCTGGTTCATGTAGATCTCCAGAATCTGGTCTTTGGTCAGCAAATGCTCGAGCTTGAAGGTGAGCAATACTTCATAGATCTTGCGCATGTAGTTTTTGTCGTTAGACAGGTACACATTGCGCGCCACCTGCATGGTGATGGTGGATGCCCCTTCGCTTTTGGCTTTTTTCAGGTTGGCGATGGCTGCACGCAAAAACCCCTTGTACGACACGCCGCTGTGCTGGTAGAAGCTGGCATCTTCGATCGCCAGTACGGCATCAATCATGACTTTGGGTATTTCCTTGATGGGGGCAAAATTGCGTCGCTCATCGCCAAACTCGCCCAGCAGTGCACCGTCCGCAGAAAAAACCTTCAGGGGTAGCTTGGGGCGGTAGTCTGACAGGTCAGAAATATCGGGCAAATTGGGATAGGCCACGGCCAACGCCGTGGCGATCACCATCAACAGGGCAACGGCTCCCGCCAACAGGACGGTTCCCATTCCGAGTAGAATTTTCAAAATCATGCGCCACCAAATAGCCACTGGCTTTTGTATGGCATTGCGTTGGGACGCGGGCGGGACGATGGAGTCAGGCATGTATAGTGGAATGTAATAGCCGCAGGGCGCGTATCATTTGTCGCTGGCTTGGTAAAGCCATTATAGAAATGATGCTTACCCATCTTGTGATGTAAGGCTGTAGTGCGTTGCACCCTGTCCACACAAAAGGTAAGCAAATACGATCATTTGATGAGGCACTGATTAAAACCACATAAACTACGAGCAGAACTTAGTGGGGTTTTGGCAACGACAAAAAACCAACAAAAAGGAAAAAACCGTTGCCATTCAATGAGCTTACTGATAGCATTGAAGTACTTTCTTAAGTTTAGAAGCACTTTTTTTCGACTACTACCTTCTATCTATAGACCACAGCGGAGACTCATTTGATTCCATTTGCATCGCTATTTAGCAGCCAACCAGAACCACTCTTCGGACTGGATATCAGTTCTTCGAGTGTGAAGCTGGTGGAGCTTAGCCGCAACAATGACGGTGGTTATACGCTGGAACGCTGCGCCGTTGAGCAGTTGGAAAAAGGCTGGATAACCGACGGCAACGTCGAGAAATTCGACGAAGTGGCGGAAGCCATTCGACGGGTAGTGAAGAAAAGTGGAACTAAAACCAAAAACGTAGCGATGTCCTTGCCAGCATCAGCGGTGATCACTAAGAAAATAGTGCTCCCAGGCGGTTTGAGTGATGCTGAACTTGAAATTCAAGTCGAATCAGAGGCCAATCAGTACATTCCTTTCTCACTCGACGAGGTCAGTCTGGATTTCTGTGTGGTGGGGCCGAGTGCTACCTCGGTCGGGGATGTGGAAGTGCTGATCGCCGCTTCACGCAAGGAAAAAGTGCAGGATCGTCAAGGTTTAGCCGAGGCGGCAGGCTTAAAACCTGTGGTGGTGGATGTAGAGTCGTACGCCTCGCGTCTCGCTACGGGTCGCCTGATCGATGGATTGACCCATAAAGGGCTCAACACCATGGTGGCATTGTTTGAAGTTGGCGGCATGACCACCAGTATGCAAGTGATACACAATGACGAAGTCCTGTACGACCGTGACCAGGCTTTTGGCGGTGCACAGTTGACCCAGTTAATCGTGCGCCAATATGGGTTTTCACCTGAAGAGGCTGAAACCAAAAAACGAAACAACGAATTGCCCGAAGATTACGAGGCCAGTGTTTTGCGCCCCTTCGTAGAAAACCTGGCGCAGGAAATTGGCCGTGCATTGCAATTTTTCTTCACCAGTACGCCGCATAATAAAGTCGATTATGTGATGCTGGCGGGAGGTTCCGCCTCACTGCCTGGGCTGACCGAGGCGGTAAAAGCCCAAACCTCTTTTGTATGCCAACTCGTCAATCCTTTTGAGGGCATGAAAATGGGCAGTGGTGTCCGAGAAAATAAAATGCGCCGTGAAGCCCCTTCGTATTTGAGTGCCTGCGGTTTGGCGATGCGGAGGTTTTTGCAGTGATACTGATTAACCTACTACCGCACCGTGAGGCGGCACGCAAACGCCGCAAAGACGCATTTTTTGTGTTGCTTGGTTTGGCTGCTCTGATGGGTCTGCTGATCAGTGGCCTGATTTATGGCTGGTACCAGGCGCAAATATCCAACCAGCAGGGGAAAAATAGTTTCTTGCAAAGCGAGATTAAGAAACTCGAAGTGCAAATCAAGGATGTCGCCAACCTGCAAGCTGAAATTGCCTCTTTGCGGGCACGCCAACAAGCTGTAGAAAACTTGCAGGCTGATCGAAATACGCCGGTGCTTCTGCTGAACGAATTGGTAAAGCAATTGCCCGATGGCGTGTATGTGAATTCGATGAAGCAAGATGGTGCAAACGTGACCTTGCTAGGCGTTGCGCAATCCAACGAAAGAGTGTCTGAGTTGCTGCGCAATTTGGCAAACAACAGTACGTGGCTGACTAAACCAGAGTTGGTAGAGATTGTCGCAGCAAGTATTGCCTTGACCCCACGTGATCAGCGCAGGGTGGCCAACTTCTCGATCCGGGCTCAATTGACCAAGCCAACGGAAATGCAAAAAACCATCGCTGCTGCCGCAAGTGCTCCCACTGCAATTACTCCCGCTATTGGTGCGTCCGCAACTTCAGCGGCCAAGAAGATTTAGGGGCTGGAACTGACCATGGCAACTGCTTCTAAAAAAATGAATGTTGACTTCGCAGCGATACAAGAGCGCGTAAGCTCCCAATTCAAGGGTCTCAACCCGAACGATCCCTCTACTTGGCCAGCTATTCCAAGGTATGGACTGTGTCTGCTATTGACCGCTGCCGTCGTGGCGGCTCTTTGGTTTGCCTGGCTCAGTAGTTACAACGATGAGTTGAAGGCGGAGGAAGCCAAAGAGCTCACTTTCCGCGAAGATTACAAGAAGAAATTAGTACAAGCCGTCAATCTGGAAGCATTGACCAAGCAGCGCGAGCAGGTTCAGCAGTACGTTACGCAACTGGAAAAGCAGTTGCCTAGCAAAGCTGAAATGGATGCGCTTTTGTCCGACATCAACCAAGCTGGTTTGGGTCGCAGTTTGCTGTTTGACTTTTTTAAACCCGGTTCGATCAGTGTCAAAGAATACTATGCAGAGTTGCCGATCTCCATGCGCGTGGTGGGGCGCTACCATGATTTAGGGGCCTTCGTGGCAGATATCGCCAACTTGTCGCGTATTGTGACTTTGAATAATCTGACAATTGCGCCCGCCAAGGATGGTGCATTGGGCATGGAGGCGACCGCACGCACGTACCGTTATCTCGACAAAGACGAAGTAGATGCGCAGCGCAAAGCCACAACGCCAGGAGCCAAGAAATGAGAATAACTTCTTATTTTCGCTGGGCTGCCGAGATGGCCTGCGTATGGACGCTTGCGGGTTGTTTGGGATCGGATCAGGTGGACATACAGCAATGGATCAAAGAGCAAAGAAACACTATCAAACCCAGTGTGGTTCCTATCCCTGAGCCGAAAAAATTCAGCCCTGCTCCCTACGCTCAAGGAGCGGCGGTCGAGCCGTTCAGCAACCTGAAATTGACCCAAGCCCTCAAACGGGATTCTGCACAGGCAACCTCCAATGCGGGTCTGGTTGCACCGGAACTTAACCGGCGCAAAGAGCCACTGGAGGCGTTCCCTCTGGACTCGATGGCATTGGTCGGCAGCTTGCAGCCCAATGGAAAACCGATCGCACTCGTGAAGGTGGATGCCTTGCTTTACCAAGTGAGGGTGGGCAACTACCTCGGGCAAAATTATGGAAAAGTCACCAAGGTCAGTGAGACCGAGGTGACATTGAGAGAAATTGTGCAAGACGCAGCTGGCGAATGGATCGAGCGTCAAGCCAGCTTGCAGCTTCAAGAGAGGTCGTCGAAATGAAAGTTACTAAAAATATGACGCTACAACATGCCATGCGTGTGGCGGTGGCACTTGGCTTAGCCCTGAGCGCACTGAGTGTGCAGGCGCAAAATGCGATTGAAGCGGTGGCCGCCTCCATTCAAGGCGGGGTCGAAGTGGTCCGCGTTGACTTGGCGCAACCTTTGACTGCACCACCTGCCGGTTTTACCATCCAGTCACCCGCACGTATCGCACTGGATTTCCCTGGAGTGGGTAGTTCATTGGGCAGATCGCAGGTTGAAATCAACCAAGGCAATTTAAAATCAGCCAACGTGGTGCAGGCGGGTGATCGCACCCGATTGGTCTTGAACCTCAAACAGGCGACCAGTTACAGAACAGAGATCCAGGGTAAATCCCTGCTGATCTGGATGGATCCTCTGGTGGCCGCCAGTACGTCTGCGCCTGCGGTCCAGCCGCAAACGACTTTTGCAGAAAACCGTAACCGTGAATCGGTGCCACTCAAAGATATCGACTTCCGGCGCGCCCCGGATGGTGCGGGTCGTCTGATAGTGGATCTGGCCAACAACCAAGTGGGGGTTGACATCAAGCAGCAAGGCCAGAGTCTGGTAGTTGAATTTTTGAAATCCTCATTACCCGAAGGCCTGCGCCGCCGACTGGATGTGGGCGATTTTGGCACCCCCATTCAATTGGTAAGTACCTTTCAGGCGGGTGACCGCGTACGCATGGTAGTCGAGCCCAAAGGCCAATGGGTGCACAGTGCCTACCAAAGTGATAACCAGTTTGTTCTGGAAGTGAGAGAGCAAAAAGTAGATCCCGGTAAGTTGACAAAGGGCCCTGGCTACAGCGGAGAAAAACTGTCACTCAACTTCCAGAATATTGAAGTACGCTCACTATTGCAAGTAATTGCCGACTTTACCAATTTCAACGTCATTACTTCGGATTCCGTCACGGGCGGTGTAACTCTGCGCTTGAAAGATGTGCCTTGGGATCAGGCGCTCGACATCATTTTGCAGGCCAAGGGCTTGGGCATGCGCAAAACGGGCAACGTGCTATGGATAGCCCCCAAAGAAGAACTCAATGCCAAAGAAAAACTGGAGCTCGAATCCATTGCCGCTTTGCAAAACCTGGAGCCTGTCCGTTCGCAAGCGTTCCAGTTGAATTACACCAAGGCCGCAGATATCGCTGCACAAATCGGTCAGAGCTCGGGCGGATCACAACAGAACAGTACCCGCATTTTGTCGCCTCGTGGTAGCGTCATCGCCGAGGCACGCACCAATCAACTATTTGTGACGGATATTCCTTCCAGGTTGGAGCAAGTACAAGCCCTGATCGCCAAGCTGGACATTGCGGTACGCCAGGTCATGATCGAAGCACGCATTGTCGAGGCCTCAGACACCTTCGGCAAATCGTTGGGCGTAAAGCTCGGCGGAGCCGATCTGCGCGGCGTGCGCGGCGGTGATGCAGGTTATGGCTTGGTTGGCAATAACCGCGTAGCCATTGGTAGCAGCTACGGCAACGTGGTAGGCGCTACGGGTCAGGGGGGCACAGTAGACAGTCTTTCCAACTTTGTTAACCTGCCTGCGGTGGGGCAGAGCGGCTATTCCCCGGCAACATTTGCCTTGTCCATTTTCAGCTCGGCGGCCAACAGATTCCTGAACTTGGAGCTTTCTGCATTGGAGGCCGACGGCAAGGGTAAGGTGGTGTCCAGCCCGCGTGTGGTTACGGCGGATCAAACCCGGGCGTTGATTGAGCAGGGCACAGAACTGCCCTATCAAATTGCCACATCCAGTGGGGCTACCTCGATTGCCTTCAGAAAAGCCAACCTGAAGTTAGAGGTTACCCCGCAGATTACGCCAGAAGGCAACATCATTCTTGACCTGGATGTCAACAAAGACAGCGTAGGTCAAGCGACTGCAGCAGGCTTTGCCATCAACACCAAACACATCAAAACCCAGGTGCTGGTGGAAAACGGCGGCACGGTGGTGATTGGTGGAATTTTTGAACTCAATGAAACCGAGTCCGAAACGCGCGTACCTTTGCTGGGAGACATCCCTTACGTGGGAAATCTGTTCAAAACCAAACAGCGCAGCTCAAATAAACAGGAAATGCTGGTATTTATCACGCCCAAGATGGTGTCCGATAGAGCCGCCGTTCGTTAAACTGCTTGGCGCTTTCTTTTTGATTTTTTGAGGTTAGGGATATTCTATGAAGTTAATTCAATACTTGGCAGGTCTTGTGCTTGTAAGTGCGCTCGCTGCTTGTGGTGCGGGTGGTGGCAATCCTGGAGCTACCGGTTCCGGAGCCACGACTGCAACCGGTGGCGCGCCGACGGGGACCATTACATCTACCGTCACTGGTTCTCCTACCATCGCTTCCCAAGTGGCATCAGTAGCTATTCGCAGTAGCACACCGCAAATTCGTTCCGACGGTACGTCGATTGCAACCATTATCGTTAACGCTATTGACGTGAACAACGGATTGTTAGCCGGTGCTCCAGTGAGCTTGAGCGCCAGTTCAGGAGTACTCAATTCCTCGTCTGGTACGACGGATGCCAACGGAATTGCAACTTTTACCTTCTCTTCGGGTGTGGTCGATAGCTCCAACCGCGTCGCTACTATTGTCGCGACTAGCAATCAAAAAACAGCGCAAACGCAGGTCAGAATAGTTGGTGGTACGGTTTCACTGGACGGTGGCGGTGTAAATACATTGCTCGTGGGCGGTACCCCGGCTACTTTGTCCGCTACGGTGCGTGACGCTACTGGTGTAGTCGCAGCCGGAGTGCCTGTAACGTTTGAATCCAGCAACCCTTCGGTTATCGGCATTAGTACCAGAACAGTGACAACTAATTCTGCTGGTGTCGCGGCGGTTAGCGTGTCTGCAACCTCCGCTGGTAGTGCTAATATTTCCGCATCCGCCAATGGCGTTACCTCTGTGTTTGGCTTTACTTCTTCGGCGAGCGGCTCTGGTTTCTATGTTTCATCGCCTGCCAATGGGTCGGTCATTACCACCGGCACCCCTCAGCTGATATCTGTGGTTGCGGCGGGCGTGAATGCCGTCACATTCGCCACAACGATTGGTTTGTTTGCCAATGGCGCGCAGGTTCAAACCGTAGCCGTCGTTGGTGGCGTGGCTTCTGCTGTACTGACCTCAAACGCGGCGGGTTCTGCAAATATCACTGCGTTCGATCCGGTAGCCTCCACCCTGAGAACTGCAAACACTTCCATCGTCGTTTCACCGCCAGTGTCAAGTGCCAACAAGATATTGCTGACTGCCAACAAGACCAACGTCCCGATCTCTACAGCAACCGCTCAAAATGCAATTCAAATCAAGGCCAGGGCAGTTCTCAACTCCGGGGGTACGGATGTCGGAGTGTTCAATGTGCCTGTTTTGTTTTCTATCAGCGGCGGACCCGGTGCAGGCGAGGCTTTGAGTCAGGCAATTGCGTTCACTGATGCAAGTGGGAATGCAGTGACGAGCTTTATTGCTGGCACGCAAGCGACCACCCAAAATGGTGTGAAGGTACACGCACAAATCCTGAATTCTGCTGTAGGCACGGGTGTGTTGCCATCCAATAGTGACCTGATTTTGACGATTGGTAGCCAAGCCCTATCGGTCGTATTCACCGCTGGCACTACGATCATTCCATCTGCGGACAATACTTTTTATGATTTGCCCATGAGTGCCCAGGTAACGGATTCCAATGGAAATGCCGTGGCTAACGAGGTTGTGAGTTTGAGCCTCAAACCCTACGCTTTTACAACTGGGCAAAACGCCTGCGCTCCAGTCAATGCTTTCACTTACTGCACCGAAGATCGCGATGGCAACGGATCGTTGGACATTGGCGAGGACGGGGTACGACGTGAAATACCAAATAACCTTAGCTCGCTGGCGTGCGGGTCACCTCTCTTTGGCTCAACCGATGGACTGCTGACACCTCCGAACGCGTCTGCTGGCAGTGTGCCTGGTACGATTACAACAAATGCAGAGGGTGTTGCAAGCTTCAAACTGACCTATCTCAAAGGGAATGCAAGATGGGTCGTGGTTAAACTCTCCGCGACTGTGGCATCCTCGGGTACAGAATCAAGTTATTCGTCCATATTCAGATTGACACCTTCAGCCACTGATGCTTCAGACCCCGCTAAGTGCCCGTTGCCAGATTCACCTTTCAACTTTTAATTAGCACAGTATTGATCTCCCTCATCGGCCTCCCCGGCTCGGGCAAATCCACTGTGGGGCGACAGCTCGCCCGGCGGCTGGATTTGCCCTTTATTGATTCTGACCCTGAGATCGAGCGGCGCATTGGCTGCTCTATCCGGGAGTATTTTGAGCGCGAGGGGGAGGAGAGCTTTCGTGATGCTGAAGAAGCGACGATTGCTGAAATTACGCGTACACACGCTGGCGTGTTGTCTACAGGGGGTGGCACGGTGCTGCGCCAATCCAACCGCGACAAGCTGCGTGCCAGTGGCCAGGTGATCTATCTGCGTGCTAACCCCGAAGATGTATTTAGACGGCTGCGGCATGACCGTAACCGCCCTTTGCTTCAAGTGGGCGATCCATTGCAGCGCTTGCGTGATTTATTCGCTGTGCGTGACCCTTTGTACCGAGAGACCGCGCACTTTGTAGTGGATACGGGACGGCCTTCGGTGGCCACACTGGTAAATATGATGGTGATGCAGCTCGAGCTGGCCGGTGCCTTGCCGCCAATGCAGTGATAATTAGCGGGTGAATGCAACCTCTCCACCACCCCATCGCCTGTCGATAGCGCTAGGCGAGCGCTCCTACCCCATTTTGATTGGAGCGGGCTTGTTTGACCAAGCCAGCAGTTACGCCAGCGTGCCCGGCGCGCACACCGCGCTGGTGGTGAGCAACAGCACGGTAGCACCCCTGTACGCGCAGCGTTTGGTGGCTGCCCTGCGCGGCAAATACGCCCAGGTGCACACCGTGGTGCTGCCCGAAGGCGAGGCGCACAAAACCTGGCAAACCTTGAACCTGATATTTGACGCGCTGCTGGAAAAAGGCTGCGACCGCAAGACTGTGCTGTTTGCCTTGGGCGGCGGTGTGGTGGGCGATATGACGGGTTTTGCCGCTGCCAGCTATATGCGTGGTGTGCCCTTTGTGCAAGTGCCCACTACGCTATTGGCCCAGGTGGACTCGTCGGTGGGCGGCAAGACAGCCATCAATCACCCGTTGGGTAAAAACATGATCGGCGCGTTTTACCAACCGCAGTTGGTAGTGTGCGATCTCGATACGCTCAAAACGCTTCCTGCGCGCGAGATGTCGGCAGGCCTGGCCGAGGTCATCAAATACGGGCCGATCTACGACATGGCCTTTATGGACTGGCTGGAGCAGCACATGGAGGGCCTGCGCGTGGGCGATGCTACGCTTCTGGCCCACGCCGTGCAGCGCAGCTGCGAGATCAAGGCGCTGGTCGTGGGCGCTGACGAGCGCGAGCAGGGCGTGCGCGCCCACCTCAACTTTGGCCACACCTTTGGCCATGCCATCGAGGCGGGCATGGGCTATGGCGCCTGGCTGCATGGCGAGGCAGTGGGCTGTGGCATGGTCATGGCGGCGCGGCTGTCGCAGGCGCTGGGTCTGATCGATGCGGCATTGGTGCAGCGGCTACAGCTCTTGATCGAGCGTGCTGGTTTGCCTACCGTGGCACCCAGTTTGGCGCTGCATGGCGCTACCGATGTACCCGAGCGTTACTTGCAACTCATGCGGGGCGATAAAAAGTCGCAGGCTGGTGAGATCAAGTTCATCACCCTTGAGGCACCCGGCCGTGCCGGTGTACGTGGCGCGCCGGAACCTGTAGTGCGCCAGGTGATAGCGCAAAGCCTGGGAACTTAAGTGGTGGTGGTAACTATGAATGCTATTATAAATATAGCTACTCACGTCCATATGACAAGGACTATGCGCCTATTTGGCAGGTAAAAATCATCAACATGCAGCTTGCACCCTACGCCAGCCTCCCCAGCGCCAGCCGTGGCCGGCGCCATGTCGAACCGCTGGGACAGCACCGCTCGGAGCAACGCAGCGAGTATCAAAGGGACCGCGACCGCATCGTCCACTCCAGCGCGTTTCGCCGTCTGGTCTATAAAACCCAGGTGTTTTTAAACCATGAAGGCGACCTGTTTCGCACCCGATTGACGCATTCACTCGAAGTCGCCCAGCTGGGCCGCAGCATGGCCCGCGCGCTGGGGCTCAATGAAGACCTGGTCGAAGCCATCGCCCTGGCACATGACCTGGGCCACACCCCCTTTGGCCACGCCGGGCAAGACGCACTGAACGCCTGCATGCAGGCGCACGGCGGCTTTGAGCACAACCTGCAAAGTCTGCGCGTGGTGGATACGCTGGAAGAGCGCTACCCCAGTTTTGACGGACTGAACCTCACGTTTGAGACCCGCGAAGGCATCCTCAAACATTGCTCCGCAACCAATGCCCAGCGCATCGAGGCGCAAGAGCCAGGCGGTGTGGCACAACGCTTTATCCAGCGCAGCCAGCCCAGCCTGGAGGCGCAACTGACCAACCTGGCCGACGAGATTGCCTACAACGCCCACGACATGGACGACGGCGTGCGCTCAGGACTCATCCGTATCGAACAGCTCACCAGCTTGGACTTGTTTGCGCAGTTCCATAGCCAGGTGCTGCGGCAATACCCCGCGCTCGGGGGCCGCAGACTGCTGTATGAGGTGATCCGCCGCATGCTCAGCAGCCAGGTATATGACGTGATCGAGACGACGCGCAGCGCCCTGGTGTCACAACAGGTGGGCAGCGCCGATGCCGCGCGTGCCGCGCCGCCGTTGGTGCAATTTTCCAGCTCCATGCGTCATAAGTCCAATGCGGTAAAGCACTGGCTGCTGCACAATTTATACCGCCACCCGCAGGTAATGCAAACCACGGTGCAGGCGCAGCGCATTGTGCGCGACTTGTTTGCCGCCTACACTGGCCAGCCCCAGCAGTTGCCCGCAAGCTACGCCCAGCAGGCCAACCAGCCCCGCGCCGTAGCCGATTACATTGCCGGCATGACCGACCGCCACGCCCAGCGCGAGCATGAACGCTTGCTGCAAGTGGCGGCGATTTAGTGTATTTGCCGAGCCCTTTCGTGCATAAACCAAAATACAATCAAAGCAAAGCAAAGCAATGCACTGCAGCCATTCCACCCCGGAGCATCCATGAGTTTCCTTAACGAGCTCAAAAACCAAGCCCAGTCACTGCAAAACCAGCAGCAAGGCAACCAGCAAAGTGTGGCTGCCAATACCGAGGTGACCGAGATCGCCTGCAAGGTAGCCAACAAATACCTGCAAGAGCTGTGCGCCCAGCTCAACGTCATCACGCCCCCAGCGCACGGAAACTACAGCCTGGACGGCAAGTCCCCGTGGCCCGCACTCAAGCTGAGTGGTTTTCGCTGCGATGCCCGTAAAAAAATGCTGCGTGGCAAAGAAGCATTTGACTATATTGCCGTGGGCTGGAACCTTACCCCCACCACCGGCCAGGTGGCGCACCACAGCCTCACCGTCAACTTCCCGCCCGAACTGGAGCGTGTGCAACAGCGCCTGGGCATCGGCCAGATCCGCCATGAGCGCAAAGATATCCGCCACCCCGAAACCAATAAGCTGCAAGCCTATGTGTTTGACTACGACACCGCCAGCAGCGGCAGCATCACGCTTACCCCCGAGCATGATGCAGGGCACATAGCCTTCAGGGTATGCTGCGTCGGCGGCTTTCAGGTGCTAAACGCCCGCTACCCAGCCAACCAGGTCAACCAGGCACTGCTCGACGAGCTGGCCAAGCACCTGGTGGGGCAGACGAGCCGGTTTGGGTGAGATTCTTTAAATGGGGTCAGATCAAATTTATCATAATCCGGTAAACTGTTCCCATGGCCCGCCAACCCCGCCTCACCCTGCCCGACTATCCCCACCACATCATCCAGCGCGGTAACAACCGCCAGGCTATTTTTGCTGATGTGGCGGATTACCAAGCGCTTTTGACGTTTGTGCAAGAGGCCGCGCTGCAAAACAAAGTGGCCATCCATAGTTATGTGCTGATGACTAACCACCTGCATCTGCTGGCCACACCGCAAGATGAGGTGGGCCTGCCGCTGATGATGCAGCAGGTGGGGCGCAGCTATGTGCGGCTGTTTAACAAGCGTACTCAGCGCAGCGGCACGTTGTTTGAGGGGCGCTACAAAAGCACATTGATCCAGACCGAACGCTATTTGCTGGCCTGCATGGCCTATATTGACTTGAATCCCGTGCGCGCGGGCATGGTGGCGCAGGCGCAAGACTACCCGTGGAGCAGCTACGGCCACTACGCTGGGCTGCGTACCGACCCGCTTATTACGCCGCACCCGCATTTTTGGAACCTGGGTAACATGCCTTTTGCACGCGAAGCCGCCTACGTAGACCTGGTGCGCGTGGGCGTGGGCAAGGCGGATGAGCGCTCACTTACCAACACGGCGTTGCGCAGTTGGGCGCTGGGGGATGAAGAGTTTTTGGCGGATTTAGAGAAATACACCCACCGGCGGGTCCGCCCAGGGGTGAAGGGCAGGCCGTTTAAAGTGCCTCCGGGAGATGCAGAATCGAATGTTGATAAAGAAATTGGCCCATAGTCCCTGTCCTGTGGACATATTCAGCTATTATTTTTGATGTGTCCCTATTTGATTTGAACGTTAGAAAGTAAGAAATTAAATTTGATCTGACCCCATTTAAAGTGTTTGAGTTATTTGCTGCGCTGCACTAAACTCAGCTTCCCCCTTTTGGAAATCACTGGAGAAGCACATGGGTGCCATAGACAAGCAAATCGCAGCGGCTGCTGCACACGGTATGTACCAGAGCGCGAGCGAGAAAGACGCTTGCGGTGTGGGTTTTGTGGCCCATGTCAAAGGTGCCAAGTCGCACGCCATCATCCAGAACGGTTTGAAGATTCTGGAGAACCTGGACCACCGGGGCGCTGTGGGCGCGGACGAGCTGTGCGGTGACGGCGCGGGGATTTTGATCCAGTTGCCAGACGATTTTTATCGCGAAGACATGGCCAAAAACGGTGTCAACGCGGATGGCCGCGTGGGCATCGAGCTGCCCGCCCCCGGCGAATACGGCGTGGGCATGATCTTTTTGCCCAAAGAGCATGCCTCCCGTCTGGCCTGCGAGCAGGAGCTGGAGCGCGCCGTCAAGGCCGAAGGCCAGGTCGTCATTGGCTGGCGCGATGTGCCCGTCAACCGCGACATGCCGATGTCCCCGTTTGTGCGCGAAAAAGAACCCATCATTCGGCAGATATTCATTGGCCGGGGTACCGACATTACTGTGCCTGATGCGCTGGAGCGCAAGCTGTATGTGATCCGCAAAACCGCCAGCGCCGCGATCCAAAACCTGGGCCTCAAGCACAGCAAGGAATACTACGTGCCTAGCATGAGCTGCCGCACGGTGGTGTACAAGGGTCTGCTGCTGGCCACACAGGTCGGCGAGTATTACCTGGACCTGCAAAACGCCAAATGCGTCTCGGCCCTGGCCCTGGTGCACCAGCGCTTTTCTACCAACACCTTCCCCGAGTGGCCTCTCGCCCACCCCTACCGCTATGTCGCGCACAACGGCGAGATCAACACCGTGCGCGGCAACTTCAACTGGATGCGCGCCCGCGAAGGCGTGATGAAGTCCCCCGTGCTGGGCGACGACCTCAAAAAGCTCTACCCCATCAGCTTTGAAGGCCAGTCCGACACCGCTACGTTTGACAACGCGCTCGAGCTGCTGACCGCCGCCGGTTACCCCATCGCCCACGCCATGATGATGCTGATGCCTGAGCCCTGGGAGCAGCACACCCTGATGGACGAGCGCCGCCGCGCCTTCTACGAATACCATGCCTCGATGATCGAGCCCTGGGATGGCCCGGCGGCCATCGCCTTTACCGACGGCCGCCAGATTGGTGCCACGCTCGACCGCAACGGTCTGCGCCCCGCGCGCTACATCTTGACGGATGACGATTTGGTGGTCTGCGCATCTGAAGCTGGCGTGCTGCACCACATCCCCGAGAGCAAAATCGTCAAAAAATGGCGCCTGCAGCCCGGCAAGATGTTCTTGATCGATCTGGAGCAAGGCCGTTTGATCGACGACGAAGAGCTGAAAAGCCAGCTCGCCAACAGCAAGCCCTACCGCCAGTGGATTGACGAAGTGCGCATCAAGTTGGATGATGTGCCAAAAGCGGCAGCGAGCGCCGCCGGGCCGTCCCAAGGCGCGAGGGCCCCCATGGGGGGCAGCGCAGTACACGAAGTGACAAGCGTGGGGGCGAGTTTGCTGGACCGCCAACAGGCCTTCGGCTACACGCAGGAAGACCTGAAATTCCTCATGGCCCCGATGGCCGCCAACGCCGAAGAAGCCGTCGGCTCCATGGGCAACGACAGCCCGCTCGCCGTGTTGTCGGACAAAAACAAGCCGCTGTACAACTACTTCAAGCAGTTGTTCGCGCAGGTGACCAACCCGCCGATTGACTCGATCCGCGAGCAGATCGTCATGTCGCTGGTCAGCTTCATCGGCCCCAAGCCCAACCTGCTGGACATCAACGCCGTCAACCCGCCGCTGCGCCTGGAAGTGAGCCAACCGGTGCTGGACTTTGCCGACATGGCCAAGCTGCGCGATATTGCCGCGCATTCACGCGGCAAGTTCAAAAGCTACACGCTGGACATCACCTACCCCGTGGCCTGGGGACGCGAAGGCGTAGAGGCCAAAATCGCCTCCCTGTGCGCCGAAGCCGTGGATGCGATCAAGAGCGGTCACAACATCCTTATCGTGTCCGACCGCGAGATGAACGAGGCCCGTGTGCCCGTGCCCGCGCTGCTGGCCCTGTCGTCCATCCACCAGCATCTGGTCAAGGCCGGGCAGCGTTGCAATGCCGGTCTAATCATGGAAACCGGCTCGGCCCGCGAGACCCACCACTTCGCCCTGCTGGCAGGCTACGGCGCAGAGGCCGTGCACCCCTACCTGGCGCTGGAGACGGTGATTGAACTCACCAAGCACACCAAAGACATCGATGCCGACAAGGCGGTCTATAACTTTGTCAAAGCCGTCGGCAAGGGCCTGAACAAGGTCATGTCCAAGATGGGCATCAGCACCTACATGAGCTACTGCGGCTCGCAGATTTTTGAAGCCGTGGGATTGGACAAACCCTTTGTCGAAAAATACTTCTACGGCACGGCCACCCAGGTGGGCGGCGTTGGCGTGTTTGAAATTGCCGAAGAAGCCATTCGCACCCACGCAGCCGCCTACGGCACCGACCCCATTCTGGAGTCCATGCTCGAAGTCGGCGGCGAATACGCCTGGCGCGTGCGCGGTGAAGACCATATGTGGACACCCGACGCGATTGCCAAACTGCAACACGCCACCCGCGCCAACAACGCGGCCACGTACAAAGAATACGCGCAGATCATCAACGACCAAAGCAAGCGCCACCTCACGCTGCGCGGCTTGTTCGAGTTTAAATTTGACCCTGCCAAAGCCATCAGCATCGACGAGGTAGAGCCCGCCAAAGAGATCGTCAAACGCTTTGCCTCAGGTGCCATGTCGCTCGGCTCCATCAGTACCGAGGCTCACACCACCTTGGCCGTGGCCATGAACCGCATTGGCGGCAAGAGCAACACGGGCGAGGGCGGTGAAGACCCGCTACGCTACCGCGCCGAAGTGGCCGCAGCCCGCGCCGAGAACGCCAAGCTGGGCATCTCTGCCGACGTGTACCAAGGCAAAGGCAAGCGCTTTATCCCCGTCATCAAAGACGGCGACAGCGTAGGCACCAGCCTGGGCGGCGAGCGTATCGTCTCTGATATTCCGTTGAAAGCCGGTGACTCACTGCGCAGCAAGATCAAGCAAGTAGCGTCCGGTCGCTTTGGTGTGACGGCAGAGTACCTGTCGTCGGCCGATCAGATCCAGATCAAGATGGCCCAAGGTGCCAAGCCCGGCGAAGGCGGCCAGTTGCCCGGCAGCAAGGTGCAGCGAGTACATCGGCGCGCTGCGCTACAGCGTGCCCGGTGTCGGCCTCATCAGCCCGCCACCGCACCACGACATTTACTCGATTGAAGACCTGGCCCAACTCATCCACGACTTGAAAAACGCCAACAGCGCAGCCGACATCTCGGTCAAGCTGGTGAGCGAAGTGGGCGTGGGCACGGTGGCCGCAGGTGTGGCCAAGTGCAAAGCTGACCATGTGGTGATCGCCGGGCACGACGGCGGCACGGGCGCATCGCCCCTGTCCAGCCTCAAGCATGCCGGTACGCCGTGGGAACTGGGCCTGGCCGAGACGCAGCAGACTTTGGTGTTGAACAGGTTAAGAGGCCGCATCCGCGTGCAAGCCGACGGCCAGATGAAGACCGGCCGCGACGTGGTGATTGCCGCGCTTTTGGGTGCCGACGAAATGGGCTTTGCCACCGCGCCCCTGGTGGCCGAGGGCTGCATCATGATGCGCAAATGCCACCTCAACACCTGCCCCGTAGGTGTGGCCACACAAGACCCGGTTTTGCGCGCCAAGTTCTCCGGCAAGCCCGAGCATGTGGTCAACTATTTCTTCTTCGTCGCCGAAGAAGCGCGCGGCATCATGGCGCAACTGGGCATCAAGAAGTTTGACGATTTGATTGGCCATGCCGAGCTGCTGGACACGCAAAAAAGCATCTCGCATTGGAAAGCCAAGGGCCTGGACTTCAGCCGCATCTTCTACCAGCCCGAAGTGCCTGCGGACGTACCGCGCAAGCACGAAGGTGTGCAAGACCATGCGCTCAATAAAGCGCTGGATTTGAAGCTGATCGAAAAATCCCGCCCGGCGTTGGAAAAAGGCGAGAAGGTGCACTTCATCGAGCAGGCACGCAACGTGAATCGCTCGGTGGGTGCCATGCTCTCAGGCGAAGTAGCCAGGCGCTACGGCTCGGCGGGCCTGCCAGACGACACTATCCGCATCCAGCTGGAAGGTACAGGCGGCCAAAGCTTTGGCGCCTTCCTGGCACGCGGCATCACGCTGTATTTGATTGGCGAGGCCAACGACTACACCGGCAAAGGCATGAGCGGTGGCCGCGTGATCGTGCGCCCCAGTATCGATTTCCGGGGCCATGCACACGAGAACATCATTGTCGGCAACACCGTGCTCTACGGCGCGACCGAAGGCGAAGCCTTCTTCCGCGGCGTAGCTGGTGAGCGCTTTGCGGTACGCCTATCCGGTGCCACTGCGGTAGTGGAAGGCACCGGCGACCACGGCTGCGAATACATGACTGGCGGAACTGCGGTGGTGCTGGGTAAAACCGGCCGCAACTTTGCCGCCGGCATGAGCGGCGGCGTAGCCTTTGTCTATGACGTAGACGGCCAGTTTGCCAAGCGCTGCAACACCGCGATGGTGGGCCTGCTCTAAGGTGGTAGCCACAGCTGAGCAAACCGACCCACTACACCACGGCAGCGACGGCAAAGCCGCCAGCGATGAAGTGCTACTCAAGAAACTGGTAGAAGACCACCACCGCTGGACCGGATCCTTGCGCGCCCGCGAGATTCTGGACCACTGGGCCGAGCAACGCGGCAAGTTTGTCAAGGTGTTCCCCACCGAGTACAAGCGCGCGCTGGGCGAGATGGCGGCCAAGGCTGTCAAGGTGCCTGCGTGAGTGCTCAGGTTACGTTAGGTGCCAGCAGTTTTGCGCTGGGTTTGAAAGCACCGTACTACGCGGTGATTTTCAGCAACCAGCGCACCGAGGGCGACCAAGGCTACGGCGCGATGGCAGACCGTATGGTCGAGTTGGCTGCGCAGCAGACCGGCTACCTGGGCGTAGAGAGTGTGCGCGGCGCTGACGGCTTTGGCATCACGGTCAGCTACTGGGACAGCGAGCAGGCTATCGTCGCTTGGAAAGCAAATGCAGAGCATCGGCAAGCGCAGTCCAGGGGCTGGAGCACCTGGTATTCGCACTTTGAACTGCGTATTAGTAAAGTCGAGCGTGCCTACGCCATGCAGGTCTGAGTTTTGTATGTATTTTAGCCTGCTAGCCCAATAGAATATAGCGTAAGCAGCTATTAAATCAATAGTAATTTTTAAAAAATATGTCCATTTTGTATTCTGCGCATGCGCTAAAACGGATGTTCCAGCGTGGGCTCACGCTACAAACCGTTGCGCGGGCACTGGAGCAGGGCGAAGTAATAACGCACTATCCGGATGACCAGCCTTATCCCAGCAAGCTGGTGTTGGGTTGGGATGCGGGCGTGCCCGTGCATGTGGTTGCAGCTTTAACCGACCAAGGCGATACTGTAGTGATACCGCTTACGGACCCGAACCAGATTTGTGGGACGGAACTTTTAAAAGGAAACTGCCATGAAATGCGTGATCTGTAAACATGGAGCTACCCATTCGGGGCGCACCACCGTCACCCTGGAGCGAGGCGAATCTGTCATTGCATACAAGAATGTACCTGCACAGATTTGCGATAACTGCGGCGAAGCTTATGTGAACGAGCAGGTGAGCGCGGACTTGATGGCAGCTGCTGAACAATCGGTACGCGATGGCGTGGAGTTTGATGTGCGCCGCTACGCTGCAGCATGAAGTTGGACAAACTGCGAACTTAACGAATTACTATCTTGGATTGAATCATGGGAAAAGCCACTGGATTTTTAGAATTTGACCGCGTTGACGAGGGCTACAAGCCAGTGCCCGAGCGCCTCAAGCATTACAAAGAGTTTGTTATCGGCCTAAGCGAGGACGATGCCAAAAAGCAGGGCGCGCGCTGCATGGACTGCGGCACGCCGTTTTGCAACAACGGCTGCCCGGTGAACAACATCATTCCGGACTTCAACGACCTGGTGTTCCAAGGCGACTGGAAGAATGCCCTCACCGTGCTGCACAGCACCAACAACTTCCCCGAGTTCACCGGCCGCATCTGCCCCGCGCCGTGCGAAGAGGCCTGCGTGCTCAATATCAACAACGACCCCATCGGCATCAAAAGCATTGAGCACGCTATCATTGATCGCGCCTGGAAAGAGGGCTGGGTCAAGCCGCAGATTGCCAAACACAAGACCGGCAAGAAGGTTGCCGTGGTGGGCTCTGGCCCCGCAGGCATGGCCGCCGCGCAGCAGCTCGCACGCGCAGGCCACGACGTGACCTTGTTTGAAAAGAACGACCGCGTGGGTGGCCTGCTGCGTTATGGCATTCCTGATTTCAAAATGGAAAAGCACCACATCGACCGCCGCGTAGAGCAGATGCAAGCCGAGGGCGTGACTTTTAAAACCGGCGTGATGGTGGCGGCCCTGGACAAAGGCAGCAACGTCACCAATTGGGCGAAGGAAAGTATCAGCCCTGAGCAACTCAAAAAAGACTTTGATGCCGTACTGCTGACCGGCGGTGCCGAGCAAAGCCGCGACCTGCCCGTGCCGGGCCGCGACCTGCAGGGCGTGCACTTCGCCATGGAATTTTTGCCCATGCAAAACAAGGTCAATGCGGGCGACAAGGTGAAAGACCAGATCCTGGCCACGGGCAAACACGTCGTCGTCATCGGTGGCGGCGACACCGGCAGTGACTGCATTGGCACCAGCAACCGCCATGGCGCGGCCAGTGTGATGCAGTTTGAACTGCTGCCCATGCCCCCCGAGCAAGAGAACAAGCCGCTGGTCTGGCCCTACTGGCCGATCAAGCTGCGCACCAGCTCCAGCCAGGAGGAAGGCTGCGAACGTGAGTTTTCCATCGCCACCAAAGAGTTCATCGGTGGTGAGGGCAAAGACAAGGGAAAGGTCAAAGCCCTCAAGACCGTGCACCTGGAGTGGGTGGGCGGCAAGATGACAGAAATAGCGGGAACCGAGAAAGTGATCCCAGCCGACCTGGTGCTACTGGCCATGGGCTTTGTCAGCCCGGTGGCTTCCGTGCTGGAGGCCTTTGGCATCGACAAAGACGCACGCGGCAACGCCAAGGCCGGCACCGACTTTACGGGTGGTTACGCGACCAATGTGGCCAAGGTGTTTGCCGCAGGCGACATGCGCCGGGGCCAATCGCTGGTGGTCTGGGCGATCCGCGAAGGCCGCCAGGCCGCGCGTTCGGTCGATGAATTTCTGATGGGCTTTAGTGACTTGCCGCGCTGAGACTGCGCTGTCGAGTTACTCCGCTTTGATATTGAGTTCTTTCACCAAGCGGCTCCACTTGCCCACCTCGCCTTCAATGTAGCGGCGCACGGCGGGGCGGTCCATGCTGGTGGACTCCAGTGACAGGGTGGCAAATCGGTCTTGCAAAGCTTTGGCAGTCAGGGCCTTGTTCACCTGTGTGTTGAGCAGGTCCAACACCGCTGGCGGTGTTTTGCCGGGTGCAAACAAGGCAAACCAGGTGTTGGCTTCAAAATCTTTGTAGCCCAGCTCGGCTAGTGTGGGCACATCGGGCAGGGCGGGGCTGCGCTTCAATGAGGTCACCGCTATCGGACGCACCTTGCCCGCCTTCACAAACGGCACGGCAGGCGGCATGGAGGTGGATGCGATGGGCACTTGGCCGCTGACCACCGCATTGGTGGCGGCTGCGGGTTGGAACGGCACATGGGTGATGTCCAGCTTGTTGAAGCCGCGAAACAACCACTCCGCACCCAGCTGGGTGGTGGTGCCATTGCCCGAGGATGCGTAGGCCATCTTCTCGGTGCGCGCCAGCGCCAGTAGCTCGGCCAGGTTGTTGGCCTTCACATCCGGGTGCACGTACAGCAGGTTGGGCGTAAAGGCCGTCAAGGCAACGGCCTGCAGGTCGTTGACCGCGTCGTAGCCCGCGTTGGCAAAGAGTGTGGGGTTGACGGAATAGGCCACGCTGTGCATCAGCAGCGTGTAGCCGTCGGCCGGGGCATTCATCACACCCACGAGTAGCAATATTGCCGCCTGCGCCGGGCTTGTTTTCTACGATGACCGGTTGGCCCAGCAGGCCGGAGAGCTGCTCGCCCAACAGGCGCGCGACGATGTCGGTCGAGCTGCCGGGCGCAAATGCGACGATGATTTTGATCGGCTTTTCGGGGAACACCGCGTGGGCGGGAAAAGCCACCGAGAAGAAGGCTACCAACAAGACAATGATGCGCTGCATGAGAGGACTCCGGGATGGGTTGATGTCGCCACTGTAATTCATTCTGGCATTCTGCGGACTTACCCGAAGGCCGTAGCTTGAGTTTGGCTCAGGCAGCTTAAGCCATGGATGCGCTCGTATTCGCTCCGCGCTCAATCACCACTTCAGCATCCAGCAAATCGCGTGAATGGTTCAGGTCTGACTGGCTGATGAGCACCGACAGGCCACTGCCGCGTAACTGGCCGATCACCTCCGATAAGCGTTGCGACAGGGCTGGGGCTACACCTTCAAAAGGTTCGTCCAGCAGCAGCAGTTTGGTACCCACACTCAGCGCGCGGGCCAGCGCTGCCATTTTTTGCTGACCGCCGGAGAGCAGCAAGGCTTTGCGCTGGCGCATCTCGCGCAGTTCGGGCAGCACGCTATAGACAAACTCCAGCCGTTCGCGCAGCACCAAAGTGGGCGATACCCACAGTGGCAGGCAAATGTTTTCCTCCACCGTTAGCTCGGGTACCAGGCCCCGGTCTTCGGGCATGTAGCCGATGCCGTGGTTCACGCGCGTGTGCGGCGCGGCTTGGGATAGATCGGTATCGTCCATGCGCAGGCTGCCTGCCAGCAAGGGCAAGTGGCCCATGATGGTACGCATCACGGTGGTTTTTCCCGCCCCGTTGCGGCCAATCAAGCCGACCATATGGCCCGGCTCGATGCGGATGGAGAAGTTGCGCAGCACCTCGACGTTTTGGATGGCCACCTTGGCCGACTCTAGCGCGATCATGCCTGCTGCTCCTGGGTGGTGTGGGCAGAGCCGGTGACGTAGCGGCGCACTTCGGGGTCGATCAGCACGTCTTTGGCCAGGCCATCGGCCAGCACACGGCCACTGTAGAAGGCGGCCACGCGGGTGGCGTAGCGCTGCACAATGTCCATGTCATGCTCTACAAACACCACGGTGACAGGCACCGCACTGCCATGCGATTCAATCGCGCGCACCACGGTGTCCATCGTGCTGAATTTTTCGTCGGCGCTGACGCCGCTGGTGGGCTCATCCAGCAGCAAGAGGCGCGGCTGGCCAGTAAGCGCCATGGCGATGTCCAGCAGCTTGCGCACACCGCCCGGCAGCTCCAGCACCGGGCGATGTACATGGGCCGATAGGTTGAACTGCGCGAGCAGCTCCTGGCACTGCGCTACCGATGCCGTGTCATGCGCCGGCATAAAGAATTGGCGGTGCGCGCGATTGCAGTGCAGGGCGGTGAGCATGTTGTCCAGCACCGTCATGTGCAGGCACAGCTGCGGAATCTGGAACGAGCGCGCCACGCCTCGGCGCGTGATTTCGCGCGGCGAGCGGGCGGTGATGTCTTCGCCGCCGAGCAAAATTTGCCCGGCGCTGGGCTTGAGGTAACCGGTGATCATGTTGACAAAGGTGGTCTTGCCGGCACCGTTGCTGCCGATCAGGCACAGGCGCTCGCCAGCGGCAATGTCGATGTTCACATCAGCAGCGGCCACCACCGCGCCAAAGCTGCGCTGCAAGCCGCGTGCGGAGAGCACGGGTTGGGTAGTGTCAATTGACGGGGAAGCGTGTTTGCTCATGTCATGCCCCTGCCTTGCGTTGCAGGCGTTTGAGCAGGGAGCCCAAGCCGTCCGGCAAAAAGCGGATCACCAGCAGCAAGAATATGCCCAGCACCATTTGCCATGTGTTGGGAAAGTAGGCGCTGGAGAACGAACGCACCAGCTCCAGTAAAAAGGAACCTGCCAAAATCGCAATCACGCTGTGGTAGCCCGCCAAAATGGCCACAAAAACAAACTCGCCCGAGGTCGTCCAGTAGCTAAAATTTGGGTCAATATGCCCCAGCGCCACCACACTGAGCGCGCCGCCCACGCCGCCTAAAAAAGCCGCCAGCACATAGTTCCAGGCTACCAGGTTGACCACCGACATGCCCAGGTACTCCACCCGCAGCTCGTTCTCGCGCACGGCCAGCGACAACAGGCCGCGCCGCGAGTCGCAGTACAGGCGCACCAGCGCGGCCAGTAGGCAGCTGATGACCACCGTCACGCACCACAGCATGAGCTGGGTTTG
The DNA here is from genome assembly GCA_963775085.1 of uncultured beta proteobacterium. Lineage (GTDB taxonomy): Bacteria > Pseudomonadota > Gammaproteobacteria > Burkholderiales > Burkholderiaceae_C > JAAFIP01. Next base: position 36,110 of record CAVZHO010000006.1, read on the forward strand.
GCCACCAGGCGCTTTGCTGCCGAACAGTGTGGGCTGGGTCACGTTAAAGCCGTCTGAGCCGCCCAGCACCTCGGTTTTGACCAGCACGCCGTACAACACCATCGACAACGCCAGCGTCAGCATGGCAAAAAAGATGCCCCGGTAGCGCGCCAGCAGGGGCGCAAAGGGCGCGGCAATCAGCACCGCGCAGATGCCGCCCAGTGCGGCCAGGATCAGCACATCAGTAATGCCCATTTTGTTGAATGCCAGCGCCGCAGCGTAGCCCCCCGTTGCAAACACCAGGCCCTGACCAAAGGGCACCACGCCGCTGCGCATCATGATCAAAATGCCTAAAGAGACCAGGCCATTGGCCAGCGCGATGGTGCCCAGCGACATCAGCCACTTGGGCACGATAAAGCCGGCGATGAGCAGTGCCACGATGGCGACTGTGCAGGACATTGCGACTCGCCGCGAAGAAGGGTGAGACAAAGCGGGCTCCCTTAAATCTTGCGTGCCTGCACGCGCTGGAACAAGCCCTCGGGCTTGAACACCAAAATGGCCGCCATCACCACGTAAATGCTAAACAGCTCGGCCGGTGGCCAGATGTGCACCGAGGCCGCGCGTGCCATGCCCACCACGAGCGCGCCAATGGCCGCGCCCTCGATACTGCCCAGCCCACCGATGATGACCACCGCAAAGCTCACGATGATCACGCCCACACTTAGACCCGGTTGCACCGAGATCATTGGCGCAGTCAGTGCACCACCCAGTGCCGCAAAAAACACGCCCACCATGAAGGCCCCGGTATAGATGCGCGAGACATTCACGCCCATACTAGAAGCGACCTCGGGGCTGTGGATGACAGCGGTGACGATTTTTCCGCTCTGGGTACGGTTAAGTACCCACCACGTCACACCCCCGCACAGCACCGCCAAAATCACCAAGATCAGGTCGTAGCCCACGTAGCTCAGGCCACCCAATTGCAGGTTGCCAAAGGCCTGGTAGGTGTCTGACACATAGTAGGGGTTGACCCCCCAAACTAACTTGGTGACATCTTCCAATATTAAAAACAGCGCGTAGGTGACGAGCACCAACAGCACTTCATCACGCCCATAAAACATCCGCAGCAGGCCGCGCTCTACCAAAGGCGCTAGCAAGGCGGCTACGCCTACCGCCGCTGCCACCAGGGCCACCACCGTCAGGGCGGGTGACACCTTCATGGCCAGCAGCCAACCTACCAGGCTGGCTCCGGCGTAGGCACCCACGGCGTAGAAGCTGCCGTGGGCGATATTCAAAATTTTCAGCACCCCAAACACCAGGGTCAAACCGAGTGCCACGATGAACAGCCAAGACGCATAGGTAATGCCGTCCAGGACGATGGTGAGTAATAAACTCATGCTTGCATAACCTTATCGTCCTCTGCGGCTGGTATTTTCTTAGGGAGCTCTTAACACTTGGAGCCAGGAAAGCCCGCCTTCAGCCATTCCTCACTCTTCATATTGGCAGGCGGATTCACGCACTCCGCAGGGAAGCGCATGATGTCGTCCAGCACCACCATTTTTTTGCCCGCGTCCCAACGGGTTTTGCCAATCGCAGTATCCTGGATGGCCTGGTGACCGTCGCCCAAGGTCATGCGGATCGTGCCAGCAGGCGATTCCCAACTGCTGCCTTTGAGCGCAGCGGCCAGTTGCTCGGGCGTAGGCTTTTTGCCGCCGTTGGCAGCCATGGCTTTTTCTGCCGCTTGCTTGAGGCCAAACAGGGCTTGCGCCATACGGTACGGGGCTTGTACCGGGTAGACGTTTTGCGCCTTCTCGTACAGATTGAACCACCAGTCGTTCAGCGCTGATTTGGGCGCCATCAAACCATAGGCGCCGCGTGCACCCAGTATCGCGCCGTTGGGCATTTTCTCGCCCAAACCGGGCAGCACATGGTCAGCGGCAGAGAACACCGGGGTTTGCTTTTGGAATACGCCGCGCGCACTGGCCTGCAAGATAAAGGCCTGCAAGTCGCCGCCCCACAGGCTGGAGTGCAAAATCTCTGCGGGCTTGGTGAGTAACACCGAAATCTCGGTGCCGTACTGGCCGGCGCCAAACTTGGGCAGCAAGTCTGCATCGTGCTTGGCACCCTTGTAGAGCTGGTCCATGGCGATCATGAAGTCTTTGCGGCTGTCCTGGCCCCAGGCGTAGTCCTGGTGGATCATGTTAAAGCGCTCGACCTTGACGTTTTTGGCTTTGAGGTAGCGCGCCAGCGCCACGTTGTCCATGGTGGCGTGTGAGGCAGTACGGAAGACGTACTCGTATTTGTTCTCTTCAAAAATACGTTGCGTGCCGCAGTCGTACAGAATCAGAAATTTCTTCATTTCCTCAGCTACCGGCGCGACCGCCAGACAGTCGCCCGAGCCTACGTATCCCACGACGGCATCCACCTTCTCGCGGTCATACAGGTTGCGCATCTCCTGCACCTGCTTGGTAGCGCCGCCGTTTTCGTCCACATAGACGGGCTCGATCTTCATGCCACCAAAGCCGACCTTGTTGTAGGGGGCGGGGCCTGCACCCTTGTTGAAGGCATCAATCAGTACCTTGGCCCCGTTGATGGCGGGCACGCCGAAACTTTCAGCGGCCTGGCCGGAGAGAAAGCTGACGATGCCGACCTTGAAGGTTTCCTGCGCCATGGCGGGAAGCACAGCCAGCGAGACGGCTGCGGCCACACAGGCTTTGCGTAGACTGCTCGGAAGTGTATGTCCAGTCAATTTAAAACGTAAGGTCATAAAAGCTCCTAAGGTTAAAACGTGGCGCAATGCCATGAAGAGAAATCTCATGGGACACTTTCCTGCGCACCCACCGTACTGTCACACATCAACACAATATAGTTTTCAGGGTTTCCCCTTGATTTGCGACGCAAGTGACAGACAGGTGACAGACAGCAGAAAACGCCAGGACTACATTGGTTCGGCTCATCATGGTTTGGGCAGTTCCATTTTTACTTTCTATAACAAGGAGTTGACATGACATCTGGCACATCCCTTCGCCCTTGGCTGCTGGCGGTAGCTCTGGGCGCACTTTGCAGCACCAGCGCCTTGGCGCAAAACGACTGGTGCAAATCCAAATGGGGCCCGAACGATGAAATAGGCGCGGCCAATTTGCTGACGCCGCAACTGGCAGCGGATGCGGCCAAGCTGGTGAAAACAGGTAAAACCTATCCACTGGGGTTTGAGACCAACGCGGGCACCGCCGCCTATGCACCGCGCACCTGGAGCTTGACCGTGGTGCAACCCGGACAGGCCGGTGGCATCAGCCTGGGCGGCACCAAGACCACCTACAACGACGATATCTACATGGGCTGGGTCGGCACCGGCTCCCAACTGGACGGTTTGGGCCATATCGGTATTGACAATGTGTACTACAACTGCAATAAAAATTCCGAGTTTGTGCAGGCCAATGGTTTGAAAAAACTCGGCATCGAAAAAGTACCGCCTTTTGTGACGCGCGGCATCGTGCTGGACATGACAGCTTATTTCGGCACCCCAATGGTCAAGGAGGGCACGGCGTTTAACCGCAAAGAGATCGACGAGCAGGCGCAGCGCCAGGGCATCAGCATCAAAAAAGGCGATGTGGTGCTGTTCCACACCGGCTGGCAGGCGCTGGAAGGCAAGGACAATAAACGCTTTTTGTCGGGCGAGCCAGGGCTGGGCAAGGAAGGCGCGCTGTACCTTGCCTCCAAAGAGGTGATCGCTATCGGTGCAGACACCTGGGCGCTGGAGGTGATTCCGTTTGAAAAAGACGTGGGTGTGTTTGAGGTGCACCAGATATTGCTGGCCAGAAACGGCATTTATATTCTGGAGAACATGAACACCGGCCCGCTGGTGGCAGACAAAGCCTATGAGTTCATGTTTGTGCTGGGCGCGTCGCGCATGACGGGGGGGGTGCAGGCCATCATCAACCCGGTAGCGATCCGCTGATGCGCGAGCGCAATAATCATTCTCGCTCGCGGGCAGGGTGCTCGGGGTGGCTGGGAGGACTCGTGGGATTGGTTTGTCTTGCAGAACTGGCACACGCCCATCCTCACGGCTCCATCGAATGCAGCGCCCAGGTGCAAATGCATGCCGGGCGGGTGCAGGCGGTGCGTGGCCAACTGCTGCTGGATGCCTGGCAGTCGCAGCAGGCTATTGCCCTGCTGCGCGATGCCAGTGGCCAGCAAGACCCGCAGCGCCTGCAACGCTTTGTGTTTGCGCTGAAGATGCAGATCGGGCGCATCAACTGGCTGTTTGATGTGAAAGCCGATGGCGAGAATGTGGAGATCCAGCCCAAGCAAGACCCCACGGTGGAAATTGTGGATGAGCGCATTCGCATTGCGATTGATTTCCGGGGCAGTCCCGCAGCGCCGCCCGCGCAGCGCTTTAGCCTGAACTGCTCCGACCCCACCTACTACTACGTGACTGCTTTTGGCAAAACCATTGCCGTGGCAGCGCCAGAAGGTGCTGCGCGTAATGACGTTGACCCGGCGCAGTTAGCCGCCAAGTTGGCCCAAATCGGCAAGGTAGAGGCCAGCCCCACAGCCGTTACGGTGCACGGCTGCCAGCCACTGCGCGTTGGCGTGCTGGATGAAAAACTCGGCGCGCCCCGTGTGGGCATGGCGCGCATGGACTGGGTGTGCGCGCCGTGAGATTTTTGCCCCGTGGGTCTTTGAATGGGTGCTGACTTTATCCGCAGGTTTGTGCACAGCAATCCAACCAGGGCTATTTTTCAGCCAGCCCCTTGATACTGGCCAGGCCTTCTTCGTACTTGCTGCCCACCATTTTGTCCATGCTGAACACCAAGCCCATGATCTTGGACATCAAGGGGCTGGGGCCATACATGGCCTGCGTGACCAGTGTGCCGCCAACCTGGGGTTGCAATACAAACTCCACGGTATTGCGGGCTTCAAAGGGCTTTAAAAAGTGCAGGTTAATCACGACCCTGGAATGCGGAATGGACTCGGTAATTTCCATGGTCCCGCTACCGACTTCCTTGTTGCCCTCCCAGCCATACGCCGCGCCTTTGCCTGCGCCAGAGCCGCTGTACGTGCGCTTGAGCGCTGGGTCAACCTTCTCCCAAGGTGACCAGGCTTCCCATTGGTGAAAGTCGTTGACCAAGGGGAAAATTCTGTCGGCCGGGGCAGCGATGGTGATGCTGCGTTCTATGCGGAAGCTGTTGGGCCGTGTGCTGGCGTAGAAGAGTACGCCGACGACCAGTAAAGCGATGATGAGGGTAATTATTTTTAACACAGCGTTCTCCTGGTAGTGTGAAGTCGAATTTTATGATGCAGCGATCATTCACTTTCATGCACGCGCAAAAAACTCGCAAAACGCGGCTTGCCACTGGGCGTGAGGCTGCGGTAGGTGAAGGTGACGGTACTGCCGATGGCGGGCGGCTGCTGGCGTTGCGCGTCGGTCAGGCCAGTGCCCAACCTGAAGCGTTGGCCATTGGGGCTTTTGACTTCCAGTGCACCCAGCAAGCCTGCGTATTTGCCTTTGCCTGCAATGTGGGCAACGATGATGGCCTCCTGATCTTGCACAGGCTTGAGCTTGAGCAGTGTGTCGCTGCGCCCATGGGTCACCAAAGCACTGGCCAGATGCAGCATGAGGCCTTCACCGCCCGCTTGGGTGATGGTGGTGAGCTGGGCCTGCAGGGCCGTCGCGTTGGCTACGCTGAACTGCGCAACCGCTTGCAGCGCGGGCCAGGCCGCCGATTGCGCGATGGTTTGCAACTGGGCGGCACGTTGCGCAAACGTGCCTGTACCCTGCGGCAACTCAAACAGCATGTATTTCACCTGTTGCCACTCGGCATCCACCGCCTGCACCTTGCGCACGATGCCCGAGAGCGCATCAAACTGGCCACGCCCCAGCCACAACTCGCCGTCGAGTGCCGTTGCGGGCAGCTTGGCGGTAAACCAGGCAGGCGCAGCGATGGCGCGGCCACTGCGAAAACGCAGGCTGCTGCCATCCCATACTGCGCGCACCCCGTCGAGTTTTTCGCTGACCAAATAGCCCGTGGGGTCCAACCCTGCCGGGGCATTGCGCGCCAGCGGCACGCTCACCGTGGTTTTGGCCAGCAGTTGCGGTGCATAGGCCATGCCTGCCAGCAAAGCCAGTAAACGGGCGGGAAACCAGCGGCGTTGTAGGTTCATGACCAGCATCATATCGACTTGAGCGAAAATACCGCCATGAAACCATTTTTTTGCATTGTTGCGTTAATCACCAGCGTGTGGGCGCATAGCGCTTTCGCCCAGCCCAATGTGTTGGGTTTGCCTGCCCTGCCGCAAACTCCGATTGATCCGCCCCAGGCGTCCCAGCCTGCCGCCAGCGCCACCAGTGCGCCCAAGGGCACCAAGGCCGGGCGGCCCAAGGGGGGTGCCTCCAGCGCGGCATTGCCGATCGCCCCGCTGGTCAACGATGCCGATGCCAAATCTGTGCTGAACGGCGGCGTCACCATGGCCACCAGTTACACCAGCACGCTGGCGACGCTACGCATCACCACCAATACCCTGTACCAGGACGAACCCCAGCGCAAAGCGGCGCTCACTGCCGGCCGCCTGGTGCAGCGCGATCTGTACATGGCCTGCGGCAAGCAGTGCAGGCCTGTCAGTATGCCAGCGCCCAAGCTATTGCCCGATGGCAAGCTGCAGTTTGACTTGGTGGTGGACGGCTTTAACCGTGCCATCAATCAGGATGACATGATGAACATGCTGTTGGGCAGACCCTTGGCCGTGGGCGCAGCCAGCCCGAACATCGCCGCCACGGCTGGTGCCAACAAGCCAGTGATAGCTGCCACCCCGGCCAAAGCGGCGACGCAGGTAGCTCCTCCCGTGGTACGCGATCCACCCGCGCTTGCCGCTTTGCCCGATGCCGTGCAAGTCACCCGCTCGATCACACCTGGCAGCCCCAGCCACACCGAGCCCGCGAAATAAACCCATGCAATTAGCCGATATTTTATTCAGCCAGGGTTTTGGCACGCGGCGCATGTGCGGCGGATTGGTCGAGCAGGGTTTAGTCCGTATTTATGATGCAAATGGGCTGCTAGTCCCTGTCGCAGGGACGCAAGCAGCTACTGATTTGGTAGCGACTGGTTTGCGCTTTCAGGTGCAGGGCATCGACTGGCCTTACCACGATAAAGCCTATGTGCTGCTGCACAAATCGGCCGGTTACGAGTGTTCGCACAAGCCCGGTGCCTGGCCCAGCGTGTATACCCTGCTGCCCAGCCCGCTGCGCTTGCGCCCGAATAAAAACGCCATCCAGGGCGTACAGGCCGTGGGCCGGCTGGACCAGGACACCACGGGGCTGCTGCTGCTGTCCGACGACGGCCAGTTCATTCACCGCCTCAGCTCGCCCAAACACCATGTGCCCAAGCTGTACCAGGTCACTTGCAAACACCCGGTGGACGACCAACAGGTGGCCAAGCTGCTGGCCGGCGTGGTGCTGGACGACTCGCCCAAGCCCGTGCGCGCCGCCGCCTGCGTGCAAACCGGCGAACTGACGCTGGACTTGACCTTGACCGAAGGCAAGTACCACCAGGTCAAGCGCATGCTGGCTGCCGTGAGTAATCGGGTCGAGGGCCTGCACCGCGCCAGCATGGGGAGCATTACCTTGGGCGACCTGCCGCCCGGCCAGTGGCGCTGGCTGACGGGGCAAGAGTTGGCCGATCTGACAGCGTAAGAATCTTACGCCTTTGCCAACTTAAAAATATTAAAGATAACGGGTGGTAGTCCTTATCAAGGGGACTTATTATGCTATTTATTATGTAGCAATAAATTATCAAAACGAGTTCAAAAGAAAGTACCCATTGTTGTCAAGGCAACCTGCATTCACATGTCAACTGGAATGCAATTCCTGGGACTTGGAAATATAGGTGGCGCTTGTAACAGTTAACGCCATGCAATGGCATTTCTAACTTGGCCAAGGTACTCATTGTGCTATTGCATTTTCTAAAGATGGTTTCTAATATTTACACAAATTACATGTTGAATTAATTTTCAAAAAAATATTTTTACATTTTTGCATCTGATGCAATAGAGGTAAATAGCTCTTTGTTTCAATGAAAAGGAAGAAAAAAAGACATTTATTTGCGAGTTAAGTACCTAATTTTTCCAATTGCCTACTAAATTTCGCTTCATTCAGCATTCATGTTCTTTTGCGAAAAATACTTCAACATACTGACAAGCTGTTACAAATAAGAAATGAAAAGCCGCTAAAGGTTTTTACAGCCTGAATTTGTGACTATTGCTTAAGTGCCGGATGTTGATGGGTGGGCTGAGGTAAGCCGTACCTGTCACCGGTTTTTATTGAAAATGCCAACCATTGACGGTGTGTTGGTTGAAAAAGTCAGGGAAACAGCATGTCGACCAATTACAAACTCAAGCCATTTAGTTTTAACCTCACCGATTTAAATTTCATCCGCGATCAAATCAACTTTCGGCCATTGTTCGATGAGGCAGGTAATGCCATCATCGCATGGGATGGCACGGGAGCAATCTATAACTCCAACGATGTGACCAACCGTACCCGGTTATGGGATGGCATTCTTGATACAGGAACAGGCGGTACAGGCATTCATAACGCGGCTGAGGCGATTGCTGTCTATGGCACATCCTACGCTTCCGTTACTGCGGCCCAGGGCCTGCGCGATGTGACCGGGCAAAACAACAATCTGTTGTTGGTGAACAAATTCTGGGGCTCGGCAGATCAGCCCTTCTTGCAGACTGTGGCCCCCGACTTTGCCAACTACGTCCTGCCCAAGGCGGTGGGTGGCGCGGATGCGTTTTACGCCAACAACTTCACCAGCATCACAGGCTCCACTGACTACACCAAGGACATCAGCCACCCCGGTAACACTCCCGCGACCGGCAACGTGGTCGACTACACCCCGCGCATGATCAGCCGCCTGATTACCACGGGTGGCGCCACGCCTCTGCAGGATGCCAACGGCCAGGTGGTGCACTGGAATGCCGCACTGTATGCCTCCACTGGCACCGCCGCCGTGGCTTACCAAGCCCTGGTGGACAGCGTGTCACTCGGCGGCGCAGGCCTGATCGAGGGAGCTGCCATCATGCAAACCCTGGGTATCACCGGCATGGGCGGTGCCCAGTTCGACCCACAAGACCCCACCAACGGCGAACAGTTTTTCGGTGCTATCAACCCCGGCGTGGCCCCTGGGAACAGCTTTTTGGCTTATTTTGGCCAGTTTTTTGACCACGGCCTGGACTTTTTGGACAAAGGCGGCCAGGGCACCAAGATCACCATCCCCCTGGCCACCTCTGACCCACTGTACCGCGCACCCGGCACCGACGGCCCGTTGGACCAAGGCAACACCAAGATCACCGTGGCCCGTGCCAACATCGTAGTGGACAGCTCAGGTGCCCCGGTATTTGATGCCAATGGCAACGTGCAGTGGATCAACCACACCTCGCCCTACATTGACCAAAGCCAAACCTATGGCTCCCATGCCGACGTTACCAGCCTGCTGCGCGAGTGGGTGTCTACCGACGGTGGTGCCACGTTCCATGCGGGTGCGCATCTGCTGGATGGTGCCACCTCAGCGCAGTGGACCAATGCGTGGGGCGAGACCACCACCGCCACCTTACCTACGCTCAATGAACTGCGGGTTCACTTGCTGGCTACGGGCCGTGCCGATCTGACCTGGGATGACATGGGCAACTTCCGTGGCACCTCGGGTCAAGCGCTTTTGCTCGACTCCAACCCCAAGTTTGACGAAGCCCACCTCTTTGCCAGCAACGGTGCCAGCATCAACTCCAGCCAGGACAATGCGGTGGTTGATGCGATCGCCTACCTGTCTGCCAACGCAGTGCGCCCAGGTGACTCCTTCGGAATGGTCGACGGCATGCTGACCTTGACTTTGGGCAGCCCGATGTCCATGGGCCCGCCGGGTTCGCCCAGCCTACCCATCGGCACCCTGCTCACAGACCGCGCCGCGCTGATTGCCTGGATCAATATGGGCACAATGGCCATTACAACGACCAATCCCGCTGTACACGCTGCCGTCGAAACCATCCTCATGGCATCGGTGGGTGACCACTATATTGCCGGCGACGGCCGCGTGAACGAAAACGTGGGCCTCACCACGATCCACCATGTATTTCATGAAGAGCACAACTACCAGGTGCGCAACCTCCAGGATGCCATCATCGAGCAGGATGCACGCGCCGTGGCCCTGGGCGACAACAGCCACAGCATTGCCCACGACTGGCAGGTAGTCACCAGCACGCAAGATGCCGCTGGCAACTACTCCTACGGAGTCGGTGGTGCTATTGCATGGGACGAAGCCAAGCTTTTCGATGCCGCCAAACTCACTGTAGAGATGGAATACCAGCATGCTGCGGTAGACCAGTATGCCCGCACCATCACACCCGATATCCCGGAATTTGTGGGCTACAACAGTGGCACCAATGCCACCGTGTCCATGGAGTATGCCCAAGGCGTGTTCCGCTTTGGCCACTCGACCATGCGCGAAACCATTGACTATCTGGACCCGGCTGGCAGCATCACCAACAAAGTGATGAGCGTCGCACTGGAGCAGGCCTTTCTCAACCCCGCCATGTTTGCCGACAAAGGCGCCGCATCCATCGCGCTGGGCCTGACGCACCAGCAGATGAACGAGGTGGACGAGCTGCTAACCCCTGCCATGAACCAGGGCTTGCTGGGCCAACCGCTCGACCTGGCCGCCATCAATATTGCCCGTGGCCGCGATATTGGCCTGCCCACACTCAATGACTTCCGCGAAGCCGTGGGCCTGACCCGCTACACCAGCTGGTCCGACTTTGGTGCCAACATGGTGCACCCTGAGTCATTGGTTAACTTTATTGCCGCCTATTCGTTTGACGGCAATGTCGCCGCAGCGGCGGCCATTATTGGGCTGGAAGACGGCTCGATTGCCGAGGGCGACACCGCAGCCATGGGCTACAGCGTTGATCAAGCCATCGCCTTCCTGAACGGCGACCTTTCTGTTGCAGGCGCAGACGGCTATAACCACATCGATACCTGGATTGGCGGCCTGGCCGAGGTGCACGTGATGGGCGGCCTGCTGGGCGAGACCTTTAACCTGGTTTTCGTAGATCAGATCAACCGTCTGATGGACGGTGACCGCTTCTACTACCTGTACCGCCTGAACAACATGAATCTGGGCGACGAAATCGGCAACGCCCAGCTGAAAGATATTGTCGAGCGCAACACAGGGCTGGAACACTTGAACGGCAGCATCTTTGCCTACGCAGACCAGTATATTGATCTGTCTGCGAAAGTAGATACCGCCAACACCACCGACACCGGTAACTTTAAAGACGACCATAAGTACGGCCAGATTTTGGAGGATCGCGTGGGCGCATCTGCCTCAGCGATTGGTGTCTATTCGACCAGCGGCACCAACACCTCCAGCAATGGTAGCGTTGTGACCATTGGCGGTGTGCAATACATCCGCGATATCCGCGCAGAAAACCTCAACCTGCCCAACGTGGGCGAAGGTGTGGGCCTGGACGGCGCACCGACCACGGGTGCAAACTCCAACGAAGTGCTGGTGGGCACAGACAACAAGGACCTGCTCTACATGATGGGCGGCGACGACACTGCTTATGGCGAGGGCGGCAATGACATCATCTATGGCGGCGCGGGCATTGACCGCCTCTACGGCGGCGACGGCGCAGACGAAATCCATGGCGGCGACAGCGGCGACCTGATCGATGGGGGCGCTGGTGACGACATCTTGTATGGCGAAACCAGTGGTTCGGCCGCTGCAGGTGTAGACCAGATCATCGGTAGCGATGGCAACGACATCATCTACGGCGGTGTGGGCATCGACAAGCTGTCGGGCGGCCGGGGTGATGACGTCATCTTCGGCGGTGGCGACACCGATGCGTTTACCCATGGTGGCGACGGCAACGACTACATCGACGGTGAGAGCGACGGCGACATATTGTGGGGCGACGGCGGCGACGACTTGATCGTCGGTAATAACAACCAGGATATCGTGGCCGGTGGCGACGGCGACGATATTTTGCGCCCCGGCAATCCATCTTCCGCCCTGGGCGGCGGGCCAGACGAGGTACTGGGCGGCGACGGTGTATCAGACGCTGGCAACGACGGCAAAGGTACGGGCTTTGACATAATTGACTTCAGCGACTACGTGGCTGCAACCGCAGGAGGCGTGAACGCAGATTTCTCGACCCAACAAAACCCCCTGGTGGCTATCGACGGCAGCATCCCCTTCCCGGCCTGGGTAGGTATCGAGGGATTGATCGGTACCCGCAACAACGACACAGCTCTGGGCGATGCCAATGCCAACTGGCTGATTGGCGGAAGCGGCAATGACAGCCTGACGGGTGGAGCGGGCAACGACGTGATCATTGGCGACGGCATTCGCCTGGACAGTTTGATTGGCACGTACAGTGGTGGTTATGCCAATACGTTTGATGAGGCGACCCACCGGGCCGTCGGCCTTATAGGAACAGCGGGTGGCGGTCACAATGGTTTGCTTGATTTAGTAGGGCCTGGCTTTGACAAGCACTTCACCGAAATGCTCCGATCAGAAATGTTCAGCAATCTAGAGCTTGGTGGCAGCACCTTGAGAACGCTGACTGGCGGGGGCACTACCGGAGATGGCGGTATTGTCGGTTCAGACACAGCCGTATTTAGAGGCAACCGCCTGGATTACACGGTTGAAAAAATTGTCTACATTACGGCCAATCAAGGCTCTATCACAGCCTTCCGCATTGCAGATAACGTAGCAGGACGCGATGGTACCGATGTGGTGGTGGGCGTAGAGAACTTTAAATTTGCAGATGGCACCTTGAGTGAAGCGCAGCTACCCAATTTGCTCCCCGTCATTACGTCCAATGGTGGCGGCGCTACCGCAGCCATCCTGACTTCAGAAAACATCAGCGCGGTAACTACGGTAACAGCCGTTGACCCCAACAACACAGTTAGTGACCCGCTCAATCCGCAAATGCTAACGTACTCGATCAGTGGTGGCGCAGACGCTGCGGCATTCACGATCAATGCGGCCACAGGGGTGCTCAGTTTTAGCAACGCACCCAACTTTGAGGTCCCTACGGACGTAGGCGCGAATAACGTGTATGACGTGGTGGTGCAGGTAAGCGACGGCCTTGCCATCGACAGCCAGGCGCTAGTCATCACCGTGCAAAACGTCAACGAAGCGGGCACCGGCTCTGTCAACATCAGCACATATTCGCCACGCCCCAGCAATAATGCCAACGCGGTCAGCTTAACTGCTACCAATACTTTGGCTGATCCAGACGTACCGTTGCTAACTACTACCTACCAGTGGCAGCAGACCAATAACAACGGCGCAACCTGGACCAATATTGCCGGAGCCACTTCGGCCACTACGGCCAATAACCTGAGCAATACGACGGTGCGCGTCGTGTCCAGCTACACCGACCCCTTTGGTACGACCACCGTGGTTTCTCCCGAGACGGCCATGATTGGAAATAACAATAACAATACCCTTGCCGGCACAACTGGGAATGACATCCAGCTAGGCCTGTCAGGTGATGACACCCTTAACGCATCGACGGGCAATGACACCATCGACGGCGGAGCAGGTGTGGATACCTACAGCCTTGCACTGCAAACCGAAGCAGCCACGGTAAACCTTACCGCGGGGGTAGCCAGTAGCAGCGCAACGGGAAGCGACATGCTCATCAGCATCGAGAACGTGACGGGCGGTGTGGGTGACGACACCATGACCGATGGCGCAGGCAGCAACATCTTGAGTGGTGGCGTGTCGGTTTTAGGTTTTGGTGGTTTGGGCAACGATACCTTTATCATGACCGTAGACAATGCACGCGACGTCGTCGATGGCGGCTCGTTTGGTAACGACACCATCAATTACTCTGCTTTTACAGTCGATTTGATCGTCGGTCTAGTTGGTGGCGCTCAGGCCACAGTAAGTGGCAGTGGCAGCGGTAATAACACCGACCGAATTCGGGGTATTGAGAACTTCATTGCCGGTTCGGGCAACGATACCATTGCTGGGGACAATTCGGTCAACCAACTCAGCGGCGGCGCGGGCAACGATGTCCTGGCTGGTGGACAAGGCGCCGATGTGCTGACGGGTGGACTGGGATTTGACAGTTTTCTCTACACCAATATCAACGAATCTGGCACTAGCGCAACGACCCGCGACATCGTTACTGATTTCGTCAGTGGATCAGACCGTCTGGATTTCTCTTTTATAGATGCTAATACTGGCACGGCAGGCAACCAGGCGTTTACAGCCCTGGTTTTGGGAGTTACCTTTTCTGCTGCGGGACAGCTGCGCTACCACTATGAAACCGTGGGAGTGCAAGAGTACACTGTGGTTGAGGCCAATGTGAATGCCAACCTTGCGGCTGATTTTCAGGTGGCATTGCTTGGGCACCACACATTTGTTGCAAGCGACATCATTCTTTAGTCCATTTTTGTCAGTGATGCGCGCGACTCAGTAAGAAATACTTCCATGAGAATTTTGTTGGTAGAAGACGACATTGAATTTGCCAAGGCGATTTGCGAATTTTTGCGTGCGAAAGGCTTTGTGGTGGAGCATGCCTGCGACATTGCCACGGCGCGTAGCATGTTGCCGGTGGCTGGCTGGGGAGCAGTCTTGATTGATTGGCGGCTGCCAGATGGTGAGGGGGTTAATTTGTTGGCCTATGCACGCAGCCATGCAAGCCAAGCCTCTGTCATGATGCTCACCGCGCGTGATCAGATCACTGACCGCATTCGTGGCTTGGATGAAGGCGCTGATGACTATTTAGTCAAGCCGTTTGATCCCAGCGAGCTGCTGGCCCGCCTGCGCGCCGTGGAGCGCAGGCGTAGCGGCTTGACCAGCGCTATCGTTAACGTGGGATCTCTACGGATTGATCTGGCCCGAGACATGGTCAGCGTGGATGGCCAAGCCGTGGAGCTGACGACCAAAGAGTGGGCATTGCTTCGGGTTTTAGCGAGCCGTTCAGACCGCGCACACACCAGGGAGTCACTGGTCAATGCCGTGTACGAATTTAATGACGAAATTGCCAGTAATACGCTGGAGGTTTTTGTCAGGCGTCTGCGTGTCAAACTGGGCAATGACAGCATTCAAACCCTGCGAGGGCAGGGCTATCGTTTGACCGGAAGCGCTGATGCGGGCTGAACAGCACAGCCTGATTACGCATCTGAGCCGAACACTGTCGCTGTGGGTCGGTGGCATCTGGTTGGTCACTTCGATGGGCGCTGCGTGGTATGTGCACCATGAAATCTCTGATCGATTTGATGAATCGCTGGTGGAAAGTGCGCGGCTCTTGTTGGACATTGCCGTACATGAGGTGGACGAAGTTGGATCCATGGCACCATCCGGTCCGGTGGCTGCAATGGAAGTACCCGATAGCCAGAGCATCAGGGTGGAGAATGTGTACTTGGTATACCAGGTGATGGACAGTGCAGGTAATATCATTTTCCGCTCGGCAGCTGCGCCCAACACGCGGTTGGTTTCTGATCTCAAGCAAGGCTTTACGGAGGGTCTGCAGTGGAGGATGTACACCTTGCGCCATGCATCGCGTGATTTTTATATTGTGGTGGCAGACACCCATACCAACAGGTACGAGGGGTTTCGTCAAACCATGGTCTGGTTGTTGGTGATTTTGTTGACAGTGCTGCCACTGATACTGCTGGCGGTGCGGAAAATTACCTCCCTGGAGCTGCAATCTGTAGGGCGTATGGCCAGTGAAATATCGACCCGAGGCGGAACGGATTTATCGCCTATCGTGGTGAACGGGCTATCAAAAGAGTTGGGGGCAATTTCGGAGAGCACCAACCACCTTCTCGTGCGTTTGGACGAAGCCTTGAAAACCGAGCGGGCACTGGCAGCCAACGCAGCCCATGAGCTGCGCACACCCTTGGCGGCGGCCAAACTTTCGCTGAGTACGGCACAGTCCTATCCCATGTCAGAGGCTGCGCTTAAAGCGATTAATAATGCAAATGCAAGCTTGGATAGACTGACCAACCGGGCCGAAAAATTACTACAACTCTCACGCGCAGAAGCTAGCGCTACCCTTACCCAGTCTACAGTTGATCTGGGCAAGATGGCCAGCGAGGTGGTAGATGAGCTTTCTCAGTCTGCCAAAGCGAGTGGAAGAATCAAGCTCAGTTTGCCCGCAGGCCAGGCCTTGACGGCTCTGGGTGACTTTGACAGTTTGGCTATCGCTCTGCGTAACTTGGTTGAAAACAGCCTGAAATATGCTCCGCAGTCTGATGTATGGGTGCGGCTAACCTATCCCGCAAACTTAAGTGTGCGGGATGAAGGCTCAGGGGTAAGCCCGCAAAACACGCAACGCCTGCGTGAGCGCCATGTTCGTCTGTCTTCAAATCAAGCAGGCTATGGCCTGGGCTTGTCCATTGCGAGAACGATTGTTGAAAAACAAGGGGGCGAGCTCAAATTGTATTCTCCGCTCCCGGGACATTCGCAGGGGTTTGAAGCGGTGTTGGCGCTCAAAGTCCAAGCGATCGCATAGGTTTTCAGTTGAAGCAAGCTAAAAATTGCGTAATCGCCGTACTGACTTTTGCACCTTGGTCTTTGTGCGGTGCATGCCCGCAATGCTCTAATTTTAATAGCTGCTTATGTCCAGGCGACAAGGACATCGCACTACTTTCATGGGTAATATCGGTTGCCAGAGCCGCTATCTGCGCCATCGTGCCATAGGCATCGTCCGCGCCCTGGATGGCCAGCAGCGGGCAGGTGATGCGCGCGCAATCGGCCACGATGTTAAAGCTCGCAAACGCCTCGCTCAGCCATACATCGTTCCACTGCCAAAAGGCGCAGTCCACATCGGCATGAAAGCGCGCCAGCTTGCTGCGCAGGTCGGTCGTCTCAAAAGCCAGGCGTGCCGCCTCAATGCTTTGCAGGCTGATGTCTTCTACAAATAAATGCGGAGCCATGGCGATGCAGGCGGTGGTGGGGTAGCGGCTGGCGTAGAGCAGGGCAATGCTGGCCCCGTCGGAGTGGCCCAGCAGCACGGGGCGCTCGATGCCGCAGGCCGCCAGCAGGGCGGGCAGCACCTCCCAGGCCTCGTGGTGCATATAGTCGGGTAACAAGCGCCCGGCGCGCTGGCCTTGCCGCCTGTGGGCGGGGCTGCGCACCTCGGGGACGGGATCAGATTGGCCATAGCCCCGGCGGGAGTACACCAGTCCCGCCCGTCCGGTGGCGGTGCACACCTTGCCCGGAAAGTCCTTCCACATCGCCACCGATCCCAGGCCTTCGTGCAAAAACACCATGGGCGCGAGGGCAGATGCACCTGCAATGTGCTGCACTTCGAGCGAGATACCTTGGACGGTGATGTGGGCCATAGACGCCTGGAATGGTAATGGCCTATTGTGCCGTCTACTATGGGGTGCAGCGGGTACACTAGGAGGTTGTGTGCACCGCACCATTTTGTTGGGACGAGATTTTGATTCGACGTATTGTTTTTGGCTGGCTAGCCCTGTTTTGCTCACTGGCCGCAGCGGCACAAAACCACCCCGTTTTTGTCCTTAATTCGCTCGATGCCAGCATCAGTGTAATCAACCCTGCCACTTGGGCAGAGACGCAGCGCATTCCTACGGGCAAACAGCCGCACCACCTGTACCTCACACCCGACGAAAAATCCCTCATCGTGGCCAACGCGGGAGCGGATGGCTTGATGTTTTTAGACCCCAAAACCGCCCAGGTGCAGCGCACTGTGCGCGGCATCCTGGACCCTTACCACCTGCGCTTTTCGCCCGACATGAAGTGGTTTGTGACGGCAGCCAACCGCCTGAACCATGTGGACATTTACCGCTGGGATGGCACTAACCTGACCTTGGCCAAGCGCATCATCACCAGCAAAACACCCAGCCATTTGTGGATAGACAGCAAATCCAGCACCGTCTACAGCACCATGCAAGACAGTGACGAGCTGATCGCCATCGACCTGGCGTCGCAGACCCTGCGCTGGCGCGTGGCTACGGGTGCCATGCCGGCCGATATTTTTGGCACGCCCGATGACCGCCACCTGCTGGTGGGGCTGACCGGCAGCGACAGCGTGCAGGTGTTTGACGTGACGGGTGCCGCGCCCAAGGTGCTCAAAACCATCAAGACCGGCGCGGGCGCGCACGCCTTTCGCTCGGCGGGTGACAAACGCCATGTGTACGTGAGCAACCGCGTGGCCAACACCATCAGCAAGATCGACCTGCACAGCCTGGAGGTGGTGGACAAATACGCCGTGCCGGGCGGGCCCGATTGCATGGATGTGTCGCTTGACGGAAAATTACTCTTGGTGACCGCACGCTGGGCCAAAAAGCTCACTGTCATCGACACCACCACGCGCAAGATCGTGCAACAAGTCAATGTAGGAAGATCACCCCATGGAGTCTGGACGCTTGACCACGCCGCACGGCAGTAAACCTGCCCACTGCCACCTGCGTGCTGGAGCCGTGTTGCGCAAGGGCTTGCAGTACGCTACTGTTTTAATAGCTGCTTACGTCCTGCCGACATGGACTACGGCCCAATTATTGCCTAAGAAGGCAGGCGCAGAGCCCGTCGCCGCCAGCGCGGCCGCACCGGTCGCCCCACCGCCTGCCTGCGACAAACCTTTGTACCTCACCTTCGACACCGGCCACATGGAGACCGCGCCTTACATCGCCCAGGTGCTCAATAAACACCAGGTCAAGGTGACCTTTTTTGTCGCCAACGAGCGCACCAAAGACGACAAGACCAGCCTGAGCTTTGAGTGGGGCGAGAAGTTCTGGGCGCAGCGCGGCAAAGAGGGCCACGACTTTGCCTCCCACACCTGGGACCATGTCTACTGGAAGGGCGATGCCAAGGGCATCGCGCCCGCCTTTGTGGTGCAGCCCAGCGCCGGGGCGCTGGCCGGGCGCAGCTTTACCTGGGAGCCCAAAAAATACTGCGCGCAGATTACCCAGGCGCGCGAGCGCATCGAAGAATTCACCGGCAAAAAAGCCCTGCCCATTTGGCGCGCCCCCGGTGGCAAAACCTCACCCAAGCAGCTGGCCATGGCCGAGGCCTGTGGCTACAAGCATGTGGGCTGGGCGGCCGCAGGCTTTTTGGGCGACGAACTGCCCAGCGAGCGCTACCCGAACGATTTGCTGCTGAAAAAAGCCCTCAAGGACATCAAGAGTGGCGATATTTTGATGGCCCATCTGGGCATCTGGTCGCGCAAAGACCCCTGGGCAACTGCCGCGCTGGAGCCTTTGATTACCGGGCTGAAAGACCAGGGCTATTGCTTTACCACCCTGCGCCACCACCCCGACTACAAGGCGTGGTTGGCCGCGCACGGCAGCTAGGCAGGGCGGGCCACCATGCTGAATGCCTTGATCAACACCTTTGACCGTGCGCAGCAGTGGCTGTACGAGTCGGCGGTGCAACCGTTGATGTTTAACCTCGGTATGGGCGCGGTACTGGAAGACGGTTTTGAGGCCACCGGTTGGCTGCTGGTGGGCCTGCTGCAAATCGCGGTGCTGCTGTGCGTGATAGGCCCCTGGCAGCGCGCCATGCCCGTGGAGGCCGTCACCGACAAAGCCACGGTGCGCACCGATATGCTCTACACCCTGATTCACCGTCTGGGGCTGTTTCGGGTCGCGCTGTTTTTTACCGTCACACCGCTGTTTGATGCCGTGTTTGGCACACTGCGCCAACAGGGCATTGGCGGCTTTCATCTCGACCAATTCCTGGGCTTGGCCGGCTACCCCTTGCTGGGCCTGGCGGTCTACCTGGTGGTGCTGGATTTCATTGGCTACTGGATTCACCGGGGCCAGCACCATTTTGAGTGGTGGTGGAAGCTGCACAGCCTGCACCATGCCCAGCGCCAGATGACGATGTGGAGCGACAACCGCAACCACCTGCTGGACGACTTGCTGGTCGACAGCCTGCTGGTGATCGCCGCGCAAATCATCGGCATAGCCCCCGGCCAGTTTGTCGCCATCGTCGCCTGTACCCAACTGAGCGAGAGTTTTCAGCACGCCAGTATCAAGCTATGGTTTGGCGCGGTAGGCGAGCGGTTGTGGGTCAGCCCGCGCTTTCACCGTCTGCACCATGCAATTGGCATTGGGCACGAGACTATCCCAGCTAGAGACGCAACGAGCGCCGACAGGCCACCCTTAGGCGCGAGGGCCCCCAAGGGGGGCAGCGCAGCACACGCAGTGGCCAGCGTGGGGGCTACCGTGCTCGGTGGGCATAACTTTGGAATACTTTTGCCTTGGTGGGATTCGCTCTTTGGCACCGCAAACTACGAAAAACGTTTCGATGCCACGGGCGTACGCGACCAGTTAGAGCAGGGGCGCGATTACGGGCGAGGTTTTTGGCAGCAGCAGTGGCTGGGTCTCAAGCGCCTGGCGGGTCGGGCCTGAGCGACCCGCTGATGGCGCGCTTTATTCTCATCAACACCTCCCACGCAGGCAATGTCGGCGCAGCCGCGCGTGCGCTGAAGGTGATGGGTTTTGACGACATGGTGCTGGTGGCGCCGCGCTGGGCCAATGTGCTGCGCCGCGAAGAGACCATCCAGCGCGCCAGCGGAGCCAACGACGTGCTGGACAAAACCCGCATCGTCGACAGCCTGGACGAGGCGCTGGACGGCGTAGACCACCTGTGCGCCACCGCCATGACCCCACGCGACTTTGGCCCGCCTACCTACGCGGTGCGTGCCTACTTTGAGTTGCTACAAAAAGAGAAGCTGCTTACGCCTATTTTTAATGGTCTAGAGCCTGATTTACTAGATAAAACAGCCGCCCCGCGCATGGCCTTCCTGTTCGGTTCTGAGCGCTTTGGCATGCGTAACGAAGACGTGTACCGCTGCCACGCGGCCCTCAGCATCCCCACCAACCCACAGTTCGGTTCGCTCAACCTGGCCAGTGCCGTGCAACTGATCGCGTATGAGTGGCGCCAAGCCTTGGGCGGCTTTGCAGTGCAACAGGCGGTGCAACCCGCCGCGTTGGCTGATGCGCGGGCCGTCAGCGGCCTGCTCAGCCATTTAGAGGAGGCCTTGGTGCATGTGGGCTACCTTGACCCCGCAGCACCCAAAAAGCTCATGCCGCGCCTGAACGCACTGCTCAACCGTGCCCAGCTACGCGAGGAAGAAATCCACATCCTGCGCGGCGTGGCCAAAGCCATGTTGCTGACACACACGCAGGCCCCAGCTGGCGCGCAAGCCGCAGCACTAGCCACAGAGTCCATGCCTGCGGGTGATGCCAGCTAACGCGCTAAACTCAACGCATGTTTACCCGCCTTCGCTCCGACATCCAATGCATTCTTGACCGCGACCCGGCTGCCCGCAGTACCTGGGAGGTGCTGACCTGTTACCCCGGCCTGCATGCACTGGTGCTGCACCGGCGCGCGCACTGGTGCTGGACGCATGGTTTTAAATGGTTGGGGCGCTTTATCTCGCATATTGCGCGTGGCCTGACGGGGATAGAAATCCACCCCGGT
This sequence comes from uncultured beta proteobacterium, assembly GCA_963775085.1. Lineage (GTDB taxonomy): Bacteria > Pseudomonadota > Gammaproteobacteria > Burkholderiales > Burkholderiaceae_C > JAAFIP01. The sequence goes on from CAVZHO010000006.1 coordinate 57,562, forward strand.
GCCATCATTGGCGAGGGCGTGTTCTTTGACCACGCCATGGGCGTGGTGGTGGGCGAGACCGCCGAGATAGGCGACGGCTGCACCATCTACCAGGGCGTGACCTTGGGTGGCACCTCACTCTACAAGGGCAGCAAGCGCCACCCCACGCTGGGCAAGGATGTGGTGGTGAGCGCCGGGGCCAAGGTGCTGGGCGGTTTTGTGGTGGGTGATGGGGCCAAGATCGGCAGCAACGCGGTGGTCATCAAGCCGGTGCCCGCAGGGGCCACGGCGGTGGGCATCCCGGCGCGCATCATCCCGTCCAAAGACGGGCACAGTGCGGATGTGACCACGCACGAGAAGAAGTTTTCGGCCTACGGCATTACCGATGAAGACGACCCGCTCAGCCAGGCCATGCGCGGCTTGATTGACAACGCGTCAAGCCAGGAGGCGCAGATTGCCCTCTTGTGGCGGGCGATTGAAAAACTATCGACCGGGCAAACGCCAGCCGATTGCGTGCCCGAGAACGCCACGCTGCATGAGCGCTTTGAGGGCAAGAAGCTGACCGACCTGCTGGGCAAGTAGGTGCAACAGGGGCGCAGTGCAGCCCCTGTGCTGCCCTTGTGCAGCGCTCTAAGCTGCCCCGCCTAACGCAGGATTTGCAGTGCCTGCACCATGCTGGTGACGGTACTGCCCCAGTTGTCGGGCACGTCCAGCGTAAACGCCGGGCTGCTGGTGGGCTGGCCTTGGGCATTGGTAGCGCTAAAGCGCACATAGCTGCGCTGGCCTGCGACCAGGTTAGCCAAAACGACTTTGCCATCTTTTCCCAGCAAGGTGGTTTGTACGATCTGGCTGAAGCTGGCATCGCGCGCCATTTGCATCGTGAGCTGGCTGGGGGCATCCACGCTGCTGGTGTTGACCTTGAGCAGCATGCCGCCAGGCGTGTAGTCAGCCACCGCGCCGACCGAGATCTCACCCGGCCAGATCAGCACCACGGGTGGAGGAGGCGGGGGCGGCGGTGGAGGAATATAGGCCGCAGTTTTGATTTCAATCTGCTTGGACGCGTCAAAGCCTTCAATGCCGGAGGGGTCGACACCGCGCACGCGGGCGTAGTACTTGCCATTGGGGATTTGGCTCAAATCGATGGAGGGCGTGGGCGACTTGATGTCGCTGTAGATCTGCGCAAACTTCTCATCATTGGCAATCTGGGCGCGGTAGCCCACGGCACCGGGCAGACTGCCCACCGTCCACTCCGTGCGGTCAGGGCCGGGGTTGAGCGGATTGGCGCGCACGACTTCGCTGGGCAGCTGCGCCTCAGGGATAGCGGGCAGCAGGGCGACGACTTTGATCTCGCGCTCTTTGGGGTTGATAGCCGCACCAAAACCACCACTCACATTGGCGTTGACTTTCTGCGCTGTGTTGTCGGCCTGCACTTTGCCTTCGAGCACTTCGGTGCGTGAGATGCCGGTAGCCGCGTCTTCAAACGCCACGCGAAACTGCGTGCCGCGCACGCCGATCACCGAGGTGGGGGTGCTGACCGTGAGGGGGCTCAGTCGGCTGGCTTGCTTGTTAGCCAGCGTGTCCATCACGCCCGAGACCAAACGGATAGCTCCGGAGAACCAGGTGGTAGACACACTGCTGGATGGGTCACGAAACGCATAACCGTGCTGGGTGGTCACCTCGGCCAGCGTCTTGGGCATCATTTGCACGCGCGAGCCGTCGCCCAACTGCACGATGGCCGAGCTGTTGGCTCCGGTTTCCAGGCGTGCGCCCTCGGGCACGGCAGCACCCACCTGCACGCTTTGACCACCGATCTTCACATCGCCCTGCACACTGATGATGGTGCCCGGCACGGCCACTTTGGGCTGCGAGCCCAGATTGAGCAGGCTGCGCGGCACGTTGATCTGTTGACCCAAGCTGAGTTTGTTGGCGTTTTTGATGCCGTTGAGCTTGACCACCTCGGGCCAGCGCTTGGGCTGGTTCAGCAAGGTACGGCCCAGGCCCACCAGGGTATCGCCGGGTTTGACGGTGTAACTCACATAGGGCTCGGTCATGGCCGCCAGTGCGGTGGATGATGCCATGCCCCATGCGAGAAAAATAATCGCTGCGTGGGTAGTCTTGGGAAAGGTGAAAGGTGGTTTTTTCATTGATACATCACGGTTTTAACGCAGGGGTTGAAGTGCTTGTGCAAAGCCCATCACCGTGCTGCCCCAGTTGGCTGGCACGTCCAGGCTGTATACCGGGCTGCTGGCGGTCAAACCCAGCGGGCTGGTGCCTGCAAAGCGTACATAGCTGCGTTGCCCGGTGGGTACATTGCGCAGCAGCGCAGAAACGTTGGCGGCCACGGCGAGGGTGTACAGACCCTGGGTAAAGGCGGCATCGCGGGCGACCTGTACGATCAGGTGGGTGGGTGTGTCTGCGCTCGTGCTGTTGACGCGCAGCAGCACGCCATTGCGTATGTATTCGGCATAGGCACCCACGGCAATGTCGCGTGCCCATAGGGCAGCGCTTTGTGGTGCGGCGGTTTTGACATCTACCCGTTGCAAGGCATCGTAGCCCTCGATGCCAGCGGCATCGAAGCCGCGCAGCCGGGCAAAGTAGCTGCCATTGGCCAGTGACCTTACGTCGACCGCGTTGGAGGCAGTCTTGAAGTCGCCAATGATGGCGTTGAATTGCTCATCTGCCGCAAATTGCGCATGGTAGCCCTGCGCGCCGGGCACGGAGCCAACCAACCAGGCGGCTTGCTCGGCCTCCTGGTTGGCACCGACGATGCGCAGCACCTCAGTGGGCAGTTGTGTGGGGGACATGGCAGGCAGCAGCGCTACCGCCTTGATTTCGCGCTCATGCGGTTTGACCACCGCGCCGTAACCCGTGCCCAGGCTCACACCGGTGTTTTGGGCTGGGTTATCGGTCTGTACGCGACCTTCAAGTACTTCACTTCGGGCCGAACCGCTGGCCGGGTCTTCGTAGGCTACGCGAAAGTGGGTGCCGCGCACACCCACCACCGAGGTGGGGGTGGTGATGCTTAAAGGGCTGGCGCGGCTGGCCTGCTTGTTGGCCAGGGTATCCAGCACGCCCGATACCAGACGGATAGCCCCCGAAAACCAGGTGGTGGAGGCACTGCTGGCCGGGTCGCGCAGGGCGTAGCCGTGCTGGGTGGTGACCTCGGCCAAAGTCCTGGGCATGAGCTGCAAGCGCGAGCCATCGCCCAGCTCGACAATGGCCGTGCCGTTGGAGCCGGTTTCGATGCGGGCACCCTCGGGTACTGCAACGCCAGCTTGCACAAGTTGCCCGCCAATTTTTACATCGCCTGCGGTGCTGACCAGTCGGCCTGGCACGGCTACGCGGGGCTGGGAGCTGAGTTTAAGCAGACTTTTGGGAATCTCGATGACCTGACCGGCTTGCAGCGCATTGGCGCTTTGCATGCCGTTCAGGCGGGCCAACTCGCTCCATTGCCTGGGGTCGTTCAGCAGGCTGCTGGAGAGGGCCGGTACGGTGTCGGTGGCTTTGACGGTATAGCGCGCGTACGGCTCGGTCATGGCGGCCCATGCGGCCGATGAGGCAAAGCTAACTGCTATTAACATAGTAGCAGCCTGCGTCCTGTTGACAAGGACTATCGGCAGTTTTTTCATCCAAGTCACCTCATTCTTATGGGACTGGCCGTAGCCAGAGGGTTCATGCGCTATACAGCGGCTGGTCGTACGGCAGACTTGGGCCTGAAAGCCTTGCAGACGGCATCGTGCGTCTGCATGTAAGGCCCACCGATCAAATCAATGCAATACGGCACAGCAGCAAAAATCCCCGGAATCGCGTTTTCACCAGACTGTACGCCTTGTAACGTTTCTTGTATTGACTTTGGTTGACCGGGTAAGTTGATAACGAGACATTGTTCACGAACCACGGCGCATTGGCGCGACAGTATGGCTGTGGGGACGAACTTGAGGCTGATCTGGCGCATCTGCTCGCCAAAACCGGGCATGACTTTATGCGCAATCGCCAGTGTGGCCTCGGGGGTCACGTCGCGCAGCGCCGGTCCGGTACCGCCGGTGGTAAGCACCAGGCAGCAGCCCGCATCGACCAGCTCAATCAGTGTGGCGCTGATGCCTGCCTGCTCATCAGGGATTAAGCGGGCTTCAAAGGTGATGGGGTTTTGCAGGGCGCGGGTGAGCCAGTCTTTAAGCGCGGGCAGGCCCTTGTCTTCGTACACGCCGGTGCTGGCGCGGTCACTGACGGAGAGGATGCCGATTTTGAGGGGGTCAAGTTGCATGGAAGCAGAGGATAAGTGGATGGAGGTTGCAGGTGACAGGGCGACTGGATGAACGGTCTACTCGTCGGTGTCAGCGGCTGCGTCGGTTGCGTCAGGTTCATTCGCACCCCGCAGCACTCCCCGCACGATCTGAAAAATATCGCGATAGGCACGCCCCTGGCGCGGTGCTTCACCCGGTTTGCCCGCCAGCAGGTCTTTGCGTGCCTGGCGGATCAGGGCGCGCAGCTGCTGGGTGTCGTAGCTGCTGCCCTCAGGCGCGTTGGGAACGCTGGGGTGCTCGGCCATCCAGCGGGGCAGGGCATCGTCGTTGGCGATCAAATCATCGCGCCACAGCTCGGCGCGGTGCAGGGCCAGGGTGTCTTTGGCGCTGCCGCTTTTGGCCTCTTCTACGGCGGTGCGGATCGGCTCGGGCTCGACCTTGCGCATGAGTTTGCCGATGTACTGCATCTGGCGGCGCTTGCCCTCAAAGTTGGTGATGCGCTTGGCCTCGGCCACGGCATCCACCAGTTTTTCGGGCAGGTCGAGTTTGGCAATCGCGGCGGCGGACAGGGTGAGCAGTTGCTCGCCGAGTTTTTGCAGCTCGGTGCTTTCCTCTTTGGCCACCGAGCGGCTGCTGGCAAACTCAGCTTTGAGCTCCAGGTCCATCTCGCTGCCCTCGGCCACAAACACGCCGCGCACGTAGTAGCCCTTTTTCATGCCGCGCTTGCCCTTGGTGGCGGCCGCGCCGGGCTCCAGCAGGGGCTTGCCCCGGCCTGCGCTCAAGTCATCAGATAAATTCATGCTATTTTTTCTCTGACCATTGCACGCCGCCCGTGGCCCAGTTCTGGCGCGGGATGTCAAACAGCAATATATCGACCGACTCGCTCTTGCTGCCCAAGGTGTCGACGACGGCTTGGGTCAGTGCCTTGACCAGCGCGGTCTTTTGCTCGGGGCTGCGGCCTTCCATGAGTTCAACGCGGATGGTGGGCATGGTGGGATCTTTCAAATAAGGGTAAACATGGGAACTTGTGTGCTGTGGAGCAATCACAATGCCTGTTCCTGGTAATAAATCAAGGCTTCTGGCATCTATTTGCAACCTAAACTATGCCATAGGGGATACCGCAAGTCTAAACTACTCCCCCCAACTCTAGGAGACATATCATGCACCAACTCAGCCCTGCCAACCAACTGGCCGATACCCAGTCATTACTCGACAGCCAGGACGGCCGCCATACCGCCAGCCGCCGCACCGCGCTGAAGGCCGCGCTGGGTGTGGGTTACGCCGCCAGTGTGGGCGAGGCGATCGCGCAAACGGCGATCAAAACCCCATCCGACGGCCTGTCGGTAGGCGAGGTAGTGGTCAATGTGGACGGCTTTCAGGTGCCCGCCTATATCGCGCGGCCCGCAGGCAAAACCAATCTGCCCGTGGTGCTGGTGGTCCAGGAGATCTTTGGCGTACACGAGTACATTGCCGACACCGCCCGCCGTTTTGCCAAAATGGGCTATCTGGCCATTGCCCCCGAGCTGTACGCCCGCCAGGGTGACCCGACCAAATACAACTCGGTGCCCGAACTGGTGAGCGACCTGGTCAACAAAGTACCCGATGCCCAGGTGATGGCTGACCTGGACGGCATGGTCAAATGGGCCGGAGCCAACGGCGGCGACCCGAACAAGGTGGCCATCACCGGCTTTTGCTGGGGGGGCCGCATCACCTGGCTGTTTGCCGCGCACAGCAAGAGTGTGAAAGCGGCGGTGGCCTGGTATGGCCGCCTGGCAGGCACGCCTACGCCACTGATGCCCACCAACCCGATCAACCTGACCAGCCGAATCAATGCACCGGTGCTGGGCCTGTACGGCAGCGCTGACCAGGGCATACCCCTCGACACCATCGAGCGGATGAAAGACGCGCTCAAAAGCGGCAGCCCCGCAGCGCAAAAATCCGAATTCATGGTCTACGAGGGCGCGCCCCACGCCTTTCATGCCGACTACCGCCCCAGCTTCCGCAAAGAGGCGGCGGAAGACGGCTTCAAGCGCGCGCTGGCCTGGTTCAAAGCCAACGGCGTAGCCTGATACAGTTGCGCTCTGCGAAGCCGCCACACCGCCTTCGGGCGGTTTTTGCGTTCCAGCGGCTGGTAATTCGCTTTTTATGATGAAAATATGCCTGTAGTCCTTGTCAATAGGGCGTAAGCAGCTATTAAAAATATAGTACATGAATCTTCTGGCGATCCTCCTTGGAACCCTCACGGCAGGGGTAGGCAGCGTCTGGCTGGCCGGGCTGCTGACCTACGGCGTGCTGGCGCGCTACACCCAGCACCTGCTGTCTTTGGCCGCAGGCGCATTGCTGGCCACCGCCTTCATGAACCTGCTGCCCGAGGCCTTTGAAAGCCAGGTCGGCGCGCAGGCCTTGTTTGCGACGCTCCTGGCCGGGTTGATCTTTTTCTTTTTGCTCGACAAAGCCGAGCTGTACCACCATGGGCATGAGCACAGCCATGGCGAGGCGCACGCCCATGAGGCTGACCACAGCCACGCGCATGCCCAAACAGAGGCCCATGCCCACCACCACCCCGCCAGCGGCGGCTGGGCCGTGCTGCTGGGCGACAGCGTGCACTGCTTTGGCGACGGCATCCTGATCGCCGCCGCCTACATGGCCGACCTGCGCCTGGGTCTGGCCGCCACCCTGGCCGTGCTGGTGCACGAAATTCCGCACCACATGGGCGACCTGGTGGTGCTGCGCCAGGCCAAAGGCGCCGCCAGCAAAGCCCTGGCCAAGCTCAGCGCCGCAGGCGCGGTGACGGTGGTGGGCGGCGTGCTGGGCTACCTGCTGGTAGACCAACTGCGCAGCCTGCTGCCCTACCTGCTGGTCATCGCCTCCAGCAGCTTCATCTATGTCGCGCTGGCCGACCTGATCCCCCAACTGCAAAAACGCCTCAGCCTGCGCGAAACGGTGGCGCAGGTGGCTTGGCTGGCGGCGGGCATGGGGCTGGTGACGCTGGTGAGCACGCTGGTGCATGGGCATTAAGCCAAAAAACGAACGGCAAGATCGTTGTAAACCCATTAAAATACGTTATACGCATAACGCTTTAGAGGTTAACTATGCACAAACGGATGACGATTACGCTGGATGAAGCGGTGTACGACGGGCTGTACCGCACGGTGGCCAAGCGCAAGATGAGCCAGTTCATTGAGGATTTGCTCAAACCCCTGGTGCTCGACAGCAGTCTGGACGGTGGCTACCGGGCGATGGCGGCTGACAAACAACGCGAAGCGCAGGCCGCAGAATGGTGCAATGCGCTCAGCGGAGACATGGCCAATGAAGCGCGGTGAGGTGTGGTGGGTGCAGTTTGACCCCGCTATAGGCGGTGAAGTACAAAAAACCCGCCCCGCAGTGATCGTGAGCAACGACGCAGCCAACCGCAACTTAGCCCGCGTCATCGTGCTGCCGTTGACCAGCAGCACAACACGTATCTACCCCGGCGAGGCGCTGGTGACCGTAGCGGGCCAGCAAAGCAAAGTGATGGCCGATCAAATCATGGCAGCCGATAAAGCCAGGCTGAGCAATCTGGTGGGCAGCTTGTCCAAGACCGATATGCTGGCCGTAGAGGATGCCATGCGCGTGCAACTGGGGCTGTCAAGGTAGTTTGCCGGAGCCGCTTGCCCTCAGACCTCGCGGCTTCGCGGCAGAGCGTGCGCTATGGGCATGCGCCCCGAGCTGCGGCCCGCTGCGCGGGGAGCCTGTGCAGTGCTCGCTTTTGGGGGAAATTTAGAAACTCGCTGCGCTCAGACATCTAAATTTCTGATCCCCAAAAGCTCCGCGCTTCCAGCCCGCAGCTCTTATTGGGGCGCATACCCATAGCGCACGCTCTGCCGCGAAAACTGAGGCGAGGCTACGCATCCGCCAAATCGCGCAACGCTTTTGGGTTGCGCTGCGCAAGCGTGATCAGCGTGCGTGCTGCGCCTGACGGCTGCTTGCGGCCCTGCTCCCAGCCTTGCAAAGTGCGCACCGAAACCCCCAGCAATTTCGCAAACTGCTCCTGCGACAACTTCGAGTTTTGCCGCGCTGCTATCACCGGGGAATACACCACCGTACCCTCACCCCGTTGCATTTGCCGCACAGACTCCAGCAGCTCAGCCTCCAGGTCTCGGCTGGCCTCCCACTTTGCCAGTTGCGCATCCGTCATCGGTTTTTTTACCGCAGTCTTCAACGGCTTGGCGACGGGCTTGTTTAACAATTTATTTAATGGCATCACGTAACCCCTTTAATGTGCTGGCCTTGAGCGTATCCAGCTTGGCCTTGGCATACATGAATAACAACACCAGTTCACCCTGCTCGTTGCGAACAAAGTAAACCACCCGCACCCCGCCCGACTTGCCCGAACCTGCGCGGCTCCAGCGCACCTTGCGCACGCCACCCGTGCCCTGCACTACGTCGCCTTCTTCGGGATGCGCGGCCATAAACGCCGCAAAAGCACCCCGTTCATCCTCTGTCCAGTATTCGGGCCAGAGCTTGCTGAACAACGGTGTTTCGATGATGGTTAGCATGCTAGATTGTACTCCTAAGGCGTAGTTCAACTCGGTGCCAGGCTGGGACGTCGCGGCTTCGCGCCAGAGTGTGCAATGTGGGCATGCCCTGGCGCGGGCACGAGCAATTGGCACTGCACACAGACTTATGATAGGATTAAATCCTATTCATGGAGATCGGCATGCGCAGCACCCAGCAAATGAGCATTACCCTGCCCAATGAAATGGCGGCATTGATCAAAGAGAAGGTCAGCCTGGGACAGTACGCCAGTGAGAGCGAGGTGGTACGCGACGGTTTGCGCACCCTGCTGGCCCGCGACCGAGCCGTCGAGCATTGGCTGCAAGGCAGCGTGGCCGGTGCGTATGACGCAATGCAGCTAGACCCCGCACGCGCACTCAGCGCCGCACAGGTGCGCGCGAAGATGAAAGCCGTGCACACCAAAGCGCTCAAAACTGCCTTCGCCGCAGCGGCTTGATGCACTACCGCGTAGCGTTCGCGCCCGAGGCGCAAGACCAGCTCACCGAGCTGTACCACTATATTGCCCATGCCAACGCCCCAGTGGTGGCACAGCGCTATGTCGACGCTATCATCACCTACTGCGAAAGCCTTTCCACCTCCCGTTCCGGGGCGCGCCGCGCGATGACATCCGCCCGGGTTTGCGCATTACGCATTACAAAAAGCGCGCCGTCATTGCCTTTGCAGTCCAAGAAGCGCAGGTTACCGTACTAGGGGTTTTCTACGGTGGTCAAGATTATGAGACGGCGCTGCTGGAGGACGATCCGCTTGCATAGCGAGTTTGACGCGGATGCCGTTGGTGCTGCGACCGCGTGGCTTCGCGCCAAAGCGTGCGCTATGGGCATGCACCCCGAGGACTGCGGCCCGCTTTGCGGGAAGCATGTGCAGTGCTCGCTTTTGGGGGAAGCATCGGAACTCGCGCTACGCGCTCAGACAGCCGATGCTTCTGATCCCCAAAAGCTGCGCGCTTCGAGCCCGCAGCCCTCATCGGGGCGCATGCCCATAGCGCACGCTCTGGCGCGAAGGCAAAGGTTTTGAATCAGAGAAGTTATATGTATCTGCTTTGCACTTTTCGTTGATCTGAACCCACTCCAAACAACTCAACGTTCGTACTCACCGGATGCTGCGCGGCTTCATTGCGAAGCAATCGGTGGATTGAAGAGTTAGCCCAACCATGGCAAAGCGCGCTTAGCTTTTTCAAAGATGACGCTCGCAATAAGGTTCAGCAAGACACCCGATGCCGCAGCAAGTACCAAAGCAAATATCGGGTGGCGCTTTACCCACTCAGTCATTCTGAGAAAAAGAGATTTTTGAATACGCTGAAGTTCATCTTCTAATTTAGGAATGAAGGCCAATGGCACCTGCCTCGATGAAACGCGAGTTTTGCACGCCGGGCACAATTTCGGACGGTGAAGTGAAAATACGATGTCTGATTTGCTTGCATTCATGTCGAAGAGGCACCCACGTACCTCATCATGTGCCCATGTGGTGTAGTCCTGCGGGATGAGCTTGTTATTGGCGGCAAAGAGAACTGCCAACTCGTACAAATTCCGCAGTATGTATTGCTCTAGTGTGAACTCTGAGTAGCGGACGATGTCCGCCATTTCGTAAAGCGACAGCACAGCGATGTTATCGGTCAGTCGCCTCATGTAATAGTTGTCTTCCAGAGGGACATTTATCAAGCCAACTGTGAAATCTGAATCAGGAGTCGCCGAAAGGACTTTCAGAAGGTTCTCGTCGCTGTATTCCCAGCTGCCACCATCGGAGTTCGGTAAGTGGCCGACAGATGCTCCATGTTGAATATTCAATACTGAGCTTTGCCAAGCTTCTAAACCTGCAATATTCACGGGATACTTTAGGTGGCCGAGTGAAACGAGAGAAATCTTTAGTGGGTGCATATAGTTGGGTGGGCTAACTTAAGGTCGATCAAAAAACCTGCAATGCCATTTGGTGATTGCGATTTAAGCGGGTTTTTCGAGATCGTAAGTGATTGGCTGCTTTAGTAATTTTCTCAAGATTGTCGCTTAATTCGCAAACAAAACAATCGCAAAACCGCAGTCAGTTAGCTAAGTCGCCCAGTGAAAGCGCATCGTAGCAGCGCGCGTTGCAACCCTAAGCCGCCGCACGCTTGCGCGCTGCGGGTCTTGCGCGGGCTGTGATGCCGGTGGTCAAAGTAGCCACTGCGAGGAAGCCGCGCAATGCGTCATTTACTGCCTCGCTGTTGGGAAACACTTTGGTTAATGCGGGGTCTATCACCACCACATTGCTGGCTTTTGCATAGGCGGCTGCGTATTTGCCGCGCACCAGTGGCCCCAGGTCTTCGCGGCGGTACTCGGCACGCATGTCTTCTGTTTCCAATTTAGCCTTCTTCATATATTCGTTTCTCCTTACGGGTTGCTAAGCGTGCGCTGTAAATTCGGACAACGCCACCACGGTCGGTGTGGTAAACGGCGAGAACTCTGCCTTGGCTCGATAAACCAAAGGTCACAAACCGATGTTCACCCACAGAATGTGCCAAGTCACGACCACTGACCGAAAGAAAATCTCCAAACACTGCGCTGGCCTCTTCAAAGGAAACGCCATGCTTGCGCAGGTTTATATTCTCTTTGATTGGATCCCACTCAAATTTCATGCGTCAAAGCATAACGCAGTTTTGCATAGTGGTCTACTGGATGCGATACGCTCTGTTTTCAATAGCTGCTTACGCCCTATTGACAGGGACTATGAGGGCATTTAATGCTGGAAATAGCCGAAACTGACCAAGATCGTGTGAAAAAGAATCTCAGCCCTGTGAAAGCGCGCTGCTGCGGTGCAGTGCCTACGCCACCCGATAAGAGCCCCGGGCTGGAAGCGCGGAGAATTTGGGGATCAGAAATTTAGATGTCTGAGCCGCAAGCGAGTTTCGAAATTTCCCCCAAAATTGAGCACTGCAGATGCTTCCCGCGAAGCGGGCCGGGGCTCGGGTGGCGTGGGCACTGCGCCGTAGCGGCGTGCGTTGCTAGTAACTACGAAGAGCCCTCAGCCAAGCCCGCTCTTGTGGCGGGAGAGGGAGGAAGCTAGCCGCTCAAGGCTGTGACAGTTTCACCAAGGCCAACAGGTTAGGCGCCTTACCCTAGATCCCAGCAAGCCGCAATCAACGCATCAGCCCGCTCTTTGCCCAACACCGGGTCAACCAAGCTGTGAAACTTGCCTTCCAGCATCGCGTCGGTCAACGGCTTGTGGATGGAGCCAATCGCATGCTCCACAAACAGGTGGTGCACGGTGCCATTGTTCAGCGTGATGGTCACGTCTACCGAGGCTTCGTCAATCGAGTTGTCCACCACGGCAGACACTTTGTCGCGCAGGGCGATGGTGTCCGCACGCTGCACGATGGCGTCGGAGTATTCGTCTTCACCCGCCTGGCCAAACATCAGGCCGGCTGCGCAGGAGTGGAAGACGCTGAACTTGGCTTCCAGGCCGTCTTTGGGGGTCTTTTTGCCGGTGAGCTCGAGCACCAGCGAGTGAACCTTCAGCTCCACCTTGGCAATGTCCAATGGCTTGATGTTATGCAGGTTGCGCAGTTGCACGCAGCCGTCGATGCTGGGGTGGATGACGATGCCGCAGGCAAAGGGCTTGTAGCTGTTAAAGCTGATCTCAAAGCGCTGGCCTAGCTCATCTGTGATCTCAGTCCAGTCGTTTTTCGTGGAGATGGTCTGCGCCATGCCGCGTGGGGCCTCGATGGCGCGCTTGCTGGCGGTGAAGCCTTGCTGCGCGAGCAGGGTGCTCATCAGGCCTGCGCGGGCGCTGCCGCCGGGGTGGAAGGGCTTGGTCATGGTGCCAAACTGCTCGCGCATGCCAATCGGTTGGCTGGCCGCAATGCCCATGGCCATTTGCGTGGCCTGCTCTGATAAGCCTAGCATGCGGGCGCAGGCCGCGGCGGCTCCAAGCGTGCCGGTGGAGCCGGTGATGTGCCAGCCGCGGTCGTAATGGTCGGGGTACATCATGTTGCCGACGCGGCAGGATACGTCGATGCCCAGCACCAGTGCGTCAATCAATTGGCGGCCACTGGAGCCGGATTTCTCGGCCAAGGCCAGCAGGGCAGAAGCGACCGGGCCAGCGGGGTGGATGATGGTTTTCAGGTGCGTGTCGTCAAAGTCAAAGGTGTGGGAGTTGATGCCGTTGACTAGCGCCGCGCTGCACATGTCCAACTTTTCTTTGCGGCCCAGCACGCTGGCTTGGGGGGCAGAGTCCAGGGCCTGCGCTGCCTTGATAGCAGCGATGCCGGCTTCGTGGTGCGCCGCGCCAATGGCGCAGCCCAGCCAGTTGAGGAAGGTGCGGTGCGCCTCGTGGTCGACCGCGTCGCTCCAGCCCCGGCTGGGGTGGGTGGCGACAAAGTGGGCGAGGATGCTGGTGACTGCGGGGGCGTTGTGGTCAGCGGTGACTTGGGTATTACGGGCCATGGGGTATGTATGTATGGTTGATTGAGGGGGGTGCACGGGGGATGGGGAGATAACGCTAAAAGCGCAAAAATTACGCAAAAAACGCAAAAATAGAAACACCAAAAACGCGAAAAAAGAAAACTATTTTTTCAATTTTTATTTGTATTTTTTAGCGTTTTTAGCGTTCTTTTTGCGCTTTTAGCGTTACCTCCCTCCGGGAATTTAATTTTCTATTTCTATCTTGCGCTCTTTCACCACGCGTTGGTAGCGCGCCAAGTCTGCGGCTACAAAAGCGGCAAACTGCTCGGTGCTCATGGGCATCAGCTCGACGGCTTCGGCGCTCAGGCGTTGCTTCAGGTCGGGCGCGGCGATGGCTTTTTGCAGTTCGTCATGCAGGCGTTTGACGATGTCGGCGGGCAGCTTGGCGGGGCCAAAAATGCCGTACCACTGCATGCCGTCAAAACCTTTGTAGCCCAGCTCGGCCAGGGTGGGCACGTCGGGGAAATTGGGGTGGCGTTTGGCACCGGTAACGGCCAGAGGGCGAAACTTGCCTGCACGGATCTGCGGTGTGGCGGCGGCCAGGCTGGGCATCATGGCCTGGGTGGAGCCGCTGAGCATGTCGGTGATGGCGGGCGCTATGCCACGGTAGGGCACATGCACGGCAAAAATACCGGCTGCGTCTTTGAACTGCTCCATCGCCAGGTGCGTGAGCGAGCCTTGCCCGGCCGAGCCGTAGCTGATCTTGCCGACGTTCTTTTTGGCGTATTCGACAAACTCTTTGACGGTGTTGGCTGGCACGCCCACCGGGACGATCAACACATTGGGGGTGCCGCCAATCATGCCAATCGGCGTGAAGTCTTTGATCGGGTCGTAGCGCAGCTTGCGCGCTGCCGGGCTGGTGGCGTGCGTGGCCACATAGCCCTCCATCAGGGTATAGCCGTCGGGTGCGGCGCGTTGCACGGTCTCAGAGGCGATGGCACCGCCGCCGCCGCTGATGTTCTCTACCACCAGGTTTTGCCCCAGGCCACGGCTGATGCGCTCGGCCACGTTGCGGGCAATCATGTCGGCCCCACCGCCTGCGGCTACAGGCACGATGAACTTGATGGGCTTGGTAGGGTAGCCTTGGGCCTGGCTGGTGGATGCTACTAAAAATGTAGCTGCAAATGTCCACAGCACAGGGACTATGGCATGTTTTGACAGGTATTTCATGGGGCTGCTCTCCGGTGAACGATTTTCTGTTCTATTTTGCCGCCGGGGTAGGCCGGGAGGCATGCGTAGTTGTACGCAGCTAGCCTCTGGCCACTGGCAGATCGGCCCGGCTGCTCCACTCGCTCCAGCTGCCCGCAAACAGCTGGGTCGGCGGGTAGCCCGCAATCGCCATGGCCAGCACGTTGGGCACGGCACTCACGCCGCTGCCACAGTGGTGGATGACCTTAGCTGCATCGCGCCCGGCGAGCAGGGCGTCAAACTCGGCGCGCAGCACGGCGGCGGGTTTGAAGCGGCCATCGGCGGCGAGGTTCAAGTTAAACGGGCGGTTCAGCGCACCGGGGATGTGCCCCGCCACTTTGTCCAGCGGCTCCACCTCGCCCCGAAAGCGCGGCGCTGCGCGGGCATCGATGATGGCATGGCTGCCTTGTTGCACTGCCTTTGCTACAAAGTCAATAGCTGCTAATGACCGTGCGACAGGGACTAATGGGTAGTTTGGCTTGGAAAAGTCGGTTTGAATCGGTGCGGCGCCACTTTGCACTGCGCCGCCTGCCGCTTGCCACGCCTGCAAGCCACCGTCCAGCACGCACACCGCTGCATGGCCGCACCATTGCAGCATCCACCACGCGCGGCCGGCGTAGTTGACGCCGTTGCGGTCATACACCACCACTTGGGTTGCAGGGGTGATGCCCACCGCGCCCAGCCAGGCGGCAAACTTGGCGCGGCTGGGCAGCGGGTGGCGGCCACCGCTGGCGGTATCCAGCGCGCCGCTTTTGTCGCTCAAATCCGTGTCCAGGTGCACATACTGCGCGCCCGCGATGTGCACCTCTGCAAACGCCTGCGCGCCAGCGGCGGGGTTCATCAGGTCAAAGCTGCAATCCCAGATGTGCAGTGGACTGCCTGTGGCTTGCAGGGCCTGGAGTTGGCTGGGGGTAATGAGGGTGGAGTAGGTGGTCATGCCGCAATGGTAGCGCGCTGGCGGCCTCCACGCTCAATGCTCGTCATGGGGCGCGCCCGGCACCGCCCGGCTGCGCAGCACGGTAGCGGCCATGCCGCTGGCCACAATCACCACCATGCCCGCCCAGGCCAGCGGTGGTAGCTGGTCGTTAAAGATCAGCACACTGGCCAGCGCGCCAAATACGATGCCGCTGTACTGCAAGTTAGCCACCACCAGGGTCGCGCCACTGGCGTAAGCTCGCGTCATGCACAGTTGGCCCAGCGAGGCCAGCACGCCAATGGGCACCAGCCAGCCAGCGTGCTGCCAGCTCCAGGCGGAGTGCCCGTTGATGGCAGTAGCCAAGCCACCACACAGGGCCGAGGCTACGGCAAAATAAAACACCATGCGGATCTCTGGCTCGCCGGTGCGCGCCATGGCGGTTACCTGCAAATACGCCAGCGCCGCTGTCATGCCCGAGAGCAGGCCAATCAGTCCGGCCCACAGCTGGTTTTGGTCAAAAGCCGGGCGCAGCACCATCACTACTCCGGCAAAGCCCAGCAGCACCGTGGCCAGCAGCGTGCCCGGAATATGGCCCTTGCCATGCAGCAGCGCGCCGCCAATCAAAAACGCCGCCACCCACACACTGCTCATGTAGTTGAGCGTCATGGCGGTGGCCAGCGGCAGATGCGCAATGGCGTAAAACCAGCCCCCCAGCGACAGCACCCCAATCACGCTGCGCCAGGCGTGCATACCCGGCACCTGGGTAGCAAAACCCACCCCGGCTGCGCGCGCCCATATGCCAATAAACACAACGCTGACCAGCCCCCGGTAGAACACCAGCTCGCTGGCCGAGTAATACGCCGAGGCAAATTTGACGCACACGCCCATCAGGGCAAAGAGAAAGGATGCGACCAGCATCCACAGGGCTTGCATAGGAGATTTTGATGATGTTTTAGGCCTGTAGTCCCATAAAACAGGACGTAAGCAGCTAGGAAAATTATAGCACCTGCCGTTGCCCACACGCCTGGGTCACTCTGGGGGCAATGCCGTCAGCAGGAGCCCAAAGATCAGTTGCAGCTTTTTATGATAGGTGTATACTATATTTCAAGTAATGTAGTAACTATTTCATATGTGGTCAATCCTCATCGTCACCCTGCCAACCCAGCCTAACGCGGTGCGGCTGCGTATCTGGCGCGCCTTGAAGGCGCTGGGCTGCGTGGCGCTGCGCGATGGGGCCTACCTGCTGCCCCTGGCGCAGGCGCCTGCACTGGAGGCCTTGGCCGATGAAATCCGCGCGCACGGCGGCACGGCGTCGGTGCTGACCCTGTCGCCCAAAGACGAGGCGCAGCGGCTGGACATCCTGGCGCAGTTTGACCGCGTGCCGGCCTATGCCGACTGGCATGCCAGCCTGCGCAGCGTGCAGGCAGAAATTAATGCAACAACGCCAGCCCTCAGCGAGACCGAGGCGCGCCGCCGCGTGCGCGGTGTGGCCGATGCACTGGCCGCCATCACCCGCATTGACTACTTCCCCGGCGCGCCCACGCAGCAGGCACAGAGCGATTTGGCGCTGCTGCGCCGTGCGCTGGATGCCCGGTTTTCCAAAGGCGAGCCGCAGGCCACTTCGGGCGACATTCAAACACTGGACGTCAGCGAATTTCAAAACAAACGCTGGGCCAGCCGCGCCCGCCCGTGGGTCGACCGCATGGCCTGCGCCTGGCTGATTGCCCGTTTTATCGACCGCAGCGCCGAATTTGTCTGGATCGACGATCTGGCCCAGGCTCCGCCAGCCGCGTCACGCACCCTGCTGGGTTTTGACTACGACGGCGCGCGCTTCACGCACGTGGGCAACCTGGTGAGTTTTGAGGTGCTGCTGGCCAGCTTTGGCCTGGCGCGCGACCCACGCCTGCAAGCCATCGCCTTGGTGGTGCATTACCTGGACGCTGGCGGCATCCCGGTGCCGCAAGCCGCCGGGCTGGAGGCCGTGCTGGGCGGCCTGAGGGAGCTCCATGCCAATGACGATGCCTTGGT
Organism: uncultured beta proteobacterium; assembly: GCA_963775085.1. GTDB lineage: Bacteria > Pseudomonadota > Gammaproteobacteria > Burkholderiales > Burkholderiaceae_C > JAAFIP01. Next base: position 74,907 of record CAVZHO010000006.1, read on the forward strand.
CACAGCCAGTTCAAAGGTGTTTGACGCACTCTACGCCAGCCCGGTCCCCGCAGGAGGTGCGCAATGACCCCGTACTGTCCCCATCTGCCATCCCCAGGCCATCAGGGCGTGCCTGAGGATTACGTCAGTGCCCTGCCCATATTTTCATAGGAGAAAATCATGAAATGGATCACCCGCTCCCGCCCCAAAATTGACCTCATCGCCTGCCCCTGGCTCATCGCGCGCTTCATCGACAAAGCGCCCGAGTTTCTGTATGTGCCCAGCGACCAGGTGATGGCGGTGGCCGCCCAAACCGGTGCCACGCCCTACGACGTGCCCAAGGTAGAGTACACCCATGTCGGCAACGATTGCAGTTTTGACACCTTCATCAAAAAGCACCAGCTCGTCGAGCGCAATGGTGAACATGGCAAGGCCCTGCAAGACATGGCCGCCATCGTGCGCGGTGCCGACACCGACCGCCTGGAGCTGGCGCCACAGGCGGCTGGGTTGCTGGCCATATCCTTGGGCCTGTCGCATAACTTTCAGGACGACCACCAAATGCTGGCCCACGGCATGGTGATCTATGACGCGCTGTACTCCTGGTGTTGCCACGCCCAGGGGGAGCGCCACACCTGGAGCTATCCGCCCATGCTCAAGCCCGTGCCGGATTGGTTGGTGAACCCTAACTAGACCAATACATCAGTGCGTAAGCAGCTATTGAATAAATAGCAAGTAGATCAGTACTTCAATTGCGCCACCGCCCGCAGATTCTCTGCCGTGGTGGTCGGAAAGCCAAAAAACTCTAAATAGGCGGGGATTTGCTCAAACAGCATGTCCGTGCCTATCTGGGTGCGGCAGCCACGCGCCTGCGCGGCGGCCAGGAAGGCGGTGGTCTCGGCTTTCATCACGACTTCCCCAACGAAGCTGCGCGCCTCCAGGCGGTGGATGTCGATGGGCAGGGGGTCGCCCTCGTTCATGCCCAGGGGCGTGGCGTTAACGATCAGGTCGTGGCCTGCAGGGTCGTTGGAGCCGCAGTGCACCTTGAGCGCGGGGTAATGCGTTTGCAGGCGCGCGCCCAATTGCGCTGCCGAGGCGGCGTTGACATCGAACAGGTGAATTTCGCCCACGCCAGCGGCGGCGAGTGACGCGGCAATGGCGCTGCCTACGCCGCCGCTGCCCACCACCAGCACACGGGCACCGGCCAGTGGCAGGCCCTTGCGCTGCACGCCGCGCACAAAGCCCGCGCCGTCAAACATGTCACCGACCAGTTTGCCGCTAGCCGTGCGCTTGACGGCGTTGCACGCGCCAGCGATCTGTGCGGTGGACGAGACTTCATCCAGCAGGCCGATGGTGGTGACCTTGTGCGGCATGGTGATGAGCGCGCCGCGAATATTGGACAGCTGGAAGACGCTGCGCAAAAACGTCGGGAAATCATCCGCCTTGCAGCCCATCGGCACCACCACGGCGTTGACCCCCGCCTGTACAAAGTAGGGGTTGTAGATCATCGGCGCTTTAAAGCTGTGGGTGGGGTAGCCGATGTGGGCGATGAGTTCGGTGTGGCCGTTGATGTGCATGGTGGCTGGCTATCAGAGGGGGAAAAGTGAACGCAGAAAACGCAAAAAGAACGCGAAAAGCGCTAAAAAATGCAGAGAAATTTTTTAATGAATTATTTTTTGCTTGTCCGCACTGCTGTCACCGCAGCCCGTAACGCAAGCAAATAACTGTCGGCTCCAAAGCCGCAGATCTGGCCCTTGACGATTTCAGCAAACACGGATTTGTGGCGAAACTCTTCGCGGGCGTGGATGTTGCTCATGTGCAGCTCGACGATCGGGCAGGTGAGAATGGCCAGCGCATCGCGGATGCCGTAGCTGTAATGCGTCCAGGCACCGGCGTTGATCAGCACGGCATCGACCTTGTCAAAAAAGCCTTTGTGGATGCGCCCGCACATGTCGCCTTCGCTATCGGTTTGAAAGTGCTCAATTTCGGTGCCCAGTTCTTTGCCCAGGGTGACCAGGTTGGCGTTGATCTCGTCCAGCGTGATGGTGCCGTACTGCGCCGGGTCGCGTTTGCCAAACATACTGTGGTTGATGCCGTGGAGCATAAGAATTTTCATGGTGTGGTCCTTTAAGAATGGGGATGAATCAAATCAGTGTACGCGGGTGGGTGCTGCGGGTGCCGTGGGCGTTGTAGGCGTTGTGGGTGCTGTGCTCGCCCAGGCACTTGGGTTGGGTAGCTCCGCGGCTGTCCTCCGCCCTTCGGGCTCCTCCTTTATGCCGCTGCGCTACCCAACCCAAGCGCCCGGGCTGCGGGCTGATTTGACTTAGACGCTTGCTTGCCCACCACGCTGGCAAGACACGCCAGGCGGTGCACTCAGCGTAGCGGCATAAAGGCGGAGTCGTCGGCCCTAGGCCGACACGGGGGACAGCCGCGTAGCTGAGTGCGCCGCCTGGTGTGTCCCGTGACAACCCGGCAAGGCTAAAAAACGTTGGGCGATGGCTAGCAATCATTGAGGAAACTATCCATGGTTGTCCGCCAGATGCACCGTCTGCCCGCTGGCCGCCGCCTGCACAATCGCCTCGGTGATGCGCAAATTATTCATGCCATCGCGCGCGGTGACCAGGGGCGGCACTTCGCCACGCACTACGGCACCAAAGTGCTCCATTTGCAACTGAATCGGGTCCTCACGGGTCACGCTGGCCACGCTGGTGTCAAACGGTTTCCACCAGGAGCGGTCTTCATCGCGGGCATAGCTTTTGATGCGCATGGTCGGCACCGACAGGCTGCCATGCGTGCCACTAATCACATAACAGTCTTCATCGTCGTAGCTGGGGTAGGCCTTATTCTCTTGGCTGGTTTGCTCCCAGCTGCGGGCGCTGGCGGCGGTGTCGCTGAGCATAAAGGTGCCCAGCATGCCGTTGGCAAAGCGCAGGTTGATGGCCACCGTGTCTTCTACCGCAAAGCCGCGTGTGGCCTGGGAGCTGAAGGCCTGCACGGCCACAATGTCGCCGCACAGCATGCGCAGGTTATGCACCTCGTGGATCATGTTGAGCAAAATGGGCCCGGCACCCGGCTGCGTGCGCCAGGGCGCATCGGTAAAGTAGTGGTCAGGCTTTAAAAAAAGGGCGCTGCCCATCACACTCACCAGCTTGCCCAGTTGGCCGGACTGCACCACCTCGCGCGCCTTGGCCATGATGGGGCTGTGGGCGCGGTGGTGGCCTATCAGTACCGTGGCATTTTGAGTTTCCACGGCGCGCACCAAGACTTCGGCTTCTTGCACTGTGGGGGTAATCGGCTTTTCCAGCAAAATGGGGATACCCGCCTGCATGCACTGCAAGGCATGGGGCAGGTGCAAGGGGTTGGGCGTTGCCAGCACGATGCCGTCGGGCTTGGCGTGCTGGATCAATGCATCCAGCGTGGCATACCGGGGTACGCCCGCTTTTGCTGCAATATCGATAGCTGATTGCGCTGGATCTACAAGGGCTAGCAGCTCAACAGTGCCAGACTGCTGAGCTGCCGCCAGATGCGCCAGACCAATATAGCCCGCACCGGCAATGGCAATACGGGTGCGGGCCATTCCTCAATTACTTACGCAATTTGGCCAGCTCGGCCATCATTTCGTTGACGGTGGCTTCGCCCACGTTGGCGCTGAACTGGGCAATCACCGGCTTCATCTTCTCGCGCAGTTTGGCTACTTCAGCGGGCGGGAAGGTGGTGACTTGCATGCCGTTTTTCTTCAGCATGTCCAGGTTGGCCGCTGCTGCGGCGCGGTTGGCTTCGCGCTGGCCTTTGGCGGCCTCGTCAGCCGAGTCGTCCAGAATTTTCTTCTCGGCAGCGCTCAGGGTGTCCCACACTTTTTTGCTGAAGATCACCGACTGGGGGTTGTACTGGTGGTTGGTCAGGGCGATGTGCTTTTGCACTTCCCAGAACTTGTTGGCCGCTATCACGCCCAGTGGGTTTTCCTGGCCGTCAATGGCTTTTTGTTCCAGGCCGCCGTACACCTCGGGGAAGGGCATGGGCGTGGGGTTGGCACCCAGGGCTTTGACCCAGGCCACGTTGATCGGGTTGGGAATCACGCGCAGTTTCAGGCCTTCGATGTCTTCCACCTTGTTGAGCGGGCGCTTGCTGTTGGTCATGTGGCGGTAGCCCAGCTCCCAGTACGACAGGCCGATGATGCCCTTGTCTTCCAGCAGCTTGTGCATTTTGCGACCCACGGGGCCGTCCACTATCGCGTCCGACTCTTTTTCGTTGGCAAACAGGAAGGGGAAGTCAAAAATCGCCAGCTCTTTGGCCTCAGAGGCCAAAATACCGCTGTTCATCACCGACATGTCTACCGTGCCGCCCTTGATGGAGGACACCACCGCCTGGTCACCACCGAGCGAGCTGTTGAAGAACAGGTTGACCTTCATCTTGCCACCCGATTTGGCGGCCACACTGTCGGCAAACTTCTTCATGCCTATGGCTGCGGGGTGGGTATCAGGGCCGGCCACGCCAAACTTGAAGCTGCGCTCCTTGATATCCTGGGCAGACACCAGGCCGCAGGCTGCAATGGCCACCGCAGCGGCGATGGACTTGAGGAATACACGTTTCATAAGGTCTCCAAAAAAGACAGGGTTAAAAAAAGTACGTCAACACACAAAAAACTCGGCACGGGGCGTACCTATCCCCACGCTTTGCTAACCTGGATTTAACGCTTTTGCGCGCTTCATTGCCTACGGGAAAACGCTAGAAAATCAATAAAACCAGCGCGCGGGCACCATCACCAGCTGCGGGAAGGCCACCATCAAAAACATGATGGCAAACTGCGCGATCATGAACGGGATGACCCCTTTGGTCACCTCGTCCATACCAATCTTGCCCACCCCGGCCACGGCGTTAAGCACCGTGCCCACCGGCGGGGTAATCAAACCAATAGCGTTGTTGATGATGAACAGCACACCAAAATACACCGGGTCAATGCCCGCCGCCTTCACCACCGGCATCAGCACGGGCGTAAGCAGCAAGATGGTGGGGGTCATGTCCAGCGCGGTGCCTACCACCATGGTCAGCACCATGATGGCCAGCATGAGCAGGCGCGGGCTGTCCAGCAGCGGTTGCAGCAGGGCCACCACCTGGGCAGGCAGGTTGGCCACGGTGATGAGCCAGGCCGACACCATGGCAGCGGCCACCAAAAACATGACGATGGAGCAGGTGGTGGCGGCTGAAACAAACAGTGGCACCAGCTTTTTCAAGCTCAGCTCTTTGTAGACAAATACGGAGATGAGCAGCGCATACACCGCAGCGACCACGGCCGCTTCGGTGGGGGTGAACACGCCAAACTTCAGACCGAAAATAATGATGAAGGGCAGCACCAGCGCCCAGGTGGCGTCCTTGAGCGCCAGCAGCACTTCGTGGCGGCTTTTGCGCGGCGGCGGGGCGATGGTCTCCTTGCGCACCAGCCACCACCAGGTCAACCACAGCGCGGTCGCCAACATGAGGCCAGGGACAATGCCCGCCATAAACAGCTTGGAGATCGACACCCCGGCAGTGACGCCAAAAATCACAAAACCAATCGACGGCGGAATGATCGGCGCGATGATGCCCGCCGAAGCAATCAGGCCCGCCGAGCGTGCCCGGTCGTGGCCAGCCGCCACCATCATGGGCAGCAGCAAAGCGGTGAGTGCTGCCGCATCGGCCACCGCCGAGCCCGACAGTGAGGCCATGATGACGGCTGCAATGATGGTGACGTAACCCAGGCCACCCCGGATATGCCCCACCAGCGCCATGGCAAAATTGACGATGCGTTTGGACAGGCCACCAGCGTTCATCACCTCACCGGCCAGCATAAAGAAGGGCACTGCCAGCAGCGGGAAGCTGTTGGCCCCCTCAATCACGTTTTGCGCCAGAATCTGCGCATCAAACATGTTCAGGTGCCACATCAGCGCGGTGCCGCACAGCAGCAAAGAAAATGCGATGGGAATACCCAGCGCCATGGCGGCCAGCAGGGAGCCCAGAAAAATCGTAATGGTCATGGGGTGGCTCTGGAAAATTTAACGGGCGGTTGTGGATTCACCGTGCGGCACGTCTTCAGACTCCTGCATCAGCAGCAGGTGCGCATCGTCAATCTTGCCGGTGACTAGACGCCACAGGTCGCTCAGCAACACCAAGCCACCCAGCACCGCAAACACCATGCCAGAAGCGTAAAAGTAACCCATCGACACTTCCATCACCGCGCTGGTGGAGTTCCAGTTGACGACAGTCTGGTCGTACGAGCCTTTGAACACCAGGCCAATGCAGTACAGCATGAGCACCAGAGACAGCCCCATGCAAATGCGCTTGCCCAGTGGCCCCAGCTTGCCCACCAGCATGTCGGTGCCCAGGTGGGCGTTGCTGCGCAGGGCCACCACCGCGCCCATAAACGTCATCCAGACAAACAGCCAACGTGAGAGTTCTTCCGAGAGGGTAAAGCCCGAGTTGAAGGCATAGCGCATGAACACATTGCCAAACACCAGCACCACCATCACGGCGAGCATGGCCGCGATCAGGTAGCCCAGAAATTTGCAGTAACTATCGATCAATTTTTCCAGCATAGAGTGATTTAAATAACTACATACAGTAATGTACTAAACGGTTAATTTAACCATATACGTAAAAACCCTTGGATTGCATCAATTGAGATCACTTGCGTACAAAGCGCACCACCATCTCCACCACACTGTCGCGCCGGGCGGTAATGGCCTTGGGGCTTTGCGTATCGCGTTTGAAAATCAGGCTGAAGGTGTGCTGGTTGGACACGTTAAAAAACGTCAGCGCCGAAATCGAGGCATGGATGTCCACGGCATCCAGCCCGCTGCGAAACACGCCCGCTTTCACGCCCCGGTCATAGAGTTTTTGAATGGCCGAGATGGCGGGCACGTTGAGTTTTTGAATCTGTTTGCTTTGCGCCAGATACTGGCCGCGCTGCATGTTCTCGCTCATCACCAGGCGGATGTAGTTGGGGTTGCCATGGTGGTGGTCAAAGGTAAACGCGGTGAGCTTGCGCAGCGCGTCTTCGGGCGGCAGGTCTTCCAGGTGCAGCTCGCCCTCGATGCTGCGCATGCGGCGGTAGGACTCCTCCAAAACCGCCAAATACAGGCCTTCTTTGCTACCAAAATAATAGTAAATCATGCGCTTGCTGGTCTTGGTGGCGGCGGCAATGGCGTCAATGCGCGCCCCTGCCAAGCCCTTCTCGCCAAACTCCTGCGTTGCCATCTCCAGGATGCCCGCCATGGTGCGGGCCGGGTCGTTGGTGCGGGTGGGCTCTTTGGCTGGCACAGCCTTTTTTTTGCGCACCGGCTCCTTGGCCAGCGCCGTGGGTTTTACAGAATGTACCGCCTTGTCCATTTTTGGGAGTATAGAGTTTTTTTCACGCGCAGACATCGCGCTTCGCGTCAGAGTGTGTGCCGTACCCATGCGCCCCAGGACTGCGGCCCCTTCGGGGGAGCCTCTGCAGTGCTCGCTTTTGGGGGAAGCATCGGAACTCGGCTTTCGCCTCAAACAGCCGATGCTTCTGATCCCCAAAAGCTGCGCGCTTCGAGCCCGCAGCCCTGATCGGGGCGCATGGGCACGGCACACACTCTGACGCGAACAAAAATGGTTGAGCACCCAGGGAAAATGCCCCGACCAAGTATCCGGGCGTGACGAGTGCGCCCTGTTTTTTCGCAGTGCCCATTCGCGCATGCCACACAAGCTGGCACGCTACGATGAAATTTTCTGGTAGGTCATCCGTCGCGCTACAAAAGCATGCGCGCGAGCGTGGCACGTAGAAAAAATAGGGACACTCGGCGCGCCAGCCAACCAAGCTTGGATAGGCGAAGCTACCAAGCCAAGCCCATCAAACCAGCGGCACCGTCAACTGAGCAATCACATCCTTGGTGCCCGGTCGTACCCCGCGCCACCATTCAAAGGCTTCGGCCGCTTGCTCGGCCAGCATGCCTACGCCGTCGGCCAGGCGTTGCACACCGGCGCTTTGGGCCAGGCGCAAAAACGGCGTAAGGCCTTTGCCGTAGGCCAGCTCATAGGCCAGCGCACCGGGGGCGAACGCGCTGGTGGGCAGGGGCGGCAGTTCGGCGCGCAGGCTGGCAGAGGTGGCGTTCAGTACCACGTCAAACTGCTGCGCACCCAGGTCGCCATAGCCTGCGGCGCTGACCGGGCCCGCGCGGGCAAAACTGCTGGCAAGTTGCTGGGCAGTAGCTAGCGTGCGGTTGACGATCACCAATGCTGCCGGTTGTTGCTCCAAAAACGGCAGCAACGCCCCGCGTGTCGCGCCGCCTGCGCCCAGTAGCAGCACGCGCTTGCCACGCAGCGGGCAGGCCAGGTTGTGCGTCAGGTCGCGTACCAGTCCGATGCCATCAAAGTTCTCGGCCAGAATGCGATCCCCGTCAAATTTGAGTGCATTGACCGCACCGGCCAAGCGCGCCCGTTCGGAGTGCTCGGTGGCGTAGGCAAAGGCATCCAGTTTGAACGGCGCAGTGATGTTCATGCCGCGCCCACCGGCTTGGCGAAAGGCCCGAGCGTCCTGGGCAAAAGCACCCAGAGTGCCCTCGATACGGGTGTATTCAATGTCTTGCCCGGTCTGCTTGGCAAACGTGCTGTGGATGAAGGGCGACTTGCTTTGGCTGATGGGGTTGCCGATAACGGCGTAACGGTCGGTCATGGTGTATGTGCAAGAGAATAGTGTGGGATAAGACTGGCGCTAAACTCTGTGCCTACGTCATCAAGCCAACCAACAAAGAGAATTATATGGGTCACACACTCTCCACGCTATACGGTTTCATGGCCAGTCTTTTCATAGCAATTTTCGGGAATTTCCGTTGGCAGTTACCGCGCTGGTTAGCCTGGATCGTGGCGCAAGTTCTGCGCGCAGGTCGCTACCTTTGGCAATTGGTGTGCGCCAAGCCCAAGGCGATGCTAGTGGCGTTGGCGGCAGTGGCGTTACTTGTGGGAGGGTCTTGGTGGGGATACCAATGGTGGAAGGCACAGCCGAAGCCGTTCGAGGCTTCGTTCACCATCACCGAGCCGCCACGTACCCGGTTTGAAGAAGAAAACCCCACTGTCTTTCCACTGGTGGTGCGTTTCAATGCGTCGGTGGCACCACTGGCTGCCGCGGGCAAAAGCGTCACGGAGGGTTTAACTATCAGCCCGCCCATAGCTGGCACCTGGACCTGGGTAGGGGATCGCCAATTGCATTTTGCGCCAGCCACGGATTGGCCAGTCGGCGAAAACTATAAAGTAAATTTGGGTACCAGTGCTTTTGCATCCCAAGCGCGATTGGCACAGTACGAGTTTGGCTTCAAAACGGTCGCATTCGCGGCCAAGATGGCGAAGGGCGAGTTTTACCAAGACCCGCGCGATCCTGCAATGAAAAAGGGCGTTTTTGAGCTGCACTTCAACTATCCGGTGGAGCCCGCTGAATTGGAAAAGCGCCTCAGCCTGGCGCTGGGCGTGGCCAAGAAAGCCAATGCACTGGTTGCGCTCATCAGCAGCAAAACCGAACCCAAATTGACAGTGAGCTATGACAAACTCAAACTCAAGGCCTACGTCCATTCGGCGGCACTGCCCTTGCCGCAAGAGCGTAGCGATTTGATCTTGACTCTGGCCAAAGGCTTAAGGTCCTCACGCGCAGGCAACGCCTTCGACGAAGCCTTGACCAACGCTGTCACGGTGCCAGCGCTGTACAGCCTGGAGGTCGGCAATGTCAGTCCTATCATTGCCAGTAATGAGCGCTTTGAGCCTGAGCAGCTTTTACTCACCGCCTATTCGGCCAGCGTGCATGAAAAGCAGGTCATCGCCGCGACCAAGGCGTGGCTGTTGCCTGCGGACAATCCCAAAACGCCCAAAGAAGAACGCGATGGTGCCTACGACTGGAGCAGCCATGGCGACATCACCGCTGACGCACTCAAGCAAAGCACCAAACTGGCACTAGAGCCTATCGCGGCAGAGACAGAGTGGACACCGTCGCACAGCTTTAAATACAAAGCCGATGTGGGGCGGTATCTTTTTGTGCAGATTGATAACAACGTAAAAAGTTTTGGTGGCTACCTGCTCGCGCACACACAAAGCTACGTTATCAAAGTGCCGCCTTACCCCTCAGAGCTGAAAATCCTGAGCGAAGGCGCTTTGCTGGCTCTCAGTGGCGAGAAAAAGGTAGCCACACTGGTACGCGACTTGCCAGGCCTGCGCATAGAAGTTGGCCGTGTACTGCCCGGGCAATTGCAGCATTTGATTTCCCAAACCAAAGGCGGTTTTGCCAATCCCAGCTTTGAGGGCACCTTTGGGCAGGACAACCTGACCGAGCGTTTTGAGAAAAAAATCAAACTCAACACCGCACCCGGTAAACCGCACTATGAAGCGATTGATTTGGGTGAGTACCTCAATGGCAGTGCGGATCGCAAAGGCGTATTTTTGCTCACCGTGCGAGGCTATGACCCCAAAAAAGATGAAGAAGACGGAAAAGCCAAAGAAAAAGCCAAGGCCGACAAGTTCAGCCCACGGCAGGAGCCTCTAGCCCAGGGCGAAAGCGAAGGGTCGGAGAGTCGTGACAATCTGGGGCAAAGTGAGGAGGAAAGCGAGCAACGGGCCGATCCGTCATCCTTGGTGGAGCAGCGGTTGGTGCTGGTCACCGATTTGGGCGTGATCATCAAGAAGTCTACCGACGGTAGCCAAGACATCTTTGTGCAGTCCATCTTTGGCGGTGCACCCATAGAGGGTGCCAGCGTGGAGATTGTGGCGAAGAACGGGCTCACGATTGCAACCCAATCTACCGACGCTACAGGCCGTGCTCGCTTTGCCAAACTCGAAGATGCCAGCCGGGAAAAGGTGCCGCTACTGACCATCATCAAAAAGGGCAGCGACCTGTCCTTCATGCCGCTCAACCGCAATGACCGCAATTTGGACTTCTCACGTTTTGATGTGGGTGGTGAGCGCAATGCACGTAGCGCTGAACAGCTCAACTCCTTTCTTTTCAGCGACCGGGGTATTTACCGTCCCGGCGAGACGATGAAGATTGGCATGGTGGTAAAAACTGCCGATTGGGGCAAACAGGCGGCGGGCCTGCCGCTGGAGGCGGAGGTGCTGGATGCGCGAGGCTTGGTGGTCAAACGCGAGCGCATCAAGCTGCCAGCGGGTGGCTTTACGGAGCTGTCGCACGCCACACAAGAAACATCACCCACTGGCAATTGGTCGGTCAATCTGTATATTGTGAAAGACGGCAAACCCGGCTCACTGATTGGTTCCACTGCTGTGCGCGTGCAGGAGTTTCAGCCGGATCGTATGAAGGTGCAGGCGCGGCTCTCACAGGATGCGAGTGACGGCTGGGTGTCACCCAAGGATTTGAAAGGCATTGTCAATGCGCAAAATCTGTTTGGCACCACGGCCGAGAACCGCCGTGTAGAGGCCTCGATTACGCTGAGTCCGACTTTCCCCTCCTTCAAAGGGCATGCAGGCTACAAGTTTTATGACCCGCAGCGTGCCAAGGAAAGTTTTAGCGAAACCCTGGCGCAAAGCACGACCAATGACAAAGGCGAAGTCGAGTTGGATCTCGGGCTAAGTAAATATGCCAAAGCCACCTATCGGCTGCACTTGCTTACCCAGGTGTTTGAACCCGAGGGTGGGCGCGCAGTGTCGGCAGATACCTCGGCCATGGTTTCGGAGTTGCCGTATTTGGTGGGCTTCAAACCTGATGGCGAGTTGAACTTTGTCTCGCGCGCCAGCAAACGTTTGGTTAACCTGATGGCCATCGACCCCAAGGCCCAGCGTAGGGCGGTAGAAGGCCTGAAACTGCAATTGCAAGAGGTTAAATACGTCAGCGTGCTGTCCAGGCAGGACAACGGCACCTATAAATACGAGTCCAAGAAAAAAGAGGTGTCGATCAGCGAGGCCGCGTTGAGTGTGCCTGTCGCGGGCTACGACCTGGTGCTCAATACCGTCAGCCCCGGTACCTTTGCCTATGTGCTGCGCGATGCGGCCGGTGTGGAGATCAACCGTGTGGAGTACATCGTGGCAGGCAAAGGCAATGTCAGCCGCTCGCTCGAGCGCAATGCCGAGCTGCAACTCACCCTGAGCAAGAAAGACTATGCGCCCGGCGAAGATATTGAAATCGCCATCAAAGCACCTTATGCAGGTGCAGGCTTGATCAGCATCGAGCGCGAGACGGTGATCACGCACCAATGGTTCAAGTCCGACACCACCGCCAGCACCCAGCGCATTAAACTGCCCGCCAATTTTGAGGGTAACGGCTATGTGAGCGTGCAGTTTATCCGCGACCCCGGGTCGGATGAAATTTTCATGAGTCCGCTGTCCTATGGTGTCGTGCCGTTTGCGACCAGCCTGGACAAGCGCACCAATAAACTTACCTTGACATCCCCCGAATTGGTCAAGTCCGGTCAGGTGGTAAAGATGAAACTGACAGCCGACAAGCCCACACGCGCCGTGGTGTTTGCGGTCGATGAAGGCATTTTGCAAGTGGCCCGCTACCAAGCGCCCGAGCCGCTCAAGCAGTTCTACGCCAAACGTGCGCTGGAAGTGAAAACCTCCCAGATACTTGACCTGATCCTGCCTGAGTTCAAGAAGGTGATGGCGGCTGCTGCCCCGGGCGGCGACGCAGAGAGCTTGCTGGGGCGCAACCTCAACCCCTTCAAGCGCCGCAAAGACGTGCCTGCGGTGTACTGGTCAGGCATAGTCGAACTCAATGGCGAGCGCGACTTTTCCTACACCGTGCCAGAGAGTTTTAACGGATCGCTCAAGGTGTTTGCTCTCGCCGTCAATGACGACACGATTGGCATTGCACAGGGCAATACGGTGGTGCGCAGTGACTTTGTGATTGCTCCCAATATGCCGCTGGCCGTAGCGCCCGGGGATGAGTTTGACGTGAGTGTGGGCGTGACCAATAGCATCAAAGGCTCTGGCAAGGCCCTGCCCGTTACGCTTACCGCCAACTTGCCTGCGGGTATTGAAGTGGTTGGCGAAAAAGCAGTCACACTGCAAATTGACGAGTTGCGCGAGCAGGTAGCGCAGTTTCGCTTTCGCGCCAAAGAGGTGCTGGGCTCGGCGGGCATCAGCTTTAGCGCCAGTGGTGGCGCAAAAACCACCAAACTCACCAGTGATGTAAGCATTCGCCCCCCCACACCTTACCGCACGGTGGTCAGCATTGGTGCATTTACCAAAAATGTGGATGTACCGATTAAAAGCGAGTTGTTTCCCGAGCTGCGCAAAGCCAACGCCAGCGTGTCGGTGGTGCCGCTGGGCTTGGCCACTGGCTTGGGCGCTTATCTGGCCGACTATCCCCATCTGTGTACCGAGCAGTTGACCAGCCGTGCGTTTGCCGATCTGATATTGGCCAAGCGACCCGAACTTAAAGTCAACCCTGCTGCCAACGACAACGGCTATGTGAGCCGCATCACCAATGTGCTGCGCTCGCGGCAAAATGCTGATGGCGGGTTTGGCCTGTGGCAAGCCGGTGTGCAGGCAGACGAATATGCCACTGTGCATGCCGTACATTGGCTGATTGAGGCTAAAGAGCGTGGTGAAGCCGTGCCGCCTGATTTAATGCAGCGCAGTATGGAGTGGCTGACCCAATATGCCGCCAGCCCCACGCGGGACACGGATATGGGCCTGGCGGGCCTGGCCTTGATGCGCAACCGTGCCTACGCGGCCTATTTGCTCACCCGTACTGGCATCGTCACCACCCCTATTGTGGCCAGCGTGCGTGAGGCATTGGAGTCACGCTTTGGGGTCAACAGCAAAACCGATTTGGCTTGGCAAGACGATGTGGCGGCCAGTTACCTGGCGGCGAGTTACCAGTTGCTCAAGCAGGAAAAAATGGCGGCAGATTTGATCGCGCGCCCGTTGAAAAACCTGGGTAATGTGGGAAAAACACCTGGCTGGGGCTATTACTACGACACCACCGTGCGTGATGCCCAGACACTGAACATTGTGGCGCGCCATTTTCCGCAGCGCGCCAAGGCCTTGCCTGCCTTGACGCTTCTGGCTATTACCAAACCATTGCAAGAAAACCGCTATAACACTCTGTCGTCGGCCTATTTGATGTTGGCTTTGGATGCCTATGTCACGGTGCTGGGCCCTGATGCTGCGGCCAAACTGACTATGAGTGAAGTGGATGCCAAAGGGGTAGTGACCGCCTTGAATGTCAGCGAAGGCATAGTGCGGCGTGCACCGTACAGTCTGGCCGCCAAGCAATTGCGCTTTGGCAATGAGAGTGATCTCAACGGCTATTACGCTGTAGTGGAAGCCGGTTTTGAGCGCAACCCACCCACCACGGAACTCAAGCAAGGCATGGAAGTATTGCGTGAATACGTAGACAAGCAGGGCCAGGTACTGAGCAGTGTGAAGGTGGGCGATGAAGTGTTGGTGCGCCTGCGCTTTCGCGCGCTGGACCGTAGCGCCATCAGCAACGTAGCGCTGACCGATTTGTTACCGGGCGGGTTTGAGCCCGTTATCAACGAGCGCGCGCAAGGCGAACCGCCCAAAGACAAGAACAAACCTAATTTGCGTATCGGCAGTAGCAGCGGCTGGGGTGCAGAGTATGCCGATGTACGTGAAGACCGCGTGGTTCTGTATGGCACCGTGGACACCAGCATGAGTGAATTTGTCTACCGCATCCGCGCTACCAATGCAGGTACGTTCATCGTGCCGCCTGCTTACGGTGAGTCGATGTACGAGCGCAGTATCCAGGCACGCTCTGCGGCTGGCAAGATCACGGTGGAGCGGGTGGCCAAGAGGTAAGTCCATGAAACTGAGTCTACGCCCATGGGTGGTTCCGGCAATCGCAGTGGCCATCCTGGTGCTGGTAGGTTTGCGTTTGGCACCCAAGCCCTCACTGGCTGCGTACTGGCCATCTTCGACAGCCATCTACGCGCAGGATGGTAGCCTTTTGCGCCTGCGCCTGGCCCGTGATGAGCAGTACCGGGTGTGGACACCGCTGGAGAAGATGCCTGCGCGTTTGGTGCAGGCCGTCAAACTCTATGAAGACCAGTGGTTTGCCTGGCATCCGGGTGTGAATCCGGTGGCCCTGGTGCGCGCAATCGTCAGCACCGCGAGTGGGGCGCATAAGCAAGGGGCCTCTACCCTCACGATGCAATTGGCACGCAGGCTCTATGCGCTCAACACGCGCACGGTGCAGGGCAAATTACGGCAGATGGCCTATGCACTGTGGCTGGAGGTGCGTTACTCCAAGCGCGATATTCTGGAGGCGTATTTGAATATCGCGCCCTATGGCCGCAATGTGGAGGGCGTGGGCGCGGCAAGTTTGGTGTTTTTTCATACTGCACTGGAGCGTTTGACGGTGGCGCAGGTCATGACGCTGGCTGTCGTGCCGCAAAACCCGCGGGCGCGCAACCCAGTTGCCACGGCATTGGCAGCAGGAAGTCAACCACATGCCAGTAGGCCGCATACAACCCAAGAGGCTGCACGCGCGCGGTTATGGAAGCGCTGGCTGGCAGCGTATCCCGCTGATGCCGGCATGAGCGCAGATGCCCTGGCTGCGGTCAAGCTGGATGCGCCCCAGGCGCTCCCCTTTAAGGCCCCGCATTTGACGGATCACCTCTTGCAACAAAATAGTGTGGAACGATCAGGCGCAGTACATCGCAACATCACGACGGCCTTGGGGTTGGCATACCAGCAAACGCTGGAGAGGGGCATTGCACAAGCGGTTGCTGCCCAGTCTTATATCGGTGTGCACAATGCCGCCGCGTTGTTGGTAGATGCGGCTACGGGGGATGTGAAAGCCTATGTGGGATCGGCCAATTATTTTGATGAAGCGATTGAGGGGCAGGTCAACGGCATCACGGCCAAGCGTTCGCCGGGCTCTGCGCTCAAGCCTTTTATCTATGCGCTGGCAGTCGACCAAGGCTTGATCCATCCGCACAGTGTGCTTAAAGATGCCCCCCTGTCGTTTGGCCCGTTCACACCTGAAAACTTTGATGGCCGGTTTGTTGGCCCAATTGCCGCACAAGAGGCACTGGTACGCAGCCGCAATGTACCTGCGGTGGCATTGGCAGCGCAATTGACCGCGCCGAGTTTGCATGGTTTTTTGCAGTCTGCTGGGGTGTCGCGGTTAAAGAGTGAGCGGCACTACGGCTTGGCACTCGCGCTGGGCGGTGCAGAAGTATCGATGGAGGAGCTGGCAGGCCTGTATGCCACGCTGGCCAATAAAGGGCGCTATACCCCGGTGCGCTACACCCAAGGAGGGGCACCCCGTGAATCGCCACAACTGATGAGTGAGGAGGCCGCGTTCATCACCCTGCGTATGCTCGAGCAAAACCCCAGGCCTGATACCCAGTACCCGGCTTCCCCTCCCATTGCGTGGAAGACGGGTACGTCTTGGGGCTTTCATGATGCGTGGACGGCGGGTGTGGTGGGCAACTATGTGCTGGTGGTGTGGGTGGGTAACTTTGACAACACCGCTAACCCTGCATTTGTCGGCATACAAACCGCAGCGCCGCTGTTTTTGCGCATTGCCGACAGCCTGCGCGCGCAAGGCTTGGTCAGTACTCCACCGGCCATACTGCCTGCGGGGGTGCGGCAACTGGAGGTGTGCGCAGCCAGTGGCGATTTGCCCAATGCGCTGTGCCCCAAGACGGCCACTACCTGGTTCATTCCAGGCAAATCACCCATACGCATCAGCAATTTGCATCGTGCCGTATGGGTGGATGCGCAGGGGCACTCGACTTGCCCAGGTCAGCCGGGTGCGCGTGCAGAAGTGTATGAGTTTTGGCCGAGCGAGCTGGCCGTGCTGTTTCGCCAAGCGGGCATGCCGCGCCGCGCCGCGCCGAGTGAGGCGGTGTGCAACAGCACGCTACCGCTAGCTGCCAACGAAGAGCCGCCGCGCATTACATCGCCCCAGCGCGGCGTGGTCTACCAGTTGCGGGCAGGGCGTGCGGCGCAGGTGGCGCTGGCCGCGAATGCGGCTTCACCAACACGCGAGATTTTTTGGTTTGCCAACAATGCCTTTGTGGGCAAAACGCAAGGCAGTCAGTCCTTGCTATGGACACCGCCTGCATCTGGGCGCTACACCCTGCGCGCGGTGGATGAGGCGGGTGCCAGCGATTCGCGTGAACTGGCGGTGGAATTTATCAGTTAAACAGGCTCTGCTGGCGCATACAGCACCCCATCCAACTGGAGTTGTTCAATCTGCGCGGCGCTGTAGCCCAGGCTGGCAGCTATCTCACCGTTGTGTTGCCCCAGGGTGGGCGCTGGGCTGCTGGGCGTGGTGTCGCAGTCCGAGAAGTTAAACGGCAGGTTGGGCAGTTTGATGGTGCCTGCGGTGGGGTGGTTTTGCTCTACCACCATGCCACGCGCCAGAGTTTGCGGGTCGCTCAATACCTGGTCGATTGTTTGCACCGGGGCGGCGGGCACACCTGCTGCGTCAAGTTGCGCGCAGCATTGCGCCACACTGGCCTGGGCCATGGTCCAGGCGCGCACCTTGGCCAAGATGTTGTCTCGCTGCGCATTGCGGCCCGCAGAGCTGTGCAGTGCGGCATCCTGCGCATAGGCCTCGCCGCCGATCAGCTGGGCCAGCGCCTTCCAGGTGTCGGTCATTTGCGCGGCGATCACCAGGTAGCCGTCTTTGGCGGCGAACACACCGTACACCGTACTTTGCGGCAGGTCGTGCCCCGTTTGCACGGGCAGCTCGCCGCTGAGCAGGTAGCTTTGCGCGGCAAAGTCGTGCATGGACACCATGCAGTCGTACAGCGCGATGTCGATGTGCTGGCCACGCCCGCTTTTGACGCGACCCAAGAGCGCGGCGCAGATGGCGGACACGCCGTGCATGCCTGCGTACATGTCGGCAATGGGCATGCGAAACAGCGGCGGCGGCTCGCCCGGCACGCCAATGAGCGACATGGCCCCGCTCTTGGCCTCGGCGATCAGGCCAAAGCCTGCGCGGTGCGCGTCGGGCCCGGTGTGGCCGTAGGCGGAGACCGAGCAGTAGACCAGTTTTTCATTGCGCCTGGATAACTCGTCGTAGCCCAGGCCCAGCTTGGTTAAAGCGCCGGGGCGGTAGTTTTCTACAAACACGTCGGCACTGTCCGTCAGCTTGTGCATCAGCGCCAGGCCGCGCGGGTCGCGCAGGTTAATGCACAGGCCTTTTTTGCCCATGTTTTGCTGCATGAAGTAGCCGCTTTGTCCGTTGACTTGTGTCGGGCTAGCGCGGCCCGCGTCGCCCTCCTGCGGACGCTCCACCTTGATGACTTCGGCTCCCATGGCGCTCAAACAACGCGAGATGTGCGGGCCTGCGAGGAAGTGGCTGTAGTCGATGACACGAAAACCGTGGAGGGGTTTGTTTTGCATAGATGGTGCTGGAAAAATAAGAGGTAACGCAAAAAGCGCTAAAAAAGAAGATACGAAAACGCAAAAAATAATTGTTGAGAAGCCTTTTAGATTTCTATTTGAATTTTTAGCGCTTTTTGCTTAATTTTTGCGCTTTTAGCGTTACATCCCTTTGCCAGCATGGCGTAGTGGAATCATCAGCCGGTGTTCACCCTTTTGCACCACCTGCCCATGCTGGTTGAGCAGCTCGCTGGGCAAGATGACGATGCCCCAGCCCGGGCGGCTTTTGGACTGGCGCAGGCCGGTGACTGTGAAGCGCACATGCACCACGTCGTTGATCTTGATGGGCAGCACAAAATCCCAGCTCCAGCCCAGCGACATGCCGGGCACAAAGCGGTAGTCGCTCTGTGTCTTGAGGCCATCCGCGATCGACAGGCCAAACAGGCCATGCGCCACCCGCGTGCCAAAGGGCGTGGTTTTGGCGTACGCCTCGTCGATGTGCACGGGCGTGAAGTCGCCCGTCAGCTCGGCATAGGCGTTGATGCGTGCTTCGGTGACGGTGTAGCTCGGGCTGACGCAGCTGTCGCCTTCGACGGCATCGTCCCAGTATCTCTCGGGCGTGGTGGGGGTGTGGTGGGGCATGGCTTAACTATTTTGGCGAACGGACTCGGATGGAAGGCTCACAACGCACGGGGGTTCACCGCCAGTGCCTGGCGCACTGCACCGGGGCTGGCCTGGATCAGCTCTACCGCCAATCCATCGGGCAACTGCAACCAGTTGCGGCCTTGCGGCAGGGTACGCACATCAAATTTTTGCGCAGCAGCCAAAGCGGCTTCCAGGTCGTCCACCATCACGCCCAGGTGCGCCAGCCAGCCGCTGTCGTTGCTGGGGCCAAACGAGGTGCCGGGGGTGGCCATGAACTGCAAGCCACCCAGGGTCCAGTATTGGTTGGGGTTTTCTGCCGTGCCCTCGAGTTCGCGCAGGGTCTGGCCCAGCACCTCGTGGAAGAAGCGGATATGCCAGTGGATGTCCTGCACGCGGATGGCGACGTGCTCCAGGTACGAGGTAGTTGCGGGTGTCATACGGCGGCTATTCGGTTTTAGGAAGGAGTTGTTCAATGCCTTTGATGCAGGCCAAAAGTGTAGCGTTAACCGGCGTGGGCACGCCGTGCTGCAAACCCAGTTGCACCACTGCGCCGTTAATGTAGTCCACCTCGGTGCGCACGCCGCGCTCCAGGGTTTGCAAAATAGAGGCTTTGAATTCATACGGCAGCCCCGCGCCCGCCTTGCGCCAGGCCTGCACCGGCTCGGTAATGCTGGTGCGCACACCGCGCACCTTGGCCACCGCCATGGCCTCGGCCACTGCCGCCACCGCGCAGGCCTCCAGCGCGGGCACTTGGTACAAATCGCCATAGGCCAGGCGGGTAATGCCGCTGATCGCGCCCGTGGCCACGTTGATAAACAGCTTGTCCCAGATCGTGCCCATGATGTTGTCACTCACCGTGGTTTGCAGGCCGGCTTTATTAAACGCATCGGCAATGCGCAAAATGCGTGGGCTCATGGAGCCATCGAGTTCGCCCATGTGCGTGTCTTTACCCTGGGTGCCACAAATCACATGCCCCGGCGCGACGATCTGCCCGCCGCAATAGCATTTGCCTGCCAGCACCTTATCGCGCCCTACGATCTCGCTCAAAATGTCTTCATGGCCCAAGCCGTTTTGCAATGACAGCACCGTGGTGTCCGGCCCCAGCAGCGACATCGCCGCCGTCATGGCTTGGCGCGTTTGCGCTGACTTAACTAACACCACTACGCAATCCACCACACCCGCTGCTGCTGCATTGGTAGCGGCTTGCGCTTTCACGATGCGGTCCACGCCGTCAGTACGCAGGATCAGGCCGCGCTGGTTGATGGCCTCCACATGGGCCAGATTGCGCGTGATCAGCCACACGCTGTGCCCCGCCTCGGTCAGCACACCGCCGATGGCGCTGCCCAAGGCACCGGCACCTAATATCGCAAATCTCAAATTTTTCTCCAGTACGTCGCGTAAGCCCCAATGATAGGCACAATCGAAGTTGCCGTACCCGCCAAATTAAAAAGACCCAAGCGATGAGCGCGCCCGATGCCATGCCACCCGCAGCTCCCGATCTGCCGTCTACCCTGGATGTGCCGTTTGCGCAGTTTCGCGCGGGCATGCCCTTGGGACAGTTTCGGGTGATTCTGAATCCCGAGCGGGCGCAAAAACACATCAAACACCCGCTGTTTATCGTCGGTATAGCGCTGCCCCTACTGGGCATCGGCGCGGCGCTGGCACTGTCGGGCTATGTGTGGGCGGGCCTGCCCATGGTGGCCATCGGTGCCCTGTTGCCCCGCGTGGTCAAAGCCCATGCATCCAAAATTTTGCTGTACCTGGCCCAGCAGGATGCCAAGACCTACCGCGAAGCGATTGACTTTGAGATTTTGGAAGTGCGCAGCGCCTGAGTTCAGCCTTCGATGCAGCGCTGGATGCAAATCGGGCAGCGCAGTAGTCAGGAGATTTAGGCCTCTATAGCGATTACTCCAACACCACGCGCGGGAAATAAAACGACACCACCCAGTTGGGCACATCCACAATCGAGCTGATGCGCAGGTCGGCGCAGACGCTGCACAACATATAGGCATCGATGGGCGAGTAGCCAAAGCGTTTGCACAGCAGCTCGACCATGTCGGACACGGCGGCGCGGGCACCGGCCATCAGGTCGGGGCCGATGCCGGTGGTGACCTCGTAGCCTTTGGTGTCAAAGTGGTTGCTGACCGGGCCGGGGGTGGTGTAGCGCGGGCCTTTGAGCCGGGCACCTTTGATGAGTTCGAACTTAAGGGCCACGTCAATCGGGCTTTCGATGGCGGTGCCGCAGACCTCACCATCGCCTTGCACGGCATGGGTGTCGCCCACCGAGAAAATCGCGCCCTTCACTTCAACGGGCAGATACAGCTCTACCCCTTCACCAATGTCGCGGATATCCATATTGCCCCCCACGTTGCGCGGCGGGATGATGCTGTGCAGGCCGGGCGCGGCGGGCGCGTTGCCAATCGTGCCGCACATGGGGCGCAGCGGCACGCGGCCTCCGGGCCCGTACATGACGCTTTTGTCACCCACCGGGTCGTAGTTCCAGTGGTGCAAATGCGCGTCGGGAAACTGGTCGGTCAGCAGGCCAAAGCCGGGGATGTTGCCCGTCCAGCCCCAGCCGCTGGGCTTGAACGACAATACAGTGACCTTGAGCGCGTCGCCCGGCTCGGCACCGTCGATATACACGGGTCCCGTCACGGGATTGACGCGGCCCAGGTCGAGTTTTTTCAGATCGTCCGCGTTGGAGTGGCGATTGAGCTGGCCCGATGAGGCGTCCAGGGTTTCAAACTGCACGCTCTCGCCGGGCGCGAGATGGATGCGCGGCGCGAAGGCGTTATTCCAGCCGTGATGAATGTGCTCACGGTGGATGGTGTGTTGGTGGTGAACGTGGGGATGGCTATGGGCGCTCATACATTGCCCCTATACCGCGACGGTCAGTGCACCGTCGATCACCAGATTGGTGCCCGATATCCGGCTGGCGACCGGGCTGGACAAAAACACCACACCACTGGCCACCTCTTCGGCCGTGCCAAACTTGCCCGTGGGGTTGACCTTGAGCGTAGAGGCATATAAATCAGGCACATTTTTTTCAATATTCTGCCAAATACCGCCATCAAAATAGGTATTGCCCGGAGACACGCAGTTGACGCGGATGCCTTTGCCCACCAGCTGCCTACTCAGGCCCTTGGCGTAGTGGATCAGTGCGGCCTTCATCGCGCCATACGAGCCCGCCGCAAAGTCCACCTCAAAACCCGACACGCTGGAGATCAGCACGATCGAGGCACACTTGGATTTCTCCAGAAAGGGCAGTGCTGCCTCGACGGCATTCACGGTGTGCATCATGTCGGTGCGAAATGATTTCTCCCAAGTCTCGGCCGAATTGCCCACGGCCAGCGCGCTCACATTGCAGACCAGGCTGTCTATGCCGCCCAGTTCCTTGCCCGTGGCGGTGATCCAGGCGGTTAATGCCGCGCCATCGGCCACATCCAGTGCGCTGCCCAGGGCCTTCACCCCTTTGGCCTTTAACGCGGCAACGGTGGCGGCTACCTCGCCCGCATTGCGCGCGCAGATCGAGACATCGGCCCCTTCTACTGCAAAGCCCATGGCCACTGCCCGCCCGATACCTTTGCTGCCGCCCGTAATCACGGCCCGCTTACCCTTTAGTGCTAGATCCATGTGGTGTCTCCGGTTAAATGGACGAATAAACAATCAATAATCGCGCACCAATGTATCTGCTAGCGGTGGATTGTGCAAGTGACAGCGTGACAGGTGCCGCCCCTGCACAACCATTTCCATTTTTTGCCTACGCCATCACCCCCCGGTACCACTGGTGAAAATGCTCCATCCCATCTTCCATCGGCGTTTGGTAGGGGCCTGACTGGGTGTCGCCACGCGCCAGCAGGGCCTTGCGTCCGGCATCCATACGCAGGGCAATTTCGTCGTCTTCCACGCAGGTTTCCATGTAGGCGGCTTGCTGGGCTTCGATGAACTCGCGCTCAAACGCGGCGATTTCTTCGGGGTAGAAAAACTCCACCATGTTCAGCGTCTTTTGCGGGCCTTGGGGGAACAGTGTCGAGACAACTAAAACATGCGGGTACCACTCGACCATGATGTTGGGGTAGAAGGTCAGCCAGATCGCGCCGTGCTTGGGCGGCTCGCCACCCCGGTAGTTCAGCACTGCGTCGTGCCAGCGCTGGTATACCTCGGTGCCGGGCTTGCCCAGCTTGTCGGCCACACCCACGGTTTGTACGCTGTATTTGGGGCTGAGTTGCCAATGCAGGTCGTGTGTGGCGACAAATTGGCCCAGGCCCGGGTGGAAGGGGCCGACGTGGTAGTCCTCCAGGTAGACCTCGATAAAGCTCTTCCAGTTGTAGTCGCACTGGTGCAGGTGGGCACGGTCAAACACGTAGCCGTCAAAGTTCAGCTCGGGGAGGGCCTGCATGCCGGCCAGGTCGGTGTTGACATCGGTGTGCGGTGCATCAAACAACAGGCCGTTCCAGTTTTGCATGGCGTAGTTGGGCAGGTGCAAACATGGGTCTTGCGGGAAATGCGGCGCGCCGATCAGGCTGCCGGTGGGTAGCTTGCCGCTGGTGTCATACGTCCAGCGGTGCAGCGGGCAAATGATGTTGCCGCCCGCCGCCGGGTCCATACGCCCCCGGCCTTTGAGCATCAGCGCCTGGCGATGCCGGCACACATTGGATATCAGCTCAATGCCCTTGGGCGTATGCACCAGCACGCGGCCCTCGCCCTCTTGCGGCAGGGTATGGTACTGGCCGACGTTGGGCACCGACAACTGGTGGCCCACATAGCGCGGGCTGCGGGCAAAGATGCGCTGGTGCTCGGCGGCGTAGGTGGCCGTATCAAAATAGTCGGCCACGGGCAGGGGGCTGTGGACGAGGGCGCTAGCGGCCAAACGTGGTTGAAGACTTAAATCAGTCATGCGAGACCCAAGACCTTTGTGACTTACTCCCTACCAAGCATGGTGTTGGAGCGATATTTACCTAAGGACACGATTTTACCCGCCTACAATTGTGCGTTATGCCTAAATCCCCTGCAACCCCCGCCGTACCGTCCAACTTATCCTACGAAACCGCCCTGCAAGAGCTGGAGGCCCTGGTAGCGCGCGTCGAGTCCGGCCAACTGCCGCTGGACGACCTGTTGGCGGGTTACCAGCGCGGGGCCCAGTTGCTGCGCATTTGCCGTGACAAGCTGCAAGCGGTGGAACAACAGATCAAGGTGCTGGACGGCAAGACCGATGCCCTGGATACCAAACCCTGGGCGCAAGAATGAGTGGACAGGTTTTGGTCAGAGCGCAACCCATGACAGCGTTGGATTTTTCGGCCTGGAGCCAGCAGCATTTGGCCCAGGTAGAGGCCGCATTGACGCTGTGGGTGCCCGCCCAGGCGCCGGCCGATCTGGGCGATGCCATGCGCTACGCCGTGCTGGATGGTGGCAAGCGCTTGCGCCCCCTGCTGGTCATGGCCGCCAGTGAGGCCGTTACTGAGGCCACAAGCCAGGCTGCGCTGCACGCACTCACTTACCCCGCTGCCTTGCGTGCCGCCTGCGCGGTCGAGCTGATCCACGCCTACAGCCTGGTGCACGACGACATGCCCTGCATGGACAACGACATCCTGCGCCGTGGCAAGCCCACGGTACACGTCAAGTTTGGCCAGGCCCGTGCCCTGTTGGCGGGCGACGCGCTGCAAGCGCTGGCCTTTGAACTACTCACCCCCTTGGACGGCAGTGTCGCCCCCGCCACCCAGGCCCGTCTGTGCGCCCTGCTGGCGCGCGCGGCGGGTGAGGCCGGTATGGCCGGGGGCCAGGCGATTGACCTGGCCAGCGTGGGCCTGCAACTGACCGAAGAGCAACTGCGCCATATGCACCGTCTGAAAACCGGTGCGCTGTTGCAAGCCAGCGTGGTGATGGGCGCAGCCTGCGGCAGCTGCACAGCCGTGCAGCTCAAGGCCTTGAGCGATTACGGCGCAGCCATCGGTCTGGCCTTTCAGGTGGTGGACGATATTCTGGATGTGACGGCCGACTCCGCCACATTGGGTAAAACGGCGGGCAAAGATGCCGACAGCGACAAACCCACCTACGTATCCCTCATGGGCCTGGAGCGTGCAGGCCAGTATGCGCAAACACTGTACGCCGAGGCCCTGGCCGCGCTGCACGCCAGTGGCTTAGCGGATACCCGCGCCCTGCACGCACTGGCCGATATGGTGGTGCAACGCAATTTTTAACTCCAAAATCAGAATAAATGGGTGTTTTATGCCAGTAGTCCTTGTCAATAGGACGTAAGCAGCTATAAAATACATAGCGTTTAAACTTCTTCCCTGAACTCTCCTACCATTCAAACCGCCCCCGCATGACGCTTTTGACCACCATCAACTCCCCCGCCGAGCTGCGCGCGTTGCCGCGCAGCCAGCTCAAGGCCCTGGCTACCCAATTGCGCGAGTATGTGCTGCAATCGGTCTCGCAAACCGGCGGGCACTTAAGCTCCAACTTGGGTACGGTCGAGCTCACCGTAGCGCTGCACTATGTGTTTAACACCCCACACGATCGCCTGGTGTGGGACGTGGGCCACCAAACCTATCCGCACAAAATATTGACCGGGCGGCGTGACCAGATGCACACCCTGCGCCAGATCGACGGTATCAGCGGCTTTCCGCGCCGCGACGAGAGCGAGTACGACAGCTTTGGCACGGCACACTCGTCCACCTCCATCTCGGCCGCCATCGGCATGGCCATCGGCGCACGCACCAAGGGCGAGAGCCGCCACAGCATCGCGGTGATTGGCGACGGTGCCATGACGGCCGGTATGGCCTTTGAAGCGCTCAATAACGGTGGCGTACAACATGACCTGCCGCTGCTGGTCGTGCTCAACGATAACGATATGAGCATCAGCCCGCCCGTGGGTGCACTCAACCGCTACCTGGCGCAGCTGATGAGTGGGCAGTTTTACTCGGCGGCCAAGCATGTGGGCAAAACGGTGCTCAAGGTGGCACCCCCGCTGTTTGAGCTGGCCAAGCGCATTGAAGAGCAGGCCAAGGGCATGGTGGTGCCCGCCACGCTGTTTGAAAAATTTGGTTTTAACTACATCGGCCCCATCGACGGCCATGACCTGGACTCGCTGATCCCCACGTTGGAGAACGTGAAAGCCCTGATGCTGGCTGGCGACGGCCCGCAGTTTTTGCATGTAGTCACCAAAAAAGGTCAAGGCTACAAGCTGGCCGAGGCCGACCCCGTGGCCTACCACGGCCCCGGCAAATTTGACCCAATGGTAGGCCTGGTGAAGGCCACCACGCCCGCTAAACAAAGCTTCACCCAGGTGTTTGGCAACTGGCTGTGCGACATGGCAGCGCAAGACGAGCGCCTGGTGGCCATCACCCCCGCCATGCGCGAGGGCTCGGGCCTGGTGGAGTTTGAAAAGCGCTTTCCCCAGCGCTACCACGATGTAGGCATTGCCGAGCAGCATGCCGTCACCTTTGCCGCTGGCCTGGCCTGCGAGGGCCTCAAGCCCGTGCTGGCCATCTACAGCACCTTCTTGCAGCGCGGCTATGACCAGCTCATCCACGATGTGGCCATCCAAAACCTGCCCGTCGTCTTTGCCCTGGACCGCGCCGGCCTGGTGGGTGCCGACGGTGCCACCCATGCGGGCGCGTATGACATTGCCTATCTGCGCTGCATTCCCAACCTCAGCGTGGCCTGCCCGGCTGACGAGGCCGAGTGCCGTGCACTGCTGACCACCGCCTTCCAGCAAAACCATAGCGTGGCCGTGCGCTACCCGCGCGGCGCGGGCGCGGGTGTGGCGTGCGGCAGCGACCTGACGCCCCTGCCGTTTGGCAAGGGCGAGGTGCGCCGCATGTCCATGGCTAAAAAAGTCGCTATCCTGAGCTTTGGCACCCTGCTGTACCCTGCGCTGCAAGCGGCTGACAAATTGGATGCCACGGTAGTCAACATGCGCTGGGCCAAGCCGCTGGACATCGAACTGCTCAAAGAGATCGCCTCCACCCACGGGTGCCTGGTGACATTGGAAGAGGGCTGCCTGATGGGCGGCGCAGGCTCGGCCGTACTGGAGGCCTTGCAAACCCTGCGCATCCTCAAACCCGTGCTGCAGCTGGGCCTGCCTGACACCTTCATAGAGCATGGTGACCCGGCCAAGCTACTGGCCCTGCAGGGGCTGGACGCAGCGGGCATTGAAGCCGCCATCCACCAGCGTTTTGCGCCATAGACCGGCCTGTCCTGTCCTTTCGGGGTGTCGCAAGGGTAAACCCCCGGCAGTGGGTGTCATCGCGGTTTTTACAATCGGCGTTGACTAGAATGAGTCCTTGCCGGTTTGTAATTGCTGCAAATCGGTGAGCTGTTCAACCGGACTCGCTAGAGTTCATACGGAGTTAATTTATGGATCGTCGTTCCCTCATTAAAAACGCTGGCATTGCCGGCGTGCTGGCCGCAGGTGTTGCACCTGCAGTGCATGCCCAAGCAGCCATTCGTTGGCGCCTGGCCTCCAGCTTCCCTAAATCACTGGACACCCTGTTCGGCGTGGCCGATGTGTTTGCCAAAAAACTGAGCGATTTGTCCGGCGGCAAGTTCGTCGTTACCACCCACGCTGCGGGCGAGCTGATGCCCGCATTCGGCGTGCTGGACGGCGTGTCCAACGGCACCGTGGAGATGGCCGGTACGGCACCGTACTACTTCTTTGGCAAAGACCCCTCCTACGCGCTGGACTGCGCGATTCCCTTTGGCCTGAACAGCCGCCAAATGACCGCCTGGATGTACGAAGGCAATGGCCTCAAGCTCACCCGCGAGATGTACGCCAAAGTGGGTATCGTCAACTTCCCCATGGGCAACACGGGCGCGCAGATGGGCGGCTGGTACCGCAAGGAAATCAAGTCGCTGGCAGACCTGAAGGGTTTGAAGTTCCGCGTCGGCGGTTTTGGCGGCAAAGTCATTGAGCGTATCGGTGCGGTGCCACAAAACATCCCCGGTGGCGAAATCTACCAGGCCCTGGAAAAAGGCACCATTGACGCAGCGGAGTGGGTAGGACCCTACGACGATCTGAAGCTGGGCTTCAATAAAGTGGCACCCCACTACTATTACCCAGGTTGGTGGGAAGGCGGCCCACAGCTTTCGCTGTACGTCAACCAAAAAGCCTACG
Organism: uncultured beta proteobacterium; assembly: GCA_963775085.1. Taxonomy (GTDB): domain Bacteria; phylum Pseudomonadota; class Gammaproteobacteria; order Burkholderiales; family Burkholderiaceae_C; genus JAAFIP01. The sequence goes on from CAVZHO010000006.1 coordinate 102,946, forward strand.
ATGGTTTGTCTGCCGAGTACAAGGCCATGGTGGAAATGGCCTCAGCGTTCGCCCACACCGACATGCAAGCCAAGTACGACGGCCGCAATGCCGCCGCACTCAAAACTCTGGTGTCCTCGGGTACCAAGCTGCACCCGTTCCCCAAGGACGTGATGGCCGCATCGTTCAAAGCGGCGATGGAGGTGTATGCGGAACTCAACGATACCAACCCCATGTGGAAGAAAATTTACGCGGACTACTCCACCTTCCGCCGCGATTCCAACCTGTGGTTCCGCTTCTCCGAAGCCGCCTTCGACGACTTCATGCAATCGCAGAAGCTGTAAGCTGCCACAAGCCAGCATCATGCTGGCTTAAAGATGGCCCAAAGAAAAACCCCGCATTGCGGGGTTTTTCTTTGGCTGCGCAGGCTCTGCGGCGAAAGAGCGTGCCCAGATGACCTGCGGTTTTACTTTTTCTTCTGCTCGTCCTTCAAGGACTCCAGCAATCCCTTCATCGGATCTTCTTTGTCGTCAGCAGCTTTTGCACCGTCGGCAGCAGGCGCGGCAGACCCCGCAGCGGGCAGGCTGTTGTCTATGGTGGACTGGCGGCCACCCTTTTGCATTTGCTCCAGCGCCTTGTCCGCATCAATTTGCACCGTCTTCTCAATACCGCCCGTCACCAGCTGCGGGTAGGCAATCACTGCAGCGACCATGATGAGCTGCAAGATGATGAAGGCAATCGAGCCTTTGTAGATCTGGCTGGTCTGCACGGCGGGAATGGTTTCGCCCGTGACGCGGTCCTTGTAGTCTTTTTTGGCCGCTACGCTGCGCAGATAAAACAACGCAAAACCAAACGGCGGCGTGAGAAACGAGGTTTGCAGGTTCATGGCGATCACCACGCCAAACCATATCAGGGTCATCTCAGGCGGTGTGCCAGCGGGCAGAAAGCCCGCCAAAATCTTCTCGGCAACCGGGGCCAGGATGGGGATGACGATAAAGGCGATCTCAAAGAAGTCGATAAAGCAGCCCAGGATAAAAATCAGGATGTTCACCACAATCAAAAAGCCCAACGCGCCACCGGGCATGTCTTTGAACAAGTGCTCCACCCAGATGTGGCCATCGGCAGCGTTGAAGGTAAAGCTGAACACCGTGGAGCCGATCAGGATGAACAGCACAAAGATGGACAAACGTGTGGTGCTGTCCAGCGCCTGCATGAGCTGCTTCATTTTCAGCTTGCCACGCGCACCGGCCATGATCAAGGCACCCAGCGCGCCCATGGCACCGCCTTCTGTCGGCGTGGCGACACCCAAAAAGATGGTGCCCAGCACCAGGAAAATCAGCACCAGAGGGGGTATCAGTACAAAGGTGACCTGCTCGGTCAGGCGCGACAGCAGGCCTACCTTGAGCCACTTGTTGAGCAGGGCCAGCGCCAGCGCCAGCAGCGAGGCGACAGTCATCGACATGATGACGATTTCATCACCCGGTGCGGGCAAGGTGCGGCCAATCCACGGATTGATAATGTTCTCATGCACGCGCGACCAGGCATAGCCTGCAGCCGCACATATGAGTATCAAAGCGAGTAAAGATTTGTGCCCACTGGAACCGTTGGCCTCGCGGTAAATCCGTGCCTCGACCGGCAGCGCGGGCACCCAGTCGGGTTTGATAATGGCTACCGCCGCGATAAACGACAGATAGATGCCCACCAGAATCAGCCCCGGAATCAGTGCGCCCGAGTACATGTCACCCACCGAGCGGCCCAGCTGGTCGGCCAAAACGATGAGTACCAGCGAGGGCGGAATGGCCTGCGCCAAGGTGCCCGATGCCGTAATGGTGCCCGTGGCAATGGTGCGGTTGTAGCCATAGCGCAGCATGATGGGCAGCGAGATCAGGCCCATGGAGATCACGGCAGCAGCCACCACCCCGGTAGTGGCGGCCAGCAGCGCCCCCACCAAAATCACCGCCACCGCCAGGCCGCCGCGCAGTGGGCCAAACACCTGGCCCACGGTTTCCAGTAAGTCCTCGGCCATCCCGGAGCGTTCCAGAATAATACCCATGAAGGTAAAAAATGGAATCGCCAGCAGCGTGTCGTTTTGCATGATGCCAAACACCCGCTGGGGCAGCGCCTGAAACAGGTTGCTGTTAAACAGCCCGGCTTCCATGCCGATAAAACCAAACAGCAGGCCCGTAGCCGCCAGGCCAAAGGCCACCGGAATGCCCGAGAGCAAAAAGACAAACAGGCCCGCGAACATCAGCGGGACAAATTGTTGTGCGATGAATGAGGTTTCCATTTATTTGACTCCGGCCAGTTTGCGCTCAGCTTCCAAGGCCAATTCTTCGGCCAAAATTTCTTCGTCCGATTTGCCCGCTTCCACGCTCAGGGGCTCGGCGATCACACCGCGCAAATAGGCAATGCGTTTAACCAGCTCTGACAGCGCCTGCGCCAGCAAGATGGCAAAGCCCAGCGGTATCAAGGCCAGTACCGGCCAGCGAATCAACCCGCCCGCGTTGGACGACATCTCGCCCGTGACCAGCGCGTTATAGAAGAAGGGCCAGCTCAGTTTGATGAGAATCAGGCACAGCGGAATCAAAAATATGACGATGCCCGCCGCATCAATGATGGCATTGGTGCGCTTGGTCAGCTTGCTGGAGATAAAGTCGATGCGCACATGCACATTGCGCAAAAAAGCGTAGCCTGCGCCCAGCATAAATACCGCAGCAAACAGGTACCACTGAATCTCCAGCAGGGCATTGGAGCTCAGGTTAAATACCTTGCGCACGATGGCGTTGCCCGCGCTGATCAGCACCGCCCCCAAGACGAGCCAGCGCAAGGAACTGCCCACGAAGTCATTAAACCTGTCGACCAGCCTGGACAGGCCCAGTAAAAATTGCATACCGTCTCCAAAAAAGTGATTGCTGTAGGGCTCGCCTGTGCAAATGCACCGTGCAGGCACCTACAAGGTTTCCTCGGGTTGCAGTTTACCCGAGGAAAGCGCGCTTCTAGACGGCCTGGCGCAAGCGCTGTCACAATGGTTGCTATGCCCAGCCTGCAAGATTCCGCCGTCCACCAATCCATCGACTCGCCCCTGATGCGCCATGCGGGCAAAGACCTGCTGTCTTTGGCGCTGATGGATGCGCGCAACCACAGCCTGCACCTGGCAGGCCAGATCGAGCGCGCCATGCCGCACCTGCGCTTTCACCCCGCGCCCAGACACCCAGCGCATGGCCGAGGTGGTCCCGCCCCTGCGGCAGCTGGGCCATATGGGCTGGTTTCAGGAGTTTTGGATTGGCCGCAACACGCAACGTGCGCTGGGCGCGCGCTGCCCTAGCGCGCCCACCCGGCTGGCCAGCGTCCATCCACAGGCCGACCTGCTGTGGAACCCGCACACTGCCACCCTGCCCGAACGTTGGGCGCAGCAGGCCTCGGGCAGCGCCCAGCCCGACTTGCCCGCCGTCAAAGCCTATTTGCTGGACACCCTGGAAAGCACCCTGGAGCTGCTGGAAAAAGCCGACGACACCGATGCAGCGCTGTACTTTTACCGCATGGCTTTAAGCTACGAAGACCAGTGCGCCGAGCAACTGGCCGTGGCGGCGCAGGTGCTGGGTATCCCGCTGGCGTTTGAAGCAGCGCTGACCCTCCGAGCGCGCGAGCCCCTGCTGCTGCCCGCCACCCGTTGGCAGTTGGGCAGTGGCGCGGGCGGTTTTTACTGGGACAACGAAGCCCCGCAACACGAAGTGGCCGTACCAGAATTTGAAATCGACGCGCAGCCCGTAAGCTGGGCGCAGTACGTTGAATTTGTCGACGACGGCGGCTACGACGACGCGCGAGCACTGGTCGCCAAAGGGCTGGGACTGGCTGCAGCGCCTGGCGGCAGCAGAAGGCCGACGCGGCCCGCGCTTTGTAGAGCAGATCGGCGTGGCCAGCGGCGCGGTGATGCAAACCCGCTTTGGCCAAGCCCAGCGCGCAGCCGGTGCCAGCAGCGCCCTGCACCTGAGCTGGTTTGAGGCCGATGCCTACGCCCACTGGGCCGGCCGCCGCCTGCCCACCGAGGTGGAATGGGAGGTGGCCGCCCACCGCGCCGCAGGCCAGGGTTTCAGGTGGGGCGACGTGTGGGAATGGACCGCCAGCACCTTCAGGCCGTACCCCGGCTACGCCCCCGCACCCTGGCACGAATACAGCGCGAAAGGATTCGAGCAGTGCAAAGTACTACGCGGCGCATCCTTCGCCACCCGCGCCCGCATGAAAACGCCGAAGTTTCGCGGCTTCGCCCGGCCTGAAATGGATGCCGGGTTTTTTGGGTTTCGTACTTGTGCGGTGTGATAGGGCCGGTCATTTGCCTTGTTGCAAGCCATTCGCGCAGGTATATTTCGTTATTTTCAACTTCGCCTGCCAGCCAAGAAAGAAACTACGCCATGAGCAGCTACGCCCTACGCCTCCCCGAGTCCCTCAAACTAGCCTCCAAACGCATTGCGGCTGCGGACGACACCACCATGAACCAGTTTTTCGTGGTCGCTATCGCCGAGAAAATCAGCGCCATGGAAACCGCCGACTTCTTTGAACGACGCAGCGCAAAGGCATCCAAAACCAAGGCCGACAAGGCATGGGCTAAGGTAGGCAACAAGCAGCCTATGCCTGAAGACCGTTGGACGGGGGCCTGAGTCTGCCAGCTACAAGGTGGGTTGCTTGGCACGCTAAGGTACTTCGCTCGATGGGGCTACGCGGCGCATCGTTCGCCACCCGCGCCCGCATGAAAACGCCGAAGTTTCGCGGCTTCGCCCGGCCCGAAATGGATGCTGGGTTTTTTGGGTTTCGAACTTGTGCAGTGTGACAATTGCTATTAATGTCATAGCTGCTTACGCTATGTTTTATTGGCCTACAGCACGAAACGGCACATAACGGCGTACAAATATCAGCCCAGCACCCTCAGCAAACCCAAACCCCGGTACTCGCGGCTGAGCCTGTGCCATGGGTATGCGCCCCATTCAGGGCAGCGGGCTGGAAGCACGCAAGAATTTGGGATCAGAAACGGCGGCTGTTTGAGCCGTAGGCGAGTTCCGCCGTTTCCCCAGATTCTGAGTACTGCACAGGCTCCCCCGAAGGGGCCGCTGTCCGGGGCGCATGCCCATGGCACAGGCTCAGCCGCGAGGCGCGAGGCGCGAGGTGTCACCCACAAACGGTGAGAAACGAGACGTGCGGGCTATTCACCAAAAGGATGAAACAACGCTACCAATAAAATAGCTGCTAACGCCCTATTCAATGGGACTAACAGCCTTTTTGTCACTAAATTCCCACCACGGCAAGGTCTGCGACAGTGACAGCACTTCGCCCGACTGCAATGCCTCATACCCCGCTATCGCGTCGCACTGCGCGCGCCAGGCGCTGCTGCGCAGGACTTTCAGCAAGCTTTGAATGGCGGGTTCCTGCAGCGCGGCTTTCAGGCATACCAGGTCGTAGCGCTCGCTGGCCAGGGGGCACAAAACCCAGGCCCTTGGCGGCGGCTGCGGCGGCGATGACGTGTACCTGGGCTTGGCGCTCGGCAAACAGCAGCTTGTAGCCGAAGTCGCTCAAGCGCGCGGCCTGTCCTTTGTCCCACAGCAGCAGGTTGTGGCCCAATTCAACCTCCCAGCGCTTGAGCTCACCCCAAACGTGGCGGTACGACCGGCCCAGGCAGCGCGCAGCGGCGCTAATCGACCCTGCCTGGGCTACGGCTTGCAGCAAAGCCAGCAGGGGGTTTGGATAGGCGCAGCGCAACCGCCGGGGAGGGCTCCCGCGTTGGTGGGTGCAACTGGTAGTGCAGGCTGACGGTATGCATGGGCTGCAAGGATAAAGGGGGATAGACTGAAGTTCGCCTCGCTGTGGCATTGTGCAGCACGGCGGTGGTGGCGCGGTTTGCTTAGAGGATTGCGGATGCGCCACCTTGGGGTAAACACCTTATTTTCCTGAAATAATCGCCCATAGTCCTTGTCAATAGGACGTATGTAGCTATAAAAATAATAGTATCAGTAGGCCAGCGCAATATCCAGTGTGCCCTACAGGCTGTACAAGCAATGCAGGTTTGTGTACGCTTTGGTTTGGCAAACCATGGTGGCTCAATTGCAGTAAGCTTTGCGCCATGACAACCACCGTCCATCAAACAGGAAGCGAGCATGCGGAGATATTTAGCAACGTGTACAGGGGCTCTGGCCGTCTATCTGGGTATGGGTGTTGTGCCCGCCGTCATGGCGCAAACAACGCCAGCGGCGGATACCCCGCGCGAGCTGCCGGGTGTCACCATCAGCGTCACCCGTACCGATGGCAAAAATTTTGAAACCCCCGCCTCGGTCGACGTGGTGAGCCGTGCGCAGATTGAAGATGCCAAGCTGCAGGTCAACCTTTCCGAGGTGCTGGGCGCTGTGCCCGGCCTGGTCGCCAACAACCGTGGCAACTATGCGCAAGACCTGCAAATTTCCAGCCGGGGCTTTGGTGCGCGCACGGCGTTTGGCGTGCGCGGTATCCGCATATATGTCGACGGCATACCCGGCAATTCACCCGACGGGCAGGGCCAGGTGTCGCATATCGACCTGGGCTCGGCCAAACAGATTGAGGTGCTGCGCGGGCCGTTTTCCTCGATCTATGGCAACTCGTCGGGTGGGGTGATCAACGTCACTACGCAAGAGGGTGGGCCCGATACCGTGTCTACCACCTCGCTGACGGGCGGCAGTTTTGGCAGCTACCGGTTAGGTCAAAAAGTCAGCGGCTCCAGTGGGGCGTTTAACTACGTGCTGGATGCCTCGCGCTACAGCACCGACGGCTGGCGCGACCACAGCGCGGCGCAAAAGGACAATATCAATGCCCGGCTGGGCTTCAAGCTGGGTGCGGACACCCAGGCGGTACTGGTGCTGAATCGGGTGAATCTGCCCGATGCGCAGGATGCGCAGGGCGTAAATCTTGCAGGCCTGGCCACACCCAAGGCCGTGCCTGCAGCGGTACTGGATTTCAACACCCGCAAATCCACCGCGCAAACGCAACTCGGACTGGCGCTGGACCACCGCTTCAATGCCGACCATTCGGTCAAGCTGATGGGGTATGGCGGTACGCGGGATATAACCCAGTTTCTTTCTGTGCCTGTAGGCGCACAGGGCAACACGTCTGCCGGCGGTGTCATTGATTTTGGACGCAATTACAAAGGCATGGAAGGGCGTTATACGTTCAAGCGCAATCTGGCCAACGGCCCTCTGCTGGTACATGCCGGATTTACCTCAGACCGGCTAGTGGAGGAGCGGCGTGGGTTCAACAACTTCATCGGCACGACCTTGGGCGTGCAAGGCGACCCAAAGCGCGACGAAACGAACACCCTCAAGGCCAATGACCAATACCTGCAAGCGCAATGGTGGCCGGCTGCGGATGTGAGTTTGCACGCAGGCGTGCGTCGTACCCGCGTTGGTTTGCAATCGGAAGATCGGTTTATTGCGCCGGGCCCTCCTCCCAATCCAAACGACAGCGGAAGCCTGGCCTTTAGCGGTACCACGCCGATGCTGGGCTTGCTGTATAACCTGAACGATCGCGTGAATGTATATGCGTCTTGGGGGAGGGGTTTTGATGCACCTACCCTGAATGAGGTTGCCTACGAACCCGGTGGTGCATCGGGTTTGAACCTCACGTTAAAGCCGTCACGTAGCCAGCAGTTTGAGCTGGGTGCCAAATTTCAACTAGCCCAGTCTGCCAGCTTGCAGGCCGCTGTTTTTCAAGCCAAAACCGAAGATGAAATCGTCGTGCTGAGCAACAACGGAGGCCGCTCGCGCTTTCAGAATGCAGGCGGCACTCAGCGTGACGGTCTGGAGCTGGCTTACAACGGTCAGTTTGCCAAGGGCTGGAAAACACAGTTGGCGTATACCTATATCAACGCCACCTACAGAGACCCGTTCAAGGCCTGCTTCACCACCACCTGCAGTATCGCTCCCAATGCTGCTCCTGCCAATCAACCGGTACCCGTTGCAGCGGGTAATTTGATGCCCGGTATTCCCAAACAAAACCTTTTTGCCGATCTGGCCTGGACCAGTACCGACGGTGGTCTACAGGCCGGAGTGGAGTGGCGCGCTACCAGCAAGGTGGCGGTGAACGACACCAATACCGAATTTGCCGCAGGCTACGGCACGCTGGCCGCGCGCGTCTCGTTTACCCAGAAGGTGGGCAACTGGACGTGGCGCGAGTTTGTGCGGGTAGATAACCTCACATCCAAGTCCTATGTAGGTTCGGTGATTGTCAATCAGGCCGCTGGGCAGTACTACGAGCCATCGCCACCCCGCGCCTGGTTGCTGGGTTTGGTAGGCAGCTACCGGTTCTAGTTTTGACGCTGGCTTTGGCCGCTACGGTTGCCGCGCACCTATGCAAACCGCTGCATATCGCTTGTGCAGCGGTAAATGTTAGTATCAGACCAGTACAAATTATCAAGGTGTAGGTGGCATGGGTTCGATAGCGGAGAGTGTGCGCGCAGCGCTGGGGTTGATGTTGTCGTGGGATGCGGCCTTGGTGTCGATTGCGCTGCGCTCCTTGCAGGTCAGCGCGCTGGCCTGTCTGCTGGCCGTGATGGGAGGGGTTCTGCTAGGGGCCTGGCTGGGCGTGGCGCGCTTTGCGGGGCGCAGTGTGGTGCTGGCCTGCCTCAACACCCTGCTCGCGCTGCCCTCCGTGGTGGTGGGCCTGCTGGTGTATGTGCTGCTCTCGCGTGGTGGGCCGCTGGGGCACCTGGGCTGGCTGTATTCCGTCAAGGCGATGGTGATTGCCCAAACCGTGCTGGTGCTGCCCGTGGTGGCCGCCTTGGTGCGCCAGATGGTAGAAGATGCCGACCACGCGCACGGCGAGCAGTTGCACAGTATGGGCGCAGGGCCTTGGCTGCGCTCGGTGCTGCTGGCCTGGGACGAGCGCTTTGCCCTGCTGACCATCAGCATTACCGCCTTTGGCCGCGCTATCTCTGAAGTGGGCGCGGTAATGATGGTGGGCGGCAACATCGAAGGCTTTACCCGCGTGATGACCACCGCCATTGCCCTGGAGACCAGCAAGGGTGACCTGCCTCTGGCCATCGGCCTGGGCCTGGTGCTGCTGCTGATCGTGCTGCTGCTCAATGCGCTGATTGGCCTGCTGAAACACTGGCGCGAGCGGGTCGAGGAGGCGGCACTATGACGGCACTCCTGGAAACCCACAACGCAGGCGTACGCTTTGGCCGCGTGCAGGCGCTGCAGGCCTGCACGCTGACCGTACAGCGCGGCGAGCGGGTCGCTTTGTTGGGCGCCAATGGCAGTGGCAAAAGCACCCTGTTGCGCCTGCTGCATGGCCTGGTTCCGCCCAGCACGGGCACCGTCAAGCGCGACGCGTCGGCCGCGCAGGGCTTTTTGTTCCAAAGGCCCTTTGTGCTGCGCACCAGTGTGCTGCACAACGTGGCCCTGGCTGCATGGCTGCATGGTCAGCCCTGGTCGCAGGCCAAGGAGCGTGCCCTGCAAGCCCTGGCAGAGGTGGATTTGATCGAGCTGGCGCTGCGCAAAGCGCGCACGCTGTCGGGCGGGCAGCAGCAGCGCCTGGCCTTTGCCCGCGCCATGGTGGGTCAGCCCGCCCTGCTTTTTTTAGACGAGCCCACTGCCAGCCTGTCGCGCCAGGCCAAGCGCGAGGTGGAGCTGTTGGTGGAGCGCTTTGGCCATGCGGGCGGCAGCCTGGTGTTTGCCAGCCATAACCTGGGACAGGTCAAACGCCTGGCCACGCGGGTATTGTTTTTGCACCAGGGGCAGATTGTGGTGGACGCGCCGGTGCATGAGTTCTTTAACCAGCCGCAGGTGGAGGCGGCGCAGCTGTTTTTGCAGGGCGATGGCGCGTGATGGTCTTTCTCAAGCGGTTTTTTCGCTTAAATAACCTCATAGTCCGCGTCATATGGACGCAAGCAGCTATATTTTTAATAGCATTTGGTGCGGCACATGCGCAAAGTATCGTGCTGGCCTCCACCACCTCCACGGAACAGTCGGGCCTGTTTGCGCACCTGTTGCCCGCGTTTGAGCGTGCCAGTGGCATCCGGGTGAAGGTCGTCGCCGTGGGCTCGGGCCAGGCGCTGGACATGGCGCGCCGGGGTGATGCCGATGTGCTGCTGGTACACGACCCGGTAGCAGAAGAACAACTGGTGCAAGATGGCTTTGGCCTGGGGCGGCGCAAGGTGATGTACAACGATTTTGTATTGATTGGTCCGCAAAGCGATCCCGCACAGGCCCATGGCCAGGATATTGCCCTGGCGCTGCAACATATCAGCGCCAGCCAAGCGGTGTTTGTCTCGCGCGGCGACCGCTCGGGCACGCATGCGGCCGAGCTGCGCTTTTGGCGCATGGCTGGTCTGACTGCGCCCCAAGGTCGCAGCTATTTAGCCTGCGGCTGCGGCATGGGCGCGGCGCTCAATATGGCGGCCTATAAAAATGCGTACGTACTGTCCGACCGTGGCACCTGGCAGAGCTTTAAAAACCGGGGAGACTTGAAGCTACTGGTAGAAGGGGACATCCGCCTGCGCAACACCTACAGTGTCATCGTTGTCAACCCAGCCAAGCACCCCCATGTCAAGCGCACAGAGGCCGAGCAGTTTGCCAATTGGATCACCTCGCCTGCGGGGCACAGCGTGATCAGTGCCTACAAGATTGCGGGGCAGTCGCTGTTTTTTCCGCTTGCTCCATAAAGATTTTTTTCCTCCAATTGCATCCGCTAGTCACTTTGGTTACTAGGTGTTCATTGCATGTCACCTACGTGCCAGAAAAAATAAATACTTGGTAGCAATATCGAATTTGAAGACTGCAAAAAAACTGTCTTCAAACAAGTTTCAGGTGTTTATTTTTAACTCAAACCAGGAGATGACAATGAAATTGAGCAAGAAACGTTTTCTGTTAACACTGGGCGCCGCCCTGTGTGCAGCAACGGTTGCGGGCACTGCACTGGCGCAGGCCAATATTGACAAATTGAAGCAAATGCGGGTGGCCACGACGGACTTGAATATTCCGCTGGTGCCGCAAGCCGGTCCAAACGCGGACGCGATCAAGGAAAATCTGAAGCGCGTCAAAATGCCAGCCGGGTTCAAGATAGCGCTCTACGCCATCGTGCCGGATGCACGCCACATGGCGGTCGCACCGTCGACCAACATGCTGTTTGTCGGTACCCGCAAAACTACCGTGTGGGCGGTGACTAACCGCAACAGCGGCCCTGCGGCGACCGAGGTGAAATCGTTTGCGCCCTCACTCAAATTTACCAACCCCAATGGCGTGTGCTGGACCAAGGACGGCTTCCTGATCGTCGCCGAGCACAACCGCGTGCTTAACTTCCCAGCGGCAGAGTTTTTCTATGAAGGCCCGGATGTCGCGGTGATCGAAGTCGTCGGCCAGGGCAAGCTGATCCCAGTGGAAGAAGAAAGTTACAACCATGGTGCACGGGTGTGCAAGGTGGGCAAGGACGGCATGCTCTATGTATCGTTGGGCCAGCCACACAACGTGCAGCCGCGCGACAAGATCAAGCTGTACAACGATGTGGGCATTGGCGGCATGGTGCGCATGAACGCTTTTGACGGCAGCAAGCGCGAGGTGTATGCCACCGGCATCCGCAACTCGGTGGGCCATGACTTCAACCCCAAAGACGGCACGCTGTGGTTTACCGACAACCAAACCGATGGCATGGGTGACGACATTCCGGCCGGTGAGATCAACCGCATCACCAAGGCGGGCCAGTTCTTTGGCTATCCGTGGATTCAGGGCAAGACCCGCATCACCGAGCACGGCTATGACAAAGACCCCCTGCCCACCAATGTGACCAACCCCGAGGTGTACATGGATGCCCACGCGGCTGACTTGGGAATGACCTTCTACACCGGCAAGAAGTTTCCTGCCAAGTACCAAGGCGGCATCTTCTCGGCCCAGCATGGTTCATGGAACCGCACCAACCCGATTGGCGCGCGCATCATGTTCACCAGCCTCAAAGCCGACGGCACCGCGGACAAGACCGAGGTGTTTGCCGATGGCTGGCTGGACAACGAGACCCGCCAGTACCGTGGCCGCCCTGTTGACGTAGCCAACTTGCCTGACGGCTCCATCTTGGTGTCGGACGATTTTGCGGGCGCGATTTACCGCATCAGCTATTCAGAATAAACCCCTGGCGGGTTGAACCATGGGGCGCGTATGCTGGCATACGCGCCTATTTTTTTACGGAGGACGAAAGCATGAAACACCACCACCCTAGAGTTATGTCGATGGGGCAAATAGCCGCGTTGCTGCTGGCCAGCTTGGCCGCTGGCACCACGCACGCGGGCGATGCCGCCGCTGGCAAAGCGCGCGCAGGCATGTGCGCCACCTGCCACGGGCCGCTGGGCATCAGCCAGCTGCCCAATGCGCCGCATTTGGCCGGGCAGCCAGAGATTTATATGATCGAACAACTCAAACAGTACCGCAGCGGCAAACGTGCCAATGAGGTGATGGCGGTGATTGCCAAGCCGATGACCGACACGGAGATTGAAGACTTGGCGGCTTGGTACAGCTCGATCACGATCAAGGTGACCGAGAAGTAAAGCGGTTTCTACTCGCCATCCAACCGCCACCATGGCAGTGTCTTGGTCAGTGACAGTACCTTGCCAGAGTTTTCATTTTGATAGCCGTGGATACCGTCGAGCTGTTTACGCCAGGCGCTGCTTTGGAGCGTTTTACGTAACGACACGACCGTTGGGTCCAGTAGTGCGGTTTTCAGGCACACCAAATCGTAACGTTCTTGCACCAGGGGCACAAAGTCCAGACCCATCGCTACGGCTACAGCTTGTATGCCTATGCCCACATCCGCGCTGCCTTGGGCAACAGCGTGTGCCACCGCAGAGTGTGACGGCTCGGTGTGGCGATAGCCAACAATCTGGCTGTGTTTGATGTCAAGTTGCGCAAGTAGCTCGTCAAGCAGTAAGCGCGTTCCGGTGCCCAGAGCGCGGTTTGACAAGCGCAGGTTCTTGTCCCGTACATCTGCCAGCGTCTTGATGCCATGGGGGTTGCCGCGCGGCAAAATCAGTCCTTGCATCCTTTTTGCAAAACCGATGATTTTGTGCAGGCCCGGTTGCAGCAGGGGCTGGTAGGTGCGTTGCGCCAGGGTGCCGCGCAGGGCAGGAAGGGTCGTATGAAAACCCGCCATCACGCAGCGCCCCTCGTTAAGGGCGCGGATAGCGTCTACGCTGCCGGTAAATGTGATGTCCAGGTGCAAATGCTGCTTGGCGCAATGCAGCCGCAGCTGACTCAATGCCTCATCATGGCTGGCATAGAGCGACACCACCTGGGTCTGCGCTTCAAACGCCAACGCAAAGCTGCGCTCCAGTTCGGCTTGCAGGGCTTCAATTTGTGGGGCAAGCCGCGCCTGCGCCTGGCGTTCGGCATACATCAATTTGGTGCCAAAGGGGCTCAGGCGCGCCGCCTGCCCTTTGTCCCAGACCAGCAGATTCTCACCCAGCTCGGCCTCCCAGCGTTTGAGCTCGCCCCACACATGTCGGTACGACAGGTTGAGGTTTTTAGCCGCAGCCAATATCGAGCCCTGTGCCTGCACAGCATGCAGTAACGCCATCAGTGGGTTGTGTATCGGCCCGCGTGGCTTGGACGCTGGATGAAGTGAATAGGATAACTGGATGTTTTGCACGGGTTGAAGTTTGCCTGAAAATTTTCAACCACCGCCGTATCGATCAAGTTCTTATGCAATTGACTGCATAGCTCGTCAATACCAATGGTCTGGCTGCTGCATAGCATTTACCATGATTACTGGCAGGCTTTCTGGGCAATTTATTTCTGTCGAGCACCGACTCACCGGGCAGGGCCAGATGCAAAAAACATTTGGCAGTTCAAAGCTGACTCCTGTGACTTTTTTCAAGGTAACCGCATGATCACTTCGTTATTTTTAACTTTTTTTAAGTCTTTTAGCACCAAAGCTCAATATTCAACGGCGAAAGTAGCTGCTGTTTTCGTAGTAATTGGTGTGGCGGTAGGTGCTGTGCAGGCGCAAAGTATCGTTATGGCATCCACGACCTCCACCGAGCAATCGGGGCTGTTTAGCTACCTGCTGCCTGAATTCAAGCGGGCTACCGGCATTGACGTGAAGGTGGTCGCGCTGGGCACAGGGCAGGCCATCGACATGGGTCGACGCGGCGATGCGGACGTGTTGTTTGTGCACGACCAGGTGGCCGAAGAAAAGTTTGTTGCCGAAGGCTTCAGCACCAAACGTCTGCCTGTGATGTACAACGACTTCGTCCTGATTGGCCCCAAGTCCGACCCCGCCAATGTCAGGGGCAAGGACATCACCGAAGCATTTAAAAAACTGAGTAGTGGCAACGCTTCTTTTCTCTCGCGCGGTGACAAATCCGGCACCCATGCGGCTGAGTTGCGCTATTGGAATATGGCAGGCCTGGTGGACAAAAAAGGCAGCGGCTACAGGGAGTGTGGCTGCGGCATGGGTCCCGCACTGAATATTGCAAAATCCACTGACGCGTATCTGTTGGCCGACAGAGGCACCTGGTTGAATTTTAAAAATCGTGCAGACCTGACCATTTTGGTCGAAGGTGATAACAAACTGTTCAACCAGTATGGCGTAATGGGCATCAATCCGGCCAAGCACCCGCACGTCAAAGTGGCTGATGCACAGAAGTTTGTCGACTGGGTCGTCTCGCCTGCCGGGCAATCTAGTATTGCGGGTTACAAGATTGGTGGGGAACAATTATTTTTTCCCAATGCAAGCAAATAGGAGGCGCTGTGGAACCATTCAAACAGCCGTGGCGCAGATATTTTGGCGCAACGGTGATGGTGTTTAGCATGGCGCAAACTGTGGCCCTGGCGCAAGCCGCTGACGTGGTGTTTGTCTATGCGGCAGGCAGTTTGCGGGCACCCTTGACGCAAGTGGCACGCGACTTTGAGGCGCAGGCGAATGGGGTCAAGGTGGAATTGGTTTTTGGAGCCTCAGGCTTGCTTAAAGACCGCATTTCCGGGCAGACTAGTGCACAGACCAAGCCCGCCCATGTGTTTGCATCTGCCAATATGGAGCACCCACAGGCCTTGGTAGCCACCGGGAGGTTTGCCACCGAGCGCCGCTTTACCCGCAATGCCCTGTGCGCGCTGACTGCGCTGCCAATGGATGTGCGCGAGGACAACTTGGTGCGCGTTTTGCTAAACCCTGACGTCAAAGTAGGCATCTCCACCCCACGCGCCGACCCCTCGGGCGACTACACCTGGCAAATGTTTGAGCGCATAGAAGCCACGGGCGCAGGCCCCAAGGGCTCTGCCGATGCATTGAAGTCCAAAGCCTTGCAACTGACGGGTGGACCTAACTCACCTGCACCTCCCGCTGACCGCAATGTATATGGCATGCTGGCAAGCAACGCGCGGGCTTTGTCTCCTTAAAGTAGAGGGATTGACATGTTGTTTGCGCGCAGCCGCCGTGCCTGGCTATATGCTGCATTATTTATAGCCGCTTACGCAATATCCACTTGGACTACAGCCCAAAGCAGTCCCAGACCGAGCGAGGTGGTGTACCTGTTTGGCGCTATGCAAACCAACCGTGTGCTGAGGGTCGACGATTTGCGTGCCATGCCAGCGGCGATGCAGCAAAACTTTAGCCAAACACGCACAGTGGGCGGTGTGGAGCAGCGCACCACGCTACGCGGGGTAAAGCTGCCAGCTTTGCTGGAGCAAATAGGTTTGAATACCCAAGCCCGCGCTGAATGGAAAAACCTGCTGGTGACAGCCACCGCCACCGATGGCTACCGCGCTGTCTTCACCTGGCCTGAACTTATCAACACGCCCACTGGCGAAGGCGTGTTGGTGGTGTACGAACGCGATGGACAGCCGCTGGATGCGCGTGAGGGGCGTATAGCGCTGCAATCGACGGCAGACTTTCGTCTGGGTGCGCGCCATGTGCGCAATTTGCTGCGCATCGAAGTGAGCTTGCTTAACTGAACTGGTGGCTCTGAAAACCGGTAGCGTTGACCATCGTTGGTTTGGGCGGCACCCGTCCACCGGGACGTATGGCTCATGCAAGCCAGTCGATCTTGCCCGAACGAGACTGGTATGGCGCCTGACTGGCTGCGCCCCTACTGGACATTGGCCTGCGCTGTGGGATGAAAACTCACTGCTTTTTATGGCTCTTGCTGCTGGTGAGCTTGCGGTACACCGTGGCACGGCTGATGCCCAGGGTTTGCGCGGCGATGCTTACGTTGCCGCGTGCGTTGGATACCGCTTTGCGGATGAAGTCGGTGGTCAGGGCCTTTAAAGGTGCGGTGGAGCCTGCGGTGTCGTTGGCGAAATCATGGTCGCTGCGCAGTACCCGGGCCATCATCGTCAGGCCGGACCACAGTGGCAGCTCCACTGGTGCGCCGCGACGGGCGGCATCAAATACATGGCCGTGCGCCGTGGCAAACACCTCGTCAAAGTGGGGCAGGGCCGTGGGCACGCCCTGGGTGGGCAGTCCCAGCATGGTGCGCCCGGTGCGGTTGGCTGCGCAGATGCGCCCGTCAGTATCCAGCCCCAGCCAGCCCGCGTCCTGCGGTGCCGCCAGGCCCGGCCAATACAGTTGCAGGCTAAACAGATGCGGCAGGGCCTGGGCCAGCCGGTTTTCAATTTGCGTGGCCGCTTGCGCCACCAGGTGTTGCAGCTCACGCCGCTCGGGTGCCTCAATGCCGGTCAGATCCAGCATGCCGACGCAGGCCCCGTCGCTGCCAAAAATGGGTGCACCGGCGCAGGAGTACACCGTGGTGTCTGTAAAGAAATGCTCGCCCCGGTGCAGCCACACCGGTTTGAGTTCTGCCAATGCCGCACCAATGGCGGTGGTACCCACCGATGCCTCGGACAAATCCACCCCCAAGCGGGCGATACAGCTGGCGCGCCTATCCTGCATGTCAATCGGGCCACCCATGTCGATGACTGTACCCGTGGCATTCGTGAGCAACGCGAAATAGCCGGTCCGTGCCAAGGTATGCTGCATGGTGTCAATAACCCCATGGGCCGCCTCGCGCAACTGGCGGTTTTGTTCGGCATGGCGGCGCATCGCCTGTGCTGAGATGGCTTCAAACAGCACCGCTTGCTGGGGCGACTGGCCGCGCGCCAGGCAGCGTTGCCATGACTGGGTGATCCACGGTTCAATCCGGACGCTGCCAGCCAGGCGTAAGCCCTGGACGCCCGCTTCCTCGCGGATCACTGCGGTGCGCGCACGGGCAATTTGAGCCAGGCGCAGTGCGGGATTGCCCGACGAAGCATTCAAGGAGGTTAGTGCAGTCACCCCTCTATCATGCCGTGCCTTGCAAAAGGCTGCCGCCCGGCATGATGTTTCATTTTGAGAATTTCACGCCGCCAAGATACTCTTGGGGCGAGATAACTAGGGTTATCCCTAGGCCTGTTGTAACTGTAGCGTTCAACAATCACTATGCAAATATTTTCATAGGCAATTAACCCGAGGAGACAGGTATGCAAAAGGTCTTGCACATTAATCCGGACAAATGCACCGGCTGCTTGCAATGCGAAATGGCGTGTTCGTTTGAAAACTACGGCACCTATGCCACCAGCAAGTCACGCATCAAAGTCTTTGATTTCCACCACACGGGTAAAAAAGTGCCTTATACCTGCACGCAGTGCGACGAGGCATGGTGCCTGCACGCCTGCCCGGTAGAGGCCATTACCATTGACAAAGTCACGGGTGCCAAGGTGGTGAACGACTCCACCTGTGTGGGCTGCAAGGTCTGCACCATCGCTTGCCCATTCGGCACGGTCAACTATGTGCAGGAAACTGGCAAAGTGCAAAAATGCGATTTGTGCGGCGGCGACCCTGCTTGCGTAGAGGCCTGCCCCACCACCGCCATTACCTTCGTCGATGCCAACTGGACGGGTATCGACAAGATGAAGTCCTGGGCCGACAAGCTGGGCAACCAGCCAAGCGCCTCGTAATTCACAGCACAAGGAGCACACATCATGTCATGGGCTGGAAAAATCCTCCGCGTCAACCTGACCACCGGCACGGTCAAGTCTGAACCTCTCAATATGCAATGGGCGCAAGCCTATATCGGCTCACGTGGCCTGGCCGCCAAGTACCTCACCACCGAGGTATCGCCCAAGGTCGACCCGCTGTCTGTCGATAACAAAATCTACTTCACCACCGGGCCACTGACGGGCACGATGGCCTCTACCGGTGGGCGCTATACGGTGTCTACCAAAGGCCCGCTCACCGGTGCGATTGCCTGCTCCAACTCGGGCGGCTACTGGGGCGCTGAGCTGAAGATGGCGGGCTGGGACATGGTCGCCATTGAAGGTAAATCGTCCAAGCCGGTGTACCTGTACATCAACGACGACGTGGCCGAGCTGCGCGACGCGGCCCACCTGTGGGGCAAGAGCGTCTGGCAGACCGAAGAGACCTTGAAAAAGGGCCTGCAAGACCCCCTCACGCGCGTGTGCAGCGTGGGCAAAGCCGGCGAGAACATGGTGCTGTACGCCTCTATCGTCAACGACTTGCACCGTGCAGCGGGCCGCAGCGGCGTGGGCGCAGTGATGGGCAGCAAAATGCTCAAGGCCATTGCGGTGCGCGGCACCAAGGGTGTGGGCAATATCCGCGACCCCAAGGCCTTCATGAAGGTGACCTACGAGAAGAAAAAAATCCTCGCCGACAACGCCGTGACCGGCCAGGGCCTGCCCACCTACGGCACGCAAGTGCTGATGAACGTGATTAACGAAGTGGGCGCGCTGCCTACACGTAACCACCAGGACAACCAGTTTGAAGGGGCCAAAGACATCAGCGCCGAGGCCATGGCCACACCGCGCAAGACCGACGGCAAAAAGCCGCTGGTAACCAACCAGGCCTGCTTTGGCTGCACGATTGCCTGCGGCCGTATCCAGACCATCGATAAAGGCCACTTCACAGTAGAGAACAAGCCGCAGTACTGGGGCGCATCCGGCGGCCTGGAATACGAAGCGGCCTGGGCGCTGGGCGCTGCCAACGGTGTCAACGACCTGGACGCGCTGCAATACGCCAACGTACTGTGCAACGAAGAAGGCATTGACCCCATCAGCTTTGGTGCCACCATCGGCGCGGTGATGGAGCTGTATGAAATGAAAGTGCTGACCAAGGAAATGATTGGTATCGAGGCTCCGTTTGGCTCGGCCAAAGCATTGGCCTTTTTGGCCGAAGAAACTGTCAATGGCCGTGGCTTTGGCAAAGAGATTGGCCAAGGCTCCAAACGGTTGACGGCCAAGTACGGTCACCCTGACCTGTCCATGAGCGTCAAGGGCCAAGAGTTCCCTGCCTACGACGGCCGGGGCATACAGGGCATTGGCTTGGCCTACGCCACGTCGAACCGGGGCGCTTGCCACCTGCGCGGCTACACTATTGCGTCTGAAGTGCTGGGTATTCCGGTCAAGACCGATCCTCTAGCCCACGAAGGCAAGCCCGAGTTGGTCAAGGCCTTTCAGGACGCGACCGCTGCGTTTGACTCGTCTGGCCTATGCGTGTTTACTACCTTTGCCTGGGGCCTGGCCGATTTGGCACCGCAAATGCAAGCCGCGTGCGACGAGAAGTACAGCGCCGAAGAGCTGGAGAAAATTGGCGAACGCATCTGGAACATGGAGCGCGAGTTCAACAACGCCGCTGGCTTTACCGCCAAGGACGACAACCTGCCCAAGCGGCTGCTGACCGAGGCCTGCAAAACCGGCCCGGCCAAAGGCAAGGTCAATGAGCTGGCGAAAATGCTGCCCAAGTACTACGAAGTGCGCGGCTGGGACACCGAGGGCCGCCCCACGGCCAAGACCAAAGAGCGATTGGGCTTGTAAACTTGTGAATCGAGGCGGTGCAACTTGTGCACTTGTCTTGGTTTTTTAGCAAAAGAAGGTAACGCAAAAAACACTAAAAAGATACCTGAAAACGCAAAAAATACTTGTATTCATTTTTGCGTTTTTTGCGTCTTTTTTGTGTTTTTTGCGTTACCTTTTTTCATTTTTGAAGATGAAGGAATAACAAAATGCACCACATCATCATCGGCGCAGGCCCCGCAGGCGTGATTGCCGCAGAGACCATCCGCAAGCACGCCCCCAGTGACCAGATCACCATCATTGGCGAGGAAAAAGAAGCGCCCTATTCACGCATGGCCATTCCCTACCTGCTGGTGGGCCATGTACCAGAGCAAGGCACCCATCTGCGCAAGAGTGCCACGCACTTCAACGATTTAAACATCAATCTAGTGCAAGCCAAGGTAAAGAGTGCGCAAACAGCTACTAAAACAATAGCGCTTGGCAATGGACAAAGCATGACGTATGACCGCCTGCTGATTGCCACCGGCTCCACGCCGATGCGCCCACCCATCCCTGGCATCGACTCGCCCAATATCTACAGCTGCTGGACGCTGGCCGACGCGCGTGCCATCATGGACAAGATCAAACCCGGCTCGCGTGTGTTGCAAATGGGCGCGGGCTTTATCGGTTGCATCATCATGGAGGCGCTGGCGGCGCGTATCGACGCGCAAAAAACGGGCAAGCTCAGCGTGGTGGAGATGGGCGACCGCATGGTGCCGCGCATGATGGGCCCGGCGGCGGGCGGCATGATCAAAACCTGGTGCCAGAGCAAGGGGGTGGATGTGTTTACCGGTGCCAAGGTAGAGTCGATCACGGTGGGTGGATCTCCAGCCCAGGCAGCGGCGCCCACAAATGAATCGCCTTCGGGATTGTTCGGAAAAATTGCCAATGCCTTGGGTTTTGGTGCGGCCAGCGATGCCACGGCAAGTGCGGATAACACCCACACAGGCACTTCCAGTAGTTCGCCGCTGGTGGCCAAGCTCTCCACCGGGCAAACCATTGAGGTTGATGTCATCATCAGTGCCACAGGTGTCAAGCCGACCATCGGTTTCCTGCGGGACTCGGGTATCAAAACCAATATCGGCATCCTCACCGATGATCGCATGCAAACCAGCATGGCAGGCGTGTACGCCGCTGGCGACTGCGCTGAGGCGTTTGACAACTTCACCGGCACATCCGTCGTCAGCGCTATTCAGCCCAACGCGGCGGACCAGGCGCGCATCGCCGCCCTCAACATGGTGGGGCAAAACGCATCGCTGCGCCAGGTGACGCAGATCAACGTGCTGGACACTTTGGGCCTGGTCTCTACCAGCTTTGGTAGCTGGCAAGGTGTACCTGGCAGCGAGCAGATTGAGCTCAAAGACGACAAAGCCTACAAGCTGCTGTCCATGCAATTTAAAGACGACATCATGGTGGGCTGCAACAGCATTGGCTGGACGGACCACATTGGTGCCCTGCGCGGCCTGGTAGAAGGCAAGGTCAAGCTGGGTGAGTGGAAGGCCAAACTCAAGGCCGACCCCACCCAGCTCATGGCGGCCTACCTGGCGACCGCCCAGGCACAAGGCCAGTGGAGCGGCGCGCAGGACGCTCGCAAACGCGGCGTTTGAACTTTGCTATGCTCGGGCGCATGGGTCTGAGCCTGTTTTATGTATTCAGTTATTTTGCACTGCACTGCGCCGTATGCTTGGCGCTGTGCATTTGCAACGTCGATAGTTAATCTACCACCATGAAAATTACCCTCAAGCTCTTTGCATCGTTGACGGACTATTTGCCAGCCGCCGACCGCAGCAGCAATATCACCCAGTTGAACGTGCCCCCCGAGGCGAGTATTTTGCAAATCATCGAGCCCTTTGGCCTGCCTCCCAAGCTAGTGCACCTGGTGCTGATCAACGGCACCTACATCCACCCTGAAGTGCGCGGCACGTACAGGCTGCAAGAGGGCGACGTGCTGGCCATTTGGCCGCCGATCGCAGGCGGCTAGCATAGCGCATCAAAACTTATACTATTAATTTGATAGCTGCTTACGTCCATTTGACAAGGACTATGAGCATATTTTTAACATAAATACCGTGCAATCCTTCTATGCTGAGCAGTTTGACCGCGAAATGGGTTGCACCATCCCCGAGTGGCTCATGTGGCTGCCCGCCGCCTTAGGCGACGCGCAGTGGACCAGGCAAGGCGATGCGGTGCAAGCCAGCTTTGCCGCCCTACCCGGCAGCAGTTTGCACATTAGCTGGCGCGCAGGGGAGCCGCGGCGTATCGCGCTCATCAGCCTACCCCGTCTGCATGTGCGCTTTGCGTTTACCGGGATGAACGACGAACAGCGCTACATCTTCATGAAGCGGTTCGATCTGTACATGCAACGCGGTGGTGGTTAGTTAGAATACAGCCATGCAACCCTTCCACCTCGCCTTCCCCGTCTCTGACCTCACCCAGGCGCGCGCCTTCTACGGCGGCCTGCTCGGCTGCCCCGAGGGGCGCAGCTCGCCCGAGTGGATTGACTTTGATTTTTACGGCCACCAGATCGTGGCGCACCTGGCACCAGGCGAAGTCAAGCCCGCAGGCACCAGCGCCGTAGACGGCCACGGCGTGCCCGTGCGCCACTTTGGCATTGTGCTCACCATGGCGCAGTGGGAGACGCTGGCGGCCAAGCTGCAAGCGGCCAAAACGAAATTTGTGATTGAGCCCTACATCCGCTTCAAAGGCGAAGTGGGCGAGCAGGCCACCATGTTCTTTCACGACCCCTGCGGCAATGCGCTGGAGTTCAAGGCCTTTAAAGACATCAGCCGTTTGTTTGCCAAATAAGCGGGTAGTCCGCGCACGTCAAGCGCGAGCAGCTATAAAAAATAAAGCACTCTTGATACCCAACACGGTCAACAAGAGCGAGCCCAGCAAATGCAAGGCCGCCGTGCCCAGCGCCAACGCATAGCGCTGTTGTTGCAGCATACCCACCACCTCGGCGCTAAAACTGCTAAAGGTAGTTAACGCCCCTAAAAACCCCGTCACCAAGGCCAAGCGCCACACCGGGTCAAGTTGCGGCAGCGACTGAAAAACCGCTACGCACACGCCCACCAAGTACCCGCCAATCAGATTGGCCGCCAGCGTACCCCAGGGCAGCAGCGCGCCCGGGCTGAGCCACAAGCCCAGGACCCAGCGTGCGAGGGCACCCAGGCTGGCTCCGATACAGATAGCTAATACAGACCACATACTTGAAGTGAAGGGCTGCTAGGGGGTATTTCTCAGTGCCCGAATTGCCGCCTTATTTCCCTGTCCAGCTGCCTTATTCAGCCAATAAAGATACTTCTCCTGATCGACGAAACGACGAAATCCGGTTTCTGGGTTGTATAGCATCGCAAGCTCATACTGCGCCTCGGAATGATTTTGTTCTGCAGCCTTGCCATACCAAAAATAGGCTTTCTCCGGTTCCTGCTTCAAATTTTCATACGATAACGGGCCAGTATGAAAATAATAACCCAGCTTGAATTGGGCAGGCGCATAGCCACGTTCAGCTGCGGACTGAAGTAACCCCATTCCACGCAATACGTTGGATGGATATTCGCCAATCTTGTCGTTGATATTGAGCATTCCAAGCTCATACATCGCTTTGATATCTCCACTGGCCGCAGTCGCTTCAATCGCCGCGATAGAGGTAGCTGTGCGAGGGAGTTCTTTGGTCACTCCTTGGGAAAAAGCACATTGCGACGTACTTAACAATATGAGTGTGAAAGAAAGAAATTTACATGGATGCATAATAAATTTTCATTTAAAAATAAGAAAAAAATACATAACTGCAGGTGATTTTAATGGGCTTACCTATCTTTATAGGGTGTTCTGAAACTTGAGCAGCAGCACTTTTCTTGAAACATATTTTTCTGACTTCGGTTTTGCCATGAAAATCACACCATGACTCTAAACAAAGGTTTTCTGGGCATCGTGATGCTCGACACGCAGTTTCCCCGGCCTTTGGGGGACATTGGTCACCCTGATACTTTTGCGGTGCCTGTGCAACATGAAATCATCCGCACGACCGGGCCTGCGATGGTGGTGGAGACGGCGGCCAGTTTTCGCAAGGCGCGGATGGTGCCTGCGTTCCAGATTATTGTGCGCAATCTGGAGCGCCGGGGTGCGCGGGCGATTACTACCAGTTGCGGGTTTTTGGTGTTGATTCAAAAAGAATTGCAGGCGGTGGTGCGGGTGCCTGTGATTACCTCAAGTCTGCTGCTGCTGCCTGGTTTGCTGAAAAAGCATCAACAAGTGGGGGTGCTCACCATCAGCTCGGCCAAGCTGGGCGAAGAACATTTGCGCTGCGCGGGCGTGCCGCGTGAACGTCTGGCTGATGTGCTGGTGCAGGGTGTCGAGCCGCAGAGCGAATTTGTGACGCGCATTTTGGGCAACCAGGCGCAGATGGATATTGCGCGGGCACAGCAAGATGTCGTGGCCGCTGCCATGGCCCTGCGAGCGCGCGCGCCAGAGTTAACGCATGTGGTGCTGGAATGCACCAATATGCCGCCCTACCAGGCGGCGATTGAGGCGGCTGCGGGTTTTAAAACGCTGTGGATCAAGGACATGCCGCGTTTGTTTGACTGGCACAAGCCACCCGCTACAGCTTCATCTGCGTAGGCAGCCAGGTGACGATACCCGGGAAGAAGTAAACCATGAGCACGGCCACCACCATCAGCATAAACATCGGCAGCGTCACCCGCGCGATGTAGGGCAACTGCCGCCCCGTCATGCCCTGCATGACAAACAAGTTAAAGCCCACCGGCGGCGTAATCTGCGCCATCTCCACCACCAGCACGATGAAGATGCCAAACCAGATCGGGTCAATTCCTGCCTTGGTCACCGTCGGCATGATCACGCCCATGGTCAGCACCACCATGCTGATACCGTCTAAAAAGCAACCGAGGATGATGTAAAAAATAGTCAGCATGGCGATCAGCCAGAACGGCGTGAGGCCCAGGCTGGCAATCCACTCCGCCAGATGGCGTGGCAGGCCGATATAGCCCATGCTCAGCGTCAAGAACGCTGCGCCCGCCAGGATCAACGCAATCATGCAGTACAGACGGGTTGCGCCCATCAACGCGTCTTTGAAACTGGCCCAACTCATCGAGCCTTGCACCATGGAAAGCAAAAGCGCCCCCACCACGCCAATGGCCGCCGCCTCGGTAGCCGTGGCAATGCCGACATAGATCGAGCCGAGCACAGCGACGATAAGCAGCACTACCGGTATGAGGCTGCGCGACTCGTGCAACTTCTCCATAAAGGTCATGGGTGCGTCCGCTGGTGGCACCAGGTGCGGATTGCGCAGCGCCCAGAACATGATGTAGCCGGAGAACAAACACGCCAGCATGATGCCAGGCAACACCCCTGCAATGAACAGCTTGGAAATCGACACATCAGCCGTTACGCCATACACAATCATGATGATGGAGGGTGGAATCAGCAGGCCCAGCGTGCCAGCGCCCGCCAGGGTACCAATCACAATATCGTCCGGGTAGCCACGTTTTTTCAGCTCCGGCAAAGTCATCTTGCCAATCGTGGCGCAGGTGGCAGCCGACGAGCCAGAGACGGCAGCAAAGATCGTGCAGCCCACCACATTGGTGTGCAGCAAACGCCCCGGCAGGCCCTGCACCCAGGGTGCCAGGCCTTTGAACATGTCTTGCGACAGGCGGGTACGAAACAAGATCTCGCCCATCCAGATGAATAGAGGAAGCGCTGTCAAAGTCCAGCTGCTTGATGCCCCCCAAATCGTCACCGCCATGGCATCGCCCGCCGGGCGGGCCGAGAACAGTTGCATGCCGATCCAGGCCACGCCCGATAGCGTCAGGCCAATCCACACACCGCTACCTAGAATTAAAAACAGACTGAGCACCAGCAGACTGGTGATGGCAATATCGCTCATGGTATTTTTCTATTCATTGCGCAAGGGCTCGTCCGTCACCAGTTGTACCCTCCGGCCGCGCAGCTCCAGCACCAGGTCGTCCAGCAGGGCAACCAGCAAGATCACCGCACCTGCCGCCATGGCGATTTGCGGAATCCACAGTGGCGTGGCATCGTTGCTGGTGGAAATATCGTTGAACTGGTAGGAGCCGATAGAAAGCTTGATGCTGTACCAGGCAAACAAGCCCGCCAGCGCCGAGGCTGCCGCCAGCGACCACACCTCCAGGCCATGCTTGGCACGTCCGGTAAGCTTGGCCAGCAGCAGCGTGACGCGGATATGCTCGCCGCGCTTGAGGGTATGCGCCAAAGCCAAAAACCCCGAGCCCGCCATCAGGTAGCCCGCATAGGCATCGGTGCCGCGCACATGAAAGTTAAACTGCCGTCCCAGCACCGAGAGCAGCACCATGATAAGCAAACCCACCATAAAAAGCGCCGCCAAAGCGGCGGCGCTGTCGTACAAAGCGTCTAGAAATTTGCGCATTATTCACGAGCGGTGCATCAAGGCTTGTTGAACGCATCCACAATCGCCTTGCCCTCCGGCCCGGCCTTGTCTATCCACTCCTTGATCAAGATGTCGCCCACCCTCTTCATGTCCGCCTTCAGTTGAGGCGAGGGCGGCAAGATGGATATGCCGTTTTTCTTCAGCGTCTCAATGGAATCCACGTTTTCTTTGCGCGATGCTGCCCAGCCGCGCGCCTCGGCATCTGTTGCCGCCTTGAGCAAGGCCTGCCTGGTCGGTGCGTCCAGTGCATCCAGCGCGGCCTTGTTCACCAACACCGCGTTCTTGGGCAGCCAGGCTTGCGTGTCGTACCAGTACTTGATGTGCTCATAGGTTTTGGTGTTTACGCCCGTGGAACCCGACGACATGTAGGACTCCACCACGCCCGTAGCCATGGCCTGCGAAAGCTCGGCCGCCTGCACCGTGACTGGCTGCGCACCCACCAGCTCGGCAATGCGCGAGGTAGCCGGGCTGTAGGCGCGCCATTTCATGCCCTTCAAATCAGCGGCAGACGCAATCGGCTTTTTCACATAGATGCCCTGCGGTGGCCAAGGCACGCTGTACAGCATGGCCATGCCCTGCTCGCCGAGTTTTTTCTCGATGAGCGGGCTTGGTAATCTTGTACAGCTTCATCGACTCGTCGTAGCTGTCAGCCAAAAACGGCATACCGTCCACGCCCCAGATCTGCCATTCGTTCTGGTAGTTGGCCATCAAAATCTCGCCAATCTGCGCCTGCCCGCCCTGCACGGCGCGTTTGATCTGGTCAGCCTTGAACAGCGAACCATTGGCATGCACCGTGATTTTGAGCTTGCCGTTGGTGGCTTTGTCTACGTCATTGGCAAACTGCACCAGGTTTTCGGTATGGAAATTACTGGCGGCGTAGCCCGCAGGCAAGTCCCATTTGGTCTGCGCAAAAGCGCTGGTGGCTAACAGTGCGGCAGCTACGGTAAACGCAAGCTTGAATTTCATACAACACTCCAAGGGTAAAAGTTGGTCTGGTGTGACAGCATAGAGCTAAAAACCGCTTTTGTTACCCCGTGTATTCCCGAAAGGGATTGGGGTTTTCTTGTATTGCTCGTAGGTCTTTGTTTCGCTCATGGTTTTGTACGGGAGCAGGCCAAGTGCCAGGGCGAGCTCAGACATATACACAGGCAAGGAGTGAGACTTCAAGTGATCCAATGCAATATGCTACAAAGCCACCATGACAAACGAAACCTTATCTTCAAAACGTTGGCAATTCTGGATCGACCGGGGCGGTACATTTACCGACGTGGTGGGCAAAAAGCCTGATGGCAGCTTGGTTACCCACAAACTGTTGAGCGACAACCCCGAGCAATACCCCGACGCTGCAGTGGCGGGTATGCGGCATTTGCTGGGCTTGAACGCGGATGAATTGATCACGCCCGACAAAGTGGAGTGCGTCAAGATGGGTACCACCGTGGCCACCAACGCACTGCTGGAGCGCAAGGGCGAGCCGACGCTGTTGGTGATCACACGCGGCTTTCAAGATGCGCTGCGCATCGCCTACCAAAACCGACCACGTTTGTTTGACCGCCACATCGTCTTGCCTGAGCTGCTGTACAGCGCCGTGATTGAGGCGCAGGAGCGCATGGGGGCGCATGGGGAAGTGGTGGAGGAGCTCAACGAGTCACTATTAAAAGATGAGCTGGTTACGTCCTATTCACAGGGACTACGCTGTGTTTCTATTGTTTTTTTGCATGGCTACCGTTATACAGCGCACGAGCTGGCCGCCGAGCGCATCGCACGCGAGGTGGGCTTTACGCAGATTAGCGTGAGCCACAAAATATCGCCCATGATGAAGCTGGTGAGCCGGGGCGACACCACCGTGGTGGACGCGTATCTGTCGCCCATCTTGCGCCGCTATGTGGACCAGGTGGCCAGCCAGATGCCGGGGGTGAAACTGTTTTTCATGCAGTCCTCAGGCGGTTTGACGGATGCGCACAGCTTTCAGGGCAAAGACGCGATTTTGAGTGGTCCGGCGGGCGGCATTGTGGGCATGGCCCGGACAGCGCAGCTGGCGGGGCAGGCCAAAGTCATTGGCTTTGACATGGGCGGAACCTCCACCGATGTGAGCCACTTTGCCGGTGAGTTTGAGCGCGAGTTTGAGACCCAGGTAGCGGGCGTACGCATGCGCGCGCCGATGATGAGCATCCATACCGTGGCGGCGGGTGGGGGCTCTATTTTGCAGTTTGACGGGGCGCGTATGCGCGTGGGGCCGCAAAGCGCTGCGGCCAACCCTGGTCCGGCCTGTTACCGGCGCGGTGGCCCGCTGGCGGTAACCGATGCGAATGTGCTGCTGGGCAAGGTGCAGCCGCGCTACTTTCCCAAGGTGTTTGGGCCACGGGCAAATGAAGCCCTTAGCTACGAGGCCACGCTGGAGAAATTTAATGCGCTGGCCGAGCAAATGGGCAGCGCGCAAGCGCCGGGCCATAGCGCACAGGGCGCAGCGCCAGCGCCGCACAGCCTGGAGGAGATTGCCGAGGGCTTTATCCACATCGCCGTGCAGCAGATGGCCAATGCGATCAAAAAAATATCGGTCGCGCGCGGCTACGACGTGACGCGCTACACCCTGCAATGCTTTGGCGGTGCGGGCGGCCAGCATGCCTGCCTGGTGGCCGATGCACTGGGCATGACGCGGGTGCTGGTGCACCCGATGGCGGGTGTGCTGTCAGCCTACGGCATGGGCCTGGCCGACCAGTCGACCATGCGCGAGCAGGCGGTGGAAGTAGCGTTGTCAGAGGTGGCTTTAGCGGAAATAAAGGCCCAGTTGGACGCACTGGCGAGCGATGCGCAAGCTGCGCTCTTGCGCCAACAGGCCGCCAGCGGCAGCATCACCCTGCACCGGCGTGTGCATGTGAAATACCAGGGCACCGACAGCGCCCTCATCGTGCCTTCAGGGGAGGTGGCGCAGATCACTGCTGCGTTTGAGGCAGCCTATCGCCAGCGCTTTGCCTTTTTGATGCAAGGCCGCGCCTTGATTGTGGAGGCCGTGTCGGTCGAGGCGATTGTGGCGGGTGACGCACCTGCCGAGCCTGTGCATGCACTGCACCCGCAGCGTGCGGTGCCTACGCGCGAGACGGTACGCATGTACAGTGGCGGCATGTGGCACAACGCCGCTTTGGTGGTGCGCGCTGATATGCGCCCCGGCGATGCAGTGAGTGGCCCGGCCATCATCGCCGAGCAAAATGCTACCACCGTGGTGGAGCCCGGTTGGGCGGCCCATTTGACGGCCTTAGACCACCTGATCCTTGAGCGCAGGACGCAACGCGCTATCACTTACGCAGCAGGCACCACGGCTGACCCGGTGCTGCTGGAGGTGTTTAACAACCTGTTCATGAACATCGCCGAGCAGATGGGCTTGCAACTGCAAAACACCGCCTACTCGGTGAACATCAAGGAGCGCCTGGACTTTAGCTGTGCGCTGTTTGATGCACAGGGCAACCTGATCGCCAACGCCCCGCACATGCCGGTGCACCTTGGCAGCATGGGCGAGAGCATCAAAACCGTGATTCGCGATAACGTGGGCCGCATGCAGCGCGGCGATGTGTTTGTGCTGAACGACCCGTACCACGGCGGTACCCATTTGCCGGATGTGACGGTGATTACGCCGGTGTATTTGGGCGATGCGCCAGCACCTACGTTTTACGTAGGTTCCAGAGGCCACCACGCCGATATTGGAGGCACCACGCCGGGCTCCATGCCACCGTTTTCCACCCGCATCGAGGAAGAGGGCGTGCAGATCAATAACCTCAAGCTGGTGGCGCAGGGCGTGCTGCAAGAGCAGCAAATGCTCGAACTGCTAGGCAGCGGCCAGTACCCCAGCCGCAACCCCACGCAAAATATGGCCGACCTGAAGGCGCAGATTGCCGCCAACGAAAAAGGCGTACAGGAACTGGGCAAGATGGTGGAGCACTTTGGCCTGCCCATGGTGCAGGCCTATATGCAGCATGTGCAGGACAACGCTGAAGAGTCGGTGCGCCGCGCGATCACACAGATCGCCGCCAGGCTGCAGGATGGTCAGTTCACCCTGCCGCTGGACAACGGTGCGCAGATCCAGGTGGCCATCCGCGTAAATGCCGGGAAGCGCAGCGCCGAGATCGACTTTACCGGCACCTCGCCCCAGCAAACCAATAACTTCAATGCACCCACCGCCGTGTGTATGGCCGCCGTGCTGTATGTGTTTCGCTCGTTGGTAGACGACGACATCCCGCTCAACGCGGGATGCTTGAAGCCGCTCAAGGTCATCATCCCGGCGGGCAGCATGCTCAACCCCTACCCACCGGCCTCGGTGGTGGCTGGCAATGTCGAGACCTCGACCTGCATCACCAACGCGCTGTTCGGCGCCCTCGGCATCATGGCGGGCGGCCAGCCGACGATGAATAACTTCACCTTCGGCAATGCCATCCACCAGTACTACGAAACCATCTCGGGCGGCAGTGGTGCCGGTGGCGTGTTTGATGCAGAGGGTCAGCTGATCGGCGGTTTCAACGGCACCTCCGTCGTACAAGCCCATATGACCAACTCCCGCATGACCGACCCCGAGGTGCTGGAGTTCAGATTCCCCGTGCGGCTGGAAAGCTACGCCATCCGGGCAGGCAGCGGCGGCAAGGGCCAATACACTGGCGGCAACGGCGGCCTGCGGCGGGTGAGATTTTTAGAAAAAATGACCGCCAACATCCTGAGCAACGGCCGCATCCACAGCGCCTTTGGCATGGCCGGTGGCGCACCTGGTGCCCCCGGCATCAACCGCGTGCTGCGTGCCGATGGCCGCGTGGAAGCGCTGGCCCACATCGGCAGCATCGAGATGCAGCCAGGCGATGTGTTTGAGATTCACACGCCGGGCGGTGGCGGGTTTGGTGTGCCAATTTAGACCGGAAAGCGTTTGCGCACTTTGGCAAACACGCTGCCCCAGGCGGGGTGATTGCGCTCTGACGCGCTAAGGTCAAACTTGCGGTCAATTGCAATGGCGGCTTCAAACGACTTCTCGCATTGGACCATGCGTTGGGTAATGCAGTTGACAAAGGCAATGGTTTTGTAGCCACGCAGCAGATCGGGCGTGTTGCTCAATCCTTGCAAAAAGCTTTGTTTGATCTTGCTGTCGGCGCGGCCATATTCGCCTTTATGAAAAGCGGCTACGCCCTCATTCAAGGCGGCGGCACCTGGTGAAGGCCCCTCAAACAAGGGCGCGGTGATGGGTGCACTGGGGGTGGTGCTGATGGGAGGCGCCGTGCTGCCCGGTACGGTGCCAGGCGCGGGCGATGCGCCGGGAGCAGTGGGCGGGCTGCCAGGGGCAGAGCCACCGCGTGGGCCGGTGGTGGTGCAGGCACTGAGCAGTACAGCGCAGAGCAGGGCGGCACTGCGCGCCAGGAGCGAAGGGGTGAGGAGCGGTAGGAGCATGCGGATGATGGGCAGTAGGCGGAGTCAAGTCTGCTGCATTGTCAGCGCGGCTGTTGGACGCTTTGCGCGTACAAGGTAACAAAGAAAGTGCGTTTTGGCATTGATTTATGGCTGTAGTCCATGTGTTGTGGTCATATGAAGCTATTATTTATATAGCACACAGGATACAGCTTGAAGCATCAATATACGCTGGCTTGGCAAGTGCTTGTTGCGATGCAGCAGCCGGGGCGCAGGGCATCAGGTGTGATCGATGCGCTTGTCGCCCGTCAGCATGGCCTTGACCAAATTGTCCTGATGCCGCCACGACGTGAAGGCTACGCCGCCCAAGTGCAGCGCTACCAGGGGAATGAAGGCATGGCCAAAAAAGCTGTGCAAGCGCTCCACCCATTCAATGCCCCAAAACCGATCCGTGGTGTAGAGCCAGCCCGACAGGCTGGCCACCAGGGTGGTGAGCAGCAGGGTGACCACCATCCAGGCACCCAACGGGTTGTGGCCCAAGGTGCGCGGCTCGCTGCCGCTGAACAGGCTACGGGCATAGGCTAGAGTGGTCGCAGGGCTTTTGACAAAGGTGGCAAATCGGGCGTACTTGCCCGCCCAAGGCCAACGGGCGAAGCCCAGTACGAGCCGCAGCGCAGCGCAGGCCAGAGCCGTGTAGCCCGTCCATTCATGCCAATTGCCGCCGCCCTCGTGCGTGGCAAAGGCGGCGATGACGCTGGCGGCCAGCGTCCAGTGCAGCAGGCGCTGCACCAGGCTCCATACGCGCGTGGTGTCAACTGGCTGGGAGGGCGCCATAGGGTGAGTCTGCAACGCGAGCGGCTATGGGTGCGCCAGGCGGGGCGGCTTAGTTGCGTGGCTTGGTGGGCACGCTCTGCAGCGTGACGGGGTGAAAGTAGTATTCGCCGCGTTGGCCCTTCTCGTCCAGGGCATACACCTCGTAGCAGCCACCGTCTTCCTTGATGCGGCGCACCGTCCAGCCGCGCTCCTTGAGCGTTTGCTCCAGCTTGTCTTTGGCCTGCCAGGTGGACTTGTCGCCCGATTCACAGGTGGCCAGACCCGTGGCCTGGGCTGCGGTGCCTAGCGCAATAAGGCCCAGAGCCACAAAAGTGCCGCGCAGCGCGCGCGATGGTGAAAATGCAAACATAAAGAAGACTCCCAAACGGCTAGACGACCGATCTTGCCAGAAACTCGTAAACCGGGTGTAAACGCCGTAGCCCTTGTGCCATCCGTCTGCGTAATAATCGGTATCCAAGGTGATATTTCAAGCTACACAGCATGGCACAGCAAAACAGTTTATTTGACACGGCAGAGCTGCCACCGCCCGCCGAGCCACCGCTGCGTTGGGCGCTGGCCATCTCGGGCCAGGCCCTGGCACCCGAGCAAAAGCAGTTCAACCTGCTCTTGGCCAAAATTGAAAAGCTCAAAGAGTCGCTGGTGCAACTGCATCGCATGGCGGACGACTTTCGCCAGCAGTACAGCAAAAAAATCAGCCCCTTGCTGGAGCAGCAACAGATGCTCAATAAGCAGATGCTGCATTTTTTAGACCAGCGCCTGCAAGGCAAGGGCCTGTCTGTCAAGGTGCGCCAGGGCATGGAAGAAATCGTCTGCAACCTGGCTCTGGCCATGCTGTACGGGCCAGACGGAGCCGAGATGGAGGCTGTGCTGGCGCGCTACCACTATGAGGACGATGAGGAGGAAGATGAAGAGTTTGACGAAGCAATGGACGCAGAAATCACCGCAGAGATGAAGTCGATGATGTCCCATATGTTTGGCATTGACATCGAAGACGACGACCTGGAGGGTTCGCCCGACGAGATCTTTGCCGCCACCATGCGCAAAATGCACGAGGCCGAGGCAGCGCGCAAAGCCGCCAAGTCCAGGCGCAAAAAATCGACCAAAGAAAAAGCCAGCGCGCAGGACGATCTGGACGCTGGCAAAGCCCTGCAAAGCATTTACCGCAAGCTGGTCAGCGCCCTGCACCCCGACCGCGAGCCTGACGACACCGAGCGCCTGCGCAAAACCGCCCTGATGAAACAGGCCAACGCCGCGTACGAGAAGAAAGACCTGCTGGGCCTGCTGCAATTGCAGCTAGCCGCCGAGCAGATCAGCCCGCAAAGCATGACGGCGGTGGCGCAAGACAAGCTGCGCCACTTCAACCGCGTGCTCAAAGAGCAGGCCACCAGCCTGCAAGACCAGTTGCGCAACACCGAAGACCATTTGCGCATGGAGTTTGCGATCGACCACTACGGGCGCGTAACCCCCGGCGCGCTGCAAACTGCGCTGCGCACCAGCCTGCAAGGCGTGGGCGCGCAGATCCAGTGCATGCAGCGCGACCTGCAACTCATCCAGGCCGACCCGGCCTTAAAACGCTGGGTCAAGGAGCAACTGGAGATGATGCATGATGAAGACCTGTATTTCTAGAATATTTCAACCCATCAGAAAGAACGTATATGCGTATCGCCATCATCGGCCAGCAGGACTTTGGCAAGGCCGTTTTAGAGGCCTTTGTAGCCCGTGGCGACACGGTGGTGGGCGTGTTTTGCGCGCCCGACAAAGCCGGGGCCAAGAGTGACCCGTTCAAGCTGGCCGCGCAGGAACTGGGCCTGCCCCTGTTCCAGTTTGCCTCGCTGCGCAGCCCCGAGGCGCAGGATACTTTGCGCGGCCTGCAAGCCGACTTAGGCGTGATGGCCTTTGTGCTGCAATTTGTACCGCAAGAGCTGGTGCGCATCCCCAAGCACGGCATGGTCCAGTTCCACCCCTCGCTGTTGCCGCGCTACCGTGGCCCCAGCGCGATTAACTGGCCCATCATCCGGGGCGACACCGAAACCGGCCTGACCATCTTTCGCCCCACCGACGGCCTGGACGAAGGCCCCGTCATCCTGCAAAAGCACACCCCCATCGGCCCCGACGATACCCTGGGCAGCGTCTACTTTGACCGCCTCTTCCCCCTGGGCGTGCAGGCCCTGCTGGAGGCCGCCGACATGGTGGTGCAAGCCCAGCACCACGAACACCACCAAAACGAAGGCCTGGCCACCTACGAGGGCTGGTGCCGTGCCGACGCATCGCGCATCAACTGGCACAGCCACGTCGACGTGGTCTACAACCTGATCCGCGGCTGCAACCCCGCGCCCGGTGCCTGGACCAGCTTTGAAGGCCAAAAAATCCAGGTTTTTGATGCCACCAAAAGCATCTTCCGCCGCTTCAAAGACGTCGAAGGCCACGTCGCCGAAGTCACCAAAATCGGCGACGCCAGCTTTACCGTATCCGCGCAGGGCGGGCATATCGAGGTGCTCAAGGCCAAAGCCGAGGGCGGTAAGAAAGACGCTGGCGCGGCGGTTGCGAAAGCGTTGGGCTTGAAGTTGGGGAGTGTGCTTGGATGAAAACGCAAGTTACCTTGACATAAGTAGGCCATTGGCCTACAATGCAATGCATGAACGTTGAGTTCGACGACGCTAAAAGTGAGCGCTGTTTGTTGGAGCGTGGTTTTGATTTTGCCTATGCCGCCCATGCCTTCTTGGATGCCCAACGGGTGGTGCAAATAGATGCGCGCTACGATTATGGTGAACCACGGTTTGTGCTGCTAGGCATGGTGCAAGAGCGCTTATTTAGCCTCGTATACACGCCGCGAGGCGACGCATTTCGGATTATTTCGGCCCGCAAGGCCAACGCCCGTGAAAGGAAACGCTATGACAGTTACCAAGATAAGCCTTAAACCCTTGTCCAACCCAGACAAAGTAGGTCGTGTCAACAATGCACTGTTAGACGGAACTACAGCAAAACAAATTGCCGCCCAAGCCGCCCAAGATGAGACAGCCGCCGCGCAGGACGCTGCCCATTACGCGCGCCGCGTGCGTGAGCGCTTGGGCTTGACGCAGCAAGCATTGGCAGCGCGCATAGAAGTGCCGCTGGACACCATCCGCAATTGGGAGCAAGGCAAACGCAGCCCAACCGGCGCGGCTAAAGCTTTGCTTAAAGTACTGCACCATGCGCCAGAGGCAGCGTTGGCTGCGTTGCGTTAACACGCTGTCTGAATTCAACGCATTGTGCAAACGTATTCGCTAACCGTTGGGCAAATTTTTGATGCAATTGGGCACATAAAAATATATACTTAACGCACATAAAGTAAGGAAATTTATGCGCACCCATATCGAATTAGATGGCGATGTTCTTGACCAAGTGATGGATTTAGGCCAGTTTGCCAGTAAAAAAGCTGCCGTCAATGCTGCCTTGGCCGAGCTGTCGCGTTCGCTCAAGCGCAGGCAATTGCTCGCCCTGCGCGGCAAGGTCGCTTGGCAGGGCGATTTAGACGCGCTGCGCATCGCCCGCATGGCCGATCAGCCTGCTTAACTCGCAGGCATTGCCGTGATCGTTGACACCTCCGTGTGGATTGATTTTTTCAATGGCCACCCTTCAGTCCAAGTCCAACGCCTGGCGCGCGCCATCGAAGATGGCGAATCCATCGCATTGCCCGGCCTGGTTTACACCGAGATTTTGTTGGGCCTGAAAAACGATGCCGAGGCCAAACGCATCGCCCTGCTACTGCAAGCCTTTGACTGGGTGAGCGAGCCCACCCAGGCCGACTACGCCTCTGCCGCAGCGCTGTACCGCCAATGCCGCACCAAAGGCCTGACCATCCGCTCCACCATCGACTGCGTTATCGCCCAACTCTGCCTGCGCGACGGCCTGCCCCTGCTCGCCAAAGACCGTGACTTTGAGCGCATGGCGCAGATGGTAGCTTTGAAGTTGGTAAATTAAAAATGTTTCCAAAGTTATTAGTATGAAAAAGATGGCTGCTCAAGGCAGATTGGTAAGGGCTACCTTATGTTCGTCTCTTTGAGTTTTTTCACTATTGCTTGTTGTCATTGCGTAAGAGCTGACTCCTTAGACTTTTTGGGTTTACTCCGCAAGCCATCAATGCCACTATGACCACATTCACGTTGAAATGCTGGAGCTAAACCTTTCCTCTTCAATTGCTGTCGCCTACAGCGGCGGCGCGGACTCGACCGCGCTGCTGCTGATGTGCGCCGAGCAGTTCCCTGGCCAGGTGCAGGCCATTCACATTCACCACGGTTTGCAGGCTGCAGCGGACGATTTTGCGGCGCATTGCCAGGCGTTTTGCAGTGCGCTCCATGTGCCTTTGCATGTGGTGCATGTGAACGCGAAGCATGCCAGTGGTGACAGCCCGGAGGACGCAGCGCGGCGGGCGCGGTATGCCGCGCTGTCTGGCAAGGTTTTGGAGCTAAATCAGGCCATAGTCCCTGTCGGTAGGACACAAGCAGCTATCAAAACTGTAGTAATTGCCCAGCATGCGGATGACCAGGTAGAGACGCTGCTGCTGGCGCTGAGCCGGGGCGCGGGGTTGCCGGGCTTGTCGGCCATGCCTGCGCGCTGGCAGCGTGATGGGCTGGAGTTTGTGCGGCCCTTGCTAGACGTGCCTGCGGCGGAGATTCGCGCTTGGCTGGCGGCGCGGGGGTTGGTGGCGCGGCATCCGGGTAGTACGGGCTTTGCCGCCACGCTGGGGCAGGGCTGGATTGAAGACCCGACCAATACCGACACGCAATTCACCCGCAACCGCATCCGCCAGGTGCTGCTACCGGCCTTGCAGCAGACCTTTCCACGGTTTCGGGAAACCTTTGCCCGTTCGGCACGCCATGCGGCAGAGGCCCAGGTAATACTTGCGCAAGCAGCTATGGAAGATGTAGCAAAAGTAGGCAACCCGCCACGTATCGATGCACTGCAAACGCTCAGCCCAGAGCGCCAGGCCAATGCGCTGCGCTATTGGCTCAAGACCACCCACCAAGTGAGCCCCAGTGCGGCGCAGCTGGCCGAGCTGCAAAGCCAAATTGCCGCCTGCACGAACCGGGGCAAACACATTCGCATCAAGGTGGCGAGCGGCTATGTGGAGCGGCACGGTGAGGTGCTGGCTTACCTGGCTTAAAGCTCGTCGCCCTCGCGGGGTGCTTGCCCGCCTGCACGGGACATGATGCGGTCAAACGCGGCCAGGTCGGCGCGGGCCACGCGGCTGCGGAAATAGTCCTCAGTGTCGATAGCGGCCAGCTTTTCGGCAGCGGCCATGGCGACAAACTGGTTAATGCTGGTACCGTCGCGCTTGCTCACGCGTTCAATGCCCGCCTTGAGCGAGCGCGGCAGGCGTAGGGGGTAGGTGGCTACATCGCTCATGGAATACTCCTTAAAAATTCACCAGGTCGTTGCACTTTCAGCCCAAAAGTCTTTGCGGCTGCCTGAAAATGCCGCAAATTGAAGGTGAGCAGGGCGGCCGCTTGGGCATTTACCGCAGCTTCCAGCACCATTTCGTCAGACGGATCACGCAGTTGCGGTCTCCAGCGAAAATGCACCTGGACGGGCTGGGATATCGCAATCACGGCTTCAACATACAGCGTAGCGTCCTGCAAACTGATGCCCGCAGCTTTTACATGCTCAGGGCGCAGGCAGACAGTCTCGTACTCCATAGCCAAAGCCACACTCACACCACACTGCAAGCGGCCCTGCCGCACCATGCGCAACAGCTCGGCAGAAGCGCCCGAGGGGCTGCGCATAGCACTAACGACGACATCGGTATCGAAAACAATCAGCATATAGTAATATCACAGAAGATACTATTTTAATTGATTTTTAGAATGCCAGTTGCAGCATTTCACGGTGGTTTTACTGCGGTATGCGCCCAGTATTTACCCTGGGAGGCGTGGATATAATCAAAGGCTTTGCCATACGCCTACGCTGGGGCGGCAAAACACCGACCATCAGCGCTTTTTCAACTGAAAAATGGCTTTAATTGTTCATAAATACGGCGGCACGTCGATGGGTTCGACGGAGCGCATCAGAAACGTCGCCAAGCGCGTGGCCAAGTGGGCGCGCTCGGGCCACCAGATGGTGGTGGTGCCCAGCGCCATGAGCGGCGAGACCAACCGCCTGCTGGGCCTGGCCAAAGAGCTGGCTCCGGCTAAATCCAACGATGCGTACAGCCGCGAGCTGGACATGCTGGCCTCTACGGGCGAGCAGGTGTCCAGTGCGCTGCTGGCGATTGCGCTGCAAGCCGAGGGTCTGGAGTCGGTCAGCTACGCGGGCTGGCAGGTACCCATCAAAACCAACAACGCCCACACCAAGGCGCGCATTGAGTCGATTGACGACCAAAAAGTGCGCGCCGATCTGGCGGCGGGCAAAGTGGTGATCGTCACCGGCTTTCAGGGCGTGGACCCGGATGGCAACATCACCACCCTGGGCCGGGGCGGCAGCGACACCTCTGCCGTGGCCGTAGCTGCCGCCATGAAGGCCGCTGAATGCCTGATCTACACCGACGTGGACGGCGTCTACACCACCGACCCGCGCGTGGTGCCCGAGGCGCGCCGCCTGAGCACGGTGAGCTTTGAAGAGATGCTGGAGATGGCCTCCATGGGCAGCAAAATTCTGCAGATTCGCTCGGTCGAATTTGCCGGTAAATACAAGGTGCCGCTGCGCGTGCTGAGCAGCTTTACCCCTTGGGACATCAACATCGACGAGGAGGCCAAGTCTGGCACCTTGATCACTTTTGAGGAAGACGAGCAAATGGAACAAGCCATCGTATCGGGCATTGCGTTTAACCGCGATGAAGCCAAAATTTCTGTGCTGGGCGTGCCCGACAAACCGGGCATTGCCTACCAAATTCTCGGTGCTATCGCCGATGCCAATATCGAGGTGGATGTGATCATCCAGAACCTCTCCAAAGACGGTAAAACCGATTTCAGCTTTACCGTGCATCGCAATGATTATGCCAAGGCCATGGACCTGCTGAAAACCAAAGTGCTGCCCAGCCTGGGCGCGCAAGAGGTGGTGGGCGACGCGAAGATCTGCAAGGTGAGCATTGTCGGCATTGGCATGCGCAGCCATGTGGGTGTCGCCAGCAAGATGTTCCGCGCGCTGGCTGAAGACGGCATCAACATCCAGATGATTTCGACCAGCGAGATCAAAACCTCGGTGGTGATTGACGAGAAATACATGGAACTGGCGGTGCGTGCGTTGCACAAGGCGTTTGACCTGGACCAGCCGGCGGTGTAATCCACAAAGCACATTAAAAAAGCCACCGCATGCGGTGGCTTTTTGTTGGGCGGATCAGAAGCATTACTTCTGTGCCAGCACCCAGGTAGCCAGCTTCAAAGCGTCGGCTTCGTTGACCTGCGTGTTGGCCGGCATGGGGATGGGGCCAAAATTGCCTTTGCCGGGGACGCTGCCTTTTTGGATGATATGGGCCAGTTTTTTGGCCGCATCGGCATCACCAGCGTATTTTTTAGAAACTTCGTTAAACGCAGGGCCGACCATTTTTTTGTCCACCGCATGGCAAGCCATGCAGTTTTTGGAGGTCGCCAAGGCTTGGTCAGCAAAAGCGGGCGCGCTTACAGCGACAAGAACAGTGGTGACAGCGGCGAGGGTAATCAATTTGAGTTTCATGGTCTTCCTTAACGTCTTTAAAAACACCCCAAGGGGTGTAAGATGCATTGCATCCGATACACAAGATAACGCAATTCTAGGGCTTGGCGTTGACCCAACCACTAGGTAATAGCGCAATAAACGCAGAAGTCTGGGGTTTTAACGACATCTTTGGCAATCTATGGCAGTACCGGGCTATGGTAGATATAGTCGTTTAAAATCAAGCAGTTGCGCTGAAATGACAAGCCACTTTGGGGCCCACTTAGCCCCCATTTGCCGGAGAGCAGTATGTATTTATTAGGTTTAGGCCTCGTTTTATTAATGATGAAGTACCTGGAAATTGGCCCCGTGGCCAAGTGGGACTGGTACGACCAGTGGTACTTGTTCGCCGCGCCCTTTATCTTGACCATTTTGTGGTGGGCCTATGTGGACTGGTCGGGTTACGATAAAAAGAAAGCCCAAGAGAAGATGGATGCGCGCAAACAAGAGCGCCTGCAAAAAAACCGCGTGGCCTTGGGCACCGACAAAGGGCATGGTAAGGGAAAAGTCACTACCAAGCGCTAATTTCAATAGTTGTCCAGCACCGCACCTTTGGACGCGCTGGAGGCGTTAAAGGCAAACTTGGCCTGCACGCCGCGCGTGTAACGCGGCGCGGGTTGCTTCCAGAGCGCGCGGCGCTTGGCCAGTTCAGCATCGCTTACATTGAGTTGTAACAGCAGCTGCTTGGAGTCAATCGTTACGCTATCGCCGTTCTGAATCAAGGCAATGTTGCCGCCCGCTGCCGCCTCGGGGGCGACATGGCCGACCACCATGCCCCAAGTACCGCCGCTAAAGCGCCCGTCGGTGATCAAACCCACGGTTTCGCCCATGCCCGCGCCGATCAGCGCGCCAGTAGGCGCTAACATTTCGGGCATGCCGGGGCCGCCTTTGGGGCCCAGGTAGCGCAGCACCATCACGTCGCCATGGGTGATTTTGCCGTCCAGGATGGCTTTCAGGGCCGATTGCTCGTCGTCAAAGCATTTGGCCGGCCCCGTCATGACCGGGTTTTTCAGGCCGGTGATTTTGGCGACTGCGCCTTCGGGGCTCAGGTTGCCTTTCAGAATAGCCAGGTGGCCTTCTTTGTACATCGGCTTGTCGATCGGGCGGATCACGTTTTGGTCAGCACGCGGCACCGCGGGGATGTCTTTCAACACCTCGGCAATGGTTTGCCCGGTGATGGTGATGCAGTCGCCGTGCAGCATGCCTGCAGCCAGCAGGGTCTTCATCACTTGGGGGATGCCGCCTGCCAAATGCAAGTCCACGGCCAGGTAGCGGCCCGAAGGCTTCAGGTCGCAAATGACGGGCACTTTTTTGCGCATGCGCTCAAAGTCGTCAATGCTCCACTCTACGCCCGCCGCGTGGGCGATGGCCAAAAAGTGTAGCACGGCGTTGGTGCTGCCACCGGTGGCCATGATGACGGCCACGGCGTTTTCAATCGCCTTTTTGGTGACGATG
The DNA here is from genome assembly GCA_963775085.1 of uncultured beta proteobacterium. Lineage (GTDB taxonomy): Bacteria > Pseudomonadota > Gammaproteobacteria > Burkholderiales > Burkholderiaceae_C > JAAFIP01. The sequence continues at coordinate 144,508 of CAVZHO010000006.1, forward strand.
TCGCGTGGCTTGATGTCTTTTTTAATCGCCTCCACCAGCACCTTGGCCGACTCTTTGGCCGAGTTCATTTTTTCGTCGTGCGGGTTGGCCATGGTGGACGAGTAGGGCAGCGAAATGCCCAGCGCCTCGAAGGCGGACGACATGGTGTTGGCCGTGTACATGCCGCCGCACGAGCCGGTGCCGGGGATGGCGCGCATTTCGATCTGGCGCAGGTCTTCGTCGCTCATATTGCCTGCGGCGTTTTGGCCCACGGCCTCAAACACGCTCACGATGTTGAGGTCCTGGTCTTTGTAGCGGCCCGGCAGGATGGTGCCGCCGTACACGTAGATAGCGGGCACGTTGGCACGCAGCATGCCCATCAGGCCGCCGGGCATGTTTTTGTCGCAACCGCCAACGACGACCACGCCGTCCATCCACTGGCCTTGCACGCAGGTTTCGATGCAATCGCTGATCACTTCGCGGCTGATCAGCGAATACTTCATGCCCTCAGTGCCCATGGCCATGCCGTCGGAAATGGTGGGCGTGCCAAACACCTGGGCGTTGCCACCGGCTGCTTCAATGCCCTCAATCGCCGCGTCGGCCAGTTTTTGCAAACCGCTGTTGCAGGGGGTGATGGTGCTGTGCCCGTTGGCCACGCCCACCATCGGCTTGCCAAAGTCGCTCTCTTTGTAGCCCATGCCGTAGTACATGGAGCGGTTCGGCGCGCGGGCCTTGCCCTCGGTGATGTTGGCAGAGCGCAGGGGCTGGATGGGGATGGTTTTGCTGGTCATGGTGGGTCTTGGGTAAAAGCGGGCAAAGATGGAATTGTAGTAGGGTCAAAGTCGCCGCAGGTCTAATGCAGGAATCGAAAAAAGCCCGCGCCAGTTTCCCGGCGCGGGCTTTTTGGGCGTATTACGACGCGCTACAGCAAGGATACCTCGACCCTGCGGCCTTCCGCTGCGGTGGTGGCCCCTGCTTTGATGTCGTTGGGCCGCACCATCACGATCTTGTCTTCGGGTATGCCGCTGGCTTTGAGCAGGTCGCGCACAGCCAGGGCGCGCTGTTTGGCGAGCTCGGCGTTTTTGACGGGGTCGCCACTGGGATCGGTAAAGCCACTGATGGCGGCTTTTTTGCCTGACTGCACGACCCCGGCCAGCACGGCGCCCAGGGCTTCTTTGCCGCCAGCGGCGATCTCAGCCTTGCCAGACGCAAAGTAGAACTTGACGATACCGTTGTCGACTTTGACAGATGCACCATCGGCGCTGACTGCGGACGCTGCCGTGGCCTTGGCGGCCGCATCGGCTGCTGCTTTGGCGTCGGCGGCAGCCTTGGCTGTCGCATCTGCGGCCGCTTTGGCTGCGTCTGCCGAGGCGACTGCTGTCGCCTTGGTCGCGTCTGCCGCAGCTTTTTTCGCGGCATCACCACCACCACTATTGCAATAACTGAGTAAAAAGAGGCCGGCAACGCCCGCGGCAAGCCATGGCAACCACTTCATCAGGCCACTGCCTGCGGCATTTCCGACATCGGCTACCTGATCGACTGCTTGGGCGGCTGTGCTACCGACCACTTTGCTGGCCGCGACGCCCGCCGCAGCGGTGCCCGCCATGCCGCCCGAGATCCAGTCTTTACCGCTTCCAATCGCGCTCATCACGTCGGATGAAAGTGAGGTGGGAACGGTGCCCCCTGGGGTCAGCTTGCCAATGATGGCGGGCAAAATAAAACCCAAAGCCGAGGTGGCGGTGGAGCTGCCAATGCCCAGCTTGGAGGTGATGGCGCCGATCAAGCCGCCTTGCCCGCCCAAGGCGGACTCGAGTTGTGCGGGGTTGATGGACTGCGCGCCGGCACCACCACCCAGCCAGGATTGGGCGATATGGCCCAAGCCCGCACTGGACAGCTTGGACATAAAGCCAGTTAAACCGCCCGTGTCTTTGTTGGTGAGGTAAGCCAGCAGCATTTGCACCAAAGGGCCCGCCTTGTCGCCCAAGCCAAAGCGCGAGGCTGCTTCACGAATAATCGTTTCAAACATTGTTTATTCTCCAAAATAAGAGTGTTTCGAAAACTGAACCATTACACGCAAAGCAGCGTGTAGCGCAGATTCTAGGGAGTTAAGTACAAAAGTGCTACTTATTTTGCTAATTTAGCTACTACTTACGGGATTTGGTGGCTGATTGTTTTTGCATCTGACGCATTGGACGGTTAATTGTGAAAGGGGCAGTGCAAACTATTAAAAATGGAGCTGCTCCCATTCCATGCACAATACGTCCCATGCTAATTCACCCCCAAATCAATCCCGTCGCGCTGCAACTAGGCCCTATGGCCATCCATTGGTATGGCCTGACCTACCTGGCCGCCTTTGGGCTGTTTATGTATTTAGGCATCCGCCGCTTGCAGCACCAGCCTTTTGCGTCGATCACGGGTGCGGGCGCTTGGAGTCGCAAAGACGTGGAGGACATTCTTTTTCTGGGTGTGATGGGCGTGGTGCTGGGTGGGCGCTTGGGCTACTGTCTGTTTTACAAGCCTGCGTATTACGCGGCGCATCCGCTGGAGATTTTTTATATCTGGCAGGGCGGCATGAGCTTTCATGGCGGCATGCTGGGCGTGGTCGTGGCTGAAGTTTGGTTTGCCTGGTCGCGCAAGCGCCCGCTGTTGCAGGTGGCCGACTTTGTCGCGCCCTGCGTGCCCACCGGGCTGATGATGGGGCGGGTGGGCAACTTTATCAATGGTGAGTTGTGGGGGCGTGTGAGCGACCCGTCCTTGCCCTGGGGCATGGTGTTTCGAGGCGCGGGCGATGCACCACGCCACCCCTCGCAGATCTACCAAATGCTGATGGAAGGCCTGCTGCTGTTCATCCTGCTTTGGTTGTACGCGCGCAAAGAGCGCAAACCCGGACAGGTGGCGGCGGCGTTTTTGCTGCTGTATGGCATCTTTCGTTTTGTGGCCGAGTTCTTCCGCGAGCCCGACGCGCACCTGGGCCTTCTTAGCCTGGGCATGAGCATGGGGCAATGGCTGTGCGTGCCGATGATCCTGGGTGGCGCGGCCCTGTGGCTATGGGCGGGGCAAAGACGCAGCTGAGTTCAGCAATTGCGCCGTGACAGCGAATGCTTTATTTTTAATAGCAAAGAATGTCCTGGCGACATGGACTATGGGCTATTTTCATCAATAAATACGCATTGAAATATTTGATTTAAAGCTTGGGTAAACCCCTATGCGCACCAATGGGTTGACAGCCCGTGCATGGTGTTTCTACGCACTGATTGCGGGCTCTAACTTCCCCATAATGGCCTGACCATTTACTTTGTGCCTGCCCAAGGGCAACGTTCTATCTCCTCCACTATTCCATGAGCACCAGCAGTTGGATTTCCCGCAACGTCTCACGCTTTCGCAGTGCAGACAAAGCCGCGCTGGCCAAAGGCAAAACGGCGGAGGAGACAGCGCCCAAGTTTCGCTCCAGCAAATCCACCGAGGGCGTGGAACTGGAGGCCAAGCTCGCCCTGCGCCGCACTACGCGTGAGCGCCTGGACGGCACCCTGCGCCACAAAGAAGAGGCCCTGTCGCCCCGCGTGCTGCGCCGCACCCTGCAGGAGCTGCAAGCCATTATTGACCCGAGTGTGAGCGAGGCCGAGGGCGGCAGGCGTGCCCAAGGCGTGGCCGGTTGGTACGCCACGGCCACGCTGGAGCAGCAGCGCGACTGCTGGCTGCTGATGAGTGAGCAGTTTATGGCCAACCCTGACGTGGTGCGTGCCGCGCAAGCGCAGTACGCCGCTGCGGTGGGAACACCCGAGGAGGCCGTGGCCGAGGTGCGCTTACGCCGCGCTACAGTCTCGCCCCGGCGTAGGTTGCTCCAGCGCTTTAGCGCCTTCCCGGAAGGGGTGCGCTTTTTGGTCGACCTGCGGGCCAAGATACTGCCGCACCTCAAATCTGACAAACGCCTGTTGGCGTTGGATGTCGAGTTGGAGTACATGTTTACCACCTGGTTTGACGTGGGCTTTCTTGAGTTGCGCCGCATCAGCTGGGACTCGCCCGCGTCACTGATTGAAAAGCTCATCCAGTACGAGGCGGTGCACGATATCAAAAGCTGGGCCGATGTGAAAAACCGGCTCGACAGTGACCGGCGCTGCTATGGCTTCTTTCACCCTCGCCTGCCGGACGATCCTTTGATTTTTGTGGAAGTCGCGCTGCTGGACGACATGTCCGACAGCATCACGCCCCTGCTCGACGAATCTGCCGCTGCGGCGGATTTGCAAAAGGCCACCACGGCGATTTTTTACTCCATCAGCAACACCCAGGCGGGTTTGCGCGGCGTGAGCTTTGGCGACTCCTTGATTAAAAACGTGGTGGAAACCCTCAAGGCGGAGTTTCCGCAGCTTAAAACCTTTGCCACACTCTCGCCCATCCCTGGCTTTCGCCCTTGGTTGGCCAAGAACGCCACCGCCATGCTGGACAAGCTGGACGACAGGCAGGCGCCGGGAGCTGGGCCGCGCGGTGGGATTTGAACCGCCTGGGGCCGAGCATTTTTTGTCGGCGGTAGAGCAGTCCATTTCGCTTGATGCCAAGTTGCCCATCCGCCAGATGCTGCTGCGCTGCGCGGCGCATTATCTGGGCCAGGGGCTGCACGGCGGTGCACCGATCGACCCGGTGGCGCGTTTCCATCTGGGGAACGGTGCACGGGTGGAGCGCCTGAACTGGGCGGGTGACCCGTCCAGCAAGGGCGCTAAGCAGTCGTATGGCCTGATGGTGAACTACCTGTATGACCTGCGCAGGCTGGACAAACACCGCCAGATGGTGGCGCAGGGCAATATACCCGTGTCCGCTGAGATCGAGCAATTGTTTTTTTAATTTTTACCAGAAAGAGACCTATGACCCACCACACTCTTGCACGCCGTGCCGTATTGCAGATGGCCGCTGCCAGCGCCGCCAGTATCAGCCTGGGCAGCTACGCGCAGTCGGCCTGGCCTGCCAAGCCCGTCACTTTGGTGGTGCCATTTCCCGCAGGCGGCGGCACCGATGCTTTTGCCCGCCCCTTGAGCGCGCAGTTTGCCAAAAATACCGGCAAGCAGCTCGTCATTGACAACAAAGGCGGTGCCGGCGGCACCCTGGGCGCATCGGTCGCGGCCAAGGCAGCCAACGACGGCTACACCTACTTCATGGGCGCGGTACACCACGCCATTGCCCCCAGCATGTACCCCAGGCTGGACTACAACATCGAAACCGACCTGGTACCTTTGGTGCTGGCTGCTGTAGTGCCCCAGGTGCTGGTGGTCAACCCGAAAAAAATCCCCGCCAACAACTACAAAGAATTTCTGGAATTCCTCAAAAAGAACCCCGGCAAACTCAACTACGGCTCGGCCGGTGGTGGCACCTCGCACCACCTGGCGGGCGAGCTGTTCAAGCTGCAAACCGGCACCTTTATTACCCACATTCCCTACCGTGGCGCAGGTCCGGCGTTGCAAGACCTGATTGCCGGCCAAGTGGACATGATGTTTGACGGCCTGGGTTCGTCGGCCAACCATATCAAGGGTGGCCGTGTCAAGGCGCTGATGGTGTCTGGCAGCAAACGTAACCCCGCCTTCCCCGATGTGCCCTGCGCCGCTGAGCTGGGCCTGCCTGACTACACCGTCACCACCTGGTACGGCGTATGGGGTATTAAGGGCATGGCTGCCGATGTACAAACCCGCGCTACCGAAGAGTTCCGCAAGGCCCTGGGCAGCGATGAGCTCAAAACCATCTGGGCCAACCAGGGTGCAGAGTTCCCCAACTTCACGCCAGCGCAGTTTGCGGCGTTTTTGAGCGCCGACATCAAGCGCTGGGCGGCGGTGGTCAAAGCCTCGGGTGCCAAGCTGGATTAAGTCTGCGCCAGAGTGCTGATTTATCTATCAAATTGGCCGCTAGTCCAATAAGATAGGACGTAAACAGCTATTGAAAACGTAGCGTTCACTGGGCATGCTGATGCCTGGTCAATGCATGCAAAACCTAAAACAATGCAGCCTGCCTGCATGAGACAACGATGACCAACGCCAACCTCTACGCCCACCTGCGCGCCAACTTCCCCGCTGACCTGGACAGCACCGCCGTGGAGACAGATAACGGCCTGCACTATTCCTGGCGCGATCTGGACCGCGCCAGCGCCATGGTGGCCAACCTGCTGGCCTCGCTCAAGCTGCCCCAGGGCGCACGCATCGCGGTGCAGGTAGAAAAATCCGTCGAAGCCATGGTGCTGTACCTGGCCACGCTGCGTGCAGGCTATGTGTTTTTGCCGCTCAACACGGCCTACCAAAGCGCCGAGATCGAATACTTCATCACCAATGCCGAGCCCGCCGTAGTAGTGTGCAGCAGCAAAAATTTTGGCTGGGTGAGCAAAATCGCATTTAAAAGCGGTACGCAGAACGTCTTTACGCTGGACGAGGACCGCACTGGCAGCCTGCTGCAACGCGCCGCACAATGCTCTGATAACCATAGCTGCGTACGCTCTTCTGACAAGGACTTGGCGGCTATTTTGTACACCAGTGGCACCACGGGCCGCAGCAAAGGGGCGATGCTCAGCCACGGCAATATGCTGTCCAACGCCGTGACGCTCAAAAGCTACTGGGGCTGGAAGAAGAGCGATGTACTGATCCACGCACTGCCGATCTTCCATGTGCACGGCCTGTTTGTCGCCATTCACGGCGCGCTGATCAACGGCAGCAAGATGATTTGGCTGGCCAAGTTTGACCCCAAGCTCGCCATCGCCCACATGCAGCGTGCCACGGTATTCATGGGCGTGCCCACCCTGTATGTGCGCATGCTGGCCGAGCCGTCGCTTACCAAAGCCGCTACGCAAAACATGCGTTTGTTCATCGCGGGCTCGGCCCCGCTGCTCAAAGAAACCTTTGAAGCCTGGCAGATCAAAACCAGCCACACCATTTTGGAACGCTACGGCATGAGCGAGACGGTGATGCTCACGTCGAATCCTTACGCGCAGGACCCACGCTATAAAAACCAAAGCGAACGTCGCGCCTCCACCGTTGGTTTCCCGCTGCCCGGTGTCAATCTGCGCATTTGTGGTGACGACAGTCGACCGCTCCAAGCCAATGACATCGGCGCCATCCAGGTCAATGGCCCCAACGTGTTTGCAGGCTACTGGCGCATGCCCGAGAAGACGGCCGAAGAGTTTACGCAAGACGGCTACTTTAAAACCGGCGATGTAGGCAAAATCGACGAGCGCGGCTATGTGCACATTGTCGGACGCAGCAAAGACCTCATCATCAGCGGCGGCTATAACGTCTACCCGGCTGAGATTGAGGGCTACATCAACGACATGCCCGGCGTGGCCGAAAGCGCCCTGGTCGGCGTGCCGCACCCCGACTTTGGTGAGGTAGGCATTGCGGTGGTCATTGCCAAACCTGGTGCAGCAATAAAGAGTGATGCCATCCTGGCGGCCCTCAAGTCACAACTTGCCAACTTCAAAATTCCCAAACGCTGCGAGATCGTCACCGAGCTGCCGCGTAACACCATGGGCAAGGTGCAAAAGAACCTGCTGCGCGACCAGTACAAGAGCCTATTCAAAGCCTAGCTGGATACCTGCATACGTGATGCGGTGTGCAGCCCGAAAATGCCAATGATGATCAGCGTGATGCTAACCATCTTCACCGCCGTGGCAGGTTCTTTGAAAAAATACATGCCTATAAATGCGGTTGCCACCGTGCCCACGCCCGACCACACGGCGTAGGTAATGCTCAAGTCCAGCGTTTTGGTGGCAAAGGTGTTGCAGGTAAAGGCCAGTCCATAGCAGGCAAACATCAGCACCGACGGCACCAGGTTGGTAAAGCCGTGCGACAGCTTCATGCAGGTGGTACCCGCCACTTCAAAAGCGATGGCCACAGACAGTAGCCCCCAAGCCTGGGCCAGGGTGGGGGTAAAGGTGAGTAGGGAATTAGACAAGATGCAGGGTAACAAGCAACAATTTTATGATTGTCCTCGATCCTGCTATATCTCTTGCACATTAAAGCAAAATATCCTTGCTTCTATTTAGCGGCCACTTCTAGGCGTGATTTAACGCAGCACCAGCACTGGAATGTGCGAGTGCGTCAGCACATCCAGGGTCTCGCTACCCAGCAACACGCGCGAGATGCCTTTACGTCCATGCGAGGCCATCACAATCAAATCACACTTGTGCTTTTTGGCCGCGCTGATGATGCTCTCAGCCACCTCGCCATGGCCTATCACGGCGGTAGCCTTGACGTGACGGGCGTGTGCCTCCTTTTGTACTGCATCCACTATGATTTGCGCTTGGTCGTTCCATTCCTTTTCAATACGCTTGGTCTCTGCCGGGGTGAGTACTACCGCGCCTTCAAAATACAGGTGCGGGTAACGCGGCACCGCCATATAGGCCACCAGGTGCGCATCCAGCTTGGCAGCTAAGGCAACGCCGCCGTCTACGGCCTTTTTCGACAGCTTGGTGCCATCGGTGCAAACCAAAATACGCTCATACATGATAGGCTCCTTATGTTATTGAGCTTCCAGATTAAGTCGTCAGGAAGATCTTGGTATTGATCTATATCAAGAGACGAAGGGTATGGACAGCACAGGCAAGGTTACTCCAGCAGCAAGAAAATAGCGCCTTGAATTAAGCCATCTCGAAGGGCGCTAGGTCACATCAAACCCAGGTTGTTTGATGTGGATCAAGCGTTGGCCATTTAGCGGTCCGCGCAGCCTAAATAAGGGCGAACTGGTATTGCCGATACAGGCACATCAATGTGATCATGCCAAGTGTGCTTGCGTGAAACGCAAAACATATTTAACCAGGAGTCACGGATGGCGACGCATACCCCCCTTCATGGCCATCATCCCATGGAGCATCCATCCTCTGCGCCGGATGGTTTGGTAGATCCTGTGTGCGGCATGCACGTCACTGCGCAGTCGCCCCACCATCTCGTGCACGAGGGCGTGGCGGTGTATTTTTGCAGCGCGCACTGCCGCACCAGGTTTGCGGTTGATCCGCAAAAGTACAGCCTCGCAAGCCCTGCTGCGTCCCGTGTTGTACATGACGATAGCCATGGCAGCGCACCACATGAACTTGCGCCCAGCCCCATAGTTACCGCAACCCTCTACACCTGCCCCATGCATCCCGAAATCCGACAGGACCATCCAGGGAGTTGTCCCAAATGCGGCATGGCACTGGAGCCGGTGCAACCTGGCCTGGAGGACGACGAAAACCCGGAGCTGACCGATTTTCGCCGCCGCTTTTGGTGGACGCTTCCGCTGACCGCAGTGGTCATGTTTTTAGCCATGTTGGGCCACCGCTTGCAGTGGTTTGGCATGGCCACGCAAAGTTGGGTGGAGTTGGCCCTGTCTGCCCCCGTGGTGCTGTGGGCGGGCTGGCCTTTCTTTGTGCGCGGGGTGCAGTCCATCGTGCACCGCAGCCCGAATATGTGGACGCTGATCGGGCTGGGCACCAGCGCGGCCTTCGCCTACAGTGTGGTGGCTACCATCGCGCCGCAGGTGTTTCCAGTTTCGTTTATCTCGATGGGCCGGGTGGCGGTGTACTTTGAAGCGGCGGCGGTGATCATCTCGCTGACGTTGCTGGGGCAGATTCTGGAGCTTAAGGCCCGCTCGCGCACCTCGGCGGCCATCAAGTCGCTGCTGGGCCTGGCACCCAAGACGGCGCGCCGCATCAACGCTGACGGCAGCGAAGAAGATGTGCCGCTAACCCATGTGCATGTGGGCAACCTGCTGCGGGTACGCCCCGGTGAGAAGGTGCCCGTGGACGGGGTGGTGACTGAAGGGGCCAGCAGTGTAGACGAATCCATGTTGACCGGCGAGCCGATGCCAGTCAGCAAGCGCCCCGGTGACAGGCTGATTGGTGCCACCCTCAACACCAGTGGCGCGCTGGTGATGCGCGGTGAACGCGTAGGCTCGGCCACGGTGCTGGCGCAGATCGTGCAGATGGTGGCGCTAGCGCAACGCTCCCGCGCGCCCATGCAGCACATGGCCGACAGCGTGGCAGGCTACTTTGTGGTGGCGGTTGTCAGCGTGGCCCTGCTCACCTTCCTTGCGTGGGGATTTTTCGGCCCACAACCTAGCTGGGTTTACGGTTTGATCAACGCAGTGGCGGTGCTCATCATCGCTTGCCCCTGCGCGCTGGGGTTGGCCACGCCCATGTCGATCATGGTAGCCACGGGGCGCGGGGCTACGCTGGGGGTGCTATTTCGGGATGCAGCGGCGATTGAGAATATGCGCAAGATTGACACCCTGATCGTGGATAAGACCGGCACCTTGACCGACGGGCGGCCAGCGTTTGAGCGCGCTGTGGCTAGCAGTGGATTCACCGAATACGAAGTGCTGCGCCTGGCGGCTAGCCTGGACCAGGGCAGCGAGCATCCCTTGGCCATGACGCTGGTGACTGCGGCGCGTGCGCAAGGTCTGGCGCTGGACACGCCAGCGCAGTTCGACTCGGCCAGCGGCATCGGCGTGCGCGGCATCTTGGCGGGCAAAAAACTGGCACTGGGAAATACGGCACTTATGCAGTCGCTGGGCGTTGACGTGGCGGTACTGGCTCCCCAGGCCGAGGCACTGCGATTACAGGGCGCCAGTGTGATGCATCTGGCGGTGGACGGGCAACTGGCCGGACTGCTGGCCGTCTCCGACCCCATCAAGGCCACCACCCTGGACGCGCTCACATCGCTGCGGGCGGCGGGCCTGCGGGTGGTGATGGCCAGCGGCGACGGCCTGACCACCGCTCGCGCCGTCGGCCAGCGGCTGGGCATCACCGAAGTGTATGGCGAGGTCAAACCTGCTGACAAACTGGCACTGGTGGAGCGGCTGCAAAAAGAAGGCCGCATCGTTGCGATGGCGGGCGACGGTATCAATGATGCCCCGGCATTGGCCAAGGCCGATGTCGGCATTGCTATGGGCACTGGCACCGATGTGGCGATGCACAGCGCGCAAGTGACGCTCGTGAAAGGCGACCTGCGCGGCATTGCCACGGCGCGTGCCCTGTCGGTGGCTACTATGGCCAACATGAAGCAAAACCTCACCTTTGCCTTTCTGTATAACGCGCTGTTCGTCCCCCTGGCCGCTGGTGTCCTGTATCCATGGACCGGCTGGGTACTCTCGCCCATGATCGCCGCGCTGGCCATGAGTTTGAGTTCTGTCTCGGTCATCAGCAATGCATTGCGCTTGCGTGGTGTGGCGCTCGGTCAAAGTTAAGGGTATAGGAGCCGTCATGGACATCCTTGCACACACGTTATGGGCCGCTACGGGCGTGTTGGCTGCGCGTCGCAGCTATCCCATAACGCCTCGCACAGTGGGCCTCACTGCGGGCCTGGCCGCCATGCCTGATCTTGGACATATGCTGCCCGTAGTGGGGTGGGCGGTATTTGGCGATGGCTCAGCTACCACGCTATGGGTTTACGCAGTGGCACTGCCAGGCCAGGAACCCGCGATGCCATCCATGGTGGCCATGCTGTCTCACCACCTGCACTGCACATTGCACAGCGCTATCGTAGCGGGCATGGTCACGTTACTGCTTTGGGTGGTGTTGCGCGTACTGTGGATACCCTTGCTGGGCTGGTGGTCGCATATTGTGATTGACATCTTCACCCATTCAGCCGATTTCTATCCCGCCCCGGTGCTCTATCCCATTACCCAGCGCGGGTTTGATGGCTTGGCCTGGAATACGCCTTGGTTTTTGGCGTTGAACTACCTGGCACTTGCCTGCACCGTCTCGTACTTGTTGTTTACCAGAAGTGGCTTGAAAAAATGAACGTTATTGATTATTCGCAACATTCAAAATCCGTTATTGGATACAGTCAAGCAGGATATTTGAAGGTGTCGATATGGATGACCAAACATGAGTTCAATATTCAAATTACAGGACATTGTGCAGACAGTACGACACACGACGCAGGACATATCCCCTAATTTAGATGCTGTTCGCGCGAGCATCTACGATGTCGTGATGCATGCATTCATGAGTGAAGTGCTGACACTGGGCCGGATGAATGGCGTTATCCGGGCGGTGCGTAAAGGTGTGGACGACAGTAAATCTACTGCATCCGATGCAGCCACTAACACGCTGACTCTGACCCAGCTTGGAGCCTATCGCGGCCTATGCCGTGCCGCCGACGAAGGTTTGACGGCAGTCGGGCTTGCCTACACTGATTTATTAAAGTTTCATGGACTCAGCTTGTCGACTGATTTTGAGAAACTTCTATTACATGAAACTTTCAGACTCAAGCAACAGCTAGAGCAAGTGACGTTTTGTGCAGATTGGCATTCCAATAGTCAAGTCACCGGATTGCAGTCACATTGGTTTGCGCAGTTATCAGTACCGTTGACACCAGATTTCAGAGCGCAAGAAGCCTCCGTCATGCCATGGAGCGCTCGTTTCTTTCAACTATGTGGATATGAGCCGTCAATGGGAAAAAGCGATCCTCATGCAAGCCTCATGTTGTTGGGATTGTTCACCAGCGGTGTTCTCACTGGGTTGCGCAGTGCCCAGCGGGAAGTTTAATGCACTGCCGACAGGGTGTGGTTGCCATGTTTGCGCGTTGACGGTACAGTGTTTGCTGGGTTTGATTTTTTTTCCAACTTGATTTCATGCGATGCCATTGGCCGGGAGGACTCTATGTGTTGCAATGATCGCAAGGCACCCATCTTGAGAATTTCAATTTCCCGCTGATTCACAGAAATGATGCCCACCGCATCCAGGGCCGACATCGAGCGGCTAACCGTTTCAAGTGTCAAACCAAGGTAGCTGCCGATATCGCGGCGCGTCATGCGCAGTCGAAACGATTGGGAAGAATATTTCAGGGCTGCATACCGGTCCGCCTCCATCATCAAAAAGCGCGCCACACGTGCATCTGAACGCAAAGACCCCAAGGTGGCCAGATTGACGTTTTCCTGGACAATCTGGCGACTTACCGCGCGGTAAATGATGTGTTCAAGCTCTTGACAGCAGTGCCCCAAAGTCAGAAGCTGCTTAAACGGAATCACAATGATGTCGCAGTCTGAGAGGGCGATGACCTCGCAGGCATGGCGATCCGTGCAGATTCCGTCACTTCCCAATAAATCGCCCTTCATGGGGAAGCAGACCACACGCTCGTTGCCTTCACTGTCGAACAGTACGGTTTTTAAAAAGCCGGCGTTAACCACGTACAGGGCTTCAAATGCCTGGCCAATACTGTACGCTTGCTGCCCGGGCTTGAGACGGCGATGCTGAAACAAGGCCTGCAAGGTTTCATCTTGCACCTGGATTTCCAGCTGGAGCAGTTGGCAGACATCGGCTAGCGTTGACCAAAGTCCGCCGCGTTCAGACCGTATGCAGGATGATGCCGTTACGTTGCGGGTCTGGATCGCCCCTGCAACGGGCATTTCAATAGCGGTGTTCATGGTGATCTCCTTGGGCGATGGAAAAAATGATTTGACGTTGAGCCACTTTTCAATGAGCAACGGCTTCCCTCTGCTGATGCCACGCCAGCAGAAGATCGGGTATCTGAAAAAAATCATTGGATTTATCCAGAAAAGCATCCGCACCAAAACGCAGTGCCAGACCGCGGTACTGATCTGAATTAAAATTGGTCAATACCATTGTTTTCGTAAAGGGCATCACCTTCCTGACGTGTTGTAAGACTTGCATACCGTCTCCATCCAGCAGTTGAATGTCCAGGATGACGACATCAGGTTGCATATTTTCGATGCCACGCAACGCGCCAGACACGCTATTGGCAGTTCCTGCCACGTTGGTGTTTTTGACCTTATTCACCATCCGTACGATACGGTCGCAAATGGCCTCTGAGTCTTCCACTACAAATACCTTCATAGATGCATCCCGGGTGCCCATGCATGTTGGACATGGGTTCAGTATGGCGATCAGCAAGTCCGCGCGCAATCAGCGCCGGCTGATTTAAGGCATAGGATTTAGCGGGTATGGGGTAGGAAATGTCCTACCTGCTGGGTGAGTCCATCAAGCCGTTGCTGATGGCATAGCGAACCAGGTCAGCAAAAGACGGAAGATTCATTTTTTGCATGATGCGTGCCTTGTGGGTACTGACGGTCTTGACAGACAGGTGCAACAGGTTGGCTATGTGGGTGACAGAGTGACCATGTACCATCATCTGGAATACCTCAAACTCCCGATCAGACAAACTTTTATGTGCGGGTCCATTTTGCGCAGTCATGGTCTCCAGCGCAAGTTTTTCGGCAACAGTGGCGTTGATATACAAGTGCCCGGAGGCTATCCGCTGGATGGCACTGATCAATTCACTGCTGGCGCTGTCTTTGGTGAGGTAGCCTGAGGCCCCAGCGCGAATGCAACGCACGGCATACGACTCCTCTTCGTGCATGGTCAGTACCAAAACGGGCAGCATGGGCGCTTCGTGCTTGATCCGCTTGATGAAATCCACCCCAGAGTGTTCGGGCATGGAAAGATCAAGCAATAACAAATCAAAACCACCCTGCTTTACCCATTTCAGCACCTCGTGGCCATTGGCCGCATCGCCAATCACCTCCATATTGTCCGTTTCACGTATCACACGGCGCAGGCCTTCGCGCACAATGGTGTGGTCATCAGCAATCACAATTTTGATCATTATGGAAAGGGAGTACTTTGTTGAAAATATGGCTTGGATGCCGGATAAGACAAGACCCATACCACGCTTGACATTTCTCAATACCATATTGCCGTGAGATTCATAAACTGTCAAATCAATCGTACTGCCTAGTTTGGCTGAATGCGGTTGTATGCTTTCGTAACTCAATCTGGAGGTAATTTATCATGAGCAATTTAACGGTTTTTGATAACGCATTTAATGAACCTTTCGAACCATTCTTCAGACGATTCCTCACTCCACTCAGAACGGAGATGGAAAATAACTTGCTGCAAATACGTGTTGATGTGGAAGAAAAGGACAAATCTTACGTAGTGCTGGCTGATATTCCCGGAGTTAGAAAAGAAGATATCAATGTGCGGATAGATGGCAATATTGTGCAGATAGATGCTGAAACCAAACAAAACAAAGAGGTCAAGGAAAAAGGTAAGCTGATCAGAAGTGAACGTTATTACGGTTCAGTTTCGAGGTCATTTAGCGTGTCTCAGGATATTGACGAAGCCAAAGCCGTTGCCAAGTACGAAAACGGTGTATTGAATCTCGATCTGCCCAAGAAAGAGGCCACAACCTCCAAACGACTGACTGTGCAATGAAGTAGTTAACGCATGCATCCTGCGCGCAGTCCATTTGTTGTATGTTTGCAATCCCCTATGCAACGTATCCTGGTGAAGTAGATTTACAAACGGAATCTATTGCACATACAGGGGTAGATTCAAAGCTTTGCAAACACAAGCAAGGCGTGTTCATTGCACGCGCCATTAGCAAGGTCTACCAAATGGGGGAGGTGCGGGTGCATGCGCTGCGCGAGGTTGATCTGGAAATATACGCCAGAGAATTTGTCGTACTGCTGGGGCCCTCTGGTAGCGGAAAATCGACGCTGTTGAACATCCTTGGAGGTTTAGACCGGCCTACTAGCGGCACGGCGCAATTTCGCGAGCACAACCTCACAGAGGCCACTGAAGCGCAGTTAACCCGCTATCGACGGGAACATGTGGGCTTTGTGTTCCAGTTCTACAATTTGATTCCCAGTCTGACGGTGCGCGAAAACGTTGAGCTGGTTACCGATATTGTCGAACACCCGATGCCCGCGACCCAGGCGCTGGCACTGGTGGGCTTGTCTGAGCGGCTGGACCATTTTCCATCGCAGCTGTCTGGCGGTGAGCAGCAGCGGGTGGCAATAGCCCGCGCCATTGCCAAGAGTCCGGATGTGCTGCTGTGCGACGAGCCTACCGGGGCGCTGGACTACGTCACTGGCAAGGTGGTGCTGGAAGTGATCGCCAAAATTAACCAGGAACTGGGCACCACGGCCGTGGTGATCACGCACAACGCGTCGATCGCGGGTATGGCCGACCGCGTTATGCGACTCAACGACGGCCGCATAGTCTCGGTGGAAATCAACCCGCATAAATTGACACCGTCGCAGCTGTCCTGGTAGGCGGATCTTGAACAGGATGCAGCATGAAAGCCATTAACCGCAAACTGCTGCGCGACCTGTGGCAAATGAAAAGCCAGGTGGTCACCATTGCCCTGGTGGTGGCGGCTGGCATGGCGGGGTTTATTGGTTCGATATCCACTTACGATTCGCTCCAATCCTTACTCAGCGGCTATTACGACCAAGCGCGCTTTGCCCAGGTTTTTGCTGAACTCAAACGTGCTCCACGGTCGGTGGAGCAGCAGATTGCCCGCATTCCCGGCGTGGCGGACGCAGAAACTACGGTGGCGTTTGATGTCACGCTGGACATGCAAGGCGTCAACCAGCCGGTGATTGGTCGCTTTATTGGTTTGGCCAATGCCGATCAGCCGCGCCTGAACCAAGTTTTTGTCCGCCTGGGCCGAATGATCGAGGCTGGGCGTGCGGGCGAGGTGGTGATAACAGAAGGTTTTGCCAAAGCCCATGCGTTGCCGGTGGGCGCGCAACTGGCTGCGGTGTTGAATGGCAAACGCCAAAGCTTTCAGATCGTCGGAATTGGTTTGTCGCCAGAATATGTGTATGGCACCGCTGGCGGCGCGTTTCCGGACGACAGAGGCTTTGGCGTGCTGTGGCTAGACCGCTCGCACCTGGCAGCGGCCTACAACATGGAGGGTGCGTTCAATCGAGTAGCCATCCGCTTGACGCCAGGGGGGACAGAACGCGCCGTTATCGACCAACTCGACCAGTTGCTGGAGCCGTACGGTGGTTTGCGTTCCTACGGCCGGGTGGATCAGGTGTCCAACAAAATCATCAGCCAGGAAATCGACCAGCAAAAGGTGATGGGTACCACGCTGCCCATTCCGTTCTTTGGTGTCGCGGCCTTCCTGTTGAATGTGGTGCTGGCGCGCATCGTAGCGACCCAGCGGGAACAGATCGCCGCGCTCAAGGCGTTGGGCTACGACAACGCCGACATCGCCATGCATTACCTGAAATTTGTACTGCTCATTGTGCTGGTTGGCATGCTGTTCGGCGTGGGCTTTGGTGTCTGGTTTGGCAGTTACATGACGGCCATGTACGCAAACTTTTTCCACTTCCCGCACCTCACTTACCGTCTCGAGCCCTGGATAGCGGTGACGGCAGCGGCCATTTGTCTGGTGGCTGCTGTGGCCGGTGCGCTGGCCACCGTGCGGCAGGTGGTGCAGTTAGCGCCTGCCGAGGCCATGCGGCCACCCCATCCACCACGCTACAAAAAAATACTGCTTGAACGCCTGGGCCTGGCGCACTGGCTGTCGCCTGCCACCCGCATGGTGGTGCGCAATCTGGAGCGCAGGCCCTTGCGGGCGCTGATCACCGTGGCCGGAATTGCCAGCGCAGTGGGCGTGCTGATATCCGGCACTTTCTGGAATGACTCGATCAACGACCTGATAGACACCCAATTTCGCATCACCCAGGTGGCCGATGCCGACGTAGCGCTGATCGAGCCCACCGAGCGCAATGTGCTGCAGGATGTCGGCCGCCTGCCTGGCGTAACGCAGGCCGAAGGCGCGCGCTACGTGCCGGTCAAGTTACAGGCGGGACATCGCAGCTACCGCACTGCCATTCAGGGGCTGCCGCAGCACGCGCAGTTGCGGCGTTTGCTGGACGAGCACCTGCGCGATGTGACGCTGCCGCCCGACGGACTGCTGCTGACCGACCGGCTGGCACAGCGACTGGGTGTGCGCGCCGGTGACACACTGTGGGTAGAAACGCTGCAGGGCAAGCGCCGCCAACGTGCGATAACGGTGGCCGGAACGGTCGGCGAGCTGGTTGGCATGTCGGTCTATATGGACATGGACGCGCTGAGCCGCTTGATGGGTGAAGCGCCCTCGGTGTCCAGTGTGGCGGTGGCGCTGGACCGCACGCGTGAGGCGGATTTTTTTGCCGCTACAAGAAATCACCCACGCATTGCCACGGTGGCCAGCAAGACGGCCATGCTGAAAAGTTTCCAGGAAACTTCGGCCAAAAACATTCTGTTTTTCACCACCGTATTCACTGGTTTTGCGGCGGTGATTGCCTTTGGCGTGGTGTATAACGCAGCGCGGATTACCCTGGCCGAGCGGGCGTGGGAACTGGCCAGTCTGCGGGTGCTGGGCTTTACCCGGCGCGAGGTGTCGGTGTTTATGCTGGGCGAACTGGCCGTCGAAATCGCCATTGGCATTCCACTGGGTCTGCCGTTTGGCTATTTTTTGGCCTGGGGCCTATTGAGCCTGATGCCACACGAGACCATCAAGCTGCCCGTTGTGATCTACGCCGCAACCTATGCCTATGCGGCGCTGGCCATTCTGGTTGCCGGCTTGGTTAGCGCGCTGGTGGTACGCAGGCGTATTGACCGGTTGGACATGGTGAGTGTCCTGAAAACACGCGAGTGATGACTGGGCGGTTGTTTTTTTCAGTCGAGGTGCAGCATGAAATGGATAAAAAGAATTCTCTTTGCAGTGCTGGTGGTCGCGCTACTGGCCCTGCTGGGCTGGTCATTCATGCCCCGACCGCTGGAGGTGGAAACCGCCCAGGTGACCCGAGGCCAATTTGTGCAAACCATTGACGAAGATGGCCGCACACGGGTGCGCGACCGCTACGTGGTGTCAGCCCCGCTGGTCGGCCGCTTGCAACGCATTAGCCTGCAGGAAGGCGACACGGTGCAGAAAGACACCGTGCTGGCCACTATCGCACCCACGGCCCCGGCATTGCTGGATGCCCGAACCGAGCAAGAGCTGACCGCCCGAGTGGGCGCAGCAGAAGCCGGCAAGTTGCGCGCCACCGTGCGGGTGGAGCGGGCGCAGGTGGCGTTGGCACAGGCGCAGGCAGATTTTGAGCGCACCGGCAAACTCGCGTCCGCCGCGTTTGTGTCGCCCACCAAGCTGGAGGCAGACCGGTTGAATGTGGCATTGAACGAAAAGGAGGTTGACGCTGCCAAGCAGGAGGTGCATGTAGCCGAGCATGACCTGGAAGTCGCCCGAGCAGCCCTGGTACAGATGCGCAGTCCACCACCCGCCACGCCCGGCAAGCTATGGCAGGTACGCGCGCCGGTTACGGGGCGCGTACTCAAGGTAGTGCAAAAAAATGAAGGCGTGGTCACTGTCGGCACACCACTGCTGGAGCTGGGCAACGCCCGTGAGCTGGAAGCCGTGGTGGACGTACTGACCAGCGATGCGGTGCGCATCCGGCCTGGCGCACAGGTGCTGTTCGAGCGCTGGGGCGGTGCGGACACCCTGCAAGGCCAGGTGCGGCTGGTGGAGCCGTCTGCATTTACCAAAATATCTGCGCTGGGAGTGGAGGAGCAGAGAGTCAATGTGATTATTGACATGGTATCGCCTCCGGAAAAATGGCAAGCTGTTAGCGACGGTTACCGCGTGGAGGCGCGGGTAGTCATTGACGAGCGTATGGACGCAAACCTGGTTCCGGTAAGTGCGTTGTTTCGCGATGGTGAGCAATGGGCCGTATTTGTGCTTTCAAAAGATCGTGCAGAAAAGCGTGCCGTGCAATTGGGGCCGCGTAGCAGGCTATTGGTTGTGGTTGAAAGAAATCTGGAGGTTGGGGACAGCGTGATCATTTATCCAGGAGATGCCATCAAAAATGGCGTTAAGGTCAAAGTCCGCACCAAGCCTTGATATTTTGAGAATGGTGCTGCGCATGTATAGCGATTGATCAAACTTCAAGTGCACCAACTTGAGTTGAATGGCTGTAAAGCCTATCGCGCTGGTGGATATCGTGATGCCGAGCTGAAGTCTTCCAGTGGCAGCGCCGCGTCCACCGCTTCCAATGGTGCGTACTGATTGCCTGCTGATTTTGAATAGTCACAAAAGGATGCCGTCAAATTTCCTCTATTTTTCTGATTTGGGTGTTAAACGACTACCCGCTATGATTGCCAATGCCGAGAGAGTGATGGTGCGCAACCAGGTGTGACGTGCAAGAAGTTTGCCAACCATGAGGCCAAGGCCTGCGTAGACCAAATCCTGCCTGATTGCCGCATAGTCTGTGTGAAAAACGCTACGCTCGCGACCAATTTCTTCGACGAGATGGGCACGCCGCAGGGCGAGGACTTTAAGCCTTGATGTCAAAGGATCCTCCAGAAGCTGTACGGTCATGGTCGAGTTGCGCCAGTGTGCTAGCCATAAAGCGCGGCTTATCGCGTAAAGCATGTGATAGTTGCCACACCATCATCAAACCTATTGCGGTAAACAGGCCAGTCACAGCGAGAAGTACCGCCATGCGGGAACTATCCCAAAAGTAAACAACCATAGTGACTGCTGCGGCTGCCAATGCCAATGCAAGAATGAGCGCTGTCACCAAAGTGCCTGCAAGCAAGATACCCAGACGCAGCAGTTCTTCCTCGATATCAACCGTGGCCAATTCAAACCTTTGATTGACTATCCGCAACAAACTCGCGGACAGCCGTGACAGCGTTTCAGCCAGCGCCATGGCTTACCTGCGGGAGATGAGCATGCCAAGTAGCAAGCCGAGACCAGCACCAACACCCAGTGACTGCCAGGGATGCTCGTGCACGTATTCGTCAGTGGCTTTTGTGGCTTTGCGTGCATTGTCCAGTATGGATCGCTCAACGCCTTCGAGTCCGCTGCGTGCGGATTTCAGGCTGCGTTCCAGGCGGCTGCGGGCATCGTCATAGCCTTCACCCGCATCGCGTACGGCGTGACGCAACAGCACCTCCGCATCGTCTACTACTGCACGAATGTCGCGATTCAGGCGTGTTTGATCGTCCTTTAGGGATTGGGTCGTATCGTTCATGGCGTTACTCCGAATTGAAAACAGGCTATCAGTCTAGGCAGGAATTGGCTTGTGAGCATTGACAATTATCAAACGTCATTACATTGCGATTTGTGCAATAAAGCATGCGCCTCTAAGCTATGTGCATGCTTCATCCAGAATTGGCCGGACTCACACAAACGGAAGCTGCACATCGACATGTCACCCATGGTCCCAATGTCTTGCCTGGCAGCAAACCCAAGTCGCTTCTGCGCATTGTGGTTGACGTTGTTCAGGAGCCGATGTTTCTCATGTTGTTGGGTGCAGGCGCGGTGTACTTATGGATTGGTGACACAGCCGAAGCGAGTTTCCTGCTGGTCTCCGTACTGGCGGTTATTGGATTAACCCTTGGTCAGGAACGCAAAACACAGCGCGCACTGGAGGCTCTACGCGACTTGTCTGCACCACGGGCACTCGTCATCCGGGACGGCGCAGAGTTGCGCATTGCCGGCCGCGAGGTGGTAGTGGGTGATTTACTGGTGCTGCATGAAGGAGACCGGATTGCGGCTGATGCGGTGCTGCTACAGGGGCAAATCAGCACCGACGAATCACTGCTCACGGGCGAGGCCGCACCGCAGGACAAACTGCCCGGTTCAGATGATCTCGCTTTGGGATTGCCAGCAGGGCAGGGCAATCCATTTTTGTTTGCCAGCACGGTGGTCACGCGCGGCGTAGGCGTGGCCCGCGTGCGTGCCATTGCTGTAGATACTGCGGTGGGCCGCATAGGCACCGCGCTGGCCTCGACAACACTGGTGATATCCAGGCTACAGAAGGCATCGCGTAACATCGTTCGCTGGCTTGCCGCAGTGGGTTTACTTGCGGCCATCGCTTTGATCTTGTTGGCTTGGAAGTGGGATGGAAAGCCTTTATTGGAGAGTCTGTTGCTGGGTATTGCATTGGCAATGGCTTTGTTGCCGGAAGAAATACCAGTAGTCTTGACGGTATTTCTAGCCCTCGGAGCCTGGAGGCTATCTCAGCAACGTGTACTGACACGTCGGGTCACGGCTGTGGAGGCACTGGGAGCCATCACGGTACTGGCTGTCGACAAGACCGGTACGCTTACCCAAAACCGTATGTTGGTGGCGGAGCTGTCGATCACAGACGCCAGCTTCGTCCAAGTTGCTGTAGATCAAAAACTACCAGAAGCGTTTCACACTATGGTGGAGTTTGCCATGCTTGCGACACCTGCCGACCCGTTTGACCCCATGGAAAAGGCGATTCGCAGCTTTGGGCTTCACCATTTGACCGGCACAGAGCATGTGCACCCCTATTGGGCTCCAGAGCTTAGTTATCCCTTATCTCCCGAGATATTTGCCATGACGCAGGTGTTTTCCGCTGGCACAGCGCAGCACCACTTGCTGGCCACCAAAGGGGCACCGGAAGCGGTGACCGATTTGTGCCACATGCCAATGCACCGGCTGGAAGCGATTGCACACCAGGTGCAGGATATGGCCAGCCGTGGCCTGCGCGTGTTGGCTGTAGCCAAAGGGGAATGGAGCGGGCAGCAATGGCCCGCCAGCCAACATGACTTTAGCTATACCTTTCTGGGTCTGTTGGGGCTGGCCGATCCACCCCGTCCGGAAGTGCCCGCAGCAGTGCGGGCTTGTCGCGCAGCAGGCATTCGCATTATCATGATGACAGGAGATCACCCCGCGACGGCACGGTCCATCGCAAGACAGGTAGGCTTGGATGCGTGCGACGATGTCCTGACGGGATCTGAGGTGAGTACCATGAGCGATGAGGCACTACGTAGTCGACTAGCGCTTACCCCGATTTGCGCCAGACTGGTGCCCGAGCAGAAGTTGCGGCTGGTGCGAGCACTACAGCAGGGTGGCGAAACGGTGGGCATGACTGGCGATGGTGTCAATGATGCACCTGCTCTCAAGGCGGCTGATGTGGGCATCGCGATGGGTCAGCGCGGCACCGATGTGGCCCGTGAGGCCGCAGCGATCGTGCTGCTGGACGATAGCTTCGCAAGTATTACCACCGCCATTCACCAAGGCAGGCGTATCTACGACAACATTAGCGCGGCCACGCGTTTTATATTTGCGGTACACGTTCCGGTGGTGACACTGGCCTTGGGCCCGGTGTTGTTTCATTGGCCAGTGCTACTGCTGCCAGCGCAGATTGTGTTGATGGAGCTGCTGATTGACCCGGCATGCTCGGTGGTGTTTGAAGCAGAGCCGGAGGCGGCTGACATCATGCAGCGTCAACCTCGGGCTGCCAACGCTTCACCGTTCACACTGGATAACATAGGCTACGCATTGCTTCAAGGTATGGGTTTGGCGGCCGTGCTGTTAGGGGGCATCTGGGCGATGGTGATGCTGGGCTGGGAGTCGGGTCAGATTCGCACTACCGGGTTTGCGGGCTTGGTGCTGGGGCTGTTTTTGTTGGTGTTGGCCAATCGCGATTTGCATAAATCCTTGCTAACCAATATTTTTCTGCGCAATAGGTGGTTGGTGCGCATGTTACTTGCCGTAGTGGCCATGCTCGCATTGATCGCAGGCGCGCCATGGTTACGACAAGTGATGGGTTTTACTTTGCCTCCCAACGCAGCGTTTGCGATGGTGGCAGTCATTCTTCTGGTCGTTATTGCATGGATGGAAGGATTGCGGATGGCACGGCTACGGTATCTGCAGGTGTAAATCAGGTATTGCACTTACTGTTACCAGCGTCTTCCTGTGAGCGTACAACCAATACAGGAATGGGCGACAGGCGAATAATCTGCTCGGCCCCGCTGCCCAAAAACATGCGCCCTACGCCGCGCCGTCCATGCGTGCCAACGACGACCAAGTCTGCGTCCCAGCGCCTTGCCTCGCCGGCGACCGTCTCGGCCAGATGGTCGCCCAACTTCTCAAACAGAATACTGTCAGCCGCAACTCCTGCCGAGTTGGCGATCACGGTAGCATCCGCAAGAATTTGCTTTCCCTGATCCTGCGCTATACGTATCAACTCGGCTGAGTAGCCACTGTATGCATCCAGGCCACTGAAAAACACCAGATCATCTACTACATGGATAAAACGCACCTGCCCATCAGATTCTCTGGCCATTTGCAGAGCCGCGGTCAAAGCATTGTTGGAGGTGGGACTGCCATCTACGGCAACAAGAATTCTCTTGTACATGATGATTCTCCATTAATTAATCTTGAGTATCCATTGCCCGTAAAAATGAAAAATATTAAATGCTATTAAATGTATAGTTCATTACGTCCTATTTGCATAGACTACACGGTAATAAGTTGAGACTCTCAGCGTAATACGGGCGATCGCGCTATGTACCTACCGTGTTGGCTGCTGTAACAGGCCCCATGGTTTGTCCAGGTGCGTGGGGGCCTGTTTTGCGGCGCCGATTCATTTCAATGACGCAAGCTCCAGTGCCCAGGATCGCAATGAGGATAAGAGCCAGTGGCCCTACAAATGGCAGTCGCACTAACAACATGACAGCCAATAACGTCAATGCATAGATACCGATGGCGACAGGAAACGAGGTAGGTGCGTCTTTGCGGATGGCAAGCTGTGCACGCTGCGCAATAAAGAAAATACCCACCAAATAACCTACCAGTAACAGAGCGGGGTACAGCATCATGACAACAATCCCCAGTGGAATGCCTAAAATTGTAATGAACAGAAATGCCGCAAGTAATGGCGCAACCAGTAGCGAACCCAAGCCTATAGCGATGGCCTGCCCAGCAGAGGTTTTGATGGTGTCAGCAGCTTTCGCCCAAAAGAAGGGAAACACTAACTGTAGGACGGCCGCACAAGCCAGCAAAGAAAAAAATGTGAACACCGAGCCCATCCACATTGGGCCGTGCCCTTGCATGCCCCTATGCCATTCGCGGTATTGCATGTTGCTGGATGGAGTTTCCTCAGGCATCGCTCGCGTAATTGCCCCACTGATGATGGCACTATCGGCCTTCTTCAAATCAGCAGAAGCGGGATATCTCAGGGAACCGTTGATTTTGGTGTTGGGACCCAGTTCAATCTGTTCGGCGTTTAAGTGAACATCCCCCAGTAATTCGCCATTCAGCAGTATCTTCTGCGCTCCAATTTTGAGGGGGCCGTCGATTTTCCCATCAACCGTGACATTGCCTGCATACAGAGTGGCAGCGCGTGCAATGCGGGCATCCTTGGTCAACGTAATGTTGCCCGCAGCAATGAATACTTCTCCGCTGACGGCGCTTTCAATTCTTACGTCACCGCCCGCTGCACGCACATCGTCGCCGATAGATGATCGTACTGTGATGGAGCCTCCGGTCAGTGTTACATCACCCTTGATTGGTTGGTCAACCACCACACGGCCCCCTGCGGCAACAAAATCACCATCCACCGCCGCAGTCGGGTGCACATTGCCGCCCGCCGCATAAATGTTGCCGCTTATAGGAAAAACGGAAGCTGTTCTCGTAGACCGGGCAGCGCTATCATTTGTGGTGGATGATTGTGCGTGTGCTGCCATCCAGGTATTTGCTTCGAACAGATTGACTCCAGTGAAAATGGCGATCAACAAACCCATGGGAGGTGCAAAAATCTTTAAGCGTTGCATGATAGTCTCCCAATAACTGAGCAAGTAAGCTGATTCATCTATCGTTCTTCAAGCTGCGTTTACCTAAAGGCTTGCGGTCAGGCGGACGTGTGAGAACCATTTGCGACTGTTTGGCCAGAACATACCGCTCTAAAACGCTAACTTCTGCGGCAAATGTCTCCCAAATATCGTCAACAGACAAAATACCTGCCAGCGATCCATCCTTGGCTACCACAGGAACGCGACGTACGCCATAGTCACGCATGCGGGCTAACACGGTGACGATGTCTTCTTCCGGACAAGCTGTCACCAGCGGTTGGGCCATGATGTCGCGGGCTGTAAAGACACGCGGATCCAGCGAAAAGGCGACGATCTTTATCGTAATGTCCCGATCCGTCAAAATGCCCACGGGAATACACCGGCCATCGCGGAGTTCTGTCATGACCAGGCTTCCCACGTTGTCATCGTGCAACATTTTTGCGCACGTCACCAGTGGTATGTCGTGGTCAACAGCCACCACATTCGGTACGTATACTTGTTCAACGGTCATGTGCTGGGTTTTCAACGCAAATTCCTTTGGACTGATTGCTCAATGTACCCAACCCTGGTAAAGCACAGTTGATATTGATCAACAAGTATCGCCTGTAACGTACTCACAGAAATTACTGAGCGTCCCTACCCAAGCGGCGTAATTTCGCCAGCCATTTACTGCTATCGTCGGTCTTGAAATTGGCGACCATTCCAATCAGTGTTTCGTGGACGGGCGCAATCCCTACAAAACCCAATATGTTGCGTTCCAGCGATTTAACACTGTGGGCCCGGAAATACCAACGATAAACCAGTGCAGGCATCCCCATAGTGACGACAACGCGTGCCGAGCGACCCGTCAAACCCTTTTTGGAGAAGCGGGTACTTCCCTGGTTGTATTCAAAAGCAAAACCAGGCCTGGCCACTTGCTCAAGAAATCCTTTCAGCAGGGCTGGCATATCACCAAGCCATAGCGGAAAAAACAGCACGATATGCTCTGCCCAGAGAATATCAGCTTGAGCTTGCTGTAAGCCTGCAGGCAATGCGCCTTTTTCCCACGCCTCCTGACTGCGCAGCAGTGGAAAATCAAGCTCGCTCACCTGTGTCCAGCGCACCGCATGGCCCGCATCATGAGCCCCTGATGCGTAAGCGGAGGCCAACGCATGGCAAAGATGAGACACGACCCCGTCAGGGTGACCTTGAATGATCAAAATGCGTTTGGAAGCCATCGTTATTGGTTGCAATCAATTCCATGTCGCAACAGCACGGTTGGAAGCTATGGGGCGGTTCACCTGTTCAATGCAGACATGTGTCAACTTTATGCGTTCGGTAGTGCAATGTATTTGATATATCGCAAACTTGGACAACAGACTTTGCATGATTCCCAATAAGTTTGATATTTATCTATACATGAATAAAGTTGCAGCGCCACTCTTTGAAAAATGTCTCGTCGTTCTATTGCCATGGTTATTGTGCTTAATATTCTCATCCTTGGGGTGTTGGCTGGGTGGTTTACCCGCACTATTAGCGTGCGAGTGGTTAGCCTGAGCCTTGCGCCTTTGGTACGCACCTTACAGTTTTCAGCCAAGGTGGTGACTGCGTCACGAGTCGACATAGGCAGCACGCTGACTGGGCGCGTACAAAAAGTTGCAGTGACTGAAGGTGCGCTGGTCAAAAAAGGGGAGATACTGGTTCGGCTGGAAAGCGACGAATTACGCGCTGCTTTGGAGCAGGCGCAGGCTGGTGAGCGGCTAGCCGAAGCGCGTTTAAGCGGCTTGCGAAGCACGGGACGCAGTAGTGTGCGGGCTGCGTTGGCACAAGCCGATTCAGTGTTAGCAGCTGCGCAGGCCGAACTACAGCGGACGCAAGCTTTGGTAAACCAGGGATTTATCAGTCAGGCACGACTGGACGAATCGTTGCGTGCAGTTGCCGTTGCCCAGGCTCAGCAAATCGGTGCGCGTGCTCAGCTGGCGGCGAATGCCGAAAGCGGCACCGATATCACCCAAGCGCAGGCGCAGCTGGGCTTGGCAACTTCAGCCACCAGTGCGGCAAAAGCAAGGTTGGAACAAGCCGTGCTTACAGCGCCAACTGACGCAAAGGTACTCACCCGTAACGTAGAACCAGGTCAGATCGTGCAGCCCGGGCGCGCGTTATTGAGCCTGGCACTGACAGGGCCACTACAGCTTATTGCGCAGGTGGACGAGCGTTATCTGGAGCAGTTACAGGTAGGTCAAACCGCGAGCATACTTGCCGATGCGTTCCCCACCCAGCGTTTTACAGCCCATGTCCTTTCCATAGCGCCACTGGTGGATGCACAGCGCGGTGCGATTGAAGTCAAATTCTCCATCCCGGGTTTGCCCCCAACTTTCTTGCGTGAAGACATGACGCTGTCTGCCGAAGTAGAAACCGCACGTAGCGAACGCGCATTGGTAGTGCCTGTGGCCTCGCTACGGGGAGGCGACGCGCCTATCTCTACGGTGTTGATCGAACGTGAAGGGCGGGCACAAGAGCGTGCTGTGCGCTTGGGCATTCGCACGCTAGAGGCTGCACAGGTGCTAGAGGGGCTGGCTGAGGGCGACAGGGTAATAGTTGATGGGTCGCTCAAACCGGGTAGCAGGATCAGGGGTGATGCAACTGCAATGGGGAGCACACCAATAGTTTCAGGTCGTGCTGAGGACGCTGGTTCTGCCATGACCAATGCCATGGGGCGTTGATGCCATGTCGTGGCAGCTCGGATTCGAACGTCAAGTGGCGATCCGCTTCCTGCGCGAAGGTCGCATGCAAAGCGTACTGATCATCGTGGGTGTTGCTGCAGGGGTGGCTGTCATTGCCTACATTTCTGCGCTGATTTCTGGTTTGCAAAGCAACACTATTGATAAAACACTGGGTGCTCAAGCGCACATCACCATCAGTGCCCCTGACGATACAGTCATATCAGCGCGCACACCCACTGTGGGCACGACTGTGCTGGCACAGACACAAGCTCGGGGACAACGGTTACGCTCCATAGACAACTGGCAGACACTGATGCCCGTGCTGGAGAGAATGCCCGGAGTTCGTGCTGTATCGCCCTTAGTGTCGGTGGCCGGTCTGGCGGTGCGAGGTGAAGCCTCTAAATCAATCATCTTGACGGGTGTGGAGCTTGACTCTTACGACCACATCGTGCATCTACGTTCCAAGCTTGTGCAGGGGCAGGCACGCTTGGATCCGGGTGAAGGCATCATCGGGCGTGACCTCGCCCAAGATTTGACAGTACGCTTGGGTGATCGCCTGAGCATTATCACGGGCGGTGTCTCCGAATCGCTACGGGTCACCGCAATTGCAGACTTTGGCGTGCGCGACCTTAACCGACGTAGCATCATCGTGCCGTTGCATACAGCCCAAAGTCTGGCTGGCTTGTCGGGCGGCGCGACCAGCCTGGATATCGTGCTGACAGACATCTGGGCAGCCCCCTTACTGGCCGCTGATCTGTCCATGCGTTGGCCTTACAAGGTCGAGAGTTGGCAAGAGGCCAACGCGCAATTGGTTTCAGCACTCAATGCGCAGT
Organism: uncultured beta proteobacterium; assembly: GCA_963775085.1. Classification (GTDB taxonomy): domain Bacteria; phylum Pseudomonadota; class Gammaproteobacteria; order Burkholderiales; family Burkholderiaceae_C; genus JAAFIP01. Next base: position 173,376 of record CAVZHO010000006.1, read on the forward strand.
CCGTCAGCACTGCGCTGATACGCGGCGTGGTACTGATAGTGGTGGTGCTGGGTATTGCCAGTGTACTGGTCGTCTCCGTTGTACAAAAACGCCGTGAGATCGGCATACTGCGTGCAATGGGTGCCACCCAAGGGCAGGTGCTTCGGGTGTTTCTGCTACAGGGGGCCATTGTTGGCGGGCTGGGGTCGGTGCTCGGAGTGGCTCTGGCAACACTGCTGGTCTGGGCGTTTAGCACGTTTGTGCGCGGTAGTGACGGGCTGCCGTTGTTTGTAATCACGCTCTCCATGGGGCTTGCGCTACGTGTCGCAGCTATCGCCACCCTGTGCGGGGTGCTGGCAGCTGTAGCGCCAGCGCGGCGTGCTGCCGCACTTGACCCGGCGCAGGCCATCCGCATGTGAGCCATTGTGATGAACTCCATGTCCACACCATTGATAGAGCTAAGTGGTATCCGCAAAAGCTACAACATGGGTTTGCCCAATGAGGCAGAGGTGTTGCACGGCTTGACCTTCACGATTCATCGCGGTGAGTTTGTCGCATTGATCGGCCCTTCTGGATCGGGTAAAAGTACCTTGCTCAATATCGTCGGTCTGCTGGAACGCATGACGCTGGGAAGCTACCGTATTCAAGGTGACGAGACCAGCCGTCTGGACGATACTGGCTTAACATTACGCAGGCGGAAAATGCTGGGCTTTGTCTTCCAGTTCCATCACTTGCTACCTGCTTTCACTGCACTTGAGAACGTGACACTACCCGCGCTGATGCGTGAGGGGTATGTTTCGCCGACACAGCGTGAACGCGCGCGAGCCGTGTTAAAAGCGGTCGGTTTAGAAAATGCGATGGCCAAACGTCCAGGTGAGTTGTCGGGCGGCATGCAGCAAAGGGTGGCTATCGCACGCGCATTGGTGCTTGAACCGCCGTTGGTACTGGCTGATGAGCCTACGGGCAACCTTGACCGTGCTTCGTCAGACGAAGTCTTCGCGCTGCTGCGGCGTATGCATGCTGAATTGAATATTTCTTTCATCGTGGTCACGCACGACCCGCGTTTGGCGAACCGCTGTGACCGTTTGATTGAACTGGTCGATGGCCGCATTGAACGTGATGTGCATGTCGGTGTGGCGACGGAAAAGTGACAAGAAAATCGTTCGCTCCAAGGCGAGACGATTTGGGATTGCTTCGACAGAGCCTTTATCTATGGCTGGTTTGCTTTGAAAAGCATCCAATACGACCTAGGAGCGAAACCGTCGTCTTCAGATAACCAAGATACGGCACTGCGGTCTGCATTTTGAATGTAGTTTGATGTTTGTCAATTGCCGCGATGGAGATGATCCGCACACTCCAACGACGAATGCGGGAAGATAATCATGTCCAAGGTATGGCCTTACAGCATTATTGTCGTCGTTGATATTGCATCCGCTGCTACAGACGCAGCGCGGCACATGCACACGTCCAGGTCGATCGGTGGATTTCCGTGATACGACGCTCTTCCTTTGCTTTGGTTATAGGCGTGGCACTGCTCACCGCTGTCCTATTGATTGGGTGGCGATTTAACCAAGACATCAAAACGGCGACGGAGCGCGTAGCCCAAGGCAGCACGCTAGCCAACACACGTTGCGGCCCAATCGAATACCAAGAGGCCGGTACCGGCGTGCCTTTACTCATGGTGCACGGCAGCGGTGGCGGGCATGATCAGGGCATGGCGTTTGCAGGCGCGTTGCCGCAGCAGGGCATTCGGGTGATTGCCATGTCGCGCTTTGGCTATCTGCGCACGCCCATGCCGCTAGATGCCGGTCCGGCTGCACAGGCCGATGCCCATGCTTGCCTGCTGGACGCGCTGGGTATCCGGCAGGCGGCGGTGATGGGTGGGTCAGCGGGCGGTCCGTCGGCGATGCAGATGGCCATTCGCCACCCGGATCGGGTCAGTGCGCTGGTGTTATTGGTGCCGCTGGCGTACAAGCCCAGCACTACAGCCGACTCTGCACCGCCACTGTCACCCTGGGCGGAAAACCTGATCTTGCGATTGATCGGTTCGGATTTTGTATTTTGGGCCGCTCTACATGTTGGACGCGACCTGGTGATCAAGTACGTGCTAGCCACACCACCCGAGCAGGTGGCTGCCGCCAGCCCCAATGAACGGGCGCGGGTGAATAGGGTGCTGCAAAAAATTCTTCCCGTCTCTACACGCGCGCAGGGTTTGCGCAGCGACTCAGTGCTGGGAAAAGGTATTGCGCGATATGCACTGGAGACTATCCGCTCGCCCACACTGATCATCAGTGCACAGGACGATGGTTTTGGTACCTATGCCAGCGCAGAGTACACCGCCAGCCAAATTGTGGGGGCGAGGTTTATCGGGTTTGAGCATGGCGGCCATCTGTGGGTGGGGCACGACGAGGAAGTGCAGGCAGCCATCGTGAGGTTTCTCAATCTGCCGCTGCTCAAACCGTGATGTAGATCCACACATGCGGCGGATTGCAGCCCCCCGAAATAGCGATGGGTGTATCTGAAGATTGCCAATCTTTAGTTCAATTGCTATGTAAATAGTAGCTGAATATTACCTATTTAAAAGGACTACAGCTTGAATATGCATGCATAATAGGCAAAATTTAGTGAAAAGGTATGCGACTTTCTTGCAACGGAAGACGTAGCGCCAAGGTGTCCTGTGATGACTCTGGGGTGACTTCAAAACCCACTTCGCGCGCAAGGTTTGCCATGGCCGTGTTCTCCCGCAGGCACTGTCCTGTCACCACGGCAGTACCGCGTTCGCGCAGGTAGGCGATGAGTTTATGCAGCAGCAAACGGCCCAAGCCCTTTCCCTGCCAATCTGATGCCACCTGGATGGCAAATTCAGCGCGGGTATTGTCAGGGTCGCACACTGCGCGTACCTCGGCCACCATGGCCTGCTCGCCTGATTCCAGCACCGCCAGTGCAATAAAAGCCATTTCGCGGTCATAGTCAATCTGGCTGTAACGCGCCAGTTCGGAGTGCGGCACTTCGCGCCGAGACATAAAAAAACGCAGTCGCATATCAAAAGAAGATGCGTTGGCATAAAAAGCCATCAGACGTTGGCCATCCTCCGGGCGGATCGGGCGCAGGAGCAGATCCTGTCCTGCCAATGGCACACGCTCCTCCAGCCCGATAGGATAAGGGCGAATCGCCAGTCGACTGCTTTCGCCAGCGGCGACAGTACGCAGTTTGACGCGGGCATCGAGTGCCAAGACGCCCTGCGCGTCAACCAGTAGGGGGTTGATATCCAGCTCCGCCAGCCATGGGAGGTCGCAGGCCATCTGTGATACCTTCAGCAGTGTGGTCAGCAATGCCTGCTCATTTATGGGGGCCTGGCCACGGTATCCGGCGAGCAAAGGTGTCAGGCTGCTTCTGGCAACCATGTCTCGTGCCAAGTTGATATTCAACGGCGGAAGTGCCACGACATGGTTCTTTCGCAGTTCCACGGACGTTCCCCCTTCGCCCAGCATCAGCACCGGGCCAAACACGGCATCGGTAGCGATGCCTACGATCAACTCCTGTGCCCCGGTCCGTTGCGCCATGGCCTGCACGGTGAAACCCAGCACGGTCGCCTGCGGTCGCAGCCGCGTCACCTGGTGGCGCATTTTGACGGCAGCCATGCGCACCTCTTCGGCAGAGGCCAGATCCAGCGCTACACCACCGACATCGGACTTATGGATGATTTGTGGCGATACGATCTTCAGTGCCACCGGGTAACCGATCTGGTTGGCAGCGGCAATCGCCTCTTCTGCATTACGGGCCAGGGTGGTCTGCACCGTGGGCAGACCATAGGCTTGCAGCAACTCCTGGGCATCAATCCCGTCCAGCCATTCGCGGCCATCACGCAGCGCCTGCGCGTGCAATTGATGGGCCATTTCCCGATCCGGCACCAAGTCCTCCAGTGTCGCCGGGGCCAGCTGCTGCAGGGAGGCCTGGTTGTGGGCATAGTCCACCAGCTGCATCCATGCTGCCGCGGCACGTTCTGGCGTGCTGTAGCTGGCGATACCTGCTTGGGTACAGGCTGCGCGGGCTGTGGCCACTGCGTCGCCACCCAACCAGCAGGCCAGCACTGGCTTGATAGATTCCAGCATCAAGGGCAGGCAGGCGGTTGCAATGTCGCCCGCCGGCACGATGGCCGTCGGTGCATGCATAAACAGCACGGCATCCACCTCAGGTGCTGCCAACAGTACCCGCAGTGCATCCTGGTAGCGGCCTATGGGTGCGTCGCCAATGATGTCGATCGGGTTGCCATGCGACCAGATCCCAGGCAGGCATTGGTTCAAGGCGGTCACCGTGTGCTCGTCCAATACTGCCAGAGTGCCGCCGCCCAATTGCAATGCATCGGCCGCTAGCACCCCAGCTCCACCGCCATTGGTAAGCAGGGCCAGTCGCTCGCCACGCAGTGGCCGCATATGCGCCAGGGTTTCGGCAGCATCAAACAGCGACTCCAGTGTATCTACCCGCAACATGCCTGCACGCCGGATGGCAGCCTCCATCACGATGTCAGTGCCCGCCAGAGCACCCGTGTGGGACGCAGCAGCCCTGGCACCATCGGGTGCGCGCCCGGCTTTCACAATGATCACCGGCTTGTTGCGTGCAGCCGCACGGGCAGCCGACATGAACTTGCGTGCGGCTTGGATAGATTCCGCGTAGATCAGTATGGCCCGTGTGCCAGCGTCACTGGCCAAATAATCCAGCACGTCGCCAAAATCCACGTCGGCACTGTCGCCTAAGGAGATGAAATGTGAAAAGCCTATGCTGCGGCTGTTGGCCCAGTCCAGCATGGCTGTGGCTAGCGCCCCCGATTGGGTGATAAACGCCAGTTTTCCGGGCAACGCATTACCCGGCGCGAAGCTGGCGTTGAGCCCCATACCTGGCACCAAAGCGCCAATGCAGTTGGGCCCCAGAATGCGTAGTAAATGGGGCCGGGCCGCGTCCAGCATAGCCTGCTCCAATGTCGACGCGCCATCGCCCGAGGCTTGCTTGAGTCCCGCCGTGATCACGATGGCCGCGCGAACGCCCTTCCTGCCCAGTGCCGCGACGATAGAAGGCACGCTACTGGCGGGTGTACAGATCACCGCCAGATCAGGCGCCTCTGGCAACGATCCTACATCAGGCCACGCCTGTTTTCCATCTACGGTTGCATGCCGGTGATTGACGGGCCAGATGGGACCCTTGAACCCCCCTTGCAAGAGGTTGCGCAGCATCAGTGAGCCCAAACTGCCCTCGCGGTCAGAGGCTCCAATCATCGCTACCGATGCAGGCCGGAACAGGGCTTCTAGATTGCGTACGCTCACGGAGCTCCTTGCCAGCAGGCAAGTGATCCTGCTGCCCTGTGAGGTTAGCGAATCAACCGCGCGCGTATTTGATCCATATCAAAGAGGCGGCTGTTACAGCCAAGCAGAATCAGTCAGGGCTTCAATGGGGAATTTCATGGAAATCTATAACACCGGGTTGATGACGCGCTTCAGCAAACTGCTGGATCAGCGTGAAGAGCAATTGCGTGCCATGCTGCGCGCTGGTGATGTGAGAGATATCCCCGGTGAAGACGCGCCACATGAGGTCATGGATTTCAAGGATGTCGCTACAGAGCAGATACAGGACACGGTCGACGAAACCAAGGCTGAACACGCAGCCTTTGAACTGGTGCAGGTGCTGGCAGCGCAGCAGCGTTTGCAGGACGGCAGCTATGGTTACTGCCTGAAATGTGGCAAGGCGATAGATCTCAGGCGGTTAACCACGTTGCCCGCAGCCCCTATGTGCACGCCATGCCAGGCCAACTTGGAGAGGGAACAAGCCCATCAAAAATTGCGCTGAACATTCAGCTTTGGATTATTTGGTTCGCGCAGTTCTGCGTTTCGCAGCCTTCTGGGTAATATGGACGACATTGTCGCCGTCACGGTGACTTGGGTTGAGGACCGATGCCATGCTGCCGGTTGTCAGGGCGACGGTATCCTTAAAGACCTTGTCCCACATGCTGAAGAGACTGGTCAGAGCGGTGGTGGAGCCTTGTGCATTGTCGGAGTCGGAGGGCATAGAGGTTGGAGCGCTCTGGCCATTCAATCCAAGTTTTAAATGCTGCATGGCTTTATTAATCTGGTCTTGGGACTCGGTGACGATTTTCATCAACTCTTGCTGTACTTTGAGTATTTGCTCTGGAGTGTGCGAGAAAAAAGCTGACTGCAGTGCGGCAACACCCTGTGGATCGCGTACGGCCGCGAGGGCCTGGTAAAACTTCATTCGCTCGTCAAAGGCTTTCCGGGTGGTATCAAGCAACAAGTGCTCCATGCGGTCAGTGCCATCAAAGACCACTTCCGCGATGTGGCGCGACGCGTCGATTTGATGTTGATAGGTATCCAAAGCAGGATTTGTCATGGTTTGCATGTCTGTTCTCCAGTCAAAAATATGTATTGCTACGTATGATGGGGGTGCGCAGAGTCCATTTGATACGGGTCTAGCCTCCCGTACTCCCCAAGGTTTTCGATTGTCCGGCTCTGGAAATTAACTTCCTTGAGATTAATCAATAGACCCACTGTAATAATGGCAATACGCGCATCAGCGTGACCAGGTATTCATGGTCAAAAACTCCTTGCTTGGGTACTTTGCCCTCAACTACTATGGACATACGTGCCCGGTGCCGCCACAAGAGCGGTCAATCGCGTTCTACCCCGTCCGCCGATGGTTACAGGTGCAATGGGGTTTCCTGAATGGTGTGCAAGCCATTCCTGAAAAGCGGGCCACCATGACCCCGCATGTTGCCTGGCGACCAGCAGCCACGACTCAGGATCAATATGTGGGCCATCTACCGGCCGTATGCCGATCTGGTACGAAATGGGGCGACTTACCATGTGACCGCCTGCCTTTGTTGATTGCGGTGGATTGACCACCCCGACGTTGTGCCCACCTGTGCTGAGTACAAAGGTGATTTCGCTGTCGGTGAAAAGATGAATTTTGAAGACAGAACGCCATGGCGAGACATGATCCCATTCGGTACTCACCACAAACATCGGTAAGCGTACATCTTGCAGGGCAATAGGTTTGCCATCGATGGTAAAGCGGCCTTCGGAAAAATCATTTTTAAGATACAGACTGCGCAAGTACTGGCTGTGCATCCGAAACGGCATGCGTGTGGCATCAGCATTCCATGCCTTCATATCGGTCATCGGCGAGCGCGTACCCATGAGATAGGTATGAATCAGCCTTGACCAGACTAGATCGTTGGAATTGATCAAGGCAAAGGCCCCGGCCATCTGCTTGCCATCCAGGTAACCATGTTCCCACATGATGTCTTCGATATATGCAATCTGGCTTTCATCGATAAACAGGCCAAGCTCGCCCGGCTCGTGAAAATCCACCTGACTCGCCAGCAGCGTCATGCTGGCCAATACCTTGGAGGCAGTACTTCTCAGAGAAGCCGCTGCCATGGCCAGCAAGGTGCCTCCGAGGCAATAACCGACACTGTGGATCTTGCGCCCTGGACACACCTGTGCAATCTGTCCCAGGGCGTCCAGAACGCCTAGCTTCAGGTAATCTTCAAGCGACAGCTCGCGGTCTTGTGCGGTCGGATTTTTCCACGACAGGATAAACACCGTGTGACCACTGTCCACCAGATACTTTACCAATGAATTATGGGGCGACAAATCAAGAATGTAGTACTTCATGATCCACGAAGGGATGATCAGTACCGGCTCTGGAAATACACTGCTGGTAGCGGCATCGTATTGGATCAACTCCATCAGGCGATTGCGAAAAATCACTTTGCCTGGGGTGATGGCAACGGTCTTGCCGGGGATGTATTGATCGGCTCCGGGTGGCTTGCGCTGCGCTACATAGTCAATCACATCAATGAGAAAATTGATGCCACCGCGTACCAGGTTGCCCCCACCCGTGGCCGCCGCCTGTGCCAGCACCTGCGGGTTGGTCAGCAGGTAATTGGACGGAGACCATATATCCAGCCATTGGCGGGTGGTGAAGGCCGCTACGTCTTCGTGGTGTTGTGATACGCCGCGCACACCCACCATCGCATCAGCCCATAGCCGTTGATTGACTAAAAATGCCTGGGATAGCCAGTTAAATGGAATTTTGCTCCAGGCCTCATGCGTAAAACGCTTGTCGCGTGGATGGGCCGACACACAGGGCGTACATTCTCCCGCGCTGGCGGACAGTACATACCGATACCACGCACTCCATTCCCGAAGGTTCGCTTGCATCAGTTCACGCTGTTTTCCGGGCGATGCCGCCAGATGGATAGCCCAATCCATGTAGGCACCGAGAATGGACAAGGGCGCAATGCCCCGTGTCATCCGACCAAAGGAGGCGTGCGTGACTGCATCGGACAATCGTACCGATGCCAGATGGTTATCGGGAATAGCCATCACCATATCAATACATATGCTGGCCGCCGTTAATAGCCATATTCGCACCTGTGACAAACGCTGCCTGGGCGGATGCCAGATAGGCCACCAGGCCTGCTACTTCATCTGGCTCACCCAATCGCCCCAGTGGGATTTCCGGCAGTATTTTTGATTTCAGAATATCTTCGGACACCTTGAGCACCATCTGGGTGCTGAGATACCCGGGCGAGACGGTATTGACCGTCACGCCCTTTTTGGCAACCTCAAGTGCCAGCGACTTGGTAAACCCATGAATTCCGGCCTTGGCCGCCGAATAATTGGTTTGACCAAACGAGCCCTTTTGGCCATTCACGGACGAGATATTGATGATCCTGCCCCATTGACGATCCAACATGCCGTCCAGCACCTGCTTGGTCATGTTGAACACACTGTCCAGATTGGTATGCACCACTGCCTGCCAGTCCTCCAGGGTCATTTTTCGCAGCGATACATCACGCGTAATGCCTGCGTTGTTGACGAGTACGTCCACCGGCCCCATCTCGGCAACAATCTTCGCCACTCCACTCACGCATGAGGCATAGTCCGACACATCAATGCTGTAAGCGTGGAATACAAAACCGTCACGCTGCTGTTGATCAAGCCAGTGGCCCGAGTGGTCGTTACGCGGGGAAAAAGTGGTCACCACCCGCATTCCCGCTGCGGCCAGATGGTGGCATATGGCTTCGCCCAGGCCGCCCATGCCACCAGTTACGACGGCTACCCGGTTGTTGACGGAGGTATTTGAGTTTTCCATTTTTTGTGATCCATGAAAAAATAAACGTTTGTTATTTCAGTCGTACTCCCAAGGCATCGACCACTTCAGTGTGTACCGCAATACCCTGGCCCACACTCTGGGTGACCGTGCAGTACGTTTCAAACTGCCCCAGTGCGCGGTCGAGGTATTGCAGTGACGCAGCTGGCAAACCCAGCGTCAGTACCGCCCTGATTTCAAGCACACGCAAACGGCCTTCGGCGTTACGCCCCACCTTGGCGTGCACATCACATGAGATGGGTTCCGGTTCCTGCTTGAATTTGCGCAAGGCGAACAGCAGGGAATCTGACAGGCAGTTGCCCACCGCTGCAGCCAGCAGTTGCACCGGGGATGGGCCCAGCCCACTGCCCAGGGGGGCTGGTTCGTCTCCCAACACATCTGCAATTCCAGATCCGAAACTTATCGCAAATTGGTAGTCCCGCTGTTGATGGAGCTGAACATGAATCTGTGTCTCTCCCATGGTTTCTCCTGGAAAGTGAAATGTCGAGCATCCAGTGCGCTAGCGCACTACCAATACTGGCACGGGTGACTCGGCTACTACTTTGTTGGCCACGCTGCCCAGCATCAGGCGGGCGATACCGCTGCGTCCGTGCGAGCCCACGACGATCAGATCGGCTCCTTCATTTTTTGCGATCTGCACAATACCGGCAGCCGGGCCAACGTCCTCCACCATACGCGCCTGCATCTCGACATGGGGCTTGTGCTGTACACACAGGGTGTTGACCATGGCATGTGCCTGCGCCGCCTGTTTTTGCGCCGCACTCATATAGGCCTGGAATCCGTAGGGATTGGATTCCCCAACGCCCAGATAGGGGTAGGGATCCACCACATACACCACCATGATTTTTGCGCCATGCAGGCGTGCCAGTTGAACGGCCATGGTTGCCGCGTGTTCTGATGCGGTGGAGCCGTCTGTGGCTAACAGGATATGCTTAAACATGGTTGCCTACTTACTGCAATAAGGGGTAATAAATCGAACCGTAATATTCCAACGGTAATCTGCAAGATCAATGTTCCACTTTAGGGAAAATGGGCAGTAGTGGATTGACTAATATCAACGAATCAATAGTTCAGTTTGATCTTTGTGAGTTGTTCTTTGCTCACCCCAGGTACCACGCCACGCGCTTCCCATCGGTTGAGGTTCCAGGCATCGTTACCAACCCAAGTCTTGATCAAGGCCAAATTTTTAACCCGCTCTTCGTCCGTTGCGCCAAGGTACAGGTACATGTTGCCGGGTTTACCGCCAGCCAGTGGGTTTTTACCATCGTCCAGTCTGCGCATCAAGGCACCCGTATCCGGCCATGCAATGAATGCGATAAAACGTTCGTACGTGTCCATGCGTGGCCCTCGCGATTTGGCAGAAAAACCCTTCTCGTCCAGTAGAAAATCGGCCCGCTCAGGGGACTGACTGCCGTGGCATGCAATGCATTTGGTTTGCCATAGAGGTGCAATGTCTTTGCGATAGCTGACCTCCTGTGCAGTGGCTGCGCCTGCGCATAGAGCCAAGACCAGGGCTGCAATGGTGTGCTTGAACATAACCGACTCCTAAGTAAGTTAATGACGCTTGCATCGTAACCATTGCTATGCTGCAAGTGTGCGCTGTTCAGGTTTTTCTTGATGTGGATCAAACCTATCGAGTGAATGGGTGCGCCTGGCCCCCTTTAGCTGCGTTGTGCAGGCCCGCCAGACTTACTTCAGCTTCCCTAGTGCTACACGAAACTCCTCCAGCTTTTTTTCATAATCGTCAGCATCGCCATAGGCCAAAAAACGGTTGTAGCGTACATGGGTTCCCAGTATCTTGTGGGCATGTTTGATCGGGCAAAAATACTCCTCCGTACGCGCCAGTATCTCGGCCATGTAGCCCATCAGGCCATTGCCATATTCGCAGTAGGTGCAATGAAATTTTTCGATGACGTTAAGGTAGCCCAGATGGTGCCGGTCAAACACCATGTAGTCGGCGCGGCGCACCTTGGCAATGCCGTAGATCGGGAAGCAAGTCCATTGGTACAACGTCACCAGCAGGTCTATCAACAGCAGCGGCAACGCCATACCGTAGATGATCGGCCCGGTGATCAAGTTCTGCGGGCGGTTGGTCACCAGCCAGCGGAAAACGTTTTTTTTCAATAGACGGTGCGCCGCTTTGACCGAGCGCTCAAACTCTACCCGTTTGCCGTTAATGTGAAAAAACACACGACTCTCCTGTTCATGCACAGCCGTGCGCAGGTCATTCTCCAGAGCCGCCATCTGGGCCAATATAAGTGCAATGCGATCATTCATAAGACCTCCACAAGGGTGTACTAAAACGCGGCACCGGAGTACAGTATCTTCTTTACTCGGGGGCTTTGGGTGAAATACAACGACTACTACAAAATAATGGGTCTTGAGCGTACCGCTACCCAGGACGATATCAAGCGTGCACACCGAAAACTGGCGCGCAAATTCCATCCGGACGTCAGTAAGGAGCCCAATGCCGAGGCTCGTTTCAAAGAAGTGGGTGAGGCCTATGAGGTGCTCAAAGACCCAGAAAAACGTGGTGCCTACGACCAGTTGGGCCAACACTGGAAGGAAGGCCAGGACTTCCATCCGCCGCCTGACTGGAACGCAGGTTTTGAGACCTCGGGCAAGGGGTTTAGCCAGCACGATGCCTCTGCGTACAGCGACTTTTTTGAAACTTTGTTTCGCCGTGGCTTTGATGAGGGGCATACCAACCGCCCGCACCGGGGTGCCCTGCATGCACAGGGCGAAGACCGACACGCCAAAATTCCGATCGAGCTGGAGGAGGCTTACCACGGGGGTGAACGGCGCGTCAGCCTGGGTGTGCCTGCGATGGATGCCCAGGGGCGCGTGACTGTCAAAGAGCACCAAATAGACTTTATTATCCCCAAGGGCGTGCGTGCCGGGCAGCACATTCGCCTGGCGGGGCAGGGTGGGCCGGGTGTCGGTGAAGGCAAACCCGGGGATCTGTATCTGGAGGTGAGTTTCAAGCCGCATGCACATTACCGCGTGGACAAGTACGATGTGTATCTCGACCTGCCAGTGACGCCGTGGGAGGCTGCGTTAGGCGCTGACATTGAAGTTCCAACGCCCAGTGGCGCCGTGGAGCTCAAAATCCCGGCTGGCTCCGTGGAGGGGCGCAAGCTGCGACTCAGGGGGCGCGGCATACCCGCCAATACGCCAGGTGATTTTTACTTTGTGCTGAAAATCGTCGCTCCACCGGCAGACAACGACGCGGCCAAAGCGTTCTATAACACCATGGCAGAGCAGTTCAAGTCCTTTAACCCGCGCGCCTCGTTGGGAGCAAAAGCATGACTGACCCAGCACAGCCGCTATTCGTAGGAGGTGCTATCGTGAACCAATCCATAGAACTGACGACAGATGAGGTTGGCCGTATATGTTCGGTAAAGACTGACTACATCATGGAGTTGGTTCAGGAAGGCATCCTTGCCCCTTCCGCAGGTAATGCTCCGGGGAACTGGCGCTTTTCCTGCCAGCAGATAAGCCATGCCAGGATAGCCTCGCGCCTGCAGCGCGATCTTGGAGTCAACCTCGCGGGAGCCGCCCTGGCCCTACAGCTTCTTGATGAGCTTGCAACATTAAGGGCGCAGCTGGCAAACTCTGCTTTCGCGCCGGTAGACGATGCAAGTTTGATTGGATGAGACGGATCTGAATGTGGCGCAGTTTTGTGCCGCTTACTTTACCAACAATACTGGCATATCGCATTCGGCTACGACCCGTTGTGCAACTGATCCCATTACCATGCGTCCCAGCAGGCCGTGACCGTGGGTGCCCATCACGATAAGGTGGGCTTTTCTGCGCTTGGAGGCCTTGACGATTTCTTCCGCAGCCGAACCCACGACCCACTCGGCATCAAAGGTCACTGGATGGCGCTGTAAAAACTTGCGGATCGGGTTCAGCACTTTTTCAGCTTCGTCCATTTGATAGTTGTCTACCAGTTCCTTGCCAGCTATGCGTTTAACACGCGGTGGCAAGGGCGGCTGCACATGAAATACATGCAGTTCGTTGGGCTCGTCCAGCAGACCGTCATAGGCCATTAAAAATGCCAGTGCTTTTTTTGTGAACGGGCTACCGTCGGCAGCAAATAGGATTTTCATAATGGGTTACCTCAGTATCAGTACGGGAATATGGGAGTGCGTCAACACATCCATCGTTTCGCTTCCTAGCAGTACACGTGAGATCCCTTTGCGCCCATGCGAAGCCATGACAATCAAGTCGCAACGGTGTTTTTTGGCAGCGTTGATGATGCTTTCTGCCACGGCGCCGTGACCTGTAATGGCTGTGGCCTTGACGCCTTGGGTTGCCGCTTCCTTCTGCACTGAATCCACCACAGTCTGTGCCTGGGCATTCCATTCTTTCTCGACCCGCTCGGTCTCTGCAGGAGTCAACACCATGGCACCCTCGAAATACATGGAGGGATAGTGGGGAACGACCATGAAGGGAAAAACCTCGGCTGTCAGTTTGACCGCCAATGCAATGCCAGACTCAACGGCTTTGTTCGACAAAGGTGTGCCGTCGGTGCAAATCAGGATTCGTTCATACATGATGGACTCCTTATTATGTTGTGACGTTTTCAGTTTATGGAACAGGCAGCACCGATGTATTGATCCACATCAAGCTATCCGCAGGTTTACCGCAGTACCAGCACCGGAATATGCGAGTGCGTCAGCACATCCAATGTCTCGCTGCCCAACAGCAGGCGCCGGATACCCTTGCGGCCATGCGAGGCCATGACGATTAAATCGCAGTGATGCCTCTTGGCGGCCTTGATAATGTTCTCTGCCACGGCTCCACGGCCTGTCAGGGTGATGGTTTTGACATCGTGTTTGTGCGCCTCCTCCTGTACGGCATCTACCATGGCTTGCGCTTCCAGAGAGCGTTCATTCTCAAAATCCGCCGCCTCGGCTTGGGTCATGGCCACGCCAGCCTGGTAGTTCCAGTGTGGCAACGCGGGTACAACGGTATACGCCAGAATTTCGGCATCCAGAGCCGCAGCCAACAAGATGCCTGCACGCACCGCTTTTTCCGACAGGTTGGTGCCATCTGTACAAATCAAGAGGCGTTGGTACATGCTGGGCTCCTTGGGTGGTGGAGCTGCCAGCGTAGGCGATGCACGCCACTGGCGTATTGATCTACATCAAGCAGGGCGCGTTGGCATTGGTTGAATGCGGTGCGTGCGAGGGCAACACGGGTTGTTTGCACACTGGGGCATCTTCATGCTCCGCCAGGTAGTGCAGGGCATCCGGTTGCAGCACCCGTACCTTGCGTTGGTTGACGGCGATCACACCGTTTTTGGCCAGCTTGGACAGGGTACGGCTCACCGTTTCTATCGTCAGGCCCAGGTAGCTGCCCATCTCTTCACGCGTCATGCGCAGCAGCAACTCGTCCTGCGCCTGACCGCGGGTATGCAAGCGGGTAAGCAGGTTCAGCAGAAAACTGGCTACACGGGCCTCGGCGCGCATGCTGCCAAGTAAAAACAGGTGGTCATGGTCATGCACGATTTCACGGCTCATGAGTTTTTGTACATGGTGCTGAAGGGCGTGCACGTCGTGGGCCAGTTCGTTGATAAGTTGTACGTGCAGCACGCAGACCTCAGAGTCCTCCAGTGCGCGGGCCGTGCAGGTATGCTGCTCGGCAGCTAAACCGTCCAGGCCCAATAACTCCCCCGCCATGTAAAACCCCGAGACCTGCTCACGCCCATCTGGCGTACTGACGGTAGTTTTAAAAAAGCCGCTGCGGATGGTGTAGAGCGATTTAAAGCGCCCACCAATTCGAAACAACGGCTCGCCACGTAAAACCTTCAGCCGCGTACTGACCATCTGGTCAATCAACGCCATCTCTTTGGACGACAGACCCAGCGGCATGCAGATGTCACGTAGTCGGCAAGATGAACAGGTGGTTTTCGTTGCTAGATGTTGCATCATAATGCCCCTATGGGATTGAGGGCAGCTTACACCTATAGACGATAGATCGCAAGTATGCTTTTCAAGTAGTGGCTGAGTCCCAAGGCCTTATTGTGGCAAGGCGGTTGCCTTGATGACTGCCTGCAGAAAGCGCGGGTCGGGTTTGGCAATCTGGTTGGTTCGGGCCAACTCAACGCCCCGACTATCTAACAAGATCATCAGCGTCGAGTGATTGAACTCGCCGTTGGTCAGCAGGCGGTATTGCACGCCAAGTACGCCGGCCAGTTTGCGCACATCCGCGTTCGATGTCCGGTACAGCCGCCAGCGCGCTGGGTCGCCGCCCCGTTGATCGGCGGTTTTCTTCAGGGCCGACACGTCGTCTCGCGCCGGGTCTAACGTGACCAGTCCCACGCGCAGCCGCTCTCGCTGCGCTGCGGGCAACTGTGCTTCCAGCTGTCTGATGGCTTCAAACAGCATCGGACAGACATAGTCGCATCGGCTGTAGAACATGCTGACAATGCGCGGCCCGGCGGGTGGGTGGGCCGCCTCGCTCCATAACGTGCTGCGGCCGTCCTGATCGGTCAGCACCACTTCCAGTTGGTACAGAGAATTGCGTGGTAAATCGGCACCCAGCGCAGTCGATGTAACGCCCACCCATACAGCGATGCTGCACAGCACCCATCGCAATAGCATCATGGTTTGCTCCCGGCAACATCCCGCGCGCAGCGAAAACCCAGATTGCGGTTGGTACTGGCCGCGCCCAGCGAGGACAGCATGGCTATGCGCATCAAGATGGGGTAGTTCTCCCGGTCATTGGCCGACAGCGCCCCCGCGCCACAAAACTGCAAGGTGTCGGGGTCACCCTGCGTGCGGTTGTCACCGCCCACCATCAGCGCGCCAAAGTCGTCCACCCACTCCCAGATCACGCCGTGCAGGTCCTGGATGCCGTAGACATTTTTTGGGGTTTTACCCACTGCGGGCAAGGCTTTGGAGGTTTGTCCATACCAGTGAAGAATGCGCGCACGCCATTGCGGGTCGCGGCGCGCATCGCGGCGCAGGCCATCGGCTGCGGCGGCGTACTCCCATTCGTACCAGGTGGGCAGGCGTGCGCCCTCGCTCTGGCAGTAGGCCTGCGCGGCAAACCAGCTGACATCGGTGACGGGTTGCGATGGTTTCGCTGGGCCAGGACGCGTGTCGGCTGACCATACACGCAAGTACTGGCCGTCTGCCAGACTGCCGCCAGCGATGCGCGATTTGCTCCACTGGGGCTGTTGTTGAATGAAGCGGGAAAACTCGGCCACGGTGACGGGCCGCACACGCAGGGCAAAGCCGGACACCGTGACTGGCGCTTGCTTGCCATCGGGTGGCAGCAAGGTTTGGATGGTGCCGCCCGTGACCGAGCGGTAACCGGGCTGGTTTGCCTTGGGCTGGATCGCCACGGGTTTGGCTTGCACCGCAGGGCCCAGCCATGCCACTGCGATGGCCATGGTGCAGACCGCTTTGGCGATGTACTTGGAGTCGAACATGGCGCGCCGTGCTCTTTATTCACACATCAGTGCGCCGCACCTTTGGGGCGTGGCGTGCTGGCGCGCACCTTGGCTACTTCCTGGGCGCTGAATGCCCCGGTGCTGTTGCCCCAGGTGTTTCCCGCATACGTCAGCAGGTTGGCCACCTCGTCGTCGGCCAGTTGGCTCATGGGCGGCATGACCGAGTTGTAGGCCTTGCCGTTCACGGTGACCGGACCGGTCAGGCCGTTGAGCACTACACCGATAGCGCGGCTCTTGTCGGCTACCAAATAGTCCGACTTGGCCAGCGGCGGGAACACGCCCTCCAGCCCCTGGCCAGTGGCCTGGTGGCACACCCCGCAAGCGCCGTTGTACAAGGCACCCCCGGCCCTGACCTGCATCTCCAGGCTCAGCGTGCCCGAGGCGGCCGCACGGGTGGCAGTGGCCACGCTGCTCAGGTCAGACTGCTTGTCGCCTAAATAGGTGTAGTCCACCTCCTTGCCAGAATAGATGGCTTTGTTCTCCGGCCCGTCGATTTTCATCATGCCTAAAGCGCCTTTGTTGAAGGCGCGAAAGATCGAGTGGTCGACAATCACATAGGTACCGGGCACCTCGGTTTTAAATTCCGCAATCGCCGCGCCGCCGGCCGGGATCAGCGTGGTCTGCACGTTCTCCTGGAACTTGCTGCCGCCCTCAAACCACACCTTGTCAAAAATCTCGCCGATCACATGGAAGCTGGACACCAGGTTGGGCCCGCCGTTGCCAATGAACAGGCGCACCTTCTCGCCTACCTTGGCCTTGAGCGCGTTATCCCCGGTCAGCGCCGATTCCGATCCGTTGAACAGCACATAGGTGGGGCGCTCGTCGATGGCCTTTTGCATGTCAAAAGGTTGCAGGCCCTTCTCGCGGTATTTGCCTGCTGTGTAGAAGTCGCCCTGCATGACGTAGTACTCTTTGTCCACGGCGGCCAGGCCTTCGGGCGGCTCGATCAAGATCAACCCATACATGCCGTTGGCCACATGCATGCCCACCGGTGCCGTGGCGCAGTGGTACACGTACAGGCCGGCGTTGAGCGCCTTGAACGTGAACTGCGAGCCGTGCCCCGGCGCGGTAAAGCTCGATGCCGCGCCGCCGCCCGGGCCGGTCACGCCATGCAGGTCAATGTTGTGCGGCATTTTGGAATCCGGGTGGTTCTTGAGATGGAACTCCACCGTGTCACCCTGGCGCACGCGGATAAAGCTGCCCGGCACGGTGCCGCCAAAGGTCCACAGCGTGTAGCTCACACCCTCAGAGATTTCTTTTTCCAGCTCGCGCACCTCCAGCTCGACAATCACCTTGGCCGGTGTTTTGCGCCCAGTGGCCGGTGGCACCTGGGGCGGGCTGGTCAGCACCGCCTTGATCGGCTCGCCCTGTGGCGGGCCAAAGTCGCCCTTGGCAGAGCCACCGGTGTCACCACTGGCGCTGTTGGCGGGCGCGGGCTGATTGGGCGGTGTGCTTTGGGTACAGGCCGCAAAGAGCAGGTTTAGCGCTAGCAAAAGAGCAGCAGTGGTGGTGCGCATAGTGAACTCCTTGGTATTTGCAGTTCACTGTAGGCGGCGCAGGTGTGGGCGGGCTTGATGTGGATCAACGAAGTGCCTAAAAAGGGACGCAGGTTGTTTGTGCGCTCAGACACTTTGCACGCCTAGATAGTGTGTACGCCCTGGCGCCTGGGGTGATTGGCTACGCGGCTGTCCTCCGGGGCGGCCATAAGCCGCCCCGGAGGACAGCCGCGTAGCCAATACTGTTCTATTAACTAGAAATTGATAATTTCTCCCTCCCCCATTTGCTAAGAGGCTTGGGCTGCAATATCCGTGGCGTTGCACAAATAGACTCGCTGGTGCGCACGCGGGTCAGGCTACTGGCGTAGGCGCTACGCTTGTGTTTGACCATGCGTGGCCTGTGCAAGCCCCGGCTGCTCACGCATTTGAGCTTAGAGACCTCTTGCAGCAGCAATCTGAACCAGCGCCTGCGGCATCGGGGCCGGTCAGGGGGGAAAGGCCCCTGAGTGGGGCTGGTGTCTGCGCACTAATTGGAGCGTCCCGGTAAACGATAACTGTCGTTGACTTAATCGGTGCGCACTGGCCGCCTGGTGCATCAGCCAACAGGTCGCGTAGTGCATCAGCAACCAGCCATAGAACTCTTGTTCAATGCCCTGGGGCGTTTTGCTTCTAAGGGTTCGCCTGCCCTGCAGGGTATGCGTTTTGAGCTCATCCAAGACGCTTTCAATCTCCCAGCGCTGGCTGTACAACGCGGCCAGCTCCAGGGCTGGGGCCGTCGTTGGATCCAGTAAGGTGGTGAGCAAGCGATAGCGCTCTTGCGCACTATTTTGTTGGGGCAAGTCGTACTCAATCACGCGCACCTGCAGCGCGCCCATGCCGACTCGGCGCGACTTCTGGTTGGGATACAGGGTGGTGAGGTAGGAGCCATCACCCAGCACCTGGTCTATGGGCAGTTGCCAATCGGTCTTGCAGCGCCACAGCAACTGGGCTGCGCTGGCACTGGCTTGGAGCCAGTTGGCGTAGCCGCAAAAGCCCCTATCAGCCAAGCACAGCATGTCCGGTTGCAGCCGCTGCAAGAGGGGTTGGGCCAAGGCGTTCTCGCTTTGGCTGCTGGAGCCTAGCTGGGCATCGATGATGGCGTGGGTGGCGCATTCGGCCAGCAGCACGCAGCGCGCCTGAGGGTAGGCGGCCAGGCGACCCGAGGTATTGTGGCGGCCAAAGTGCTGTGCATTGGCCGCCTCGTCGGGGATGTCAAAGACGCTGCCATCGAGGGCGACCAAGCGCAGTCCGCCGTAGAAGGCGTGCGGTTGGGCTTTGGGGCTGGCCAGGGGTTGGCAGGCGCGTGCATGCAGCGCCTTGAGGGGTGCACTGCCCAGGCGGGTGCGTGCGGTGCTGATGGCGGATTTGACGACCGTGCGGGGGGCAATGCCGCCATGCACGCTGGCCAGGCCTTGGGCGACGGCGGCAAATACGGCTTCGTAGGCCGCTTGCGGGTACAGCGCCAGCGCCATGCAGTAGTAGGTGGTCACCTGGGCTGGAAAGGAGCGCACGCGCTGGCTTTGCACCCCGTGTTCTTGGAGCACGGATTGGACCAGCTCCAGCGGGTAGACGCGCGCCAGGAGGCTGGCGCCCAGATAGTCGGTCAGTCGAATCCCATCGCCTAAGGTTGCCTTGGTTCTTGCCACGCTGTGACTCCTTGTATGGAGTCTGTATTCTGACACAGATTACTCTAATAGAACAGTATTGGCCGCGTAGCTAAGTGCGCCGCTCGCCGGATCCCGTGATGAGCTAGCCTGATACAGTGACAAACCCGACTGATCCCGCGACGAGAACGCTTGATACGGTGACAAACACCGCCTCAGCGCCCATCCTTCCCCAGCGTGACCAGCAGCATGCCCACTAGCGCAATGCCAAATGCCAGCATCTGCACCGCACCCATGCGTTCGCCCAGCCACAGTACGCCCACTGCCGCCGCGCTGATGGGCAGCATGACGGTAAAAACTCCTGCCTGCGACGAGGCCACCGTTTTGAGCCCGGTCATCCACAGCCACACCGTCCACACACTGGCGGCCAAAGCGTAGAACAGCAGGAGCAGCCAAGTGCCGTTGGGCACGGCGGCAAAGTCAAAACCCAGCGCCTGGTACACCCCGAAGGGGGTGACCAAAGCCAAGCCCCACAGGTTGACCAGTGAGGTGATGCGCCTGGGCCCCAGCACGCCCACCAGCTTTTTGCCAATGACGGCGTAGGCCGCCTCGCACAGTACCGCGGCAAAAACCAGCAGATTGCCCAGCAGGGCATTGTCAGCGCTGTGTTTGCCGATTAAATCAGCCTGTAGTCCTTGTGATGTGGACGTAAGTAGCTCCGATTTTGATAGTGACACCAAACTGATACCCAGTACCGCACAGGCCACCGCCAGCCACAGGCGGGGGCTGATACGCTCGCGCAAAAACCACCAGCTCATCACCGCCACGCAGGCCGGAATGCTGGCCATGATGACGCCTGCGGCTACGGCGCTGGTCAGGCTCACGCCGTAGAGCATGCAGATGGAGAACAAGAAATTGCCGAGGAAGGATTCTAAAAACACCAGGCGCTTGGTCTGGGCTGTCATGGCGGGCTCGTGAGCAGGTTTGCGCAGCCAGTGTGGCATGGCCAGCGCGCCGATGCCAAAACGCAGCCAGGCTAGCAAAAACACGGGGAAAACGGCTACCAGGCCCTTGGACAGACCCACGTAGCTGCCCACCAGGGTCATGGACAGGGCAAGGCAGGCGTAGGCGGCAAGGCGGGGCACGGGTGGGTCACAATAGAGTTTTTTAGAGCCCCCATCATGCCAGAGCCCATTTTGCCAACCGCTGCCAACGCATCCGCCGAACGCCTGTTTTTTGTCTACGGCACGCTGCGCAAGGGGGACGATAACGACATTACCCGTTTGCAGCCCGCGCCGCGCTACGTGGGCACGGCGCGCATCCAGGGCGTGATGTTCCACCTGGGCGGCTACCCTGGGGTGACCCTGGGGGGCGACAAAGACATTGTGGGCGAGGTGTATGCCGTTGCGCCGCAGCTAGAGGCCAAGCTGGACGCGATTGAGAGCGAATACCCCGCGCAACCCGATGAATATGCCAAGCGTGCTATTGCCGTGCGACTGGATGGCACCACCTTGGACTGCTTTGTGTACGAGATCAACCCGCGCTTTGCCGTGGGTAAACCAGTGATTGCCAGTGGCGACTGGGTAAAGGACCGCTGATGGGCCAGCCTGTTCCTCCATGGGGCGAAGCACCACGACAGCCCGCTGCGCAAGCGTCCGCGCAGTGGCAAACCAGGCGCTTCTTGATTGATTTGAGTCAGCCGCAGGTCATGGGCATCGTCAACGTCACGCCCGACTCGTTCTCTGACGGCGGCCAGCACGCCAGCACCCGCGCCGCCCTGCTGCACTGCGAGCAACTGCTCAAAGACGGCGCGCAGATACTGGATATCGGCGGCGAGTCGTCACGCCCCGGCGCAGCGCCGCTGCCTTTGCAGGAGGAACTGGCGCGCGTGCTGCCGGTCGTGCAAGGCGCGGTCCAACTGGGCGTGCCCGTCTCGGTAGACACCTATAAACCCGAGGTCATGCAGGCCGTGCTGGACGCGGGGGCCGACATCATCAACGACATTTGGGCCTTTCGGCAGCCGGGCGCGGCACAGGTGGTGGCACGCTTTCCGCAGTGCGGCCTGGTGCTGATGCATATGCACGGCAGCCCGCAGACGATGCAAACCGCGCCCATGGACTGCGCCGATGTGGTGGCTCAGGTGATCGCTGATGTACTATCATTTTGTGAGCTGCTTACGTCCAGGCGACAGGGACTACAGGCTGATTTGTCAGTCAAAAACCGGTTGGTGATCGACCCCGGCATTGGTTTTGGCAAAACCGTGGCGCAAAACTTCGCCCTGCTGGCGCGCCAGGCTGAACTGCTGCGTTTGGGCTACCCGCTGCTGACAGGCTGGTCGCGCAAATCCTCCCTCGGTGCGGTGACGGGGCTGGGCGCCCAAGACCGCATGCTACCCAGCGTGGCCGCTGCCCTGCTGGCGCTGGAGCGAGGGGCCAGCGTGCTGCGCGTGCACGACGTGCGCGAGACGGTGCAGGCCGTGCAGGTGTGGCAGGCGATGCGGAGCAATTGATACAGACAGAGGTAACGCAAAAAGCGCAGAAAATTGGCAAAAAACGCAAAATGATTTAAATGCGCCAAGGTGATAATGGATAAACTATTGGATTAGTCAATAGCTATACTTAGCATAGCTGCTTACGTCCTGCCGACAAGGACTACAGGGATAAAAGGACCAGAAAACATGACAAGACAGTACTTTGGCACCGATGGCATACGCGGCACCGTGGGCGCAGCGCCCATCACGCCCGACTTTGTCCTCAAACTGGCCCACGCCGTGGGCCGCGTGCTGCGCCAAACCGAGGCCAAGCCCACGGTGATGATCGGCAAAGACACCCGCATCTCGGGCTACATGCTCGAGAGCGCGCTGGAGAGCGGCTTTAACTCCGCCGGTGTCGACGTCGTGCTGCTCGGCCCTCTGCCCACCCCCGGCGTGGCCTACCTGACGCGCGCCATGCGCGCCAGCCTGGGTGTGGTCATCAGCGCCAGCCACAACCCGTTTGAAGACAACGGCATCAAATTTTTCAGCGCCCAAGGGGCCAAGCTGGACGATGCATGGGAGCTGGCGGTGGAAAGCATGCTGCAGGAGCCGCCCGTCTGGGCCGCTTCGGCCGACCTGGGAAAAACCACCCGCCTGGAAGATGCGGCGGGCCGCTATATCGAGTTTGCCAAAAGCACTTTTGCCACCGACCTCACCCTCAAGGGCCTGAAAATTGTCGTCGACGGCGCGCACGGCGCGGCCTACCATATTGGCCCCAAAGTCTTTCACGAGTTGGGTGCCGAGGTCGTCGCCATCGGCTGCGCGCCCGATGGCCTGAACATCAACCAAGACGTGGGTGCCACGCATCCCGAGGCACTGGTGCAAGCCGTCAAAGACCACCGTGCAGACTACGGCATTGCGCTGGACGGCGATGCCGACCGCCTGCAGTTTGTCGACAGCACCGGCCGCCTCTTCAATGGTGACGAGGTGCTGTACATGATGGTGTGCGAGCGCCTGGAGCGTGGCGAAAAAGTGCCCGGAGCTGTGGGTACCCTCATGACCAATATGGCGGTAGAGCTCGCATTAAAGGAGCGCGGCGTACCTCTGGTGCGCGCCAAAGTCGGCGACCGCTACGTGCTGGAAGAGCTGGAAAAGCGCGGCTGGCTACTGGGCGGTGAAGGCTCCGGCCACCTGCTGGCGCTGGACAAACACTCTACCGGCGACGGCATCATCAGCGCCCTGCAGGTGCTGCAAGCCGTGCAACGCAGCGGCAAAACCTTCGCCCAAATTTTGAACGGCATGGCTATCTTTCCGCAGGTACTGCTCAACGTTCGCTTGAAGAATGGCCAAGTGTGGAAAACCCCGGCACTCGATGCGATGGTGAAAACCATCGAAGCCGAGCTGGGCCAGACCGGCCGCGTCCTCATCCGCCCCAGCGGCACCGAGCCCTTGGTGCGCGTCATGGTGGAGGCGCGGGATGCCGTGCAGGCCAAGGCGTGCGCGCAGCGGATGGTGGATGTGATCACAAGCGGCTAACACGTTCCAGATACGCAAGGTAATTTAAAATAAGTATCAACTTCTTGATAAACCTTCAACCATGAAAATCGAAAAAAACACCGCCGTCACCATGCAATTCAAACTCACCGAGTCCAATGGCAAAGTGATTGAAAACAGCGGCAAACCCGCCGTCTACCTGCATGGAGGCTATGGCAACACGCTGCCCAAAATTGAAGAAGCATTAGACGGCAAAGAGGCGGGTTACGCCGTGACGTTGAACCTGGTCGCCGCCGATGCCTTTGGCGTGTACGACGAGGCGCTCTTGCGCACTTTGCCTAAAAAGCAGTTTCCACCGGGCGTAAAAGTCGGTGGCCAGCTCGAAGGCCGCGGAGACGACGGCAGCATGCAGGTGTTTACCGTGATGAAGATCAAGGGCGACACGGTGTATATGGATGCCAACCACCCGATGGCGGGCAAAGATGTGCGCTTTGACTTAAAAGTGCTCTCGGTGCGCGCAGCAACCCAGGAAGAAATTACCCACCAGCATGTGCATGGTGAGCATGGGCACCAGCACTAGCTATCGGCTGCGCGACAGGGTGAGGCGCCCTGGCTCGCTATAATTTTTTCCTGTTCCTCTCACACCATGTCAAAGGTAGCTATGGATTCAGAAGTAACCTTTGAAAAAAAGCTCCAACTGGCCATGCTGATCGCCAGCATCCTGACCGTGCTTTCGGGTCTGCTGACCTGGAAGGTGGTGGCCGATGCTGACAGCGCGGCGCAGTCGGTGCGCCACTCCAACAAGGTGCTTGACGAGATAGCTATTGCACGCGAGGGTACGATCCAGATCGAGTCTATGACGCGCGGTTACATGGTGTATGGTGATAAAACTTTACTGGCCGGGCGTGACGCTGTGGCCAAGCGGCGCGCCGAGGCCATTGCCCAGGTAGAAAAAGAAACGGCGGGCAATCCCAGACAACAGGCGCGCATACCCGAGTTGCGCAAGGCCGTCCTGGATCGGCGTGTATTGGCTGACCAACTCATTGCGCTGCGTGAAACCCAGGGCTTTGAGGCTGCACGCAGTTTTGGTGCAGGGGCGAACATAGAGCAGACCCGCAGGAGCTATTTGACCGTGTTGGAGGAAATAGAGGCCGAGGAGCGCAATCTGCTCCAGCAGCGCGATGTGGAGCAAGTGAAGGCGCGCAACAATGCCATGGCCATGGGCCTGCTCACGGCTTTGGCGATGCTGGGTACTTTGACCACCGCATTTTTGATGATCAACCGGCATGCGGGCAGCATGGCCACAGCGCGCAACAAACTGCAAGAGTCCAACAGTAGCCTGCAGGTGGCCAAAGATGCTGCCGAGCATGCGAATGCCTCCAAAGATACCTTTTTGGCTACCATGAGCCACGAAATCCGTACGCCCATGAGTGGTTTGCTGGGCATGCTGGAGCTGCTGTCACTGTCCAAGCTGAGCAGTGAACAGGCCGAAACGCTGGCGGTGGCGCGCGACTCAGGCCATGCATTGGGGCGCATCATTGACGACATTCTGGACCACGCCAAAATCAAGGCAGGCAAGCTGGCGATAAACCCCGAGCCCATTTCGCTGGGCCATTTACTGCAACGCAATGTCAACACCTATTTTGCCGTGGCCAGCCGCAAAGGCCTGACGCTGCGCCAGACCGTGGACCCGCGCATCAGCCCTGCCGTGCTGGCCGACCCGATACGCCTGTTGCAAGTTTTGGGCAATTTGGTCAGCAATGCCATCAAGTTCACAGAGCAGGGCTATGTCGAAGTACGCGCTGAATTGGTCGGGCGCAACGCGGGCAGTGAGCGGGTGCGCCTGTCGGTCAAGGACACCGGCATTGGCATGACACCCGAGGTGCAGGCGCGCGTGTTTCAGCCGTTTGAGCAGGCTGGCATGGATACCGAGCGCTTGTATGGCGGCACGGGCCTGGGCCTGGCCATCAGTCGCCGCCTGGCGCAAATGATGGGTTCTGACATCGTTGTGGACAGCATGCCCGGCATAGGCACCACCATGAGCATCACCCTGGAGCTAATGGTTACCGATGCCCAACCTGTTACGCGGCTTGCCTCCTCCGGTGTGCAGCCCCTGTGGCAACAGACAGATCAGGCGGTGCCCGCAGTAGTTGCGGCACCGCCGAGTGCGTTGGTGACCCATCTGGACGGTGCATTGGGCCCCTGGGTGCTGGCAGTGGATGACAATCCTACCAACCGTTTGCTGATGGCCAGGCAACTGAGTGCATTGGGTATGCAGGTGCAAACCGCCGCGCATGGACAGGAGGCGCTGTATATGTGGCGTGCCTGTAAATTTGCCTTGATTATTACCGACTGCAATATGCCCGAGATGGATGGCTATGCCTTCACCCGCACCCTGCGCGAAGCAGAACAAAAACAGGGCCGTGTGCGCACGCCCGTTTTGGGTTGGACGGCCAATGCACTGCCCAATACCTTGCGCGATTGCCAGGCTGCTGGCATGGACGATGTGCTGACCAAGCCCTCTGAGCTGCGGCAACTGCGCGCGCTGTTGGTCAAGTGGTTGCTCGGCAACCCGGCCGCACCGGCTGGGGGCAGCTTCGTTGGCGGTGGAGGCCGGTGGTCAACCTGCAACTGCTGCGGGAAGTGTGTGGCAATAGCCCCGATATGTTGCGCGAGTTTACGCAGATCCATCACGCGAATCGTTCCAGACAAGCAAATTCCTGACGCTGGCCCATGCGCTGGAGAGCCAGCAGATGGAAATGATCGAGCTGGCAGGCCACAAAATGAAAAGCTCGGCCGGCATCATTGGTGCGCAGTCCTTGCTGGCATTGTGTACGCACCTGGAGCAAGCGGCCAGCAGCGGCAATGTGGCTGCACTGCCCGCACTGCGCACACTCTTTGACCAGGAAGCGCAGCGCGTGATGGACGCGCTGGCGGCTTTGGAAAGTGCTTAACCCGCCATGAATACGCTGCGCGAGGTCGTATTGTGCCGTTGATCGTGGTCATTGAAGATGACGATGCCATGCGTATGCTGATCCGGCAGATGCTGCATAACCAGGGCCATGATGTCATGCCCGCAGAAGATGGCATGCGGGGTCTGGAGCTGATTCGCGAATACAAACCCAAACTGATCATCAGCGATGTGCAAATGCCCGCAATGGACGGTTTTGCCGTGCTGGCCGCCGTGCGCCAGGATGCCAGCCTGGCTACCATCCCATTTATCATGCTCACCGCCTTGCAGGAGCGCAGCCATATGCGCCAGGGCATGGCTGCCGGGGCGGATGATTATCTGAGCAAACCGTTTTCTACCGAAGAATTGCGCGCCGCCGTGGACGCGCAGATCAACAAGATGATCCGCAGTGACGTGCAGCGTATTTTGGGGATGAAAACCGCCGTGGACATGGAGGCGACCCGCCAGCACCAGGAGATCAGCAAGTTGTATGAAATGCGCATGGCCAGAACCTTGCGTGAGCAATGGCCCGCAAGCGGCGGTAAGCAAGACGGCGGAAAGTTTGGCAATGCCACCGTGCTGTATGCAGACATACAGGACTATGACCGCTGGAATGCAGCACTCTCCAGCGATGAGTTGAGCGAATTGATTAACCATCTCTACAGTAGCGTGAGCGACACGGTACACCTGTTTGGCGCCCACCACATGCAGTTTGTAGGTGAAGGCATGCTGTGTGTGTTTGTCGACGAGGCCGACACCATATCCGTCAACCATGCCCTGCGCGCGGTGCGGGCCGCGTTGGGCCTGGGGGATGCCACTCGGCGCGTCAATGCCTTTGTGCACAAGCGTTTTCCAGGCAGACATCTACCCCCGTTTACCACGAGGGTGGCGTTAGACAGCGGCACCGTCGCGTTTACCCATCTGAGTGGCCCATTTGGCGGTGCTGTGCACAACACGCCGGTGGGCGCTACCGTCACAGCGGCGCTGCGGCTGTTTCAATGCACCCCTGGATTGAATTGGGCCATCGCATGCAGCGCCCAAACAGCGCGCCTGGTCGCAGGAACCGTCAAGCTGGGCAGGCAGGCCGTAGTAGAGGTGCCGGGCCACGCCATGGGGTTTGAGGTGGTCGAGGTGTTGAGTATGCTGGAATAAGTGGCAGCATCTGCACAGTTGACATGAAAATTTACGCCTTTACCGCCCCACTTGCCACGGCCGCTGCTTGCACCGCAGCAGCCCGCGCCGCTTTCACTTCAGCCTCCACGCGCTCTGAATACCGGTCGGTCAACATGTCCGTCTGCCCGCGCAGCAGGATGGTAAAGCGCACCAGCTCTTCCATGGTGTCTACGATGCGGTCGTAGTAGCTGCTGGGCCGCATGCGGTCTTGCATGGGGCCAGTTTCGCCAAACTCTTTGTAGGCCATGGCCACGCTGCTTTGGTTGGGGATGGTCACCATGCGCATCCAGCGGCCTAGCAGGCGCAGGGTATTGACAGCGTTGAACGACTGCGAGCCGCCGCTGACCTGCATCACCGCCAGCGTGCGGCCTTGGGTGGGGCGCAGCGCGCCCATCGACAGCGGCAAATGGTCGATCTGTGCTTTCATTACCCCGGTAATGGCGCCATGCCGCTCTGGGCTGCACCATACTTGGCCTTCAGACCACAGCGACAGCGCGCGCAGCTCGGCCACGGCGGGGTGGTTGTCGTTCTCAATCTGGTCTGGCAAGGGCAGGTCAGACGGGTCAAAGATGCGCGCCTCAGCGCCAAAAAATTGCAGCAGGCGGGCGGCTTCTTCCACGGCCAGGCGCGAGAAGGCCCGAGGGCGCAGCGAGCCGTACAGCAGCAAAATGCGCGGTGCGTGGCCGCCCGGGTCTAGCGACTGTGCTAAGTTTTGTCCAGTGCGGTATTGAGCGAACTGTGCTTGCAGGGCGGGGAGCTGGGTTGGGTGGGTGACGGTGCGTAGGCGAGACATCAGGGGTTGAATTTCAGGGTGAGCAGGTTGAACTTGGCTAAACCAGTGTGGGCTGCAACCGTTTGCTAACGGCCCAGCCCAGCGCCGCGCCCACACACTGCGCCGCCACAAAGCCCAGCGCGCTGGTCGGAGCAATGCCTGCAAAGCTGTCGCTCAGCATGCGGCCCAGCACGGCGGCGGGGTTGGCAAATGAGGTGCTGGCGGTAAACCAGTAGGCCGCGCCGATATAGCAGGCCACCAGTGCGCTGGCTTTGGCATGCATCCCTGTAGCACCTGCGCGGGCGATGACGAAAACCAATCCTGACGTGGCTACAGCCTCGGCCAACCACTGGCCCCAGCCACCACGCAGTTTGGCGCTGGTGTGCAGCACTGGCAGGTCAAACATGGCGTTGGCCAGCGCTGCACCCAATACGGCACCCAGTAACTGAGATGCTATATAAAAAGTAGCTGCTTGAGTCCTGTTGACAGGGACTATTGGAATATTTTTTATAAAAATCAGTGTCACCAGCGGATTAAAATGCGCACCGCTGATGGGCCCCAGTACCTCGATCAGCACAAAGAGTGCAAACACCGTGGCCAGCGTGTTGGCCAGCAGCGCCAGGCCCATGTTGCCACCACTCAATCGCTCGGCCATGATGCCCGAGCCAATCACTGCGCACAGCAGCATGGCGGTGCCCAGGCATTCAGCCAGAGCTTGCTGGGCCAACGTGTAGTGCGGTGTTTTGACTCCGCTCATGCAACCAGTCCACGCGCACTGTGTTGCAGTGCGCCGTGCCGCAGCTTGTCGGCAGGCAGGTTCACCAGCAGTTCGATGCGGCGTCGAATATCAACCAGGGTGCGCTGGAAGGCGGCTAGCTTGGCTGCGTCGGGTGCATCACCCGCGCTCGGGTCTGCATACGACCAGTGCGCGGTGGCTGGGTGGCCGGGCCAGATGGGGCACACCTCACCGGCAGCGTTGTCGCACACGGTGACGATCAGGTCCATAGCGGGCGCACCGGGCTGGGCAAACTCGTCCCAACTTTTGCTGCGCAAACCGTCGGTGGCTATCCCCGCGCCGCGCAACACCTGCAGGCCCAGCGGGTTGGGTTGCTGGTTGGCGCGCGGGCTGCTGCCTGCGGAGTAGCCTTTGAACTTGCCTTGCCCCAGATGATTCAGCAAAGCCTCAGCCAAAATGCTGCGAGCGGAGTTATGGGTGCACAAAAACAGCACGTTAAGGGGGGTGGGCATGGTGGATGAGGTTTTGAGGGTTAAATATGCCGATAGTCCCTGTCAACAGGACATGATCAGCTATTAAAATAATAGTAAATCAGATGCTTTAACAACAACTTGCTGCGCTGGCGCTGGGCACACCGCAGGTTGCAGCGGGCACCGCCTGTATGTCTTTGAGCCAGATTTTGGGTTTGCTGGCTACAGCCATGGGATGGGTCGTAGCCGCTGCACTGGGCGCGCAGCACGCAGCGTCGGATTGCACGGCGCGGTCAGCCCCGTAGGTGGTGGATGCGCCGGTGGTGACAAAGCTTTCCCAGGCGATGCCCTGCGGGTCGTGCACCCATCCCTTTTCGCTTTGCGCGTAGCAGCAGGTGGCTGCGCCTTGTCCCACCACCGCCACGCCTGCTTGCTGCAAGCTGTCGGTCATGGTGTGCAATTCATCCGCGCTGTCTACTTGAAAACCCAAATGGTCTAAACCCGCCGCGTGGCCCTGCGCTGAGATGGCAAAGTTAACGCGCGGGTCGTCCAGCATCCATTTGGCGTAGTCGGGTTTCTGCACACTGGGCATCTGGCCAAACAGGGTGCTGTAGAAGCCCACGGACTGGGCGATGTCGTTGACGGCAATATGAACGTGAAAGCGTTTCATGGTGGAATCTCCTGGTTGAAAAAGTAATGAATTTTGCGGCTCTAGCAGCAGACTGGCGTGGTTGAACATGCAGCACCGTCCGCTTTGGCATCACCTGATTGACCGGCGCAGCAGTGTTCGGTCAGGTAGGCCAGCAGCGTGGTCATCTGCGCAAAGTTGGCGCGGTAAATCAGATTGCGCCCCCGTTGCTCGGAGCTCAGCAGGCCGCTGTGCGACAGCTCTTTGAGGTGAAACGACAGCGCGCTGGGCGCAATGTCCAGCAGCGCGGCAATCGCGCTGGGGGTTAACCCATCACTACCCGCCACCACCAGCGCGCGAAAGGTGCGCAGCCGCTGCACCTGCGCCAGCGCGGTCAAGGCGCGGATGGCATCGGTTTCGGCTGCTTTAGCGGTTTTATTGGGTTTGGAAATCGTTTTCAAAATTCAATTATAATTGAACTATAAAATTTGTCAAGTGCAAGTTCTTTGGAAAAATAAATGACGCGAAAATATTGAAATTTGTGGCAGCAACAGGCCGATCAACCGCAACACCCACCAGCCTTGCCGTTCTCCTGAATCGGCGGGCATGGGTTGGTGCCATAGGAGCAGTACACGCAGCAGTCACCCGGCGGTGGGCGCAGTACTGCGCGGCATTGCGCGCAGTCATAAAACCACTGACACGCGTCGGTGGGCATGGTTTCGCTTTTGGCGAAGCCGCACTCGGGGCACGTAAGGGTGGACTCTAGGGTGATGGTGCTCATGGTGCCGCTTCAAGTATGGTGGATGGGAAACCTGCGCTTTTAGTAGCGTCGGTCAACGCCTTGACCGTGGTCTGCGCATCGTCAAAGGTCACCACGGCCTGGCGCTTGTCATAGCGCACGTTGGTCTGGCTCACACCGGGCACTTTGGACAGTGCCTGCTTGATGGTGATGGGGCATACCGGGCAGTCCATCGATGGAATAGCCAGGGTGACTGTTTTGCTGGCGGCACTGGCGTAGTGGGAGACACCCATCAAAGTGATGGTGACAGCCGCGCAGGTAAATATATTTTTCATACCCAGATGCTTTCAGTAAAACCAATGTGCAATAAACGGGAAACCCAGCACGGCCAGCAACAGCGCGCACACTACCAAATACAGCACTTGGTAGGCAAGCTTCACCTGGGGTAGGGCGCAGGCCTCACCCGGTGCGCATTGTGCGGCTGGCCGCCAAATGCGTTTGCCAGCAAAGAACAACGCCAGTAGCGCAGCGCCAATAAATACCGGCTGAAAAGGCGTAAGCACGGCCAGGTTGCTGATCCAGGCACCCGACACACCTAGCGCAATCAACACCAGCGGCCCAATGCAGCAGGACGATGCGAGCAGCACCGCAAGACCGCCCGCCAGCAATGCCTGTAGGCCAGTTTTTTCATGCGTTGGTTTGGTGGTCAAAGTATCCATGGCGTAAGATTAAGTCTGTACCAACGTACGGAGTCAAGCCCCATGCAAACCCCTACGCAATCGCTGACTATTGGCTCTTTGGCCGCAGCGGCGGCAGTGAATGTAGAAACCATCCGCTTCTACCAGCGCAAGGCACTGATGCATGAGCCCCAGCGCGCGTACGGCAGCGTGCGCCGTTACGGTGAGGCCGACTTGCGCCGCGTGCGCTTTATTAAATCCGCCCAGCGACTGGGTTTTAGCCTGGATGAAGTAGCCCAACTGCTAACGCTAGATGATGGCGCGCACTGCGATGCCGCCCGTCAACAGGCCCAGCACAAACTGCAAGACGTGCGTGCCAAGCTGCTTGATTTACAGCGCATGGAGGCCACATTGACCGATCTGGTGCAGCGCTGTAGCGCCGCGCGTGGCAAAGTGCAATGCCCATTGATTGCGAGCCTGCAAGGCAATGCTTGACACGCCACCAACCGGTTTCTCAGTCCGGTTCAGGCGGCGTGTCACGGGTTCTTTAAGGCCGTGGCTTTGGACGGTCAGCCAGGTCGAAGCGATCCAGGGTCATCACCTTGTTCCAGGCCGCCACAAAGTCACGCACAAACCGCTGCTGCGCGTCGCTAGAGGCATAGACTTCTGTGATGGCGCGCAGCTGGGAGTTGGAACCAAAGACGAGATCAACCACCGTGCCGGTCCACTTGGGTTTGCCGGATGTCCTATCATGCCCCTCCAACACACCTTCCGTGTTGGACTTCTGCCACTTCGTGCCCATGTCCAGTAAATTCACAAAGAAGTCGTTGCTCAATGTCTCGGGTCGGGTGGTGAAAACACCGTGTTTTGACTGGCCGACATTGGCATTGAGCGCGCGCATGCCGCCGATCAGCACCGTCATCTCAGGGGCGGTCAGCCGCAGCAGTTGCGCCTTCTCCACCAGTTGCTCAGCCGCCTGTGCCTCCAGCCCCTTGCGCACGTAGTTACGGAACCCGTCTGCGGCCGGCTCCAGCACGGCGAAAGACTCGACATCGGTCTGCTGCTGCGTGGCGTCCATGCGCCCTGGCGAGAAGGGCACCTTCACGTCTTGGCCAGCCTTCTTGGCAGCGGCCTCTACGGCTGCACAGCCGCCCAGAACAATCAGGTCCGCGAGCGACACCTTTTTGCCGCCAGTGGCTGCCTTATTGAAGTCTGCCTGGATCGATTCCAGCTTGCCAAGCACCGTTGCCAGTTCAGCTGGCTGGTTGACTTCCCAACCCTTCTGCGGTGCCAGGCGAATACGTGCTCCGTTGGCACCGCCGCGCTTGTCGCTGCCGCGAAAGCTTGCCGCAGAGGCCCAGGCGGTGGTGACCAGTTGCGAGATGGACAGGCCGCTGGCGAGCAGCTTGGCCTTCAAGGCAGTCACATCCTGCTCATTGACCAAGGGGTGGTCTACCGCCGGGATGGGGTCCTGCCAGAGCAGCACTTCCTTGGGAACCAGCGGGCCCAGATAGCGGGCGATGGGGCCCATGTCGCGGTGCGTCAGCTTGTACCAGGCCCGGGCGAAGGCATCGGCGAACTGATTTGGGTTTTGCAGGAAGCGACGGGAAATTTTTTCGTAGGCCGGATCCATTCTCAACGAGAGGTCGGTCGTCAGCATGGCAGGTGCGTGCCGCTTGTTAGGGTCGTGTGCATCGGGTACGGTATTGGCACCCGCGCCCTGCTTGGGTTTCCACTGCTGTGCACCGGCAGGGCTCTTGGTCAGTTCCCACTCGAAACCAAACAGGTTGCTAAAGAAGTTGTTGCTCCACTGCGTGGGTGTCGTGGTCCAGGTGACTTCCAGGCCGCTGCTGATGGTGTCACCGCCCTTGCCGCTGTTAAAGCTGCTCATCCAGCCCATGCCCTGCTCCGCAATGCCAGCGGCTTCAGGCTCGCGTCCCACATGCTTGGTATCGCCTGCGCCGTGGGTCTTGCCGAACGTGTGACCGCCAGCGATCAGCGCCACGGTCTCTTCGTCATTCATGGCCATGCGGGCAAAGGTCTCGCGGATGCCCCTGGCCGCAGAGATCGGGTCGGCGTTGGCGTTCGGGCCTTCCGGGTTGACGTAAATCAGGCCCATTTGCACGGCAGCCAGCGGATTTTCCAGATTGCGGTCACCGCTGTAGCGCTTGTCCTCCAGCCACTTGCTCTCAGCGCCCCAGTAAATGTCCTGCTCTGGTTCCCAGATGTCGGCTCGGCCACCGGCGAAACCAAAGGTCTTGAATCCCATCGACTCCAGAGCGACGTTGCCCGCCAGGATCATCAGGTCGGCCCATGAAATTTTGCGCCCATACTTCTGCTTGATCGGCCACAGCAACCTGCGCGCCTTGTCCAGGTTGACGTTATCCGGCCAGCTATTGAGCGGCGCAAAGCGCTGGTTGCCGGTGCCGCCGCCGCCGCGACCGTCGCCAATGCGGTAGGTGCCGGCGCTATGCCACGCCATGCGGACGAACAGTGGCCCGTAGTGGCCAAAGTCAGCGGGCCACCAGTCCTGCGAGTCGGTCATCAAGGCAGTCAGGTCTTTGACTACGGCGGGCAGGTCAAGGCTCTTAAACTCCTGTGCATAGTTGAACGCCCCGCCCATGGGGTCGGCCAGCGCGCTGTGCTGGTGCAGCAGGTTCAGCTTCAATTGATCGGGCCACCAGTCAGCATTTGACGGGGCTCCGGCTACCGTGTGTTTGCGAGCATCGCCCGAGAACGGGCATTTTGATTCGGTTGACATAGTAAATCCTTCCATTACGTTGCGGGTACATGCGCTTGCAGCATTCTTAGCAAATCGCAGAGTGCGCCTGAAGAATACTAAAACTATCGGTTGTTATGTTCAAATTGATTTTGACTATAGTTAAGATTGAGCACAATGAGTTACAGGACTTCTTGGCATTACAGGCGTTGGCGTAGCAAAACAGGGCCGCGGCCGAGTACGGTTTCGATTGTCTGGACGTGCACGAAACACTGCGCATCTGCCGTCATAAACAAACGCTTGGCGAGGTGATAGCGAACCCAACTCAGGCGCACTAAGATAGACCCTAGCCCAGCACCCACCCCGCAGGAGACCCGCCATGACCCAATCCGCCATCCAATCCCAAGTCAGCCCCGAAGAGTGGGCTATCCGGTGTGACTTGGCCGCCTGCTACCGCCTGGTGGCGATGTACGGCTGGAGCGACCTGGTGTTCACCCACATCAGCGCCAAGCTGCCCGGCCCGGAGCACCATTTTTTAATCAACCCCTACGGTCTGATGTTTGACGAGATCACCGCGTCCTCCTTGGTCAAGGTGGACAAAGACTGCAACAAGGTGATTGACTCGCCGTATCCGGTGAACCCCGCAGGCTTCGTCATCCACAGCGCCGTGCATGAGGCGCGGGAGGATGCGGGTTGCGTGCTGCACACCCACACGCGGGCAGGCGTAGCGGTGAGCGCGCAGGCGGCGGGCGTGCTGCCCATCAGCCAGCAAAGTACCTTTGTACTGGGCTCGCTGGCCTACCACGGCTACCAGGGCGTAGCCTTTCGCCCCGAGGAAAAGCCCGGCCTGCAGGCCGACCTGGGCACTGCCAACTACCTCATGCTGCGCAACCACGGCCTGCTCACCGTCGGCAAAACCATCCCCGATGCGTTCTTGCACATGTACGTGTTTGAGTCCACCTGCCAAATCCAGATCAGCGCGCAAGCCGGAGGCCCGCTTACCCAAGTGGAGCCCAGCATTGCCAAGGGCATCGCCCAGGCCATGAAAGTGCAGACCGGTGGCATGGGCGGCGCGTTTGTCTGGCCGTCCCTGCTGCGCAAGCTGGAGCGTACGGATGTGTCTTACAAGACCTAAAGTCGGTGACCCTCGGAATTGAACCTCAGGCCAGGCGGCTTGGGGGGGGTCAATTGCTGATTCATCAAAAAGCGGTGCAGAGAGTAGTGGTGTAGCACCTACCAGGTCGCCAGCACCCACCACGAAGTTCAGAGGACATTGAGCTTTCAGCTTAGTCACACTTGAACTGCGGCCCTGCTGGCGAACCAGTCTGCATTTTCCAAAATATGTGCAAGCCTTCTTGCGCATCACGGTACAAACTTGCTGAGTGTTGTAACCAAAACACTATGAATTGCATAGCTGCTAACGCAACACTTTATTGGGCTCATTCACCAATTTGCCACAAAACTGCCATCACTGCGTCATGTGGGCAGGTAAAAATTTCAAGGTTGATTTTGAAACCTCGCAGGCTACGAACGCTTGCCTACTTTACCTAGAGGGCACATCATGAAAGAACTACCTATTCCCACATTGGCCTTGTCCACCATACACTTGCCGCAAGAGGCGGCGCATACGCATCCGTATGCTGTCTCTGGCATCGTAAGCGAGCTGGACGGCCGTCCCGTGGGGCGTGTTCAAGTGGTTTGGGCCAGGCACCAGGATGAGATGCGGTTGGCGCAGCGCTTGCGGTATCAGATATTTGCAACCGAAATGGGCGCAAAACTTGATACGCCCCTTGCGGGACATGACATCGACCGCTTTGACGATTACTGCGAGCACCTCCTGGCACGCGACACCGAGACGGGCCAGGTGGTAGGCACCTACCGTGTGCTCACGCCTGCGCAAGCCGTACGGGCGGGTGGTTCGTACAGCGACACGGAGTTTGATCTGAGCCCATTACGCGACTTGCGCACCAAAATGGTGGAGCTGGGTCGCAGCTGCGTGCATGCTCAGTTTCGCCAGGGTGGTGTAATTTTGGCGCTGGGCAGTGCCTTGTACGAATTTATGGCGCGCAACAAACTGGAAACCATGATGGGTTGC
Source organism: uncultured beta proteobacterium (assembly GCA_963775085.1). Classification (GTDB taxonomy): domain Bacteria; phylum Pseudomonadota; class Gammaproteobacteria; order Burkholderiales; family Burkholderiaceae_C; genus JAAFIP01. The sequence continues at coordinate 210,071 of CAVZHO010000006.1, forward strand.
GCCAGCATTCCCATGCTGCATAACGGCATGGTCAGTGGCGACGTAGCCGCCAGCGTGTGGCGCCAAATGCAGGAGAAGCATATGGCCAGCCCTGAGCTGCAGGTGAAAGCGCGCCTGCCATTGCCGGTTGAAAAGTTGGACAATTGCCTTGACGTAGCGCCACCAGCGATGATCAAAGGCTATTTACGCCAAGGTGCCAAAGTGCTGGGCGCACCCGCATGGGACCCCGATTTCAATACCGCTGACTTGCCCTTGCTGATCCATGTCAAAGACGCGCCGAGCCGGTTTTTGAAGCACTTTTCAGGTGCAGTGTGAGACAGGACTGGACGACAGCCAAAGCCACTTTTGGGTCGCACAGCGAGCGGCCAGAAGGAGTGCGCGCCGTATTTATATCGGATGTGCATTTGGGCACCGCAGGTTGTCAGGCGGTCGCGCTGCTCGATTTTCTCAAGGCCTATCCCAGTCAAAGTCTGTATTTGGTAGGTGACATCATTGATGGCTGGCAACTGCGCAAGCGCTGGTACTGGCCGCAAGCGCATAACGATGTGGTACAAAAACTGCTGCGTCGTGCACGCAAGGGCTGCCGCGTAGTCTTTGTGCCGGGCAACCATGACGAGTTTGCACGCGCCTTCATTGGCCAGCAGTTTGGCGGCATCGAGGTGCTGGACGAGGCTGTGCACACCACGGCCTTGGGCCAAAAACTATGGGTGACCCATGGCGACTATTTTGATGGCGTGATCCAGTGCGCCAAATGGCTGGCCTACGTGGGGGACAACCTGTATGAGTTCACGTTGCGTTTAAACCGCTACTTGAACCATTGGCGTGCCAGGCTAGGCTTGCCATATTGGTCGCTCTCGGCCTTTTTAAAACACACGGTGAAAAGCGCGTTGAATTATGTGACAGACTTTGAACGCGCTGTCGCGCGCGAAGCACGCCAACGTGGCTACCAAGGCGTGGTGTGTGGGCACATCCATCGCGCCGAGATGCGTGAGATAGAGGGGGTGCTTTATTGCAACGACGGGGATTGGGTGGAAAGCCTGACCGCCCTGGTAGAGCACCATGACGGCAGGCTGGAAATAGTGCATTGGGCCGCACAACCTAAGCAAACAGCAGGAAAAACCGTGCCTGCACGGGTGCTTCAACCCGAAATGGCAGGAGTAGCCGTATGAAAATCGCATTGATTACCGATGCCTGGCTACCCCAGGTCAACGGCGTTGTCACCACCTTGGTAGAGTTGGTGCAAGGCCTGCGAGACAGTGGACACGAAGTGTATGTGGTGCATCCGGGCCTATTTAAAACCCGCCCTTGCCCGGGCTATGCGGGGATCGACTTGGCCATCCGACCCGGACGCACGCTGCCTGCGCTACTGGATGGCTTTGTACCCGATGCCGTGCACTTGGCAACCGAAGGCCCCTTGGGTTGGGCGGCCCGCAGGCATTGCCTGCGCAGGCAGTGGCCATTTACCACGGCATTCCATACCAAGTTCCCGGAGATATTGCATGCGGCATGCAAAGTACCCCTGAGTTGGGGATATGCCTTGTTTCGCCATTTTCACCGCCCCTCTGCGGGCGTAATGGTGCCCACGCAGGGCGCATTGCGGATGCTGGAGCGCAGAGGCTTCACCCATCTGCGTGCGTGGACGCACGGGGTGGATACCCAGCTGTTCGCCTATGCACCGCAGGCGCGACTCTTTCCACCGCTTGGCGCCGTGATGCGGCCCGTAAGTTTATTTGTCGGCCGTGTGTCGTACGAGAAAAATATTGAGCATTTTTTGCAAATGGACATCCCGGGCACCAAGGTGGTGTGCGGTGTCGGCCCCTTGATGGACAAGCTGAAGGCAAAATACCCGCAGACCAAATGGGTGGGCTTGCTTGACCGGGGCGCGCTCTCGAAACTGTATGCCAGTGCGGACGTATTCGTTTTTCCAAGTCCGAATGAAACTTTTGGCCTGGTGATGCTCGAAGCGATGGCCTGCGGCACGCCCGTCGCTGCATTGCCGGTGGATGGGCCGATCGAGGTACTTGGCGCAAACCTAGGGGCTCCTCAAGGCGGGGCTTTGCATGCCGACTTGCACCTAGCTTGGGAGACAGCCCGGACCATTCCGCGCCATGAGGCAAGGTTGCGGGCCTTGCGCTTTAGCTGGGAGGAGGCCAACCGACAGTTTGTAACCTTTTTGGTGCCCATCCAGCACCATTCGCCCGTCATCAAGCGGTCTTTGTTGTCATCATTCTTTCATAAAACTGCCACATAATCAGGTCACACTAGGTAACTCCAGTCAGAACAACTATTTGGAGATACACCGCAAGCCATGGACACAAAACCGGTCAACCTTGACCATTTACTAGACCGCGACAAAAGCATTTTAGAGTTCAACCGCAGGGTGCTGAGCTGGGCGCTCAGAGAGGATGTCCCTGCATTGGAACGCCTGCGCTATGTATGCATCGTGTCATCCAATTTGGATGAATTTTTTGAAGTCCGGGCCGCGCAGCACCTGGCGGCCATGGTCGCACAAGACCACAAGGGTGACTACAGCGTCGCATCTTTCACCGATTTGGCAATCGCTGCGCATGCGCTGGTAGACGAGCAGTACAGGATATTCAATGACTTCGTGACTCCGGCGCTGGAAGCCAGTGGCGTGCATGTGGTCTCGCATGGCACCCGCAATGCGCAGCAAAAAAAATGGGTGAAAGACTATTTTGAGCGCGAGGTGCAGCCTTTACTGATGCCTGTAGGCTTAGACCCGGCACATCCGTTTCCGCTGGTGGCCAACAAATCACTCAACTTTATCGTGCGTTTGGCTGGCAATGATGCCTTTGGCCGGGCCAACGAAATTGCGATTGTCAAAGTACCTCGTGTACTTCCCCGCTTGATCCGCATGCCCAACAAACGTGGCGACAAGGACGTGTCCTTGGTATCCTTGTCCAGTGTGATTCGCGGCCACCTCAGCGATCTGTTCCCAGGCCGGCAAGTCTCGGAATTCTCGCAGTTTCGGGTGACGCGGCATTCTGATTTGGCAGTGGACGAGGAAGAGGTGCGTAATTTGCGCACCGCGCTGCGATTGGGTTTGCAACAGCGACACTACGGCCAAGCCGTGCGTTTGGAGGTCTCGTCTGGATGCTCAGCGTTCTTGTCAGAGTTTCTTACAGCCCAATTTAATCTGCCACCCCAGGCGGTGTACCGTGTGCCTGGCCCGGTCAATTTGGTGCGCTTTAGCCAGTTGATAGACTTGGTAGATCAGCCGCAACTGCTGTTTCCTGCCTACAGAGCCGTAGCGCCCCAGGAGCTGGTACCCAATGTGCCCATTTTTGACCAAATGCGCGAGCGAGATGTTTTGATCCACCAGCCGTTTGAGAGCTTCGATGGTGTGATGACCTTCCTGCGCGAAGCGGTGCGTGACCCGCAGGTGCTGACGATTCGCCAGACGATTTACCGCACTGGAGCGCAGTCAGAGATGATGGATTTATTGGGCGAGGCCGTGCGCTCAGGCAAAGAAGTGACCGTGGTGGTGGAGCTCAAGGCGCGTTTTGACGAAGAGGCCAATATCAACTGGGCGGAGGCACTGGAGGCACTGGGTGCCCAAGTGGTCTATGGGGTTGTGGGCCTTAAAACGCATGCCAAAATGCTCTTGGTGACGCGCCGTGAGGGTAAAGCCTTGCGCCGCTATGGCCATTTGTCCACCGGCAACTACAACCCGCGCACGGCCAGGTTGTATACCGATATCAGTTACCTCACGGTAGAACCTGAGATGACGTCGGATATGCAGGCCTTGTTTGTGCATATGGCCGGGCAATCCAGGCTGCCCAAACTCAAGCGTTTATGGGTAGCGCCGTTTAACCTGCATAAACATCTGATCGAGAAAATTGATCAGGTGACTGGTGCAGGTGCACACAAGGATAGACGCATCATTGCGAAAATGAATGCACTGACCGATGAGCTGCTGGTAAGTGCTATGCTGCGGGCGGCGCGTGCAGGTGTAAAGATAGACCTGATTGTTCGCGGCGCCTGTACCCTGCCGCTGGCGGATCCGCTGGTGCGCGCCAACGTGGTGGTACGCTCCGTGATCGGGCGTTTTTTGGAGCATTCACGCATCTTCTATTTCCGTACTGGAAAAGACGAGGAGTTGTACCTGTCTAGCGCAGACTGGATGAACCGCAACATGCTGCGCCGTATTGAGCTGGCCTGGCCGGTGCGGGATGTGCGCGTGCGCCAACGGATCATAGATGAGTGCCTGGTTCCCTACCTGCACGACATGGCTGATTCATGGTTTATGCAGCCCGACGGCAGCTACCTGCAGGTAGAGCCGGAGGGAGCTTTAAGCGCGCAGACTGAGCTGACAAAAAGGCACACTCTGCTTGCCAACGCCAAAATGGCTCCGGTTGCGCACTAGGAGGAGGTATGGATTTGGTCTTGTGGCGGCACGCAGAAGCAGACGACAGGACAGACCAGGACGATGCCACTGTAGATTTGGCGCGTGAGCTCACGCCGCGTGGTGCCAAGCAGGCTGCACGCATGGCGCTGTGGCTGGACCGCCAGCTACCTGAGAGCACCAAAATATTCTCCAGCCCCGCCGTGCGAACAGACCAAACCGTGCGTTGCCTGTCCAGAAAATTCAAAACGCGTTCTGAGTTGCTGCCCCAGGCCGGATATGCCGATCTATTGAACGTGGCGCAATGGCCGCAGAGTGATACAACGGTACTGTTGGTAGGCCACCAGCCCAGCCTGGGTGCGGTGATTGCGCATTTACTGCGCTTTGAAGCAGAGCAATGCGCCGTAAAAAAAGGCGCAGTGTGGTGGCTGCGTACCCGCGAGCGCGATGGCCAACTAGACACGGTTGTCGTGACCGTTCAAACACCCGAATATTTGTGATCCAAGCCTGCATGATGGCAGATAGATGCCATCATGCAGGCGTGCGATTGGAACTTATTTGTTTGAATTTTTGGCGCTTTTGGGTCGCCCAGTTTTAAGCGCTGGTATGGCTGAAATTGTCACCAAAAACGCAGAATCCGACATCGAGGTCAAAGCCAGCAGTCCGGCGCGCAGTAGCTCGCCTTTTTTGACCGTTTTACCCTGCTGCACCGCGCGTTCCTTGAGCTTTGGGAGCGCTAGATACTCGTCTTTTGGCATCGTAAAACTATCGCGCACCAGTTTGGTTTTTTTTACTTTTTTGATAACCGGCTTAGTCACAGGCGTCGCCTGGACGTTTGTAGTTGCCTGAATGTCCTTCTTCTTAAGGAAGGGTTTTGCTGCAACCGTTTTGGCAATAGGCGTTAGCTTTTTAACGGCGACGGACAAGCGTTTGCCTGTGACTCTGCGAGTTTTAGACGCGGTGCGGCTGGTAGAGGATTTGCTGGCAGTTCTGGTAACCATGGGCGACTCCTGTAAACGGTATAAACAGTATATACCGTTTCATTAAAATCAACCATCAACTTTTTATCAACAGGGCAATGCCAGCTTTCTGCCAGGCTAGCACCTCTTCCTGAAGCAGGTGCATGGATTGCGGATAGGTTAACTGCCATTGCGAACCGACTTGCAGTTCAACCCCTTCAGTAGTTCGTTGGATTAACAAGCCCTGGGTCTCGGGCGTGCGGCGTGCATGGCAGACAATCACCGCCAGTCGCAGGGACATTAGTTGATGCACGAAATCAATATCGTCCAGGGCTTCACTGAGTTTCTTGAGCTTTCCGCGGTGACCAAATACCAACTGGCTTAAACGGTGCAGCTCTGGCTGCGCAAAGCCTGGTGCGTCTGCGTTGTCCAGAATATAGGCTCCATGTTTATGGTAATCCGTATGAGAGATGCGCGTACCAATTTCGTGTACCTGCGCCGCCCATTGCGCTTTGCGCACTAAGCGTTCACGGTGGGTTTGAGGCTGGGTGTCGACCAATTGCTCCATGAAATGCGTTGTGGCTTTTGCTACCCGATTGGCATGGGCGGTATCCACAGAAAAGTTGGTTGCCAGGCGCTGAATGCTGGCCGTGCGCACGTCAGTATCTGCGTCTTCGCGATCTAGCAGGTCGATCAACAAGCCGTTGCGCAGGGCACCTTCCGCAACGTTGAGTTGCGTTAAATTCAATAAATCAAACAGCGCCCGCAAAATGGCTACGCCGCCCCCAATCACTGGACGCCGGTCGTCCTTCAGTCCAATGAGCGCCACTTTGTCAACATGCCCAGCATTGAGCAGGGCGCCGTGCAACCAGTCCAGCCCGGTGCGTGTCACGCAGCCAGTGTCATAGCCTTTACCGGCCAAAATATCGGCTACCGCCCCCACCGTACCGGAGGAACCATAGGCGCTGTCCCACTGGCTGGCATCAAAGCTACCCGTTGCTTCGTCCAAAATAGCCTGCGCAGCTACTTCAGCGCGCTGGAAGTTTTGCGCATCGAGGCGACCATTATCAAAGTATTTCATTGACCATGCCACACTACCGAGTCGGTACGACTCAGTGCGCTGCGATTGGTAACCTTGGCCCAGGATCATCTCAGTAGAGCGCCCACCAATGTCGATTACCAAGCGTCGCTCGCTAGACTGGGGCAGTAGATGCGCGACACCCATGTAGATCAGGCGTGCTTCTTCGCGGCCAGAGACAACATCAATCGGAAAGCCCAGAATTTTGGTGGCTTGCCTGAGAAAATCATCGCGGTTGCGTGCCTCACGCAGCGTCTGCGTAGCGACTGCACGTACCTGGCCGCGCTTAAATCCACCTAAGCGCTCGGAAAAACGAGCGAGGCAGTCCCATCCGCGCTGCATCGCCTCGGCTGTCAAATTGCGCTCGCTGTCCAGGCCATTGCCTTGCCGTACCGTCTCTTTGAGGTACTCAACCCGCTGCACATGGCCGTGATCAAGGCGACCAATTTCTAACCTGAAACTATTGGAGCCAAGGTCAATGGCTGCGAGAAGAGTACCGTTTTGCATTTTGGCTTATCATGGAATATGCCAAGCATAGCATTGCGGATATCCGCGCGTGATTCCACGCATGTACTTTGAATAATTGATTGAAAATTTAACCAATTACTCTGCCATCGGCACCCAGCATGCTTTGCGTGACATATGCTGAGCCGCGTTTTTGTGCCGTGTAGGCTACGCGATAGCCACCGACGTCAAAGTTCTGACGTCGGTTAAAGGCCTGCAAGACGGTAGCGCGCGTGATCTGGCCTTCAATACCTTGAATGACCTCATGGGTATACCTGGCCGCAATAAACCCGGCCAGGCCAAGAGGTGTGGGCGGCTCATCGTAGAGTTTTGCCAGCACCTGCCGGTAGCTGCGCACGATGGGGAGGGCAGAATTAACCAGTGGCACCGCTTGGGTGACGATGATGGGGGTACTTTTGGCCGCACCCATTTGTTGCAAGGTCTGCAAATTGACATCAGCCAATGCCAGTACATAGCGCAAGCGGGCTTGCTGTTCCAGGCCTCGGGTAAATTGCGCAAGTTCGGGGGTGCCGCCAATAAACAAAATGACGGCAGCCGAACCGGCGCTGATATTTTGCCCTGCTTCCAGCAGGCTGCTGGTCAAGGCCTGCTCTTGCAGAGTCAACCCTGATTTTTGGGCGATGTGCTGCACATCGGCAATATTTTGCTGGCGCACCAATTTAGATGCAAAAACCACGCCCAAGCTGGTGGCACGTAGAGTCGATAAAAATTTAAGCGCATGTGCGATCTGCTCGTCACGCGAGGAAAAAATGGTGAAAGTGTTGGCATCGAGTTCGACGCTTGCGTTTTGTTGCCAAGGTGCTACGTGCGCTATATCGGCTTTGTCGGCGCGCAGGAAGGTGTTGAGTTGATTGGTCAGCGGGTCTGCCGCTGTACCAGACAGCGCGATGCATGCCGGGTTATCCCGTGCCTGCTCCCAGGCCATTTTTGCACCTGACTCGCTACCGTCAGTCTCTAACACCCAATGCGAGACCGGGCGACCCCTGATACCGCCGCGCGCGTTGATGTCTTGCCAGGCTGCGCGGCTGCCAATGAGAAAATCCTTGGCAACGTCTTGCTGAGTGGTTGAAATATCAACCAGTTGCGCCACGGTGATAGCGTTCTGGGCTGCGAGGCGGGTGGGTTGAGTTTGCGACTGCGCAGCATTAACGTGTAGCGCTATGGGCGGTAGCGCTACAGGCAGCAGCAGGGTCAAGCGCCGTCCTGTGCCTATAAATTGCCGACGACTTACCTCTGCTGCTTTGTCCAACGCCTTGTCTTCCAACCACAGCTTTCTTGTCGTTTGCAGAATTTTATTTACTATATTATTCATAGCTGAAAACCCAATATTTTAAGGGTTTATCAATAGAATTGATTGGCGAAATACTACTTGCGTACGGGTGGTATGAGCACACGGTCAACGATATGCACGACGCCATTGGTGGCACCGATATCTGCTGTTTGCACTATGGCATCCTCTACCGTAACAAAGGTACCGGCCTTGGCCAGGGCTAAATTGCCGCCATGCAGCGTTTTTGCCGGGCCATCTTTGACATCCTGTGCCATGGCTTTGGTGGCCAGCACGTGGTAAGTCAGCACTTCGGTTAAGCGCGCTGGGTTTGCGGCTAGCTCATCCATCGTCTTGGCTGGCACCGCTTTAAAAGCCTCATTGCTGGGTGCAAACACAGTAATGCTGCCTGCGCCATTGAGGGTGGTGGCCAAGTTGGCTTTGCTGATCAGGCCGCTCAAGGTGCTCAACTCGGGTTTCCCAGCTATGGTCGTCGCGACAGGCTGGGTTGCTTGCATGCTGGCGCAGGCGGTCAAAAGCAGCAGACTGCTGACGGCGAGTGCCGACAATGCAGGACGGAATGCGATGCGTAGAGTAGTCATGGATAGCCTCAGTAGAGTGATTGGAGCAAAAGATGGAAAAAGATTGAAAACAGCGCAACTCTAAACAAGCTACGTGACATGTTGATGACGAAAATATGACATAAAAATGACAAAATCACCTCCAAATAAAGACGTGATGTCATATGCTTGTCACAATAGACGTCTACATTCAGTGCATACCAACCCGGCCGCATGGCTGTATTTTTTAACAAGGTGAATGTATGAAACAAGTTGCGATGAAATTATTGTTAGTAAGTGCCTTCGGTCTTTTTGTAGCGTCAACGGGGTACGCCCAGGACGTTACTGGTGCAGGGGCTACCTTTCCTGCGCCTTTGTACTCTAAGTGGGCTTCTGAATACAACAAAAGCACAGGTGTAAAAATCAACTACCAGTCAGTAGGCTCAGGCGCTGGCATTCGCCAGATTGAGGCGAAAACCGTGGAGTTTGGCGCGACTGACATGCCCTTGAAAGACGATGAACTCAAAACCAAGAATCTGGTGCAGTTCCTTACCGTCATTGGTGGTGTGGTGCCGGTGATCAACGTCAAAGGTATAGCCCCCGGACAACTGAAACTCAATGGACAAGTATTGGGAGATATCTTCTTGGGCAAGATCACCAAATGGAACGATGCAGCCATCAAGGCATTGAACCCGACCCTGCCGCTCACCGATGCTGCCATTGCAGTAGTGCGCCGTGCGGATGGTTCTGGCACCAGTTTTATTTTTACCAACTACCTCTCCAAGGTGAACGCAGACTGGAAGAGCAAAGTAGGTGAGGGCACCGCAGTGAACTGGCCTACGGGTGCTGGTGGTAAGGGCAACGAAGGCGTGGCGGCATTTGTGAACCGTTTGCCCAACTCGATTGGCTACGTGGAATATGCCTACGTCAAGCAGAACAAAATGACTTTTGCGCAAATGCAAAACACCGATGGCAACTACGTGTCACCTAACGAAGTAGCATTTAAAGCGGCAGCGGCTGGTGCCGACTGGAACAAAAGCTTTTATCAAATCTTGACCAGCCAACCAGGTAAAGATGCCTGGCCAATCAGTGGCGCCACGTTTATCTTGATGCAAAAAACACAAGACAAACCTGCTAACGCGACTGCAGCACTGAAATTTTTTGCCTGGGCCTATGCCAATGGCGGAAAAATGGCAGACGATTTGGACTACGTCCCAATGCCTGATAACACCAAATCAGCGATTGAAAAAGCTTGGGCCGATATCAAGGATGCTTCTGGCAAGCCAGTAGCCTTCAAATAATCGACCGCTAAACCACCATGCAAAAGCCAATCTAAGTACACCACTATGCAAGCTGTGAGTTCAAAAAAAAGTGCGTGGATAAGCTTGGACCGTGTTTTTGCATGGGCTGCGCAGGGCGCGGCCCTGCTCACCTTGGCGCTTCTGGCAGGTATCATTGTGTCGCTAGTGATCAGCGCTTGGCCAGCCATTGAAAAATACGGATTCAGCTTTCTGACCCGTAGCGTGTGGGACCCGGTGCAAAACGACTATGGTGGGCTTGGTGATGATTTATGGCACGCTGGCAACATCGTTCATCGCCTTGTTGATCGCAGTGCCAGTGAGTTTTGGTATCGCACTCTTCTTGACGGAACTGTCCCCTGCTTGGTTGCGTCGCCCTTTGGGGACGGCGATTGAATTACTGGCTGCTGTGCCGTCAATTGTCTACGGCATGTGGGGTCTTTTGGTGTTTGGCCCCATCCTCGCCACCTACGTGCAACAGCCCTTGCAAACAGCGTTTAGCGGTGTGCCGTATATCGGCGCGCTGGTGTCCGGCCCCCCTGTGGGCATTGGTATTTTGAGCGCGGGCATCATTCTGGCCATCATGATTATTCCCTTCATCGCTTCGGTCATGCGTGATGTGTTTGAGGTGACTCCGGCTTTGCTGAAAGAGTCTGCCTATGGCTTGGGTTCTACCACCTGGGAGGTGATGTGGAAGGTGGTGCTGCCCTATACCAAGGCGGGTGTGGTGGGCGGCATCATGCTCGGGCTGGGCCGTGCCATTGGCGAGACCATGGCCGTCACCTTTGTGATTGGCAATATGAACCAGCTCGATTCGCTTAGCGTATTTCAGGCGGCCAACAGCATTACGTCAGCCTTGGCCAATGAGTTTGCCGAAGCAGGTGAGGGCCTGCACCAGGCATCGCTGATCTATTTGGGACTGGTATTGTTCTTTATCACCTTTGTGGTGCTAACTTTGTCCAAGGTATTTTTAAGTCAGCTTAAAAAATCTGAAGGAACTAAGTCATGAGCGCTGTGCTGAACCCGCCCACATCCAATGCTGTCGCGGCGCAGGATACACAAAGCAGCAGACAGGCTAAATTTGCCATGCGCAAATTTACCAATCGCGTCGCACTTACTTTGTCGATGGCTGCTATGGCCTTTGGCCTGTTTTGGTTAGCCTGGATTTTGTGGGAAACCATTCGCCTGGGGTTTACAGGCTTGGCCGTAGCTACGTTCACACAAATGACCCCACCGCCCAACGAAGCGGGAGGGCTGGCCAACGCCCTTTGGGGTTCATTTTTAATGGTGTCGCTGGCTACCTGCATTGGTACTCCCATAGGCATCATGGCGGGCGTGTATCTGGCGGAGTACAACAGCCAGCGCCGCCTGGCCGCCATCACACGTTTTGTAAATGACATTTTGTTGTCTGCGCCTAGCATTGTGATTGGTTTGTTTGTGTATGCAGTGGTGGTTACGCGCTTCAAGTCGTTTAGCGGCGCGGCGGGTGTACTGGCCTTGGCTTTGATTGTTATTCCGGTGGTGATTCGCACCACCGAGAATATGCTGGCCTTGGTGCCCTCAGGCCTGCGCGAGGCGGCCTACGCATTGGGCGCGCCCAAGTGGAAGGTGATTATGGGCATTACTCTGCGGGCCTCGCGTGCCGGTGTGCTTACGGGCATTTTATTGGCCGTGGCGCGGATTGCGGGCGAGACTGCGCCTTTGCTGTTCACCGCATTAAGCAACCAGTTTTGGACCACTAACCTGGGTGAACCGATGGCCAGCCTGCCAGTGACGATATTCAAGTTTGCCATGAGTCCCTATGAAAACTGGCAAAACTTGGCCTGGGCGGGTGTGCTCATCATTACGCTGGCAGTGTTGGGCCTGAATATTTTGGCACGTGTATTGACAAGGAATAAAAATTAAATGGACAACCAAACCATGCAAGCTGCGGAAATTCCCAAATTGATTGTGAACGACTTAAACTTTTACTACGGCAAGTTTCAGGCACTAAAAAACATCAACTTGACGATTCCGCAAAACAAGGTCACGGCGTTTATTGGCCCCTCAGGTTGCGGTAAATCGACCTTGCTGCGCACCTTTAACCGGATGTTTGAGCTGTACCCCGAGCAGCGCGCGACCGGTGAAATCGTGCTGGATGGCGAAAACCTGCTTACCAGCAAAACCGATGTTGCGCTGATCCGAGCCAAGGTCGGCATGGTCTTTCAAAAGCCCACACCGTTTCCCATGTCTATCTACGACAACATCGCTTTTGGGGTGAAGTTGTTTGAGAATCTAAACGCCAGTGATATGGACGACCGGGTAGAGTGGGCGCTGCGCAAAGCGGCCCTGTGGAATGAGGTCAAAGACAAGCTCGGCCAAAGTGGCGCAGGCCTGTCGGGTGGGCAGCAGCAGCGCTTGTGTATTGCGCGCGGCATCGCCATCAAGCCCGAGGTGTTGCTGCTGGATGAGCCGTGCTCGGCGCTCGACCCGATTTCTACGGCCAAAATTGAAGAACTGATTACCGAGCTCAAGAGTGATTACACGGTAGTCATCGTCACCCACAACATGCAGCAGGCCGCGCGCTGCAGCAACTACACGGCGTACATGTATTTAGGCGATTTGATGGAGTTTGGCGAGACCGAGCAAATTTTCTTTAAACCCAAACGCCAAGAAACCGAAGACTATATTACCGGGCGTTTTGGTTAACTGTTAGTTGCGTGCTGCCCCCTAGGAAATACCATGACAGACAAACATCTTTCTACCCAATTCGATGCTGACCTCAATGCCGTCACCGCGCGCATGATGGAAATGGCGGGCCTGGTGGAGTCGCAAACCCGCAGCGCGATTGATGCGTTAACGACGTTTAACAATGACATCGCGGATCGCGTCATACACGCTGAAGAGCGGGTTAACGCCATGGAAGTGCAGATCGACCGCGAGATCAGCTCCATCATCGGCCGCAGGCAGCCCACCGCACGTGACCTGCGTTTGCTGATGGCGATCGCGCGCATGACGGCCAATTTAGAACGCGCCGGTGACGAAGCACAGAAGATTGCACGGATGGTGAAAAACATGATCGCCAGTGGGCTGTCGCGCTCTTTACCCGTAAGCGAGCTGCATTTGGCGGTTGAGTTGGCCTCGGGCCTGCTGCGCAAATCGCTGGATGCATTTGCCCGGCTGGACACGCAGGCCGCAGTAGATATCTTGAAAGAAGACGACTTGATCGACCGCGAGTTTGGTGGCTTTGTGCGCAAGCTGGTGACCTATATGATGGAAGACCCGCGCATGATCTCGCCCAGCCTGGACCTGCTGTTTGTAGCCAAGGCCATAGAGCGAATAGGCGACCATGCCAAGAACATCGCCGAGTCAATCATCTATGTGGTCAAAGGGGCTGACGTGCGGCACAGCTCGATGGAAGACATTGAATCGGCGGTGGGCTAGATGAAGCACTCCCGCGTACTGATCGTCGAGGACGAGCCCGCCATTGCCGAGCTGATTGCCATCAACCTGCGCCACCACGGCTTTGAGCCCATCATCGCAGGCGATGGTGAGCAAGCCCAGCGCGAGCTGGATGCCGTGTTGCCAGATGTGATATTGCTGGACTGGATGTTGCCCGGTGCCACGGGCCTGAGCTTGGCACGCAAATGGCGCAGCAACGAGCGCACCAAGCCCGTGCCCATTTTGATGCTGACAGCGCGCAGCGACGAGCCGGAAAAAATTCAGGGCTTGGACGCAGGGGCGGACGACTACATTACCAAGCCATTTTCTACCCAAGAGCTGATGGCGCGCATCCGCGCCGTGCTGCGCCGCCGCGCGCCCGAGCAAGTGTCTGGGCAGCTCTTGATCGGCGCTTTGAGTTTGGACGGTGCGACCCACCGCGTGGCCTACCAAGGCGCAGAGCTGAGGCTAGGCCCCACAGAATTTAAATTGCTCAATTATTTGATGACCTATCCCGAGCGGGTGCACAACCGTACCCAGTTGCTGGACAAAATCTGGGGCGACCATGTGTTTATTGAGGAGCGCACGGTGGATGTCCACGTGAAGCGCTTGCGCGAGGCTTTAGGTGAAGCAGGCAGTATGGTGGAGACGGTGCGTGGCGCGGGTTACCGCATTACGACCACTGCGCCAGCACCTGCTGCTAGCCGTGCCGCATGACCGCGACAGCTCTCCATGTTGCTTAGGTTTGCTCTATTTAGCATAGCCGCTTGCGCTGGATATATAAGCGTTTACGGTATTATTGGCTTTGAAAATGCGCCCTGGGGAGCTGTAGCGGGTGCGGTGCTTGCGCTGCTGTGGGACGGCTGGCACGCGCAAAGCTTTGATGCTGCGCTACGCGTAGCGCAGTCGGGCACAGATACGCCTGCCATGTCGGGTTGGTGGGGCAGCCTGCTAGAGCGTGTGCGCCGCATGCAGCGCACGCATGGACAGCAGCAAGCGGCTAGCGATCAACGCTTGACGGATTTTTTGGCGGCTATCCAGGCCTCGCCGATTGGGGTGCTGCTGCTCGATCCGCTCAACCGCATCGAGTGGTGTAACCACATTGCCGCGCAGCAACTAGGCCTGGACCCGCAGCGCGATTTGTTGCAGCACATTGGCAACCTGGTGCGCCAACCCGATTTTGCAGCCTACCTCAGCGCGGCCAATTTTGAACACGAAGTTGCCTTTACAGGTGTGAACAGCAGCGCCAAGCGGCCCGTCAATATTTCGGCCCAATTGCACCCCTATGGCGAAGGCCGCAAGTTGATGCTGACCCGAGACGTGACGGCGATAGAGCAGGCCGAGGCGCAGCGACGCGACTTTGTAGCCAATGTGTCGCATGAAATCCGCACCCCCCTCACCGTGCTGAGCGGCTTTGTCGAGACGCTGCAAAATTTGCCGCTGGACGAAGCCCAGCGCATCCGCTACCTGGGCCTGATGGCCCAGCAGTCCCAGCGCATGCAAGCGCTGGTGAGCGACTTGCTCACTCTGTCGCGCCTGGAGGGCAACCCGCTGCCAAGCATGGATGAGCGCGTGACAGTGCAAAGCCTGTTTGATAAATGCGAACAAGATGCCCAAGCCTTGATGCAGGCTAACGCCAACAGTGCTGCCCAGCCGCTGCGCCTGAGCTTTGGTTTTGCGGATGATGCCAGTGCCGAAACGGTGCTGCTAGGTGCGGCCAACGAGTTGCACAGCGCCATGGGCAACCTGGTCAACAATGCCGTTCGCTACACCCCTCCTGGCGGCCGGGTAGACGTGCTGTGGACGCTGCTGCAAGATGGGCGCGGCCAATTGCGCGTGACCGACACCGGCCCCGGCATCGCGCCCGAACACCTGCCACGATTGACCGAGCGCTTTTACCGCGTAGACCGCAGCCGCTCGCGCGATACTGGTGGCACCGGACTAGGTTTGGCCATCGTTAAACATATCGCACAGCGCCACGGGGGCGGCTTGCAGATCGACAGTGAGTTGGGCAAAGGTTCCACTTTTGTTTTAACGCTGCCTGCACAGCGTATGCAATCACTTCGATAAAACAGTGTAGTTGGGCTGCTTATGCGCAAGATGGTCGTAGTTAACAACTGCCAATACACCGAGTACTAAGGCCCTGCGCTAATTGCCTCATGCCAGGCGTACTCTATGCCGTGCGACCTGCGCCCGCACCTGCGCAGGTGCCGTGCCGCCCAGGGTGTTGCGGGCGTTGAGCGAGCCGCGCAGACTTAAGCCTTGGTACACATCTTTTTCAATGCTGGGGTTAAAGCCCTGCAATACTGCCAGTGGCAGTTCGGATAGATCGCAGTTGTGGGAGATAGCCGCTTTGACCGCATGCGCTACCGTCTCGTGCGCATCGCGAAAGGGCAGGCCTTTTTTCACCAGGTAGTCGGCCAAGTCAGTGGCCGTGGCGTAGCCTTTGAGCGCGGCTTGCTCCATGGCTTGCGCATTCACCGTGATGCCGCCTTCTTTTCGGCCTGTGGCGGCGTTCAATTGGCCGCCGACCATTTCGGCAAAGATGCGCAGCGTGTCTTTCAGCGTATCCACCGTGTCAAACAGCGGCTCTTTGTCTTCCTGGTTGTCTTTGTTGTAGGCCAGCGGCTGGCCTTTCATCAGGGTGATCAGACCCATCAGGTGGCCGACCACACGGCCGGTTTTTCCGCGTGCCAGCTCGGGCACGTCGGGGTTCTTTTTCTGCGGCATGATGGAGCTGCCGGTGGTGAAGCGGTCGGCAATTTTGATGAAGCCAAAGTTCTGGCTCATCCACAAAATCAACTCCTCAGACAGGCGGCTGATGTGCACCATGGCCAGCGACGCGGCGGCGGTGAATTCGATGGCGAAGTCGCGGTCGCTTACTGCATCCAGTGAGTTTTGACAGACTTGCGGTTTGCCTTGCTCGTCCATCATGCCTAAAGTTTTGGCGACACGCTCGCGGTCTAGCGGGTAGCTGGTGCCAGCCAGCGCGGCGCTTCCCAGCGGCAGGCGGTTGACGCGTTTGCGCACGTCGTGCATGCGCTCGGCATCGCGGGCAAACATTTCCACATAGGCCAGCATGTGGTGGCCAAAGCTGACCGGCTGGGCTACTTGTAGATGGGTAAAGCCAGGCAGGATCACCTCCACGTTTTTTTCGGCTACTTCAAGTAAGGCTTTTTGCAGATCGGTCAGCAAAGCACCGATCAGGTCGATCTCGCCACGCAACCACAGGCGCACGTCGGTGGCTACCTGGTCGTTGCGGCTGCGGCCGGTGTGCAGGCGTTTGCCTGCGTCGCCCACCAGGCTGATCAGGCGCGACTCGATGTTCAGGTGCACGTCTTCCAGATCGAGCTTCCATTCAAAGCCGCCCGCCTCAATCTCGCTACGGATCTGTGCCATGCCTTTTTGTATGCTGGCGTGGTCGGCCGCAGTGATGATCTTTTGCGCCGCCAGCATCTCGGCATGGGCGAGCGAGCCGGTGATGTCGGCATCCCATAGGCGCTTGTCAAAAAACACGCTGGAGGTGTAGCGCTTGACGAGGTCGCTCATGGGTTCCGAGAACAGCGCCGACCAGGCCTGGGATTTTTTATCGAATTGGTTCATAAGTGTGGGGTGACGCGGGGGTACAAGACTGGCATACTCTGTTGCAACGCATAGCTATAAGCAATAGATTCTAACTTTGACCATGCAAACCCGTTTTGGCACCTCGCATTTTGACTCGGCAGCACCAGCAGCGAGGTTAGATGCGCAGGCCTTTTTGCCGCTCTCGCAGTTGCCCGCAATTGTCGCCCCGGTGCTGATTTTTGATGCCTGCCGGGTGGGCGTGGTATTGCGCACCGTGCTGTTTGTGCAGGGTGTGCTGGCCGTGGGGGTGATGTTTGGCGCGGCCACGCCGAGAGACTGGCTCGTGCGCCTGGCCTTGATTACGGGGGCGGCTTTACCCGCTACCCTGGTGTGGTTGATTGCCGCCTGCGCTCTCAAAAAGCCCTTGCAGCGCCTGCCCCGCACCGGGCAATGGGTGGCTGGGGTCGGACTGGGGGTGATGGCGGGCTTGTATGGCTGTGGTCTGATGTCGTTTATGGGCTTCGCACCCGATGCGCCGTGGTTGGCCAGCGCCGCCACCGGGGCGCTGTTTGCTGCCATCATGGTGGCCGCCTTGGTGGCACGGGCGGCGGGCCGGGCACCGGCCAGTGCCAACGCCCGCTTGGCCGAGCTGCAGTCGCGTATCCGTCCGCACTTTTTGTTCAACACGCTCAATAGTGCCATCGCCCTGGTGCGCGCGGAGCCCGCACGTGCCGAGGCGGTGCTGGAAGACCTGAGCGAGCTGTTTCGCAGTGCCCTGGTAGACCGGGGCGATGCCGTCAGCCTGGGACAGGAGATCGCCTTGGCCCAGCGTTACCTGGACATTGAGCAAGTGCGATTTGGTGAGCGCTTGCGGGTGCAGTGGGTGATTGACGAGGCGGCCAATGCCGCCCTGGTGCCGCCTCTGGTGCTCCAGCCCTTGGTAGAAAACGCCGTCAAGCATGGGGTGGAGCCCAGCGCGCGCGGGGCAGATATCAAAATCAGCACCGAAAAGCGCGGCACCACCGTAGTGGTCAAGGTGACCAACACGGTGCCAGCGGGCCACGGCCAGGGCGGCAATGGCGTGGCGCTGCGCAATGTGTATGAGCGCCTGCGTTTGCTGCACGATGTAGAGACGACCTTTCGCGCGACCTTGATGGACGACGTTTACCAGGTACGCATGGAGGTGCCCGCATGAGCATGCTGGCGGTTTTGATTGTGGATGACGAAGCACTGGCCCGTGCCCGCATGCGTACCTTGCTGGCCGATTGCAGGCAACCGCCTTGCAGCGTGGCGGGTGAGGCCAGCGATGCCATGCAGGCCATGTCGCTGCTGCGCAGCACAGCGTGTGATGTTGTGCTGCTGGACATCCATATGCCCGGCGCAGATGGCATGCAGCTAGCGCGCGAGCTGCGCAGCATTCGCTCCGAGCTGGGTATTATTTTTGTCACCGCGCATGCTGAGCATGCCGTAGCGGCGTTTGATCTGGATGTACTGGACTACCTTACCAAACCTGTGCGGATGGAGCGGCTGGAAAAGGCGCTTGCCAAAGCGCTACAAAAAAAAGAGCTACTTATGTCCATAAATCAAGGACTACAAGATGATTTAATGCATGAAACTCTATTGATCCAGGATCGTGGCCGTAGCGAACGGGTGCCCTTGGGCGAGGTGCTGTATTTCAAGGCGGAACTCAAGTATGTGACAGTGCGCACGGCGCAAAAGAGCTACATCCTGGACGGCGCACTCAATGAGCTGGAAGGCCGCTATGGCGAGTATTTTTTGCGCATCCACCGCAATGCCTTGGTAGCCAAGCGCGCTATGCGAGCGCTGGAGCGCTATGTGGAACGCAGCGCAGACCGCGAGCCTGACGAGCCGCCCGGTGATGCGGCAGTTGAAATAGAAGGCTGGGCCGTGCGCCTGCATGGTGTGGAGGAAGCACTGCTGGTCTCGCGCAGGCAATTATCCGCCGTGCGGGCGGCCATTGCACAAAGCGGCTGAATGGTTCAGGGTGCCAGGCGCTCGCGCAGCCAGGTCCCATCAGCACCCAGCGTGTAACGCAATCGGTCATGCAAGCGGCTGGTGCGCCCCTGCCAAAACTGCCAGGTGTCCGGCACCAGCCGGTAGCCGCCCCAGTGCGGTGGGCGCGGTGGGCGCAGCAAAAACTGTGCGCTGTACCTGGCAGCATTGGCCAGCAATACCGTCCGGCCCGAAATCACCTGCGACTGCGGCGAGGCCCAGGCACCGATGCGGCTGTCCAGCGGTCGGCTGTGAAAATAGTCATCGCTTTCCTGGGGCGAGACTTTCTCTACCAGCCCTTCGATGCGCACCACGCGCTCCAGCTCCACCCAGTGAAACTGTAGCGCCGCATACGGGTTGCCCGCCAGCTCCTGACCTTTGCGGCTGTCGTAATTGGTGTACCAGACGATGCCGCGCGCGTCGAAGCCCTTGATCAGCACTATGCGCGTTGAGGGGCGCAAGTTGCTACCCACGGTGGCTAGCGTCATGGCATTGGGCTCTGGCACTTGGGCGGCAATGGCTTCATTGAGCCATAGGCCAAATTGATCCAACGGATCGGTCGGGGCCGTGTTCTCTACCAACTCGCCGCGTTTGTAGCTTTTGCGAAGGTTGGCTATGGGCAGTGTGTCATGCATGGGACTACAAGTGTAAACCCTAGCAAAAGCCCCTATGGTTGACCGAGACTGAAGGCTTACACTGATGCGTCCATAACATCCCTTCTGCGACCGGAGACGACATGACCAGTTTCACCCTCAACGGCAAAGCCGTGACCACCAGCGCCCCCACCGACAAACCCCTGCTATGGGTGCTGCGCGAAGACTTCAACTTGACGGGCACCAAATACGGCTGCGGCATTGCCCAGTGCGGTGCCTGCACGGTGCATTTAAATGGCACGCCCACCCGCGCCTGCGTGCTGCCCCTTGCAGCGGTAGCAGGTGCGCAGGTGACCACGGTGGAAGCCATTTCTCAAACCCAGGAAGGGAAAGCCTTGCAGGCCGCGTGGATTGCCGAGCAGGCACCCCAGTGCGGCTATTGCCAGTCGGGCCAGATCATGGCGGCGGTGGGTGTGTTGAAAGAGGCGCGCGGCCCACTGTCGCGTGAGCAGGTATTGGAGCGCATGAGCGGCAACGTGTGCCGCTGCGCGACCTATAACCAGATTGCCGCCTCTGTGGTGCGCGCACAAAAAGCCCTGGCCGTATAGGAGCGCACAGCATGAATAACAACCTATCTTCCCTTCCATCTATCTCCCGCCGCAGCTTTGTGGTGGGCACCGGCAGCGCCGCCATTGGCGTGAGTTTTGGTGCTTTGGCACCCACGGCGGCTACTGCCCAGGCAGGCGCGTTCTCGCCCGTGGCCTGGGTCAGCATCGCGGCGGACAACACCGCCACCATTTACTCCGCCGCCGCTGAAATGGGCCAGGGCACCATGACCGCGCTGCCCATGGTGCTGGCCGAGAACATGGAACTGGACTGGAACCGCGTCAAGGTGGTGCAGGCTCCGCCCGACCCTAAACGTTTTGGCAACCCCAAGTTTGGCGGCGGTATGCTCACCGGGGCTTCGCGCACGGTGCAGGGCTACTACCAGCCGCTGCGCCTGGCGGGCTTGCAAGCCAAGCTGGTGATGATCGACGCGGCTGCCAAGGTCTGGGGCGTTCCGGCTGACCAGATCACCGCAGAGAATAGCCTCTTGGCCCACCGCGCCAGCAACCGCAGCATGACCTACGGCGACGTGGCCAAGGTGGCGCAAGCGCCCGCCGAGCTGCCCAAGGTGGATGCCGCCATGCTCAAACCCATGTCCCAGTTCAAACTGGTGGGCAAGGATGTGCCGCGCGTGGACGTAGCTGCCAAAACCAATGGCAGTGCCATCTATGGGCTGGACGTGCGCCTGCCCGGCATGCAGTACGCGGCCGTCATGGCCGCGCCCGTGCAGGGGGAAAAGCCTGAAAAGATTGACGACGCAGCCGCCAAAGCGGTGGCTGGTGTCAAGGCCGTGGTGCCTCTGCCAAGTGGCGTGGCCGTGGTGGCTGACTCGTTCTTTACCGCGCGCAAAGCGCGTGATCTGCTCAAGGTGGAGTGGAGCAAAACCGCCAAGGCGCGCAGCTACAACTCTGACACGGCCATCAAGGAATTCACCGCCCGTGCGGAGAATCTGACCGATGCGGGCGTGACCTTCCATAGCCATGGCGATGCGGCCAAAGAGATTGCTGCGGGCGCGCGGGTGTTCAAAGCTTCCTACACCAGCGAGCATGTCGCCCAGTTCACGCTGGAGCCGATGAACTGCACGGCCAAGGTCGATGGCGACAAGATTGAGCTGTGGGTGCCCTCGCAAACCATTGGTTTTGTGGTGGGTGGCGTGGCGGCGGTGGGCGGCTTCAAACCCGAGAACATCAAGGTCAACATCACCCTGCTGGGCGGTGGCTATGGCCGCCGCGTAGAGGCCGAATACGCCGTAGAAGCAGCGTTGATCGCCAAGGCCGTGCCCGGCGTGCCGGTGCAAATGATCTGGAGCCGCGAAGACGACATGCAGCGCTCCAAGCCACGGCCCCTCACAGCGCAGCATTTGATTGCTGCCGTGGATGCCCAAGGCAAGCTGGTGGGCTTGCAACACCGCGTGACCTCTGAGGGCATCTACGCGCGCGTGTTGCCAGGGCCATTCAAGGCGGGTGGCAACAAAGACGCGCCGGTCATGGAAGGCTCTGAGGGTGTGTACGACATCCCCGGTCATTTGGTGCAGCAGTGCCTGGAAGATCGCGGTATTGCGTGCAGCTTCTGGCGCGGTGTGGGGCCGGGCTATTTGAAGTTCTCGATTGAAACCCTGCTGGACGAGGTGGCGGTGGCCACCAACCAGGACCCTTTGCAAATGCGCTTGAACCTCACGCAAAAATCACCGCGTGCGCAAGCCGTGCTGCGCGAGGCGGCGCAAATGGCGCAGTGGTCGCGTGCCCGCACGGGTGGCCGCGCCCTGGGCCTGGCCTTCTCGGACACCTGGAACAGCTTTATCGCCATGGTGGCCGAGGTGTCCCTGGTGCAAGGCCGCCCGGTGGTGCATACCATCTGGGCCGCAGTGGACTGCGGCCATGCGCTCACCCCGCGCAATATCCAGACGCAAATCGAAGGCAGCGCCATTTTTGGCCTGTCCGCCGCGCTGGGTGAAAAACTCAGCTACAAGGCCGGTGAGGCGCAGGAGAAAAACCTGGGGGCCTACAACCTGCTGCGCGCTGGGCAAACCCCCGAGGTGGTCGTCAAAGTCATGCCCACGGATAACCCGCCCGGCGGCATCGGTGAGGCCGGTTTGCCGCCCATTGCCCCCGCAGTGGCCAATGCCATTGCCAAGCTGTCGGGCAAGCGCATTCGCAGCCTGCCGTTTCCGCAAACGGTGTAAATTAGTGGCCTAGCTTCACAAGAGATAGCACGATGGAAAGCCTGGATCTGCGCGTATTGCAAGATGCCCTGAGCTGGAAACGCTCGGGGCATGCCTGCACCCTTGTCACCGTGGTGGAGACTTGGGGCAGCGCTCCACGCCCACCCGGCGCGCTGCTGGCCGTGCGCGATGACGGCGTGGTCAGCGGCTCGGTCTCGGGTGGCTGTGTGGAGGACGATTTGATTGCCCGCATCAAGCGCGGCGACCATATCTCGGATGGCAGTAACGACAAACCGTCCATGATTGCCTACGGCGTGACCAAGGCCGAGGCCGCGCGTTTTGGCATTCCCTGCGGCGGCAGCCTGCGCCTGGTGCAAGAGCCATTGCTGGAGACTGCCTGGGTGCAAGAGCTGCTGGAGCGCACCAGCGCGCACGAGCTGGTGGCGCGCACCCTGACGCTGGCCAGCGGCACTGTGCGCCTGAGCGCCGCCCAGCGCGGCGACACCTTTGCCTTTGACGGCCTGACCCTCAAAACCACCTTCGGCCCCAAATGGCGTTTGCTGCTCATCGGTGCCGGTCAACTGAGCCAAGCCGTAGCGCAAATGGCCAGCATGCTCGACTTTGAAGTACTGGTGTGTGACCCGCGTGAAGAATACGCCGCTACCCTGCAGATGGACGGCGTGACCCGCGTATTAGGCATGCCCGATGACGTGGTGCGCGAGTTGAAAGCCGACGCGCATACCGCCATCGTCGCCCTCACGCACGACCCGAAGCTGGACGACATGGCGCTGATGGAGGCGCTACGCTCAGACGCGTTTTATGTCGGAGCGCTGGGCTCCCAGCGCAATACCGAAACGCGCAAAGCCCGTTTAAAGGAGCATTTTGAATTGCAGGATGCCGAGCTGGCCCGTCTGCATGGCCCGGTAGGCCTGCGCATCGGTGCCAAAACCCCGGCTGAGATCGCGGTGTCGGTCATCGCGCAAATCGTGCAAGTAAAAAACGCCGTGCACGTCGGCGCAGATATGCCCCAAGGCTGCGAGTTGCCCGCTTAAGCGCTCTGCGGTAGTGACCTCTCCGTAGTGACAACTTCCGCAACCCACCCAACGGTCATCGTACTGGCCTCTGGCCGGGGCGAGCGCTTTATTGCATCCGGCGGCAAAGTACACAAACTGCAAGCCCTTTTGGGTGGCAAAAAAATCATCGACTGGACGCTAGATGCCGTACGCGCGAGCGGCCTGCCATTTCACATAGAGGACGCAGGCCATCCAGGCATGGGCGACAGCATCGCCGCAGCCGTGCGCGCCACGCCAGATGCCCACGGGTGGTTGATCTTGCCCGCAGATTTGCCGTTGATCCAGAGCACTACTTTGCTTGCCGTTGCACAGGCTTTGCAGCAGTCATCCTTGGTCTACCCTGTGCTTCAAGGTCAACGCGGTCATCCCGTAGGTTTTGGCCGTGCGTGCGCTGCGCAACTGATGAATTTACAAGGAAATAAGGGTGCAGCCCAATTATTTAGGGCGCAAGCAGCTACTGAAATAATAGTAACTGATGTGGGCTGTGTGACGGATATTGATACGCTGCACGACCTTGAGAAGGCGCAAACGTTGTTGGCTAGCGCCTGACGCCAGTCCTGTGCACGCTCTGGCACTTGGTGTGGACGGGCTCCGCGGCTGTCCCCCGGCCTGCGGCCTGCTCCCGTACAAGACTTACCTCGTCACTTTGGAGAGTAACCACGTAATCAGGTTACAGTTCATCGCCCCCCCAAAAAGCACAACAAAGACAGCCAAAAGCCGCCACAAAACCAAGAAAACCAGCCCACAAGCCCCATCCAGAGCCAATTTGCTGTTCACGAAGGGCATTTTCGCTAAGATAAGCCACTTATCGGGGACAATCAAAGGCTCACTGGGCGTTCTGACCCAGCTAGATCTGTTTTTGGAAAATTGAATCGCTATGGCGCAATACGTATTTACGATGAACCGGGTGGGCAAAATTGTGCCGCCCAAACGGCATATTTTGAAAGACATCAGCCTTTCGTTCTTCCCCGGGGCCAAAATTGGTGTGCTGGGTACCAATGGCTCGGGCAAGTCCACCCTGCTCAAGATCATGGCCGGGCTGGACACCGAGATTGAAGGCGAAGCCACGCCGATGCCGGGGCTGAACATTGGCTACCTGCCGCAGGAGCCGAAGCTTGACCCTGAGCAGACCGTACGCCAGGCCGTTGAGGGCGGCATGGGCGCGGCGATTGCCGCCAAAGCGCGGCTGGAAGAGGTGTACATCGAATACGGCGCAGAGGATGCCGACTTTGACAAACTCGCCGCCGAGCAGGCCCAGCTGGAGGCCATCATTGGCGCGGCTGGTGACGACGATGGCCGCGCGCTGGACATTGCAGCCGACGCGCTGCGACTGCCCGAGTGGGACGCGATGATCAAGCACCTGTCGGGTGGCGAGAAGCGCCGCGTCGCACTGTGCCGCCTGCTACTCAGCAAGCCCGACATGCTGCTGCTGGACGAGCCTACCAACCACTTGGACGCAGAATCGGTGGACTGGCTAGAGCAATTTCTGCTGCGCTTTTCTGGCACGGTGGTGGCCATCACCCACGACCGCTACTTTCTGGACAACGCCGCCGAGTGGATTTTGGAACTCGACCGGGGCTCGGGCATTCCGTACAAAGGCAACTACAGCGACTGGCTAGCCCAGAAGACCGACCGCCTGGAGAAGGAACAAAAAGGCGAAGAAGCGCGTGCCAAGGCGCTGAAAAAAGAGATGGAGTGGATTCGCCAGAACCCCAAGGGCCGCCAAGCCAAGAGCAAGGCACGTATTGCCCGCTTTGAAGACCTGGCCAGCTACGAGCACCAGCAGCGCAACGAGACGCAGGAAATTTTCATCCCCGTGGGCGAGCGCCTGGGTGCCAGTGTGATTGAATTCAAGGGCGTGAGCAAGGCCTTTGGCGACCGGTTGCTGATCGACAACCTGAGCTTCACCGTGCCAGCGGGCGCGATTGTCGGCATCATCGGCCCCAACGGTGCAGGCAAGTCCACGCTGTTTCGCATGATCAGCGGCGCCGAGAAGCCCGACAGCGGCGAGGTCAACATTGGCTCCACCGTCAAGATGGCCTTTGTTGAGCAGTCGCGCGAAAACCTCACTGGCGACAAAACCGTATGGGAAGAAATTTCCGGTGGTCTGGACATGCTGCAAATCGGCAAATTCACGGTGGCCAGCCGCGCCTACTGCGGACGCTTTAACTTCAACGGTGGTGACCAGCAAAAGCGCGTCGGCACCCTGTCAGGCGGCGAGCGCGGGCGCTTGCATCTGGCCAAAACCTTGATCTCTGGCGGTAACGTACTGATGCTGGACGAGCCATCCAACGACCTGGACGTGGAAACCCTGCGTGCGCTGGAAGACGCGCTGCTCGAATTTCCCGGCTCCATCATGGTCATCAGCCACGACCGCTGGTTCCTGGACCGCATCGCCACCCACATCCTGGCCTGCGAAGGCAACAGCCAGTGGACCTTTTTTGACGGCAACTACCAGGAGTACGAAGCCGACAAGAAGAAGCGCCTGGGCGAAGAGGGTGCCAAGCCCAAACGCATGCGCTATAAGGCGCTGGCCTAGGGTACGTTGGAAAAATGCTCAATAATCGCTAGACATGGCACAGGCATTCAATAACAAGCTGGGAGTATCTGACGATCCCGTCGCGGTACGTGTGTCTCTGCGTGATTGTCTGGAAGCAGCCTTGGACCAGTCCGATGGTTTGATGGACAGGGTGCTGGACGGGCTGGTGGGGCGGGGCGACAAAGCCTTTGGAATGCATGTCAAGCCTAGCTTTCCGCCGCCAGTGCAGGCGGTGGCAGAAATCCTGTCGGCCAACCGCAACCAGCTCAAACGCAGCTTTATGCAGTGTTTGCGCACCAGCGTCTATCAAGGCGCAGGCATGACGGCACCATCTGCCCAATTGATGCGGTTTGAAGACCTCAAGCTGTTTGAAGACGGTGATTTGGATGAGAGTATTGAGGTTGCCCGAGCCTTGCAGGAGATCAGTCAGGTCACCGACGATGCGTTACCCACGCTGAATGCCCTGATGAGTTCAATGCTGGGTTGGATAACCGTACAGCCCGATATCAACCCATTGCGCCCGGACATGTATGCACGTGCACTGCGTGAAGCGATTGCCGAGCAGGTGGGTGATGTCGATATTCGGACTGCCATTTTGTCACCTACGGCCGGCCGTCTGGGTATTGTGCTGCGCAAGCTGTATACCGAGATCAATGCCTGGCTTAAATCTGCCGGTATTGAAGAAGCCAGTGCCGTAGCACCTAGTCATGTGTTGCAAAGCAATGTGGCCAAAACCACGACAGTCGGCAGCTCCGTAGCCCGTACCCTGCTAACACTCGATCGCCTGCGCAAATTGCTCGCAGGCGAGCTGGAGGGTGAGGCGGTGCGCCGCCCACAAGATTTTTTGCATACCGTGCCCGCCTCCTTGGTAGCCTTGCAAGACATGAACCAGGTGGAGGCGATGGTTCAGCGCCTGGAGACCAAAGCGCGCAAGGCAGATGAAAATCCGCAGGCCGATGCTGCCCGCAAAAAGGCAGCGGCTCGGCTGGCATTGGCTGACAATAAAAACCTAGGCAAGCAGTTGGGTGAAGAGGTGGTTCGCCTGATGCTGGATAACCTGATCCAGGACGACCGTTTGCTGCCGCGTGTTCGCGACCACCTGCAAGCCTTAGAGCCTTTGCTGATGGATATTGCGCAGACAGATATCCGATTTTTCAGTGACAAGCAGCATACTGCCCGGCAGTTTTTGGACAAGATTATCAACCGCAGCCTGGCCTTTGCCAACGAGCGCGCGGCGGGCTATGAGGCGTTTGTCAAATCGTTGGATAAATGCATTTCAGACATTGAGAGAAAAGTGCAGCGTGGAGAGCCTGCAAACACGGCCTTAAGTGCTGTGATGCTCAAACTTGAAGCGGTGTGGCAGCGCGAGGATGCCATCGAACGCGCCCACCGCGAAGAAGCAGCGCTGGCCTTGCAACACGCCGAGCAGCGCAACATGCTGGCGCAGTATTTGGCCCAGGAGTTCCGCGCGAACGCGGAGGGTATTGAGGTGCCTTTCCCTGTGGTGGATTTTGTGTGTGGCCCATGGGCGCAAGCGGTGGCTGAGTCGCAGCTAAGGTGCACGGATGGCAGCTCAGACCCACAGGGGTACCACGAGCTGGTATCCGAGTTGTACTGGAGCGTACAGCCGCGAGTGGCCAGGCGCAATCGCAATCGCTTGGTGCAGATGATTCCTGCCATGCTGAGCAAATTACGCCAGGGTTTGCAACTGATTGAATTTCCTCCAGAGAAGATCTCGGATTTTTTCACTCAACTGATTGGCATGCATGAAGCTGCTCTTGAGGGCGGACGACCCAAAGCTACGGCGATGGATGCTGGTGTTGAAGGGATTGAGTCGACTGGTGCAATGCCGGTGTCGCAGTCCGATCGCGCTGAGTTGGAGGCACTGTATGCTGCATCCAGGGATACTACCAACGGGCAAGCTGTGGACTCGGTTCCCTCTGAACTCACTACGCAGACGCACACCGTCGAAGCCGATGAGAGTCCCGAAAGTGCCAGCACAGGCGTGTGGCTAGGAAAACAGGAGGCAGCGGACGCTGGTTTCCTTGAGGAAGCGGCGGTACAACCTGCTGAGAATACGACGCGGAATACGCAATCACCTACAACTGACACCGGCGCAACAGTAGCAGCGCAGTCGATTCCTATCGGTTCCTGGGTGGAAATCTTCCGTTCGGATCAGTGGGTGCGTTGTAGACTTTCCTGGGCCAGCCCGCACCGCACACTCTACATGTTTGTAGAACACGGTGGAAAAATGCATTCCATGTCACAGCGCACAATCGACAAACTGCGCTCGCAAAACCTGATCCGTATGGTCTCGGATGGCAAGTTGGTTGAGAAAGCACTTGATGCCGTCGCGCAAACCGCATTGCGCAACAGCCTGGATGCATCGAGAACTTCGGGTTGATGCTGCTCTGGGTGAGTGGCTAAAACTCTGCCAGCATCTGCCATGCCATAGGCAGGGCACTTGCAGGGTGTAGCAGTGCCAAGTGTTGCGCGTGCAACAGCAGGCGAGGCGAAATGCCCTGCGCTTTTTCCTCGCCGTACAGTGTATCGCCCACCATAGGATGGCCTATGGCGCTTAAGTGCACCCGCAATTGGTGGGTGCGCCCTGTGATCGGCTCCAACGCCAGTCGGGTGGTGTGTGCCAATAGGTCGCGCGATAGTACGCGGTAGTGGGTTACTGAGGCTTTACCGTGGTGAGGATCTATCTTTTGCCGGGGGCGTGCAGGCCAGTCGGCGGCCAGAGGGAGGTCTATTGCACCCTCATCTTTGTCGACCAAACCATGCACTACGGCTACATATTCCTTGTGTACCTGGCGCGTTTCAAACAGGTTACACAGTCGGCGTTGCATCTCCAACCCACGCGCCAGCAACATCAGACCCGAGGTGGGTTGATCCAGGCGATGCACAATCAATGCATCGGAATAGAATTCCTGAGCGCGCAGGCTCACGCAGTCGGCCTTGTCGGCCCCGCGACCAGGCACAGCCAAAAGCCCGGCAGGTTTGTTCACCACCACCAGGCTGGAGTCTGCGTACACTATGTCAAGCTGCTTCAGCATGGTGCAACTGTAACGCCTGGCAGGCTGAGCGGCGCTGGCATGCCAGGTGGATGGTGCATTTCGATTTATTGCTATATAATTTATAGCTACTTACGACCTAGATGATTGGACAATGGGTATATTTCTTTGAAAAATGAACGCGTTTTAATTGCCGGAGGTGGTATTGGTGGCTTAGCTACTGCACTGGCACTGGTACGCACTGGCCAGCGCGTCACGGTGCTGGAGCGTACCGCTGAATTTGCAGAGATCGGCGCGGGTATTCAGCTCGGACCTAACTCGATGCAGATACTCGCAAGCTGGGGTTTGCTGGACGCGATACTGGCAGAGGCTTGTCTGCCCGAAGCCATTGTCATGCGTGACGTGCATTCTGGCCGTAGCCTGAGTCGCCTTTTGTTGGGCCGCGCGGTACTGCAGCGCTACGGTCAAGTCTATGCCTGCGTACACCGCGCAGATCTGCATGCCGTGCTGTTGCAAGCCGTACGCAACGAACCAGGCATCGAGCTGGTGTGTAACGCTATGGTGAACCATGTGAATCGGGAAATGTCCAATCAAAGCCCCGATGCGCAAGATGCAGTCGAAGTGCAAGCGGCAGGACGCGCCTGGCAGGCTGATGCCCTGGTCGCTGCCGACGGCGTGTGGAGCAGCGTGCGCCCGGCCGTGTTTGGCGATGGTGTCCCGCGCGCAACTGGCCATGCGGCTTACCGTGCCCTGGTGCCCATGGCACGGGTGCCGGCCACGTTGCAAACTAATGAAGTAGGGGTATGGTGGGGCCGTGATATGCATGTGGTGCACTATCCGGTGCGTCGTGGCGCATTTTTAAACTTGGTGGTGCTCAGCGAACAATGCACCACCCAAGCGCTGCCCGGTTGGACCCAGGAGGTCAGTCCCGAGGCCATAGCGCCTAGCCTGCGCGGCGCCTGCACTGAGCTGCGCAGCCTGCTTGAATGCGCAAGTGCAGCGGCTCAGGACCGCAGTGTGCAGAGTGCCAGCCTGTGGCAAAGCTGGCATTTATATGACCGTCCCGCTGCCCGTAGCTGGGTGCAGGGCCGCATTGCACTATTGGGTGATGCCGCCCACCCTATGTTGCCCTATCTGGCGCAGGGTGCAGCCATGGCGCTGGAAGATGCCGCCGTGCTGGCGGGGTGTGTGGCCGCCCACAGCAACTGGGCCACTGCGTTGCAACAGTACCAGCACCAGCGCAAATCGCGTTGTGAGCGTGTAGTGGCTACCGCCCGCCGCAATGGCCAGATTTTCCATATGGCCATGCCATGGTCGCTGGCACGCGATGCGGTGCTGGCGCTTAAGGGCACTGAGGTGCTGGGTATGCCATGGCTCTATGGCGCGCGGATCGGATCATCCTGAGGCTCGTACAAAAAGTTGAATGCGTCTTCGTATTTACTGGTGCGTCCAACGGACCCTGTCTTTGCGACCTACTCGCAAAGGGCGTAGGCAGCGCTAGCTCAGGCGGTTGTGGTAGTGGTGCGTGTCTGTACGGTAATAGCCACGACGCAGTTCCATAGGACTGTCTTTGTAGGTAAAGGCAATGCGCTCAACGCTCAACAGCGGCGTACCAGCTGGAACTTGTAGTAGCGTCTCAAGCCCTCCTGTTGCCGGCACCGCGCGTATCTTCTCGTCGGCGCGGACCATACGCACATTGAACTCGGTTTCAAACAACGCATACATCGGGCCGTGGTAGTTGGAGAGTCTTTCTGCGGTCAAACCTTTGAAAGGTGTGGCTGGTAGCCACAGATCTTCAACAATGGTGGGTACGCCACCGTAGCTGAGCACGCGGCGTGCTTGCAGAACGGCATCGCCGGTTTTCAGGTCGAGGGCGCGGGCCACATCCGCGCTGGCGCGGGTGCGGCGGCAATCGATGATGTCACGCTGGGCAGGGCCTTCGCTGCCGGGGGTACCCGTGTCGGGCACCAGTTTTAAAAAGCGAAACTGTACATGCTGCTCGGCGTGGGTGGCTACAAAGGTGCCCTTGCCCTGGCGACGCACCACCAGGTGATCGGCTGCCAGCTCGTCAATGGCTTTGCGCACTGTGCCTTGGCTCACGCGGTAGCGGGCGGCCAAATCCATCTCGGAAGGGATCGCGTCGCCCGGCTTCCACTCACCGGACTGCAGGCTTTGCAAAATCAGCCCCTTGATCTGCTGGTACAGAGGACTAAAGGCTGGCGTGGCACCTGCAAAATCATCAGAGAGGGGTTTGGGAATGGCGGCCATGGGTTGTGGAATGCAATTCGTCACATCTTATCTTATATAAGACATAAGACAAATTGACGCAAACCCCTATTCGCAGGTAAACTCTAAGGCTTTGCAAAGCCTGCCGGATCCTACTGGCTCAGTGCTACGCCCCCGAAGTTACCGAATCTGTATCACCCTTCTTTTTGGAGCCTTCCCCATGAGTAAAAAACCCGTTCGCGTGGCCGTAACTGGTGCCGCTGGTCAAATTGGTTACGCCCTGTTGTTCCGTATCGCCAGCGGCGAAATGCTGGGCAAAGACCAGCCGGTGATCCTGCAATTGCTGGAAGTACCCGTTGAAGGCCCGCAAAAAGCCCTCAAGGGCGTGATGATGGAGCTGGACGACTGCGCCTTCCCCCTGTTGGCAGGCATGGAAGCCCATAGCGACCCCATGACCGCCTTCAAAGACACCGACTACGCTTTGCTGGTCGGTGCCCGCCCTCGCGGCCCCGGCATGGAGCGTGCCGACCTGCTTGCCGCCAACGCACAAATTTTCACCGCCCAGGGTAAGGCGCTCAACGCAGTAGCGTCACGCAACGTCAAAGTGCTAGTGGTCGGCAACCCCGCCAACACCAACGCCTACATCGCCATGAAGAGCGCGCCCGATCTGCCGCGCAAAAACTTCACCGCCATGCTGCGCCTGGACCACAACCGCGCGCTCAGCCAGATTGCCGCCAAAACCGGTACCAAGGTGGCCGACATTGAAAAGCTGACGGTGTGGGGCAACCATTCACCCACCATGTATGCTGATTACCGCTTCGCCACCGTGAACGGCAAGGCCGTCAAAGACCTGATCAACGACCAAGTGTGGAACGCCGACGTGTTTTTGCCCACCGTGGGCAAGCGTGGCGCGGCCATCATCGAGGCGCGTGGCGTCTCGTCTGCGGCATCTGCCGCCAACGCCGCCATTGACCACATGCGCGACTGGGCGCTGGGCAGCAACGGCAAATGGGTCACCATGGGCATCGCATCTGACGGCCAGTACGGCATTCCCAAAGACGTGATGTTTGGCTTCCCGGTCACCACGGCGGGTGGTGAGTACAAGCTGGTGGAAGGCCTGGAGATTGATGCCTTTAGCCAGGAGCGCATTAACAAAACCCTTGCAGAATTGCAGGGCGAACAAGACGGTGTGAAGCATTTACTGTAAGCATGAGCAACGCCGGGCCGTCCCAAGTTGCGAAGGCCCCCTTGGGGGGCAGCGCAGCACACGCAGCGACAAGCGTGGGGGCAAGTCACCACCCTCGTGACGTGTTGTTGGGCTCGCAGGGCGGAGACATTGTGCTTCCGGTGTGCGACCACTACAGCGGTGTGGAAGTGCGCATGCGCAAGTCGCTGGCCCTGCAGGCCGAGATGATCGAAGAGTTTGGCGCCTGCGTGTTTGATGCCAGCCTGGACTGCGAAGACGGCGCCCCAGTAGGTGGTGAAGTAGACCATGCGAATCTGGTGGTAGCCCTTATCAATCAGGCGCAAGCAGCTACCAAGAAAGAAGCCAAAGCGCGGCCGCGCATGGGTGTGCGGGTGCATCCGGTAGACCACGTGGCGTTTGAATCCGACATCGACATCCTGGTCAAAGGCGCGGGCGCACACTTGGCCTATATCACCTTGCCCAAGATTGAGCGGATCGAGGATGTGCAACTGGCCTTACGCAGCATTGACGCGGCCGGGGGTGCGCATATTCCCCTGCAAGTGCTGCTGGAGTCATCCGCTGCCGTACACCGGGCCTTTGACATTGCGGCGCATGCGCGGGTGCAGTCGATCAGTTTTGGTTTGATGGATTTTGTGTCGTCCCACGGCGGGGCGATTCCCGCGGAAGCGATGGGCAGCAGCGGGCAGTTTGCCCACCCGCTGGTGCTGCGCGCCAAAACCGAGATTGCCGCTGCCTGCCATGCCTATGGCAAAGTGCCGTCCCATTGCGTGGTGACCGAGTTTGCCGACGCGGCGGCGATGCAGGCCGCCGCTCGCAAAGCCTGCCGCGAGCTTGGCTACACCCGCATGTGGAGCATCCATCCGGCGCAGATTCGCCCCATCCTGGCGGCCTTTGCGCCCAGCCTGCAAGAGCTGGAAGTTGCCAGCAGCTTGATCGTTGCTGCCGCAAATGCGGATTGGGCCCCCATTAGTTTCGCCGGCCAGTTGCATGACCGCGCAAGTTACCGTTATTACTGGCAGGTACTCGAGCGAGCCCAGCGCACCGGCACTGCCATGCCGGAGCCCATGCAGATATATTTTCAATCAACCCGAGGAAACCAGTATGCGTAAATCATTCACCTTGGCAGCGATGGCTGCGGCCTTAACCCTGCTCACTATTAGCGCGATGGCGCAAACTGCAACGCAAAAGCCTGTACCGCACAAGCCCGCTGTGCACAAGCCCGCCGGGCACCACGCGCCAGCCCATGCTGCTGCCCCTGCGGCCTTGAGCGACGAACAGTTGTCCATTGCCCAAATCGTGACGACGGGGCGCATCAGTTGCGCCGATGGCCAAAGTGTCACCATCACGCCCGATGCAAAGATCAACGGAGCGTTCGATTTGAAATTTGGCAACACCAAGTACGACGTGGTGCCGGTGCCTGCAAAGTCGGGCGCGATTCGCCTGGAAGACCGCAAGACCGGTATTGTTTTTATGCAATTGGCCAATAAGTCTATGCTTTTCAACGAGCGCGCAGGCAAGCGCCTGGCGGACGACTGCATCAGCCCCGAGCAGCGTGTTGTGGCCGAACAAATGATGTCGCAGCCAGGCAACGGGATTCTGGAAGGCCTGAGCAGGTAAGTATCAGTCAGGGTGAATTTAGCTATATATTTAGTAGCTGCTTACGCTTATAGCGTATGAGCTAGCAGAATTTTTTTTGTTAACAGGAGTAAACCATGGCATCCGCCTTCATGCAAACCTACCAAGCCCACGTCGCCGAGCGCGCCGCGTTAGGCATCCCCGCGCTGCCACTGAGTGCCAAGCAGACTGGAGAGTTGATCGAGCAGCTTAAAAAACCCACACCAGGCGAAGAAAAGGCCCTGGTCGAGATGATCACCCACCGCGTGCCGGCAGGGGTGGACGATGCCGCCAAGGTCAAAGCCTCCTATCTGGCTGCTGTGGCTCACGGCACTGAGAAGTGCAGCCTGATCTCGCGCGAGCAAGCGACACAGTTGTTGGGAACGATGCTTGGCGGCTACAACCTCACGCCGCTGATCGACCTCCTCGATGATGCCGTCACTGCCAGCACCGCTGCCACGGCGCTCAAAAGCACCTTGCTGATGTTTGACCAGTTCCATGACGTGAAGGAAAAGGCCGACAAAGGCAACGCGCACGCCAAAGCCGTGTTACAAAGTTGGGCCGATGCCGAGTGGTTTACCTCCCGCCCCGAGGTGCCCAGGAGCATCAAACTCACGGTATTCAAAGTGCCCGGCGAGACCAATACTGACGACTTGTCCCCCGCGCCCGATGCCTGGAGCCGCCCCGACATTCCTTTGCACGCGCTGGCTATACTCAAAAACAAACGCGATGGTGCTCCTTTCACTCCCGAAGAAGACGGCAAGCGCGGCCCGATCGCGCAAATCAACGCACTGCATGCCAAAGCCCAAGCTTCTGGCTCGGTAGTCGCCTACGTAGGCGATGTGGTCGGCACGGGCTCGTCACGCAAGTCGGCGACCAACAGCGTGCTGTGGTTTACTGGCGCCGACATCCCCTTTATTCCCAACAAGAAGTTTGGCGGTGTGTGCCTGGGCTCCAAAATCGCCCCGATTTTCTACAACACCATGGAAGACGCTGGCGCCCTGCCTATCGAGCTGGACGTGAGCCAGATGAACATGGGCGACGTGGTGGAACTGCGTCCCTATGAAGGCAAAGCATTCAAAGATGGCAAAGAGATCGCCAGCTTCCAGGTACGCAGCGATGTGCTGTTTGACGAAGTGCGCGCCGGTGGTCGCATTCCCTTGATCATTGGCCGAGGCCTCACGGCCAAGGCACGTGCCGCGCTGGGTCTGCCGGTGTCTACCCTGTTCCGTTTGCCCACGCCACCGGTGGCTTCCACCAAGGGCTTTACCCTGGCGCAAAAAATGGTCGGTCGTGCTGTCGGTCTACCCGAAGGCCAGGGAGTGCGCCCCGGTACGTATTGCGAGCCGAAGATGACCAGCGTGGGATCGCAAGACACCACCGGCACCATGACCCGCGACGAGCTGAAAGACCTGGCCTGCCTGGGCTTTAGCTCCGATTTGGTGATGCAGTCCTTCTGCCACACGGCAGCCTACCCCAAGCCGGTGGATGTGAAGATGCACCACGAGTTGCCCGACTTCATGCGCACACGCGGCGGTATTAGCTTGAAGCCTGGCGACGGCATCATCCACAGCTGGCTCAACCGCATGCTGTTGCCCGACACCGTCGGCACCGGCGGCGACAGCCACACCCGTTTCCCTATCGGCATCAGCTTCCCCGCAGGCTCTGGGCTAGTGGCCTTTGCTGCCGCTACCGGCGTGATGCCACTGGACATGCCCGAGAGCGTGCTGGTACGCTTTAAAGGCAAGATGCAGCCGGGCGTGACCTTGCGCGATCTGGTGCACGCCATTCCGCTGTACGCCATCAAGGCCGGGCACCTCACGGTGGCCAAGCAGGGCAAGGTCAACCTGTTCTCTGGCCGCATTTTGGAGATCGAAGGACTGCCAGATTTGAAGATCGAGCAAGCCTTTGAGCTGGCCGATGCCTCTGCCGAGCGCTCTGCTGCGGGTTGTACCGTGGCCCTGAACGATGCGCCCGTGAAAGAGTATTTGACCAGCAACGTCGCCCTGCTGAAAAACATGATCGCCAACGGCTACGGTGACGCACGCACCATCAATCGTCGCATTGGCGAGATGGAAAAATGGCTGGCCAAGCCCACCCTGCTCAAGGCGGACAAAGATGCGGAATATACCGCTGTGATCGAGATCGACATGAACGAGATCACCGAGCCGATCGTCTGCTGCCCCAACGACCCGGACGATGCCAAGACATTGAGCGACGTGGCTGGCAGCAAGATCGACGAGGTGTTCATCGGCTCGTGCATGACCAATATCGGCCACTTCCGCGCAGCCTCCAAGCTGCTGGAAGGCAAGCGCGATATTCCCGTCAAGCTGTGGATGGCTCCGCCCACCAAGATGGATGCCGACCAGCTTACCAAAGAAGGTCACTACGGCGTATTTGGTGCGGCTGGTGCGCGTATGGAGATGCCCGGTTGCAGCCTGTGCATGGGCAATCAGGCGCAAGTCAAAGAAGGCGCAACCGTCATGTCCACCTCAACGCGCAACTTCCCCAACCGCTTGGGTAAAAACACTTTTGTGTACCTGGGCAGCGCCGAGCTGGCCGCCATTTGCTCCAAGCTGGGCCGCATCCCGACCCGCGCCGAATACCTGGCCGATGTGGGTGCACTCAACGCAGACAGCGCCAATGTCTACAAGTACATGAACTTTGACCAAATGGAAGAGTTCAACGAGAAAGTGGCCGCCTGAACGCTGCAAGTGATCCTCCAGCATATGTAAGTATGCGGACGCAAAGCCTCGCAACGCAAGTTGTGGGGCTT
Organism: uncultured beta proteobacterium; assembly: GCA_963775085.1. GTDB lineage: Bacteria > Pseudomonadota > Gammaproteobacteria > Burkholderiales > Burkholderiaceae_C > JAAFIP01. The sequence continues at coordinate 246,933 of CAVZHO010000006.1, forward strand.
TTTCTTTGGTGCTCCACCTCAATTTCCACTCCCTTGCTCGCGTAAAATCGTGTAAACCGTCACACGGCTGAAATAATTTTTAAGGTATTCCATGTTCTTTGGCAAACTCCTCCCCCGCGAAGGCAACTTCTTTGAGATGTTCAACCAGCATGCTGACCGCATCGTCGAAGCGGCACGGGCATTTGCCAACCTGGTCACGCATTACAGCGACACACATATGCGCGAGCAGTACAACCGCGAAGTCGACAACGCCGAGCGTGCCGCTGACCGCGTCACGCATGACGTGAACAAGATGCTGCACCAAACCTTCATCACGCCGATCGACCGCGAGCAGATCCACAAACTCATCAACACGATGGATGACGTGGCCGACTTGATCCAGGACTCGGCCGAAACCATGGCGCTGTACGACGTGAAGTTCATGACGGACGATATCAAGCGATTGACGGACATCAGCGTGAAGTGCTGCGAGCGCCTGGCCGCTGCCGTAAAAATGCTCGGCACTATCAGCGACAAAGCCACCGCCGAGGCAGCGTTGAAAACCTGCGAAGAAATCGATAAATTGGAAAGTGATGCCGACCGCGTGATGCGCAGCGCCATGAGCAAGCTGTTCCGCGAGGAGCCGGATGTGCGCGAGTTGATCAAGCTCAAGGCGGTGTACGAGCTGTTGGAGACCATTACGGACAAATGCGAAGACGTGGCGAACCTGATTGAGGGCGTGATCCTCGAGAACTCTTAAACCCATAGCGAGCACATCACTATGGCTAATGCGCAAACCGCCCTCTGGGTCGTCTTTATGCTGCTGTTTCTGGCCTTGGCCTTTGACTACATGAACGGCTTTCACGATGCCGCCAACTCGATTGCTACCGTGGTCTCTACCGGCGTACTGCGCCCGGGGCAGGCGGTCGTCTTCGCCGCATTCTTCAACTTTGTCGCCTATTTTGTTTTCCACCTCAGCGTGGCAGCCACTATTGGCAAGGGCATTGTGCTGCCCAATGTGGTGGACATGCATGTGATTTTTGGTGCCTTGATTGGCGCTATCAGCTGGAACGTTATCACCTGGTACTACGGCATACCCAGCAGCTCATCGCATGCACTGATTGGTGGCATTGTAGGTGCGGTGATTGCCAAGACCGGTGCCAGTGCCTTGATAGCGACCGGGGTGCTCAAGATCGTGGCGTTTATTTTTATCTCGCCGTTCTTGGGTTTTATTTTGGGTTCTTTGATGATGGTGCTGGTGGCCTGGATTTGCAGGCGCGCCAAGCCGTCCAATACTGACCGCTGGTTTCGCCGCCTGCAACTGGTCTCTGCCGCCGCCTACAGTCTGGGTCATGGTGGCAACGACGCGCAAAAGACGGCGGGCATTATCTGGCTGCTGCTGATTGCGGCCACCACGGCGGGCGTGCAAGGCCTGCCCAGCTGGATGATGGCGACCAAAGACCATCTGCCCACCTGGGTGGTGATTGCCTGCTACATCACCATTGGTGCGGGTACCATGTTCGGCGGCTGGCGGATCGTTAAAACCATGGGCCAGAAGATCACCAAACTCAAACCCGTGGGCGGTTTTTGTGCCGAAACGGGTGGTGCAATCACCCTGTTTACCGCCACCGCGATGGGCATTCCCGTTTCCACTACCCACACCATCACGGGTGCCATCGTCGGCGTGGGCAGCACGCACCGCATGAGCGCTGTGCGCTGGGGTGTGGCGGGCAATATCGTCTGGGCCTGGGTCTTCACCATCCCCGCCTCGGCTTTTGTGGCTGCGGTGTCGTACTGGGTAAGTTTGCAGATTTTCTAGAAAAAAACCGTTGCCTATTTGCTTCAAAAAATATAGCAGATAATGACCACAGTGCGCGGACTATGAGTCGTTTTATTGGGAAATCTTCTTGGCTTCCTCAGCCTGGTATTCAAAATAGCGCTGGAAGCTAAATACGATGCTGCTCATCAAGCTGGTAGCGCCCAACAGCAGTGCAAAGACCAACGCACCAATGGTCGCCCAATTGGTTTTGCCAGGGGCGGCCTCCTCGCCCAGCGTCGGGTTGAACTTGGTGTTCCATTTCTCAGGTGGTGTCAAGCCGTAGACGATGGCCGCCAGCGCGCAGCCTGCGATGGTAAAGCCCAGTAGGGGGATCAATATCCAGCTCAATGCATCATCTTGGCCCAGTTGGTCTACTCGGGTCAGGCCATAGAGTCCCAAAGCAGTAGGGATGGGCAACAACCAGCCAAGCGTGTCACCCAGACCGTACAAATAAAAGCGGTGCAAACCCAGTGGGCCGCCGATGAAAGCCAGCCACGCGGCGACAGTTTTGTTTTTAGTCATGCTCCGATGATACGGCGCTTACTCGGCGGGCGCGCTGTCGCCCAGACCCAGGGCCTTTTCCATCATGACGATATCGCGCCATTGGTCAAACTTCCAGCCGCAGGATTTAACCGTGCCCACCAACGTGAAACCACAAGCACGGTGTACGCCAATGGAGCCCGCATTGGCAGAGTCGCCAATCACCGCCATGGCCTTGCGGATACCGCCGCGCTCTAGCTGGGCCAGCAGCTCGGTGAGCAGCAGTTTGCCCAAGCCCTTGCCGCTGGCATCTTGCGCCATATAGATCGAGTCTTCTACGCTGAAACGGTATGCCGGTCGGGGTTTGAACCAGTTGGCGTAGGCAAAGCCCAGTACCTGGCCCCCATTTTCCAGTACCAAATAGGGCAGGTTTTTGCCCAATACATCGGCGTGGCGGGTGCGCATGTCGGCTACGGTGGGCGGCTCGGTCTCAAAGGTACCCGTGCCGTGCAGTACGTGGTGGGCGTAAATGGCCTGGATGCAGGCGATGTCGACGTCAATGCAGGGGCGAATCAGGGTCATGGTGGTCAGGTTGTGGTCGGGGTGGTGGGAATTGGAGCGACAGTGTAGGCCAAATAAACAAGGTTATAATCATAGGCTTTGCAGCGTGTCGCTGGCCGGGTGGCTATGTCGCGTGTCTCAAACGCCGCAAAGAAACATTTACTCCACCCGAAGGAACACATTATGGTCGTCATTCGACTCTCTCGCGGCGGCGCAAAAGCCCGTCCGTTTTACAACATTGTGGTGGCTGACAAGCGCACCCGCCGCGACGGTAATTTTATCGAGCGCCTCGGGTTTTATAACCCCATCGCCATCGAAGGTGAAGAGGGCTTGCGTATTGCGCAAGACCGCTTGACCTACTGGAAAAGCGTGGGCGCACAAGCCTCGCCTACCGTTGAGCGTTTGGTCGCCCAACTGGCTGCTAAAACCAAAGCCGCTTAAATTGCGCTGCCGTCCTGCGCAAGATGGCTGGCATGTGGGTATTCGCTAAATGAGCGATACTTTAACTTGCCTTGAGGCTGCGGATCTTCCCGCAGATGCTATCGAAGTGGGGCGCATCGCCGATGCCTGGGGCATCAAAGGCTTTTTTAAAGTTATCCCCTACAGCGCCTCGCCCGAGGCGCTTTTTGCATCCAAGCGCTGGTATTTGCTGCCTCCCGAGCCCCGCCCCGGCGTGGTGCTGGCGTCTAAAGACGCTGCCTTCGCAGGCTGCCAGTTGATCAAAGTGCGCAGCGCCAAAGAGCATACCGATGTAATCGTCGTGCAGATTGCCGGCTGCGACGACCGCAACACCGCAGAACTGCTCAAAAGCGCTCGTATATTCATAGCTAGAAGCGCTTTTCCCACGGAGGCTGGTGACGAGTTTTATTGGGTCGATTTGCTGGGTTTGGAGGTGTTTAATCGTGAGGGCCAGCGACTAGGCAGCATCAAGGATTTGATGTCCACCGGCCCCCAGACAGTGATGGTGATTGCGGCCGAGGTGGAGGGAAAAAAAGTTGAAACACTTATTCCCTTTGTCTCTGTGTATGTCGACAGCGTGAGCTTGGCCGACAAGCGCATCACGGTCGATTGGCAACCGGATTATTAGCGCCCAATCCGCTTTGCGTATCGGGTCATCGCAAGACGCAAGCGGTTATGCATAGCGTGTAATAGTAAGATCGAAACCACCATGCGCTTCGATGTCATCACCCTTTTCCCTGAGCTGTTTGCACCTTTCATGCAAAGCGGCATCAATCGTCGTGCGTTTGAGGTACCGGCCAGTGGTCGCAAGCTGGTGGACTTGCGCTTTAGCAATCCACGCGATTTTGCCGAGGGCAACTACCGCCGCATTGATGACCGCCCTTTCGGCGGTGGCCCCGGCATGGTGATGATGGCAGAACCACTGGCGCGCTGTATTGAGGCCCTACAGGCAGAACGCGGCGATGACTGCCCCGTGGTACTTTTTTCCCCCATCGGTGCAGTACTCAACCATGCCCAAGTGCAACACTGGTCAGATAGCCTGGGCGCAATTTTGATCTGCGGTCGTTACGAAGGCTTGGATCAGCGTGTGATTGACCGTTTTGTCACCCAGCAGATCAGTTTGGGCGATTTTGTGCTGTCAGGAGGCGAAATTGCCGCCCTGGCTCTGCTCGATGCCGTGGCCCGCCTACAACCTGGCGTGCTGGGAGATGCTGACAGCCATGCCCAAGACAGCTTTAACCCGGCTCTCGGTGGCTTGCTGGACTGTGGGCACTACACGCGCCCTGAGGTCTGGCGCGGTCAAGAAGTTCCCAGTGTGTTGCTCTCAGGCAACCATGCGCAGATTGCGCATTGGCGTGAGCAGCAGCGACGCGCATTGACAGAACGCCTGCGCCCCGATTTATTGTGAAAGCACCACTTTGAAATTGTAAAACTGCACAATAGTGAGGATTTCAAGGGCTCAATACATCATGTGTTTTGCAGAACTTATCTACAGTGCTAAACTCAAAACTGCAAAACCTGCATGAATTGCTCGCAACATAATAAAACACCGCAAAGATACTCATGAAAACACGCGGCACTCTTTCATTCATCTGCTGGGCCACCATCTTGGGCCCAGTCGCACTGGTTGGCAATGTCTGGGCGCAAACCCCTGCAATTGAAAACTCCAGCAAAATTGGCTTGGGTTTGCTGCTCAGTAACGAAGGTTACAAAGGCTTGGGGCTCAAAAGTACCCTGATTCCTGCATTGCAAATTCAAACCCCACGCTTCTCCCTGCGTGGCACCAGCGCCGAATATGTATTAACGAACCCAGCCAATACCAGCTACTCGCTCAATTTGCGGGCAGACTTGCTATTGCAAGGTTACAAGTCATCGGATGCCGCCATTTTTTCTGGCATGGCTCAGCGCAAGCCGAGCCTTTTGGTCGGCGTAGGCAGCAAGTTTTACACACCTATAGGTCAACTCTGGCTGGAGGCGGGCACGGATGTTCTGGGCAACAGTAAAGGCATGCGCACTGAGGCTGGGCTTGGATGGCGGGTTGACACCAACACAGTCTTTGGTAAGTGGTCACTATCGCCATATGCAAGTCTACAACACAACAGCGCCAGACTAACCAATTACTACTATGGTGTAACCAGTGCAGAAGCCATTCCTGGTCGTGCAGCCTACGACACGGGAGCGGCCACTAACTTTAACCTTGGTCTGTCTGCCAGTAAGGATTTAAGTCCCAATCTTAGTTTGGTGCTGGGCGCACGTTATCGGGGCAATGGTGCCAGTATCCGCAACAGTCCGTTGATAGACAGCAACAATGGTTTGAGTGGTTCTGCATCAGTACTCTACCGCCTTTATTGAGCCTTCTATTACGGGCTATAATAGAGGGCTTTTCGATCCTCTACCCGCCGCGACACACTTGAGCAAGTTTTCGCTATGGGGTGATAAACATCACCCCATAGTTTATTTGACAGTGAAAAGAGTCGCCCCTAGCGTAGCCGGCATGACCGAAAGAATGTGAAGAGAACCGTTATGAACTTGATCGAAACCCTCGAAAAAGAAGAAATTGCCCGGTTGGGTAAAGTCATCCCCCCATTTGCCCCTGGCGACACCGTCATTGTCAATGTCAACGTGGTTGAAGGTACGCGCAAGCGCGTGCAGGCCTACGAGGGTGTGGTGATTGCCAAGCGCAACCGCGGCCTGAACAGCAGCTTTATCGTACGCAAAATCTCCAGCGGCGAAGGCGTGGAGCGTACCTTCCAGATGTACAGCCCGCTGATCGCCAGCATCGAGATCAAGCGCCGTGGCGACGTGCGCCGCGCCAAGCTGTACTACCTGCGTGAGCGCAGCGGCAAGTCGGCACGTATCAAGGAAAAACTCACCCGTTCGGCTGGTAAAACCGCCGCCGTGGCAGCGACTGCCGCATAACAAACGCGTTGCAATCCCAATCAACCGCCAACGCGTTTTGCTTTGGCGGTTTTTTTACGCATATTTTTATGCATAGTCGTGGTACATCCATAAAAACCGCTGTTTGCAAATCCCTCTCCCTTATGGCTTTCGTTTCGTTCTCCCAAATTCCCAATTTTGACCATCGCAAGGTGCCCATTAAGGGTTTTGATACCCACTTGGCAGCAGTATCTGAGCAAGCCCTGACCGTGCCCGCCCTGCGCGCGCGTTTTGCTCAGCCCCCAATATGGGTGCCTGAGGTGCGTGAGGAACCCCGCTTTAGTGACCGTGCGCCTGCGCAGGCGGCGGTTCTGATCGCCATTGTGTTGCCCGGCAGTAGCTTGCCCGATGGCGCGGTGCGTCGAGAACCGACCGTGCTGCTGACCCGCCGCACCAGCCATTTGTCTACCCACTCGGGTCAAATTGCTTTTGCGGGCGGCAAGGTGGATGCCAGCGACGCAGATGCGACGGCGGCCGCCTTGCGCGAGGCGCAGGAAGAGGTGGGTCTGGACAGCCAGTTTTGCGAGGTATTGGGGTGTTTGCCCAGCTATGTGACGGGGACGGCCTTTCATATCACCCCGGTAGTCGCATTAGTGCAACCGGGTTTTACGCTGCAACCCAACCCCCATGAAGTGGCCGATGTGTTTGACGTACCTTTGTCGTTTGTGATGAACCCGGCCAACCATGCCACCCACCTGCTGAGCTGGCAGGGCAACGAGCGGGAGTATTTTTCCATGCACTGGCAGGGTACCGCAAACGCACCGCAAGACCGTTTTGTCTGGGGCGCTACTGCAGGAATGTTGCGCAATCTATACCGCTTTCTCATTGCTTAAGCGTGACACATGTTAACTATCGCGCTATGATTGCGATAGTTCATGGATGCCTAAGCTTAAGTTAAATGAGTTTCTTTGCCATTCTTTTTGCCCTGATGATTGAGCAGGTACGCCCGCTCGCTGTTACAAACCCCGTGTATGAAGCCGCCCGCAGCTGGGCGCGCACCGCCCGCAAAACCCTGGATGCCGGGCAAAGGCCGCACGGCTGGCTCACCTGGAGCGCTCTGGTACTGCTGCCCGCCTTGGTGGCGCTGCTGCTGCATTGGGTGCTGGTATGGTCACTGGGTTGGTACGGCACGGTACTGGTGTTTGCCCTGCATGTGGCCGTGTTGTACGTGACACTGGGCTTTCGGCAATTTAGCCACCACTTTACCGTTATGCGAGATGCGCTGGAGGCCGGCGATGAGGCGCTGGCGCGTGCGACCTTGGCCGCGTGGAAGCGGGTGGATGCTCGCGATCTACCCAAAACCGAGGTCGTGCGCCATGTGATTGAGCACTCCATTCTGGACGCACACCGCCATGTGTTTGGTGTGCTCGGATGGTATGCCTTGTTGGCGGCTTTTGGCTTCGGGCCCGTAGGAGCCATTGTCTACCGCATGAGTGAGTTTGCTCTGCGTTACTACAAACGCGGCAGTGCGAATGCTGGCAGTTTGCTGGTGAGTCCATCGCTCTTGGCCGCAGCGCAGCAGGCTTGGTTGGTGGTGGACTATTTGCCCGCGCGGGTGACCGCCTTGGGCTTTGCTATTGTGGGTAATTTTGAAGAGGCTATTGATAGCTGGCGCAGCTTTTCCCAGCGCCTGGGCCGCTCGGGTGGCTCAGACGGCTTGAACGACAACGACGGCATCATTTTGGCCGCCACCTCAGGCGCGCTGAATGTGCGCTTGGGCGGCGAGGCACTCAAAGAGGTGTTTGCACCTATGGCGGCGCAGGCTATGCAGGTCGACGGTATCTTGCCACCAGATGTTCGCCCCGGTACGCCCGAGACTTCCGCGGAGACCAGTGCTGGCCGCGAACCGACCGTAGCCCATCTGCGCAGTGTCGTGGGTCTGGTGTGGCGCAGCGTCGTGCTGTGGATGCTGTTGTTGGCACTGTTGACCTTGGCGCGCTTGCTGGGCTAGGCACGTCTTCTGCCTGAGTTTTAATACGCCTTGGGCGCATTCATTTCGGTAAACAGATCGCTATACAGTTTATAGCGTCTTGCACATATATCTACTGGACTAGGCATTGGTTTAACCGCTGAAATCACGCCACAACTGGGTTCATGCAGGTGCGTGCAGTTGTAAAACTTGCAATGACCCAGGTGCGCAGCGATGTCGGGCATCAGTGTGGCCAACTGGGCCGGCTCGATATGGTGCAGGCCAAATTCTTGAAAGCCGGGGCTGTCGATTAACGCAGTGCGTTGCGTGGTCTGCGCGCTGTTGGCCGTTGCATCTCTATCGTCTACCCAATACAGCGTGGTGCTGGTCGTGGTGTGCTTGCCAGTGTTCAAGGCTAGCGATATTTCATTGGTGACTACCCGCGCGCCAGGGGCTAGCAGATTGATCAAAGTACTTTTGCCGCTGCCACTGGGCCCGAGGATAAGGGTGGTTTTTCCTTCCAGGTGTTGCATCAAATGCGCTTTGTCTATTTCGCCAGACAACCGCAAACTCAGTGGCAGCACACCATAGCCCATGTGACGGTAGGGTGCCAGGCGCTGCCAGGCGACTTCAAAAGGCTCGGGCAGATCGCTTTTGTTGAGCGCGATGAGGGGTTTGATCCTGGCGGCCTCGCAGGCTATCAATGCGCGGGTGAGCTGGTGCTCGGAGAACTCGGGCTCAGCGGCGATCAAGATCAGTACTTGGTCCAGGTTTGCCGCAAACTCCTTGGTGCGAATTTCGTCCTGACGGTACAGCAGGTTGCGCCGGGGTTCTACTTTTTCGATGGTGCCTTCGTCGGTGCTGGGTAGCCACTGCACCTGGTCGCCCACCACGGCGCGCGACTTTTTGCCACGGGGGTGGCACAGCGTGCGCGTACCGTCCGGGGATTCGACCATGCAGTGGCGGCCAAAACTGGCGACGACCAGGCCCGTCAGGTTACTCATTGCGGCACAATCAGCGCGTCCACCGCTGCGGCGCATTCAAAATCTGTCGTTGAGATGCCGCCGACATCGTGGGTGTTAAAGCGCACCACGCAGCGGCTGTAGTGCACGCTCAGGTCGGGGTGGTGGTTGTGCCGCTCGGCGACGAAAGCCACCGCGTTGACAAAGCTGATGGTTTCCAGATAGTTCGCAAACTGAAAGGTTTTTTGGATGGCCACATTCGCACCATCACCATCGAGTTGCCAACCGGGGTGGTCTACCATTTTCGCTACTATTTCAGTAGCTTTAAATGACCGTCTGACGTGGACTTTCCAGTCTTTTTTTACCAAAACACTGGTCATGCCGCCATCCTGGCCAAGCGCTCTGAGGCGGGCGGGTGCGAGTAATAAAACTTCACAAACAAGGGATCAGGGGTAAGGGTAGAGGCATTGTCTTCGTACAGTTTGAGCAGTGCATTCTTCAAATCCTGCCCATTGGTTTGTGCCACGGCATAGGCATCGGCTTCAAACTCATGCTTGCGCGATAGCTGTGCGAATAGAGGTGAAATAAACACCGTAAACAAAGGCACAGCCATCATAAACAGCAGCAAGGCCAACGCATCGTTGCCACCCTCTGGCGAGGGACGCACAGCCAACCCCAGATAAAACCAGGCTTGCTGGCTCAGGTAACCCAGCAACCCAAAGCCCACCAGGCTCATGGCAAACATGCTCGCAATGCGTTTGATGACGTGTTTATGCTTGAAATGCCCCAACTCGTGCGCCAGCACGGCATCTACCTCTCCAGGGTTGAGCTGCTTGAGCAGGGTGTCAAAAAACACCACGCGCTTGCTGGCACCAAAGCCAGTGAAATAGGCGTTGGCATGCGCGCTGCGTTTACTGCCATCCATCACAAACAAGCCCTTGGCTGCAAAGCCGCAGCGCTGCATCAACGCTGTGACACGGGTTTTCAGGGCTTCGTCTTCCAGGGGTAGAAACTTGTTGAACAAAGGTGCAATCACCGTGGGGTAAATAACTAGCAGCAGCAGGTTAAAGCCCATCCAGAACAACCAGGTGTAAAGCCACCAGAGGCTACCTGTGGTGCCCATAAACCAGAGCACCAGTGCGGCGATGGGCAGACCGATCAGAGTGCCGATCAAGGAAGATTTCAGTAAATCAAGCAGCCAGAGTTTAAAAGTCATTTTGTTAAAACCAAAACGCTCTTCAATGACAAAAGTTTGGTACAGCGTGAACGGCAAGTCGATGATGCCGCCAATCAGCACAAAGCTGCCCAGCAATGCCAACTGCTGCCACAGGTTCGCGCCCATTACGGTCAACAGGGTTTGGTTGAGCCAGTCCAGCCCACCCAACAGCGTCCAGCCCAGCAGCACGGCGGAGCCACAGGCCAGCTCCAGCAAGCCAAAACGCGATTTGGTGATGGTGTAGTCCGCCGCCTTTTGGTGCGCTGCCAGCGTAATGCGGTCGGCAAAAGCCGCAGGTACGGCCGTGCGGTGCTGGGCCACATGGCGCATCTGGCGGGTGGCCAGCCACAGCTTGAGCAGCACGCCAGCCACCAGTGCAATGGCGAAGGCGAGGGTGAAGGTCATGGGGGCAATGGAAGGCATCATGGCAGCGATTTTAGGCGCTCTGCGCAGATGCCGTGGCGATTCGGTCAAAATGCAGGGTATGACTGCCCACACCCATCTTGCCGCCCCCGCCCTCATTCTCAAAAAATCCGATCAAAACCTCGTCTGGCTGGACTGCGAGATGACGGGCCTGGACCCCAAGGAAAACCGTTTGATTGAAATCGCCGTGGTGGTGACCAACCCCGACCTGAGCATCCGCATCGAAGGCCCGGTATTGGTGATCCACCAAAGCGAAATTCAACTGGCCAAAATGGACAAATGGAACCGCAACACCCACGGCAACAGCGGGTTGACTGACAAGGTGCGCGCCAGCAAAACCAAGTGTCCGCAGGCCGAGGCGCAGATACTGGAGTTTCTCAAACACTACGTGCCCGCGGGAAAATCGCCCTTGTGTGGCAACACCATCGGCCAGGACCGCAAGTTTTTGGATCGGTATATGCCCAAGCTGGAGGCCTTCTTTCACTATCGCAACCTGGATGTCAGCACCTTGAAAGAGCTGGCCAAGCGCTGGTCGCCCGAGGTCTACAAGGGGTTCAAGAAAAAGCAAAAGCACACGGCGCTGGCCGATGTGCATGAGTCAATCGAAGAGCTGATCTACTATCGCGCCCATTTGCTGAAATAGCTTGCGGGACAGGGGGCGTGGGTCTTGCGCAAGCGAAGCGCTTGATGGACGAAAGAGCCCAGATAAAAAAAGCTATTGCGGGAAAACCCTAGTTGTGCGATAATCGAAGGCTTCGCTGAAGTAAAGCGAATAATTGTGCATCTGCCACACACCATAGGCTCCGAGATATTCATCAGAGCTACCGCGTAGTTAACCGTATCGGGACAGCAGTCCCAGTACAAGCTCACGCAAACTTGTTGGTTGGTTGATGTTTTGTATCAACCGTCTTGCCCAACAAGACACGCCTTTAAAAGGACTAGGCTCGCGCCCCGCTAGTGGGTGCGCGTCTGCGCGTGAACATGAATGAAGATTTCTCAATGACCAATACCTCTGTGGACAATGTAGTTGCGCAGGGTTTTGATGCCCCAGCCCACGATAATATTGCGCAAGCAGCTACTGATACTGTAGCGCATGACGCTATTGAGCATACCGCACCCGCTGTGCAGGAAGAGTTTGCCCAGGCCGACGCTGAGCTTGACGCGCAGCCCGAAGTGCCCGCTGGTCCGAACGATTTTGAGTTGATGGGCCTGGCCCCCGCCTTGGTGCAAGCCACCAAAGAGCTGGGCTTTACCAAGGCCACGCCGGTGCAACTCAAGGCCATCCCCTTGGCCATGCAGTCGCCTGATGGCAACAAAAAATTTATCGACCTGATGGTCTCCAGCCAAACCGGTAGCGGCAAAACGGCTGCCTATTTGCTGCCCGTGTTGCACACACTGGAAGCCGACCTGCGCGAGCATGAAGCCGCTGAAAAAGCCGCATATGAAGCCGAAGTCGAAGCCGCCAAAATGCGCGGCGAAGTGCCCCCTAAAAAGGCCAAGCGCAAAGACCCCACCAGCAACCGCAACTTCAAGCCCGCCACCCCCGGCGCGCTGATCGTCTGCCCCACGCGCGAGCTGGCCCAGCAGGTGGCCGACGACGCGATTGACCTGGTGCGCCATATGCGCGGCGTGCGCATTGCCTCTGTCATCGGCGGTATGCCTTACCAGTTGCAAGTGGCCAAGCTGCAAAACGCGACGCTCATCGTGGCTACGCCCGGCCGTTTGCTAGACCTGCAACGCAGCGGGCAAATCAAGTGCGACAGTGTGAAGTTCCTCGTGGTGGACGAAGCTGACCGCATGCTGGACCTGGGCTTTAGCGACGACCTGGCCGAGATCAACCAGCTGACCATCAAGCGCCAGCAGACCATGATGTTCAGCGCCACCTTTGCGCCGCGCATTCAGCAGCTGGCCGCCCGCGTCATGCGCGAGCCCCAGCGCCTGACGATTGACAGCCCGCAAGACGGCCACAAAAACATCAAGCAGATTCTGTTCTGGGCTGACAACATGCAGCACAAGCGCAAGCTGCTCGACCATTGGTTGCGCGACACCACCATCGAGCAGGCCATCGTGTTTGCCAGCACGCAGATTGAATGCGACTCGCTGGCCAACGACCTGGCCGACGCCGGTTTTGTGGCCGCTGCCCTGCACGGCGCGCTGAGCCAGGGCATGCGTAACCGCCGCCTGGGCATGCTGCGCGAAGGGCGCATCCAGATCCTGGTGGCTACCGACGTGGCCGCACGCGGGATTGACGTGCGTTCGATTAGCCACGTGTTCAACTACGGCCTGCCAATGAAAGCCGAAGACTACACCCACCGCATTGGCCGTACCGGCCGTGCAGGCCGCGACGGCACGGCCGTCACGATTGCCGAGTTCCGCGACCGCCGCAAGATCAGCGACATTGAGTTCTTTACCAAGCAGCCGATCAAGTCGGAAGTGATCCCCGGCCTGGAGCCAACGACGCGTGAGCGCGCAGCGCGACCCAGCTTTGGACCACGCCCCAGTTTTGGTGACCGAGGCAATGACCGCAGCGGTGATCGCGGCAACGACCGTGGTGAGCGCAGCTACGGCCCACGCCCCGGCGGTTTTAACGACCGCAACAGCGGCGGTGGCGGTGGCTTTGGTGGCCGTACCAAGAGCTTCAGCGATGGTGGCTTTGGTGGCCGCCCACCCCAGCGTGACGAGTCACGCGGTTTTGACCAGCGCGGTGGCGACCAGGGTCAGCCGCAAGAACAGCGTGGTTTTGGCGGTGACAACCGTGGTGACCCGCGCGGCTTTGGAAACCAACGCCCCGAGCCACGCGGTTTTGATAACCGCGATAACCGTGGTGACAATCGCGGCTTTGAAAACCGCAATGCTGACCGTGGCGGCGACCGCAACTTTGTACCCCGCGCACCCTTCGGTGCCGACCGCGCACCCGAACGCAGCCAGGACAATCGCCAAGACACACGCGGCGAGCAGCGCCCCTTCCAGCGTCCCGAGCGCACCGCTACTTGGGCGCCACGCCCCGGTGACGACAAGCGTCCGGCCAAAAAGCCGTTCAGCCCCGGTAAAACGGGCGCTAGCAGCTTTGCAAAAAGCAGCAAACCCAAGGTCGTCAAGATCATTGGTCGTTAACGCGCGAGTGCTTTGATCTGCAAGCCGCAAGGCTGGGCGGGTGCGGATCGAAGCAGTTGACTCTTGACGGTCTTGATAGCAGAACAGGCGTATTGGGGAACATGCGTATGCACGCGGGGCTGCCTGCGTGCGATGATGAAAGACCATCTACGGAGGATCTTTTATGCAACGCAGACTCTTTACCCAAACCTTAGGCACCGCTTTGGCAGCTCCCTGGTTGGCTACAGGTGCATCGGCGCAAGCAGACTACCCCAGCAAAGCCATTCGTTTGGTGATTACCCATGCAGCCGGTGGCTTGCCTGATACCGTGGCGCGGCTGTTTGCGCAGCGGCTCACGCAAAAGCTGGGGCAAAGCGTCCTGGTTGACAATAAACCCGGTGCCAATGGCTTGCTGGCGGCACAGACGCTATCCGGGAGCCCTGCAGACGGTTACACTTTTTTAGTCACCGATGGGTCGATGTTTTCCATCAATCCACGTTTATACAAAACCCTCAACTACGACCCGAACAAAGACATTATTCCGGTGTCTTTGCTGGCCCGCGCACCAATGTTTTTAGCCGTGCAGCCCAGCTTGGGTGTGAACACCTTGCAAGAGCTGATTACCTTGGCCAAATCCAAACCCGGTACGCTCAACTACGGGTCGTCGGGCATCGGCAGCACCCACCATTTGTGCCATGAGACCATGAATATCGCTTTGGGATTGGACATCCGGCATGTGCCCTTCCGGGGTACTGCGCAGTCCATTCCAGCGCTGGTCGGTGGCCAGGTGCAATTGGTGTTCTCGGCCATGCCCTCACTGGCGGGTTTTGTCAAAGGCGGGCAGCTTAAATTATTGGCCGTCAATTCGGCCCAGCGCTCACCACTGGCACCCCATTTGCCCGCGGTGGGTGAGATCGTTGCAGGCTTTGATTTCTCCCCCACGATTGGCCTGTTTGCCGACAAAAACACGCCCAGCGCGATAGTCAACCGCATCAGTGCCGAGCTGGCCTTGGTGGCCAAAATGCCCGACATGATCACCGTGATGAACAATGGCGGCATGGATCCCGTAGGCAGCACGCCTGGCGATTACGCTAAATCCATCGCCTCGGAAAACGAACGCTTTGCCAAAGCCATCACCGCCGCCGGCATCAAGCCCGAATAAATTTAATAACTACAAATATGTCCAAACTTCGCCTAAGCTTCGCCTGCTGGAACTACGACCGCACCCGCGCCCTGATGGACGGCAGCGTGCAGCCCGACGGCATCGACCTGAACTACCTGAACCTGCCGGTCGAAGAAACCTTCTTCCGCCAGGCGCGCTTTCGTGAGTTCGATGTGTGTGAGATGTCGCTGTCCTCCTACTGCGTCAGCCTGAACCGCCCCGACAAACCGTTCATTGCGTTGCCCATTTTCCCCTCGCGATTTTTCCGCCACTCCTGCATCTACATCAACGCCAACTCAGGCATCAAAGAACCTAAAGACCTGATCGGCAAACGCATTGCCAGCCCCGAATACCAGATGACCGCCCCGGTGTGGATACGCGGTATTCTGAGCGACCATTACGGTGTGCCGGTCGATGCGCAGCCGTATCTGTATGGCGGCGAAGAAGAAACTGGCCGCATCGAAAAACTCAAGCTTGATCTGCCGCCCAATATCAAAGTCAGCCCCATCGGCCCGGACCAAACGCTCACGCAGATGCTGCACACCGGCGAGCTGGACGCGCTGTACACCGCACGCATGCCATCGAGCTTTCTAAAGGGCGACGGCAAGGTCAAGCGCCTGTTTGAAAACTACGGCGAGATCGAGCGCGCCTACTTTCGGCAAACCAAAATCTTCCCCATCATGCACACCGTGGTGATGCGCCGCGATGTGTACGAGGCCAATCGCTGGATTGCCCAGTCATTGACCAAAGCCTTCATCGAAGCCCAGCGCCGCACCTATGAAGACCTGAAAGAGACCGCCGCCCTCAAAGCCATGCTACCTTGGCTCAACGCCCATGTGGACGAAACCATGCGCGAGATGGGTGACGACTGGTGGGCCTACGGACTGGACAAAAACCGCCATGTGCTGGAGACCTTTACCCGTTATCACCTGGAGCAGGGCCTGTCCAAGCGCCTGCTCACGGTGGACGAGCTCTTTGCACCAGAGTCGCTGGAGTCGTTCAAAATTTAACCCGTATTGCGCAGCCCCGCTGCAATACCGTTGATGCTGATGTGGATGCCGCGTTGCACGCGCTCGTCGCGGTCTTGCTCTTTAGTGCCATGCCTGAAGCGGCGGATCAATTCGACTTGCAGATGGTGCAGCGGGTCGATATAAGGGAAGCGGTGCTGGATGCTGCGGGCTAGCGAGGGGTTGTTGGCCAGGCGACTTTTCTCGCCGGTGATCAGGGTGAGGGCTTTGACGGTGCGCTGCCACTCGGATTCGATACTGGCCAAGATTTTTTTTCGCAGCCGCGCGTCGGGCACGAGTTCAGCGTAGCGCGAGGCCAAGGCCAGATCCGACTTGGCAATCACCATGTCCATATTGCTCAATAGGGTCTTGAAGAAGGGCCAGTCGCGCTGCATTTTTTGTAGCTGCTCAAGTCCACCTTGCAGGGACTTCTGGCCATTTTGTTCCATAAACTGCTCTACCGCACTGCCAAAACCGTACCAGCCGGGCAAGGTCAGTCGGCACTGGCCCCAGCTGAAACTCCAGGGGATGGCACGCAGGTCTTCGATGCGTTGCGATGGCTTGCGCGAGGCCGGGCGCGAGCCGATGTTCAGGCCCGCGATTTCGCGGATGGGGGTGGCGGCGAAGAAGTAGTCGGTAAAGCCGGGGGTCTCGTACACCAGCTTGCGGTAGGCCTGCATGCTCAGGCGGCTCAGCTCGGTGGCGGTATCCAGGAAGCTTTGTGGCGCGCTTTTGGTGGGCGTGAGCAGGGTGGCTTCCAGCGTGGCAGCGACTAAAGTTTCCAGGTTGCGCCGGCCAATCTCGGGGTTGGCGTATTTGGAGGCGATGACTTCGCCCTGCTCGGTCACGCGGATCTGACCGCGCACGGTGCCCGGCGGCTGCGCCAGGATGGCCTGGTAGCTGGGGCCACCGCCACGGCCAACTGTGCCGCCCCGGCCATGGAACATCCTTAATGTGATAGGTGCCGCCAGACCTGGCGCTACGCCTTCTGCGCGGCCCTCCGAGGGGGGCTTCGCGCCTTGGGGTGGCCCTTTGGTGCCCTGATTCTGCGAATTGAGCTCATCAAACAATGCCACCAAGGCAATCTCGGCCCGGTACAGCTCCCAGTTGCTGGTGAAGATGCCACCGTCTTTGTTGCTGTCGCTGTAGCCCAGCATGATGTCTTGCTCGGCCGTGTCGGCCAGCGCGCCCTGGCTGGCGGAGCGACGTACCATATTGGCGATGCCGGGGAGGGCGTAGAACTCACGCATGATCGGCGCGGCGTTACGCAGGTCTTCGATGGTTTCAAACAGCGGGACGACGATCAGCTGGCAGGTAGCCTGCGCTTGCAGCGTGCCATGCATCAGCCCCACTTCTTTTTGCAGCAGCAGCACTTCCAGCAGGTCGCTCACGCTCTCGGTGTGGCTGATGATGTAGTGCAGGATGGCGTCGTTGCCAAAGCGCTGGCGTGCCAGGCGGGCGGCTTCAAAAATGGCCAGCTCGCTTTGCGCGTGTGGGCTGTAGGTAGCGCCCACCACGCGCAGGGGGCGGGTGTCGTTGAGTAAACGCAGTAGCACCGTGCGTTTAGCTGCTTCGTCCAGCGCGCTGTACTGCGGCTCCAGCCGTGCGCAGGCCAGCAGCTCGGCCACTACCTCTTCATGCTTGTCTGAGCTTTGGCGCAGGTCCACCGTGGCCAGGTGAAAGCCAAACACCTGCACCGCGCGGATCAGTGCAGTCAGGCGCATGCCCGCCAGGTGCATGCCATTGTGGCTGTGCAATGAGGCCTCAACCACCTGCAGGTCCGCCAGCAGGTGTGCGACCTGCGGATAAGGGTCTTGCGGCGCGACAGCGTGGCGCGTGGCCTCGGTGCCGGTAAGCTGGTGCAGAGTGGCGGCCAGGCGCGCGTAGACGCCGATCAGGGCGCGGCGGTAGGGTTCGTCCAGGCGGTGGAGGCTAGCATCGGGCGAACGGTCGGTCAGCACCTGCATCGCAGGCGTGATATCCACCAAGGTAAGCGAGACGGACAGCTCTGCACCCAAGAGGTGCACCTCGGTCAGGTAGTGGCGCAGCGCTACCTCGCACTGGCGGCGTAACGCGTAATTGAGTGTATCGGCGCTCACATTGGGATTGCCATCGCGGTCACCGCCAATCCAGTTGCCCATACGGAAAAACACGGCATCCACCTTGCCCACGCGCGCCTCGACATCGGCATACAGGTTAGGGATTTCGCGCAGAAAGGTGGCTTCGTAGTACGACAGTGCGTTGTCAATTTCGTCCGACACAGTCAGTTTGGAAGTGCGCAGCAGCCGGGTTTGCCACAGCTGGGTAACGCGGGAACGCAATTGCGCGTCGAGTTGCAGTTTCTCGCGGGCTAGTATTTCAGGAGCGTCTCGCGCCGATAGCAGTTGGGCGATGGCGCGCTCGGCATCCAGAATGCTTTTGCGTTGCACCTCGGTAGGGTGGGCGGTGAGTACGGGCGAGATGTAGGCCTGCGACAGCGTATGCGCTATGGCCTGGCTGGTGTGGCCGCGCTCGCGCAGGCGGGAAAAGGTCGCGTCCAGACTGCCGTCCTGTACATCGCCCCGGCGCTCGTGTACGTTGCGGCGGCGGATATGGTGGCGGTCTTCGGCCAGGTTGGCCAAATGGCTGAAGTAGGTGAAGGCGCGGATGACGCTGACGGTTTGTTCATTACTCAATGATTTGAGCAGTTTTTTCAGGCCCTCTTGCGCGGCCGTATCGGCATCGCGCCGAAAGGCTACGCTGAGTTTGCGGATTTTTTCTACCAGCTCGTAGGCGCCAGCGCCGTCTTGCTCGCGTATCACTTCACCCAGGATGCCGC
Organism: uncultured beta proteobacterium; assembly: GCA_963775085.1. Taxonomy (GTDB): domain Bacteria; phylum Pseudomonadota; class Gammaproteobacteria; order Burkholderiales; family Burkholderiaceae_C; genus JAAFIP01. The sequence goes on from CAVZHO010000006.1 coordinate 265,758, forward strand.
CCAACAGGCGAATATCATCCAGCAAAGGGCGTTCTTTGTCTTTTTTGCTGGCGGGTGTGGGCGCAGTGTGGGTCAGGGGCTTGTTCATGCCCGCCATGCTAGCATCCGCAGGCAGTTCAGATTACCTTCAGTTTACGAGTATTTATGAAAATAGTGATCGCCACCCGCGAAAGCCGCCTGGCCCTGTGGCAGGCCGAGTATGTGCAAGCGCGCCTGACCGCACTGGGCCACAACGTCAGCCTGTTGCCCATGACGACGCAGGGCGATCAAATATTGGATCGGTCGTTAAGTAAAGTGGGCGGCAAAGGCCTGTTTGTCAAAGAACTGGAAACCGCTTTGCACGAGGGCCGGGCCGACATTGCCGTGCATAGCCTGAAAGACGTGCCGATGGAAATGCCCACCGGCTTTGAATTGGCCTGCGTGATGGAGCGGGAAGACCCGCGCGACGCGTTAGTGTCGCCGCATTACGCCTCGTTCGCAGCATTGCCACCGGGCGCGGTGGTGGGCACCTCCAGCCTGCGTCGGGTGGTGCTGCTGCATGCGCTGCGGCCGGACTTGCAGATTGAGCCTTTGCGGGGTAATTTAGACACCCGTCTACGCAAGCTGGATGAAGGCAAGTACGCCGCCATTGTGTTGGCCGCAGCAGGCCTCAAACGCCTGGGGCTGGCTGCGCGCATCACGCAGACTTTTGCGCCCGAGCAGATGCTGCCCGCCGCAGGGCAGGGTGCACTGGGGATTGAGGTGTGCAGTGGCCGTGCTGATTTGGTCGCTGCATTGGCACCGCTGGCGCATGCACCCACCTGGACGGCAGTAAGCGCCGAACGCGAGGTCAGTCGTGCCATGGGCGGTAGCTGCTCCATGCCCTTGGCGGCGTTTGCCGTGTGGCAGGGCGCGCAACTGCAATTGCGCGCGGCCTATGGCGATCCAGACGGTCGCCATCCCCTGGCACACGCCCAGGCTACAGCGCCCTGTGGCGACCATGCCCTGGCCAGAGCCCTGGGCGCGCAAGTGGTGGCGCGCTTGCAGGTTGCGGCGCAGCGCACGTGAACCAGCACTGATTGACGTGCGATCACCATGACGACCGAACCCCGCGTGATCCTTACTCGCCCGGCAGATCAGTCGCTGGTTTGGGTAGAAGGGCTCAAAGCCCAGGGGCTTCACGCGCAGAGCTTTCCCTTGCTGGAGATTGCTGCTGCATTGCAGCCGCTGGAGCGCATCGCGTTGCACGCGCGGGTATTTGCAACGCGCGAGTTTGCGGTGTGCATCTGGGTCAGCACCAATGCTGTGACCCATTTTTTTCAATCAAATCAGCCCATAGTCCCTGTCTTCAGGACACAAACAGCTCATCAATTGATAGCAAACGAGTCACACCGGAGTGCTGCCCATCTGCGCCATTGGGCTACCGGCCCGGGTACGGTGCAGGCCCTGCTGGAGCAAGGCGTGCCATTGGCGCAGATCGATGCGCCGGATATGCATAGCGCCCAGTGGGACTCTGAAGCGCTATGGGCACAGGTGGCACACCGGCTGCACGCGGGCTGCAAAGTGTTGATTCTGCGGGGCGAAGATATCGGCATACCCAGCGCCAGCCGCGACTGGTTGGCGCAGCAGCTGCGCGCAGCGGGCGCGCAGGTGGAGTTTGCCGCGGTGTACCAGCGCCGTGCGCCCAGCTTCAGTGCCGCGCAAACTGCCTGGGCCCAGCAAGCGGCGCAGGATGGCAGTGTCTGGGTGTTCAGCAGTTCACAAGCCATTGCGCATTTGCCACAGCTCAAGCCAGCGCAGGGCGCCGGCCCCTGGAGCCGGGCGCGTTGCGTGGCCACGCACGAGCGCATTGCGCAAGCCGCGCACGCCTTGGGATTTGCTGTTGTTTGCACGTCACGCCCCACAGTGCAGGATGTTGCCCAGTCTATAAAATCACTCGCATGACCGAGCCTACAGCAACCATGCAGCCTGTGCCCACTGAAGTGGGCCTGCCAGCCGCTGCGGGCGCGCCCATGCCAGCTGCGTCGATTGCCAGCTGGCCTCGAAGCACTATTATTTTAGGAGCTGCTTGTGCCCTGTCCATAGTGACTAGCGGCTTATTGTGGTCTAAATTGAGCCATATCCAGGAGACATTGGCACGCCAAAGCGCCGATGCCAGTGCCCAGTCGGTCGAGGCCAAAACCCTGGCCAAAGCCGCGCAGGATGCGGTGCGCGAGACCACCACCCGCCAAAGCATGATGGAGGCCAAGCTCAGTGAAGTGGCCCTGCAGCGTACCCAGCTGGAGGAACTGATGCAAAGCCTGTCGCGTTCGCGTGACGACACACTGGTGGTGGATATTGACTCTGCGCTGCGCCTGGCCCAGCAGCAAGCCAGCCTCACCGGCAGCGCCGAGCCCCTGCTGGCGGCATTGCGCGCCGCCGACCAGCGTATATCCCGCGCCGCCCAGCCGCGCCTCACACCATTGCAACGGGCGATTACCAAAGATGTAGACCGCATCAAAGCCGCTACCTTGGCCGACACCCCCGGACTGTTGCTCAAGCTGGACGAACTGGCACGCATGGTGGACGAGCTGCCCCTGGCCAACGCCGTGGTCCAATCGAGCCAGAACGCCAGCGTCAAAGCCGCCCTGGCCGTAAAGCCTGCGGGCAAGAGTGCCAGCGCTGCCAGTGCCTCGGCTGCACCGCAGACGGCCAGTACATTCACCCAGTGGCCGCTGTGGCTGCAAACCGTCTTGGGTGCCGTGCGTGACGAGGCGCGTGGCCTGGTGCGTGTGAGCCAGATTGCAAAACCTGAGGGTGTGCTGCTCTCCCCCGAGCAAGGTTTTTTTGTCAAAGAAAACCTTAAACTCAAGATTCTCAACGCCCGCCTGGGTTTGCTGGCCCGCCAGAGCGAAGCCAGCCATACCGACCTGGCCCAGGCCGCCGCCAGCCTGGCCGGTTACTTTGACACCAGCGCCCGCTCTACCCAGGTGGCCCAGGCCCTGGTCATCCAACTACAGTCGCAGATGAAGGCGGTAGAGTTGCCCCGCATTGACGACACATTGGCCGCGCTGGCCATAGCGGCGGCGGGCCGCTAAAGCCAGACCCGCACCATGCGCGCCGCCCTATGGTTTCTGGCCATCTTTGCCGCAGCAGTGGGTATAGCGCTGTTTGCGTCCAATTCCAAGGGTATGGTCACGCTGTTTTGGCCGCCGCACCGGGTGGATATGTCGCTCAATCTAGTGCTGTTGCTGTTGATTGCGGCCTTTGTGCTGTTGCACTTCGCACTGCGGGCCTTGTCTGCCTTGCTAGACCTGCCTACGCAGGCCAAAGCCTGGCGTAGCGCCCAGCGTGAACGCGCCATGCACACCGAACTGCAAGCAGCGATGGCCCATTTGCTGGCCGGGCGCTTTAGCCGGGCGCGTAAGCTGGCGATCGAGTCGGCCCAACATGCTGGCGCTTTGAGTGACCGGGTAGTGCACAGCGCGCAGGCCAAGGCCATGGCGCATCTGGTAGCCGCCGAAGCGGCGCAAGCCTTGCAAGACCTGCCTCTGCGCGATACCCAACTACAGGCCGCTTTGGCTCAAATCTTGCCTAAAAACGCCTCTGCGGTGCATGAAGGCGCCCAGCTACGCGCTGCCCGCTGGGCCTTGAGCGAGCGAGACCCGGCCGCCGCCCTGAAGTATTTGGCACAGCTACCCCAGGGCGCGCAGCGGCGCACCCTGGCCCTGCGCCTGAAACTGCGCGCAGCCCGTTTTGCCAAGCAAAGCAGCGTCGCCCTGGACACCGCCCGCTTGTTGGCCAAACACGGTGCGTTCTCACCGGTAGCGGCGAACAGTCTGCTGCGCAGCCTGGCTATCGACACCTTGACCGATGCGCACGACGGCGCGCAATTGCTGCGTGCCTGGGACAGCCTGAGCGACACAGAACGCGCGCAGAGCGAGGTGGCCACCCACGCCGCGCTGCGCCTGGTCAACGTCTCTGCGGGTACGCCCGATGCCAGTGCGCAGCAACAGCGCGCGCGCCAATGGCTTCAAAGTGCTTGGGACAGCTACCCCAGTTTGACCGATAGCGCCCAAAGTCGCTTGGTGCAAGCGCTGGAAGCCACTTTTGACACCCTCGACACCACCTGGCTTGGGAAGATAGAAGCCGCACAACGCCAACTCCCCCGCGATGGCCGCCTTCAATATCTGGCCGGTATGGCCTGCATGAAGCGCGAGCTATGGGGCAAGGCGCAGCAGTTACTCAGCTTGGCCACCGAGGATTTGAATGATGAGGTGCTCAAGCGCGGCGCTTGGCGTGCACTGGCACTGCTGGCACAGAACCGGGGCGATACCTCTGCTGCTTCGATAGCTTGGCGCCGGGCGGCGGGCGGTTGATCTTGAAAAAAAAGCCGCCTGGCGTTTCCGCCGGCGGCTTTGACTTGGGGCTAGCAGAGTTTACTGTTGCTGCTGCGCTGCCGCTTCAAACGGCAACTTCATGTCGCGCAAATCGCGTTTGGTCTCTACCAGGACCAAGGGCGCGTTATCGATCACCACGGCGGGAGGGCGCTCGCGGGGGATGTGAACGGGCTTGGGCTCGGCAGCGATCTGGGCTTGCACAGCGGCGATCTTCTCGGGGTTGGAGTTGACCCATTGCAAGCCCGAGCTGCTGGCGACTTGTGCCATGTCCGAGATCGGAAGTGCGTAGCTGCTGATCTTGGGCATGCTGATGGGTGTTGCGCTCTGTGCTGGCGATGAGACTGGCTTGACAGGCGGTGCGGCAGGTGCTCTGCTTTGTGTAGCTTCTTGCGCACGTTCCACAGGGGCTTGCGCTACATTTTGTGCATACGCAGCATCACCATCAGGGTTGCCTTGACGTTCGGAGCCAATACCGCTGCCTTGACTGTCGCGCTCGCGTGAGTCACGGCCATTGCGATCGCGCGGGCGTCGCTCACCATCGCGGCGCTCATTGGGGTCGCCCTGACGTTCGCGGCGCACCGATTGTTGGCCCTCGTTGCCTGGCTCGTCGCTACGGGCCATCTCAGAGGTCATGGCCATCGCAGCCCCAGCAGCTACAACGCCTGCGCCAGCGTAGCTTGCAGCGTTGCCTGATGGGCCTTCTACAGGTGCATCGTTGCGTTGCTCGAAGCGCTGCGAGCCATTAGCTGGCTCTGCGCGGCCTTCACCGCGCTGCTCTGTGCGCTCGCCACGGCCCCGGCCACCGCGTTCGCGGCGACCGCCATCACGGCCTTCTTCACGCGGTGCGCGCTCAGGGCGTGCTTCGCCAGAGGTTGGCAATGCGTTTTGATCGATGTTGGCGGTATGCGGGGTGCCGTCGGCGTTTTGCTCGGCAGGAAACTCGTTGCGCGGGGCGCGTTCGCCCCGGCCACGGCCACCACGCTCGCGGCGGCCTTCGCCTTCGGGGCGGTCAGCGCGCGGTTCACGCGGCTCGCGTGGCTCGCGGGCTTCCTGGCCTTCGCGCGGGGCGCGGTCGCCCTCGGCACGTGCAGGACGCTCGCCTTCCATGCGTGGGGCGCCACCCTCGGTACGTGCGGGACGATCACCCTCTAGGCGGGGTGCGCGGTCTCCTTCTGTGCGTGGTGGACGCTCGCCCTCCATGCGAGCCGGGCGGTCACCCTCCATACGGGGGGGGCGGTCACCGCGGGGAGCCCGGTCGCCGTCACGGCCACCGCGGCCACCGCGGCCACGGCCGCGTTCACCACCCTGGCCACCACGTCCACGCTCGCCATCACGGCCGCCTTCGCGTTCACCACCCTCACGCGGGGCATCGCTGCGCGCGCCGTCGCGGCGCACATCACGGCCTGCACTGCGGCCTTCGCGTTCGGTGCCTTCGGCTTTTTTAGCCTCAACGGTTGGCGCAGGGGCTGCCGGCGCGTCGCTGCTGCCAAACAGGCCTTTGATCCAGCCAAAGAAACCGGTTGAAGCAGGTTTTTGTGCGGTAGCCGTTGTACTGTGGACGTTAGTAGCTACAGATTTTATAGCTACCGGTGGAGTCACTGCAGTAACGACGGTCGCAGCGACGTGCGCTGCTTTGACCGCTGCTTGCGGTGCGGGTGCATCCGGCAGCACGCCCTTGATGACGGGCACTTGCTTGTTGGTGGGTTCCTGCGAGCGGCGCGTCACCGTGGTCGGGTCTTCCACCTCGTCGGCCAGTTTGTAGCTGGCATCCAGGTTGTCCAGACGCGAATCGTCGTGCTTCAAGCGCTCGAGCTTGTAGTTGGGTGTCTCCAGCGTCTTGTTGGGGATGATCAGCACATGGATGCGCTGTTTCAGCTCAATCTTGGCGATCTCGGTGCGCTTTTCGTTTAGCAGGAAACTGGCCACGTCGACCGGCACCTGGCACAGCACGGCGGCGCTGTTGTCCTTTTGCGATTCTTCTTGGATGATGCGCAAAATTTGCAGTGCCGACGATTCGGTGTCGCGCACATGGCCCGAGCCACCGCAGCGCGGGCAGGGGATGGAAGCACCTTCGGAAAGAGTAGGGCGCAGGCGCTGGCGGCTCATTTCCATCAGGCCAAATTTGCTGATGGTGCCAAACTGCACGCGGGCGCGGTCTTGGCGCAGTGCGTCGCGCAGGCGGTTCTCTACGTCGCGGCGGTTGCGGCTCTCGTCCATGTCGATGAAATCGATGACCACCAGGCCGCCCAGGTCGCGCAGGCGCATCTGGCGGGCCACTTCGTCGGCGGCTTCCAGATTGGTGCGGGTGGCGGTTTCTTCGATGTCGCCGCCTTTGATGGCGCGAGCACTGTTCACGTCCACCGATACCAGGGCTTCGGTCTGGTCAATCACAATCGCGCCACCGGACGGCAGCGTGACGGTGCGGGCGTAGGCCGACTCGATCTGGTGCTCGATCTGGAAGCGGCTGAACAGCGGCACGTCGTCGCGGTAGCGCTTGACCTTGCTGGCATGCTCGGGCATGACGTGCGCCATAAACTGGTGCGCCTGCTCAAAGATGTCGTCGGTGTCAATGAGGATGTCGCCCACATCATTGTGGAAGTAATCGCGGATCGCGCGGATCACGAGGCTCGATTCCTGGTAAATCAGGAACGCGCCTTTGCCCGCCTTGCCGGCTTCGTCAATCGCGCTCCACAGCTTGGTCAGGTAGTTCAAGTCCCACTGCAGTTCGGGCGCGCTGCGGCCAATGCCTGCGGTGCGGGCGATGATGCTGGCACCCTGCGGGTACACCAGCTGGTCCATCGCGTCTTTCAGGTCGGCGCGGTCTTCACCCTCGATGCGGCGGCTCACGCCACCACCACGCGGGTTATTGGGCATCAGCACCACATAGCGGCCGGCCAGCGAGATAAAGGTCGTTAAAGCCGCGCCCTTGTTCCCGCGCTCTTCCTTTTCGACCTGCACACACAGTTCCTGGCCTTCGCGGATCACGTCCTGGATACGCGCCTGGCTAGGCGGTACGTTGCCGTTGAAGTACTGTTTGGAGATCTCTTTGAACGGCAAAAAGCCGTGGCGGTCTTCGCCGTAGTCGACAAAGCAGGCTTCCAGCGAGGGCTCGACGCGGGTGACCACAGCTTTGTAGATGTTGCCCTTGCGCTGCTCGCGGCCTTCGATTTCGATCTCGTAGTCCAGCAGTTTTTGGCCATCGACAATGGCCAGGCGTTTCTCTTCCACTTGCGTGGCATTGATTAACATGCGTTTCATGTTCTTTTCCTTCTAGTCTGGCCAGGGTTTCTGGCCAGTTGGGGACAGGGCAACGCGCTGCTTACGCAGGTGCGCTTAACTGTCCCACACACAGTAACTTAATGCCAAAGAAGACGTTGAACGAAACGGATGGAATTGCCGTAGGTCTGCGGTACTTAGCGTTTTACAACGCGAAGCCGCAGCACAGGCGCGGGGAGTGGGGTGAGGCAGGGCAGGCACAGCGTGGAAATTAATTTTGCTATTAATTGCGTAGCTGCTTGCGCTATATTCTGTTGGTCTAGCGCCCGATCAGGCATGCCAAAAGCAGCGGTATACCGCGCCAGGCTGGGCATCATCAGGGCTAACAAGAACATCATCTCAACATCAATCCGAACAAGCAGTTCAGGGTTCACCTGAACTGCCTGCTTTTGGGTATTCCGTAACAGTGTTTCGTAGTACAACGTCGGCTCGACCGCCGTGGCATTTGCGCCGCTTGCAGCTTGGGCTGCTGAGCCTGCACATTTGCCATGCCGGTGGCATCGACCTCTAATTTCTGCGTTTTGGGTGGAGAGAAGAGCCCACAACGGGGCTAAACTCAGATAAATCAACCACTTAAACGCAAAAGCTAGTGAAAAACATTATAAGCGGGAAACAGGCTGTTTCATCCGCTGACCCCATAAGCCCTAAAGTGAGCCTGGTCACCGTGGACGAATCCTCCGAAGGACAGCGGCTGGACAATTTTTTGCTGCGCGAGCTCAAGGGCGTGCCCAAAACCCATGTCTACCGCATCATCCGCAGCGGCGAGGTGCGCGTCAACAAGGGCCGGGCGCAGGCCGACACGCGTCTGGCCACGGGCGACGTGGTGCGCCTGCCGCCCGTGCGCATCAGCGAACACGTGGCCGACAAAGCCGCCGCCCTGGCCGAGGCCATAGCCCACCGCCCCGCGCCGGCGCGCAGCTTCCCCATCTTGTTTGAAGATGAACACTTTTTGGCTATCGATAAACCCGCAGGCGTGGCCGTGCACGGCGGCAGCGGCGTAAGCTTTGGCGTGATCGAGCAGTTGCGCATGACCCGACCCGAGGCCAAATACCTCGAACTGGTGCACCGCCTGGACCGCGATACCAGCGGCATCCTGCTGATTGCCAAACGCCGCAGCGCCCTGGTGCATCTGCAGGCGCAGTTTAAGAACCGCGAAACCGGCAAGACCTATCTGGCTTTGGTCAAAGGGGCTTGGCCCGCGAACAAAAAAGTCATTGACCTGCCACTGCACAAATATTTGGTGAACGGCGGCGAAGACGACGGCGAGCGCCGGGTGAAGGTGGTGGCCAAAGAGGACCCGAATGGTATGCGCTCGGTTACTTTGGTGAAAGTGTCCAAATCCATCAAGGTGAGTGCCGACTTGGCGACCAAGTTAGCGGCAGACACCTTTACTCTATTGGAGGTCACTATCAAAACCGGGCGCACCCACCAAATCCGCGTGCACTTGGCCAGCAGCGGTTACCCGATTGTGGGCGACGACAAGTATGGCGATTTCGACCTGAACAAGGCGCTGCACAAACAGGGCTTCAAGCGCATGTTTTTGCATGCCTGGCAATTGCAGTGTGTGCACCCGGCAACCAATGCAATGCACAGCTTTGTCTCAGCGCTCCCCGTCGATCTAGCCAAGGCGTGGGGACTGGAAAGCCCTGCTGGGTAAAATCCCGCTATGTCTTCCTCTTCCCGCCCCCGCCGCTTCGACCTGATCGCTTTTGACTGGGACGGCACGCTGTTTGACAGCACCGGTCTGATTACACGCTGCATCCAGGAAGCGGTGCGTGAGGTCGGCGGTGCCGTGCCTACGCACGCGCAGGCCTCGTATGTGATTGGCCTGGGCCTGATGCAGGCGCTGGCGCATGCGGCACCCGATGTGCCCAAGGACAAATACCCCGCGCTGGGCGAGGCGTACAAGCGCCACTACGTTGCGCGGCAAAATGAGATTAGTTTGTTTGAGGGCAGCTTGCCCATGCTGCAGAGCATGCGCACGCGCGGGCACCTGCTGGCGGTGGCCACGGGCAAGTCACGCCGTGGTCTGGACGAGGTGTTGGCGCGCCGGGTGGACGGCACGGTACTCTCGCACTTGTTTGAAGCCAGCCGCACGGCCGACCAGACTGCCAGCAAGCCCGACCCGCTGATGCTGCATGAGTTAATGGCCGAGCTGGGCGTAGCCCCTGAGCGCACCTTGATGATTGGCGACACCACGCACGATCTGTTCATGGCGGCCAATGCCGATGTGGCCAGTGTCGGGGTGAGCTTTGGGGCGCATGACCCCGTGGCCTTTGCCGATTATGCGCCGCTGCATGTGGCGCATAGCATGACCGATTTGCAGGCCTGGCTGCTGGCCAACGCCTGAGCCAGGCATCCATCCGTCCACCTGAACCTATTGCCCTATGAGTCACCCCATCATTGCCTTGGTGCCCCATACCGAGACACCCTTGACGCAACCGTCTGCAAAGCGCCTGGCCCTGTGCAACAGCGCCGATCTGGTCAATGCCAGCAGCGCCGTGCCTTTTGATGTTCAGTACGCGGGCCAGACCTGCCGCGCCTTTGCCATCCGTTTTGAGGGCGGTGTGCACGCTTACCTGAACCGCTGCGCCCACGTGGCCATGGAGATGGACTGGCAGCCCAACCAGTTTTTTGACGACACCGGCCAGTGGCTGCTGTGCAGTACCCATGGTGCGGCGTATCGACCTGCCACCGGCGAGTGCGGCGGTGGCCCGTGCACGGGCGGGCTGGTCACAATCACCCTGACGGAAGAAGGTGGTGTGGTCTACTGGCATACTGCACACAACCTCCAGCCTGTAGAGTTTTAAATATGAATAACGAGCCAACCCCTATCCCAATGCCTGCAGCCACGCCCAGCACGGCGGACGATACATTGACCGATATTTTGAAGAACAATCAGCCGCAAACCCCTTTCAATGGGACGCAAGCAGCTATCAAAAATGCAGCAACCTCCAATCCCGCCGAGCAACCCGGCTGGGAGCGCGCTACGCTGGAAAAACTCGTCTTTGCCTCGCTGAGCGAGCAGAAAGCCGCCCGCAAATGGAAAACCTTTGTGCGTCTGGCCTGGCTGGTGTTTTTTATTGCACTGGCTTGGGCGCTGTTCAAGCCCGGCAGCACAGGCTTGGGCAAAGACGGCTCGTCGGCACACACCGCAGTGGTCGAGATCAAAGGCGAGATCGGCCCCGGTGGTGAGGCCAGCAGTGATTTAATCAACGCCGCCATGCGCGCCGCGTTTGCAGACGAAGGCGCGCAGGCCGTGGTGCTGCTGATCAACTCGCCTGGCGGAAGCCCGGTGCAGGCAGGCATCATCAATGACGAAATCTACCGTTTGAAAGAAAAGCACAAAAAACCGGTCTACGCCGTGGTGGAAGAAACCTGCGCCAGCGCGGCCTATTACATTGCGGTGGCCACTGATGAAATTTTTGTGGACAAAGCCAGCATTGTGGGCAGCATAGGCGTACTGATGGACAGCTTTGGCTTTACTGGCCTGATGGACAAGCTGGGCGTAGAGCGCCGCCTGATGACCGCCGGGGAGAACAAAGGCTTTCTAGACCCCTTCAGCCCACAGACAGACAAGCAGCGCGCCTTTGCCCAAGGCATGCTCAACCAGATCCACACCCAGTTCATCGACACGGTGAAAAAAGGCCGTGGCAGCAAACTCAAAGAAACGCCCGAGATGTTCAGCGGCCTGTTCTGGAGCGGCCAGCAAGCCATTGAGCTGGGCCTGGCCGACAATCTGGGGGGCCTGGATTTTGTCGCCCGTGAGGTGATCAAAGCCGAAGAAATTGTCGACTACACCCGCCGCGACAACGTGGCCGAGCGCCTGGCCAAGCGTTTTGGCGCGGCCATGGGCGAGGGTGCCATCAAAGCACTGCGCAACCTGCCTGCACTCAAATAATTCCTCTATTTAGCAGTAGAGTCCACGTCGTGCGGTCATTTGTAGCTATATAATTTATAGCATATGAACGTATGACTTTGCAGTTTGAGTGCCGCTAGATTTATGCCCACCACGCAGCTCCCCGGTTTTGTGCCACCTTATACCCACCCCGCTACGCTGTTGCCTGCGCTGCGCCAACAGGGTTTTGCCTTGCTGCCTGCGGGTGATGTAGCGCAGTTGGCGGGTTGTACGTTGGCAGAGTTAACCGCGCTAGGCCCCAGCTGGGGCCGCTTGCAGCCCGATGCCTACCTGAAAGACGGCGGCAAATACCGCAAACGCCGCCACGCCAGTTATGTGGTCAGCAGTGCGGGCGTGCAGCAGGTGCCCCATCGCGCCCACTGGCAGCCACTGGAGTACAACGCGCTGCATGGAGGCATGCAGCGCTGGTTTGAGCCGGTGGAGCCAGCTACCCACACGCCCGCGTGGAGCGCCCTGCTGCGTTGGATGGCCAGCCTGGCCAACCAGTTGCGCGGTCCGCAGCCCTGGTATACCGAGGCGCACCAGTTTCGTATCGACACCGAGGGCGGCATCGGCCGCCCCACGCCCGAGGGCGCGCACCGCGACGGGGTGGACTTGGTAGCGGTATTTTTGGTAGCCCGCGAGGGCGTGAAAGGTGGCGAAACGCGCGTCTTTGAGTCCGACGGCCCCAGTGGCCAGCGATTCACCCTGACCGAGCCCTGGAGCGTATTGCTGCTGGACGATGTGCGGGTGGTGCACGAGACCACGCCGATTCAACCAACGGCTAGCAACGCCTACCGCGACACGCTGGTCATTACGCTGCGGGCCAAGGCGTTTCAAGACGCTACTGCCAGCAGCACACAGGAGCCCGCATGAACACCACTACTCTCCCTATTACCTTCACCGACATCACAGCCGCAGCAGCACGCCTCAAAGGCATCGCGCACCGCACGCCCGTGCACACCAGCAGCACGGCCAACGCACGCACGGGGGCCGAGCTGTTCTTCAAATGCGAAAACTTCCAGCGCATGGGGGCTTTTAAATTTCGCGGTGGTTACAACGCGCTGGCACAGTTCACGCCCGCGCAGCGCAAGGCCGGGGCGTTGGCGTTCTCGTCGGGCAACCACGCGCAGGCGGTGGCCCTGTCGGCCAAGCTGCTGGGCATGCAGGCCGTCATCGTCATGCCCGAAGACGCGCCCGCCGCCAAAATCCGCGCCACCCGCGAGTACGGTGCGGAGGTGGTTTTGTACGACCGCTATAGCCAGGACCGCGAGGCCTTGGCAACCCAAATCGCGACCGAGCGCGGCCTGACTATGGTGCCCCCCTACAACCATGCCCACGTCATGGCCGGGCAGGGTACGGCCGCGCTGGAGCTGATCGAAGAGGTGGGCACGCTGGATATTTTGCTGGTCTGCATGGGGGGTGGCGGCCTCACCTCCGGCTGCGCCGTCGTGGCCAAACACCTGCTTCCGCAATGCGATGTGTATGGCGTAGAGCCTCTGGCGGGCAACGATTTCCAGCAGAGTTTTCGCAGCGGCCAGATCGTAAAAATCGACGTGCCGGTGACGATTGCTGATGGCGCGCAAACCCAGGCGCCTGGTCCGCTGACGTTTGCCGTATGCAAGGCCTTACTCAAAGACGTGCTGACGGTAGACGATGCAGCCCTGGTCAAAACCATGCGCTTCATGGCCGAGCGCATGAAGATGGTGATCGAGCCCACCGGCGGCCTGGCCGCATCCGTAGCCCTGTGGGGCGACAGCGAAGACAAGCTGGACGTGCGCGGAAAGCGCGTTGGTGTTATCGTCAGTGGTGGCAACGTAGACCCGGCGTACTATGCCAAGTTGCTGCGCGATGGAGTGTGATGATGGTCATTGACACAATTCTCAAGTGGTGCCTGCTCTGCAGCCTGGCCCTGCTCGCCGCCTGCGGCACCCCCTACGCCACCATGAAAAACAGCGCTGGAGACGACGTGATGCTGCTGGGCCATGACCCGGTGGCCTACTTTACCCAGTTGCAACCCGTTCGTGGTGACCCAGCCATCAAGTCCACGCTGCCGGGACGCACCTATTATTTTATGAACACGGAGCACAAGCGTAGCTTTGATGCCGCGCCGGATCAATACGAGCCACAGTACGGCGGTTTTTGCGCCAGCGGCGCGGCCTATGCACTCAAACTAGGCTCGGACCCGACCGAGTGGCACATCGTGCACGGCAAGCTGTATATTTTTGGCGATGTGCTGGGCCGCACCGCCTGGGAGCTGGACGCGCCGTGGAACATTCGCCATGGCAACGATGTCTGGCCTGAGGCCAAGGACGCTGGCTGGCGCGGGCAGACCCTCAAGCGCTACGCCAACAAAGTGCCCTGGTACAAAACCGGCGCCGATATCCGCAAAGAATATGAAGCCAAATACCCCGGCAAACCGATGCCTCAGTTTAACGTGGGCAGCATGTGGCAAAACCTGTTTGTCAAATCCCCGGGGTGGCGTGCCCGCGAGGGCTATGGTGGCCAGCCCAAGGTGGGCCTGGTGGGCGAAGATGCCTGTCCGGTGGCCTGCGCGGGTCAAGTGTCAAAAGCGTTTGGTCAGAACTGAAATTTACACAATATCAAAGTGGTGGATGCCAAATTGGCCGGTCTTGGCATCGGCGAAATAGCGCTCCAATGTTTCTCGCACTGTGCGAAAGGCGATCTGATCCCAGGGTATATCCACCTCGTGGAACAATCGCGCCTCCATCGTCTCGTAGCCGGGCTTGAACACGTCGCTGAGTAGTTTGGCGCGGTAAAAAAAATGCACCTGACCGACGCTTTGGACGTTGATCAAGGAGTAAAGGCTTTCCAGCTCGATCTGCGCCCCGGCCTCTTCATCGGTTTCGCGCAGAGCGCCTTGGGCGGTGGTCTCGTGCAGCTCCATAAAACCAGCGGGCAGCGTCCAGTAGCCTTTGCGTGGCTCAATATTGCGTTTGCACAGCAGCACGCTCCCACCACGGGAGCGGTCACTGTGGGCATGCCAAACGGGAATGGTGCCCACCACATTGAGCGGGTTTTCGTAGTGCACGGTAGCGCAAGCGGGGCACACAGCACGTTCGCGCGTGTCGCCGTCGTCCGGCAGGCGGTAGGCTACCCGTGTGCCGCAGGCTTTGCAGTGCTTGATGGGTTGGCGAGGATACATACGGGCAGTGTACGTGAGAATGAAAAAAGGCCTCCGAAGAGGCCTTTTGGGTGAGATGACGCCCGGTGCGCGTTTAGCCCTTGCTGGTTTTGGTGTGCTTGTCGATCAAGCTGCGCGCCGTATCCAGCAATTTTTTACCGTCAAAGCCGCGCTTGTTCATGTCTTCGACCCATTCCACTTCCACCAGGCGCGAGGCGCGGCGGAACTGTTGGGCTTCTTCGCGGACCGACCGTAAAGATGCTGTTGCCACGGTCGGCGGCGGCTTTGCGGCCAGCGCTGTCGCCCGCCTGCTGGGTTTTGCCCAGCCAGCCCGAGGTGGCCATGCCCGAGTTGTTGTCGATGACTTTCTTCAAATCAGGGGGCAGGCTGTTGTACTTGGCCTTGTTCATGGCCATGACAAAGGTGATGGTGTACAACGCGCCGCCCGCCGGATCGAACTCGGCGTGGTATTTGGTCAGCTCCTGCACTTTCACCGAGGGCACGACTTCCCACGGAATCACCGCGCCCTGGATGGTGCCTTTGGAGAGGGCATCGGGGATACCGGGCAGAGGCATGCCCACGGGCGTAGCCCCCAAGGTGCCCAGCAGCTTGTTGATCTGGCGAGACGGGCCGCGCACTTTGATGCCCTTCATGTCGGCCACTGATTTGACTGGCTTGTCGGTCGTGTGGATGGCGCCAGGCCCATGCACATGCAGCGCCAGCACCTGCACGTCTTTGAACTCGTCCGGTGCCATGGTTTGCACATATTCCCAATACGCTTTGGAGGCGGCCTCGGCATTGCTCATCATGAAGGGCAGCTCAAATACCTCGACACGGGGAAAACGGCCGGTATTGTTGCCCGGCAGCGTCCAGACGACATCCACCACACCGTCGCGCGCCTGGTCGTACAGTTGCACGGGGGTGCCGCCCAGTTGCATGGCGGGGTAGGCCTCAAATTTGATGCGGCCCCCGGACTCTTTCTCGACCTTGTCCATCCAGGCCTTGTGCATGTTCAGCCAGACATTGGACTGGGGCGACATGAAGGTGTGGAACTTCAGCGTAACGGTGGGCTGCTGGGCCAGGCTGGCCAGTGCAGTGCTGCCCACGGCGGCGGCGATGCCGGATTGGATGAGGGTACGACGTTGAATCATGTAAAAAAACTCCAAAAAATGATAACAGGAAGATAACGCGCCAGCAGCCAAAAGGTTGAGCGGGCTTACCCTAAAACGGGTCTGAAAACACAAAAAAGATCGACGTGAACCCAAGTGCCCAGGCTGCGCTACTGCATAAACCGCAGTACATACAGCGAGATCGCTGGGAAAAACAGCAGCAGCAAAGTGCGCAGGGTGTCGCTGATTAAAAACGGCATCACGCCTTTGTAGCTCTCGGCAATCGGCACGGCATCGCCTCGGCCCTTGGTCATGCCATTGACCACATACACGTTCAGGCCCACAGGCGGGGCCAGCATGCCAAAGCCTACCGTCATCAGCACCATGATGCCAAACCAGATCGCGGTATGCTCCTTGCTCATGCCAAAGTCCAGGCCTATGATCATGGGGAAGAAGATGGGAATGGTCAGCAGGATCATCGACAGCTCGTCCATCACCGCGCCCAGCACCACATAAAACAGCATGATGGCGGCCACTACCATGAGGGGCGACAGCCCCCACGAGCCCACCAGTTGCGCCAGCTGCGCAGGCACTTGGGTGAGCGCCAGCGACGAGTTCATCAGGTCGGCACCCAAAAAGATCAAGAAGATCATGGCCGAGCTTTCTGCCGTGGCGTAAAAGCAGTTTTTAAACTTGTCCCAGGTCATCTCGCGTTTAAGCAAGGCGGCAATAAAGGTGGCAAACGCGCCCACCGCCGCGCCCTCGGTGGGGGTAAAAAAGCCGCCATAAATACCGCCAAACACCACCACAAAGATGGCGGCGATGGGGCCAATGCCCAGCAGGGCACTGGTGATATTGTTTTTAGCCACATCATCATGCTCTGGCGCATGGCCGGGCACCACACGCACGTAGATGGCAATGGCAATCATGTAGCCCAGCATGGCGATGATGCCGGGCACCATGGCGGCGGCGAACAGCTTGGCAATGTTTTGCTCGGTGAGGATGGCGTAGATCACCAGGGGCACCGAGGGCGGAATCAATATGCCCAGTGTGCCGCCGGCGGCCAGGGTGCCGGTGGTCAAGCGACCCGAGTAGCCGTGCTTGCGCATTTCGTCATAGGCGACGTTGGTGATGGTGGCAGCCGTAGCCACGGAGGATCCGCAAATCGCACCGAAGGCCGCGCTGGCCAGCACTGCCCCCATGGCCAGCCCGCCCTTGAAGCGGCCCATCACGCCCGCAGCAAAGGTAAACAGGGCCTTGCTGATGCCGCCCTGCGTGGCAAAGTGGCCCATCAGGATAAACAGGGGAATCACCGAGAGGTCGTAGCTGGCAAAGCGCGCGTAGGCCTGGTTGTTTAAAAAATTGGCCAGTGGGCTCCAGCCGGTTTGCACCACGTAGCCAATGCCGCCTGCCACAAACATGCACACCGCAATCGGCACGCGCACGGCCATCAGGGCCAGCATGATGCCAAAAATCATCAAGGCGAGTTGCAGGCCGCTCATACTGCCAGCTCCGGGTTGGCTTCATCGGTCTGGGTGGAAAAGCCGAACACCGCCTGGTGTAGCGCGATCAGTGTGGTGAGCGCCAAAGGCGGCACCATGCCGCAGAAGATCACCCATTCGGGAAAGTTGAGCATCATGGTGCCACTGTGGCTGTCCCATGCGTTCAGGCCACCCAGCGCGGTGCGCCAGGTCATCAGCCCCATGACGGCCGCCAGCAGCAAAGCGCCAAAGCGTTCCATGGTGTCTTGTGTGGCCGCAGACGCGTTGCTGGTGAAAAAGTCCACCATGATGTTGCCGCGCTTGAACTGGCACCACGGCATAAACAGCGCCACGGCCGCGCCTGCGGCTGCACCCGACAGCTCAAAGTCACCCACAATGGTTTTGCCAATCGTGTCGCGGCCGATCACGCTGATGACCGTCATCAAGGTGATGAAGACCAGCAGCAGTCCGGCCAGGATGGCGCAGATTTTGGCTAATTGTTCCAGTGTTTTCAAAAGTGTCTCCCAGGGTAGATGAAGCGATTTTCAAGGACGGCATATCGCTATATTTTAAATAGCATGAAATGACCTGATGGCAAGGACTACATGTCAAAAATGCTTACAAAACCTTGATGCGCAACTCAGTCAATCCGCCTACCATGCCGACCATGGTGTCACCGCTGACCACGGCGTTCACACCCGCTGGCGTGCCGGTATAGATCAGGTCGCCGGGTTGCAGCTCCCACGCGGTGGAGAGGTGCTCGATGGTCTCGGCCATGTTCCAGATCAGCTTGTTGATGTGGCTGCGCTGGCGTTCGACGCCGTTGACGCTGATCCAGATCTCGGCATTCACTATGTCGCCTGCCAGTGCGGCAGGGGTGATGGGGCCGATGGGGGATGAGTGGTCAAAGGCCTTGCCAATGCACCAGGGGCGGCCAAGTTTTTTCATCTCGCCTTGCAGGTCGCGGCGTGTCATGTCCAGACCGACGGCGTAGCCAAAGATGTGCTTCATGGCATCCGCAGCTTTGATGTTTTTGCCGCCGGTGCCAATGCAGGCCACCAGCTCGATCTCGTGGTGGAAGTTTTTGGTCAGGCTGGGGTAGGGCACGGTGCCCGTCTCACCCGCGTTGACCACGACAACCGTGTTGGCGGGCTTGATGAAGAAGAACGGGGGCTCGCGCCCGGTAAAACCCATCTCTTTGGCGTGGTCCTCGTAGTTGCGGCCTACGCAGTAAATCCGGGCTAATCGGGAAAACGCTCTGCACGGCCGACTACAGGCACGCTGGGAATGGGAGGGGGCGTAAATACGTAGCTCATGCTTGTAGTCTTTCTTCTCTATGGATGCCCAGCGCCTGATGCACCGGACGGTCTGAAAAACTGAACAGCACGCAACCGGGCGCGCTGTTCAGACGGAGGGTATGCCACGACGGCACCACAAAATGGTCGCGCGGCGAGAAATCAAATTGTGTCTTACCCGAGGGCGATTCAATGTACGCAGTGCCCGTACCTTCCACCACGCTGAACACCGTGCCATCGGTTTGGCGGTAGGGCTTGCCACTAAAGCCCTTGGGTAGCAGCTGCATAAAGGTGCCCATGGTGGGCATGGGCGATCCGCCGGTGAGCGGGTTGGTGTAGCGCAGCTTCACGCCGTCCCACGCATCCACGGGGGCAGAGCGCTCTAAATGGTGCAGCGCCTCACGCGTGCGGCTGTAGGGGTAGCTAAAGATTGGGCTGGTCTGGCCGTAGGGCGATGTACCGCGTACCGGGGCCATGTTGTGGCCGTAGCGGGCAAAACTGGTGCCTTCGGGTTCTTTCACTTGCTGCGATTTAGACGTGTCGTTCTCAGCAAACCCCGCGTCAAAAAAGCGCAGCATGGGGATGTCCAGGCCATCGAGCCAGACCATCGGGCCCTGCGCCTCATGGCCATGGTCGTGCCAGGTCATGCTGGGGGTGGTGATGAAGTCGCCCGGTTGCATGGTGGTGCGCTCCCCGTCCACCGCGGTGTAGGCACCCGAGCCTTCGACGATAAAGCGTAGCGCCGACTTTGCGTATGGCGGTGGCTGGGGGCCACTTCGCCCGGCAGGATGAGTTGCAATCCGGCGTAGAGAGACTGGGTAATGCAGCTTTGGCCACGCAGTGCGGGGTTTTCTAGTATCAACACCCGGCGCACCGCCTCTTCAGCGGTGATGGCCGCGCCCGCGCGCAGGAGGAAGGGGCGCACCGCGTCGTACTTCCACAGTGCGGGTACGCAGGGCGTATGGGGCTGCGGCGGCACCAGGGCGTGCAGCACCTCCCACAGCGGAGTGAGGTGGTGCGGTGCCATGTCCTGGTAGAGCTGGGCACGGTCGGGATGGATGGGTTTAGTCAGCATGGTGGGGCATGGATTAGACACGCATGGTAGCAGGGTCAATGGCGCGAAAAAATCTCTCTGCGTTGCCAATCTACTTTATCCTCTGCCGCGCCATAGCGGACGATTTCCTGGCGCTTGACTTGGCAGAAGTAGTCAACAAAGGATTGCCCTAGAGCCTTGCACAGCATCGCGTCGGTTTGTAAAGCGGCTAACGCATCTCCCAACGAAGTGGGCAATTTCTCGGCTGTGGCAGCGTAGGGCGTTTCGCAGGCGGGAGGCGCTACCAGCTTGCGGGTGATGCCGTCCAGCCCCGCATGGATTTGCGAGGCAAGGTACAGATACGGGTTGGCCATGGGCTCGCCGACGCGGTTTTCGATGCGGGTGGCCTGCGGCGTGTCGGGTGGTGCAATGACGCGCAGCATGGCACCCCGGTTGTCGTGGCCCCAGACGATGGACTGCGGGGCCAGCGCGTTGGGCTGAAAACGGGCGTAAGCGTTGATGTTGGGGTTGGTCAAGGCCGTACAGGCCTTGGCATGGGTCAGCAGGCCCGCCAGGTAATGGCAGCCCAGGGTGCTGAGGTAGCTGGTGGCTTGCAGGGGCTGCGCAATCTTGGGCGTGGGCGCGGGTTGCGCCATGGCACGCTTGTACCAGTCTTGCGCGGCCGCCTCGGCGGCGGGTTTTGCAAAGGCATTGCTGCCGTCATGCAGCGCCAGGGACTGGTGCAAATGCCAACCACTGCTCATGACGTAAGGGAAGGGCGGCCTGCACATGAAGGTGGCGTGGTAGCCCGCGCGGCGCAGGGCTTGCTTGACTGCGCTGCGAAACAGTACCATGTTGTCAGCGGCGCTGAGGGCATCGGTCACCTCAAACACCGCCTCGACTTGGGAGGGGCCCAGCTCGATCTCCAGCGACGTGAGCGGCAGGCCCAGCGCCTGCGCCGTCTCGCGCACAATGCGCAGCGGCGCGTCAGTCATGTCCATCCACTGCTCGGACAGGAGGTGGTAGCCGGGGTGGACCATGGACACCGCAGGCGGCAGGCCGGGCCAGGCGGCAAGGTCGGGGTCGAGCTGGGGGCGGGTGTTTTCAATTTTGTAGATGTGAAACTCCACCTCCAGGCCGCATTGCATGCCCAGGCCTTGCGCTTCCAGTTGGGCCAAGGCGGTTTGCAACATATGGCGGGTGTCCAGCGCTACCGCGCGGCCATCGGCGTAGTGCACCTGGCCTTGCAGCCAGGCCGTTCCGGGTGCCCAGGGCAGCTCCTGGTAGCTGGCCAGGTCAGGTCGCAGCACCAGATTGGCGGCGCCCGCAAACTCTGGCCAAGCGCTGGAGCCACCGGCTTCAAACACCTTGAATGCTGTGCGGTCGGAGCTGTCTTTGAGTGCCAGTGTGCCCACCAAGCCGATGCCATTGGTCAGCGCATCTTGCACGGCCAAGGGCATGAGTGTCTTACCGCGCAGATCCCCATGCAAATCGCACCAAGCCAGGCGCACCTGCTGGATGCCCGAGGCTGACATGTGCTGCAGGGTGTCTTCAATGTTCATCGTGTGCGCGCCCACGACGAGGCTGCGCGCTTGGCATCGGCCTGTGCTTGCCACCAGTCTTGCCAACTGGCTGCGGGGGCAAAGCCGTCTACCGTGTCGGGACCGGTCATCTGCGCGGCCTGTGTGCCGCCTGCCACGCCCGGTGCGCTGCCACCAGCTTGTACGCTGTCGATGGCTTTTTGCAGAGCGCGGCGGTTGGCGATGATGACACGGTCGCTGGTGCCCAGATGCTCGCGCGTGCGGTCTTGCACCGCACCCATGCTCTCCACCGCCCATTGGTCGTGTACGTTGATGTCGTCCTCGCCCATGCCCAGATAGGTGCTGCTGTGCTGCTCATCGGTGTTAAAGCCCCAGGCATTCCAGCGGCCCGCTTTGGGGATGTAGTCAGGCAGGTTGATGTACTGCAAGCGCTGGGCACGCATGGCCTCTTTGTCCACCGGGCCTGCAAAGCTGGTGAAGATGCTATACCAGTAGGTATGCGTGTCGTCCACCGGCAAGTGCATTTGCGTGATCGTCATGGTCTCACTCAAGGGGATGACGAAGGTGTGCGGAAAGATGGCGTGGGTCACGCGCACATGCATGGTGGTGTCGCTCAGTTGCCGCAAGGCTGTGAGGCGCATGCCGCTGGGCGTGGTATCAAAGCGAATATCGGGGCGGTGCAGCTCGCGCATCACGCGCGTCATGGGCCAATGCGCACCATCTACATCGCCCGCGCTGGCGCTGCGAAACTGCTTGCCACCAGGGTTGTCACCCACCTCGTCCAAAGCCGCATCGTTAAAAAAGCGGTGCAAAAACGAGGGGTGCGCCGGGTCGATACCCACCTCAAAGCATTGCAACCAGTTGGCCTGCCACAGGCCTTTGAAAGCGAAGGTGTGGGTAGCGGGGGCGGCAAAGCAGTCAAAGGCTGGAAAGGGTGGCGGCGCACCCTCTCCCAGCCAGGCAAAGAGCACGCCCGATTTTTCCAGCACGGGATAGCTGCGCTGGCGGATGCCTTTGCACAGCGGGCTGCCTTCGGGCTCGGCTGGGGTATCTATACACGCACCGTCCGAGGTGAACTTCCAGCCGTGGAAGGGGCAGCGAATGCCTGTTTGCGGCTGACCAGCGTTGTCGGTGGCGATTTCGTAGCGGGCAAAACTTAAATCGGCACCCCGGTGTGGGCAGTCGCGGTCTAAAAGTCCGTAGTTGACCGTGCCGTTGGCATCCGCAGCGTTTTGAAACAGCACAAAATCTTGACCCAAGGCACGCACTGCTTTGATGGGCCTGTTGGACATGCGCGCATCCAGTGTGGCGTTAAATTCATCCACCAAGGCGACGGGTTGCCAGTAGCGGCGCATCAAGGCACCGCAGGGCGTGCCGGGGCCTGTTTGGGTAAGGAGTTGGTTGAGTTCTTTTTTCACTGGCTAACTGTACCGTAGCGGGCGATAGCCTTGCAATCGGGTTATCCTTATACCCATGAAACTCTACAACTACTTCCGTTCCTCCGCCTCCTTTCGCGTGCGCATTGCGCTGGGCCTTAAGGGCTTGCCTTACGAATACATCAGCGTGCACATTGCCAAGGGCGAGCACAAAAAGCCGGAGTACGCTGCTCTTGCCGCCGACACCCTGGTGCCGCTGCTGGACACGGGCACGGTCAAGCTGAGCCAGTCGATGGCCATCATCGAATACCTGGACGAAACCCATCCCACGCCCGCCCTGCTGCCCGCCGACGCACTGGGACGCGCCAGAGTGCGCGCTCTGGCGCAAAGCATTGCCTGCGAGATCCACCCGCTGAACAACCTGCGCGTGCTCAAGTATCTGGTGAAAGAGCTCAAACTGGATGAAGCAGCCAAAACCGCCTGGTACCGCCATTGGGTGCGCGACGGTTTGCTGAGCTTCGAAAAGCAGCTGGCGCAATTGCCCCCAGCCAAATTTTGCTACGGCGACACCCCCACACTGGCCGACTGCTGCCTGGTGCCGCAAATTTTTAACGGCCAGCGTTTTGACTGCGACTTCAGCGGCCTGCCACGCACCATGGCGGCTTTTGATGCGTGTATGCAGCTAAGCGCGTTTGACAAAGCGCAGCCCAAGAACTGCCCGGATTTTGAGGTGTGAAGCTGATTGCTATTATTTGTGTAGCTACATACGTCCATACAACAAGGACTATTGGCTTATATGCCTATATATCCTTCTCTTTCTCAACCTGACTGGCCTGCACCAGCCCAGGTGCGATCGGCTTTCACTGTGCGTACCGGTGGAGTGTCGGCGACACCATTTGACTCGTTCAACCTGGGCGACCATGTGGGCGACAACGCGGTACATGTGGCGGGCAACCGTGCCAAGCTGCATCAGAGCATCCAGGCACGGCCGGTGTTTTTAAAGCAGGTACATGGTGTGGAGGTGATCGCGCTGAACCACAACACATCTGACGGCGCAGTGGCCGATGCCTGCATTACCACCCAGCGCGGCGTGGCCTGCACCATCATGGTGGCGGACTGTTTGCCGCTCTTGTTTACCGACCGCGCGGGCAGTTTTGTGGCCGCAGCGCATGCGGGCTGGCGCGGGCTGCTGGGGCAGGGTGGCGTCGGTGTTATTGAGTCGATTTACCAAGCTTTTATGCCCATAGTCCCTGTCGCTGCGACATTGGTAGCTACTAAAATAATAGCAAATGATATTTTGGTATGGCTCGGTCCCTGCATTGGCCCCACGCAGTTTGAGGTGGGAGCGGAGGTGCAGGCGGCGTTTGATGCGGCGCAGCCAGGTGCAACGCGGCATTTTCAAAAAATAGCACCCAGCGCATCTGCAGCACCCGGTCAGCCCGATAAGTACCTGGCCAATTTACAAGCCTTGGCGAGGGATAGATTGCAAGCCCTGGGCATCACCCACATCTATGGCAATGACGGCAGCGCGCCCTGGTGTACCGTCAGCAACCCGTCACAGTTTTTCTCGCACCGGCGCGACGCTGTCCGCCTGGGCAGCACCGGGCGCATGGCGGCTTGCATCTGGCTGGCTTGAGGTGGCGGCCATGGCGTTTTGCTGCGTGACCCACTCGGCCCGCTCACGCGCTTTGCGCGCCCGGTTACGTGACGGCGTGGCCAGCAGGTACAGGACGATGGAGACCGGGACTACGCCATACAGCACGAAGGTGACGATAGCTCCGAGCACGGTGCCCGCACTGTGGGTGGCCTCGGCCACCGCCATCATGAGGGCTACGTAAATCCACGCTATAGCAACAAGGTACATAAGGGACAGAATATGGTTATGAATAAAAATTTGTTGCAGTGCAGCAAAAATATGGGATACTCGGGTTATCCCTAGATAAGAGCGCACACAGATGCGTCCAACACCGGAGACAACATGGATTTTCAATCACCTTGGGGCGATTTGTCCCAGCAATTTCAATTTGACCCTGCTGTTTTGCAGGCACTGCAAAAAACCTACGTGGAGCAAGCGCAGGCTTTGTGGGCGCAGGGCATGACTGCGCGCCCCGTGGTGGCTGACCGCCGCTTTGCCGCGGAGGCGTGGGCGCACAACCCGGCTGCCAGCTTTGCCGCCGAGCAATACCTGCTCAACGCCCGCACCCTGCTGGGCATGGCGGACGCCGTGCAGGGCGATGCCAAGGCCAAGGCCAAGGTACGTTTTGCGGTAGAGCAATGGCTGGCCGCCACCTCGCCATCGAACTTTCTGGCGCTGAACCCCGAGGCGCAGAAAAAGGCGATTGACAGCAAGGGCGAGAGCATTGCCAAGGGCATTCAAAACATGCTGGCCGATATGCAGCAGGGCCATATGTCGATGACCGACGAAAGCCAGTTTGAGATTGGCCGCAACGTCGCCACGACCGAGGGCGCGGTGGTGTTTGAGAACGATATTTTTCAACTCATCGAATACAAACCGCTCACGGCCAAGGTGTACGAAAAACCGTATCTGATCGTGCCGCCCTGCATCAACAAATACTACATTCTGGATTTGCAACCGGCCAACTCCCTGGTGCGCCACCTGGTGGCCCAGGGCCACCGCACCTTTGTGCTCAGCTGGCGCAATGCCGATGCTTCGGTACAGCAGAAAACCTGGGACGATTACATCCAGGATGGCGCTATCAAAGCCATAGCTGCTTGCGCAAGTATTGCGGGCGCAAAGCAAATAAATGCCTTGGGTTTTTGCATTGGCGGGACGATCCTGGCCAGTGCACTGGGGGTACTGGCGGCACGCGGCGACAAGCCGCTGGCCTCGCTCACCCTGCTGACCTCGATGCTGGACTTCAGCGACACCGGCATTCTGGACATCTTCATTGACGAGAATATGGTCAAGTACCGCGAGCAGCAAATCGGAAGCGGCGGCCTGCTCAAAGGCAAAGAGCTGGCCAGCACTTTCAGCTTTTTACGCCCCAATGACTTGGTGTGGAACTACGTGGTGGGCAACTATTTGAAGGGCGAAACCCCGCCGCCGTTTGACCTGCTCTACTGGAACAGCGACAGCACCAATCTGCCCGGCCCGATGTACTGCTGGTACCTGCGCAACACCTACCTCGAGAACAACCTGGTTAAACCCGGCAAAGTGACCGTGTGCGGGGAAAAGCTGGACATGCGCAAAGTAGACCTGCCCACCTATATCTATGGCAGCCGCGAAGACCATATTGTGCCGATTGGTGGTGCCTATGCGTCCACTCAGGTGCTGTCCGGCAAAAAACGCTTCGTCATGGGCGCGTCGGGCCATATTGCCGGGGTGATCAACCCACCTGCGGCTAAAA
The DNA here is from genome assembly GCA_963775085.1 of uncultured beta proteobacterium. Classification (GTDB taxonomy): domain Bacteria; phylum Pseudomonadota; class Gammaproteobacteria; order Burkholderiales; family Burkholderiaceae_C; genus JAAFIP01. The sequence continues at coordinate 291,638 of CAVZHO010000006.1, forward strand.
AACGCTCCCATTGGATCGGCAAAGAAGGCTACTTCCCTGCCAACCAAGCCGACTGGCAAGCCGCCGCCAAAGAGGTGCCGGGTAGCTGGTGGGACGACTGGTGCGCTTGGATCAAGCCGCAGGCGGGTAAACAAATTGCTGCACCTAAAAGCTACGGAAGTGCTAAATTCAAAGTGATAGAGCCTGCGCCTGGACGGTATGTGAAGGCTAAGGCTTAACTGCTCCTGGTGTAACGCGAAAAGCGCAAAAATTACGCAAAAAACGCAAAAAAAATCAGAAAAATAGATCGAAAAAACTACTCTGAAAAAATTAATTTTTGGTTTTGTTTTTTTGCGTTTTTTGCGTAATTTTTGCGCTTTTTGCGATACCTAATACCAACCCCATCCACCAAGTAACCAAAGAGAGACCCAAAATGCAAGACATCGTCATCGTATCCGCCGCCCGTACCGCCGTAGGCAAGTTTGGCGGCTCAATTGCCAAAGTACCTGCCACCGAGCTAGGCGCCATCGTCATCAAAGAGGCCATCGCCCGCGCCAAGCTAGACCCAAGCCAGATAGGCGAGGTCATCATGGGCCAGGTGCTCACCGCGGGCAGTGGGCAAAACCCGGCGCGCCAGGCCATGATGAAGGCCGGTGTGGCCAAAGAGACCCCGGCGCTCACCATCAACGCCGTCTGCGGCTCGGGCCTCAAGGCCGTCATGCTGGCCGCCCAAGCCGTGGCCTGGGGTGACAGCGAGATTGTGGTCGCCGGTGGCCAGGAGAACATGAGCGCCGCGCCCCATGTGCTGCCCAATTCACGCGACGGCCAGCGCATGGGTGACTGGAAGTTGCAGGACACCATGATCGTGGACGGCCTGTGGGACGTGTACAACCAGTACCACATGGGCGTGACGGCCGAGAACGTGGCCAAGGCGCATGGCATCTCGCGCGAGGCGCAAGACGCGTTGGCACTGGCTTCGCAAACCAAGGCCGCCGCCGCGCAGGCTGCGGGCAAATTCAAGGCCGAGATTGTCGACGTGGTCATCCCGCAAAAGAAGGGTGACGCGATTGTTTTCAACGCCGACGAATTCATTAACAAAAAAACCACCGCCGAAGTGCTCTCTGGCCTGCGCCCCGCGTTTGACAAGGCCGGTGGCGTGACGGCGGGCAACGCCTCGGGTTTGAACGATGGCGCTGCCGCCGTGGTCGTCATGTCCGCTGCGAAAGCCAAGGCACTGGGCCTTACGCCGCTGGCACGCATCGTCTCGTTTGGCACCAGCGGGCTGGACCCCGCCACCATGGGCATGGGCCCCGTGCCCGCTACCCGCAAGGCGCTGGAGCGCGCAGGCTGGAAGGCGGCCGATGTTGATCTGTTTGAACTGAACGAAGCCTTCGCCGCCCAGGCCTGCGCCGTCAACAAAGAGCTCGGCATTGACGCGACCAAGGTCAACGTCAATGGCGGTGCGATTGCCATCGGCCACCCCATCGGCGCGTCCGGTTGCCGCATTTTGGTGACCCTGCTGCACGAAATGCAGGCACGCGGTGCCAAGCGCGGTGTAGCAGCACTTTGCATTGGTGGTGGTATGGGGGTTTCCCTCTGTGTAGAACGTTAATTAAGCAGCACAATCCACTGCTAGCCGAAATAAATAGGGCGTAAGCAGCTATAAAATTTATAGTAATTAAACCACCAAGGAGCATTCATATGAGTAAAAAAGTAGCTTACGTCACCGGCGGCATGGGCGGCATCGGTACCGCCATTTGCCAGCGCCTGCACAAAGACGGCTTCACCGTCATCGCCGGCTGCGGCCCCACGCGAGATTTTGACAAATGGCTGGCCGAGCAAAAGGCCCTGGGTTACACCTTCTACGCCTCTGTGGGCAACGTAGGCGACTGGGACAGCACCGTGGCCGCGTTTGAAAAGGTCAAGGCCGAGCACGGCCCGGTGAGCGTGCTGGTGAATAACGCCGGCATCACCCGCGACGGCCAGTTCCGCAAAATGAGCCATGCCGACTGGGACGCGGTGATCTCCACCAACCTCAACAGCATGTTCAACGTGACCAAGCAGGTGATTGAGGGCATGATCGACGCAGGCTTTGGCCGCATCATCAATATTTCATCGGTCAACGGCCAAAAGGGCCAGTTTGGACAAGTCAACTACTCCACCGCCAAGGCCGGTCTGCACGGCTTTACCATGGCGCTGGCGCAAGAGGTGGCCAGCAAGGGCGTGACCGTCAACACCGTCAGCCCCGGCTACATCGGCACCGACATGGTCAAAGCCATCCGCCCCGACGTGCTAGAGAAAATCGTCGCCGGCGTGCCCGCCAAACGCCTGGGCGAACCCGAAGAAATCGCCTCCATCATTGCGTGGATTGCCAGCGAAGAAGGCGGCTACGCCACTGGGGCAGACTTCTCACTGAATGGCGGTTTGCACATGGGCTAATTGCACTGAGTTTGCAATGCAAAAAAGACCGCTTCGGCGGTCTTTTTTTATTTTTCTCATCTAAATTGAGCCTAAAGTTGGGTTAATCTTGTTAACCAATTAGGTTATAATCAATACATGGAAAAAAGCACGCCACATTGCAAACTACAAAGGGTGAAAGCGCTAATTGAACTTGAACAGGTACGTGCCACCAACATTGCCAGAATGGGGGCCACTGCCCTGGGCTTGAATTTTGAAGGAATGATTGCGGTGCTCCAATCTTTGGTCACCAAGGATTTTTATAAAAGTATGACTACCCATGCTGATCACAAAATTTGGCAGGATGTTTACCGGCCTTGCGTAACCACGGATGTAGGCAAAATTGATTTGTACATCAAGTTAACCGTGGTCGATGACGTGTTGATCGTTTCTTTTAAGGAGCAATGACTATGAAATGCCCAGCCTGCGGAGCCGCCAAACTCATTCACGACACCCGTGATATTGCCTATACCTACAAAGGTGAATCAACGCTGATTCCTGCCGTCACGGCCGACTTCTGCACCGCTTGCGACGAGTCCATTACAGGTGCCGGCGAGACCAAGCGCGTGATGGACTTGATGCTTGCATTTAACAAACAGGTCAATGCCGCCATTGTCGACCCTGCCTATATTGCAAGTGTGCGCAAAAAACTGGATCTTGACCAAAAAGAAGCGGCTGAAATTTTTGGCGGAGGTGTAAATGCTTTTTCTCGTTATGAAAACGGCAAGACAAAACCACCTCTTGCTTTGATAAAGCTTTTGCGGGTATTGGATAAGCATCCTAATTTAATGCGAGAGGTCAGGGCCGCTTAGCGGGTCACTAGATACGCTCATGCAAAAGAACTATCCGATAGATATTGAATCCCTCTGTGTCGGGCAACAATATTTATACCACCGCGAACCCTTCTTAAGCCCCAGCTGGATAGACCGCCTGGAGCAATGGCTGCGGCGGTTCAGAAAAGATTGATAAGGGTGGCAAATGAGCCTGCTGGTGAATGAACTGCGTTACCCACATAGTTCACCTTGGCAGTAAACCCAGCCACTCTCAATGCCCCTGCGACCCGCGATGCGCCCACGCCGTAGTGTGCTTCTCCACATAGTCAAACAGCTCATACATCAGCATCGCCATGGCACCCACGACGACCAGGCCGCCGAAGGCCAGGCCCATTTGCATGGCGCTGCCGGCGCTGATCAAGAGGTAGCCGATGCCTTCGTTGGCGGCGGTCATCTCACTCACTGTGGTGCCGACAAAGGCCAATGTGATGGCGACTTTGAGGGAGCCGAAGAAGTAGGGCATGGAGCGGGGCATGCCGACTTTGGTGAGCACGTCCCAGCGCTTGGCGCCCAGCACGCGCAGCACGTCTTCCAGCTCGGGCTCCAGGGTGGCAAGCCCCGTGGCGATGTTGACCATGATGGGGAAGAAGCTGATGAGAAAGGCCGTGAGAATGGCCGGGCCTACGCCGATGCCGAACCACACCACCAGGATGGGCACAAAGGCCGCTTTGGGCAGGGCGTTAAAGCCCGTCATCAGCGGGTACATGGCGGTGTAGGCGATGCGCGAGCTGCCCATGAGAAAGCCCAGCAGTACACCGACGACGATGGCGATGCCAAAGCCCACCATCGTCACCCAAAAGGTGCGCCAGGCGTGGCCTGCGATGACTTCTTTGTACTCCCACACCTGCGCCGCGATGCGCGACGGGCTGGGGAAGATGAATTCGCTGACGTTGAAAATGCGGCAGATGGCCTCCCACAGTACCAAGGTGGCAATCAGCAACAGCCAGGGGGAATAGCGTTCAAGAGCTTTGGGTTTCATGGTGCAACGATGCCTGTTTTACGAATCGCGCCAATATGCCCGCGCAACTCCAGCACGATGTCGGCAAACTCTTTGGTGTAGGTCAGCTCCAGCTCGCGCGGGCGGGGCAGGTCGATGTTTTTTACCACCATCAGGCGGCCAGGGGACTTGCTCATCACGTACACCTTGTCGGCCAAAAAGACCGACTCGCGCAGGTCGTGCGTGACCAGGATGACGTTGAATTTCTGCACGGCGTGCAGGTCGCGCAAAATGCACCACAGCTCTTCGCGGGTAAAGGCATCCAGTGCGCCAAAGGGCTCGTCCAGCAGCAGCATTTTGGGCTCGTGGATCAAGGCGCGGCAAATGCTGGCGCGCTGCTGCATGCCGCCCGAGAGCTGCCAGGGGAATTTTTTCTCGTAGCCGCCCAAGCCTACAGATTCGAGCAATTGCGAGGCGCGGGCTTCGTATTCTTTGCGTTTGGCTTTGAAGTTGCTGCGGTAGGGCTCAACTATTTCCAGCGGCAGCAGCACGTTGTCCAGTGTGGTGCGCCAGGGCAGCAGGGATGGTGCCTGAAACGCCATGCCGCTGATTTTGAGCGGCCCAGTGACCGGCGCGCCATTGATGTGGATGCTGCCCTTGCTGGGCATTTTGAGGCCCGTGGTCAGCTTCATAAAGGTGGACTTGCCGCAACCCGAGGGGCCGACGATGGCGATGAACTCGCCCTGGCCGACCTGGAGCGAGATGTCTTCCACCGCAAAGTTGCCCTGCGCCAGCAGTTCGTCGTTGTAGGCGAGCCAGACGTTTTTAAAGTCTACAAAAGGCTTGTCGAGGGCGGTTGGGGCGATCATGGGCTAAATTTGTTATGAAAATAGCCGCTAGTCCTTGTCTACAGGACGTAAGCAGCTATTATTATAGTAGCACTCAGGAATGCCACAAGCTATGACAGGAGTTTAACGCTTGGCCGGTGGCAGCACGTTCAGCTCTGCCGCGCTGGGTAAAAAGCTGCCATTCCAGACCGCGTCGGCATTCACGCGGCTCTTGGTGTTGAATGCATCGGATACCTGTGAGGCCATGAGCGACAGGCGACCCGGGTTGACCATGCCAAAGCCTTCGGCGCGGGCGCTGGGGCTGTTGATGGCGGTGTCAATGGCCAGTTGAAAGCGGCGGGTTTCCAGCTCGCTGTTGATGATGCCGTCGCGCGCCTTCACGTGCTCAATCGCGCCCTTGGGGTAGGCCATGGCTTCCTTGGCACCTTTGGTAAAGGCCAGCAAAAAGGCTTTCACGGCGGCGGGGTTTTCCTTGATCATCTTCGGGCTGGCGATGATCGCGTTGCCGTACAGCTTCACGCCGTTGTCGGCGTAGGGGATGATGGTGACTTCATCGGCCTTCACGCCACGGGCCTCGAGGTTAAGCAGGCTGGTGAAGGTAAAGCCGGTGATGGCATCGACATCGCCACGCGCCAGCATGGTCTCGCGCAGTGGGGGGTCCATGCTGGTCCACTGCACGCCGTTCACATTGTTGGCCTTGGCAAAGATGGGGAAGCTGCGGCGGCCTGCGTCAAACACGGGGGCCCCGAGTTTTTTGCCGTTCAAATCGGCTGCGCTCTTGATACCGGATTTTTTCAGTGCCATGACCGAGGCGGGCGTGCTGTTGTACACCATCATCACCGCGACGGGTTTATTCGGTGCATCCGGGTTGTTGGCATGAAACTCCATCAGCGCCGCGATGTCGGCAAAGCCCATGTCGTAGGTGCCGGAGGCCACGCGGGTCACCGCGCCACCCGAGCCGTTGCCTGCGTCTACTGTGACGTCCAGCCCGGCGTTTTTAAAGAAGCCTTTGGCTACCGGGGTGAGAAAGAGGGCGGCAGGGCCTTCAAAACGCCAGTCGAGCTGGAACTTGATGGGTGTGGTTTGCGCTTGGGCGATGCCAAAGGACAGGGCGGCGGCGGTGACCAGGGCGAGTTTGAGGAAGCTGCGTGCTTTCATGGGGGAGGGCTCCAAAGTTAAAAAGGGGTAGACACACGACGATAACGTAAGCAATGCTGGGCGGTTGCCAAGGCAAACCCCTAATTGTCCCTGAAAAGGTGCGTGGTGGGGCAAGGGTTGTTGCTAGGAGGCGTATTCTTTTTCTGTTGTGGACGTGAGCAGGCCGATGGCGTACTCAGCTCCGCAGCTGTCCACGCCAAGTGCCGGGGCGGGCACAGCATAGGTAACAATGCCACAGCGTACACAGGCCGCACCTCAATCGCCCTGTGCCAATCCCTGAAGCAGATTCTGAAACGCAAGAACGCACAGCTGCATGTCGTCGCTGGTGGTGCTCTCCAGCGGGTTGTGGCTGATGCCGGAGTTTTCGCCGCGTACAAACAGCATGGCCTGGGGCATGATCTCGTGCAGCTTCATCGCGTCATGGCCCGCACCGCTGGTCATGCGGTGGATGGGCAGGCCTAGCTGGGCAACGGCTTTCTCCCAGCGTGCCTGCCACTGTGGGTTGCTGGGGGCGGCGGCAGCGCGCATGGTTTCTTCGGTTTGGTAGCGCAGGCCGCGTTTATCGCAAATGGCTTTAAGCTGGTGCAGGATGTCGGCCACCAGGGCATCGCGCTGCGCATCGGTGGGGGCGCGCATGTCCAGACCGAACAGGCAGCGGCCGGGCACCACGTTGATCGAGCCGTTGGGTACTTGCAGCATGCCGATGGTAGCCACCGAGTCGCCATCACGGGCGGCGCGCTGCTCAATGTACAGCGACAGCTCGGCCACCGCCGCCGCTGCGTCCCGCCGCGTGGCCATGGGCGTGGTGCCCGCGTGGCTGGCCATGCCGATCACCTCGCACTGCATGCGCACGCTGCCATTGATGCTGGTGACGATGCCCAGCGGGATGTTCAGCTCGTTCAAGACCGGGCCTTGCTCGATGTGCACCTCGACAAAGCCCAGATAGTTGCTTGGATTGCGTTTGAGAGATGCTATTGATTGCGTAGCTGTCTGCGCTCCATTTATAAGGGATTTCATTGAAATACCTTCCGAGTCTGTCTGCTCCAGCCAAGCCGGATCAAACGTGCCGACCACAGCGCTGGAGGCCAGAAAAGTGGCTTTGTAACGCTGGCCTTCTTCCTCGGCAAAGGCCACTAGCTCTATGCCAAAGGGCAGGCGCTTGTCCGCATGGTGCAGCGCGCGCACGCAGGCCATGGGTACGAAGATGCCCAAACGGCCATCGTACCTGCCGCCGTTGCGTACCGTGTCGTAGTGGCTGCCGGTGAGCAAAAATTTGGGTGTTTTATCGGCTATGTCCTTGTCGTCTGGACGTAAGTAGCTATCGCATTGATAGCGTCCTATGACATTGCCCAGCACGTCAATCTCCACGCTGTCAAAGCCGCAATCGCGCATTTGCTGCGCTATTTGCGCGGCGCAGGCGCGGTGCGCGTCGGTCATGTAGGTGACGGTGAGTTGGCCTTTTTCTTTAAAGCCGAGGTCGCTGTACTGCGCCAGCGCCTCGTGCCAATCCCACAGTTCATTGCCTAAGCCAGGCTGCGCGCCAAACTTGTCGTTCAGGCGCAGCTGCGCGATGCGGTGGATCTGGCGCAGGCATTCTTGCAGCTCAAAATCCGGGTGGCCGTGCAGGCGGCGCGCAAAGGTGTCGATGATCTGCCGTTTGGAGAGGCCTGTGCCACGCGGCCCGCGCACGGCCAGGATAAAGGGCCAGCCAAATTTGGCGTTGTAGTCGGCGTTGAGTTGCTGGATTTGGGCAAATTCCTGGGCTGTGCAGTGGGTGAGACCCGCCGTGCTTTGCTCGTGCGTGGACTCTGCGGTGAGCGCCTGGGCCACCATGGCTTTGCCTGCCAGCTCGGGGTGGGCGCGGATGAGCCTTTTTTGTGCCTCGACACCCGCTTGCGCCAGTACCACGGTCATCGCGTGCTGCAAATGTGCCAGCGAGGTGAAGGGGCGCTGCGCCAGCGCTGCCTGCGCAATCCAGGGGGAATGCTCATAAATACCATCCAGCATCTGCACGGCCTGTGCAAGCGGGGCGGCGTTGAGCTGGGCTAGGGTGATCGTCATCCCGCCACTGTAGCAGGATGCAGGCTGCGCCAGTGCTGGGCGATCTGCACGCGCTGCGCCACCCACACCTGGCTGTTCTTTTCGATATGGTCTAAAAAGCGTTGCAAGGCGGTGATTCGGCCTGGGCGCCCCAATATCCGGCAGTGCATGCCGATGCTCATCATCTTGGGGGCGTTCAGGCCGCTGGGGTCACCCTCGGCATACAGCGCGTCAAACGTGTCTTTCAGGTACTGAAAAAACGGGTCGGCATGCGAGTAGCCCTGGGGCAGGGCAAAGCGCATGTCGTTGCAGTCTAGCGTGTAGGGCACGATGAGCTGGTGCGCATCTGTGCTATCGGTCTTGCGTACCTTCATCCAAAAGGGCAGGTCGTCGCCATAGTAGTCGCTGTCGTAGGCAAAGCCACCGTAGTCGGCCACCAGGCGGCGGGTATGGGGGCTGTCGCGCCCGGTGTACCAACCCTCAGCGGTTTTTCCCGTAAGTTTTTTTATGGTCGCCATCGCCAGGCGCATATGCTCACGCTCGGTGGCTTCATCGACATTTTGGTAGCTGATCCATTTGTAGCCGTGGCAGGCTATCTCATGCCCCAGTTCCAGGAATGCGGCGGTCACATCGGGGTTGCGCTCCAGCGCCGTGCTCACGCCAAACACTGTGAGGGGCAGTTGGCGCTGTTCAAACTCGCGCAAGATGCGCCACACACCTGCGCGCGAACCGTATTCGTAGATGCCTTCCATACTAATGTGCCGCGCCTGGAAGGCCGGAGGGCTGAACATTTCACTTAAAAAGGTTTCACTGGCCGCATCGCCATGCAGTACCGAGTTCTCGCCGCCCTCTTCGTAATTGAGTACAAACTGCACCGCAATGCGCGCACCGCCCGGCCACTGCGCGTGGGGCGCTGTGCGGCCATAGCCTGCCAGGTCGCGCGGGTAGCCGTTGCGGGTGTGGCCGGTGCTGTCGTACATGGCAAGTAGTGCAGCGCGGCGTTAGCTACAGTGGCGCTTCCACGGTGGCCATGTAGCTGGATTCAAACACCTGTGTGTTGTCATATGACACGGGTACTTTGTGCAGCGTGAGTTTGCTGACTTCGTTGAGCAAATGCTCTTCCATCAGTTCCACCGCTTTGCCTACGTTTTTGGCAGTCAGGGCTTCAAGAATTTGAATATGCTCACGGTTCGATGCCTGCTCATCGTGTTGCGTCTTGTACATCAGGGAAATAAGCGCACAGCGGTTGATCATGTTGCGCAGCATGCGCACGAGGACCGTGTTGCCAAGCAGTTCAGCCATGGCAATGTGAAAATCGCCTTGCAACTCGCTGCGCCCATTGGACGCAGGTTTGGCTACCGTTTCTTTTTCTTTGATGAGCAGGTTGCGTAAAGAGCGAATTTGCCCCACATCAATCTGCTGCACAAACAGGCGCACCATCTCGACCTCCAGCAGGCGGCGCACTTCAAACACTTCCCGGGCTTCGCGCAAGGAAGGCGAGGCTACGCAGGCGCCGCGATCAGAATCCATCACCACCAGGCGTTCTTGTACCAGCTGGTGCATGGCGAGCTGCACCGTAAGGGGCGGCACCTTGAAGTGCTCCATCAGTTTGTCCTCGGCCATTTGCAGGCCGGGCTTGAGGCGGTGCTCTATGATGGCCGTGGTCAGCGTATCTACAATTTTTTGAATGTCTGCTTGCATGAGATCACCTGTATGGATTGCAAATTGTATACACTTCACAGATTCAAAAGTTAAATCGCACACAGCCAGGAGACTCCATGGGCTTATCGACCCACGTTTTGGACACAGCCCACGGCTGTCCCGCCGCAGGCATGGTAGTGACTTTGTCCACCATCGCCCAGGGTAGCGCGCAACTGCTCAAGCGCGTCACACTCAACGCCGATGGCCGTAACCCCGATGGTCTGCTGTTAGAGGGCGCTGCTTTGCATAAGGGGTGCTACCGCCTGAGTTTTGAAGTGGCTGCGTATTTCCGGCGCAAAGGTGTGACGCTGCCCGAGCCCCCGTTTTTGGATGTCGTGCATATTGATTTTGGCATCGCACAGGTTGATCAGCACTACCATGTGCCCCTGCTGTGCTCGCCTTGGAGTTATTCAACGTACCGGGGGAGTTAGTACCCTGCTTGAACCCCCGGTGTCAGTGGTTCCACGCAGCCAGGCTTTAGGCTCCTTAGAGTAGACTTTGCTGTAACAACCCCAAGGACTCCCCGTGGAAGTATCGTTCAGCAAAGAAATAGAGCAACTGCGCCTGGGCGCGGGCCAAACCTTCCATGGCGAGGGCATTTTGGCGATCACCAAGGCGCTGTTGCAGTCCGGCGTGGCCTATGTGGGCGGCTACCAGGGCGCGCCGGTGTCGCACCTGCTGGACGTGATGGTGCAGGCCAAGGGCTATATGGACGAGCTGGGCGTGCACGTAGAGGCCTGCTCCAACGAGGCCTCGGCGGCGGCCATGCTGGGCGCGTCCATCCACTACCCGCTGCGTGGCGCGGTGACCTGGAAGTCGATTGTCGGCACCAATGTGGCAGCGGATGCTTTGTCTAATTTATCGTCCCCCGGGGTCAAGGGCGGCGTGCTGATCGTGGTGGGCGAGGACTATGGCGAGGGTGCCTCGGTGATTCAAGAACGCACGCACGCCTATGCGCTCAAAAGCAGCATGTGCCTGCTAGACCCCCGGCCCGACCTGCCCGTGATGGTGCGCATGGTGGAGGACGGCTTTTGCCTGTCGGAGGCCAGCAACATGCCGGTGCTGATGGAGCTGCGCATCCGCGCCTGCCATGTGCGCGGCAGCTTTGACACGCGTGACAACCAGAGCCCGCGCATCTCCACCCGCGCGTTGATGGAGGAACCCGGCACGTTTGAATACGCCAAACTAGCCCACCCACCCGCCACCTTTCCCCAAGAAAAGCGCAAAAGCGAAGAGCGCATTCCGGCGGCGCGGCGCCATATTGTGGACAAGGGATTGAACGAGTTGATGCCCGGCAAACATGCCGACTTGGGGCTGATCGTGCAGGGCGGCATCTACAACGCGCTGATGCGCAGCCTACAGCAGCTCGGCTTGGCCAATGCGTTTGGCGAGACGGATATTCCTATCCTCGTGCTCAACGTCACCTACCCGCTGGTGCCTGAGCAGGTGACGGATTTTTGCATCGGCAAACGCGGCGTGCTGGTGGTAGAAGAAGGCCAGCCAGAATACATTGAACAGGAAATTGCCACCGCACTGCGCAGGCGCGACATTCAAACCCCGCTGCATGGCAAAGACTTTTTGCCGATGGCGGGGGAATATAGCGTGGAGGTGGTGTCGAACGGCCTGAGCACTTTTGCGGCCAAGTACCTGCCCAGCAATGCGGTAGACCTTGCGCAAGGCTGGCTCTCTGGCAACAAAACCCGTCGCGCATCCATCGCCCAGCAGCTCACCACCCCCCTGCCAGCCCGCCCGCCCAGCTTCTGCATCGGCTGCCCTGAGCGCCCCGTGTTCTCGGCCCTCAAGCTGGCGCAGCAAGACGTGGGCGAGGTGCATATTGCAGGCGACATTGGCTGCCACGCACTGGCCACGTTTGAGCCCTTTTCCATGGGCCACTCCATCCTGGGCTACGGCATGAGCCTGGCCAGCCGCGCGGGCGTGTCGCCCATGATGCAGCGGCGCACCCTGGCCATCATGGGCGATGGCGGCTTTTGGCACAACGGCCTGCTGACCGGCGTGCAAAGCGCGCTGTTTAACAAAGACGACGCGGTGCTGCTGATCTTTAAAAACGGCTACTCCGCCGCCACCGGGACACAAGACCTGATCTCCACCCCCAAAGACGATGCCAAAACCAGTGCGGCTGACAAACAGCAGAGCCTGGCCCACACTGACCAAACCATCGAGTCCACTCTGACCGGACTGGGCGTGCAGTGGATGCGCACCGTGCATACCTATGAGGTGGCCCACATGCGCGACACGCTCAAGCAGGCCTTCACCAGCGACTTCAACGGCCTCAAAGTCATCATCGCCGAAGGCGAATGCCAGCTGGAGCGCCAACGCCGCATCAAGCCCTGGATCGCCAGCCTCCTTAAAAAAGGCAAGCGCGTGGTGCGCGTGAAATACGGCGTGGACGAAGACGTGTGCAACGGCGACCACGCCTGTATCCGCTTATCGGGTTGCCCTACGTTGACTTTGAAGGACAACCCTGATCCGCTGAAGGTAGACCCGGTAGCGACGGTGATAGATGGCTGCGTGGGCTGCGGCCTGTGCGGTGAGAACGCGCATGCCGCCACCCTGTGCCCCAGCTTTTACCGCGCCGAGGTGGTGCAAAACCCGGCCTGGCACGAGCGCCTGGTGCATGGGTTTCGTGGGGCGTTTGTGCGGCTGTTGCAGCCAGCGGCATGAGTTGATAGATACGCATGACCAAGATCGTTGCTTCCAATCATTTACTGACCGAGCTGCGCAGCCTGATCGAGCAGGCGCGCCAGCATGTGGCATTAACGGCCAATAGCACACTGACCCTTCTGTATTGGAAATTGGGTGATCGGATTCGACGCGAAGTACTCCATCAGGGGCGGGCCGAGTACGGCACCCAGATTCTTGCGACACTGTCGCAAGAATTGGTGCAGGACTATGGCAAGGGCTTCAATCCTTCGGCGCTGACCCGTATGGTTAAGTTTTCAGAGGCTTTTCCTGATGAAAGCATTGTCGCGACACTGTCGCAACAATTGAGCTGGAGCCATTTTGTAGAACTCTTGCCACTAGACAAACCGCTGCAACGCGATTTTTACGCTGAGATGTGCCGCATCGAGCGCTGGAGCGTACGCACCTTGCGCGAGCGTATTGGCAGCCAGCTTTACCTGCGAACGGCGATTGCCAAACAGCCAGAGGCCGTTGTACAGGCCGAGATCAGCCATTTGCGCGCGGGTGGGCAGATGACGCCGGACATGGTGTTTCGTGATCCGTACATGCTGGATTTTTTAGGCTTGCCCGACGGCTACAGCGAACGCGATCTGGAAGCCGCTATTTTGCGCGACATGGAGCGCTTTTTGCTGGAGCTGGGCGTGGGCTTTACCTTTGTGGCCCGGCAAAAACGCATCACCGTAGGTGCGGATGATTTTTACCTTGACCTGCTGTTCTACCATCGGCACCTGCGCCGCCTGGTGGCGGTAGAGTTGAAGCTGGAGCAGTTTAAGCCTGCACACAAAGGCCAGATGGAGCTGTACCTGCGCTGGCTGGATAAACACGACCGTACGCCGGGTGAAGAGTCACCCATCGGGCTGATATTGTGCGCAGGGGCCGATGCAGAGCAAGTGGAGCTGATGGATTTGGGCGCTGCCAATATCCGTGTGGCGGAATACATGCAGCACATTCCCGACATCAAACTCTTGCAAAACCACTTGCACCGCGCCGTAGAGCTGGCCCGCGAAGGCGCTGCGCAGCGCTTGCAGATGCAGCACCCAGACTAAGAAAACGACACATGAACCAACAACCCATTTCTCTCTTGATCTGCGCCCTGGGCGGTGAAGGCGGCGGCGTGCTGACCGAGTGGATCATTGCCACCGCGCACCACGCGGGCTACGCTGCGCAGAGCACGTCGATTCCCGGTGTGGCGCAGCGCACGGGGGCTACGACCTATTACATCGAGGTGTTCCCTACGCCCATCGCCCAGCTCGGCGGCAAGCGGCCCGTGTTCAGCTTAAACCCGGTGCCGGGCGCGCTGGATGCCTTGGTGTCGTCGGAGCTGCTGGAGACCACGCGGCAGATTGGCAATGGCATGGCGACAAAGGAGCGCACGCGGGTGATTACCTCGTCCACACGCACCTTCACCACCATGGAGCGCATGCAAATGGGTGACGGGCGGATTGACAGTGATCGTCTGCTGGAGATAGTGACAGCCCACAGCCGCGAGCAACATTTTTTTGACATGGGCCATGTAGCGCGCGAGGCGGGCACGATTGTGAGCGCGGTGATGCTGGGTGCGGTGGCGGGCAGTGGGCTCTTTCCGTTCAAGCGAGCGGACTATGAGGCGGTGGTGGGCGAGGGCGGCGGCACCAGTGCAGCCAGCCTGCGTGGCTTTGCCAAGGCGTTGGAGATCGTGACTGCGCCAGTTGCAATACCTAACGTCATACTCCCACTCGCTGACAAGCCAGTCGATACTGCCAATGTGTCGCCTGCGCAAGTCGCCATGGTCCACAGGTTGCTACAAAATACAGAGCTTCTTACGTCCATCCAACAAGGACTACAGCCTGATTTGGCACAAAAATTCCCGCTGCCAGTGCATGACATGCTGGCGCTGGGCCATGCGCGCATGCTGGAGTACCAAGGTGCTGCTTACGCTCAGCTGTATCTAGACAGGCTCGCGCAAGTACGGCAAACCGAGCAAGCCGCCGACCCTGCCGCAAGCAACCAATTCGCCACCACCCGCGAGATGGCGCGCTGGCTGGCGCTGTGGATGGCGTTTGACGACATCGTGCGGGTGGCCGACCTGAAAAGCCGTGCCAGCCGCTGGCAGCGCGTGGTAGGCGAGGTAAAAGCCAAAGACGACGACCTGCTCAAGGTGTATGACCATTTCAAGCCCGGCGTGCCCGAGTTTGCGGCGCTGCTGCCGGTGTCGCTGGCCAGCAAGCTCACGGCCTGGGATCGCCGCCGCACACTCCAAGGCAAAACACCGTGGGCGCTGCCACTCAAGGTGGGCACGCATTCCATCATCGGCATGCTGTCGCTGCGAGGTTTAGCCAGCCTGAAATGGCTGCGTGTGCGCGGCAGCCGCTATGCCACCGAACAACGCATGATCGAACAATGGCTGCAAGGCGTGGTGCAAGGCACCCAGCGCCATTGGCAGCTGGGCCACGAGATTGCATTGTGCGGCCGCCTGATCAAAGGTTACGGCAGCACCAACGAGCGTGGCAAAGACAATCTGCTGCATGTGCTAGAGCACTTGGCGCAGGGTGCTGATCCACAGGACGCGGCCCGTGCCGTCAAGGCCGCACGCAGCGCCGCGCTGGCCGACGACGCAGGCAAGGCGCTGGACACCGCACTGGTACAGCACGGCGCACCGGCGCGCCCCGTCAAAGAGCAGCCCCTCCGCTTTGTACGTAACCCTGCGCTGCGCAAAGCCAACGCGGCCGCTGCCTCTACAGTCAAATAAACCTTTCAACCATCGAACTCTCGCAACAAACCATTTCAGGAGCCTCTCATGTCAAAAAACCATCAGAATACCCTTGTAGTCCACGCTATCAGGTCATTTGCAGCTATTACATTAGTAGCGCTTTGTGCATTCACACCGGCCTGGGCACAAAGCTTCCCAGCCAAACCCATCAAGGTGGTGGTTAGCTTCCCGCCCGGCGGCGCAGCCGACCAGATTGCCCGCGCCGTCTCCATTCCGTTGTCCGAGGCCCTGGGCCAACCCGTGGTGGTCGAGAACCGCGCCGGTGCCAACGGCAACATCGGTGCTGACGCCGTGGCCAAATCGCCTGCGGACGGCTACACCTTGCTCATGAGCTCGGGTGGCACCGTGTCGATCAACCCGCACCTGTACAGCAAGATGAGCTACGACCCAGTGAAAGACCTCACCCCCGTAGCCGCCGCCGCCCGCGTACTGGTGTTTTTGGAGGCGCACCCCAAGGTGCCCGTCAACAACGTGCAGGAGTTTTTGGCCTATGTCAAGGCCAACCCCGGCAGGCTCAGCTTTGGCACACCCGGTAGCGGCAGCTCGCCGCACCTGGCCGCCGAGATGATGAAGGCGCAGGCCAATATTTTTGCCACGCACATCCCCTACCGTGGCGCGGCCCCCGCCATGCAAGACCTGCTGGGCGGCCAGATCGACTTTATGTTTGATCCCGGCATCGGCCTCAATAGCGTGCGCGCAGGAAAGCTCAAAATGCTGGCTGTAGGCAGCCCCACCCGCTCGCCGCTGTTCCCCGAGGTGCCCACCATGGCCGAGGCGGGCCTCAAAGGCTTTGATGCCGACAGCTGGTTTGGCTTTTACGCCCCTGCCGCCACACCGCCCGCAGTGGTAGCCAAGCTCAACGCCGAGATCAACAAAATCCTGGGCACCAAGGCCTTCCAGGAGCGCATTACCGCCCTGGGTGCCATCGCCGCGCCCATGAGCCCGGCTGACTTTGGCGCGCGCGCTGCCAACGACAGCACCCGCTTTGGCAAGCTCATTGCCGAGCGCGGCATCAAGGGCGACTAACAGCATGCGCACCATCACCCACACGGTACGCGTAGAGTTTGGCGACTGCGACCCCGCCGCCATCGTCTGGTTCCCCAACTTCTTTCGCTGGATCGATGCCGCCTCACGCCACTTCTTCGCCGAGTGCGGCGTACCCCGCTGGGAAGACACCGCCAAAACCCTCGGCGTGATCGGCACACCCCTGGTAGACACCCACACCAAATTCCTCAAAACCGCCAGCTATGGCGACCTGCTGCTCATCCGCATCCAGATCACCGAGTGGCGCGAGAAAAGCTTTGTGCAAACCTACAAAGTCGTGCGCGCCCGGCCCGATGGCGAAGAAGATGTGATCTTGGAATGCGAAGAGGTGCGTATCTTTGCCAGCAAGCGCGAAGACGGCAAGAACGGTATTCGGGCCGTGCCTATACCTCCGTCTATACGCGCACTTTGTGAGTGATACAGTCCTGCAGCCCAATGAAAACAGGCGTAAGCTGCTACCTGACATTCACGACATTGCCAGCCTTACGAGTTGCCCAACTCTCACCGTAGACAGCGTCTGCAAAATTTGTGGCACGAATAATCTTGCTGTGTCTAACCGATTGTCAGGCGCGACCAGTATGACAACTGCGACAGGCAAGCGCTCGTTTTGTTGGTAGGGTAAGTTTTGATCGAATGTGATCAATACCTCAAAGCCAGCGTCCACCATGGCTTTCATGAGTTTTCCGTTGGACAGTGATGAAAACCCTTGGGATTGCGCTGTGCGCACAAAGTGCCCGGTCAACTCGAAACCCAGTGCACGCGGCACGGCTTCGTCTAAAAGAACTTGCATTGGATAGGCAATGGCTTAGGCGTGTTGTGCATCCAGCAAGGCATGGCGGCTGTCTTCTAAAAGCTGCACTGCAGCCTCACGGGTAACGGATGGGAATTGATCCAAAAATTCGGCCAAACCATCACCAGCCTCCAAATAGTCAAACAGAGACTTGATAGGCACGCGCGTACCGACAAAGCAGGGCGTGCCACTCATGGTGTCGGCCTTGATACTGATCACGCTACTGTACATAGATTCGACTCCTGGGTGATCCGATTATAAATTGCTACCCGTCTGGCAGCAAACAACAGCCCACTCCAGACAACAGCTTACCCAATTCCATCGGCACTTACTTCTTACCCAACCCCAGCCGCGCCGCGCCCTCGGTGTACAGCTTAGTTTTCTCTTTCATAAACGGGTCCATCTGCTCCACGCCCACATTGACGAGTTCAAAGCCGCTTTTGGCGGCCAGCTCTTTCATTTCGGGGTCGTTGTTCAGGGCTAGCCACATGTCGGAGATGCGTTTGCGCGCTTCGGGTGGGGTGCTCTTGGGTACGCCGATGCCTCGGTAGGCACCGTCTACCCAGTCTACGCCCAGCTCTTTGAAGGTGGGCACGTCGGGCATCAGGGGGTGGCGCTTTTCCATGGCGACGGCCAGGGGGCGGATTTTGGTTTTGTTGTTGATGGCAAAAGCGGTATAGGTCATGGCACCGTCCACCTGCGCGCCCATCACCGAGGTGGCCATGTCGCCCGTGCCCTTGAAGGGGATGTAGTTGGTCTTCACGCCAAAGGCGGCGTTCATGCGCTCGTGGGCGGCGTGGTTGGCCGAGTTGAGGCCCGAGCCGCCCAGGCTGATTTTGCCGGGGTCGGCCTTGGCGGCCTTGATGAAGTCAGCAAAGTTTTTGATGGCGCTTTGCTCGGGCACTACCAAAATGTCCGGCGTGTAGTGAAACCAGAACACGGGGGTGACGTCCTGCGTTTTGTATTGCACCTGCCCTTCTAGCGGCTGAAAGACGATGTGCGGCAGGTTCACGCCCACAACGTTCAGGCCGTCGCCGGGCAACTGGTTCATCTGCCCCCACATCAGCCCACCGCCTGCACCGGCTTTGTATTGGATGATGGTGTCAATGGCGGCGCATTTTTTCTTCAGCACCACCTGCTGGTGGCGTGCCGACAAATCAGACTCGCCACCGGGGGGGAAGGCCTGCCAATAGAGCATATTTTTCTCGGGGCAGGTTTGGGCTAAGGCGACAGGCGCGAGGATGGCAAGGCACAGGGCAGACAGCAGCTTTTTCATGGCAGGGACTCCGCAGATAAAAGTTTTATTGTGGACTGAGAACGCTGCTGGCTGCGCGCTGGAATACCCTAAGGGTTCTGTTGAAAGGGTCTGCGGGTGCGGCTTTTGTGCGGGATCAGGCCGACGGTGCACTTAGCTCCGCGGCTGTCCCCCGTGGCGGCTTATGGCCGCCGACTCCTCCTTTATGCCGCTGCGCTAAGTGCACCGCCGACCTGATCTTGCCAGCGTGGTGGGCGCTCCACCGCCAGTGCAGACACGATTTTTCCGGGCTGGCGGCTGTTGGATCGCCGCGGAGCCGTTCAACCCAAGTGCCTGGGCATACAAACACCCAGCCCCTTCCTCGGAACCCTATGCAATCCCCGCAAGCACGGCCGCAGTCACCTGCGCCATGGTGGCCTTGCCGCCCAGGTCGCCGGTGTGCAAGGCTTTGTCGGCGGTCACCTGCTCAATCACGGCCATCAGCTTTGAAGCCGCTGCCGTTTCACCCAGGTGCTCCAGCAGCATCACGCAGCTCCAGAAGGTGCCCACGGGGTTGGCCAGGCCTTTGCCCATGATGTCAAAAGCCGAGCCGTGGATGGGCTCGAACATGCTGGGGAATTTGCGCTCGGGGTTGATGTTTCCGGTGGGCGCAATGCCTAAGCTGCCCGCCAGCGCGGCGGCCAGGTCGCTCAGCACGTCGGCATGCAGATTGGTGGCCACCAGGGTGTCTAGCGACGCGGGGCGGTTGACCATGCGGTCGGTGCAGGCATCGACCAAGATTTTGTCCCAGGTCACAGCCGGAAACTCTTTGCTGATTTGCAGCGCAATCTCGTCCCACATCACCATGGCGTGGCGCTGGGCGTTGCTCTTGGTCACCACCGTCAGCAGCTTGCGCGGGCGCGACTGCGCCAGCTGGAAGGCAAAACGCATGACGCGCTCTACGCCTACACGGGTCATCATGCTCACGTCAGTGGCCACCTCGATCGGGTGGCCTTGGTGGGCGCGGCCGCCTATGCCCGAGTATTCACCCTCGGTGTTTTCGCGCACGATGACCCAGTTAAGGTCGTCACGCTGGCAGTTGCGCAGCGGTGATTCGATGCCGGGCAGGATGCGCGTAGGCCGCACGTTGGCGTATTGGTCAAAGCCCTGGCAGATTTTCAGGCGCAGGCCCCACAGGGTAATGTGGTCGGGGATATGCGGGTCACCCGCCGAGCCGAACAAAATCGCGTCTTTGTGGCGCAGTGCGTCCAGGCCGTTTTGCGGCATCATCTCGCCGTGCGCGCGGTACCAGTCGCCGCCCCAGCCGAAGTTTTCAAACTCAAATTTAAAGCTCTTGGAAGCAGCAGCCAGCGCCTCCAGCACGGTCTGACCCGCAGGCACCACCTCTTTGCCAATGCCGTCGCCGGGGATGCAGGCGATCTTGTAGGTTTTCATGGGTTTCTTTCTATTTTGGTTTAAATTATCAAACAAATATGCTCATAGTCCTTGTCAGTAGGACATTTACAGCTATAGTATCAGTAGCGCCCTGAAGTCGTTCACATTAGTATACGTGGGGCCAGTGACGACCAGATCGTCCAGCGCGCTGAAGTAGCCGTAGGCATCGTTGCGGTCCAGGTAGTCAGCCACCTTCATGCTTTTGGCGGCGGCGCGGCGCAAGGTGTCGGGCGCGACGAACGCGCCTGCATTGTCCTCGATGCCGTCAATGCCATCGGTATCCGCAGCGATGGCGTACACCCCAGCCATGCTGTGCAACGTCTGTGCCAGCCCCAGGCAAAACTCTCCGGCGCGGCCGCCGCGGCCCTTGGGCTGCTTGAGTTTGATCTTGCGTGGGCGGATGGTCACCGTGGTCTCGCCCCCGCTCAGGATGACGCAGGGCTTCTCAAACGCTCCCGTGCCGCGTGCCGTGGCCCGCGCCAGCGCGGCGTGCATCTTGCCCACCTCGCGTGACTCGCCTTCCATCTCGTCGCTCAGGATGTAGGCATGCAAACCCATGCGCCGCGCCGCTTGCGCCGCCGCCTCCAGCGACTGCTGGGGTGTGGCCATCATGCGCACGCTGTGGCCGGCAAAGGCGGGGTCGCCGGGCTTGGGGGTTTCCAGTGCGCCGCTCTCGAGCAGGGCCTGGATGTTGGCGGGTATCTCAATGCCGTAGCGTTGCAAAATGGTCAGCGCATTGGCACAGGTGGTGGCATCGGGTACGGTGGGGCCACTGGCAATCACACTGGGATCGTCGCCGGGCACGTCGCTGATGGTCAGCGTCACCACCTTGGCCGGTGCGCAGGCAGCGGCTAAACGCCCACCCTTGATCTGCGAGAGGTGCTTGCGCACACAGTTCATCTCGCCAATGTTGGCCCCGCTATTGAGCAGCTCCTGGTTAATCCGCTGCTTGTCGGCAAATTCCAGCCCCGCCACGGGCAGGGTGAGCAGGGCCGAGCCGCCGCCAGAGATCAGGGCCAGCACCAGGTCGTCCTTGGTCAGTCCCTGCACCATGGCCATGACGTGCTGCGCCGCAGCCAAGCCCGCGGCATCAGGCACTGGGTGCGCGGCCTCGACGATGTTGATGCGCTGTTTGACCAGCTTGCCGCGCGGCCCCAGTGCGTCAAACGCCGTCTCGCGCGGCGGCGTGTGCTGGTAGCGCGTCACCACCAGGCCCTCCAGCGGTGCATCCGCAGGCCAGTGCGCCTCGACCGCCTGCGCCATGGCAGCCCCGGCCTTGCCAGCGCCGATGACGATGGTGCGGCCCTTCGGGGGGGGCGGCAGACAGTCTGCTGTGTTGTGCAGCGGCAGGGCCCGCTGTACGGCAGCCTCGTACAGTTGTATCAGGATTTCGCGGGGGGAGGCTCGATGGTCTTGGGTCATGGGCGTGATTTTGCCCTACACGGTGTGGCAGGAAGAGTGCCAGTTAGTGATTACTATCAAGGCCATTGAACTAATCTTTTGGCACTCGATCACAGAGAGTGCTAATATTATGTAATTGAAAGGAGTTCTAGCCATGACTGGAGCCTTAACCCTACCCTCAGCCAGCACCCATTCTTGGGGTCTGGTGCCCTCGCTGGGCAATCTGGATGCCTATATCTCGGCAGCCAACCGCATGCCCATGCTCACGCTGGAGCAGGAGCAAGACTTTGCCCGCAAACTGCGCGACCATAACGACCTGGAGGCCGCCGGTAAGCTGGTGCTGTCCCACCTGCGCTTGGTGGTGTCGGTGTCGCGCCAATACTTGGGCTACGGCCTGCCGCATGGCGATTTGATCCAGGAAGGCAATGTCGGCCTGATGAAGGCTGTGAAGCGTTTTGACCCCAACCAGGGCGTGCGCCTGGTCAGCTACGCGCTGCACTGGATCAAGGCCGAAATCCATGAATACGTGCTGAAAAACTGGCGCATGGTCAAGGTAGCCACTACCAAGGCGCAGCGCAAGCTGTTTTTTAACCTGCGCTCGATGAAGCAGGGCTACAAGGCCGATGCCGCTGCGGGAGACGAGGCGACGCACCGCGACACGCTGAACGAGCGCGAGATCAACGCCATGGCCGCGCAGCTCAACGTCAAGCGCGAAGAGGTCATGGAGATGGAAATGCGCATGTCCGGCGGCGACGTGCTGCTGGATCCCAGCCCGAATGACGATGGCGAAGAGGCCTTTGGCCCCATCGCCTACCTGGCCGACACCCAGCATGAGCCCACCGCCATGATCGCCGCCTACCAGCGCGACGCATTGGCCAGCGATGGCATCGCCACGGCGCTGGCCGAGCTGGACGAGCGCAGCCGGCGCATCGTGCAGGAGCGCTGGCTCAAGGTGAACGATGACGGCTCCGGCGGCATGACCTTGCATGACCTGGCCGCCGAATACGGCATCAGCGCCGAGCGGGTGCGCCAGGTGGAAGTGGCCGCCATGAAAAAGATGAAGAAGACGCTGGCCGAATTTGCCTGACGCACCGGTGTTCAGGGCACCAAGGCACCCGCGTTAAACCACTGCGCAATCAGCGCCCGCTCGGCATCGGTAATGCCAGTGGTGTTGTTCATGGGCATTTGCTTGGTGACCACGACCTGCTGGTAAATGGCTTGCGCATGCAGCTTTACTGCCTGCGGTGAATCCAGCCGCACGTTTTTCATCTGCACCTGTGCGTTGTGGCACAGGGTGCAGCGCTGCTCCAGCACTTTTTGCACCTCTTGGTATCGGTTTTTGGTGCTATTTATACCTGTAGTCCCTGTCCCCTGGACATTGGTAGCTATATTTTTAGTAGCATCTTGCGCTACCGGCCGCAGCCAGACCATCACCGCTGCCAATACCACCACCCCCGCCACCGCCCAGGGCAGCGGGTTACGCGCACGGCCATGGTGCCAGCCGTGGCGTTGCACAAAGTACTGGCGGATCAGCGCGCCGCCCAGCATCATGGCCAACAGTACCAGCCAGTTGTGCGCATGGGTGGTCATGAAGCTGTAGTGGTTGCTCAGCATGGCAAACAGCACTGGCAGAGTGAAGTAGGTGTTGTGCACGCTGCGCTGCTTGCCGCGCTTGCCGTGGATCGCCAGCTCTTTGGCGGGCAGTTTGGTGCCGCTCTGCATGGCAGCGACCACCTTGCGCTGGCCGGGGATGATCCAGAAGAACACGTTGGCACTCATGGCCGTGGCAATCGATGCACCCACCAGCAAAAACGCCGCCCGCCCGGCAAACCAACGGCAGGCGAGATAGCAGGTAAAGGCCACCCAGCACAGCATGAGCACGCCGACGATCAGCTCGCCGTGTTTTCTAAAACCCACCACCATGCAAATGATGTCGTACACCAGGCCAAACACCACCAGGAAGGCAATAGCCACGCCAATCGCTGCGCTGGGCGCCCAGTCCATCAGCGACTTGTCGATCAAATAGGTGCTGGCGTTGTACAGGTACAGCACCGTAAACAGCGCAAAACCGCTCAGCCAGGTGCTATAGCTCTCCCAGTAAAACCAATGCAGTTTGGTGTGGATTTTTTGCGGCGCCACCATGTACTTTTGCGGGTTGTAAAAGCCCCCGCCGTGCACCGCCCACATGGCGCCGTCCACGCCTTTTTCCAGCAGGTCGGGCGAGGTGGGTTTCACCAGGTTGTTGTCTAAAAAGACAAAATAAAACGACGAACCAATCCAGGCAATGGCGGTGATGACATGCACCCAGCGCAGCAGCAGGTTGGCCCAGTCCAGCAAATAGGCTTCCATCAGGAAACTCCTTGGCCTGGTCACCACTGCGGGCGCTGTGAGCAGATGAGGCCGCGCACTGTTAGCAATTGACTGCTAGGCTCCGCTGCGGCATGGGGGTGAGTTTAGCTGGTTATTTGCTGCGCGCAGTGGCATACTGCTATCACCACTTATTGGAGACCTCGTATGACTCTCTGTCCTATTGCGATTGCCGTTGGCTGCAAAAAATGCCCTGCCTTTAGCGTATGTCCACTCAAAGAGGTCATTGGCGATCAAGCCAAGCCCGAGGCCCCCAAAACTGCACCGAAAAAAGATCAAAAATAATGCCCCAAGAGACCGCGCAGAGACTGACTGAGCTGGAAATTAAAGCCAGCTTTACCGAAGAAACCCTGGAGCAGCTCAACCAGGTGGTCATCCGCCAGCAGGCGCAAATCGACCTGCTGGTGCGTGAGTTGACAGTATTGCGCGAGCAAAGCCAGCAGGGTCAAATGGGCGTGCCGCGCAACCTGCGCGATGACTTGCCGCCACATTTTTGAGCCGGGTCTGCGCCCTTGCAGTGCTTGGTTACGGCCCGCCCAACGAGATGGGCGACAATCATGGGTTACCCTTGCTATGACTATCCCATGACCGAACCCGTATCCTCCGTAGTAGTAACTGCCCCAGTTGCCCAGCCCCCAGTGGCCCAAGAAGGTGGCCAAGCCAGCTCCCAAGACGCTGCCAAACGCCCTGACCGCGCCCTCACGGTGCAGCCCGTGCTGGAGAAACTGTTTGCCCTGTACCCGCATCTGTTTGGTGCCGAGTTTTTGCCGCTCAAGCTGGGCATTTACCAAGAGCTGCTGGCCAAACACCCGGTGGATTTGCCACGGGATGCCCTCAAAGTCGCTTTAGGCGTGCACACCCGCTCCACCCGCTACCTGCAATGCGTGGCCGCAGGCAAGCCGCGCCATGACCTGGACGGCAATGCGGGTGACCCGGTAGCACCCGAGCATATTTACTTTGCCCTGCTGGAGATTTTTCGCCGCAGGCAAAACCGTGCGCGCGAAGACCTGCGCCCCAAGTTTCGCTCCCAACTCATCGAAGCGTTCGAAGCCTCCGGTTTAAGTCGCCAGGACTACATGGCCAGGGTGCAAAACAACGACGCAGCGGCAACGCTACTACTGACCGAGGCGCTGGACGAGCGGGACCAAAAAGTCGCCAAGCAGGAAGCCCTGCTGCGCGCCTACGATGCCAGCGGAAAAAGCCCGGCCGAGTTTGCCGACATGTACGGCCTGCGCCAGCGCGACATTGACCTGGCGCTAGCCCAGCGGCCTGCGCCACACACTGGCTAGCCAGGGCTGCTGCTCGCGCGGCAGGCCGGTAGGGCGGTAGTAGTGGTTGATTTCGCTAAACCCTGCGGCAGTCATATAGCCCTGCCACGCCGGCCAGTCATGGTAACTGCCATAGCGTTCGCCCTGCCAGCCCTCTTGGCCGTGGCCACGCGGGTTGGAGCAAAACAGCACGCCACCGGGTTTGAGCGTGTTGTGCAACTGCTGCAGCACCTGCGGCAATACCACACTGGGCACATGGAACAGCACGGCATTGGCAAACACGCCGTCAAACTGTTCTGGCGGTAAATTCAACGCCAAAAAGTTTTGCTCCAGCACTTCGCAGCCACTGTGGCTGCGCGCCATGGCAGCCAGCGCACTGGCACCTTCCAGGCCTGTGGTCTGGTGGCCCAGCTCTTTAAAGGTCTTGAGGTCGCGCCCCGGCCCACAGCCAAAGTCCAGCAGCTTCAACGGCGCGGGCGCTTCAATCGCTTGCAGTAGCGCAGCAATGTTCTGGCTGACATCGTGGTCCTTGGTCCCCTGCCAAAACGCCTGCGCCGTGCGCTCGTAATGCGCCAGCGTTTGGGTGGAGATCTGTTCCAGGTCTTGGGGTGTGAGCGTCATGCACGGATACTACGCCATGCGCCACTCCAGAGCGCATGGATGCCAATTTACAAATCAAAACGCTCTTATTTTAGTAGCTGCTTGCACAGTGTTTTAGTAGGCTACTGCCATATTTTGGCATTAATTGACAGGAATACCCGCTGCAAACCAGGGGCCTGGAGCGGCAGGGGTTCCACCAAAATTGCGAATCAACAGTATGGGCAAGACGCAAGGATTAGGCACGATGCCGCTGAGCGGGCTGCGGATCGTAAAGTTACCCGCAGCATCCAGATCTACCGGCTCGGAGTTAAACGAGAGCGGGGCAGTTGCTGGCCCACAAAACAGTGTCGCCACGACTTTACGCGGTATCGCCGGGCGACCCACGTTGGCCCCGCCCCCCAACACCATGCCTTGTCCCTTGACTGTGATGGTGGAATCCAAATGCACTACAGCCCGCAGTGACTCGATGGGCCAGGGACGGCCGCCGGGGGGTACACCCAGCACGTCGTTGGTCACGGGTACGCCGCCCGCGCCAGCGGCAAAGGGTTGCGAGCCGATGCCGCCGTTAAATCTGACCAGACTGTTGCGGTCGTTGTCGTCGGCAATGGCTGGAGTCACAGTGCTTGCTGCAAGGATGCCAAGAGCGACGGTGAGTAACACTTTCTTCATGAAAATTCTCCTGTACTGATTGGAAAAAACCGCACAGTGACTCCGTGCGGAGGACGTATCGGCGCATATTTTTGTATTCAAAACCCGTGTGCCGATTTTTTATTCTAGGATTGCGAACAGAGCAAAGCAATGCTTTTATTTTCAGAAAAATCCAACGCGTTTCTGAACTTTTTCTATCCAAAAATCTCCCGATCTCAGAAAGTAAAAATTCAATGCAAGATACACTATTTCGTATCTGGTTATGGTGTCCCGCTCATCCAGACTTCACTGTCGTTTGCATAATGCTGCGCGTCACCACGGGTGGTGATTCACCCCTATGAAAGGCCAGTTTACGGTCGCGCAGCGTCACGTCGGCGGCCGTCACGCGGTCAAAGCGGCGCAGGTGGTCGGTCCACGATTCGTCCTCGATCATTTCCACAAAGCGGCCCGGCGCGTTGATGTCGTGCAGCAGCTCCCACGACAGCGCGCCGTGGCGCAGGCGACTGCGACGGCTCTCGTCCATCAACGCGCGAAACTCATCCGCGCGCGCGGGGTCAATCAGGTACTCGATCATCAGCAGCACATGGCCATTGGCGGGCGGTGCATCGGCCTGCGGCACTTTAAGCACGGTGGACGGCGTGAGGTCTTCCACCATGCCTTGCGCGGGCATGGCGCGGGTGGCCATGGCCATGGCCAGCGTACCCGTGATAGCGGCAGCCGCCAGGCTGATGGGCACACTACCTACCGTAGCCACCTGGCCCCATACGGCCGCGCCCATGGCGCTGGCACCCATGATGCACATCTGAAACATCGACATGCCGCGCGCCCGCACCCAGTTGGGCAGGCCCATTTGCGCAGACACGCTCAGGGTGTTGGCCGTGGTAATCCAGGCCCCACCCGCGCACAGCATGGCAGGCACGGCCACCCAGATGTACGGTGTAAATGCGATGATGACCATGGCTGCCGACTGCACCGCTGCGCCACACAGCACCAGCACGTCGCGCGAAAAGCGCCTGCGCAACTGCTGCAAAAATGCAGTGGAGATAATTGCCCCCATGCCCATGGAAGCCAACAGCAAGGTAAAGGTGCCCGCCCCACCACCGTGCAACCCGCGGGCGACGAGCGGCAGCAAGGCCACCAGGCCGGTAGAGCTGAAGAAAAAAATCGAAATGCGTACCAACACCCCTTTGAGGTGCGACGACTGCGACGTGTACTGCAGCCCCACACGAATAGCGCTGACCAGGCGCTCGCGCCCCAGCGGGTGCTGCACATGTACCCGCTTCCAGCGCGAGATGACGATAGCCGCCATCAGCGACAGCGCGGCGTTGAGTAAAAACACCCAGGCGCTGCCGACACTGGCGATCAAGGCTCCCGCCAGCAGCGGCCCCACCATGCGCGATGCATTCATCGACACGCCATTGAGTGCCAGCGCTGCGGGCAACTGTGCGCGCGGCACCACCTCGGGCACGATGGCGGCAAACACCGGCCAGCGCATGGCCAGGCCAATACCGTTGGCAAACACCAGCGCCAACAACAATACCGGTGACATAACACCCCAAAACGCTGTGAAACTCAGCAGGCTGGCCACCAGTGCCACCCACACCTGGGTCAACAGCAAAAAGCGCCGGCGGTCCAAGATATCGGCCAGTGCGCCACTGGGCAGCCCGAGCAAAAACACCGGCAAACTGGCGGCCGTTTGCACCAGTGCCACCCAAATCGGCGTAGCGGTAAGCGAGGTCATCGTCCAAGCGGCTGCCACATCGCTCATCCACATGCAGGTGTTGGCCATGAGCCAGGTGCACCACAGCATGCGAAACACAGGCGTGCGAAACGGTGCTAGCGGGGAAAGATCGTTGTCGGGGTGGTCTGCGCTGGGCGCAGTGCTAGGGTGGGCTTCAGGCATGCGCTTTGATGATACGCCAAACCTGCGCGTGTGCCTGTCTTGCCAGTTGTTAGCCCCCTCGGTTTTCCACAGCCTGGGTGCTGGGCGAATCCATTAGCATGGTTGGTAATACTCTCTAGGTTAGCCACATGCCCCACCTGCCCGCATCTTCTGCATTAGCGCGTTTTCGCGTGATTGACCTGACCCAGGTGCGCGCAGGCCCCACCGCCTGCCGCCAGTTGGCCGACTGGGGTGCCGATGTGGTGCAGGTGCAAATGCCCGAGCATATGCGCGGCGACGACACGCTGGGCGGGCAGGAAGGCTCCGACTACCAGTACACGCACCGCAATAAACGCTCGATCACGCTGAACCTCAAAGAGCCTGAAGGCATTGCCGTGCTCAAGCGCTTGATCCAAGGCGCAGACGTGGTGGTAGAGAATTTCCGCCCCGATGTGAAGTTTCGCCTAGGCATTGATTACGAAAGCCTCAACAAAGACAACCCCGGCCTGGTGTACGCCAGCATCTCGGGTTTTGGCCAGTCCGGCCCCTTGGCCGAGCGGCCAGGCTTTGACCAGATAGCACAGGGCATGGGCGGGCTGATGTCCGTCACCGGTGCGGCAGAGCACGGCCCCATGCGGGTGGGCATTCCGATTGCCGACTTGTGCGCTGGCATATTTGCCGCGCAGGGCATCTTGGTGGCGCTGCTGGAGCGCGAAAAATCGGGGCAGGGCCAGTACCTGCACACCTCGCTGCTCGAGTCCATGGTCTACATGATGGACTTCCAAACCTCACGCTGGTTGATTGACGGCGAGGTGGCCACGCAGGCGGGCAACTTTCACCCCACCAGCATCCCTACCGGGGTGTACAAGGCGCGCGATGGCTACATGAACATTGCGGTGTTTGGCTCCAAGATATGGGAGCGCTTTTGCGATATTTTGGAGTCACCGCAGTGGGTAACGGACGAACGTTACATGGCCAAGGCCGGGCGCTCGGTGCACCGTGATGCCTTGAATGCCGAGATCAACGCCAAGCTGGCGCTGCACGACCGCGCCTACTGGATCGAGCGCCTCAACGCAGGTGGTGTGGCCTGCGGCTTGATCAACAACGTGAAAGACATGTTCGCCGAGCCGCAGATCCAGCATCTGGGCATGGTGAAGGATGTCGTGTCCAAACACCTGGGCGCGCAAAAACTGGTGGGCCAGCCCATGCAGCTGGAGCGCACGCCCAGCAGCATTGCCCGCGCCGCGCCGCGCCGGGGTGAGCATACCGAAGAAATATTGACCGAACTGGGCTTGAAGGCCGAAGACCTGGCCCGTATGAAATCGACCGGAGTGTATTGAATGACCGTAGCAACTTATGTATCGCCCACCGAGCGTGTGCAAACCTGGCTTGAAGAGACCACCCTGCACATCCGCTTTAACAACCCCGCGCGGCACAATGCCCTGTCAGTAGACATGTGGGAGGCCGTGCCGGCTCTGCTGTCACTCGCCGAGAGCGATGACCGGGTGCGCCTGGTGGTGTTCTCGGGCGCAGGTGAAAAAGCCTTTGTATCCGGTGCCGACATTTCGCAGTTTGAAGACATGCGCGCCGCGCAAGAGGCCGTGAGGCGCTACGAGCATATGGCCGAAACCGCGCTGATGAGTATTCTGAACTTCAGCAAACCCACGCTGGCCTCTATCCGCGGCTACTGCATTGGCGGCGGTGTGAACGTGGCGATCAGCTGCGATATGCGCATCGCAGCCAGCGACTCGGTGTTCTCCATCCCTGCAGCGCGCTTGGGGCTGGGCTACCGCTATTCGGCGATGAAAAACCTGGTTGATTTGATCGGCCCTGGTGCAGCTAAAGATTTGTTTTTTACCGCACGCAAGATTGATGCACAAGAGGCCAAAGACTTAGGGCTGATCTCCCGCGTGTGCGCGCCTGATGCGTTGCCCAGGCTCTTGGCCGAGTACACATCCGCTCTTGCAGCCAATGCGCCACTCACCATCCGCGCGGCTAAAGCCATCACCGCCGAGATTTTGAAACCTTCTACCGATTTGAACAAAGACCTGTGCCAAACCCTGATTCGCGGTTGCTTTGAAAGTGCCGATTACGCAGAGGGCCGCAAGGCCTTTATGGAAAAGCGCAAACCCGTGTTTGTCGGCAAATAAGCCTGTATCCTGCCCACCCACTTGCTCTGAAAAAACCATGACACCACAAACCATGCAATCCCACTGGATGCACTTGACAGACGACCACTGCACGTTGGAAGTTCGCACCGTTCCCGTGCCTACCCCGGGCGCAAACCAAGTCCTGCTGCGCCTGCACGCCGCCAGCCTGAACCGGGGCGAGTTCATTGCGGGCCACGGCTTGCATGGCAAACCGGGTGCCAAGGCGATTGGTATGGAGGGCGCTGGTGAGGTGGTGTCGTTGGGCGAGGGCGTGACTGCCGTGAAGCTGGGCGACAAAGTGATGGGCCGCTGTGCAGGCGCGTTCTCAGAGTACGCGGTGATGGATTTGCGCGAAGTGATGCAGAAACCTGCCAACTTGAGCTGGGACGAGGCCGCGAGCATTCCACTCACTTCATTGGTGGTGTACGACATGCTGGTGCAACAAGGCAAATTGGCCAAAGACGAATGGTTGCTGATCAACGGCGTGTCGTCCGGCGTAGGCGTGGCGGCGCTGCAAATGGCCAAGGCGCTGGGTGCTAAGGTGATGGGTAGCTCGGGCTCGGCAGATAAACTGGCGCGTCTCAAGCCACTGGGCTTGGATGTGGCCTTGCATACACGCAACGCAGATTTTTACGATGCGGTGATGCAGGCCACGGGTAACAAGGGCGTGAACCTGGTAGTTAACACCGTGGGCGGCTCGGTATTTGCCGAGAGCATCCGCTGTCTGGCCTTTCAGGGGCGGCATGCCACGGTGGGCTATGTAGACCATGTGTACAAAGCCGAGATCGACATCGAGACCTTGCATTCCCGCCGCCTCACGCTGTTTGGCGTGTCCAACAAGCAGCGCAGCCCCGAACAGCGCGCCCAGCCCATCCCCGGTTTTGTGGCTGACATACTGCCCCACATCGCCGCCGGACGCTTTAAGCCGCTGGTGGACAAGGTATTTCCGTTTGCGCAGATGGGCGAGGCCAAGGCGTATATGGAAAGCAACCAACAGGTCGGGAAAATTGTGTTGGCTATTGCCAAACAAGGATAGTAAACCCGGTCACGCCGAGCTTGCCTGCGGGTTCGCGAAGGCTTCGGCAGGCCCAGCCCGAACGGAAAAAAGGAAACTCACTATGAAAAAATATATCACCGTCATCTCTGCCTTGCTACTGGGTAGTCTTAGCGTGAGCGCCAGTGCACAAGACTATCCCGTCAAACCGATCAAACTGCTGGTCGGCTTTGCACCCGGTGGTGCAGCCGACTATGTAGCGCGGGTGATGAGCGATTCACTGGGCAAGGCGCTAGGCCAAACCATCGTGGTTGAAAACCGCGCCGGTGCAGGCTCCAGCATTGCTGCCGAAGCGGCGGCCAAGGCCACGCCCGATGGCTACACCATCCTCATTGCCAGCCCCAGCAGCATCTCGGTGAACCCTGCGCTGAACCCCAAGCTGGGCTACTCCGCCCGCGACTTGATGCCCATCACCAAGGTCACCAGTTCGCCGTTGGTGATAGCAGTCAACCCGGCCACGGGCATCAACAGTATTCAAGAGTTGATTGTCAAAGCCAAAAAAGACCCCAATGCGCTGAACTACGCCACCTCGGGCAACGGCTCGGCACCGCACCTGGGCGCGGCCTTGTTTGTGCAACTCACGGGTGCCAACATGACGCACATCCCTTTTCGCGGCGGCGGCCCGGCCATTCAGTCGGTGATTGCAGGCGACACCCAGCTCACCTTCGGCACACCACCCTCCGTATTGCCCATGGTGCAAGCTGGGCGTTTGCGCGGCCTGGCGGTGAGCACCCGCGAGCGCACGCCCCTGGTGCCCGGCATCCCCGGCATGGCCGAGGCCGGTTTGCCCGAGTACAGCATAGAGTTTTGGTACGGCCTGTTCGCACCCGCCGGCACGCCCCCTGCCATTGCCAAAAAGATATTCGACGCTGCCACCACGGCGATGCAGCAACCCTCGGTCAAAGCCGCCTTGGCCCGTGAAGGCACGGATGTAGCGCTGTCCCAGTCGTCCGAGCAATTCGGCGCATTTTTGAATGAGGATGCCAAGTTTTGGGTGAAGTTGGTGAAGACAGCGGGTGTGAGGCTGGATTGAGGTTCTGTGCCGTTTGGGTTAGAGTTCGACCCATCGTTTGCTACTAATAATATAGCTGCTTACGTCCAGGGGACAGGGACTATGGCGCTATTTTCATGGTAAAAAGTGGATTGGGGCAGGTTAATCCTTCGCAAACTCACCACCATGCGCTCTGGTGCAAGGCAAAGGCCTCGGCACGCAACAGGCGTGACGATATTCTCAGGTACAGTCATGCCATGCGCACCACCATCCAAAACCTCCAAGGCTCCCAAATCCGCCAAGTTGTCAACGCCGCACTGGGTAAGCCCGATGTGCTGCGTTTCTGGTTTGGCGAGAGCGATGAAGTCACGCCACAGGCGGTGCGCGACGCGGCGGCACAGTCGATCCAATCGGGCGAGACTTTTTATAACCAGAACCTGGGCATCCCCGAGCTGCGCGAAGCCATTGCAGGCTACATGACGCGCCTGCATGGTGATATTGGGGTTGATCGTATTGCGGTCACCTCGTCGGGTGTCAACGCCCTCATGCTCTCTGCGCAGTTGCTGATCGATGCAGGCGACGAGGTGGTAGCCGTCACGCCGGTGTGGCCTAACCTGACGCAGCAATGCGTCATCATGGGTGCCAAGCTCCACACAGTCTCACTCACCCCGAAGAATGGGCAGTGGGGACTGGATCTGCAAAAGCTGCTCAGCGCTGTGACGGCAAAAACCAAGCTGTTGATCATCAACGCCCCGAACAACCCCACCGGCTGGACGATCTCCAAAGGCGAGCAGCAGGCTATTTTGCAGCACTGCCGAAGCACTGGCACCTGGATCGTGGCCGACGAGGTGTACGAGCGCCTCTACTATGAGCCCACCGCCAAGGCCTGCGCGCCCAGCTTTTTGGATATTGCCGATGCCGAGGATCGCCTGGTGGTGGCGCACAGTTTTTCCAAAACCTTTTTAATGACCGGCTGGCGCCTGGGCTGGCTGGTGCTGCCGCCCAGCGCGACACCACATGTGAGCAAGCTGATCGAGTTCAACACCTCGTGCGCGCCCACCTTTGTGCAGCGGGCGGGGGTGACGGCCATTGCCAATGAAAGCAACATCACCCCCGCCCTGGTGGCGCACTTTCGCCGCTGCCGCGACACCCTGGTGCCGCTATTGCAAGCCCTGCCAGGCGTGCATGTGCAACCGTGCAAGGGCGGCATGTATGCGTTTTTTCAAATTGAGGGCTACCAAGAGTCGCTGCCCCTGGCCAAGCGTTTGGTCTCCGAGGCAGGCCTGGGCCTGGCACCCGGCAGCGCTTTTGCACCGGAAGGCGAAGGTTGGCTGCGCTGGTGTTTTGCGTCCAAGGATGTAAGCCGATTGGGGCTAGGGGTGGAGCGCTTGCGCGGGTGGCTGGCTCAGCAGTAACTGCTGTTCTGGCTTGGCTGTCCTACGTCGTCGCGAGGACTTATGCCTTCTGATAGTTTTGTTGATAACGACGCAAGAGTTCTGTTCCGGCTTGGTCACTTTGCGGCGATGGAGGAATTTGGGCTTTCAAAAACTTCCGAGAACACGCCAATACCCCAGTAGCGATCTATAGACCGTGAGCGCGCCACTCTACAGTTTTTGCAGCACAACTTCCCGAGCTGATGCCATCCAACCACGTTCGAGTGACATCTCCATGCCAAACTCAACCCAACCGAGTTGAACGACCTCTACGACTGACCAAGCAAGCTCGAACCATGCTCCGCAAACCAAGCCCCCAGACTTTGGGATAATGGCTGCATATGAGCGGCAACACCTTCGGACATTTATTCGCAGTCACCAATTTTGGTGAATCCCACGGCCCGGCCATTGGCTGCGTGATTGACGGCTGCCCACCGGGCATGGCGCTGAGTGAGGCAGACATCCAACCTGATTTGGATCGTCGCCGCCCTGGTACTTCCAAATTCGTCACCCAACGTAATGAACCGGATGCGGTGGAAATCCTCTCGGGCGTGTATGAAGGCAAAACCACGGGCACGCCGATCTGCCTGTTGATCAAAAATACCGACCAGCGCAGCAAAGACTACAGCGACATCGCCCGCACCTTCCGCCCCGGCCACGCCGACTACACCTATATTCAAAAATACGGCCTGCGCGACCCACGCGGCGGTGGCCGGTCCTCCGCACGGTTGACCGCGCCCATGGTGGCGGCTGGCGCGGTAGCCAAGAAGTGGTTGAAAGAGAAATACGGGACGCGGTTTTTCGGCTGTATGACCCAGATCGGCGACATCGCCATCCCGTTTGAAAACTGGGAGCATGTCGGTCACAACCCCTTCTTTGCACCCATTGCGGATGTGACGCAGCTAGAGGAGTACATGGGCGCACTGCGAAAAAGCGGCGACTCCTGCGGCGCGCGCCTGCGTGTGATGGCCAGCGGCATGCCCGTGGGCCTGGGTCAGCCGCTGTTTGACAAGCTGGACGCCGACATCGCCTTTGCCATGATGGGCATCAACGCCGTCAAGGGTGTGGAGATTGGCGCGGGCTTTGCCAGTGTGGCGCACCGCGGCAGCATGCATGGCGACTCGCTAACGCCGCAGGGTTTTAAGGGCAATAACGCGGGCGGCGTGCTCGGCGGTATCAGCACCGGGCAGGATTTGGAGGTGAGCATTGCCATCAAACCTACCAGTTCCATCCTGCTGCCGCGCGAGACGATAGACATTGATGGCCATTCTGCAGAGGTGATTACCAAGGGCCGCCACGACCCCTGCGTCGGCATCCGCGCCACGCCGATTGCAGAGGCCATGCTGGCCCTGGTCGTCATGGAGCATGCGCTGGCGCACCGTGCGCAGTGCGGGGATGTGCACAGCGGCACACCGGTGATCAAGGCATCGGTTTGACAACAGGTAACCCTGTTACGGGTAGACAACTCGCACCCTTTGCGGCGCTTTCAGCGACCTACTTCGCACACATCGGGTTTTTCAATCCCTTTCTTACCCTGTGGCTCAAAGAGTTGGGGCTGAGCCTGTTGGTCATCAGCTTGATGACGTCGGTACAAGCAGCTACGCGCTTGTTTGCGCCCTACGCCTGGGGTGCGCTGAGCGACCGCACGGGCGAGCGTGTCAAGCTGCTGCGCCTGGGCGCGACGGTAGCCTTGGTGGCATCGTTGGGCTTGTGGGTGGACGGTGGCTTCTGGTGGCTGGCGCTGGTATTGCTGGTCGTCTTCACCAATACCAGTGCCATGATGCCGATGAGCGAGGCGGCCATGGCGCATTTGGTCAGCCACGGCGGCAGCATCGACATGAAGCGCTATGGGCGGGTGCGGCTGTGGGGCTCGGTGGGGTTTTTGCTGTCCGTTTTTGCGGCGGGGGCCTGGTTTGAGGCCTTTGGCATGCGCCACTTTCCGGCATGGACGGTGGTGACCATGGCCTTGGTGTGCGCCAGTGCGTGGTGCATGCCTGACTACAAAGAAGCACCGCACAGCCAGGAGCAAAAACAGTCGGTGCTACCAATCTTGCAGCAACCCGCAGTGCGCTGGTTTTTTGTCGCATTATTTTTCCATGTGCTCTCGCATATGGGGATTTATATCTTTTTCTCACTCTATTGCGATGCTTTGGGCTACAGCAAAACCACCATTGGCCTGCTCTGGGGCTGGTCGGTGGTGGTGGAAATCGTCTGGTTCTTTACCCAGGCGCGCTGGCTGCCGCGCCTGAGCCTGACCGCCTGGCTGGTGGTGTGTGGTGTGGTGGCCATGCTGCGTTTTGGCTTGACGGCCAGTCTGGGGGCTGCCTTGGTGCTGCTCTTTGTAGCGCAAACTTTGCACGCCATCACCTTTGCCACCCACCATACCGTGTGCATTGCCCTGCTGTCGCACCATTTTCCGGGGCGTTTGCGGGGGCGCGGACAGGCGTTGTACACGGTGATTGGCTATGGCTTTCCGGGCGTGCTGGGCGGTGTGGCGGGTGGGCTGCTGAGCACGCACTTTGGCTTGGGCAGCATCTATTGGGCTTGCCTGGGCGTCAGCGTGGTGGCTACCGCCTGCGCGTTCAAGGTTTGGCGGCTACAGCATCCAGCGCAGGCGCGGCAAACGGGTTGAATTCTGACACCAATGCCGTGGCCACCAAAATCAAGGCCACGCCTGCCAACATACCCGTGCTGACAGGTTCACCTAAAAATAAATGCCCCCAGGCCACGCCAAACAAGGGAATCAAAAACGCTGGGGTCATGGCGGCGGTGACCGACACGCTGCGCATGATGCGCAGATGCACCCAGTAGGCCAGCGCCGAGGTGATGATGCCCATGATCGCTACGGCCACCATGGCGGGCACCGTAAAGCGTGCCTGCGGCAGGGTCCACAGCGCCGCCGGAGCCAGCAGCACTACGGACCACAGATGGATACCCGCCGCAATGGCCACCGGCTCGATATGCGTGACCGCACGCTTCATCAGCGGGGTAGATATGCCGTAGCACAGCGCCGCACCCGTGCAGGCCAAGGCAGCCCATAGCACAGCGGGCGAGGGTGTAATCGGCCCCAGACGCACCACCAGCGCCACGCCGGCAAAACCCAAGGCGCAGCCCAGCAGCTTGCGCGGGCTCAAACGATCCATCTTGAGCCAGGCGCTGGCCAGGCAGCCAAACAGCACCGAACTGGTGTTGAGCAGGGCGCTGTAGCCCGCAGGAATGTGCAAGGCCGCCCAGGCATACAGCACAAAAGGCAGCGCCACCGACAGCACGCCAATCAGCAGCAATTCGCGCCAATGTGTCCAGGGCCAGTGCTGGCGCAGTGCGCGCATGATGATGGCCAACGTAAGGGTAGCCAGGCCAATGCGCAGCCCGGCCAATACCAAGGGTCCCAGCACCGGGGCGGCAATACGGATAAACAAAAACGAGGCCCCCCACAGGGCAGACAGGGCGACGAGTTGCAATAGGGTTTTAAGTGGCATGGGGCCCAAGTGACAGGAAGTGGATAAAGCGCAGTGTGAGGGGGGAATAAAAAGCCTCATCACGGCGTGGAAAAGGGTTTTTACTCTGCCCAAAAGCTTCGGGCTATAATCGTAGGCTGAACATAAAGAGCTCGAGTCCTTTGTGGTCTGTCAAGGCAACAGCTTTGACAATTTCCCGGAAATTGTTTTTATTATTTAGTCTACTACTTATTCAAGGAATTTGAAAATGAAAAATACTCTCGTACTGGCTTCGTTGATGGCTGCTGTGGCTCTGGTCGCTTGCGGTAAAAAAGAAGAAATGCCTGCTGCTCCTAAAGTCACTATGCCTGCCGCTGTGACCGACGCTGCTAAAGACGTCGCTGGCGCTGCTGCTGGTGCCGCATCTGCCGCAGTGGGCTCTGCTGCTGGTGCCGCAGGCGCTGCTGGTGATGCCGCCAAAGCTGCTGCTGGCGCTGCCGCCGGCGCTGCTGCTGACGCTGCCAAAGCCGCTGTGGCTGGTGGTGCAGGTGCTGCTGACGCTGCCAAAGCTGCTGCTACTGGCGCTGCCGGTGCTGCTGCTGATGCTGCCAAAGGCGCGATGGCTGGCGCTACCGGCGCTGCTACCGATGCTGCCAAAGCCGCCATGGCTGGTGGTGCAGGTGCTGCTGATGCTGCCAAAGCTGCTGCCGGTGCTGCTGCTGATGCTGCCAAAGCCGCTGCTGGCGACGCTGCCAAAGCCGCTGTCGGTGCTGCTACCGATGCCGTGAAGAAGTAATTCTTTTCTGCTTGCACAAAAAAAGCTCCTTCGGGAGCTTTTTTTTATGCCTTGTTAGGTACGTAAAAAAGCCCCGACGCAGCGGGGCTTTTTGCTTTTGAAATCGGGCGGAGATTAATCGCGCTCGCCGCCAAAGATGCCCAGCAGGGACAGCAGGCTCTGGAACACGTTGAAGATATCCAGATACAGGGCCAGGGTGGCACTGATGTAGTTGGTCTCGCCGCCGTCAATGATTTGCTTGAGGTCATACAGCATGTAGGCCGAGAAAATGGCAATCGCCAAGGTGCTGATCACGGCCATACCGATGGTGGAGCCGACAAACACGTTGACGATGGCACCTACCATCAAGACCAGTGCGCCGACAAACAGCCATTTGCCCATGCCGGAGATGTCGCGCTTGATGACACTGGCCACACTGGCCATCACAAAGAAGATGCCTGCGGTACCGCCGAAGGCCGTCATGATGAGCGAGGAGCCGTTCTTAAAGCCCATCACCATGGCGATCATGCGCGCCAGCATGAGTCCCATGAAGAACGTAAAGCCCATCAGCACAGCGACACCCGCCGCAGAATTCTTGGTTTTTTCGATGGCGTACATAAAACCAAATGCACCACCCAAAAACACCAGCAGACCGACCCAGCCGGTCAGGTTTTTGGTGATGCCGGTACTGACGCCCAGCCAGGCACCCAGCACGGTGGGTAGCAGGCTCAGGGCCAGCAGCCAGTAGGTATTGCGCAAAACCCTGTTGCGCTCAGCGGCCAAGCCTACCGAGCCGGTTTGCGAATAGTTGATGGATTGAACGTTCTCGGACATAGATATTTACTCCTGTTAAAACTGCTGTTGCACCAGGCTTTCAGCAGATGTGCGGATTCTAGGGCCAAATGGGGAGTGCTTACCAGTCGTACAAGCCCTGATTCCTACTTTTTGTATGGACACTTTTCACCCCCGTTTATGCGCAGGACGCAGTGCGCCAGCGGTTATGCTTGGATTTCGACCACTTTTTTCCTTATTGAAGTATTTTCGCTATGAAAACCAAAGCATTTCTTGAACTTTCCGATGTCAAAGCCATTTTGGCGGCTGCCGAGGCCGAAGCTGTGAAAAACCAATGGGCGGTGACTATCGCCGTGGTGGACGATGGCGGGCACCTCTTGGGTTTGCTGCGCCTGGACGGCGCTGCGGCGATTTCGTCCCACATCGGCCCGGCCAAAGCCAACACCGCAGCGCTAGGTCGTCGCGAGAGCAAGGTCTATGAGGATGTCATCAACGGCGGGCGCACCAGCTTTTTAAGTGCACCCACTTTGCATGGCATGCTCGAAGGGGCGGTGCCGATCATCAAAGACGGCCACTGCTTGGGTGCGGTCGGCGTGAGTGGTGTCAAGTCCAGTGAAGATGTGCAGATTGCACGGGCGGGTATTGCGGCGCTGGGTTTATAGATCCAGGCGAAAAAAAGCCCCGCAAGCCAAATGGTCAGCGGGGCTTCTGGGGACAAAATCAACAGGGGATTATTTCAGATCGTCCGCAATGACTTTGACGATGCGCCCGGCATTGTCGGAGGTCTCCGGCGCACCCGCTGCGTTCTGCACCGACACCGTCGTCGATTCGCCTTGGCTTTTCAGTGCGATACGGAATTTGAGCGGCGCACCTTCCTTGGCCCCACCAAATAATTTGCTGAAGAAGCCCGCGTCTTGCTTGTCCGTGGGTTCGACATAGCGCACAAAATACACCCCTTGCACGCGGTCGCGGTCTTCTACCGTGAAGCCAGTGCGGTCCAGCGCCAGACCTACGCGGCGCCAGGCGCGGTCAAAACCTTCGTCGACCTGCACAATCGGTGCACCATTGGCGCTGGCCACGCGTGAGGTGGTTTTGGAAACACCCGAGGCGATCAGTGCTTTGGACTGGTCTTGGCTTACGCCCAACTTGACCATCAGGCGGCGCAGAAATTCGGCTTCCAGCTCAGGGTCGGCAGCCCGGGGCTCCCATATGGTGCCTTCGGTTTGCGCCGTAGAAGGGCCGCCACGCACTTTCTCCAGCATGCCGCGGTGGCTGATATAAATCTCGGTGCCTTTGTCATTGCGCTCCAGGCGGGTGCGGAATTTGTCGCGTTCTCCGGTGGAATACAGGCCATCCAAGACCTTGCCCAAGGTGCTGCGGATAATGTCCTGCGGGAGCTTGGCGCGGTTTTCAGCCCAATCGGTTTCCAGAATCCCCAAATTTTGCTGATCTATGCTGAGCAGAAAGCCGTTTTCTTTCCAGAAGTCACGGACCGGGCTCCATAGTTGGTCAGCCGGGCGGTCCACTACCAGCCAGCGCTGGCTGCCTGCGCGCTCGATGCGTACATCGCCCAGACTGGTCGCCGCTACGGGAACGCCGGGTGTGCTGCCTTGGCCCGCATTGTAAGTGCTGGCCATGACACCGGCACCAGGAATGGCATAGCTGGAGTCGCGCGAAAGCGTGCTCAGGTCGGGTGGTATTTCCAGTGAGGGGCTTTTACTTGCACTTCTGTAGTCAATGCGTTCCCCCTCCAACACGGTACAACCAGCCAGCAGCAGGGCAAATGACGCGAAGGCTAGCGTTAAAGGGCGAAATGGGATGGACACAAATAAATCCTCAAAAACTTTTCTATATAAGCAGAGATACAACGCGGCGTGGTGCAAGCTGGCTTACACCAACCCAGACGCTTTGAGCGCGGCCATGACGGTCGATTCCTGCGATTGTGCCATGGCTGTCAGGGGCAGGCGCATGGTGCCGCCGCACAGACCCATCTTCTGCATGGCCCATTTCAGCGGAATCGGATTGGCCTCGACAAACAAATTTTTATGCACGGGTAGCAAACGGCGTTGAATTTCCATTGCCTGTTTGGCATCGCCTGCAATGGCGGCCGCACACAGTTCGTGCATCAGGCGCGGTGCGATGTTGGCCGTCACACTCACGTTGCCCTGGCCACCGCAGAGCATCAGGGCCACGGCAGTGCCGTCGTCGCCCGAGTACACGGCAAAGCCCTTGGGCGCATCTTTAATGAGCCACTGTGCACGCTCGATGTTGCCAGTGGCTTCCTTGATACCCACAATGCCCGGCACGTGCGCCAGGCGCATGACGGTGTCGTGCGCCATATCGGCCACGGTGCGGCCGGGCACGTTGTACAGCACCATCGGCAGGTCGCCGGTGGCTTCGGCGATGGCTTTGAAGTGCTGGTACAGGCCCTCTTGCGTGGGCTTGTTGTAGTAGGGCACGACTTGCAGTTGGAAGTCGGCGCCGACCTTTTTGGCAAATTGGGCCAGCTCAATGGCCTCTTTGGTACTGTTGGCACCGCAACCGGCCATGATGGGCACGCGCTTATTGGCTTGCTCGACCGACACGCGAATGATCTCGCAGTGCTCTTCTACGCTCACGGTAGGCGACTCGCCGGTGGTGCCCACCACGCAAATGCAGTCGGTGCCCTCGGCGATATGCCAGTCAATCAGCTTGCGCAGGGTGGGGTAGTCCACGCTTTGGTCGGCATGGAAGGGGGTGACGAGCGCAACAATGCTTCCGGTAATTTGTTTCATGCGCCGATTTTACCTGCCTCAGGCCTTACAAAGCGTAGCGGGTGGGGGCGGATGGACTGGAAATTGATGCTGGATTTGCGCTGTTTTGATGCGCCTGCCCGGCCAGCACTGGCCGCACGGCCACGATGCGCTGCACAAAACGCTCTGGGTTGCTGACAAACCCATCTTCATACGCCACCACCCGCAGCCCAGCGCAGACGGTGAGCAGTTCGCCCGGTTGCAGCAAAAAATCGGGACGAGAAGGCTTGCCCACGGTCTCATTGCCTGCAGCAAAGGTTTCGTAAATCAGCACGCCACCCGGAGCGACTGAGGCCACGATGGTAGGTAACAGCGCGCGCCACAGGTAGTTGGTCACCACCACGCCTGCAAACTGCTGCGGCTTACCCAAGCTGTCCGTGAACGGCCAAGGCCCGTTTTCAATGTCAGCAATGATGCACTGGCTGGTTGCAGGCAGTCTATTAGCTACGCTTTCAATAGCTGCTTGCGCCCTATCTACAAGGACTACTGGGTGATTTAGCTGTGAAAAATGCAGTGCATGCCGACCCAGCCCGCAGGCCACGTCCAGCACCGTGCCGCTCGCAGGCACTAGGTGCGCCCAGCGCGCCACCCAGGGGGAGACAGCTTCAGATCCGTGCATCAGGCTTTGGGCTTTACGCCGTCTTTAAGGGCAGCCAGCGCCATTTTCTCTACGGTGCCGGGTGAGATGAGTTTGATGTAGCGCCCGACTTTGCCTTTCGCGGTCATGACTACCTCGCGCTTGCGCGCCTGCATGCCAGTAATGATGAGGCGGGCGCATTCCTCTACGCGCATCGCGCCGTCTTCTTTCAAGCCGCTTTCACCCGCCACGACACCCTGCGCATTGAGGCCGTGGTAGCGGATTTGGGTGAGTACTACGCCGGGATAGGCTGTGGTGACGCTCACGCCTGCGCCACGCAGCTCGGCGCGCAGGGCTTCAAAAAAACCGGCCATGGCGAACTTGCTGGCGCTGTACGCCGTACGGCCTGGTACGCCGACAATGCCTGCCAGCGACGACACCGCGACGATAGAGCCCTTGGAAGCCTTCAAGTGGGGCAACGCCGCATGGGTGCACCACACGCTGCCCCACAGATTCACGCGCATCATGTCTTCGTACCAGCCCAGGTGCTCTTCTTGCACGTCTTCAAACAGTGCCTGCGCCGAGATGCCTGCGTTGTTGATGAGTGCGTCGATGCGGCCAAACTTTTGCACGGCTTGGGCGATCAAATTGCGGCAATCGGCCTGTACGCCCACATCGGTTTTCACCACCAAGGTCTGCGCGCCCAGCGCGTTGCACTGCGCGGCGACCTGCTGGAGGGCATCGATATTGCGTGCGGCCAAAACCAGTGCGCCGTCGGCCTTCATACTTCCTGCCAACTGGCGCGCCATCTCCGCGCCGATGCCGTCCGAGGCCCCTGTGATTACTATAGTTTTCATAGCAGATTATGCCCTATCGACAGGGACTATGGGCATATTTCATGGGTAGAAACATCAAAAACAGGCCCACACCTGGTTCGCCAGGATCACCAAGAAGTCTGGCCGCGTGTACAACGCAAAAACGCCCAGACAGGCCAGTATGGCGGCGCTGTAGGCGATGATTTTGCGGCGCGTGTTCATGGCAAAACGATTCAGGCAGTCTTCAACCCGCCGCGCACAATGCTGGCTTCTTTTACCGGCAGATTCACCAGCGCCGCAAACACACCCAGCGCGATGGCGATGTACCAGACGATGTCGTAGCTGCCGGTTTTGTCATACAAATAACCGCCCAGCCAGACGCCCATAAAGCTGCCAATCTGGTGGCTGAAAAACACAAACCCGCCCAACATGGACAGATGCTGGATGCCAAAAATCTGCGCCACCACCGCGTTGGTGGGCGGCACGGTCGAGAGCCAGAGCAGGCCCATGACGCTGGCAAAAATGTACACACTCAGCGGCGTGAGGGGGGCGATCAAAAAGATGCTGATGACCACGGCGCGTGCCAGATAGATAAACGACAAGATATTCTTCTTGGCCATACGCTGCCCCAGCGCCCCGGCCATATAGGTGCCAAACACGTTAAACAGGCCAATCAGCGCCAGCGCGTAGCTGGCCACCTGGGGCGAGAGGCCCTTGTCCTTGAGGTAGCTGGGCATGTGCACGCCAATAAACACCACCTGAAAGCCACAGACAAAATAGCCCGCCATCAGCAGCTGAAAACTGGGGTACTTGAACGCCTCGGTCAGGGCCTGCACAATGGTTTGCTCACGTTTGACCTGCACGCTGCCCGCAGCAAAGCCCGGTTCGCGTAAAAAGAAGGCCAGCGGCACAATGAGCAGCGCAGCGGTAGCCAGCGCCAGCAGCGCGTCTTGCCAGCCCAGGCTGCTGATCAAAAAGCCCTCGGTAGGCACCATCAAAAACTGTCCAAACGAGCC
The DNA here is from genome assembly GCA_963775085.1 of uncultured beta proteobacterium. GTDB lineage: Bacteria > Pseudomonadota > Gammaproteobacteria > Burkholderiales > Burkholderiaceae_C > JAAFIP01. The sequence continues at coordinate 335,561 of CAVZHO010000006.1, forward strand.
CGCCGCCGCCGCCACCCCCATCGCCCAGGAGCGCTTGGTGGGGTCGATATTGCGGCCAATCACGCCGTAGATTACGGCATAGGTCGTGCCCGCCTGCGCCGCGCCGATCAGCACACCGGCAGTGAGCATAAACATCAGCGGGCTGGTCGACAGCGCCATGCCCGCCAGCCCGGCCGCATACAAAAGCGCCCCGCCAATGATGACCTTGAAGGCCCCAAACTTGTCGGCCACCATGCCCGCAAAGATGCCAAACACGCCCCAGGAGAGGTTCTGGATGGCAATGGCCAAGGCAAAGGTCTCACGCGACCAGTTTTGCGCCTGGGTAATGGGTTGCAGCCACAGGCCAAAGCCGTGGCGAATGCCCATGGAGAGGGTCACAATCATTGCGCCGCAGAGCAGCACTTGGTGCATGGAGAGTTTGTCGTTGGTTTGGGTCGTCATCCCTCTATGGTAACCAGTCTGATGCGGTCATGTCAGTCACCCGGGTGATGCATAGGGGGGAGCTGCCGTTGGTTGCGCGTGTGTGGGAGCTGGTTACTGGACTGCGCAAACTCCTCAGCGCTGTGCTCGCTCGTCAGTTCTGTGCACGCCAAGCGCCATGGCTGTGAACGGGGTTGGTTGCGGTAGAGCGGCGCAGCGCTACCATGGTCACCAGCGCAGAACGGGTTACGGCACAACGGTATATCGCCCCCATGGTCACCAGCGCAGACCGGGTTACGGCACAACAGTGTCTCGCCAGCTATGGTCGTAAGAGCGGGCCGGCGGTGTACTCAGCGCAGCGGCATAAAGGGGGAATAGGCTGCCCTAGGCAGCCATGGAGGACAGCCGCGGAGCTGAGTACGCCGTCGGCCCGCTCCCGTACAAAACAAAGCAAAGCACCCCGTTTCCCCCGTTTTCCAGACCCATGCGCCCAAAATGCGACAATACAGGGACATGAGCGATCAATTTTCTTCCCTGGGTCTGGCCGAGCCGATCCTACGCGCCGTAGCCGAAAAAGGCTACACCACCATGAGCCCCATCCAAGCCCAGGCCATTCCTGTGGTGCTGGCCGGGCGTGACGTGATGGGCGCGGCCCAAACCGGTACCGGTAAAACGGCCGCCTTTATCCTGCCCCTGCTACAACGCATGTTGAAGCACGAGAGCGCCTCCACCTCCCCCGCCCGCCACCCGGTGCGCGCCCTGGTCATCTTGCCCACCCGCGAGCTGGCCGACCAGGTGGCCGAGCAGTCCAAGCTGTATGGCAAATACACCCAGCTGCGCACCACCGTGGTGTTTGGCGGCATGGACATGAAGCCGCAGACGCTGGAGCTGAAAAAAGGTGTGGAGATTTTGGTCGCCACCCCCGGCCGCCTGCTCGACCATATCGAGGCCAAAAACGTCGCCCTGAACCAGGTGGAATATGTGGTGCTGGACGAAGCCGACCGCATGCTGGATATTGGCTTTTTGCCCGACTTGCAGCGCATCCTGAGCTTTTTGCCCAAGGCGCGTACCACGCTGCTGTTCAGCGCCACCTTCAGCCCCGAGATCAAGCGCCTGGCCGAGAGCTATCTGGTCAACCCCATCTTGATCGAAACCGCCCGGCCTAATGAGACCGCCTCTACGGTGGAGCAGCATTTCTACAGCGTCGGCGCTGACGACAAGCGCCGCGCGCTGGCGCAAATCGTCAAGGCGCGCGGCATTACGCAGGCCTTTGTGTTTGTGAATAGCAAACTCGGCTGCGCCCGTCTGGCTCGCTCGCTGGAGCGCGAAGGTATGCGCACCACCGCGCTGCATGGCGACAAGAGCCAGGACGAGCGTTTAAAGGCGCTGGAGGCGTTCAAAAAAGGCGAAGTCGACCTGCTGGTGGCCACCGACGTGGCGGCGCGCGGGCTGGACATCAAAGACGTGCCCGCCGTGTTTAATTTTGACATCCCCTTCGGTGCCGAAGACTATGTGCACCGCATTGGCCGCACCGGCCGTGCTGGGGCCTCTGGCCTGGCCGTGAGCTTTGTCTCGCCGTCGGATGGCCGCTTGATGGTCGACCTGGAAAAGCTGCTGAAGAAAAAAATCGAAGTCGAAGGCTTTGAGTTTGACGACGAGCGCCCGCAGGGTCGCATCAACACCGGCCGCCGCGCCTGGGGTGAAGACGAAAACGCCCAAGGCGTGCCCGAAGTGGCGGTGCGCGAGAACCTGCGTGAAGTGTCCCGCGAGCGCGGTGGGCGTGAGGGGTACCGCAGCGATGCCTCCGCAGGCGGCGCAGGCCGCAGCGAGCGCCCCCGCTACGCCCCGCGCCCCGAGCGCGTCTCGCGCGACCCGTTCTTTGACAAGCCCTACGAAGCGCCTGCGCCAACTGAGGCAACCGCCGCCCCTGCCTGGGATGCCAACGCCAAGACCACATCCCGTCTCTCGCCCAATATCAAAACCAAGAAAAAAGTCGCGGCACTGTTTAAAACCGTGGCGTGACGGTTGAGCAGTGTAATTGCCCCATAGTCCCTGTCCACTGGACGTAAGTAGCTATATTTTTAATAGCGTTTAGCCTGGCACCTGCGCGCACTGCACCTGCAGCACCTCACGCCGCCCGCCGTCAAAACGCAGGGCGCTGAGACACCCGCCCCACACACAGCCGGTATCTAGCGCGATCAAGTGAGGGCGGTTGATTAAACCCAGCGTAGACCAGTGGCCAAAGGCCACCGTCACCGCGGCGGTTTTGCGCCCCGGTACCTCAAACCAGGGCATAAAGCCTGCAGGGGCTGCGCCAGCGCCCTCTTTGACGGCAAATTCCATTTCGCCGTCTGCCGTACAAAAACGGATACGGGTGAGGGCGTTAACGCAGATGCGCAAGCGGTCCATGCCTTGCAGGTCGTCATGCCAGCGGGCCGGTGTGTTGCCGTACATCTCCTGCAAGAAGTTTTTATAGTCTTTTTGCTGCAATGTCCTTGTCAGCTGGACACAAGCAGCTATGGTTTGTATAGCGTCCCATTGCGGCAGCACCCCCGCATGCACCATCAAGATACCGTGCTCGTGCAGCCCCAGCGGGCGCTGGCGCAGCCAGTCCAGCAGTTGCGGGGCATCGGGCGCGGCCAGCAGCTCGCCCAGGGTGTCGCCGCGCCCCACGCTTTGCGCGCCTGCGGCTACGGCCAGAGCGTGCAGGTCGTGGTTGCCCAAAATGCACTTGGCAGCATCGCCCAGCGCCTGCATGCGCCGCAGCACGGCCAGCGAGGCCGGGCCCCGGTTGACCAGGTCGCCCAGTTGGTACAGGGTGTCCCGGCTGGGCGAGAAATTTATCTCATCCAAAAGCTGGCCCAAAGCGCTGTCGCAGCCCTGCACATCGCCAATCAGATACAGTCCCATGGTGTACTTTCATTTTTCCTTGGTATGGACTTTATCCTGATTGCGCTGCTAACCCTGATCAACGGGGTCTTTGCCATGAGCGAGCTGGCACTCACCGCCAGCCGTAAAACCCGCCTGATGGCCATGGCCGAGGCGGGTGATGTGGGGGCCAAAGCGGCGCTGGCCCTCAATGACAACCCTACGCAGATGCTGTCGACGGTGCAGGTAGGCATTACCAGCATTGGCATGCTCAACGGCATTGTGGGCGAGGCGGCTTTCTCCGAAGGCGTGGGGCAGTTTTTGCAGAACATGGGGCTGGCGGCCAAATTCGCCGCGCCTACGGCCACTACCTTTGTGGTGGTCGTCATCACTTTTATCACCCTGATTTTTGGCGAGCTGGTGCCCAAGCGCATTGGCCTGCTCTATCCCGAGGCCGTCGCGCGCGTGGTGGCGCGGCCCATGGCCTGGCTGGCCAAGGCGGCCAACCCCTTTGTGCGCCTGCTCACGCTGTGTACCCAGGGCGTGCTCAACCTGATGCGCATCAACACCAACCACGCCCGCGCCGTCACCGAAGAAGAAATTTCCGCCAGCCTGGACGAGGGGCTGGATGCCGGCGTGATCGAGGCGCACGAGCGCCAGATGGTGCAAAACCTGTTCCATCTGGATGAGCGGCCACTCACCTCCATCATGGTTCCGCGCAGCGATATTATTTGGCTGGAGGCTGGGCTGACGGTAGCGCAAGGTCTTGAAAAAGCGGGGGGCACACCCGATGCAAGCAGCAAAACCTCACACAGCTGGTTTCCCGTTTGCCGCCAGGGGCTGGAGGATGTGATGGGCCTGGTAAGCGTGGCGCGCATGCTGCGCTCAGATAGCGCCGCGACGCTCGAATCCTTGGCCACGCCGGCGATTTTTATCCCCGAGACGCTCAGTGGCATGGAGCTGCTGGAGCAGTTTCGCAAGCAGTCAGCACGCATGGTGTTTGTGGTGGACGAGTACGGTGTGGTGCAGGGCCTGCTGACCCCGCGCGACCTGCTCGAAGCCATTACGGGCGAGCTGAAACCCCAGGTCTCGGGCGATGCCTGGGCCACCCATTTGCCCGATGGTGCTTGGGTGCTGGACGGCATGATGCCGATTGCTGAACTCAAAAGCCGTCTGCATATTGATGACGACCTGCCTGACGACGACAAAGGCCGCTACAACACCCTGGCGGGCCTGCTCATGGCCGTGCAGGGTGGCTTGCCGCAAAAGGGTGACACGATTGACTGCACGGGTTGGCGCTTTGAGGTGCTGGGCTTGGAAGGGCGTCGCTTAGATCGTATTCGGGCTGAAAAACTGGCTGTTTGAGCGGTTTTTGGTATAAGTGATGGCAAACACTGCCAAGCTGAATCTATTGGCAGGTGTAAAGCCATCTTTACACGCCTAAGTCGAACCCAAGGGGCTGCTGGCGGTCTACCATTTCGTAACTTGCAGCGTTAATATGCCTAAGCCCCGCTAAAAACCGGACGGGTTTTGATTCACCATAACTTGATAGGTGTTGATATGAGCTACACAGCTTTGAAATCTATGTTGACCTTGGGCGCAGTGTCTGCGCTAGGTTTGGCCGTGCACACCAGTGCAGGCGCACAAGAGGTGGGTCGCGTCCTGTCCAGCACCGCCATCATCAGCCAAGTGACTGTGCCGCGCCAGATATGCGCGCAAGAAGTGGTGCAGGTACCTGGCCGCACGGGCGGTGGTTCGGGTGCCGGTGCCATCATGGGCGGCATTGCCGGTGGTGCCATGGGCAATGCCGTGGGCCAGGGCGCAGGACGCGCCGCCGCCACCGTGATCGGTGTGTTGGGCGGCGCCATCCTGGGCGACAGAATTGAAGGCGGCGGCCAGCAGGCAGCCACCACGCAAACCGTCAACCGCTGCACCACCCAAAACGTGCTGGAAAACCGCACCAGCGGCTACCAGGTAGTCTATGAGTACGCTGGCAAACAGTACAGTGTGCAAATGCCCAATGACCCAGGCCCAACCATCGCGCTGCAAGTCGCCCCCGTGGGTGCCGTGCAGCAAGCGGTGCCTCCCGTGGCACAGCAAGCGCCTGTCGTTGGCTCGGGCGTGATCGTGCAGCCTGCGCCTACCGTGGTGTATACCCAGCAGCCCACGGTGGTGTATGCACCCCCGGTGGTGGTGGCTGCGCCGTACTACTACCCTAACCCCGTATTTGGTGCGTCATTTGTCTTTCGCGGTGGTCATGGGCATGGACACGGTCATGGTGGGCACCGCGCACAGCAGCGCCCCCACCGCTACTACTAAGCTTGCCGCTGTCCCATAAACATGGGAAAGTGGTAGTTTGCCCCAACGAAAATGGGGGCAACTGCGCTGCCAGCGTTTATGCTGTGGGTTCTTGTGATGTTCTAAAGAGTAGCCCAGTATGCCCCCCATTTGGCGCGTCTTGATCGTGGAAGACGATCCCAGCACCCGTGAATTTTTTGCCCAATCGGTGCGCGGCTGTGTGCAGTTACAGCTGCTCGCTCAGGCCGCCAGCGTAGCCGAAGCCATCGCCTGGCTAGACAACCCCCAGCACATTCCCGATGTGCTGCTGACCGACCTGGGCCTGCCCGACGGCAGCGGCTTGCAAGTCATCCGCCATGCGCTACAACGCCACCCAGCGTGCGAGGCGTTGGTCATCTCGATGTTTGGCGATGAAGACAACGTGCTCGCCAGCATCGAGGCCGGGGCGGGGGGCTATATCCACAAAGACAGCGCCCCGGACGATATCGCCCAGTCCATCCTGCAACTCAAGGCGGGTGCCTCACCCATCTCGCCCATGATCGCCCGGCGCGTACTGGCCAAATACCGCAGCATGGCTACCGATTTAGAGCAAAAAGAGGCAGCAGTCCAACTGGAGAGGGCGCAAGCAGCGTCTAAAAAAATAGCCGAAGAGAAAGCATTGGCAGATGACCCCGACCGCCCCGTGCTCTCCGGCCGCGAGCAGGAGGTGCTGGAGCTGATCGCCCGGGGCTTCTCGTACGCAGAGATCGCCCGTCTCGGGCAGGTGACGGTGCACACCATCCAAACCCATATCAAAAACCTCTACGCCAAGCTGGCCGTGCACAGCAAGTCCGAGGCGGTGTACGAGGCGACCCGTATGGGGCTGCTGCGGGCCTGAACCAGGAAAAACGGCAAAGAAAAAGCCGCTTCAGGTGACTGAAGCGGCTTTTTGACTCTGGTGCCCATGAGCGGAATCGAACTGCTGACCTACGCGTTACGAGTGCGTTGCTCTACCAACTGAGCTACATGGGCGAATGCCTGATTATAACAAATCAACATCGTGTCGAACAGCACATGGGGGTTAATAGAATGCTATATTAAATATAGCTAGAAATGTCCTGCCGACAGGGACTAAGCGGCTATTTTTCCTCTAAATGGTAGGCGGTGACGCGCTCTACCTCGTTCTTGGAGCCTAGCATGACGCTGACGCGCTCGTGCAGCTTGCTGGGCTGGATGTCCAGAATGCGCTGCTTGCCATTGGTCGCCGCGCCACCCGCCTGCTCGATCAGCCAGCTCATGGGATTGGCCTCGTACATCAGGCGCAGTTTTCCAGCCTTTTCCGGTTCGCGCTTATCCCAGGGGTACATGAACACGCCGCCGCGTGTGAGGATGCGGTGCACGTCGGCCACCATGCTGGCGATCCAGCGCATGTTGAAATCTTTGCCACGCGGGCCGTCTTTGCCCGCCAGACATTCGTCGATATAGCGCTTCACCGGCGGGGCCCAATGGCGCATATTGCTCATGTTGATGGCGAATTCTTTGGTGTCGGCCGGGATTTTGACGTTTTCTTCGGTCAGGATAAAGCTGCCTTGTTCGCGGTCCAGCGTGAACATGGCTACGCCATCGCCCACGGTGAGCACCAGGGTGGTTTGCGGGCCATACACGCAATAACCTGCGGCCACCTGCTTGTTGCCGGCCTGCAAAAAGTCTTTTTCCTCAATGCCCGCGTCGTGATCGTCAGGCTTTTTGAGCACGCTGAAAATCGTGCCAATACTGACGTTTACGTCGATGTTGGACGAGCCATCCAGTGGGTCAAACAGCAGCAGGTATTCGCCCTGCGGGTAGCGGTTGGGCACCAGGTAAATGCTGTCCATTTCTTCGCTGGCCATGGCGGCCAGGTTGCCACCCCATTCATTGGCTTCGATCAGCACCTCGTTGGCAATAATGTCGAGCTTTTTCTGCACCTCGCCCTGCACATTTTCGGTGCCCGCCGTGCCCAGCACACCTCCTAAAGCGCCCTTGTTGACGGCGTGGCTGATGCTTTTGCAAGAGCGCGCGACGACTTCCAACAGCAGTCTGAGTTGCGGCGGAATGCGACCGTCAATGCGCTGCTGCTCTACGAGGTAACGGGTGAGGGATATTTTGCTGGTCATGGGGTGTGTGAAAGGCTTTTAGGGAAGGTAACGCAAAAAGCGCAGAAAGTTCGCAAAAAGCGCAAAAAAGAAAATGAAAATTAAAAAAAGATATTTCGGCGGCGGTGATTTTTTTGGTTTTAGTATTTAGCGTTTTTTGCGATCTTTTTGCGCTTTTCGCGTTACCTAAACCTTAAACAATCAATCCGCCAAAGCCCGCGAAACCACCTCGCGTACATCGTTACTCAAATCGCCCTTGGCCGCCACGCGTTTGATGGCTTCTAAAGCCGCATTTTGGTACGGCGGCGCGAGTTTTTTCCAGCGGTCCATGGCGCGGGCCAGGCGGGCGGCTACCTGGGGGTTGATGGCGTCCAGTGCCAGCACTTGCTCGGCCCAGTAGAGGTAGCCCGCGGCATCGCGCCGGTGAAAGGCGCCGGGGTTGGCGCTGCAGTAGCTGAAGATCACGCTGCGGGCGCGGTTGGGGTTTTTCAGGTTGAAGTCGGCGTGCTGCATCAGGCTGCGCACCCGTGGCAAGATGTCGCCGCCACGATCTGACGCACCTGCTTGCAGGGCAAACCATTTGTCCAGTACCAGTGCCTCGTCTTTGAACAGGGCGTAAAACTTTTCCAGCGCAGGCGTAGCCAGCGGGTGGCCGCTGCTGACCAGGGCGTTGAGTGCGCCAAAGCGCTCGGTCATATTGTTGGCATCTTTGAAGCGCTGCAGGGTTTTGCCTGGCCACACGGTGTCTCCCGTGCTGCGCGCAGCCAGGCACAGCATGGACAGCGCTAGATTGGCCAGTGCGCGGCGGCCACTGCTGACGGCATCGGGCGCATAGCCGCCGTTCTCCACATGCGCTGCGAAGGCCCACTCCCAATCGGCCTGCAATGCAATCGAGAGCGCGCCGCGCATGGCTTCGCGCACGGCATGGATGGCCTGTGGGTCTACCGCGTCCAGTTGCTCGGCGATATAGGTTTCACTGGGCAAGGTCAGCACCAGCTCTTTGAAGGCCGCATCCAGCTCGGGGTGGCGCAGTACGCTGCGCAGCGCGGCAACAAACGCGGAATGGGCGAAGGTTTCTATGCCAAAACTGCCTGTAGTCCCTGTGCTGTGGACGTAAGTAGCTATGAGTTCAATAGCGTGCTGCATGCCCAGGCGCTGCGCCGCCTCCCAGCGGTTAAACGGGTCGTTGTCGTGCGCCAATAACGCCAGTAGCTGTGCCTGGGTGTAGTCACATTGCACAATCACCGGGGCCGAGAAGCCGCGCAGGACCGACGGCACAGGCGCGGTGCCTGCCGGGCAATCCACATTGATAAATTGCAGTACCTCGGCGGCCTGCGTCATCACAAAGGTGCGCTGACCTGGAACGGCCTGCGGTTCGGCGGCCAGCTGCAGCGGCAAATCATGCCCCTGGGCACTCACCAAACCAAAGTTGATGGGGATGACAAACGGCTCTTTGGTCGGCTGGCCGGGGGTAGCCGGACAGGATTGCTCCAGGTGCAGGGCGTAGCTGCGCGCGGCTGCGTCGTACACGCCGTGCGCCTTTACACGCGGTGTGCCCGCCTGGCTGTACCAGCGCTTGAACTGGGGCAGCAGGGTGCTCAGGGCCGACGTGGGGTTGGTGTCCGCGATCGCCTGTGCAAAATCGTCGCAGGTGACGGCCTGGCCATCATGGCGTTTGAAGTACTCGGACATCCCCTTGGCAAAGCCCTCGCGGCTGACCAGGGTTTGCATCATGCGCACCACCTCGGCCCCTTTTTCGTAGATGGTGACGGTGTAGAAGTTGTTGATCTCCTGGTAGGCATCGGGCCGCACCGGGTGGGCCATCGGGCCCGCGTCTTCGGGAAACTGGGCGGTGCGCAGCACGCGCACGTCTTCAATGCGCTTGACGGCCCGTGCTGAAGGGCTGGGGCACAGGTCCATGCTGAACTCCTGGTCGCGAAAGACCGTGAGGCCTTCCTTGAGCGAGAGCTGAAACCAGTCGCGGCAGGTGATGCGGTTGCCCGTCCAGTTATGGAAGTACTCGTGGCCCACGACGCTCTCGATGTTGGCATAGTCTACGTCAGTGGCGGTGGCTTGGTTGGCTAAAACATACTTGGTGTTAAAGATGTTCAGACCCTTGTTTTCCATCGCGCCCATGTTGAAGTCGGCGGTGGCGACGATCATGAAGCGCTCCAGGTCCAGCGGCAGGCCAAAGCGTGCCTCGTCCCAGGCCACGCTGTGCATGAGGGAATTCATGGCGTGCTCGGTTTTGTCCAGGTCGCCTCGGCGTACAAACACTTGCAGTAGATGGTCGGTGCCCGCCCGCGAGGTGATGCGCTGCTCGCGCGCTACCAGATTGCCAGCAACCAGCGCAAAAAGGTAGCAGGGCTTTTTATGCGGATCCACCCATTTGGCAAAGTGGCGGCCATCGGCAAGTGGGCCTTGCTCAACCAGATTGCCGTTAGAGAGCAGCACCGGATAAGCGATGGCATCGGCGCGCAGGGTCACGGTATAGGCGGCCATCACGTCCGGACGGTCTAAAAAGTAGGTGATACGCCGAAAGCCCTCGGCCTCGCACTGGGTAAAAAAGGTGTCCTGGCTGACATACAGGCCCATCAGCTTGGTGTTTTTGGCGGGCGCGCAGGTGGTAAAGATCTCCAGTTCGCAGCTATCGGGCAGGTTATCCAGCACCAGGGTGTCGCCATCCATCTTGAACGAGCAGCCCTGGCCATTCACCATCACCCGGGCCAGGTTCAGTTCGTCGCCGTCCAGGCGCAGTGCCTGCGTAGGTACGGCGGTATTGCGGCGCACCTGCATTTTGTTCAGCACGCGGGTCTTGGCCGGGTCCAGGTCAAAGGTTAAATCGACCGTGTCGATCCAGTACGCGGGTGGGGCGTAGTCGGCGCGCTTGACGAGCGCTGCGGTGGCTTCACGAAACATGGGGCTTACCTTTGGATAGGAGAGAGAGTCTAACAATCGGGACTGCAAATGTGCAGGGTAGTTTGCCACACTGGCCAGCCCATGGTGCCTCCCTGTCGAAGATCAAGGCGTTGGGGCAGGCGGGGGTGCGTAGGTGGTTGGTATTATCAGTGAGCAGATTCTACAAAGCCCAGCGCGGCGATATCCATGCTGGGCTTGGCGCTGGTGTAATTCTGTCTGCGGTAAGCCCCGTAAATGGGGTATGGGCAAAATCCCGTTACCATTCATTGCATGTCTAGCCCCAACGCACCTCGCCTCGCACTCGCGCACATCCGCAAAAGCTACCCCGCCGTGGTGGCCAATGACGACGTGTCGTTGGTGGTGCAGCCGGGCGAGATTCATGCCGTGCTGGGAGAGAACGGTGCGGGTAAATCCACGTTGATGAAAATTATCTATGGCGCAGTGCAACCCGATGCGGGAAGTATCAGCGTGGATGGCAAGCCGGTGCAAATAAAAAACCCGGTGGATGCGCGTGCGCTGGGCATTGCCATGGTGTTTCAGCACTTCAGCCTGTTCGAGACCATCAGTGTGGCCGAGAACGTGTGGCTCGGTTTGGATAAGTCTCTGTCGCTGCGTGAAGTACAGCAAAAAATCACCGCCAAAGCCGCGCAGTACGGGCTGGACATAGACCCGCTGCGCCCCGTGCACACGCTGGGTGTGGGCGAGCGCCAGCGGGTCGAGATTGTGCGCGCGCTGTTGACCGAGCCGCGCCTGTTGATATTGGACGAGCCCACCTCGGTGTTGACACCCCAGGCCGTGGGCAAACTGTTTGACACGCTGCGCCTGCTGGCCCAGCTGGGTTGCAGCATTTTGTATATCAGCCACAAGCTGCACGAGATTCGCGCGCTGTGTACTGCCTGCACCGTACTGCGCGGCGGCAAGGTGACGGGCGTGTGCGACCCGAGGCAGGAGAGCAATGCATCGCTTTCGCGCCTGATGATTGGCAGCGAGCCGCCCGCGCTGGTGCACCGGCCTGCACTGGCGGGCGCTGACGTGCTGTGGGTCAATCACTTAAGCCTGCCGCGAGCCGATGAGTTTGGCGTGGACCTGGACCGTATCAGCCTTGCCGTGCGCGCCGGCGAAGTGCTGGGTATCGCGGGAGTCTCTGGCAACGGGCAAAAAGAATTGCTGTATGCGCTGAGTGGTGAAGACACCCGCGCTGCGGCGGACAGCATTCAAATGCAAGGTGCTGCGCGCATGCACAGCGTAGCCCAGTACCCACCCCAGCGCCGCCGCGCCATGGGCCTGCACTTTGTGCCCGAAGAGCGCCTGGGACGGGGCGCGGTGCCCAGCATGAGCCTGGCGCACAACCTGCTGCTCACGCGCAACCAAGCTGTTGCTCAACAACGCTGGAAGGGCGGTTGGATCGACACACAAGCCCTGCGTACGCAGGCCCGGCAGATCATTGCGCGCTTTAATGTCAAAGCCGCCGGGCCCGATGCACCGGCGCGCAGCCTCTCCGGTGGCAATTTGCAGAAGTTTATCGTCGGCCGTGAGATGGAGGCCGCACCCAAACTGCTGATCATCTCGCAACCCACCTGGGGCGTGGATATAGGCGCCAGCGCCCAAATCCGCGCCGAGATACTGGCTCTGCGCGACGCTGGCTGCGCGGTGCTGGTGGTGAGTGAAGAGCTGGACGAGCTGTTTGAAATCGCCGACCGCTTGCAGGTGATGGCCAGGGGCCGTATCTCGCCATCGGTCAATATTAAGGATGCGACGGTGCAGCAGATCGGCGAGTGGATGAGCGGGCTGTGGGATGCAACACCTTCAGGCGGGGTTGCGCATGCTTAAGCCGCACATTCAACTGATTCCCCGCGCCGAAGTCTCGCGCTTTTGGACACTGGCTTCGCCCTTCCTCGCGCTACTCATCACCGTCCTCCTGGGTATCCTCCTGTTCGCCGCCTTGGGCAAAGACCCGCTACGTGGTTTGCAGATGTTCTTTTGGGAGCCGATCAAAACCAGCTACGCGCTGGGCGAACTGATGGTCAAGGCCACGCCGCTGCTCATCATTGCGCTCGGCCTGGCGGTGTGCTTCCGCTCCAACGTGTGGAACATTGGCGCGGAAGGCCAGTTTGTCATGGGCGCGGTGTGTGCCGGCGGGGTGGCACTGCTGGCGGACAAAGACACGGGGCGCTGGATTGTGCTGGCCGTGATGCTGGCGGGCGTACTGGGCGGCATGGCCTGGGCGGGCATCACGGCGCTGCTGCGCGACAGGTTCAACGCCAACGAGATTTTGGTCAGCCTGATGCTGGTATACGTAGCCGACATGGTGCTGAGTTACCTGGTGTTTGGCCCCTGGAAAGACCCGCAGGGCTACAACTTTCCGCAGAGCAAAACCTTTGATGCCGTGACGAAAATTCCCAAGCTGATGGACGGCTCGCGCATGGGCATTGGCCTGCTGCTGGGCCTGCTGGGTGCGGGAGCTTTGTGGGTTTTCCTGTTCCGCACCCGTGCGGGTTTTGCGCAGCTGGTGGGCGGGCTGGCACCTGCCGCAGCGCGCTACGCAGGCTTTAGCTCGCGCCGCGCCTTGTGGACAGCATTGCTCGTGTCGGGCGGCGTAGCGGGCCTCGCGGGCGCGCTGGAGGTAGCTGGGCCGATTGGCCAGCTCACACCCTATGTGCCTGCGGGCTACGGTTTTGCCGCCATCATTGTGGCCTTTGTCGGACGGCTGCACCCGCTGGGCATGGTGTTCTCAGCCGTGCTCATGAGCATGTTCTACATCGGCGGCGAGCTGGCGCAGTCGCGCATGGGGCTGCCTAAATCCATCACCGGGGTGTTCCAGGGCCTGCTGCTGTTCACGCTGCTGGCCTGCGACACCTTGATCGCTCACCGATTGCAGTTTTACCTGTCAAATACGCCTGTAGTCCCCGTCGCCAGGACATAAGCAGCTATGAAAAATATAGTATTCATCAATCAGCTTCATGTACCGAAAGGCATTGCGTAATGGAACAGTACGCCCTGTTACTGGCCGCCACACTCAACGCAGGCACCGTGCTGGCCATCGCCGCGCTGGGCCTGCTGATCAACGAAAAAGCTGGCATCGTTAACCTGGGTGCCGAAGGCCTGATGCTTTGCGCCGCCGTGGCAGGCTTTGCCGCTGTAGTGCATACCGGCAATGACTGGCTGGGATTTGCCGCAGGGGCGGTCGCCGGCGCGCTGCTGGCGGCCATCTTTGGCCTGCTGGTGATCTGGCTCAACACCAACCAGTACGCCACGGGCCTTGCGCTCAGCCTGTTTGGCGCAGGCTTTTCGGCCTTCGCAGGCATCGGGTATGTGCAAGACAAGCTGCCCGAGCGGGCGCAGTTTGCCGTCCCGTATTTGTCAGAGATTCCCTTGCTGGGCAGCGCCTTCTTCAAGCAGCACCCGATGGTCTACCTCGCCATGGCGATGGCAGGCGCACTGGTTTGGTTCTTGTACCGCACACGCAGCGGCCTGGTGCTGCGCAGCGTGGGCGAAAACCCCGATGCCGCCCACGCCTTGGGGCTACCGGTGCGGCGCATCCGCCTGGCCGCCGTGGTGGCTGGGGGCGCGCTGTGCGGGCTGGCAGGCGCCTATCTGTCGGTCATCTACACGCCGCTGTGGGTCGAGGGCATGGTGGCCGGCAAGGGCTGGATTGCCTTGGCGCTTACCACCTTTGCCACCTGGCGGCCCGCGCGGGTATTGCTGGGGGCGTACCTGTTTGGTGGCGTGACGATGGTGCAGTTCCATCTACAAGGCATCGGCGTAGAAGTGCCCAGCCAGTTCCTCACCATGCTGCCCTACGTCGCCACCATCGTGGTGCTGGCCCTGATCTCGCGCAACCCGGCCTGGATTCGCGTGAATATGCCTGCATCCTTGGGTAAACCCTTCTATCCGGGCGGCTAATGTCGCTGCGCTTAGGTTGATAATGTGATTTTTCTGCCTTCCCTTTGATTTAATCCAACGACGAAAGAGAGACGACCTGATGCAAGCCAAACGCACCACCCTCAAATTGCTCGCGCTATCGGCCCTGGCTGCTGCTGCGCTGATGGGCTGCAGCAAAAAGGAAGAACCCAAGCCCGCGCCGGCCCCAGCGGCAGCCGCCCCAGCAGCCGCGCCAGCGCCTGCCAAGCCTGACCCCCTGAAAATCGCCTTCGCCTACGTCGGCCCGGTGGGCGACGGCGGCTGGACCTTTGCGCACGACAACGGCCGCAAAGCCGTAGAAAAAGAATTTGGCGACAAGGTCGTCACCAGCTTTGTCGAAAAAGTGCCCGAGAGCGCCGACGCTGAGCGCGTCATCCGCGACATGGCCGCGCAGGGCAACAAGCTGATCTTTGGCACCACCTTCGGCTACATGGAGCCGATGCTCAAAGTGGCCGCCGACACCAAGGGCGTGAAGTTTGAGCACGCCACCGGCTACAAAACCGCCGAAAACATGCGCACCTATGACAGCCGCACCTACGAGGGCGCGTACATGGCCGGTGTCATTGCCGGCAAGATGAGCAAGAGCGGCACGCTGGGCGTAGTGGCCTCCATCCCCATTCCAGAGGTCATCCGCAACATCAACACCTTTACCTTGGGCGCACAGTCGGTGAACCCCAAGGTGAAAACCAAAGTCATCTGGGTCAACGAGTGGTTCAACCCACCCAAAGAAACCGAGGCCGCCACCGCCCTCATCAACGGCGGTGCTGACGTACTCTTCCAAAATACCGACTCATCGGCCGTGCTGCAAACCGCCGAGAAGCTGGGCAAGCGCGCCTTCGGCTGGGACAGCGACATGACCGCCTACGGCCCCAAGGCCCACCTGGGCTCGGCCATCATCAACTGGGCCCCGTACTACATCAAGGCCACCCGCGAAACGCTGGACGGCAAGTGGACGACAGGTTCGAGCTGGTACGGCGTAAAAGAGGGTGCTATCGACATGGTCAGCATGGCCGCCGATGTGCCCGACGAGACCAAGAAGCGCATTGAAGAAATCAAGGCCGGCCTGAAAGCCGGCACCTTCAGCATCTGGAAAGGCCCCATCACCGGCGCCGATGGCAAAGAAATTTTGGCCAAAGACGCCGTGGCCGACGACAAATTCTTGTCAGGCGTAAACTTCTACGTGCAAGGCGTACAGGGCAAGATTCCAGGCGGCGATAAAAAATAAGTTAGTGCAACTGCGAGGGGAAAAGCTGCTTTCGGGCAGCTTTTCTTTTTTCTGCAGTTGCATTTTCTTCTCTTGCTTTTGTGGCGTGCTCGGGGTTTTGAAAACCTTAATGTTCCAGCACCGTGAGCTGCGGCGATGGAGGAAGTTCTCCGGCGCGCGTTGCTAGAAGGCAAATAACCATATGTTGCACCGAGTGCTATAGCTGAATACAATTTAGCGATGACAAAGAAAAGATCAACCGGAGAAGTCCGAATTTTTGATGAAATGCTAGTGATGGCGCAGGCCTTAGAGGGCCATGCATTGATCTCCAAACAGGACATGGCCAAGATGAAGCTGATCTGTCAAAGTCCACCAGAGTACACGTCGGATAAGGTCGTGTCTATTCGCGTGAAAAAGGCCAAAGTCAGTCAATCGGTTTTTGCATCGATTCTGAATGTAAGTGTCTCTGCGGTTCAAAAATGGGAGTCCCCCAGCTCTGGAAAACACCCGAGTGGTGCGGCGGCCAAGCTTTTGCAGCTGATAGAAAAACGGGGCCTGGAGGCAATCGTTGCTTGACAGGCAATCAACCAGTGATAATCCGCGCATGATCGAACGCATGCTTTGGCACCCTGTCGCTTTATCGTCTGCTGTGGCGGACAAGCCCGTGGGCGTGACGCTGCTGGGCGAGGCGGTGGTGCTGTGGCGGGATGCTGAGGGCGCTGCGCATGCCTGGGCGGACAAGTGCCCGCACCGGGGGGCCAAGCTCTCGAAGGGTCGGTTGCAGGCCACTGCACAGGGCAGCGCGCTGGAGTGCGCCTACCATGGCTGGCAGTTTGGCGGCTCGGGGCTGTGCAGCTTGGTGCCTGCCCTGCCCAGTTTTGTGCCACCGGCCAGCCACTGCGTCAAGACGTTTGCCGCGCGCGAGGCCTATGGGCTGGTGTGGGTGCAGCTTGACAGCGCCCGCACCGCGCTGCCGCTGCTGGGCGCGGCGCAGGATGCGCGGCTGCGCACGGTGCAGTGCGGGCCGTATGACGTGGCCACCAGCGCGCCGCGCGTCGTAGAAAACTTTTTGGACATGGCGCACTTTGGTTTTGTGCACGAGGGCTACCTGGGCGCGCGCGATGCCACCGCCATGGTGGACTACACCGTGGAGCGCACGGCGCACGGCATTCGCGCCACCGGCTGCCGTGCCTGGCAGCCGCAGGCTAGCGCGCAGGCCACCAGCGGCGTGCAGGTGAGCTACACCTACGAGGTGGTGTCCCCCTACTGCGCAATGCTCACCAAGGTGCCCGAAGTGGTGGAGGTGGAGGGCAAGGCGGTCGATGACAAAGCCGCCGACTGGCGCGAGTACATTGCGCTTTGGGTTTGCCCCATCACGCCCGAGACCAGCCGGGTGTGGTTTACCTACGCGGTGGCTGATTTTGAAAGCCCAGACAAAGTACTGCAAGACTTTCAAGACACGATATTTTTACAAGACAAGCCCATTTTGGAATCACAAACGCCCGCCAGGCTGCCACTCGACTTACGCGCTGAGCTGCACTCCCCTGCGGATAAAGCCTCGTCGGCCTACCGCCGGTATTTACAGGACGGTGGCATTACCTTTGGAGTGTGTTGATGCATCACCTCAAGCCCATTGCGCCCGACCGCCTGCCCGCGCTGCTGCGCTGCATGCCTAAAGCCGAGCTGCATATCCATATTGAAGGCTCGCTGGAGCCGGAGCTGATTTTTAAACTGGCACAGCGCAATGGCCTGGCGCTGCCCTATGCCAACATAGCGGATTTGCGCAAGGCCTACGCGTTTACGAACTTGCAAAGCTTCTTGGACATCTACTACGCAGGTGCCTCGGTACTGCTGAAAGAGCAAGACTTCTACGATATGGCCCAAGCCTACTTTGCCCAAGCAGCGATGGATAACGTGGTGCGAGCCGAGATATTTTTCGACCCCCAAACCCATACCGCACGCGGTGTGGCGATGGAGACGGTGATCAACGGTCTGCACCGCGCCTGCGTGGATGCCAAGGTAGAGCACAACCTAGATGCGGCGTTGATCCTGTGCTTTTTGCGCCACCTCAGCGAGCAGGAGGCCTTTGAAACGCTGGAGCAGGCACTGCCCTATCGAGACAAATTTATCGGCATCGGCCTGGACAGTGCCGAGCTGGGTAACCCGCCCGAGAAGTTTGCCAAGGTCTTTAAACGCTGCAAAGCGCTGGGCTTTCATCTGGTAGCCCACGCAGGCGAAGAAGGCCCGCCCGCCTATGTGTGGAGCGCGCTGGATGTGCTGAAAGTAGAGCGCATCGACCATGGCGTGCAGTCCAGCCAAGACGCGCTGCTGATGCAGCGTCTGGCTAAAGATCGCATTCCACTCACCGTCTGCCCCTTGAGCAACCTCAAGCTGTGCGTGGTGCCCACGTTGGCTGACCACAACCTAAAGCATTTGCTGGACGCAGGCCTGTGCGCCATGGTCAACTCCGACGACCCGGCGTATTTTGGTGGCTATATCAACGACAACTTCACCCAAACCTTTGCGGCCATGGGCCTTACTGCGCAGCACGCCTACCAATTGGCCTGCAACAGCTTTGAGGCCAGCTTTGTCAGTGCCCAGGAAAAGCGCCGGTACCTCGATCAGGTGAGCGAGGCGTTCGAGCGCTTTGAGGCATAGCAATTGCTACGGGTCATTTCACCCATTTTTGCAAAAACACGGCTTGTCCTGCGGCGGGGTCGAGCTGGTAGGCGGCAAAACCAAAGCGGTTGTAGCTTTTTAACGCAACGGTGTTGCCGCTGAGTACCTCAAGCGTGATCTTGCAAGCGCCGCGCGCTATGGCTTCCTCTTCTACGGCTTGCATCAGCCTCTGGCCCACACCACAGCCGCGCGCGCTGTCGTGCACGGACAGGTCGTGGATATTGACCAGGGGCTGGGCTTTGAAGGTGCTGTAAGCCTCAAAGCAATTGACCAAGCCTAAGGGCTGATCGCCCTGCCACGCGATAAAGCTGAAGGCGTAGGGGCGGGCAGCCAAATCGTCACATAGCCGCGTCAGCGTTTCGGGTGCCAAAGCGGTGCCACCGCCCATCGGATCGCGGGCATAGCCGTCCAGCAGGGTAGTGATGGCGGCGCGGTCAGCCGTCAACAGGTAGTTGGCGCGGCGTACCTGCACTGGGGCGGCGGTAGCTGTACTGGTGTGAGGGGAGGGCATGGGGTATTCCAATTTTGATGCGGCAGACCTATACTTTACAGCCCACTTCATCCAGGAGACATGCCATGGCTACCCCAAATACTGCGACCTCCACTACCACTGCCACTGCCACTACCAGTGCCAACCCGTTTGTCTGGTACGAGCTGATGACCAGCGATGCGCAAGGCGCCCAAGCGTTTTATACCCAGGTGGTGGGCTGGTCCGCCAAAGATGCGGGCATGCCCGGCATGGCCTATACGATTTGCTCGGTTGGCACGGCCATGGTCAGTGGCATGATGGCCATCACGCCCGAGATGCGCGCCATGGGCGTAAAGCCGGGCTGGAGCGGCTATGTGAGCGTAAATGACGTGGATGCCTATGCCCGGCGCGTCAAGGCAGAGGGCGGCGCGGTGCACCAACCGCCCGAAGATATTCCCGGTGTGGGGCGCTTCGCCGTGGTGGCCGACCCGCAAGGAGCGGTGTTTGTCCTGTTCAAAGGCAATGGCGAGCCCGACCCAACGCCAGCAGCGCCCGGCGCGAGCGGCACCATTGGCTGGCACGAGCTGTATGCCAATGATGGCGCCAGCGCCTTCGCGTTTTATGCCAAGCTGTTCGGCTGGACTCCAACCCGCGCGATGGACATGGGCCCGATGGGTATGTACCAAATATTTGCCACCGGTGGTGCGGATGTGGGCGGCATGATGACCAAGCCGCCCGAGATGCCCGTGCCCGGCTGGTTGTACTACTTCAGGGTCGATGCGATCGACGCTGCCATGGTGCGCGTGACGCAAAACGGCGGCAAGGTGCTGATGGGTCCGCAGGAGGTGCCGGGCGATGATTGGATCCTGCAGTGCCTGGACCCGCAAGGGGCCATGTTTGCACTGGTGGCCCCCAAGCGCTGAAGCGGCTTACCCCACGATCTCGGGCTCTACCAGCGTCGCCAGCTGTGCCAGCGACTCCTGCCAGCCCAGGTAGCACATCTCCACAGGGATGACCTCGGGGATGCCTTCTTGAGTGACGTGCAATTCGGTGCCGCACAGTACGGGTTTAAATGTCACGGTGACCACCATTTCACCGGGCAAATTCGGGTCGTCAAACTTGTCGGTATAAACCAGCTTTTCAAACGGAACCAGCTCGCGGTAGGCACCACCAAAGGAGTGGCCCTGGCCCGTGGAAAAGTTGGTAAACGACATCTTGAAGGTGCCGCCCACCTTGGCATCCATGTGGTGCACCTTGCAGGTAAAGCCGTGCGGCGGCAGCCACTTGGCCATGGCATCGGCCTCCAAAAACGCGCGGTAAACGCGCTCGGGTTGGGTGCGCAGTACGCGGTGCAGTTGGACGGTTCCGGTGGGCATGGTCGTTACTCCTTGGGTTTGCCATTGTGTCAAAACTACCGCAATAGTCAACACTTGGCCTTGGGCTAGTAGTTCATCGACCGGTGCCCATTTAGCAGTATCAGTTTGCAGCCAAACCGTTTGCGCCCGCAGGTAGACCCGCTACAGTGCCCGGGTTAGACAGACTGGCATCACCGCCGATCCTGAACGAAGAGATGGTCTGACCGCGTCCATTCAGCACATACAGGTTGCGCCCTGACGCAGAGATGGCCGCATCAATTGGACCCGCGCCCGAAGTGGCGGCAATTCCTTGCACCAATGACAGTTGCCCCGACTTGGAAACAGCATAGCTACTGACGGTGCCACTGCCCGTATTGGTGACATACGCGTACCGGCTGTTGGGTGTGACTACCACCCAGCAGGCGGCCGTTTGTGTGGTGCCCAGGGAGGGGCTGACAACAACCGGGATGGCGGGAGCTGCAGGGTCAAATCGGTACGACGATACGGCACTGGCGTTGGCCGCACCACCAAAAGCCTCCGACACCAATGCATTGCCCCGGCGGTCAAATGCAAAGCCAAATGGCGTGATGCCGACCGACGCGGTAACCACGGGGGCATCGATGCTGCCGTTGCCGCGCACGCGGTAGCTGGTGAGTTTGTTGGTGGCTTTTTCGGTTACCAACAAAATGTCGCCATCGGGGCTGAAGCCCACTTGCGACGAGGCCGTGCCGCCCGACGCGGAGAGCGGTCGCACACTGCCCGCCAGGGGCACTAAATTTCCCTTGTCATTGCGAAACCCCGCCACATTGCCCGCGCCTGCAGCGTTGAGCACATAGACAATGCCGTCGTGCTCGGTGACGCTGATGGGACGCAGCCCGCCGGAGTCGACCGTGGACTCAAGTGTTAGCCGATCACGGCGCACTGAAAAGGTCGAGACTGTATTGCTCTGCGCGTTGACCACAAATAGATGCTTGCCATTGCCGCTGAGTGTGACGGCGCCCTGGTTGCCCAGCCCCGTGCCGGTGCCCAGGCCTTGGGTGGCCGCACGCGTCAGCAGCGTCAGTTGGCCATTGCTGTCGGGCGCAAAGACCAGCAGCTCATTGCCAGCGGGTGAATTGGTGCTGGTAAACACCTTGCCCGCGCGCAAGCCATCGTCGTCCTCGGTGGCATAAGCTGCCAGGCCAATGCTGCTCAGCGCCAGGCTGAGGCCCAGCAGTTTGAAAGTGTTGCGTCGTGTACTTTGCATGGAAATATCTCCTTCCGCCTGAAAGAGCGACGGCCTCTGCCACGTTGTGTGACCTAGGTTAGTTCGTCGCCGGCGGTGCAAAGTTACGTAAGGCTTCTCAACAATTCATGCACATTGATCACGGATTTATCACTGCTTGCAAGCAAACGTCAAACGCCCCGCAACAAGCTGAAGTCAAATCGCGTTCCTCCAGCCAATTCAGAACGGATGCGGATCGCACTGCCATGCAGCTCCAGGATGCGTTTGACTATCGCCAATCCCAAGCCAGCGCTGTGCCCCGGCTGCACGCTAGGGGTGTCCTGTGCCTGCCAGTAGCGCTCAAACACATGCGGGAGATGCTCTTTGGCAATGCCCACACCGGTGTCATGCACACTGACCACCATGCTTGTCTCCTGGGGTTGAATGTCGATGTGGATGCTGCCACCCTGCGGTGTGTAGCGCAGCGCGTTGTCCATCAGGTTTTGCAGCACCCGCTCTATCAGTGCAATATCGGCGCGCACCATCGCGCTGGCCTGGCAGGTGGCGCTGAGCACCAGCTTGACCTTGGCCTGCTCTGCCTGCAACTGGTAGGCCTGGGCAACATCGTGCACCAGCTCGGAGAGGCAAAACGATTCCAGGTGCGGCTGCACGCGGCCTGCATCCAGCTTGGACAACTCAAACAAGTCGCCAATGCGCTTGCCCAGGCTGGCACAGTGGCGCAGCACCACACGCAAATGGGCCTCGCGCTCTGGCGGCGTAAGCAGATGGTTGCGCAGCAGGCAGCGTTCTACATAGCCCTGGATACTCGCTAAAGGGGTGTGTAGATCATGGGACAGATTGGAGATCAGTTCACGGCGCAGCTGGTCGCTTTGCGCGAGCTGCGCAAACTGCTGGGCGATGTGGGCCTGCTGCGCGGTGATGGCATCCGTCAATAACGCGATCTCGCCGCCCCGGGTGCTGTGGTGCTGCATCCAGGGGGCTGCATCGCGAAAGCTGCGCACCTGCATGGTCAGGCGGTGCAGGGGGCGGGTCAGCACGCTCAATCCCAGTACCAAGGCCACTGCTGCAATGGCTACCGCCAACGCAATAGCCAGTGCAGCCTCGCGCAGCGCACTGGAGCGGTCAGAGTCTTGCGCCAGACTGCGTGCGGCCTGGCCGCGCAGCACCACATACAGATAGCCCTGCGGGCCCAGCGCCGCTACGGAAAACACGTTGCTCTGCACCGGCTCACGCGGATCGTCGCCCAATACTGGCAATGCTATCTGGTGGGGGTTTTTTAGCACCTGCTGTAGTGGCTCCAAATTCACCTGGTGGCGGGCCAGTGCCACACCATCCAGGGCATGCGCCAGCACGCGTCCGGTGTGGTCCAGCAAATAGACCTCCAAGGCCGGATTGGCCATCATCACTTGATTGGCCATATCGCGTAGCAAAGGGGCATCTATCTCGCCTAGTGGGGTCAGCAAGGGTCTGGGCTGGTGCTCGGCAATGTAGCTGGCCAGGCCCAGGTTCATGCGCTGCGTCCACTCCAGATGGGCCCGGGCCTGGTGCACACGGGTCAGGGCAAGTAGGGCCAGCGCCATCAGCACCAGCACCGCCAGCGTCAGCGCGCCAATGCGCAGGTGCAGACGTTGCCAGAGCGGCGTGGTGTAGCGCAAGGTGGGCGGGTCGTCATGGGCTGGTCAGATCGGTGGCTCAAAGCGGTAGCCGGTGCCCCACACCGTCTGGATGTACTGCGCACTGCTGCGGCCATCGCCCAGCTTGCTGCGCAAGCGGTTGATGTGGCTGTTGACTGTGTGGTCGTAGCCATCGTGGCCATAGCCCCACACCTTTTCCAAAAGTTCGCTGCGCGAAAAAACCCGGCCAGGTTGCTGGGCAAAAAACCATAGCAAATCCCATTCGCGTGGCGTGAGCACCAGGTGGATGCCCGCCAAGCTGGCGCGGCGGCGCGTGTGGTCCAGGTGCAGGGGCCCGAGTTGCAGCACGTTGTTGCTGCGCACAGGGTGTGCATCCGTACCTTGGCTAAAGTGGTTGGCCCGTCGCAGCAGCGCCTTGATGCGCGCTTGCAGTTCCAGCATGCTGAACGGTTTGGTCAAATAGTCGTCGGCTCCCAGCTCCAGGCCCAGCACGCGGTCCAGCTCGGTCACGCGGGCGGTGAGCATCATGATGGGGACATAGCGCCCACGCGCGCGTATTTCGCGGCACACGTCCAGGCCGCCCAGCTTGGGCAGACGCAAGTCCAGCACGATGGCATCCCAGTGCTCTGCCAGCGCCAGCGCCAGGCCTTGTTCACCATCGCCGCAGGTGTGCACCTGGGCGGGCAATTCGCCCAGGTGCACCTCCAGCAATTGCGCTAAATCTGCCTCGTCCTCGATCACAAGGATACGCCGCTGTCGCCCATCAGCAGCCAGAAGAGGCAAGGGGGCTGAGTTGGTGAAAGTCTGGTTCACTGTAAAACAGGTTATTCAAATTGAATCAGTCGCGCCAAACCCACCAGACCTTACTGGGTACCCGGATAACGTCCAGCCTTAACCAGGCGTTTGCACGGCTGGGCGACTCAGCGTTTTGGCGTAGGGACGATAGCGGTACGCTTCACTCAAGATGGGTCGCACCAGATTGGTGGCATTGGAGTCGTACACGACCGTGCTGCCGTCTCTGGAGAGCAGGGGAAATCTGGACTCGCCATTGGCTACCAACCCACTGGAGGTGATGTTGGCCAGTTGCTCCTGGCCCGTGCTGACCTGGCGCACGACAACCTCTTGACGGCCGCTGACAAAATAGGGGCGCGTGTAAGTCAGCAGGCTGCCATCGCCAGAAAAAGACAGTGGTTGCGGAAGCGCTTGCCCCACATCGGCGGCAAACACCAGGTTGATTGCGCCAGAGTCCAGGTCATTGATATATGCACCTACACCGCCCGCGCTGGTGGGTGCTGTGGAGATAAATGCCAGCTTGCTACCGCCCGCTAAAAATCCTGAGACCGTGTAGTTTTGAAACGAAGGCGATGCCCCGGCGGGAGATGCCAGGCTAACGGAGCGGCTGGCAATGTTCAGCACAAATACATCCGACCCGCCATTGGTGTCGCCCACAGCCGGAGCGTTGGCGCGCGAGTTAAATGCCAGCTTGCTACCGTCAGGGGACAACAGCATATTGCTATTGACCGCGCCCTGCGCTACGTCCAGGCTGACCTCGGGCGACAGGTCTACTAGCGCACCGCTGCCAGTATCTCTTATCAGTGCCCGCGCGGGTCCGTTGGCGACGGTTTCATAGCCACCCAGGTAGGTCGTGGTAGGCAGCGCTATCAACGCGACGCGGTTGCCGTTGTCCGAGATGGACTGGAAACGATAGCCCGCAATATTTGCAAACGTATTGCGCGGCGGCGCAACATTGGTCACTGCCCCGGTGCGCAGGTTTTTCACAAATATGGCAGCTTCAGTGACCACGGGCGGGGAGAACGGATTACTGCCAATGACCTCGGGTGTCATAAAAACGATGTGGGTTGCATCGGGCGTCATGCCCAGGCAGGTAGAGGCAATTTGCAGCTGGCCGCCAGAATTATTGGTGCTGACGCGGGCAATTGCCCCGGTGCGCACATTTTTCACAAACACATCGCTGATGTTATTGGTATCGCCCGCCACCAACGCGCTGGAGCTGGAGGTAAAAGCCACCTGCGAGCCGTCGGCAGATATGCCGCAGTTGGTGCCATCGCTCGCCCGCCCTGTAGCACTGGTGGAGACCAGCGCCAATGCGGCATCCACGGGCACCACGACCGGGTTGGGGTCGGTGGGCGGTGGTGGGGTTGGCCTGGCTTTGGATTGCTGCGCGGGGGTGGCGCTGCCGCTTGCCAACGCGCTGTCGCCAGCCTGGGCGTTGTCCGTCGTCAAGGCGCTGTCGTCTGCGCCACCGCCGCCGCACGCGGCCAAGCCCATCAACACAGCCGAAGCCACCGCTGTTCTCAATATGCCGGTAGGTTTAATCTGTCGCATCATGTATCTCCTGCACAGGCAATAGCGCCTTGACACATTGCACCAGCGCGGCTGCGGCAAGTCCTCACCACAAGCAAAAAAGACCGTGATAGGTTCGTGATAAGTGTGTAAATTGGTATCACTTCTTGCGCTGTCGGAATGTCAAAAGTATATATTTATTCTGTTTTGCGGATGCTTTGCGACAGCCTAAGTGCTCGATAGGACCTCCGTTGACCGGGAGCGGTAGGCCGTTGGGAAATCGATTTATGCTACGTTTTGAAAGCTACTCGCAACGTATTTAAAATCAAGTTAGTTTCAAGGCCAATTAAGTGATCAAAATGGTGAAAAAAATGGTACCTCCAGGCAGCGCACCATGCGGCCCGTTCACCACCGGCTAGCCAACCAACTACTGGCAGGTATTGGATAGCTGATTACGTGTAGTCGCCAATCGGAATGCAAGAACACATCAAGTTGCGGTCACCGTACACGTTGTCTAGCCTGCCCACGGGCGGCCAGTATTTGGCGTGCTGGGTTTTGCTTAGAGTGGCTGCGCCGACCTCGCGGGAGTAGGGATGTGGCCAGTCGGCTTTGATCAAACTAACGGCGGTGTGCGGGGCATTTTTGAGCGGGTTGTCGCCCTGCGGCCAGGTGCCGTTTTCTATTTGCGCTATCTCGGCGCGGATGGCGATCATGGCGTTGATGAAGCGGTCTAGCTCCTCCAGGTGTTCGCTTTCGGTGGGCTCGACCATGAGCGTGCCGGGCACGGGGAAGCTGAGGGTGGGGGCGTGAAAGCCGTAGTCGATCAGTCGCTTGGCGATGTCTTCTGCGGTTACGCCCGTGCTGTCTTTGAGTGGGCGCACGTCCAGGATGCATTCGTGGGCGACGTAGCCTTGCTGGCTGGCGTACAGGGTGGGGTAATGCGGGGCCAGGCGTTTGCTGATGTAGTTGGCGCTGAGGATAGCGACTTCGGTGGCTTGTTGTAGGCCCTGCGCGCCCATCATGCGGCAGTACATCCAGCTGATGGGCAACACAGCAGCGTTGCCCAATGGTGCTGCTGATATTGCGCCTACGCGCTGACCCTCACCCCGGCCCTCTCCCGCAGGGAGAGGGAGTGAAGAGGGGCTGGCGGCATCGCCTGTGGCGTGGCCGGGCAGATACGGCACCAAATCCGCCACCACGCACACGGGGCCAACGCCGGGGCCGCCGCCGCCGTGGGGGATGCAGAAGGTTTTGTGCAGGTTCAAATGCGACACATCGCCGCCAAACTCGCCGGGCGCGGCCACGCCTACCAGGGCGTTCATGTTGGCACCGTCAACATACACGCGGCCACCGTGCTGGTGCACCAGGGCGCAGAGGTCTTTGACGCTGGTTTCAAACACGCCGTGGGTGCTGGGGTAGGTGATCATCACGGCGGCCAGATGGGCGCTGTGCTGTTCGCACTTGGCTTGCAAATCCTGCATGTCTACGTTGCCCATCGCGTCGCAGGCGGTGACCACTACCGTCATGCCCACCATCTGCGCGCTGGCGGGGTTGGTGCCGTGGGCGCTGGATGGGATAAGGCAGATATTGCGGTGTACCTGGCCACGCGCAGCGTGATAGGCCTTGATAACCAGCAGGCCCGCGTATTCGCCTTGGCTGCCCGCGTTGGGTTGCAGGCTGATGCCCGCGTAGCCGGTGGCTTGGCAAAGCCAGGCGCGCAGTTGTTCGTCCAGCTCCTGGTAGCCCACGCGCTGGTCTGCCGGGCCGAAGGGGTGGATATTGGCAAACTCGGGCCAGGTGATGGGAATCATCTCGCTGGTGGCGTTGAGCTTCATGGTGCAGCTGCCCAGCGGGATCATGGTGCGGTCGAGTGCCAGGTCTTTGTCGCTGAGTGCGCGGATGTAGCGCAGCATGGCGGTCTCGCTGTGGTGGGTGTTGAACACCGGATGCGTCAGGTAGCTGCTGGTGCGGCGCAAAGCGTGGGGAATCAAAGGCTCGATGCCTTTTTCAAACTGGGCAAAAGAGGGCAGGGTTTGACCGTCTTTGGCAAAAATATTCCACAGCAACTCAACGTCATCGCTCATAGTGGTTTCGTCCAAGGACATCCCCAAGACGAAGTGCCCCCATTCGGGAAACTGGCGCAAGTTCACACCGTGAGAGATGGCTTTTGCCACCAGAGCGGCGTGCTGATCGCCCGGCTGCACCGTCACTGAGTCGAAGCTGGTGGCGCTGCCGAGCTTGTGGCCCAGCTGCTCCAGGCCTTTGGCCAAAATGGCGGCATAGCTGGCTACGCGCTGCGCAATGCGCTTGAGGCCCTGCGGGCCGTGGTAGACCGCATACATGCTGGCTACCACGGCGGGCAGCACCTGCGCGGTGCAGATATTGGAGGTGGCTTTTTCGCGGCGGATGTGCTGCTCGCGGGTTTGCAGCGCGAGGCGGTAGGCGGGGTTGCCATGGGTGTCCACACTCACCCCTACCAAGCGGCCGGGCATGGAGCGTTTGAACTCGTCTTTGCAGGCAAGGTAGGCGGCGTGGGGGCCACCGTTGCACAGGGGCATGCCCAGGCGCTGGGTGGTGCCTACGACAATGTCGGCACCCCAGTCGCCAGGAGGTGCCAGCAATGCGAGTGCCAACAAATCAGCAGCGGCAATAAAAGCAGCCTGGTGCGCACGCACCAGGGGAACATCCTGCGTGTAATCGTGGATGGAGCCATCGGTAGACGGGTATTGCACCAATACAGCGAAGTAGCTGCCAGATTTGATCTGAGCGCCCCATTCTTCGGCTGACATAGCGATACTGACCTCAATGCCCAGCGGCTTGGCACGCGTTTGAATCACCTCAATGGTTTGCGGATGGCAGTCACCCGCCACAAGGAAGGTATTGCTTTTGCTTTTGACACTGCGCTTGGCCAGCGTCATGGCCTCTGCCGCAGCCGTGGCTTCATCCAGCATCGACGCATTGGCAATCGGCATGGCCGTCAGGTCGCAGACCATGGTTTGAAAGTTGATCAAGGCCTCCATGCGGCCCTGCGAAATCTCGGCCTGGTAGGGCGTGTAGGCGGTGTACCAGGCGGGGTTTTCCAAAATATTGCGCAGGATCACGCCGGGCGTGTGGCAGGGGTAATAGCCTTGGCCGATGTGGCTTTTGAAGACCTTGTTTTTACCGGCAATCGCCTTCATCTCGGCCAGCGCAGCGGCTTCGGTCATCGGCTCGGGCAACTGCATAACCGTGCTGCGTGCAATGCTGCGCGGCACGATAGCTTCAATGAGCGCGCGACGGGATGCGGCACCCACCACGCTGAGCATGCGCGCCTCGGCCTTGTCGTCAATACCAATATGGCGGGCGATGAATTCGCTGGCGTTTTCCAGTGCGCTTAAGGGTGGGGCGGCTTGCATCAACATAGGCTAGTTGTTCGAATAAGTAGTTGGCTAACTGTTTAGGTAACGCAAAAAACGGAAAAAAAAGAAATACAAAAATCGCAAAATCCGACTCAATCTTTAGCGTTTTTTGCGAGTTTTTTGCGCTTTTAGCGTTACCTCTGGCTCGGGTTTCAAGCGTTCTTTTCAAACGCGCTATAGCCCGTCTCGTCCATCAATGCCGCAATTTGCGAGGCATCCGACAGCTTGACTTTGAAGAACCAGCCCGCGCCTTGTGGGTCAGAGTTGGCCAGCGACGGGTCAGCGCGCAGGGCTTCGTTCACTTCAGTCACCGTGCCGCTCACTGGCATGTACACATCCGCCGCCGCTTTGACCGACTCCACCACGCCAGCAACATCTTTGGCGGCATAAGTTTTGCCCACTTCGGGCAAGTCCACAAACACAACATCCCCCAGCGCGTCCTGCGCATGGTGGGTGATGCCCACTAAGGCACTGTCGCCGGTAATGTCCAACCACTCGTGGTCTTCGGTGTATTTTCTTGTCATGGTGATTTCCTTTTCTTAAATGGGGTCATTAAATGGGGTCAGATCAAATTTATCAGGATGCGAAACCGTTTTTCTAGGTAGCTGTTATTGCGGCTCAGGCAGCCGGCCCACGATAGTAACGGTTCGGCACAAAGGGCATGGGGCTGATGATCATGGGTACCGGCTTGCCGCGTACCACAGCGTGCAATAGTGTGCCGTTGACCGACAGCTCGGTGGGCACGTAGCCCATGGCAATCGGCACATTGAGTGTGGGGGAGAGCAGGCCACTGGTGACGCTGCCGACCGGCTTGCCGTCGGGCGTGCACAGCGTGATGCCTTCGCGCACGGGCACACGCTCCTGCGCAATCAAGCCAACGCGTTTTTTTACAGGTTTTATGGCTATAGTCCCTGTCGCATCGACGCAAGCAGCTATTATTTTAATAGCGCCTGGAAAACCGCCTTGGCGTGCACCGCCACCGCGCCGCACCTTTTGGATGGCCCAGGCCAGACCTGCCTCCAGTGGGTCGGTAGTGGTGTCAATGTCTTGGCCGTAGAGGCACAGCCCGGCCTCCAAACGCAGCGAATTGCGGGCACCCAGGCCGACGGGTTTCACCTCGGGCTGCGCGAGCAGGGCGCGCGCCAAGGCCTCAGCGCTATTACCAGGCACCGAGATTTCAAACCCGTCTTCGCCGGTATAGCCACTGCGGGTAACAAACAGGGACGCGTCTTGCCAGGTAAATGCTGCCCCGGTCATGAAGACTAGTTTTTCAACACCTGGCAGTAGCCGTTGCAGTGCGTTCACAGCCAGTGGGCCTTGCAGCGCCAGCAGGCCATGTGTGGGCAGGGTGACGATTTCACAGCGCTTGCCGATGCTGGCCTGCATGTGTGCGATGTCGCCAACTTTGCAAGCACCATTCACAATCACGAAGATGGAGCCTTGGCCTTGGTTGACAAACATCAGATCGTCAATGATCGTGCCTTGCTCGGTGGTCAGTAGTCCATAGCGCTGCTTGCCCACCGCCAAGTCCATTACATCTACGGGCATGAGCGATTCAAACGCCGCAGCCGCATCTTTGCCGCGCAGCAGCAGTTGCCCCATATGTGACACATCAAACAGCCCCGCAGCAGTTCGCGTATGCAGATGCTCGGCCATCAGGCCCATGGGGTATTGCACCGGCATGCTGTAGCCAGCAAACGGCACCATCTTGGCGCCCAGCTCCAGGTGCAATGCGTTCAGCGGGGTAGTGTATAGGGACGGATCGGCAGACATAAATGGCAGGGCTCCAAATGGTCGCAGGCCACGATGAACTGCGACGGGAACCCTGTTGTCCGCTTTACCTGAGAGATTCACGCTGGCGATGCAGTGCTTGCCCCTTCGGTGGGCCTCCTGCTAGGCAAGAAGCCTCTCTCCAACAGAATTGTCGTTGCCTGTCCTTTTGCCTGAGCGTTGGCAGATGCCGCATCTGCGGTGTCCACTGCGCCTTCGGCGGCCTGTGTCACAAGGCTCTCTCCAAGCAGTGCGTATTCTAACCACTTGATGGGGTTTGTACTTGCTACCGAGTGCAAATTTTCAGCCAGGTGCTGCGGCATACTCTAGTGATGCTGGATTTAAAAAAATATTTCCCTTTTCTAGGCTGGCCACGGCCCGGTGCGGCGCTCTTGCGGAGCGAACTCACGGCGGGTCTCACGGTGGCGCTGGTGATGGTGCCGCAGTCGGTAGCCTATGCGGGCTTGGCGGGTATGCCCTTGATTACGGGGCTGTATGCGGCGCTGCTGCCTGCCTTGGTTGCCGTGCTGTTTGGCAGCTCGACCCGCCTGTCCGTGGGGCCTGCGGCGCTCACCTGTGTGCTGGTGGGGGCATCACTCAACGGGTTGACCGAGCCGGGCAGTGCACAGTGGGTCAACCTGGCGGTGTGGCTGGCGATTTTGTCGGGGCTGGTGCAGCTTGCGCTGGGTGCGTTCAGCCTGGGCTGGTTGCTCAATTTGGTGAGCTCGCCCGTGTTGACGGGCTTTACCCAGGCGGCGGCTTTGCTGATCATGGCATCTCAACTGCCGACGTTTTTGGGCTTGCAGGGCTCTTTGAGTACCCTGCTAGCCGCGCCGCGTTTTGATGGGGCAGCGCTGGGCTTTGGCGTGGTGTCACTGGCGGCCTTGGTGCTCGGTAAACGCTATGTGCCGCGCTTGCCCATGGTGCTTCTGGTAGCGGGACTCGCCGCACTGGTGAGCTGGTGGAGTGGTTACTCCAGCCGTGGCGGGGCGATTATCGGCGCGCTGCCCGCAGGTTTGCCCAGCATGTATTGGCCCAGCTTGCCAGGCGGTGATATGTGGATGGCTTTACTCGTGCCCGCCAGCGTGATTGCACTGGTGAGTTTTTTGGAAACCGCATCGAGTGCCAAAATCGAAGCCTTGCGTGACGGCAAGCTGTGGAATGCCAACCAAGACTTGATTGGCCAAGGCTTGGCCAAACTGGCCAGTGCATTCAGCGGTAGTTTTGCCACCAGTACCTCGTTCTCGCGTTCAGCAATTACGCTGGCTGCGGGGGCTAAAACGGGTTGGTCTGGCCTGGCAACCGTGGCCTGTGTGCTGCTGGCACTCCTGCTGCTGATGCCTGCATTGCACCATGTGCCCCGTGCGGTGCTGGCTGCGGTAGTGATAGCAGCGGTGATGGGTCTGGTCAAGCCTGCGCAGTGGGCTTGGCTCTGGCGCATTGACCGGGTAGAGGCGCTGACTGCGGGCCTGACTTTTGCGGTCACGCTCATGAGTGCGCCGCGCATTTACTGGGGCGTGCTGGCTGGGGTAATCATGGGTTTGGTGCATTTTTTGTTGCTGCGCCTGCACCCGCGCATCATCGAAGTGGGCCTGCATGCCGATGGCAGTTTGCGCGATCGCCATTTGTGGACTCTGCCGCCGCTGGCTGAGCATCTTTACGCCCTGCGCATGGATGCCGAGCTCGACTTTGCCTCGGCCAGTGCCCTGGAGCGCGCCATTACCGAGCATATAACCCAGCACCCGCAGGTGCACCATGTCTGCCTGTTTGCACAGCCCATCAACCGGATTGATGCGACCGGAGTTGAAGTGTTTGGCCAAATGCGTACGGCGCTGGCAGCGCGTGGTATCGCACTGCATATCAGCGGTATCAAGTTGCCCATAGAAAAAGTATTGCTCAAAGCCCAGGCGCTACAGGAAGGGCCTTTGCTGCATTTGTACCGTACCGATGCCGAGACACTGGTGGCCTTGCATGCCTTGAACGCGGTAGTCGCAAAGGTATGATTACGCCTTCCCTTTGATAGAGGCACAACTGGAGCCATGCAATGACACATACAGTGGGTTTGATCGGCTTAGGTGCCATGGGCAACGGCATGGCGCAGTCGCTACGTCGAGCGGGGCATGCGCCCCAGGTATTTGATGTGCGCACCGACGTGGCCAAAGCCTTTGCCAAAGATGGCGGCACGGCCTGCGCATCATTGGCGACGCTCGGCGCGGCCTGCGACGTGGTGGTCTCGGTGGTGGTGAACGCCGAGCAAACCGAGGCGGTGCTGTTCGGCGTGAACGGCTGCGCCGCGAGCATGAAACGTGGCAGCGTGTTTGTGATGTGCTCTACGGTAGACCCCAACTGGTCGATTGCCCTGGAGGCGCGGCTGGAAAAGCTGGGCATCCTGTACATCGACGCGCCCATCTCTGGCGGTGCGGCCAAGGCCGCCAGTGGCCAGATGACGATGATGACGGCGGGCAAGCCTGCGGCCTATGCCAAGGCTGAAGTGTTTTTAAACGCCATGGCGGCCAAGGTGTACAAGCTGGGTGATACTGCGGGCGCAGGCAGCAAGGTCAAAATCATCAACCAGTTGCTGGCAGGCGTGCATATAGCCGCTGCGGCGGAAGCCATGGCCTTGGGACTGCGCGAGGGCGTAGACCCCGCCGCGCTGTACGAGGTAATTACCCACAGCGCTGGCAACAGCTGGATGTTTGAAAACCGCATGGCGCATGTGCTGGCAGCCGATTACACGCCGCTGTCTGCGGTGGACATTTTTGTCAAAGACCTGGGCCTGGTGCTGGACATGGCGCGGGCCAGCAAGTTCCCGCTGCCGTTGTCATCCACCGCGCACCAGATGTTCATGCAGGCCTCCACCGCAGGCTTTGCCAAGGAAGACGACAGCGCCGTGATCAAAATATTCCCCGGCATTGAACTGCCCAAGAAGACCGCCGTATGAGTATCAAGCTGGGCTGCATAGCCGACGACTTTACCGGCGCGACGGATCTTGCCAACAACCTGGTACGTGCAGGTATGCGCGTGGTGCAGACCAATGGCGTGCCCAGCGCGCCGCTGGCTGCGGATGTGGATGCAGTGGTGGTGGCGCTGAAGTCGCGCACCATTGCGCCCCAGGAGGCGGTGGCGCAGTCCTTGCACGCCTTGCAGTGGCTACAAAGTGCCGGAGCCCGGCAAATTTACTTCAAGTACTGCTCCACCTTTGATAGCTGGTACGGCGCGCAGGGCAGCAGCCAGCGCGGCAACATTGGCCCAGTAGCCGAGGCCCTGATGGATGCACTGGGCACCGACTTCACCATTGCCACGCCGGCCTTTCCTGACAATGGGCGCACGGTGTTCAAAGGCCATTTGTTTGTCGGCGATGTGCTGCTGTCCGAGTCCAGCATGCAGCACCATCCACTCACGCCCATGCAAGATGCCAACCTGGTGCGCGTGCTGCAGGCACAGTGCAGTCGCAAAGTGGGCTTGATCGACTACCGCGCCGTGGCTGCGGGGGCCGATGCCGTGCGGACGCGCATCGCCGATCTGCGGGCCCGGGGCGTGGGCATCGCTGTTGTCGATGCCGTATCCAACGATGACCTGATGCGACTGGGTACTGCACTGGCCAACATGCCCCTGGTAACCGCAGGTTCGGGGGTGGCCATTGGCTTGCCGCAAAATTTTGGCATCCACGCTTCTGCCCTGTCAGCCAGGTTGCCCAAGGCACAAGGCCTGCAAGCCGTGGTGTCGGGTAGCTGCTCGCAAGCCACCAACGCGCAGGTAGCCGCCTGGAAGGCTGCCGGCTTGCCACACCTGGCGTTGGACTTGGCGGCCGTGTTGGGCAGCTGAGGCACAGCACACTGCCGCCGTGCAGGGCGTGCTGGATTGGGCCAAGCCGCTGCTGGCGCGCGGCCCGGTGTTGGTGTATTCCACCGCCGACGCACAGGCCGTCAAAGCCACCCAGGCCAGTGCAGGGGCCCAGGCTACCGGAGCGCGGGTAGAACAGGCCTTGAGCGCCATTGCCAAAGGCTTGGTGCAAGCCGGCGTGCAGCAACTGGTGGTGGCTGGCGGCGAAACCTCCGGGGCCTGCGTACAGGCGCTGGGCGTGCAGCTGATGCAGATTGGCGGGCAAATTGACCCTGGCGTGCCCTGGTGCCACGCCCACGCTGCTGCGTTGGGCACAGACCTGCACCTGGCGCTGAAATCGGGTAACTTTGGCGCACCAGATTTTTTTGCCAAAGCCTTCACGCTGCTGCAGCACTAAGCCCATGACCGCCCTGACCGAATCCCAAGCCCGCGACGAAATTTGCCGCGTCGGCAAAAGCCTGTTTGACCGTGGCTATGTGCACGCGACGGCGGGCAATATCAGCGTGCGGCTGGAGGATGGGTATTTAATTACCCCTACCGACGCTTGCCTGGGTTTTCTGGACCCCGCGCAGCTGTCCCGGTTGAGCCTGGATCTGCACCACATCAGTGGCGCAGTTGCTAGCAAAACAATAGCTCTTCACGCTGGTATTTATGGGGCTAGTATGGCATTTGATACACAAACCGCGTGTGTCATCCACACCCACAGCACGCACTGCGTAGCCCTGAGCCTGCGCATCGGTGACGCGCAGCCTGAGCTGCTGCCCGCCCTCACGCCGTATTTCGTGATGAAGGTTGGCCACGTCCCGCATATCCCCTACCACCGCCCCGGTGACCCAGCGGCGGCGCAGTTGGTGGCCGACACCATCACCCGCTACGGCCAGGCCGGCACACCCCTTCGCGCCGTCATGCTGGCCCGCCTGGGGCCCAACGTCTGGCACACCAGCCCCGCAGCCGCCATGGCCGTGCTGGAAGAGCTGGAAGAAACCGCCAAGCTGATGCACAGCAGCAGCCCAGCTCCTACGCTGCTTTCTGAGCACCAAATTCAAGAGCTGCGCAGCACCTTTGGTGCGCGCTGGTAAATACCTGTCCCACCCAAATTCACCGAGACCTTCACATGCCCCAATTTGCCGCCAACCTGTCGATGATGTATGTCGAGCTGCCTTTTCTTGACCGCTTCGAGGCGGCCGCCAAAGACGGCTTTAAGGCCGTAGAGTTTTTGTTTCCCTATGCGTATGAGGCCAAGGAGCTGGCCGCCCGCCTGAAAGCCAACGGCTTGCAGCAAGTGCTGTTTAATTTGCCTCCGGGCGGCAGCGACAGCGCATCCATCGACGCTGCCTGGACGGCCAACACCCGCGGCATTGCTTGTATTCCAGGTCGCGAGGCCGAACTGCTGGCTGGCTTGGAGATTGCCCTGCGCTACGCCGACGCATTGCAGTGCCCGCGCCTGCACATGATGGCAGGCCTGCTGCCAGCTGGAAAAGACCGTACCGATGTGCGCAAAACCTATATCAGCAATGCGCAGGCAGCTAGCAAATTGGCAGCAAAGCAGGGCATCAATATCCTGCTGGAGCCCATCAACACCCGCGACATTCCAGGTTTCTTTTTGAACCGCCAGGACCACGCGCATGATTTGATCGCCGAGATTGGCCAGAGCAATGTGAAGGTGCAGATGGATCTATACCACTGCCAGATCGTCGAGGGCGACGTGGCCATGAAGATCCGCCAGTACCTGCCCACCGGCAACGTGGGCCACTTCCAGATCGCCGGTGTGCCCGAGCGGCACGAGCCCGACGTGGGCGAGATGAACTACCCGTATCTGTTTGACGTGATCGACAGCCTGGGCTACACCGGCTGGATCGGCTGCGAATACAAACCGCGCCTGGGCGGGCAGACTGGAGGCACCTCCAAAGGCTTGGGGTGGCTGCAACCGTATTTGGTTGTAAAAAAGTAAGTAAATACCTGCATAGTCCCTGTCATTAGGACATATGTAGCTATTTAATGTATAGCAATCGATTACTTCTTGTACACTAAGTCCCGCAAGAACAGACTCAGCTCAGGCACGTAGGTCACGACCATCAGGCAGCCCAAAATCACCAGTACAAAGGGCAGCAGGTAGGGGATGATGCGGTCGAGTGAGATGCGCGCTACCGTACAGGCTGCAAACAGGTTCACGCCAAAGGGCGGCGTGATCATGCCCAGCGCCAGATTCACCACCATCACCAAACCAAAGTGGATCGGGTCGATGCCAAAGTAGATCGCAACCGGGGCCAGAATCGGTGCCAGCACGATGATGGCAGCGCTGGTTTCGATGAACATGCCGATGACGAAGAGCGCCACGTTGACGCCTAACAAGAAGTAAGCGGGGGACTTCAGCACGTCTTTGAGCCACAGCCCAATTGCATCGGGCACGCCTGCGCGTGTGATGAGGAAGGCAAACAGCCCGGCGTTGGCGATGATGAACATGATCACTGCAGACGAGATCACCGATTTGCGCAAGATGGTGTACAGATTTTTGATGCTTATTTCGCGGTAGATCAGCATGCCTACAATCAGGGCGTAAAACACCGAAACCGCCGAGGCCTCCGTCGGCGTGAAGATGCCGCCGTAGATGCCGCCCAGGATGATGACGGGCATCATCAGCGCCCAACTGGCTTGCCAGGCAGCTTTGCCAAAACTCAGGCGACCATCGCCGTCATTTTTGCCCCAACCTTTGATGCGGCAATAGATGTGGACAAACAGCATTAACGCGATGCCGATAAACAGGCCTGGCCCGAAGCCTGCGATAAACATTTCGCCAATTGACACTTCAGCGCTGACGCCATACAAAATCATCGGAATACTGGGCGGAATAATCACGCCCAGCTCGGCGGATGTGGCCTGTAGCGCTGCGGCAAACGGCGTAGGGTAGCCGTGCTTGATGAGGGCAGGAATCAAAATCGCCCCGATGGCAAAGGTGGTCGCTACCGACGAGCCCGATACGGCTGCAAAAATCATGCAGGTGAGAACACAGGTCATCGGCAGGCCGCCCTGCACGCCACCAACGATGGATTTGGCAAACTCCACCAGGCGGCGAGAGATGCCGCCGGTTTCCATGATGTTGCCCGCAAGAATGAAGAACGGAATGGCAGCTAAGGGAAATTTGTTCATCGAGTTGAACATTTCCTTCACCGAAATCAGCATATTGGCATTGCCAATTTGCATGCCGACAATGGCCGACAGGCCGATGGAGACAGCGACGGAAATGGTAAGTGCGAAGCAC
Source organism: uncultured beta proteobacterium (assembly GCA_963775085.1). GTDB lineage: Bacteria > Pseudomonadota > Gammaproteobacteria > Burkholderiales > Burkholderiaceae_C > JAAFIP01. Next base: position 373,238 of record CAVZHO010000006.1, read on the forward strand.
AGCACCATGGTCAAAATCATCACGGTGCTCATTGCGCGGTCTCCAATTCCATACGCACAGGATCGAGCAAATTGCCGATAATGCCCAAGACACAAAACAGCCCGCCAACAGGCATAGCCAGGTAGGCCCAAAACATCGATACGTCTTCCAAACCAATCACGGTCTGAACCTTGCCACGGTTGGCATAGTTCCAGCCCCAGTAGATGATGATGCAGATGAGCAGCATGGCGGCACCAAACACCACAAAATCCAGCACACGCTTGAGATTGGGTGGACTCCAGCGGTACAGCACATCCACACTCACCATTGCGCCTTGGCGAAAGGCGGTGGGAATACCCATAAACACCATCCAGATCAGGCTAAAACGGATCAGCACCTCGGTCCACTCGGCGGGCTGCTCCAATATGAAGCGGGTGATGATCTGGAACATGCCCAGGCAGGATGCAATCACCAGCATGGCGCAGGCGGCAAGCATGGAGAAACCCGTCGTCCAGCGTTCTATTTTCAGAAAAGTGTCTCTCATGGGGGCGAGCGATTAGGGTAAAGAAAAACGCTCATTCCCCTGGAGGAATGAGCGTAAGCAGCTACTGAATAAATAGCAAATATTACTTCACAGCGCGGATTTTATCGATCTCGGCTTTGCCAAACTGCTTTTCAAACTCGGCGTTCACGGGGCCCAGCACGGCGACAAACTTGGCTTTGTCCAGGTTTTCCACCACACTCATGCCCTTGCTTTTCAGATCGGCCACGCCTTTGGCATCGTCTTCGTCCACGCGGGCGCGGTTGGCCTTGACGGCCTCGCGGGCTGCCTCCATGAAGGCGGTTTTGTCGGCAGCAGACAGCTTGTCAAAGGCAGCCTTGCTCATCAGCATGACGCAGGGCGAGTAGACATGACCCGTCAGGCTCAAATGCTTTTGCACCTGGTCAAACTTGGCTGCCATGATGACGGACAGCGGGTTCTCTTGCCCATCCACAGTGCCCTGTTGCAAAGCGGTAAACACCTCGGGGAAGGCCATGGGCGTGGGCACGATACCAAAGCCTTTGTAGGCCGCCACGTGCACCGGGTTTTCCATGGTGCGCATTTTCAGACCCTTGAGGTCATCAGGTGCATTCACCGCACGCTTGCTATTGGTCATGTGGCGCACACCGTTCTCGCCCCAGGCCAGGGCTTTGAAACCCTTGGGTTCAAACTTGGCCAGCATGGCCTGGCCGATGGGGCCGTCCAGCACGGCGCGTGCGTGCGCCTTGTCGCGGAACAGGAAGGGGATGTCAAATATGCGTGCATCCGGCACAAAGTTAGGCACCGGGCCGGTGGAGGTGAAGGTCAGCTCCTGGGTGCCCAACTGCACGGCTTCAATGGATTCGCGCTCGCCGCCGAGTGAGCCGGAGTAGAAGTTTTCAATTTTGTAGCGGCCTTGGGTGCGCTTTTCTACTTCCTGGGAAAAGACGACTACGCCAATGCCTTGGTGCGAGTTTTGGGCGATGGAGATGCTGCTCTTCATCTTGGTTTGGGCTGAGGCGCTGGAGATCAGGCCAAAGGCCAGAGCAGACGCTGCAAAAAGAGTGGTGAATTTCATGGGGAACTCCAAATAAAACAAAGGTGGGTGGACTATGCACTATTTATCGCGCTATCGCCTCGGGATTTTCACGCATATAGGCCTGCACAATATCTTCGAAACTTTTGTCCGCTTGCAGCCCCAGCGCGTTGGCACGGGGCGACGCGATGCGGGTCGGCCAGGTCGCCACGATGCGTGCGATGGCAGGGTCTATTTGCCATTTGAGCAAGTTAAATGGTGCGTAGCCAGCTATGGATTTAAGAGCGTCTGCCATGGCGCGTACATCGGTGGTGATGGCGGGCAGGTTGATGGCGGTCAGTGGCCCCCAGTCCGCATCGCTGGCCTGGGCGCAGCGGATGATGCCCTCCACCGTGCGGGTGGGGGATGACAGCGCCACGGCCGTGTTGGCCGCGACGGGCACCACACTGACTACGCCTGCTAAAGGCTCGCGTATCATGCCGCTGAAAAAGCTTGACGCAGCGCCATTGGGCTTGCCGGGGCGCACGCTCACCGTCATGGGGCGCACGCTGCGGGCGCGGATAAAGCCCTTGCGGCCATAGTCGGCCATCAGTTGCTCGCCAATGAATTTTTGAATGCCGTAGCTCGATTGTGGTGTAGGCAGCGTGGTGTCGGTCACGACTTCGGGCAGCGGCAACAAGGGCGTTTGGCCAAACACTCCCAGTGAACTGGTGGCCACTACCATTGGCTGCGTCTTCAAAACGCGGCAGGCTTCCAGCAGCGCATGGGTGGCCGCAAAGTTGCTGCGCATGCCTAAATCAAAGTCGGCTTCGCATTCGCCGCTGACTGCGGCTGCCAGATGGAAAACTAACGCCGTATCTGCACGCGCGGCTATGAGATTATCAGCGCCTGGCGTGAGTAACGCATTTAAGTCGCCAATTACAGCTTCGACGCGTGCGTCCTGCGCCAAGTCAGCCGGTGGTGCTGCGCGGTCGGCCAAGGTAATGCGTTCAATGCGTCGCGCCGCTTGGCCATTAATGCTGAGCGAACCCATGCGCAACAGTTCGCGTGCCAGGCGGGCACCTAAAAATCCGGCACCGCCGGTGATGATAATTTTCATGTTTTCTTCAAACTTTCTGTTTCAACTTTCAGTTGTCCACGCACATAGTCTATATGCTGGCGCAGGGTGTAGACACGGTCAGAGAAATCCAGCGGAAATTTCATATGGCTGATGTCATGCTCCACCTTGTCCAGTTGGGCGTAGGCGGTGGTGATTTCTGCGGCGCTGAGCTGACGGTCACGCAAATCGCGCTCCATGTCCCGCAACACACCGTAGCGACGGTACAGACGGCTTCTTTCCTTGAAGTTCAGCAGGCCGGGAATGGCCTTGAACACCGGGATGGCAACGGCCACCAGGGGTATCAAAATCAGCAGCAGGCGCTGCACAAAATTGGCCAGCCAAAACGGCAGATAGCGCTGCAGGAAGGGGCGGCCATCTTTGTAGTAGCGCTGCGCCTCGTCGGCCAATGGAAAATCAGTGGCGCGCGGGTGCGGAAAGTCGCCGGGGCGGTTGAGCAATGAGGCACCTTTGTGGATGTCACGCGCCGCCTCCAGCAGCAGATAGCCCAGTGCTGGATGCAGGTCTTCGTGGACCACCAGATTGGCCGTGGTAGTCAGTAGCGTGATGTCTTGCGCAGGTATTTTGCGCTGTGGGTTGACCGAGGCGGCTTTGAGCGTGACCAACGACAGGTAGGGCAGGCGACGCGTAAGACCCTCGGCATGGGCGAGGGAGGCCACCTGGATGTCTGGCTTGCCCAGCAGCAGTTGCACCGCAGGGGCTTGCGGCGCTGCAATGAGAAAAACGGCATCCAACGCCCCATCGGCCAGCATCTTGGCGGCGGTCAAGCCCGAGTCGGGGCTGAGCGTGGCGCGCTTGTCGTCCATGCCGTAGTCTTGCAGCAATTCGAGGGCCACCTTGCGGGTACCACTGCCCACCGCACCAATGGCTACTTTTTTACCGGCCAATGCGTCCAGGCCTTGCGACAGGTTTCTGGATAACTCTGTCGAGCGGGTGAAGATCCAGATCGGCTCATAGCCAATCACACCCAACGAGCGCAGGGGGGTATCTTCGTCACTTTTTTGCGGGTCGATGGACAGCACGCCCAGGCCGCCCTGCACAAAACCCACCGGGGTTCCGGCATTCAGGCGCTCCAGGTTTTGCACTGAGCCGCCCGAGGTTCGCAGCTCCAATGTGACACCATTGTGTTTGAGGTACTCCTGGTACTTCAGGGCAGCCTGGTGATAGGCCCCGTCGGCCGCACCCGTGGTCATTTGCAGCGTGCGCGGTGGTGCCGGGCTGACATAGCGTGCGATCAGCCAGATGATGATCAACAGGACAGTGATGAGGGTCGCCGAAATCAGCTGCCATTGCTTGCGGGTGAGTTTGGGTAGAACCATGGTCAGCAGTCTAACCTGCCCCAGTGCGTTGCCCCACTGGGGCTAGCCCCTAGCGGGCACGGTAGCTCAGCAGCTTTTCGCGCGCCAGCGCGCAATGCTCGCGCAGGGTATACCAGCGGTCGGCGTACTGGTTGGGCAGATCAAGCGCGGCAATCTGCAATTCAATCTGGTCCAGTCGGCGCATCAGTTTTTTCAGCTGATTTGGCATGCTGGTAGCCGAGGGAACAATCTCAGCTTCCAAAAATTTTAATTCACCGTAGTGGTGCTCTAACAAGGCATTGACTTTCCAGACAAAGAAATTGGGTATCCACAGCAGGATCAGGAGGGTAACCAGCAGAATCGGAACGATGGCAAACAGCAGCAATTGCGCCCACTGCGCCCAATAGTAGGGAAGCAACTGCTCCAGCATGGGCCTGTCGCCAGCGTCTGCGCGTCGCGCAACGGCGGAGGGCAAAAAATCCACATCACGGATATTGGGGAACTCTCCCTGGCGCTGCAACAAGGCGGCCGGCTCGTGCAGGTCGCGGGCCGCATCGATCAGGGCGCGTTGCAGGGCGGGGTGCATGCTGTCACGCACCAGCAGGTTCGTGTTGGTCGACACCAGAGTCAGGTCGTGTGAGGGTACCTCGCCGCGCAGATCGATGGCTCCCTGGGGCAATATAAAGGGCTTCAGCCGTGGCTCACGGGCGATCAGAGAGAACACACTGTCTACACCAATGATCTGGATGGCAGGGTTGCGCAAAAGCAAGCGCACCGCCTCAGAATGGGCGCTGGCAACGATAACGGCGACCTCAACCCTGCCCTCGACCAGCTGGTTGGCGACAGCCCCGTAGGTTGGCAACTGCTGTACGCTGTCGCCAGCATCCACCTGCGCATGGGCCAGTAGCAACTGGGTGATGTTCCAGCCCGGGGTTCCCGCGCTGGCGGTGGCAATGCGATGGCCCTTGAGCTGCGAGAGGTGGGTGATACTGGGCAGGCGGGTGAATATCCACACCGGTTGGCGCTCCACTGCGGCAAGGGCGTGAACGCCCAGGTATTTATCCTCTTTGGCCAGACCCGACGCAAAACCCGCCAGCACATTGCTGGAAGGGTCAGCCAGGCGCTTCAGCGGGCCTAATGCACCATCTGTCGCAATGATGTCTGCCTGGATGCCCCGAAGTTCCAGTTGATTGCGGTAACGCAGTGCCAAACTGGCGTAGCCGCCTTGCGGCAAGCCCCCGGCGATCGTAAATTTCAGCGGCGGCAACGGCATGAGCACGGTCGCTGCATACCAGATGGCGGCAGCGCAGCACAGCAGCACGGGCAGGTAAAACAGCCATCGGCGTTTGCGGTACATGCGGTTAATTTTCACGGACTATTCCCCTGTTATTTACTGCGCTTGGCGTTGAGTTTTTGCCGTACAAAATCGACATGCTGGCGCAGAATGTACAGACGCTTGAAAAAGGCTTTTGGCGCATCAAAGCGACTGAGCGCTGAATCGATGGCAGCCAGCTGGGAGTGGTGGCGCGCAAACTCCTGTATCGTGACATGCGCCCGGTCAATGTCATGTTCAATGAATTTAAGCTCACCGTACCAGCGGTTCACATGGCCTTCCAGCGTCCAGCTTAAATAGACCGGCACAAAGCGGCACAACAACCACGCCAATAAAGCCAGAGGCAGCCCCAAAACCGTCAGCCGTTTGGCCCAGAGCGCCTGATCAGCGCTCAGGTGCTGCTCAGGCCAGGAAAGGCCATAGATCAGTGTGTTGCGCGTATCGGGTGCCAGGGGGAAATCCACATGCTTCAAATTGGGGAAATCACCTGCTTTGCTCAGCGGGGTAGCGCCCTGGTGAACCTCCATGGCGGCTGCCGTGGCGAGACGCTTGAGCGCAGGGTGCAAATTTTCATTGGCCACCAGACTGGCCACCGTGGTGAGCAAAATGGTATCTTGCTTTGGCTGTGAAGCGCTGCGATCCAGCATCCCCTGCGCGACCAGCTTGGGCTCCAGATAGGCAATCCGCTCCGTAAAGGCGGCGGTTTGTTTCAGCTGCGCCAAATGCACGCCCGATGCACGCAGCATGGCCTTGACCACCGGCGCGGTGGGTGCCGCCACAAAAATGGCTGCGTCCAGCTGGTCCTGCACCAGGGCATTCACCGCCTCAAGACCAGTTGTGTCAGAGGTCAGCATGTCCTTGGGCTCCATGCGCATTTGTTCCAACAGCTTCAGAGCCACCACCCGGCTGCCACTGCCGATGCGGCCAATCGACACACGTTGGCCTTGCAACTGCAATAGCGAATCTAAATGTTTGTTACGTGAAAAAATCCAGACAGGCTCAATGTCTACATTGGCCAAGGTCTGGATACTGGCACGGGTTTCACTGGTCAGGACGCGGTCAATGGCACCAAAACCGCCTTGAACAAAGCCGATCTGGTTGGGCGTGTCGGTATTGCGTAAGCGCTCAATATTTTGCCCTGATCCGGCAGACGTTACGATTTCAGCGGCCAGGCCATGGCGGTGAAAGAAGGCGGCATATTTTTGAGCATGCTGGTGGTACATGCCATCCACCGGCCCGGAGGTGATGGTGATCTTGTCAGGCACGGCAGGCAACAAACGGCTGCTTAGCCAGATAAAAGCCCACAGTGCAACCAGGCCAATGGGTATATATACCCAGACCCAGCGTCGCTGATAGACACGCGCCCAATTGATCACCGTGAACTCCTGCATAAAGCTGTATACCCGCGAACCCACTCTGGGTTAGGACCTATACACCACTTTATACACAAGTTGCACCAATGTTACATGACGCAGGTGTATTTTTTGCCAGCTGCCGAAGTGCGCCAGCCTGCGGCAGCGGTCACATTCCCGCGTAATTCGGACCTCCGCCACCCTCGGGCGTGACCCACACAATATTTTGCGTTGGGTCCTTGATGTCGCAGGTTTTACAGTGCACGCAGTTTTGCGCGTTGATTTGCAGGCGGTCCTGGCCTGTGTCAGTTTTGACAAACTCGTACACGCCCGCCGGGCAGTAGCGCGCCTCGGGGCCAGCGTAGGTAATGAGGTTGGTGTTGACGGGTACGCGCTCGTCCTTGAGCGTGAGGTGCGCGGGCTGGTTCTCCGCGTGGTTGGTGTTGCTGATGAAAACGCTGCTGAGGCGGTCAAAGGTGAGCTTGCCGTCGGGTTTGGGGTATTTGATCTCCTGGCATTCGCGCGCGGGCTTTAAAAAAACGTGGTCGGGTTTATCGCGCCGCAGCGTCCACGGAACGTGGCCGCGCAGGGCGAATTGTTCGATGCCGTTCATCACCGTGGCAACAATCAGGCCTTTTTTGAACCAGCTCTTGAAGTTGCGTGCCTTGTGCAGCTCGGTGTGCAGCCAGCTTTTCTCGAAGGCCGCTGGGTAGGCTGCCAGCTCATCGCCTGCACGCCCTGTGGTAATGGCCTCGAACGCCGCCTCTGCGGCCAACATGCCACTCTTGATGGCGGCGTGCGAGCCTTTGATGCGGCTCACATTCAAAAAGCCTGCATCGCAACCCACCAGTGCACCGCCGGGGAAAACGGTTTTGGGCAGGCTCATCAGGCCGCCGGCCGTGATGGCGCGTGCGCCGTAGCCCAGGCGTTTGCCGGGTTGGATGCCTTTGGCTGCGTCACCCTCCAGGTACCAGCGGATATTGGGGTGCAGCTTCCAGCGCTGGAACTCTTCAAACGGGCTGAGGTAGGGATTGGCGTAGTCCAGCCCGGTGATAAAACCCAGCGAGACTTTGTTGCCCTCCATGTGGTACAAAAACGCGCCGCCATAGGTGGCGTTGTCCATCGGCCAGCCAGCAGTGTGCATGACAAAGCCGGGGCTGTGGCGGGCTGGGTCGATCTCCCATACTTCCTTGATGCCCAGGCCGTAGCTTTGCGGGTCTTTGCCATCATCCAGCTTGAATTTCTCGATGAGTTGTTTGCCCAGATGGCCGCGCGCGCCTTCGGCAAAGATGGTGTACTTGCCATGCAGTTCCATGCCCAGCTGAAAGTCTGCGGTGGGCTCGCCTTCTTTGCTGATGCCGAGGTTGCCAGTGGCTACGCCTTTGACGGAGCCATCGGCGTGGTAGAGCACCTCGGCTGCCGTAAAGCCGGGGAATATTTCCACGCCCAAGCTCTCAGCCTGCTGGCCCAGCCAGCGTGTGAAGTTGCCTAGGCTGATGATGTAGTTGCCGTGGTTGTCAAGGCACTCGGGCAGGAGCATATTGGGCACCCGCACGGCCGATTTTTCGCCCAGGAACACCATGGCATCGTCGGTGACGCTCTGGTTCAAAGGCGCACCCAGCTCCTTCCAGTTGGGCAAGAGCTCGGTCAGGGCGATGGGATCCATGATGGCACCGCTCAAGATGTGCGCGCCGGGCTCGGAACCTTTTTCCAGTACGACCACCGAGACTTCTTTACCACTGCCAGCGGCCAGTTGCTTGAGGCGAATAGCCGTGGCCAAGCCGCCAGGCCCGCCGCCTACTATGACAATGTCGTATTCCATGGCTTCTCGGGGGCCGTGTGTTTTTAGAATGTCATCGTGGGTCATGGTGGGGTCTCTCGATAGATAATGCAGCAAACTGCGCTTATTTTAGGGGCAGCAGCGCGATCCATGGCCCGGTCCTGGGTCACATCACCTCAATATGTTTAAACAGGAGCCTCTAAATGGCCTATGAAATTGATCTGACCGGCCGCGTGGCTTTGATTACCGGGGCGTCCGGTGGCTTGGGCGCGCAGTTTGCCAAAACCCTGGCCAAGGCGGGCGCTGCGGTGGTGCTGGCCAGCCGCCGGGTAGACAAACTCAAGGCCCTGTGCAATGACATCGAGGCCGATGGCGGCGCAGCCTATGTAGCGCAGCTGGACGTGACCAACATCGCCAGCATCAAGGCCGCCGTGGCGCACGCCGAGACCGAGGTGGGGCCGATTGACATCCTGATCAACAACTCGGGCGTGTCTACCACCCAGCGTGTGCAAGAAGTGAGTGAGGAAGACTACGACTTTGTCTTTAACACCAACACCAAGGGCGCATTCTTCATGGCGCAAGAGGTGGGCAAGCGCATGCTGGCGCGCTCCAAGGGTGCTGCGCCGGGCACCTTTGCGGGCGGGCGCATCATCAACATCGCCAGCATGGCGGGGCTCAAAGTGCTGCCGCAGATCGGCGTGTACTGTATGAGTAAAGCCGCCGTGGTGCACATGACGCGCTCCATGGCGGTGGAGTGGGGCAAGTTTGGCATCAACGTCAACGCCATCTGCCCCGGCTATATCGATACCGAAATCAACCACCACCACTGGCAAACCGAGCAGGGACAAAAGCTGGTGCAAATGTTGCCGCGCAAACGTGTGGGCAAGCCCGAAGACCTGGACGCGCTGCTGGTGATGCTGTGCAGCGAGCAAAGCCATTTTGTCAATGGCGCCATCATTGCGGCGGACGATGGGTTTGGGGCCTAAGCTTTGTTGACCGGCATTCTGGCCGGGCTGGCCGCTGGGGCACTGTGGGGCTTGGTGTTTATAGCGCCGCGCATGGTCCCAGGGCTGTCGGGGCTGGACTTGACGGCCGGACGTTTTGTCTCTTTCGGCGCATTGTCTTTGGTGGTGATGCTTCTCATGCGCAAATCTGCCTGGCCCACTGCCCGCCAGGCCATGGCCGCGCTGGGCATGAGTGTGCTGGGCTTTACCGGCTATTACCTGCTCTTGGTCTACGCCATTCGCGACGCCGGCACCGAGGTGCCCAGCCTGATTATTGGCACGATACCTATCTGGATGATGATTTTGGGCAAGCCTGTCGCGCTACGCTGGGGTGGCTTGGTGCCTGGACTTGTACTGACCTTGCTGGGCTTGGGGCTGATGATGCAGGCCGCGCTAAGCGGGATGGCTTCCGTGCCCGCCGGGACGAATTTTTGGCGTGGCGTGGCCTGGGCGCTGTGCTCGATGGCCTTGTGGACGGCCTTTGGTCTGCTCAACGCGGCCTGGCTGAAAGAGCACCCCAAGGTCGATGCCACCATGTGGGCCAACTGGCTGGGCGTGGCCACAGGCCTGGCGGCCTGGTTGCTGTGGTGGACTGCCGGTACGGATGCAAAAGTGCTGCTAGCCCTTGATGGCAGGACGCAAGCAGCTATTATCTGCATAGCAACGGGTATCGGATCGGCCTGGCTGGCTACTATTTTGTGGAACATCGCCAGCCAGCGTTTAAGCGCCAGCCTGTGTGGCCAGTTGATAGTGAGTGAAACTATTTTTGCCCTGATCTACTCGTTCTGGTGGGATGGGCAGTGGCCTTCAGCAGTGCAAGCCGCTGCCTGTCTCCTGTTTGCCTGCGGTATCCTTGCCAGCATCCGCGCCCACCGCTAGTTTTTATTCTGTCCCTGGAAGAGCCGTACCATGAAAATCCAAATCCCTGAAGTCAAAAAACTGGTCTTTGAGATGACCATTCCCATCCGCTGGGGCGACATGGACGCCATGGGCCACCTGAATAACGGCACCTATTTTCGCTACCTGGAGACGGTGCGCATCGACTGGATGTACAGCATCGGGGCGGTGCCCGACCCGCTAGGCGAGGGGCCCGTCATCGTCAACGCGTTCTGCAATTTCTACCAGCAGTTGGTCTACCCCGGCGACGTGCGCGTGAAGATGTATGCCAGCGACCCGGGCCGTACCACCTTTGAAACCTGGGCCACCATGGAGCGGGTAGATGCACCAGGCGTGATCTGCGCAGCCGGTGGCGCGACAACCATCTGGGTAGACTTTGCCAAGCAGAAGGCGCTGACCTTGCCGGAGTGGATGCGCGCGTTGGTGAGTGTGTAGCGCGCAAGTTTCGTGTGCAGGCCTTCGCGCTAGGCCACGAAGACAGGTTGTTGGGTGTATGGGTCGTCGCCACCAGGCGGGATGCACTTTTACCAGTCTAATAGCCAGCTAGTCCCTGTCGTATGGACGTATAATGCTATAAAATATATAGTAACTGTGATGCAATGTACTTCTGCAACTTCGACTGAGTGGCGCGTACCCCCAGGGTACAGGGCAACTTCATACCAAGCGATAATTGCAGCCTGAGACTACCCTCCCCCATGATGTACCACATAGCCTTTTATAGATTTACCGCCATCGCCGATGTCGATGCCGTTGTCACCCGTCTGCGGGCGTTGACGGCAGATCTGCTGGGCAGCATTTTGGTGGCGACAGAGGGAATTAACGGCATGCTGGCGGGCAGTGCAGTGCTGCTAGATCGCTTTGAGCAGGCTTTGCAACATGACGCGGCCTTTGCTGGGGCATTCCGGGGCACGGTGTTCAAGCGTACCGAATGCCAAACCCAGCCCTTTAAACGCATGAAAGTGCACGCCAAGGCCGAAATTGTGCCCCTGGGTATTGAAGGGGTGGACGCGGCTGGGCGGACAGCGGATATAGAGCGCACCAATGTCAGCCCCGCCCAATGGCGCGAGTTGATCCACCAACCCGATGTCGTGCTGCTGGACAACCGCAACAGTTTTGAATACCGCCTCGGCAAGTTTGAAGGCGCGATTGACCCTGGGGTGGTCAACTTCCGCGACTTTCCTCAGTACGTGAAAGCCCATGCCGAGCAATGGAAGGCCGAGAAGAAAAAAATCGCCATGTACTGCACCGGCGGCATCCGCTGCGAGAAAAGCAGTGTGTGGATGCAGGATCTGGGGCTGGATGTCTACCAGCTCGAAGGCGGCATCCTCAATTACTTTAAAGCAATGCCCGATGCCGAGAAAGACTGGCAGGGTGAATGCTTTGTGTTTGACAGCCGCGTAGCGCTGGACACCCACCTGCACGAGACACCGACCACGGTGGAGGATGTGTACCATAACGAGCCCGATGGAGCGTGGCGACTGGCACGTGCCCAGCAGTTGGATGGCAAAGCTTGACGCGATACATCCCGTCAAATCGTGAAAATACCGTACAACAAAGCCGCTGCGCAACCGCCCACCATCGACGGCGTGAGCCCCAGCGTGATGATGCTGCCCATCCTGCTGCCAGACCAGCAGCCAGTGAATTTGCTATCGTATTTAGAGCTGTCTACGCATATTCCTGTGGGTCAAAGCTGGCTTTCTCGCTTGAAAGACGGTTTGGTGCTCAATGAAACTGCGCAAACCCTCACACCTGAATCGCCCTACCTGCCGGGCCAGCGCATCTACTACTACCGCCATATGCCCATGGAGCCGCGCATTCCGTTTGAGGAGAGCATCATCTACCAGGACGCCCATTTATTGGTGGCTGACAAACCGCATTTTTTGCCCGTCGCCCCCACCGGCCGCTATGTGCAGGAGACGCTGCTGGTGCGCTTGAAGAAGCAAACGGGCTTGAACGATCTGGTACCGATTCACCGCATTGACCGCGATACCGCTGGCCTGGTATTGTTTAGCGTTCAATCCACTACGCGCGATGCCTATGCGGCGCTGTTTCGTGACCGCAGTGTCGAAAAATGCTATGAAGCCATAGCGCCCTACCGCGACGCGCTTCATTTTCCCCTGGTGCATACCAGCCGCCTGGTGCCCGCCGACTCGTTTATGCAAATGCGGGAAGTGCCTGGCCAGTCCAACAGCGAGACCCATATGGCGCTGCTGGAACAGTGCGGCACGCTGGCGCGCTACCGACTGCGGCCCGTCACGGGCAAACGCCACCAACTGCGCGTACACATGCTCTCGCTGGGCATTCCGATCCGTGGTGATGCGATTTATCCGGTATTGACACCCGAGCCGGCTTTGGATGCGCTGGATTATGCCCAGCCCCTGCAACTGCTGGCGCAATCGCTGGCATTTACCGATCCCGTGTCCGGCATCCAACACCAGTTGCGCAGTGCACAGGCTTTGCGTTTTCCCCTGCGTGACGCCCCATCCCAATAAAATACAGCGTAAGATGCTATTTAAACTATAGCGCCCAGTATCTATCTTGAAAGGAAACCGCTTTGGCTACCAAAGAACACATCTCCCAATTTCTGTCGCAGGCATTTCCTCAAAGCAAGTGCACCATCGAGGAGGTGGGTCATATGTCAGCCTGCATTCGGCACGCCGTGGGTGTGGACGAGTTGCGTCCCGGCGGCACCGTATCGGGCCCGGTACTGATGGCCACGGCGGACGTGGCGTTGTACGTGGCGATTCTGGGAGAAATCGGCATCGTACCCCTGGCGGTTACGACCAGCCTGAACATCAACTTCCTGCGCAAACCATCCGCAGACAGGGACATCATTGCACGCTGCAAGCTGATCAAGCTGGGCAGACTGCTGGCCGTGGGGGAGGTGTCGCTGTATTCTGAAGGCAACCCTGATCCGGTAGCGCATGCTGTGGGCACCTACGCCATCCCGCAAAACAAGACTGCTTGATGCGCCCTGATCTGGTTGCCGTGCCGATCTAGCCACTGCGGGTAGCTTCCGCTTGCAACAGCATTACACCATCACAACTAATTGCACACTGTTGCAGCTGACCGCCCATTATTCAGACTCAGTCGCGCTAAAGTGGACCCATGCGACATAAACGTTATGTGCGATTGCATCCGCCATTGGGTCAGGTAAAAGCCGATGCCAGTTTGTACAACTACCCTGTATTGCAGCGACTGGCGTTGCCAGTACTGGTGATACTGTGCGTCATTGTGGCCTGTAGCACTTGAGCCTGTCCGCAGAACTTGCGGCTGTTGTTGCGACTGCAACCCTATGAATTGTTCCACAATTTGGGTTCGGTGTGGCACTTGCATTTTGAGTGTTGCCACTTCGATTGCCGTTGGGGTGACCGCATGTGGTGGTGCGAACGGCCCTGCTGCGCTTGCAGTCAATACGCCGCTGGCGCAAGGCGGAGCGGACGTGAGTTTAACTGCGACCGAGACCTCGACGATCCCCACGCCGACGTGGCGCTTGACCCTGACTATGCCAGTAACCAGCGGATATACCTGAGTTTTTCTGAACGTGATGCTGTGGATGCCACCATCGACGGCACCACCGTAGCGCGCGCCCGGCTTGACCCGATTGGCTTGAAACTGACTGAAATACAAATCACCTATCGCCAGAGCCCGAAGATGCCCAGCGGCGGCCACTATCGCTCAAGATTGGTGTTTGATAAAAATGGCTACTTGGTGGTGACCATGGGCGAAAGATTCCAAGGTGTTTTTTCACAAGATCTCAGCAAAGGGAACGGCAAAGTCGTACCCATCACCACCCAGGGTGCGGCAGCACCGGGCAATCGCTTGGCCAGCCATGCCACTGCGCAGCCTGAAATCTGGAGCTATGGACATCGTAATCCGCAGGGGGCGGCGCAGCATCCTGTCACCGGTGCATTGTGGGTCAGTGAGCACGGGCCGCAGGGCGGTGATGAGTTAAACCTCGTTCAGGCAGGGAAAAACTATGGCTGGCCCGTGATCAGTTGGGGGCAAGAATACGGGACCACCACGCAAATTGGGGAGGGCACCACCAAGCCAGGTATGGAGCAACCAGTGAGTTATTGGATACCGCGTGACGGCACTGCCTATACGGCGGGTGCCAAATCCTCGATAGCGCCCAGTGGCCTGGCCATTTATAGCGCAGATAAATTTCCTGAATACCGCGGCAACGTGCTGATGGGAGCGTTGGCCGCAGCCGCGCTGTGGCGCGTCGTTCTGGCTGCAGACGATGGCAAAACCGAAGTGTTTCGTGAGCGGTTGCTCGCCGCGCGTAATGAACGCCTACGGGACGTACGTGTAGGGCCGGATGGCTGGATTTACCTGCTGACTGATGGCGAAAATGCCAAGTTGCTCAAAATTTCCCGCCAGAGGTAACTGCGCTGGTTTACAGGTCTGTACGCAATTTCCATATCTCTGGAAACAACACCACCTCCAGCATCCTGCGCAGATAGCCCACCCCACTGGTGCCGCCGGTGCCCGGCTTGAAGCCGATGATGCGCTCTACGGTGGTGACGTGGCGAAAGCGCCATTGGCGAAAGGCGTCTTCCAGGTCGGTGAGTTCCTCGCCCAGTTGGTACAGCTCCCAGTGCCGCTGCGGGTTGCGATAGACCACCAGCCAGGCGGCCTCTACCGCCTCGCTCATCACATAGGGCTGCGTCCAGTCGCGCTGCAGGTGGCTGGTGGGCACGGCCAGGCCATGGCGCGCCAGCAGGCGCAGGGCCTGGTCGTACAGGCTGGGCGCTTGCAGGGCAGTCTGCACCTGCCCCAGCAGCGCCGGGTGGTGAGCGTGGGGCTGCAGCATGGCGGCATTTTTGTTGCCCAGGGCAAACTCCACGCAGCGGTACTGCGCACTTTGAAACCCGCTGGAGCTGCCCAGGTAGGGGCGGATGGCGCTGTACTCGGGCGGGGTCATGGTGGCCAGCACGTCCCAGGCGTGCACCAGTTGCTCCATGATGCGGCTCACGCGCGCCAGCATCTTGAAGGCCAGGCGCAAATCATCCTGCGCAATGCAGGCCATCGCGGCGTGCAGCTCGTGCAGCATCAGCTTCATCCACAGCTCACTGGTCTGGTGCTGGATGATGAACAGCATCTCGTTGTGGTCGGGGCTGCGCGGGTGCTGGGCGTTTAAAATTTGATCGAGTGCCAAGTACTCGCTGTAGGTCATGGAGAGGCTTGGATTAGGTGTAGCCCCCACTGGCTGCAAAACGTTGTCGGTGTTCACGGTGCGCCTCTCTTCACTGTTGGTCCAGGGTAGTGCGGGTACGTTACTTACGTCACCGCCTGCTGGCGATTGAATTGGGGTTGTTGCCATTCGCGGCTGTCCAGTACTTGGCGCAGTTGCTCTACCGCCTGCCATACATCACAGTAACTACCATACAGTGGCGTAAATCCAAAGCGCAAAATATCCAGCCCGTCCAGCGAACCGCTGGCCGCACTGGGGTCACCCGCACGGAAGTCGCCAATCACGCCGCGTGCGATCAGCGCCTGCATGATGGCGTAGCCGCCCTCGGCCCGGTAAAAACTCAGCTGTGAGCCGCGCTGGGCATGCGCGCGTGGTGTGGCCAGCTGCAAGCCATGGTCTGCGCAGCGCGCCTCTGCCAACGCGATGAATAAATCGGTTAACGCCAGGGACTTGGCTCGCAGTGCCGCCATTCCCCCCAAGGGCTCGGCAGCCAGCACACTGTCCAGGCCGCACTCCAGCGCCGCCATGCTGATGACGGGTGGCGTGCCGCAGAGAAAGCGCGTGATGCCCTGCGCTGGCTCGTAACCTGGCGTAAAGGCGAACGGCGCAGCATGGCCAAACCAGCCTGCCAGCGGCTGCGCGGCAGCATTCACATGGCGTGGGTGCGCCCATACAAAGGCAGGTGCACCGGGGCCACCGTTCAAAAATTTGTAGCCGCAGCCCACGGCAAAGTCGGCGTTGGCCGCATGCACGTCGATGGGCACCGCGCCTGCGCTGTGTGCCAAGTCCCATACTGTGAGCGCGCCCGCTGCGTGCGCCCGCGCGGTCACTGCTGCCATGTCGTGCATCGCGCCGCTGCGGTAATGCACCTGCGTCAGCAGCACAATGGCGACATCTTCGGTGATGGCATCGGTTAGCTCGTGGGCCTGCACCAGTCTCAATTGCAGGTTATGTTGTGTGCACAGGCTTTGCGCAATGTACAGATCTGTCGGGAAGTTGCTGCGCTCGGATAAAAGCACATTCTTACTGTTATTTATGCGCCTAGTCCATGTGCTGTGGACGTTATTAGCTATTGAAATAGTAGCACTTAGTACTTTAAACAGATTGATGGAGGTGCTGTCGGTGGCGACTACCTCACCCAGGCGCGCGCCAATCAGCCGCGCTATCTTGTCGCCCACCTGCTGTGGCGACCCAAACCAGCCTGCCGTATTCCAGCTGCGAATCAGGCCCACACCCCATTCCTCAGCAATCACCTGTGCTAAGCGCGCGGGCGTGGCCTTGGGCAGCGCGCCCAGCGAATTGCCGTCCAGGTAAATCACCCCTTGGGGCAGGTGGAACAGGTCACGCAAGCTGCGCAGCGGGTCAGCCGCGTCCAGTGCTTGGCAATGGGCTAAATCTGGGACAAAGGTGGGACGCGTCATAAATTGCAAAGGTAGCCTTAGTAGGCTGCTAATACGGTAGCGATAGAGGTTTATTCGAAGCGTCTAAAGTGGGTAGTCCATGCAGCGCCCGGGCACGCTCGCAGGCATCCGAGCCAGCCTCCAGTTCGTGACAGGGATTAGGCCGCCATTCATAGATGCCGCAGGCTACCTTGGTGCCGACCTTGCCGGACAACGCTGCGCAGCGGATGGGAACATGGTCGGTGCCACGCATGCGGCAGGTGCTGGCGTTGACATCCACCGTCAACCCGTCGGGCACGCTGCCGCCCACGCTTTGCAATTGGCAGATGCTGAAGTCCACCCGGTAGCTGGCGCAGCAGGCACCGCAGTGGGTGCAGGGGCTGTCAATCATGCGGCAAGTTCTCTAATGGTATGGGAGGTGAGTGCGTAAGCAAAAAATTCAATTTTGCGCAATTTGCGTTTTCCTGACGCATCTGTCTCCAGGAGGAAATGGTGGTTCAGGGGCAGAGAGTGCCATCCTAATCCATAAAGCCGCCCACTACCATTGTGTTAAGCCGCGTGATAGCAGTAACACTTTTGTGTTTGTCTGGATTTGACCCAGAGATGGTGCTATCTTGCACCCCCGCGCAGTTCCACGGTACAGGCTGCGGACGGCATCGTGCCATGAGTGCACACGGATGTACCTTCACACAGAGTAGTTGAGGTGAAATATGTTCTTAACCGATAACAACCAACCCAGGCGCGTCCGTGCCTGGCTCGGTGCAGGTCTGGGGGCACTGGTGGCCGTGGTGGTGGTAGCCTGCGGCGGCGGCGGCGGTGACATCAGTGGTATCAGTGCCGATGCGGTGCAACTCAAAACTGCAGCTGAGCAGGCGCACCAAAAAGCCATGCAGGAGCTGGAGCGCGAGGACGATGACGATGCACAGGAGGCGCGCAAGGAATGTATGGAGCGCAAAAACAATACCTTCCGCAAGCTGCTCAAATGCGTCACCGTGGACGGTGTACGCGCGCACCAGCGAAGGCTGCAAGATATCGCCGATGCGAATAACGGCATCCGCACCTCGGGTACGCCGGGCTTTGATGCCTCGGCTGATTACGCTGAAAAAGTGTTTCGTGATGCAGGCTATAGCGTCACGCGAGAGGAGTTTCAGTTCCAGTCCTTCATCCAGGTGCCCGGCACCCGTCTGGCGCAGGTGGCCCCCGCACCCGGCGGACCTGTCGATACCATCCTCATGAGCTATTCCGGCAGTGGAAATGTAACGGCGACGGTCAGCGTGCTGCCTACCGTGACGGGTTGCAACACCGCCGACTTTGCCGGCTTTACCGCCGGCAACATCGCGCTCATCAGTCGGGGGGCCTGCACCTTTGCCAGCAAGGCCACCAACGCGCAGGCTGCCGGTGCCTCGGGCGTGGTGATCTACAACAACGTGCCCGGCCCGCTCAACGGCACGCTGGGCGAGGGCTTCACGCTCAATGTCGTCGTGACGGCGGTGCTGCAAACCGTCGGCCAGCAGTTGGCCGCTACGCCGGGCCTGGTGCTGGCGCTGAAGGCCAGCACGCTTCGCGGCACCGCCACCACCAGCAACCTGATTGCCGAGTCCAAAGGCGGCGACCCGAACAACGTGGTGATGGTCGGTGCGCACCTCGATTCGGTCGATGCCGGCCCCGGCATCCAGGACAACGGCTCGGGCAGCGCCGCCATACTGGAGGTGGCCAGCCAGATGGCCAAGGTCAAACCGCGCAACAAGCTGCGCTTTGCCCTGTGGGGTGCGGAAGAGTCCGGTCTGGTCGGCTCCACCCGCTATGTGCAAGCCCTGCCGCAGGCCGAGAGGGACAGTATCGCGCTGTACCTGAACTTCGACATGATCGGCTCGCCCAACCCAGTATTCTTTGTGTATGACGGCGACAACTCTGATGCGGTGGGCGCAGGCCCCGGCCCGGACGGCTCGGCCGCCATCGAGAAAACCTTCGAGACCTACTACACCAAGCGCAACCTGCCCTTCAAAGGTACCGACTTTGATGGCCGCTCCGACTACGGCCCGTTCATCGCGGCAGGTATACCCGCTGGTGGGCTGTTTACCGGAGCAGAAGGTATCAAAACCGCCGCCGAAGCCGCGCTATGGGGCGGCACGGCAGGCACGGCCTACGACCCCTGCTATCACCAGGCCTGCGACAACTTTGCCAACATCAACCTGACCACCCTGGACGTGAACGCCGATGCCGTGGCTTACGCCACCTTGCAGTTCGCCATGACCACCGAGGCGGTCAACGGCATCAAGGGCAAAACCCTGAACCAGCGGATCGAGAAACGCAGCGCTACCCCGCCGCCCAAGTGGAGCGAGTACCCGCAGCGCAGCAATGATTGACGTTTAGCGACGATCAGTCCGCTACGCGGGCACTAGCGGCCTCTGGCAGATCAGTCAGGGGTCGCTTTTTTTGCAGAGCCAATAGACGCTTGGCAAGCTGTACCCAAGCGGCTAAAGTGATGGCCATGGTCATGGTTGAATTTGCTGCCTCATTGCAACGCCACAAGCCCTGCCCGGCGCAGTCTGTACCGCCGGGTAGTCTGGCGCAGGTATTGGAGAGTGCTTTGCTGCGCGAGCCGGGTCTGCGCAGCTATGTGCTGGACGATCAGGGACATGTTCGCAAGCATGTGGCAGTGTTTGTCAACCACACGCTGCACCTGCCGCGCCACCAATTGCAGCGCCCCA
The DNA here is from genome assembly GCA_963775085.1 of uncultured beta proteobacterium. GTDB lineage: Bacteria > Pseudomonadota > Gammaproteobacteria > Burkholderiales > Burkholderiaceae_C > JAAFIP01. Next base: position 392,862 of record CAVZHO010000006.1, read on the forward strand.
TCACCGCTGGTGACAAGGTGCTGGTGATCCAGTGCCTGACCGGGGGCTAGACCCTACAGCAAGTCAGCCAGAGCGACGCAGTTCACCCAGTAACCGCCCAAGGAGACTAATATGCACCGCCTAATGCTCAGTACCCGCAAGGGCTTGCTCGAGTTAAGCCAACGCGCCGCAGGCCGTTGGGACATCACGGCCCACCATTTTGCCGGCGAGCCGGTGACGCAGACGCTGACCGACCCGCACACGGGTGCCTGGTATGCCGCGTTGCGCCTGGGGCATTTTGGAGTCAAACTGCACCGCAGCGAGGATCAGGGGCAGCACTGGCGTGAAGTCAGCACGCCCGCCTTTCCGCCCAAACCCACCCAAGGTGTGTGGGTCGACGATGCCACGCCCTGGTCGGTCGAGATGGTCTGGGCACTGGCTGTCAGCCCCTTGCGGCAGGGAGCGCGCCTGTGGGCGGGCTGCATGCCCGCTGCTGTGTTTTATAGCGACGATGAGGCGAAGACATGGCATCTGTGCGAGAGTTTCTGGCGCGACGAGCGGCGCAAGGTGTGGATGGGCGGTGGTAACGACTACCCCGGCCTGCATACCCTGATCATCGATCCGCGTGACCCCCAACATGTGACGGCGGCCATCTCCTGCGGCGGCGTGTGGAGTACGCACGATGCTGGGGCTAGCTGGCAACTGGTCGGCCAGGGCCTGGTGGCGGGCTACGTGCCGCCTGAGCTGGCCCACGAGCCCAATGGTCAAGACCCGCACCGCATCAGTATGTGCCACGCGCAGCCCGATGTGATGTGGCTGCAATTGCATGAAGGCATCTACCGCTCCAGCGACCACGGACAGCACTTCAGTCGCCTGCCCACGCCGCCCGAGGTGGGCGACTTTGGCTTTACCGTGCTGGCCGATCCACACAACCCGTTGCGCGCCTGGTGGGTGCCTGCGCAGGCCGACACGCACCGCTACGCACCCCATGCGCGCATGTGCGTGTTGCGCACCGACGACGGTGGCCAGACGTTCAAGGTGTTTCGCCACGGCCTGCCGCAAGAGCATGCCTACGATCTGGTGTACCGCCATGGTTTGGATGTCGCATCTGACCGCCACACCTTGGCTATGGCTTCGACCACCGGGAATGTGTGGGTGAGTGAGAGCGCCGGTGAGTCGTGGCAAGCCATCAGTACCCATTTGCCGCCGGTTGCGGCCGTAGCATTTGTCTCCTAGCGCGGTGGCGGCAGGCCGCTGGACTGGCCCGGACTCAGACCTTGCCCAGAAGCAAATATTCCATCAAGGCTTTTTGCACATGCATGCGGTTCTCGGCCTCATCCCACACCACCGACTGCGGACCGTCAATCACAGCGGCCTCGACTTCTTCACCGCGGTGTGCGGGCAGGCAGTGCATGAACAGGGCGTTGGGCTGGGCGCTTTGCATCATGGCCTGGCTCACGCACCAATCGTTGAAGGCCACTTTACGCGCAGCGTTTTCGGTTTCAAAACCCATGCTGGTCCATACGTCGGTGGTGACCAGGTCTGCGCCTTTACAGGCATCATGCGGATTGTTATAAAACTGGTAGCTATTTATGCTTTTCTTTGCTTGGCTGATGCCTAGATTGCCTAGTAACTTAGGGTCAATCTCGTAGCCGCGTGGGGTGCTGACGTTGACTTTGAAGCCCAGGATGGCGGCGGCCTGTAGCCAGGTGTTGGCCATATTGTTGCCGTCACCCACCCAGGCCACGGTTTTGCCTTTTATGCTTCCGCGTTGCTCCTCAAAGGTAAAGATGTCGGCCATGATCTGGCAGGGATGAAACTCATTCGTCAGGCCGTTGATGACGGGCACGCGGCTGTGCGCGGCAAAGGCCTCGATTTTGGTTTGCTCAAAGGTGCGGATCATCACGATGTCGACCATGCGGCTGATGACCCTGGCGCTGTCTTCGATCGGCTCGGCACGGCCCAGCTGGCTGCCTTCGGTGGTGAGGTGCACCACGCTGCCGCCCAGCTGGTACATGCCCGCCTCAAAGCTCACGCGGGTGCGGGTAGAAGCTTTCTCAAAAATCATCGCCAGCGTGCGGTCGGCTAGCGGATGGTATTTTTCGTAGGCCTTGAACTTGCGTTTGATCTCGCTGGCGCGGGCGAAGATGTGCTGGTACTCTTCGGCAGTGAGATCGTTGAATTGGAGGTAGTGCTTCATGTCAGTTTTGATTTTCCAGCAAAACGGCCTTTATCAAAGGCACCAGGGTAGCCACGATTTCATCTGCCTCGGCCTTGGTCAAAATGAGCGGTGGCACCATACGCACTACGGTCTCGGCCGTTACGCTGATCAGTAGGCCGGCCTCGGCGCAGCGGCCTACCAGCGCGCTGCAGGGCTTGGTCAGTTCCACGCCAATCATCAGGCCGCTGCCGCGTACCTCTTTGACTCCGGCCACGCCTGCCAGCTCGCGTGTCAGTGCGGCCTTGAGATGCCCGCCGACGACGAAGGCGTTGTTCAGCAAGTTGTCCTCTTCCATGATGCGGATCGTCTCCACGCCCGCCCGCATGGCCAGCGGGTTGCCGCCGAAGGTGGTACCGTGGTTGCCTGGGGCAAAGATGTTGGCGGCCTTGGGGCCTGCCACTACTGCGCCGATGGGCACGCCCGAGCCCAGGCCTTTGGCAAGGGGCATGACGTCGGGTTTGATGCCTGCCCACTGGTGGGCAAACCATTTGCCGGTACGGCCCATGCCGCACTGCACTTCATCGATCATCAAGAGCCAGTCGCGCGCGTCGCACAGCTTGCGCACATCACGTAGGTAGTCCATATGGAAGGCATTAACGCCGCCTTCGCCCTGGATGGCTTCAAAAAACACGGCGACGACGTTGTTATTTCCTTCCGTGGCTTTTTTTAGCGCTTCGATATTGTTAACTGGCACGCGGATAAAGCCGCCCACCAAAGGGCCGAAGCCTTTTTGAATTTTTTCATTGCCGGTGGCCGACAGGGTGGCAATACTGCGACCATGAAAGGCCTTTTCGTACACCACGATTTCGGGGCGCTCGATGCCTTTTTCGTGGCCAAACTTGCGCGCCAGTTTGAGAGCCGCCTCGTTGGCCTCCAACCCGGTGGAGCAAAAAAACACATTCGTCATGCCGCTGTGTTCGACTAGCTTTGCCGCCAGTTTTTCGGCATTGGGAGTGAAGTAGTAGTTGCTGCTGTGGATGATTTTGCTGATCTGGTCTTGCAGCGCAGGTACAAGTCTAGGGTGGTTGTGGCCCAGGGTATTGACTGCTATGCCGCCCAGCGCATCCAGATACGACTTGCCATTCACATCCCACACCCGGCAGCCCTGGCCGTGCGACAACGCAATGGGCAAGCGGCCATAGGTGTTCATCACATGGGGTTGGCTGGGCGGAGTGACTGTGGGAGTGGTCATGGTGGTGAGTCCTAAAGCAATAGCGAAAAAAACAAAGCAAGCTCGATCGACTGATTGAGTCTATAAAGGTTGATTTTAGGCGCTGCGAATGCATTTGGGCCACATGGCTATCGATGCTTTTGCATGACAGTGATGCACGAACGCATGCATTCTGTCAAAGCGATTAACCAGGGTTTACCAGTGCTCATGTCTTATATAAGATAGAATACCTGAGCAATGCAGAACTGGCGATCCTGGTGCCTGCGCACTGTCCAGAACACTATGGCGACCTTCAGCTCCAAACAAGTCTTTATCCAAGGCATCACCAAAGACGGCAAAACCTTTCGCCCCAGCGACTGGTCCGAGCGCTTGTGCGGTGTGATGAGTCCGTTTCGCCCCGGTGGGGCCGTGCCGGGCTCGCATTTGAGCTACTCGGAATGGTGCCTGCCGACCAACTTGGGCGATGTGAAGTGCGTTGTGGTACACCGCGACCTGCGTGATGCCGAGCCCATGGCCTGGGATTTCGTGATGAATTTTGCGCGGGACAACGAGCTTCAGGTGGTCGAAGCTTGCTTGCTCAAGGATTAATTGTTAGGCAAACCGGCTTGGCGTGTGACCATACTGTCGAGGCCCAAGGAACTGAAGGCTGTATTACCCGAGCCTGTAGAGATCGCCACAGAAAAGCCGACCGTTGGGGCTGAAAAATCATTCGGTTCGGCTCCAAAACTCAGCACCCCATTGCCTCGCAGCAGGCATTCCTGCTGACGCAACTCCACGGAGGCTGGCTGATTTTGAAACTGCACCCAGGTGCCGTTACTGGACAGGTCAATGACCGCAAAATGGTCGCCGCGCGGTTCAATGCGCGCGTGCACACGGGACACGCGCGGGTCGGGGATCGACATGCCGTCGGCCACATTGCGGCCCACGATCAGTGGCTGGTCGTGGCCGTTTAATTCAAGTTTGCGATCCAGCATTTCCAGACGCAGTATATGGCGCACGTGGGCGTTGCTGGTAGCCGCAATGGATGCAGATGAGGCCGAAGCAGGGTCGGCACGGCGAGACTGCGCTACGGTGGGCGCCATGATGGAGGATTCTTTAATGCCAATACGCCACGTGGTACCCAATCCCTGAGGCGCCGCAACACGTGTGATGCGGCCCTTAAGTTCGTCTGGAAGGATCGGTATGACGTTGTCCAAAAAAACCACTTCATCTGTGCGACCCCATAGCAAACGCTCCAGACGAGGTACTGCTGCCGAATGCAATGCACTTTCAATCTCATTGGTGTCAGCGCAATCAAAGGCAATCACAGCGGTGGGTGCGAATGGCGCAATTTCTTGGGCTGCCGCCATGACCAATAGATCGGTCGGTATTTGCTCGATCCAATCAACCGCTTTGCGCGGGCTGCCAAATACGGCCAACACCTGGTGACTGGCACTGGGAAAAATACGCCCGCCTTGGCTCATTGCCTTTTCTTTAAGTTGGCCTGTGCTCATATGAATGTGAATCGCCGCCTTTTCACCAAGCAGCTGGTATAGCTGGGTGATCTGGGTTAGCGATGCCAAGACAACGATCTGTTGTCGGCTCCATGGCAAATTAACATTCATATTTGGATGATTTGAGTGAGTACTAATTGTGTAATTCTAGCACTGCCAGTTTCAACCATGTAACGTTGTATGTGCTGGTTTAAGGGCTGACCGCAGGCATGGAAAATCAGGACGTATTTCTTGCACGCAGATATGCCACCTGGATTTTGTGGCGCCAAGCAAAACGCCGTCTTGCGACGGCGTTTTGCTTTTTCTTTGCTGAACAGCGCACCCGGATCAAACGGCTGACTGGCTGGGCCGGTCAGGGCTTGGGTGCGAAGTTGAACGCGTAGTGTGAACGCGTATTACTTCGCGAGGGCCAGGGCTTTCACCTTGGCTGACAGGCGGCTCTTGTCACGAGCAGCTTTGTTTTTGTGGAAGATGCCTTTGTCTGCAACGGTGTCCACAATGGCTTGCGCTTTGGCGAAGAGTTCAGTGGCCTTGGCCTTGTCGCCAGCGACAACGGCTTTTTCTACGTTCTTCACCGCAGTGCGGTATTTCGAGCGCAGCGAGGTGTTGGCTGCGTTGATTTTCACGTCCTGACGGACGCGTTTACGGCCCGACGCGAGGCGTGGGTTCTTTTTCTTGGGTTTGGTAGATGCCATATTTTGGTTCCTAGGGGTTTGAGGATGATGTCAGCAAAGCTCTCCATTATAGCTGTCATATCGTTAGTCTTCTGCGTTGAATGTGAGGGAAGGCTCAAATTTCCAAGAGTGTGCGGGCAAATACCATTCCCACCACCTGGCTGGCACCTGCGGCGCGCAGGGCACTCGCAGCAGCTGACAGTGTGGCCGTGGTGGTAGTTACGTCGTCGACCAGCACAATGCGCGCGCCTTGTATCTGGGTCGCCAAAGACGGCTCCAGTGCAAAAGCGTGCAGCATGTTGCGCAGGCGCTGCTCGCGTATCAAGCCCACTTGCGCAGGCGTATCCCGGGTACGCAGCAGAAGCTGCGCTTGCAGGCGTGTATGGCAGCTGGATTGGCCAACCTGTGGATGAAGCAGGTATTTGGCAATTTCCAGTGCTTGGTTAAAGCCACGCTGGCGCAACCTTGGTTGGGAGAGGGGAATGGGCAGTACCCAGTCGGCTTGCTGTAGCGCAAGCTGTATGGCGGGTTGTTGACGCATGATGGTCGCGAGTGTGCGGGCAAAGGCTGGATCGGGGCTGACACCGTTGCCACTGGCAAACTTGAGCTTCGCCAGAATGCCATCCCAGGGGTAGGCATAGTCCACAGCGGCCAGGCATGCGTCCAGCGCGCTGCCGTGTTGCAAACAGGTACCGCAATGCGTAGCAGTGCCCGTCAGCGGCAATGCGCAGCCTGTGCAGCGCGGCGCAGTAGGTGTAAAGCGCTGCACGCAGTCAGGGCAGACACGCTCGCGTGCCCAGGCGTGGCACACTGCGCACTGGCTGGGCAAAGCGCTGGCGGTGAGTGCGAGCAGGCGAGAAATCATGGATAGCCGGTAAGAAAGAAGCCCAGTTGGTGCTAGTAAAGTGACGGCAATGGGCAGGTGTACCTGCGAGTAACAACAATATACTTGCAGCACCGCAGCTACCCTGCGGCCCCGTCCATTCTTCACATCCTAAACCATGCCTGATCTTCGTCCTCCCACCATTGACCCTCTGGCTGCAGCACACTGGGAGCGTGTCTGCGGGATCGACAATAATTTGCAGGCACCTTGGCTGCACGAAGAAGTGGGTAGCCGCATGCAAGAGCGTTTGCAGTGGATTAAAAAAATTCCCCGGACTTGGGCGCATTGGGCCGCAGTGCGGGGTGGTTTGCAAACCCATCAAAAAATCGCACTGCAATACCCCAATTCACCTTGTTATATGGTTGAAGTCCCTGTCACCAGGGCGCAAGAAGCTATTCAATCTATAGCAAAACCCTGGTGGCACCGCGCCCGCTGGCAATCCACAATGCTGCGGGCAGGTTTGCCAGAGGAGGGCGCAATCGACATGGTGTGGGCCAATATGTTGCTGCATACCCAGGCCGACCCGATGGCATTGATTGCACAGTGGCGCCACGCACTGGGTGTGGACGGTTTTTTGATGTTCTCCTGCCTGGGCCCCGATACGGTGCGCGAGCTGCGGGCGCTGTACCACGGGTCAGGCTGGGGGCCCTGTAGCCATACCTTTACTGATATGCACGATTGGGGCGATATGCTGGTGCAGTCTGGCTTTGCCGAGCCGGTGATGGACATGGAGCGCATGGTGCTGCGCTTTGCCAGCCCGGCGCGGGCCCTGCAGGAGTTGCGCGGCCTCGGCCGCAACCTGCATCCGCAGCGCTTTGCTGGCCTGCGCGGGCGCGGCTACCGCACCCGGCTGGAGGCGGGCATGGCGGAGCGACTGGGCGCTGCCAGTGGCGATGGCAGCATTGGCCTGACCTTTGAAATCATCTACGGCCACGCCTTCAAGCCCCGTCCGCGCATCAAAGTCAGCTCGGAGTCAGCTGTGTCAATGCAAGACATGCGTGCCATGCTGGCGCAGGGCCGGCCAACGAGCAAATGACGGCCGGTCCCACTAAGTTAGGGGTATTGAAGGACGAACCTAGGGTCAACCCGCGCTACAATACGAAGTTGCAAGACTATTGGGTATGTTCCCACGCC
>CAVZHO010000007.1:0-40581 GCA_963775085.1 uncultured beta proteobacterium
GGAAAGAATTGACCAGCGCGGCACTTGTGGTCTAGCAGGGTACTATGACACCAGCCCGTTCCAGCCGAGCAAACCCGCCACCCAGTTCATGAACATGCCCGTACCAGCACAGGCTACCGAGGCCGTCAGCATGGCGCGCAGGCCGGTGCGGTGAGAATGCTGGGCACTGTGCTGGGTGGCCCCGGTGGGCCAGGCAAACAGTACGGCTGCCAGCACACATACGGCACCGAGCAAAAGGGACGAAAAACCGGCCCGCACCCACACCAGCGGCGGTACGCTGGCAAACACCACATCCATGGTGGTGCGCAGGTCGCCCACGGCCAAGACAAAGCCCGAGAGCAGACCAAAACCGAGTGTAAAGAGCACCAGCAAACAGGTGGCCGCCGCGCAGACCAATGCATGTGCGACGATCCACGGCACGGCCAGACGCGCGACCTGCTGGCTGCGCTGCTGCAAGTCGTCAGAAAACTCCCCTTGGTGATGTCCCTCTGCCAGGCGCAGTGCAATGGTGGGTGCGTTTTGCATGGCCATGGACTGGGCACAAATCATCGGTGCGGCCTGCACCACAAACATGGGCCACAAGCTGGTGAGCACGCTGTTGGACTGCTCTTTGAGGGACGAGGGCAGCACCACAAACATCAGCGCCCCGGCCACCAGGGCCAGCACCACGACGATGGGCAGCGTCTCGTACAGTTCTTTGTCCCGCTCGGCCCGCATGGCGATGCGCTCTTGCGGCAAGCGCCAGTAACCGCGAAACAGCCACAGCTCGCGTAGCGCAAACCAGCGCGTTCGCGCCGGACTCATGAGCAGCGCGTTCAGGCTGAGTTTGATGTGCTCTTGCTCTGCCATGTCACGGGGCTCCTTCTTGCAAGGCGCGGCTGGCCGCCTGGGCACGGGTGGCCAGCTGCGCATACCGCGCGGCTTGGTCTGCATTACCCAAGGCCGCGTGCGCTTTGGCCAACAGCTGCAAATCAAGCTGTACGCGCGCTGCGCTGCCAGCGTCTTGGTCGAGAGCCAGGGCGGCTGCAGCATCAGCCACGGTTTGCGCGTGTTGGCTCATCACGCTGTGCGCCTGGGCACGGACACGCAGGGCATTGGCCTGCTCTGCGTTGGCGGCTTTTTGGGTCTGGGCGACGGCCAGGGCGGCGCTGGCACTTTGCACGGCGGCACTGGCGTTGCCCTGGGCCAGGTCGATGCGCGCGCGCAGTACCCCCAAGGTCGCCTGCTCTGCGCAGGTCTGGGCACACAAGGCGCTGGCGCTTTGCCAATGGGTGGTGGCGCTGGCCAAGTACGGTGCGCTGGCAGCCCCTGTCGTGCTGGCGGCGGATGGGACACTGCCTTGGGCTAAATCACGGCCCTGGGCCAAGTACAAGGCAGCGGCGCGGCCATGCGCCACGATCTGCGTAGCGGGGCTGAGGCCTTGGGCTTGCGACAGCACGGCGTGCACGATGGCCATGGCCTGCTCTGGCTTGCCGACCTCAGCCACCGCCCGCGCCGCCGACAAACGGGCGCGCGCCATGGGTTCGGCCAGCGCCAGGGATTCGTACACCAACGCGGCAGATTCGTAGGTGCTGGCGGCACTGTCGGCATCCCCAGCGGCAAAGGATTGCGCGGCGCGGCGCTCCATATTTTGAGCCGCGTTGATCAGTGCATTTTGCTGTTTTACGCCCGTAGAACTTGCGCAAGCAGCTACTAAAAATATAGCTGACAGTACCCCTATCCACTTAGCCATGGGGCGCAGCATGGGCAAAGCCGTGGTCATTTTTGCCCCTCAAAACTGTCCAGCGGCAAATTACCCTCGGGCGCGGGCTTGACCATGCCCGAGACCGGCCAGGAGCGTTTGATGCCGTCGGTGATGTCTGCCGCATCTTGCGTGGCAGTGCGGGCAGCGCGAATGGCAGGGGGAATGTCCTGGCGCGAGCTGCGCACGATTTGTTGCACATCGGCCGTGGTTTGCTTGACGTTGCTGGTGGCCTCTGCCGCGCTCTTGGTGGCATCGACGGCATTGCGGGTGGCATCGCCTGCATTGTCCAGCGCAGCTTTGGTTTTGGCCGTAACTTGGGGCATATCCTGCTCCAGTGTTTTGAGTGCCAGGCGCGCACTGTCGGCGGCGGCGTTGGCCTGGGCCAGGATTTTCTGCATATCGGCCACCAAAGCGACGCGGTCGCCATCGATCTTGCCCGCCACTTTGGCAGCGGAGTTTCCCATCTGTTTGAACTGTCCGCTCATGGTCTCCATATTGCCCAATACCGTGGTGACCGAGCTGCGGATATCTTTGCGCATTTCGCTGGCTTCGCCGGTGAGTTTTTTGGTGTCATCCAAAATAGGCTCGACCTTGGCGATGGCTGAGGCGAGTTTTTCAATCGCCACCTTCACGGTGCCCATCACGTCTTCGAGTTCATTGCCGGTGTCCATCGGAAGCGTAGCTTCTGCCTCCATCCGTTTACCCTCCAACGGGCCAGGCACGATGTCAATGAATCTGCCGCCAATCGGTCCGTCGCGGCCAAACTTTGCGCTGGCATCGGCGCTGAGCAATTTGAGACGCTCTTGCACCACACGCATGCGCACCTTCACATTCAGGTTGGGCTCCAGGTCAATATTGTCGATCTCGCCAATTTTGAAGCCCTTGAGCTTGACGGGCGTGCCTACCTGCACACCCACCGCTCCGGGCAACTGCACAAACAAATGCGTGGTGGGCGTGAACCAGCCCTGGCGCCAGGCCGACAGCCCCATCAGCACCAGCCCAGCCAGCACGGCCAGCACCAGCCAAAACCTGCCAGGGTTGCGCCGTGCCAGCTCGGCCACATCGCGGTCGAGCAGCGAGGGGTCGGCCACCTTGGTAGCAGAGACGGGATCGGTGGGCTCGGTCATAGGCTAGAGGATAGCGCATTGAGCCGCCCGCGCGTGACCCAATGTAAAAGGGCGAACCCTCGGGTTCGCCCTCTGTGTGCAGTCTGCTGACGTTTAACGGCCTTTGCGTACCTGCTCAAGCAAAAAGTCGGTCACCGTCAGTGCACGCTCCATCGTTTGCGCTACCGAGCCCGAGGTATAAAACCGCCCGGCAATGCCCAAGGCGGGCACGCCATCTACCTTGAATTCATCTTGCAACTGGGTAGCCTTGCGCGTTTTGGTGGAAACGCTGAAGGAGTTATACAGCGCATCAAACTTGGTCTTGTCCACGCCCTGTTTCTCTATCCACGCACCGATGCTGGCCTGGGTGTTGAGCACTTGTTTTTCCACATGGATGGCGTAGAACACCTTGGCATGCAGCTCGGGCAGCTTGCCCATGGCTTCGAGCGTGTAAAACAGGCGTTGCTGGGGGATAAACTCCTCCCTGAAACCAACCGGCACGCGGCGCACCACGACATCTTTAGGCAGGTTTTTCACCCAGGCTTCCAGCTTGGGCTCAAACGCGTTGCAGTGCGGGCAGCTGTACCAAAAAAACTCGACGACTTCAATCTTGCCGGCGCCGGCATCTGCGGGTGCACGTTTGTCCAAGGTGAGGTAATCTACACCGTCTTGAAAGGGGCGTGGCGTTTGCGCCTGCGCGGTGGGCAGCATGCACAGAGCGGCCGCGCTTGTGGCAGCCAAAGCATAAGAAAAATCACGACGCAACATATTTCACACTCCAGAGCCGACACGCGGCCAGATTAACAATGACTCTACTGACCTGAGGCTTTGCGCTAAGGTTCCCTGGCTCACATGGTCAGGTTAACGCTGCACCCGTACCAAGGCGGTATCCACACCGTTGCCATCGAGCCTCTCCTTGGCCTTTTCGGCCTCTTCTTTCTTGTCAAACGGGCCTACCCTCACCCGGTACACCGTGTGGCCCGACTGCTCGCGCTCGGTAATTTTGGCATCGAAACCCAGCATGCCCAGCTTGGCGCGCTGCGTTTCAGCATCTTCCGGCGTGCGGTAGGCTCCCGCTTGCACTGAATAGGTAAACGGGTCAGCCCCTGCAGCGGTTGACCCGGCCGCACCTGCCGTTTTGGCTTTGGCCAGATCACCCAAGGGATCGGCACTGCCGGGCTTGATAACGGGAGCGGGCTTGGGCGTAGTAGCCACTGGCGCGGTAGGGGCTGCCACCGTTGGTGCCGCCACTGGCGCTTTATCACCCGGCGTTTTGCTGGGAGCGGGTGCCGCCATGACGGTAGGCCCTGTGCCTGCTGCGCCGGGTGCCACCGCTGCTGGATTTTTACCCTGGTTCTTGCCATACAGGGGCGCGTTAGGATCCCAGTCTTTGTTCTTCTTCGCCTCGGCCGCATCTTGGTCGGCGGCTCTAGGCTGGCTTTTGTTGACAAAGGGTACGGGGACTTTGGCTACGTAGATGGCCACGGCCAGGGCAGCGCCCAGACCGACCAGTACGCCAATGATCATGCCCAGCATGGTGCCGCCGCGAAGTTTGCTTGATAGTGTCAATTGATTCATGTCCATACCCTACATCTTAGTGGGTGCGGAGACCCCCAACACGGCCAAGCCATTGCGCAGCACCTGGGCCGTGGCACTTACCAGTGCCAAGCGTGCTTTTTTCACGACAGCGTCGCCCACCAAAATGCGCTCGGCATCATAGTAGCTGTGGTACTGGCTGGCCAACTCGCGCAAGTAGAAGGTCACATCGTGCGGGGCAAAGCCCTGCGCGGCGGCGCTCAGCATGTCGGGGTATTTGGCCAGGGTGAGCATGAGGGCCTGTGAGGCGGGGGTGTTCAGGGGGCTGAGGTCGGTATCGATCAAAGCACTTTCATCGCCACCGTCTTTGTCTTTCCACGCCGCCAGCACCGAACAGATGCGGGCATGCGCGTATTGCACATAGTAGACCGGGTTGTCGTTGTTTTTGGCGACCGCCAGATTCACGTCAAAGGTGTATTCGGTATCGGGCTTGCGCGACAGCAAAAAGAAGCGCACGGCATCTTTGCTGGTCCATTCGATCAGGTCGCGCAGCGTGACGTAGCCACCCGTGCGCTTGGAGATTTTGACCTCTTCGCCGTCTTTGATGACGCGCACCATGGTGTGCAGCACATAGTCGGGGTAGCCCGCAGCCACGCCCTGGCCAGCGGCCTGCAGGCCTGCGCGCACGCGGGCGATGGTGCCGTGGTGGTCGGTGCCCTGGATGTTGACGGCGCGGGTATAGCCGCGCTCCCACTTGGCCAGGTGGTAGGCCACATCGGGCACAAAGTAGGTGTAGCCGCCCTCGCCTTTGCGCCCGTCTGCGCCGTCAGGGGCTGACTTTCGCATCACGCGGTCCTTGTCGTCGCCGTAGTCGGTGGTTTTAAGCCACAGTGCGCCGTCCTGCAGATAGGTTTTGCCGGCGTTGATCAGGTGCTTGACGGTAATGTCTACCCGGCCGCTGGTGTACAGGCTGGACTCTAAATAGTAGTTGTCAAACTTGACCTCAAAAGCCTTCAAGTCCAGATCCTGCTCGTGGCGCAGATAGGCCACGGCAAACTGGCGAATGCTGTCGATATCATCGGCCTCGCCACTGGCGGTAAAGTGGCGGTCATCGGCCTGCACGGTCTTTTTGGCCAAAAAGTCGGCCGCAATGTCGGCAATGTATTCGCCGTTGTAGAAGGCCTTGCTCTCGGGGTTGTCCGGGTCGGTCGGCCAGCAGGCATCGCCGGGCTTGAAACCCCTGGCGCGCAGTTGGGTGGACTTGGCCAGGGTTTCGATCTGCACGCCCGCGTCGTTGTAGTAAAACTCGCGGTACACCTGCACGCCCTGGGTGGCCCACAGGTTGCAGATGGCATCGCCCAGCGCGGCCTGGCGGCCATGGCCCACATGCAGCGGGCCGGTGGGGTTGGCCGAGACAAACTCGACCATCATCTTCTGGCCTGTGTCCTTTTGGTAGCCAAAACACTGCTTCTCAGCCAGCACCTCGCGCACGATCTGCTGCTTGGCCAGGGGCTTCAAACGGATGTTGATAAAGCCAGGCCCGGCAATCTCCACGGCTGCTACCCAGTGGTCAAACAGCTCATCTTTCAGGAGCTGTTCACGCAGGTTTTCCGCCACCACGCGCGGGTTTTGCTTGAGCGCCTTGGCCAGTTGCATGGCCGCCGTACAGGCCAGATCGCCATGCTCGGCCACCTTGGGCGACTCAAACGCCGCGCGTGCGCCCGCGCCGGGGCTTAAGTGTTCAAGAGAGTGTGCCAGCGCTGCCAGCAGTTGTTGTTTAACCAGTTGCATGCGCTGATTTTACGGGCAAGCCCATCCGGGCCTGGAACAGCAACTCATTGGTGGTGCGCAGTCGCCGGCACACCTCACGCCCGATATTCATCTGTAGCAGGGCAAACTGCTCCGCATCGCGCTGGTACAGATGGTGCAGATCGGAGGAGTTGATTTCTATCGCACGGCAGTCGTCATCTGCGCGTACCGACGCGCTGCGCGGCAACAGATCCATCAGTGCCATCTCGCCGAAGCAATCCCCCACGCTCAGGTCGTGCAGTACCACATCACGCCCCTTCCAGCTCTTGAATACCGCAACCCGCCCTACTTCCAGCACAAACATGGAGCAGGTCTGCTCACCCTCGCGGAAGAAGCACTCGCCAGCTCGCAATTCCACCACACGCGCTTGCATCAACAAAAAGGCAAGTGCGTCCTCACGGATCGCACCGAACACGGGCATACGCTGCAGCAGTTCAATTCGCGTTAGGTGCATGGCCTGACCTCCTTGAAAAATTCTTTATCCAGCGCATCCGTAGGCGCCGTTGTCTGGTTTGGGTATCAAGCCCCTATTGAACCGCTAGTTGCCTGAAGTTTCAAGTGCCCGCTCGACAAAATCCGGTGCTACCTTCGGTTTAGGCACCTTCATGTCAAACCAACTGCGCACATTGCTGTCCAGCCCGATGCCGTGCATGTAGTTGTACAGGGCTTTGTTGAGTGCCACGCCCAGGGCGTCGTGATCGGTGCCCGTGGGGTCGATGAAGGCAATGTCGTTTTTGGCGAACCGGCCTTCAGGCAGGGCGACGAGTTTGACGCCGTAGTCTTGCGGGGCCATGCCTACGGGGGAGTGGACGGTGCAGGCGAAGCGGTGGAAGAAGCCGCTTTGGATACAGCCTGCGGCAAAGAGCTGGCGCACGTACTCCAGCGCATCCACGGTGTCTTGCACGGTTTGGGTGGGAAAGCCGTACATCAGGTAGGCGTGCACCAAGATGCCAGCATCGGAGAAGCCTTTGGTGACACGGGCCACCTGCTCGACCGACACACCCTTTTTCATGAGCTTGAGCAGGCGGTCTGACGCCACTTCCAGGCCGCCGCTGATGGCGATGCAGCCGCTGTCGGCCAGCTCTTGGCAGAGGGCTGGGGTGAATGATTTTTCAAAGCGGATGTTGCCCCACCAACTGATGGCAGTGCTACGTGCTTGCAGCTCGGCGGCCAGGGCTTTGAGGGCTTTGGGGGGTGCGGCTTCGTCGACGAAGTGAAAGCCGGTTTGGCCGGTTTCTTTGACGATGGCCTCGATGCGGTTGACCAACTCCTCGGCCGTGGTGCCCTCGTAACGGCTGATGTAGTCCAGACTGACATCGCAGAAGCTGCACTTCTTCCAGTAGCAGCCGTGCGCCACGGTCAGCTTGTTCCAGCGGCCGTCGCTCCACAGGCGGTGCATGGGGTTGAGCATGTCCAAGAGCGACAGGTATTTGTCCAGCGGCAGGCCATCCCAGGTGGGGGTGCCTACATCGCTGAAGGGAACGTCGGGCTCGGCGAGGTTGATGTACTGCACCTGGCCCTGGGCATTGCGCGTGAAGGTGCGCACCAGGCGCTGCGCACCGCGCTTGCCTTGCAGGTGCTCCAGCAGGGCAAGCAAGGGGCGCTCGCCTGCGTCCAGGGTAACGAAGTCGAAATAATCGAACACGCGCGGTTCGGACAACTCACGCAGCTCGGTATTGACATAGCCGCCGCCCAGCACCAGGGTGGTCTGCGGGCGGTGGGCCTTGATGGCCTGGGCAATGCGAAAGGCCGCGTAGACCGAGCCGGGAAACGGCACGGACAGCAGTACCACCGTCGGTTGGTTCAGGTCGAAGGTTTGCAGCGCGATGTCTACCAGCGTTTTGTCCACCAAGCTCAAAGGCTGGGCCAGTGCATCGGCCAACGGATCAAACGTCGGTTGGCTGCCCGCCAGCGACTCGGCGTAGCGCACAAACTCAAAGCGCGGGTCAATCGCGTCTTTCAGCACGTCGGCCAGGTCGTTTAAGTACAGCGTAGCCAAATGCCGCGCCTTGTCTTGCGCGCCCAGTGCGCCAAAGGCCCATGCCAGCGGGTCGCCGCCCCCGTCGTCCACATACACCTCCAGCGCCTCAAAGCGCGGACCCTCGGGCAAGAAGCTGCGCGAGTTGATGCGGTGGGCCAGGGTAGAGTCATTGCCTTGCAGGAAGTTGATGGCGGCGGTGATGGTGGCGGCGTAGCGGGGGAACTGATCCATGAAGAGCGCCACGCGTTCGGTGGTTTGCTCCTGTTTGTCAATCTCCGCGTAGATCGATTGCAGTCCTTCCAACGAGAACAGCTTCAGCACCAAAGCCAACGCCACATCCGCCTGCACCGCGTCCACCCCGCGCGAACGCAAAAAGCCGGTGATGTAGGCGGTAGACGGGTACGGCGTATTGAGCTGCGTCATCGGTGGGATGAGGGACAGCACACGCAGGGGTGCGCGCGGGACGGAGATAGGCATGGGGTGATTATCCTGCCAGATGCGTTTTTTCCGACTCGATTGCAGATACCATCGCGCTTTACCCTGCAACAAGGACCACTGTATGACCGCCGCATTGTCTGGCATGCTGCTCAGCCTGTCGCTCATCATCGCCATTGGCCCGCAAAACGCGCATGTGCTGCGCATGGGGCTGCTGCGCCAGCATGTGGGGCTGACGGTGGCGGCATGCGCCATCACCGACGTCATTTTGATTGGCATTGGCGTGGCAGGTTTGGCGCAGTTGGGCAACTTGTCGGCGATGGTGCAGGGCCTGATGATCGGGGCGGCGATCTTGTTTTTGCTGCACTACGGCTGGGGCGCGGCACGCCGCGCGTGGGCTTACCAGCATGTGGTCCTGTCAACTACAGCGCAAGGTGCGCCCGCGACCCACGCTCAGGCGCTGGGTACGGCGCTGGCGTTTTCGTGGCTGAACCCGCATGCCTGGCTGGACACGGCGGTGCTGATTGGCACGGCATCGCTGGCCTATGCGCGGCCGGATAACTGGCTGTTTGGCGCGGGGGCGGCGGTGGGTTCGGCGCTGTGGTTCATTGCCTTGGGCCTGGGGGCGCGGCGGCTGGCGCACAAGCTGGCGCAGCCCGCAGTGTGGCGCGCAATAGACGCGGTGGTGGCGTTGACGATGTGGACTACGGCGCTGTGGCTGGCGGTGGGTTGGCTACGCTAATTTCCTGTTTGCTATATTTATTATAGCTACCTACGGCCTGTTGACAAGGACTATGGGCATATTTTTGCACTTAATATGCAAATAGAACCGTTTTTAGGCTGTCCAGCCAGCCACCTCCCCGCATGAGGCCGCGTTGAGTGCCGGCTTGCCCGTCGCTGGCAATCCGGTAGAGACTTCGTGTTTAATTCAGACATGCACACCCCCGCACCGCCCCATCCCATCACCATGGGTTCCCTTGGGCGCCTTCCTCGCACTCCCTGTACGCCCACCATCACCTGCGTGCTACCCGCCTATAACGAAGCCCTGAACTTGGGCCAGGTGGTGCCGGATGTGCTGCGCACCGCTTTGGCACTGAGCCCGCAGGTTGAAGTTATCGTGGTGGACGACGGTAGCCGGGACGATACGGCGCTGGTGATGCACGGGCTGTGCGCGGCGCACCCGCAGGTGGTGTATGTGCAGCTATCTCGCAACTTTGGCAAAGAGGCCGCGCTGACGGCCGGGCTGGATGCTGCACACGGCGATGTGGTGGTGTTGATGGATGCCGATGGCCAACACCCGACGGCCCGGCTAGCCGAAATGCTTACCAAGTGGCAACAGGGTGCCGATGTGGTGTACGCCATGCGCAAAACCCGTCGTGATCAACCGTTTGTGTACAGCAACTTGGCCGACCTGTTTTATACCCTGATCAACTGGCACAGCCCGGTACGAATCACCCCCCACGCGGGCGATTTTCGCCTGCTGGACCGCAAGGTGGTCGATGCCCTGAAGGCCCTGCCCGAACGCAACCGCTTTATGAAGGGCTTGTACGCCTGGGTCGGTTTCCAAACTGCGGCGGTGGATTACGAGCCCCTGGCGCGCACGGCGGGGCACAGCAAATTTGGCGTACGCGGGGGCATGTCGCTGGCGCTGACCGGCATGCTGGCGTTTTCAACCGCCCCACTGCGCCTGATGACTTGGTTGGGCCTGTTTTTAGCCATCACCTCCCTTGGCTATGGCTTGTGGGTCGTGGTTGAGTATTTTTGGCTGGGCATGGCGGTACCCGGCTTTGTCACGATTGTAGCGGGCATGATGTTTTTGTCCGGCGTGCAACTGCTGGGCATGGGCATCCTGGCCGAGTATGTGGGCCGGATTTATGACGAGGTCAAGCAGCGTCCCGCCTACCTGGTTGCTGCGCGCACGGGCGTTGGGCTGCACCAGCCATGAGCCAGGGGCTATGGTTTATCACGGTGGGCGCGGGGGCGGCACTGACGCACCTGGCGGTATTTGCATTGTTGCACCATGGCGTAGCCCCTGCGCTGTGGCCCGAGGTCGCCAATGCGATAGGCTTTGTGGTCGCTTTTGGCGTGAGCTTTTCGGGCCACCGCACCTTGAGTTTTCAGGACGCGGGCACCACCGTGCGCCAAAGTCTGTGGCGCTTTGCGGCGACCGCCCTGGCCGGGTTGGTGACCAACGAAATCATTTTTGCCCTGCTCTTGCGCGGGGTGGGGCTGTGGTCGATGCTTGCGCTATTGGTTGCGCTGGTGGCGGCAGCCGGGCAGACCTTTGTGCTGAGCCGGTTTTGGGCTTTTCGCAGATAGGCCTGGCTCAGCATCTGCGGCGGAGCGGTACAGATTCCAGGCTTTGCCTGCGAATACCAGGGCAAACCCACTCACCTTGAAGGTCCTTGGTGCCACCACCCATTGGTGGGCTTGAAGTTTTGCCGTCTCCAGCACGTCGGGGGTTTGCAGGTACTGGCCCGCCCCTGCATCGAATTGGGCCCCTTCAAACAATTCCCGCCGCCAGTTATCGCCCGCATTGTGGCGCAGCGCGGGCCAGTCCTGCACTACCACCATGGGTTGGGTAGTCTGGGCGTAAAACGGAAAGTCATACGGGAAGTCGCCCACGGCATAGACCGTGTCGCCTGGGCTTGCCAGGCAGGCGTAGTGCTGCGCCACATCCTGCGCGCTGTGCTTTTGGGTATGCCGCGTGGCAGCGATCTGGGCTGCCACGGCCACCCCCAAGGCCAGGACGCACAAGCATGCAAACCACCGACGTTGATGCGCCCGGTGGCCAAACATCTGCTGCCAACCCAGCACGGCCAGCACCGCCAGCGCGGGCATGACGGGCAACACATAGCCGACAATTTTGGAGTTTGGGATCGAGAAGAACACGACGATGGCCAGCAGCCAGATCCAAAGCAGGGCAAGATACTTTGGCGCTACTATTTCAATAGCTGCCTGCGTCCTGTTGACAAGGACTAGCGCCTTATAAACCACAAAAAATAGCCATGGAAAGAACAGCAGCACCAGTACGACCCCATAAAACCAGAACGGCTGCGCATTGTTGAAGGTGGCGCCGGTATAGCGGGCAAAATGGTGCTTGCCAAACATGTATTGCAGCATCTGGTCAAACTGCATCTGCGCCAGAACAAACCACGGCAACGCGATGGCGCAAAAAATCAGCAAGCCACTCCCCCATGGCAGATACAGCAGCTTGCGCATTTGCCGCGTGACCAGCAACCAGACCAATAACACCAGGCCAGGCAGCGCAAAACCAATCAAGCCCTTGGACAGCATGCCCAAGGCGCAGGCGGCAAAACCGGCGCGTGCCAGCCCGGCATGCGGCTTGTCGCCCTGCATGAATGCCAAACCGAAGCACCACAACGCCACGCTGATCCATGCGGCCACTAGCATGTCGTGGTTCACATACTGGCCACCAATCAAAAATGACAGGCTGGTCCCCAGCATCCACACCGTGCGGCGTGCCAGGGTTTGCGTTGCCATGCGGCGCACAGCCCAGTAACTGGCGACCAGCATCAGCGCCGCGTGCAGGGCAACCACCAGCCGCGCGCTCCAGGGATGCACTCCCAGCACACCCATCGAGGCGGCTTCGAGCCAGTACAAATAGGGGGGCTTATGGAAAAACGGAATGCCGTTCAGACGCGGGGTCAGCCAGTCGCCCGACACCAGCATCCAGCGGCCAATCTCGCCGTAACGCCCCTCGTCGGGCAGGGCCAGCGGACGCAGCGCGGCCAAAACCAGCAGTACGGCGGTTAAAAAGACAATCGACCACCAAGACTTGCGTGTTTCAGACATGGTTAGATGGTCGCAGTGGACAGGTACAGGACTTCATGCCGCCAGCGCGGTGTATTCCCACACACGGGCTGCGCCAATGCTGTCCCCGGCCTCAGCCTGTGTCGCGGGGTGGCACATGATGACCGTGCCTCGGGGCGCTGCGTGCTGCCACTGCGTAAGTAACTGACGGTAATGCGCCTGGCCGCCACGAAAGTCATACAGTCCCGCCAGAAAAGGGCGACAGGGCAGGTCCGCCTGCTCGGCCAATGCTTTTAATTGCGTAGCACCCAGCCTGCGCAATACGACGGCTTTAAGGCTTCTGTCATCCTTGACTGGGTGGGAAATGCGCAACCAAGGCGCGGATTTTGGATAGCGCTGCGCCAGCTCCTGCACCAGCGCCTCACGGATACCGGCAAACTGCTGCACATGCTGGTGGCCATCAATATGGTCGGGGGCGCTGCCCCAGTGCACTTCAAACCGGTCCAGCTGCTGTGCGATCACCGTGCGCGCCTGTTCAATGGAAAACCCGCCCAGGACAGCACGCAGCAGGGCGCTGCCCAAAGCCATGCCATGGCCCGCGGCCAGCGCGAACTCACTGGTCCAGTCCAGGTGCAGGCCCACGCTGATGCGGCCACGCAGCGGGCGCAGCAGCGCAACGTCCTGCGCCCAGCGGGGCGAGAGTACCATGGCACTGGTGGCGTGGATTTTGCCTGCTTCGCCCAGTTGTGCTATCGCCTGTGAGCAGGCCGCGTTATAGGCAAAATCGTCTGCACACAGCAACACGTCGCGTTCTATCCAGGGGGGTGGATTGGTCGTCAAAGCGCTACACCGTCCAGTACTTGGCCTGCCCGTAATGCTGCTTTAAAAAGTCCACCCACAGCCGCACGCGCAGCGGCAGATGTTTGCGCTGCGGGAAAACGGCGTAGATGCCGTTGGGCGGCGCGGCAAATTCGTCCAGTACCGTGACCAGCCTGCCAGCGGCGATGTCGCCGTCCACCTCCCAGGTGCTGCGCCAGGCGATGCCGTAGCCTGCCAGGCACCATTCGTGCAGTACCTGGCCGTCGCTGCAATCGAGCGGGCCACCGGGGCGCAGGTGTTGCAGCTCGCCGTGGAGGGTGAAGGCCCAGCCCCGGCTTTGCGATGCGTCGCTGGACAGGGTGAGGCAGTCAAACTTGTGCAGGTCGCCCGGCTGCTTGGGTGTGCCGCGCTGTTGCAGGTATTTGGGGGTGGCCACGCACAGGCGGCGGTTGTCGGCCAGGCGCACACTGACCAGTTGCGAGTCGGGCAGGTCGCCCACGCGCACGGCGCAGTCAAAGCCTTCGGCGGCCATATCCACCACGCGGTCGGACAAATTGAGCGAAATCGACACGTCGGCGTGCAGCTCGCGAAAGCGCGGTACCAAGGGTGCTACGTGCCTGCGGCCAAAGCCTGCGGGCGCGGTGATGCGCAAGTGGCCGCTGGCTTTCACGCCGCCCGCACTCACGCTGGCCTCGGCGTTGGCCATATCAGCCAGCACGCGTTGGCAGTCTTCCAAAAAGGCATTGCCCTCAGGCGTGAGGGTAATGCGCCGGGTGGTGCGCACCATCAGCTTCACGCCCAGACGCTCTTCCAGCGCGTCGATGCGCCTGCCAATGATGGCTGCGGCTACGCCTTCGGCTTGGGCCGCCGCCGTGAGGCTGCCCTTGGTAGCGACGGCGGCAAAGGTTTCGAGTTGTTTGAATTTGTCCACGCCCTCATTATGGCGCGTGGCGGGGCGGTTTAACTCAGAGCCGCTGGCATCCGCTTACTGGGGCACCACGCCCGCCTTTTTCACAATGGCGGCGTATTTCACCAGTTCGTCCCTGAAGTGCTTTTGCGCAAACTCGGGCGTGCTGATGCGGATGGTGTTGCCCTGTTTGGCCATGGCTTCTTTGACCTCGGCGGTATTGAAGGCGGTGACGATGGCGGCGTTGATGCGTTGCACCAAGTCAGCTGCCATGCCCTTGGGGCCGACGGCGGCGAACCAGCCCTCGACCAAATAGCGCGGAACGCCCGCCTCGGCCGAGGTTGGAATGTCGGGCGCTGCCGCACTGCGCACGGCGGCCGAGACGCACAGCGCGCGCAGGTTGCCCGACTTGATTTGCCCGGCCACCGCAGGCAGTGCGCCCACGCCCCAGTCCACCTGGCCGCTGACGATGTCTTGCAGCATGGGGCCAAAGCCGCGGTAGGGAATGTGGGTAGAAAACGTGCCCGTCAAATCTTTAAACAGCTCAGATGCCAGATGCAATATGGTGCCGTTGCCACTGGACGCGTAGTTGTATTTGCCGGGGTTGGCCTTGAGCAGGGCGACAAACTCTTGCAATGTATTGGCGGGTACTTTGGGGTTGACCACCAGCACCATGGGGGTAGCACCGATCAACGCGATGGGCGTGATGTCGGCTACCGGGTCAAACGGCAGGCTTTTGAGCACACTGGGATAGATGACGTGGTTGTTGGACACCATGGACAACGTGAACCCATCGGGGGCGGACTTGATCATGGCGGCCGTGCCCACCACCCCGCCTGCGCCGGGCTGGTTTTCGATCACCACGTTTTGGCCCAACGCCTTGCCCAATGCATTGCTGGCAGCGCGGGTAATGCCGTCTACGCCTGAGCCTGCCGAGACGGGGAGGATAAATTTGACGATTTTGTCGCCTTGCGCAAAAACGCAGGGTGCGGCCAGTGCCATGGCAGTGCTACTGATGAATACACGGCGGGGGAGCGTGAAAGGGAGGGTCATGATGCGGTTTCCAGACAATGATCTATTAAACGCCAACTGAAGGGAGCGCGCTAACAGGGAAAGCACCCACACTGCATGTACGGATCGTATTTAAAGACGATTTATGGCCGTAGTCTACGCTGTATGGACGTAAGTAGCTCCTAGTTTAGTAGCATCCTGCTCGCTGTAACCTAGCATTTTCAGCAGCTCTGCACTGTGCTCGCCCAGCGTGGGCGGGCTGCGGCGCACGCCCATGCGCTGGCCGTCCAGCGTGAAGGGGAACAGCACCGTGTTGGTCTGCTTGCCGTCCGGCAGGGTGATGGGTGTCAGGCCACCGGTGGCCAGCAGGTGCGGGTCGTCCATCAAATCCTGCGGGCGTTTGATGGGGGCGTAGGGCAGGCCGTTTTTCTCAAAAATATCGGTCAGCTCCTGCGCGCTGTAGCGGGCAAAGCGCTCGCGCAGTTGCGCCAGCAGGCGGGGGCGTTCGCGCACCCGGTCGTTGTTGTTGCCGTAGAGTGGGTCTGCTTTCAAATCTGCAAAGCCCAGCGCGTCGCAAAACACCGCCCACTGCTTGTCACTTACGGCGCTTAAAAAGATTTGCTCGCCATCCTTGACGGTAAACACGTCGTACACCGCCCAGGACGAGATGCGGTTGGGCATCGGGTCAGCGGGCTGGCCGGTGACGGCGTATTGCATCATGTGTTGCGCCACCAAAAAGATATTGTTCTCGTACAACGCCGCCTGCACCTCTTGGCCTTTGCCGGTTTTCTCGCGCTGCGCCAATGCCGCCATGGCCGCTATCGCACCAAACATGCCGCCCATGATGTCGTTCACGCTGGTACCCGCGCGCAGCGGCTGGCCGACCGGGCCGGTCATGTAGGCCAGGCCGCCCATCATCTGCACCACCTCGTCCAGCGCGGTACGGTGCTCGTAGGGGCCAGGCAAAAAGCCTTTGAGGGCGATGTAGATCAGGCGCGGGTTGAGTTTTTTCAAACTCGCGTAGTCCAGCCCCTGCGCGGCCATGGTCTCGGGGCGAAAGTTGTGGCTGACGATATCGGCGGTAGCAATCAGTTTGAGCACCGCCTCGCGGCCCTCGGGGGTTTTCAGGTCCAGCACGAGAGATTTTTTATTGCGGTTAAACAGCGGATAAAAGCCCGCGCCCGAGCCCAGCAGATTGCGCGTGTTGTCGCCCTTGGGCGGCTCGACCTTGATGACCTCGGCCCCCAAGTCGGCAAACACCATGCCGCAGGTCGGGCCCATCACCATGTGGGTGAACTCGACCATGCGCAGGCCTGCGTAGGGGAGGATTTTTTCTGTACTCATGGGTTGTGTTGAGGAGGGGTTGTAGGTAACGCTAGAAGCGCAAAAATTACGCTGAAAACGCTAAAAAAAGTTTGAAAAATCTCTAAAAAACTGTACGCCTTATGATTTTTCCGATTTTTGATTTGCATTTTTTGGCGCTTTTGGCGTTACTTTTGCGCTTTTAGCGTTACATTCCGACCGCAATTTGTGCACGCCCATCCGCATAGACAAAGCCCATAGGTAGCCCAGCCTCGGCCGTCATGCCATACAGCGGCTCACCCGGTAGCCCCGCCTTCAACGGTTCACGCGCAGCGATGAGTTTTTGAATGTCGATGCCGGTGCGCAGCCCCATGGCTTCGAACATCATCACCAGGTCTTCCGTCACCACATTGCCCGAGGCGCCCGGTGCGTGCGGGCAGCCGCCCAGTCCGGCCAGGGACGCGTCAAAACCACGAATGCCTTCTTCGTAGGCGGCCAAACAGTTAGCAATGCCCAGCCCGCGTGTGTTGTGCATATGCGCTGCGCCCACATGCGGCTTACCTACGGCGGCAATGGCGCGTTTAAACAGGCGGCGCACTTGGGCCGGGTTGGCCATGCCGGTGGTGTCGGCCAGGCCAGTTTCGTCTGCACCGGCGGCGATCACCTGCTCCACCAGCCAAATCACATCATCATCGGGCACCACGCCTTGCAGGGTGCAGCCAAAGGCCACGCTGATGCCGGCCTCGATCTTCACATGGGGCGCGACTTCATTTCGCAGGGCGACGATATTGCGCACTTCGTCCACCATCTGCTCGCGGGTTTTGCGGACATTGGCCAGGCTGTGCGCTACGCTGGCAGAGCACGGAATGGTCAGTTTGTGCACGCCTGCCGCGATGGCCGCCTGCGCGCCTTTGAAGTTGGGCACCAGGCCGATGATGCTGATGCCGCGGAAGCTGGCGGCGTACTGGGTGATCTCGGTCGCATCGGCCATTTGCGGCAGCAGCTTGGGCGGCACAAAGGAGGCCACCTCGATCTCGCGCAGGCCAGCGGCCACCAGCGCGTCCACCCAGCGCTTTTTGTCTGGCGTGGCCATGGTGCGCTTGACGGCTTGCAGGCCGTCGCGCATGCCGACTTCGGTGATCAGGATGTCAATATCGAGAGTGTTCATTAAAATTTTGAGAAACCGGTTTGCACAATATGTTTTTAACCTGTACGAGTACAGCAGAAATCAAAATCTTCGTCAATACCAACAACGCATTGCCTGCCCATGCCGCGCAATTCTGCCACTGCGCCGGTTGCTGCCCGGTATGCTGCTCTTGGCGCGATCCCAGTCTGAAGGGTGTGGCTGCCTGCGGGTGCTGGCTGGCGCACAAGGGTAGTGCTGTCTTACCAATTTTGTATGCTATCAAACGCCACTTTTGCGGCCCCCGACAGGCTGTCAAAGGCCGCCGTGGCTGCCAGGCTGTCGTTAGCCCGAGCCGCCTTCTCAAGGGAATGGGCGTGGCTGGCCGCGCTTTGCGCGGTCATGGTGAGCAATACGCCCTTGAGGGCATGCGCTTGCGCGCGGGTGGCGGGCCAGTCCTGCTTTTTCAGGGCAATAAACGCCAGGCGCATGCGCTCTCGCAAATCCTCCCCAAAAGCCTGTGCCATTTCGCGCAGCGCGGCCTCGTCACCGCCCAGACGCGCAAGCAAACGGCTGCGGCTGACCAGGCCTTGCGCCAGCTCACGATCCTGCTCGACCGCGTCGGCGGAGGTCGCTGGCTGTGGCCCGGTGCCTACTGGGAGCGCGGCACCACTCTGGCCGCCCAGCCCGGTCGCGTGCAACGCCGACTGCAGCGCTTCAGGCGTCAGGGGCTTGGACAAATAACCGTCCATGCCCGCGGCCAAGGCTTGGTCCCGGTCGGCGGCCGAGGCATGGGCCGACAGCGCAATGATGGGCATCCGGCTACGCCGCTCGCGCTGCTCCCATTGGCGGATGTGGAAGGCGGTCTGCCAGCCGTTCATGCCCGGCATCTGGATGTCCAGCAGCACCAGATCATAGCGGTGGATATAGACGGCCTGCAGTGCCTGCTCGCCGTCGAAGACCCCGTCTACTGTAAAGCCCAGGCGTTGCAGCAGTTTGCTGGCCAGCAACTGGTTGACGCTGTTATCGTCCACCACCAAGGCCAGGCGGCCCGCATAGGATTGCAGGGCGCTGGGCAGCGGGCCGGGAACGATCTGCTCAGCGCCTGCCAGGTCCTCCTGGCCAAACTGCGTGACCGGAATGTCGGGGTGCGCCACGCCCAAGGGTACCTGTACCGCAAAGCTGCTGCCTTGGCCAAGCGTGCTGTCCAGCGTAATACGCCCACCCATCAGCTCGGCCAGCCGGGCACAAATGGACAGACCCAGCCCACTGCCACCATAGCGGCGCGAGGTAGAGCTGTCGGCCTGCACAAAGGCATTAAAAATGGATTCCTGTTTGTCGGGCGCAATACCCATCCCTGAATCGATCACTTGCAACTGCAGCCATTGCTGGGTGCCATGATTTTCGGTGGCCTGCAACCGCACCAGGATACTGCCCCGGTCGGTGAATTTGATGGCATTGCTGACCAGGTTGATGACGATCTGGCGCAGCCGACCCGGATCGCCCACGGCCTGCAGAGGCACCGACTCCTGCACCTCACATTGCAGCTCCAGTCCCTTGGCCTGCGCGGCGATGCGCTGCGGCGTGACCACCTCCCACAGCCAGCGCCGCAGATCAAAACGCACCTGCTCCAGCACCAGCATCTGTGCCTGCAACCGGGAATAGTCCAACACGTCATTGACCAGCACCAGCAGCGCCCGGCCCGAACTGCCCACCAGATCCACATACTGGCGCTGCTCTGGGCTCAGCTCGGTATGGGTGAGCAGGTTGTTCATGCCAATCACGCCGTTGAGGGGGGTGCGGATCTCATGGCTCATATGCGCCAGAAATTCGTCCTTGGCGGCGTTGGCGGCCACCGCTTCGGAGCGTGCTGCCTCCATTGCCTGCGCTATTTCACGCCGCCGCGTGACATCCCGCAAAATGCCCATGACGCGCTCGGCGCGGCCCAGCATGTCCCACTGCGTCACCTCGCCGGTGCACTCCAGCCACACTGCGCCGTCTGCGCCGTCAATCCGAAACTCCACCTCCAGTCGCTGATTGACCCGTTTAAACAGCGCCAGCAGCGCTTCCCGCAGTCGGCTGCGGTCATCGACGGCGATTTTTTCCACCAGTTCTGCGGATGACCACACCAACGCCTGCGCGGCGGCGCCCCCAGCCAGACCCAGCAGATCGACAAATCGGGCCGAGGTATAGACCGTGTCACGGGTAATATCCCACTCCCACATGGCCAGCCCGGCCGCGTCCAGCGCCAGTTGCAGGCGCTCTTCGGTCTGGCCCAGTGCGGCTTCGGCCATCAAGCGGCTGTGCGACTCGGTCCCCGCGCGTTCGCGCAGCTGCGCATTTTCGTGCTGCAGTTTTTCCACCAGGTGCAGCAATCGCTGCTCGGTGTTGGGCTTCATGGGTTGGCACCTTGGGTCAGGCTGCCCTGGGCCGTCCAGACCTGAATCTTGCGGTACAGGGTAGAGGGATTCACCTGCAGGGCCCGCGCGGCCTGGGCCACATTGCCACCAAAGGCGCGTAATGCATGGTCCACCGCCTCGCGTTCGATATCCGCCAGAGGACGCACCCTGTCTGGCTGAGAAATGGCGGCAGGCGAGAGGAAGGGCAGCGACACCGGTGTCTGGCGCAGATCCGGCGGCAACCGGTTGGCGGGCGTGGCAGCAAACCAGGCAAACGCGCCGTTGGGCTCGGGCGCTGCTGCGAAAGCGGCCTCGCGCGACTCGACAATCTGCTGGGTGAGCGCGGCAGGCAGCATGTGCGGCTGCACCAGCCTGTCGTCGTGCAAGGCCACCACCGCGCGGATCACATTGATGAGCTCCCGCACATTGCCCGGCCAGGCGTAGGCGCGCAGCGCGGCCAGGGCCTGGGGCTCAAAGTCCGTAAATTGTTTGCCCTCTTCGCTGGCATAGCGGGTCAACAGGTGGCGGGCGATCAGGGCAATATCGCCGCCGCGGCGGCGCAGGGGTGGCAGCTCAATCGAGACGACAAAAAGGCGGTAAAACAGATCTTCACGAAACTCACCCGCACGCATCCGCTCGGCCAGGTTGCGGTGGGTGGCACAGACGATGCGCAGATCCACGATCCGGGTTTTGTCCTCCCCCAGGCGTTTGACCTCGCCGGTTTGCAGTACCCGCAACAGTTTGGCCTGCACGCTCAACTCCAGCTCGGCAATTTCATCCAAAAAAAGCGTGCCTTTGTCGGCCTCCAGAAACACGCCCGCGCGGTCGGCCACGGCGCCGGTATAAGCGCCTTTGGCGTGGCCAAACAGCTCGCTCTCCATCAGTTCTTTCGGAATGGCTGCGCAGTTGATGGCTACCAGTTTTTGCGCTTTGCGCGGGCTGCGTGCATGGATGGCCTGCGCGGCCAGCTCCTTGCCGGTGCCGGACTCACCGGTAACGCAGACCGGCGCATTGCTGGCCGCCACGGTGTCGAGCATCCGGTAGACGGTTTGCATCTCGGGGCTGTGGCCGATAAACTGCTCAAACTGCTCGGGCGTTTCGGTTTGCAGGCTGGCGACCTGCTGGCTCAGTTGCGAGGCATGCAGGGCGTTGCGCAAGGTCACCAAGAGGCGCTCGGCCTCGACCGGTTTTTCGATAAAGTCAAAAGCCCCCGCCTGCGAGGCGCGCACGGCGTTGTCCAGCGAGTCTTCGGCGGTGATCACCACCACGGAGCAGGCCGGATGGGCCCGCAGCAGCGCCTGCATCACCTCAAAGCCACTGCCATCGGGCAGATTCAAATCGACCAGGGCCGCGTGCCAGGGCCCCAGGGGAATCTGGCGCATGGCCTCGGCCATGGTGCCCGCTGTGGTCACCTGCACTTGCAGCCTTGCAGCCAGTGTGCGGTACTGGATTGCCAAGGCCATCACATCCTCTACGACCAGCACGCGCAGGCCTGGGAATGAGGAGGTGATGAGGGCATGGGCCATCGCAGCAGCATAAACCGATTCATTGCAAAACGCAACAAAAGACAAATTAAATATTCGCAAATTGCAATAGATTGATGGACTGATAGGGCAAACCGGGGGTTTTACCGCGTTTTTCGTGACAAATTCATCGCGTCCAGGCCATGTCAAGTTGGCACGCTGATTGCATGCTAAAGGTATCTGCCCCGGTTTTGTGGGCTATGAACTGAAAGGGTACTTCCATGAAATTCGCTAAACACCTCCTCGCTCTGGCCGTGCTGGGCGCTGCATTGTCTGCACAAGCAGCGTCTGACATCAACACCGTGTCGGCAGCCAACCAAACCGCGACCGCCAATTTGGCTTTCCGCATCACTATTCCGCGTATCATTTTCCTGGCCGTGGGCACCAGCAGCTTGTTCGCCGATCTGGCCACCGTCGATCGCGTGGACTTTAGCCTGACACCCGCCCAAGTGGCCACCCCGGGCAACGTGCTGGGTGTCTCCACCGGCGGCACCGTCAACGCCCGGGTCTTCGGTAACGGCGGCGCCATCAACTTCTCGGCGAACGGTACGCTCAACGGCTTGGCTCCTTTGGTGGCCGGCCCGGCCAACGTCGCCTGGTCGGAAATTGCGCCGACGTCTGTCGGCACCCTGGCGCACCCTGCCATTGGCAACGGTGTGGCTGGCGCCAACTCGCCATTGGCAGCTGTGGGTGGGGTGGTAAACCAAACCGCCGTCTGGACCTTCAACTACGCCAATGCCAGCGCCATTGCCGCAGGGGAATACAACGGTACCGTGGTCTACACTGCCGTGATGCCCTAAGCCTAGGCCGTCCGCACCAAGCACGGTTTGGGTTCGCCCAGACCGTGCTTTTTTATTGTGGGAAAATTTGGACCGGGTCTTTACAGGAGTGCGGCCATGCAAGGGATTTCATTCTGGCCAGCCGGGCGCTGGCTCTGCATGCTGGCTGCAACGGCTGCCAGCCCCGTCGCGCAGGCCTGGGTACTGGGCATCACGCCCGGAACTCGCGCGGTGTACTTGGCCGTGGGCAACGCCACAGCCAATACAGATAACGCCACCGTGAATCTGGTGAGCCTGGCGGTCCCTGCTGCGGCGGCGCTGAGCGGTGCGGCGCAGGCCATGACCAGCAACAGCACCCAGGCGGTCAGTCCTTTTGACAACTTTACGGTGTGCACGCCCGCCACCGGGCAGGTGTACATTGGCGGGTTTTATCGACTGCCCGCAACCAACGCCACCACCGCCGTGCTGCAAGTGAGCACCCCGGCGGGCCTGACCAGCGGAGCCAACAGCATACCGTTTAGCCAAATCAGCTGGACCAGCACCTCGATTGGCAACAACGGTGCGGCCGACATTCCGGCAGGCACTTTTGTCAGCGGCGGCACCCTGCTATTGCGCAATTTTGCGGCCAACAGCTACGTCGAAAACTGCCACACGTTTAACTATACCAATGCAAGCCTGGTGGCGGCGGGTGTGTACAACGGTTTGGCGACTTACACCCTGACGGCCCCATGAAGCGCACTCTGATCCATTGCATCACCGCATGGCTGGCAACCCTGCTGGCCAGTGCCACCTGGGCCGCCACTTTTTTGGTCGACGACTCCAGGAGTACGGTGCTCGATGCCAACCTGCCCCTGCAGTGGCGCTCCCTGTCTCCCGCAGGCAACGACCATCAGGTACAAGGCGTGACGCGCGTGCAGATCAAGTTGGACACCCGCGCCTGGGTAGGCAAATCGGTACGGATGTACATGGCCTTGCCAGCCCAGCCTGGTGGCACGGTACAGGTGCGTTGGCAAGCACAGGGGCCCCTGCTGTCTGGCCAGCTCGGCTCCGGGCAACGTGGCCTGGTCTGGTCTGGCAGTGTGCCCACGGCAACACTGGAAGACGTGTTCACCGTCACGGTTCAAACCGATGGTCGGATGCTGACCACGGCGCAGTTGCTGCGTTTTTACTTTGAGGTGGATGTACCATGATTTCATTTTTCCGTCTCGCTTGCCTGGTGTGGGCAGTTGGTGCCAGCGCAGGCGCGCTGGCACAGGGGTTTTCTGCATTGATATCCCCACCGCGTGTAGAAACCTTTGTCAAACCCGGCCAAACCACGCGCCATGTACTGGAGGTCACCCAGGTCGGCCCGCTGCCTGGGCGCTTTCGGGTGTACACCAATGACTGGCGCTTGAATGAAACCGGTGGCGTGGATTTTTTTGACAGGCTCCAGCCTGGTAGCTGCCGCCCCTGGGTTGCGCTGGAGCGGCGCGAGCTCACTGTGCAGGGCAATGGCAAGGCACGCTTTCGCATAGAAATTACGCCGCCCGCAGACGCACCGGCGACGCAATGCCGCTTTGCCGTGATGGTGGAGGGCCTGGACACCAGCCGGGTGTCGCCGGGCAACTTGAGTTTTCCGGTGTCGGGGCGGATTGGCGTCATTGTGTATGCCAGTTTGTCGGGCACCCAGAGCGCCTTGCAAATTATTGGCCAGGGCATCAGCACGGATGGCAACAAGCTGCCGACGCTGCAGATTCGCAACACGGGGGAGGCGCATGGCCGCACCGAGGGGCTGCTGACCGGCACCGATGCCAAAGGCATTCCCTTGGAGTTTTCACCCATTACCCTGCCCATCTTACCGGGAGAGACCCGCGCCATCACCCTGAACCCCAACCTGGAAGGGGGGCCGGCTGTCAAAGTCATTAACTATCCTGTCACCATCAAAGGTGCTTTGGAGTTGGGTGGTCAACGCGTGCCATTTGAGCACACGTTCAAAGACTAAGCATGCACAAACGGGGCGTATTGGCTCAATGCGCGGCAATCCCCGGTTGCTTGGCAGCGGCGCTGCTATGCAGTGGCATGGGCGCCGCTGAGGCACAAACGCCGGCAGCCACTGCAAATCCTATTGTCCCGACCAGCGCGGCATCCTCCGCTGCCCCCTACCAGGACCGTGTGATTGAAGGAATGCCCGCACAGGAGCCAGACGATCTGGCGCCGCGCGCCTACAACAGCGGCGGCTTGCCGCGCAGCTACAGCCTGGAGGCCCTGTGGGACCAACAACAATCGCAGGGGCTGCGCCGCAGTCAACAGGGACTCAAGGCCCATGGTTTTTTGGATACGATGCATTACGGCAGTTTTTCGGGCCAACTGACGCTGCAAAACGTTGCGGTGGATGATGGCAGCGCCAACCCTGGCCCAGCCAACGCGTCGTCTTTTGTCCTGCGCCAAATCGGCATGCCGTTTGACGGTGGCTGGCGTGCAGATAACGCCGTGGGCATGCTGAACTTGCCCTCGATCGAGCTGGCACGGACCAACCCGCGCCTGGCCTTGCCTACCCCCGCCATGCAAGGTGTCACCACGCAATGGCAACAAAATCAGGGCCTGCAGGTGCTGGCAGGGTGGGGGCGGGCGGGAAGTTTTACGGGCTATCCAGTCGCCCGCTTTGGTACTTCCGCTGGCAGCTATGGTGCGCTGGGCCTGCAACAAAACACGCGCGCATCGGATGGGGTGTGGCAATGGGGCGCTTTAATGGCGCAGGCCCACCAGGTCCCTCCGGTATTCTCACCGGCACCCAGTGGCACGGCGCTGGTGAATGCCCGCGCAGGCTATGCTGCGGTGCGGCGCGAATGGAGTGACGGCACGAGTCTGGGCAAGCCTGCGTTTGCGCAACTCAATGCCTTGAGCGGTGAGAACCATGGCGCGGATGCGGCGGGTACCGCGACACCCAACGCGTCGGGGCTGTGGCTGGACGGTGGTTTTTCCCGGGGCGCGCACCAGCATCAATGGGGCCTGTTCAGGCTGGAGCCGCAACTGGGCTGGCTCGACTTGCCCACCGCCAGCGACCTGCAAGGCGGCTACTGGCGGCATGCGTGGCGCACCCGGCAGTGGTCGCTGGATTCGGGGCTGGAGCTGCTTCGCCCCGTGGCTGGCAGCACGCCCCAAGGTTTTTTTGCCAACTCCAGCTCGCGCTACCAGTACAGCACCAGCACCAGTTTTGGCGCTGCGCTCAACCTGCGTCGCTATGGCGTACAGACCCAATCTCTATTGGTCTACACCCAGTTCACCAACGCCTTGGGTCACACCCGCGCCCAGCTCGATCTGGCCAGCGCCAGCACGGGAGAGCAGCAAAACAAGGTGCAGATAGACCATGACTGGAATTTTGTGCAAAACATGCATGTGGCTACGGCGCTTTCCCTGGACCGGGAACGCCGGCCCACGGCAAACGGTATCACGCGCTCGCGTGGCCTCGGTTTAGCCACCAATATTGAATATGCGTTGGGTCAGCGCTGGTCCCTGAACTCCAGTTTGCAGGGGCGCTGGAGCGGCGAACAAACCCAATACACCTTGAACGCGGGCATCAGCTGGCGCATGACTCCGCAGTGGACCGTGCTGGCCAATGTCTACGCCAACCAAGGCAGCAGCAGCGCGACGGCATTAGCGCAAAGCCCGTTAAGCAGCCCCGTTGCAGGTACCGCTCGCAGCCAAGACAGGGGCCTTTTTGTGGCGCTGCGCTACCAGGACGCTGCGGGCACCCCCAGTGCGCCAACGGGCGGCGCGCCAGGTGCTGCGGCGGGGAGACTGCTGGGATCGGTGTATCTGGACGAGAACAAAAACGCCAGGCGCGATGCCGCAGAGCGGGGCGCGGCCAACGTGACAGTGCTGCTCGATGGCCGCTATGCGGTGCAAACCGACGCGCAGGGCCGGTTTGAGTTTGCCTATGTGGTGGCCGGCCCGCATGTGCTCACCGTGATCAGCGATAACCTGCCGCTGCCTTGGGTGCTGGAGCAAGACGGCCGCACCGCACTGCGCATCTATACCCGCGAAACCACCACCATCGACCTGGCTGCCAGCAAGCCCTGAATGCCGTGGCCCGGGCGGGTTCGCCCCCGCACGCCATTGCATTGCTTTTGGTTGCAGATTACCTCACCTTTCGCTGGTAAATGGGTGGCCCGCTTTCGACTACAGTGGGCACCATGCCCACCGCCACACGCTCCACGCCAGCAAAGCCCCGCGCCGTCCTGTTTGACGCGTACGGCACGCTGTTTGACGTGTACAGCGTGGCGCAGTTGGCCGAGCAGCTGTTTCCCGGCCACGGCCAGGCGATCAGCGTGCTGTGGCGTGACAAACAGATTGAATACACCCGGCTGGTGACCACCAGCAAGCGCGGTCCACAGCGCGAATCGGTCTACCAGCCGTTTGGGCAGTTGACCCGTGCTGCACTGACATACGCTATCAAAAAAATAGCTGTTAATGACCAGGCGACGCGGACTGCAAGCACATTTAATGCACAATTTGGCAACGCCATAGAACAATTGATGCAGCAGTACCTGCACCTCACGGCCTTCCCGGAAAATACCGAGGTACTGCAAGCCCTGCAAGCGCGCGGCATTGTCACCGGCACGCTGAGCAATGGCGATCCAGCCATGCTCAACGCCGCTGTGCAGTCGGCGGGTTTGCAAAAGCTGCTCAGTCACATCATCAGCGTGGACAGCATCCGCAGCTACAAAACCGACCCCGCCGCCTATGCCCTGGGTACGCAAGCCACCGGCCTGCCCGCAGACCAAATACTCTTCGTCAGCAGCAACGCCTGGGACGCGCTGGCCGCCACCTGGTTTGGCTACCAAACGTTGTGGGTCAACCGCCAGGGCCTGCCCTTTGAAGAGCTGGGCACCCAGCCTGCCCGCGTGGGCACCAGCTTGCGCGATGTAATGCATTTTTTTAATTGATTGACCTTTCAACTGTATTTTTGACCCGAGGATATTCACCATGACCACCAGAACCCCCGCCCACAGCCTGCAAGTTGCCACCAATCTCTACGACTTCGT
Organism: uncultured beta proteobacterium; assembly: GCA_963775085.1. Lineage (GTDB taxonomy): Bacteria > Pseudomonadota > Gammaproteobacteria > Burkholderiales > Burkholderiaceae_C > JAAFIP01. The sequence continues at coordinate 27,273 of CAVZHO010000007.1, forward strand.
CAATAAAGAAGTGCTGCCCGGCACCGGCGTGAAACAAGACAAGTTCTGGCAAGGCTTTGATGCCATCGTGCAAAGCCTGGCCCCTAAAAACGCCAAACTGCTGGCCGAGCGGGACCGCCTGCAAAGCGCGCAAGACGCGTGGCACAAAGCCAACCCCGGCCCGATTGCCAACATGCCCGCTTACCGCAAGTTTCTGGAGAAAATCGGCTACCTGGTGCCCGTGCCCAAAAACGTCAAAGCCACTACCGCCAATGTCGATGCCGAGCTGGCCATCCAGGCCGGCCCGCAACTGGTGGTGCCCATTTTGAACGCCCGCTATGCGCTCAACGCCGCCAACGCCCGCTGGGGCAGCCTGTACGACGCGCTGTACGGCACCGATGTGTTGTCTGAGGCGAATGGCTGCGAAAAAGGCAAGGCCTACAACCCCAAGCGCGGCGCAAAGGTCATTGAATACGCCCGCTACGTGCTGGACCGCACGGCTCCGCTCAAGACCGGATCGCACATTGATAGCACGCTTTATAGCGTCAAGGCGGGCAAACTGGTAGTTACCCTGAAAGGCGGCGCGACGACTAAGCTGCAAGATGCCAAGCAGTTCATCGGCTTCCAAGGCAATGCTGCGGCCCCCAGCGCCGTGCTCCTGCAACACCATGGCCTGCACCTGGACATCCAGATCAACCGCGCCACCCCCATCGGTGCCAGCGACGCGGCCGGTGTGAGCGACCTGGTGGTAGAAGCCGCCCTCACCACCATCCTCGACCTGGAAGACTCGGTCGCCGTGGTCGATGCCGACGACAAGGTGCTGGCCTACAGTAACTGGCTGGGCATCCTCAAAGCCACCTTGACCGAAGAGGTGTCCAAAGGCGGTAAAACCTTTACCCGTGGCCTCAATGCAGACCGCGTGTACACCGCTGCGAACGGTAAAAACGAAGTCAAACTGCACGGCCGCTCGCTCATGTTTCTGCGCAACGTGGGCCATTTGATGGGCAACCCCGCCATCCTGTACACCGCCAAGGACGGCAGCCAGCAGGAGATTCCCGAAGGCATTTTGGATGCCGTGATCACCACCGCCATCGCCATGCACGACCTGCAAGGCCACGGCAAGGACGGCATCCGCAACAGCCGCAAAGGCAGCGTCTACATCGTCAAACCCAAAATGCACGGCCCGTTTGAAGTGGCCTTTGCCAGCGAGCTGTTTGGCCGTGTCGAGAAGCTGCTGGGCCTGAAAGAAAACACCGTCAAGCTGGGCATCATGGACGAAGAGCGCCGCACCAGCGTCAACCTGAAAGCCTGCATCGCCGCAGCCAGCGCGCGTGTGGCCTTTATCAACACCGGCTTTTTGGACCGCACCGGCGACGAAATGCACACTGCCATGCACGCAGGCCCGATGATCCGCAAGGGCGACATGAAAGCCAGCGCCTGGATAGCCGCGTACGAAAAAATCAACGTGCTGACCGGCCTGGCCTGCGGCCTGCGCGGCAAGGCACAAATTGGCAAAGGCATGTGGGCCATGCCCGACCTGATGGCCGCCATGATGCAGCAAAAAATTGTGCACCCCCTGGCCGGTGCCAACACCGCCTGGGTGCCCAGCCCCACCGCCGCCACCCTGCACGCCCTGCACTACCACCAGGTGGCCGTGGCCGCCCTGCAAAAGAGCATGGAAAAAGGCAAATGCAATGCCCAGGCCGCCGCCTTGCTGGACAACCTGCTGACCATCCCCGTGGCTACTAACACCAACTGGACAGCCGCAGAGAAGCAAAACGAGCTGGACAACAACGCCCAAGGCATTTTGGGCTACGTGGTGCGCTGGATCGACCAGGGCGTGGGCTGCAGCAAGGTGCCCGACATCAACGGCATCGGCCTGATGGAAGACCGCGCCACCCTGCGCATCAGCAGCCAGCACATCGCCAACTGGTTGCTGCACGGCATCGTGCCCCGCAGCCAGGTCGAAGAAACCTTTAAACGCATGGCCGCCGTGGTGGACAAGCAAAATGCTGGCGACCCGCTGTACAAAAACATGGCGGGAAACTTTGCGACATCTGCGGCGTACAAGGCGGCAACCGACTTGGTGTTCAAAGGGTTGGAGCAGCCCAGTGGTTATACCGAGCCTTTATTGCATGCTTGGCGTCTGAAGGTTAAGGCCAGCGTTTGACACTCCATTTTGCTACGTATTATATAGCGTCTTACGCTTCTAAATAAGGGGCTGCAACCTTACTTATTAAAGAATGGCACCTGCAGGTGCCATTCTTGTATCTGTGAGACAAACTACTTTAGTATCTTACTTTGAAATCAGGAGGCGACACGCACTTGCGACACAACCTGAATGCGTGCGGCAATTTCTTCGTAAATAGGCAAACGTATGCCCTCGGCCACTTCTAGCGACACGCACAATGCGAAGCGAACTGCGCCCTCCAACTTTCCAGCACCCGCTTTGCAGTTGACTTTGAAAACCATGAAATCGCCATCCGAATAAGGTGCAGCAAGTTGTCCTTGCAAAACCTCATGTTGTACGGTTCCTTTTTTTACCTGATTGTGATCAAATTCAGCTCGCGCGACTCCAATTTGATCGCCTGGTGGCTCAAACCACATTTCTGCCCGACGATAGCGTTGATCGAATGAGTTAACCGGAGAAAGCCAAGCCAATGTTGCGGTCAACGTTCTCTTAAATGTTTGACTTCTAAGACATGGCGGTAAAGGAAAGCGAAATTCCAGTGCCTCTCCGTCACTCAATTGACCGACCCCGATAGCTGTCGCACGTTGTTCCGTGCAAACCAGTGCCCGATTTAAATCCGGCTGCCCATGTCCAAACCAACGCGCCAATTGAAGCTTCCGCTGACGGCTCGCATCCTGCCCCAACGCGGCATCTTTGCGTATTAAAGTATCAGCCCAAGCAGACTCGCGCCGCGCACAGTGAACAAGCAGCGCTTTCACCAGCACAGCGTCGTAAACCGGATCAATCATGACGAGAGCAGTGTCCGCATTAGCGGCTGCTCTACGCATCGACTCCAGCCCCTCAAGAATGAAGGCCGCGTGTCGAGTGACCAACGCCGCCGCATTACTTGTGCCAACAGACAACGCCGTCGGATGCGTAGCACCAGGCACGGCGGTACGGAATCCTGTCACGGGGTTGGATGTTGGTGCCGGTTTGAGCCGATGAACGTCGTTCGGTGGCGATACATCAGGGCGGAAAAGCGCACGACCTCCCGGAAGGTATAGCTCCGGCTTAATACTGCCTCTAAATACGTACCCAACTGCTGACATGGGACTTGTTCCCCCAACTGGAAAAGGATCTATCAGATACGGTGGCAGTGCTGGGGCATTGTCACTGTGCAATGCCCCAATTGTTAGCGCATTGATAGCCTCAGCAGGCGACAACATTCGACGCTCGGACGCTTGCCCTGAAAGGGCTGTCCAAGCTAGCGCAGTTTGCTGCGCAGCGGACAACCCCACAAACGTAGCGCCATTTAAAGGAATGTCTAAAGCTGTTGAATGATTGCCTGCACTCACCACAAAAAGCACGTTGTATGTGACTGAGAGCCAGTCCAACAACCGCGCCAACGGAGATGGTTCGCGGTTAAAGGGCGCGTACCTATTTCCAATAGAAAGGTTAATGACCTTGACGTTAGGTGCGGTAGCAGGAATCTCACCCTCACCAACCTTGATACGACGTACCGCACGCTCAATCAAATCAACCATTAACTGACCATGAGGAAAACGCTCATCACGCTGGCCATTGAAACTCGCATCCCCAGCTTCAAATATGGGTCTTAAGTACACTGGCGCGGAAAGAGGTGCGTGTTGTGGTTGACCGTTAGCAGCCAACTCGCCCCAAACAACGAGTGAACACATGGCCGTGCCGTGGAGTCGATCTCTGACAGGATAGTCAGCAGCCATGCTATCCGGATCTTCAATCTGCAATCGGCCGGCCAGAAGTGCGTGATTTTCTTGAGGTAATCCGTCGAGCACGGCCACCACCGATGGCGTGTTTGGATCGGGCGCGGTAGGTAACGGTAATCCAACTGCTACTTCATCCGGCTCCGCAAAACCAATTTCCAGCATTTGCGCCTGCGGTTGAAAGCGCCACACACGAGGGCAATGTGCAATGGCGGGAAGATCGGCGCTGAGCAAGTGTCTGATGGCATCCGCATCGGTTTCAACTAGCGCAGCGTGATAGCCGATAGCTTCAAGTTGGCACCAATGCAAAACCCGCCCGCCAAGTGTAGAAATCAGTCGCTGAATCTCCGCGCGGGACTCTTGGATTGTTTGTGTAGCACTTCTAGCGGTTAGCTCAATTTCAAAACGTATATTGGTTTGACCTTCTTCCAACATATCTTGCCAATATGCACGAACACTTTCTGTTAGCCTATCGGTTGGGTTCCATAGACGCACCGTATCCAGCTGCAGAAAGAGGCTTTTCCAAGCGCCAAAATTCCGTGGCATGACCTTTTCTTGTTGAAATAATTCCCAAAGACTGAGCACTTGATTCAACGCAACTTGATTTGTAGCAGTCATATAGACCGAGCCATCAAACCTTTGGGTTGAGTCTTCATGGTTATAGACTTCTTCATCGGGCGCGATATCATCAACGGAAGAGTCATTGAGCCATTCCAGACCTGGAACGCGACGAACAGTGTTGTAGAACCCCTGCACAGAACCCTTGATTTTAAAAACAATTACCAACTCGGGGTCTGCGCTCAAAAGGTTATCCTGCAACCCGATGCGCTCGGTCTCCATGCTGGCCTGTAGAGCGCTAAATTGAGGCCCAAAAACTCTAGCCTGACGGCCTACAGAATGGTTGAGATTTGGAGGAATGAATCGATTCCTCTTGCTGTCACGCCCTGAAGCGCTACCCACAGTGCCAAGAAGCAAAAGTGGGTAATTTGCCGAATCTGCCATTTTTTATTTCACCCTTGTTTCTCGTTCTTTTTATTGAAAACCGAAATTACTTTATAGGTGCAGGAGTGCCTCGTTTATTGGCAACACGAGACTTCACGCGAGCAACCACACGCAACTCCCATTGCTTGAGCCGATCTCCGACAATTTGTTTAACGCTTTTAGCACCTTGAGCTAAAACAACGCAACGTCGAATATCGAGCGCGAACTGTTCCAATTCAGCAAAATTTTCTGGTTGCATGCGCAGAGCAAGGGTCTTTGCTGACAAGCCAACGCCCCCACCTAATTCGGCAATTAGGTTGGTGGCCCACTGCGTTGCCTGCAAACTAGTTGGTGCTGGCAGTTCAAGCCGTAACTGGAAACGTCTCCATACGGCCCGATCAAGCAGCTCCTGATGATTAGTTGCAGTCATGACTACGACATGACTAGGCAACGCATCTATTTGCAGAAGAAGAGAACTTACAACGCGTTTAATTTCCCCCGTTTCGTGGGTATCACCGCGTTCCTTGCCAAGCGTTTCAAATTCGTCGAAAAAAAGCACACAAGCGTGTGTGCGAACGAAATCAAACAAACGCTTAAGACGGCTTCCGGTTTCACCCAAATAACTACCCACTACCGCCTCATAACGCACCACAAACAACGGCACCATCAACTCGCGCGCAATAGCCTCTACCAAACTGGTTTTCCCATTTCCTGGCGGGCCAACCAACAACGCCCTGTGACGTGGCTCCAGTCCATGTGAGCGGAGGAGTTCACTTCGATGTTGCTCTTCAATCAGTTCGCCTACAGCCTGCCGAACATCAGCGGGCAAGATCAGGCTACTTAACTCGCGCTCTGGGGCAACCTCGAATAAAAGTCCACCATGTCCGCCATCAAAACTGCGTACCACTTGAGGATTTTTACCTGCAAAATTTGGTTTTATTTCGTTGAGGTTTTCGACCAATCTATCAGCAAGTTGGCCATGTTTTTTCGCGCGCTCTTCCGCTGCAATCGCTTCGACAGTCGAGCGAAACATTTGCTGGTCACCTTGAGAGCCAGCTTTTACAAGATTTACGATTAGATCAGCACGTGGCATTTTGAATATTTCCGTAATCATTATCCAGTGAATTGAAGAACGTTTGCGAAAATTCGTTCGAATTCAAGATGGTTGGAAATCAAAAGTGGCATAGAAGCAGCTTTCATCGATATCTTCGATACAAGTCTCCCATGGTGCCACATAAACTAGACAACTGCGTCCAAGGCACCCCGGGCCACACTGTTATCTATAAATATCGATATGCGCATCCAGCAGTATTCACGCCGCCTTGAACAAAAAATCCACCCGCACCGCGTCATAGCCTAACTCAATCTTCCCATCCGCTGTTTTGTCCAGTACGCCACAGGCCAACAGGGCGTGCACGTCGCTGTGCACGGCTTTGACATCGCGGTGAGCGCGACGGGCGGCTTCGCGGATGGTGACTGGGCCTGCGCCGCTTAAGGCTTGAATCAAATCAAAACGTTTGCCGCCCAGCGTGCGCATGAGCGCGCTGGCACTGGAGAAGCTATAGCGCGGCTTGCCCGTGGTGCCGGTCTCCATGGCTTGCACCGCGTCGGCTAGGCTGTTAGCCAAGGATGCGATATCTATCGTTAGCGTGCGCACTATGGCATCTCCTTCTATGTTAATAAATTGATGGCAAAAGTGCATAAATCACACTATTTGCCAACCTATAGCAAGCCCGCTTGAAAGTTACGTGCTTAGAGTTTATGCTAACCTTTTGTCTGTAGCTCCCTTCTTGTGCCAACTACTTTTTTATACATTACCATGCGCACCACCCTCACCTCCATCGCGCTCGCCACCGCTCTACTGACAGGCTGCGGCAGCAAAGTTCAAAACCCTGTATCGGGCCAGACCGAGCGCTCGACGATGACCGAAACGGCGGAAGTGGCTGAGGGCAAAAAAAGCCACGCCCAGGTGATGCAAGAGTACACCGCGCTGAACAACCCGCGCCTGCAGGCCTATGTGAACGACATTGGCCAGCGCCTGGCCAAGCTGTCGCACCGGCCTACGCTGGCCTGGACATTTACGGTGCTCGACAGCCCGGAGATCAACGCCTTTGCACTGCCCGGTGGCTATGTGTATGTGACGCGCGGCATCATGGCCTACATGGACAGCGAGGCCGACCTGGCTGGGGTGATTGGCCACGAGATTGGCCATGTGACAGCCCGCCACGGTGCGCAGCGCGCCACGCGCGAGCAAAACGCGGGCATTGGCGTGATGGCGGCCAGCGTGCTGGGGGCCATCCTGGAGGCCAAGGGCATGGCCGGTGCGGGCCAGATGGCCAGCGAGGTGTCGCAAACCGCAGCGGCGGGCTATGTGGCCAAGTACGGCCGCGAGCAGGAGCTGCAGGCCGACGGCCTGGGCGCCGAGTATCTGGCGCGTGGCAATTTTGACCCGCGCAACATGGTGGATGTGATCAACGTGCTGAAAAACCAGGAGCGCTTTGCCGCCGACCTGGCCCGCGCGCAGGGCCGCCCGGTGCCCGAGCAAAACAGCTGGCTGGCCTCGCACCCCAGCAACGACGACCGCCTGGCGCAGATCACCCGTCTGTCGGCCCAGTACAAAGACACCGGCAAGTATGTGGACGAGGGCCGCGCGCGCTACCTGCAGATGATTGACGGCATGCCCTTTGGCGAGAGCGCCGAGCAGGGCCTGACCCGTGGGCGCAATTTTTACCACTCCGGCCTGGGCATTGCCCTCACGGCGGCGCAGGGCTGGAGCATTCAAAATCAGCCCGACCAGATTGCGGTGATCAACCCCACCCGCGATGCCGGGCTGACCATCCATATGGTGCCGCCCAACTCGGGCAAAACGCATGATGAAGTGATCCGCAACCTGATCAAGCCCGACTCCGGCCGCGTCGAGCCGCGCCAGATCAACGGCCTGCCTGCCACGCATTTTGTGGGCACCCAACCTGGCAAAAACGGCCAACGCAACAGTATTGAGTTGACCATCGTCACCGGCCCCAACAACACCATGTACATCCTGGTCTACGAGGCCAAGGACGTGGCCACCCTGCAGCGCAACATGGCACCGATGCGCGAGACAGAAAACGGTTTTCGCGCCATGAACCAGAACGATGCCGCCGCTGCCCGCCCCTGGCTGCTACGCACCACCACCATGCCGCGCGGTGGCTTTGCCGAAATGGCCCGCGCTACACCCATCGCCAACCCCGAGCAGCAGCTCAAGCTGATTAACGGTGTCTATGCCAGTGGCACCATCCCGCCGGGCGCAGCGGTAAAGGTCGTGGTGCAGTAAGGGCTTAGCCCAGCACGGGCGTATCCGGTAGCTCGTTGCGCCGCGTGGTGCCCGCTGCCACGGGGTAATGCGCCACCAAGAGGGCGGACACTTCCTCCAGCGCCTGCGTCAGGCCGTCTTCATACTGCTGGTGTTTAAACGCCTGCGACATGGTCTGCGCAATGGCCTGCCACTGCGCGGGGCTGACCTTTTCGTTCAGGCCGCGGTCGGCCACGATCTCGATGGCGTGCTCGGCCAGCATTAAATAGATCAACACGCCGTTGTTATGCGCGGTGTCCCACACCCGCAGCTTGCTGAACATCATCACCGCGCGTTCGCGGGACAGAGGCATTGCGCCAGATATAGCTGCTGGGCAACGATGCCTCGACGCAGATGCGCACCTCGCCACTGTGGCGCTGCTCGCTGGCGGTGACGCGGCGCATCAGGCGCTCGACCAAATCGGTGGGAATGGCGCGGCGCGTGTCGCCCTCGTCCAGCCAGCGGTGGTGCAATAGGCGTTTGAGTTGTTGAAGCATGCTGCGTCCTTACCAATCACCGGAGGCACCGCCGCCGCCAAAGTCGCCGCCGCCGCCCGAGCTGAAGCCACCACCGCCGCCGCTGCCCCCGCCGCCATAACCACCGCCACCCCAGCCGCCGCCATACCCACCACCATAGCCGCCCCGGCCGGGTCGCCCCATGCCGCCCAAGCCCGAGAGCAGGGTAAACAACAGCGCCACCAAAAAGGCCAGGCCCTGCGACGATGCCAGCGCTGGCTGGTGATAAAAAACGCCGCCGCACCCACGGCCCCGCCGGTGAGGAAGGAGCCAAGTTTTTTGCCAAACATGCTCTTGGCAATGGCGCCGCCAATCGGCACCGCAAAAAACAGGAAAATGGCAAAGTCCATCCAGTTAAAACCCTGCATGCCCATGCCACTGCCAGTGCTGCCACGCTGGCCGACTTCTGGCAGCTTTTCGCCACTGACCAAGGCGATGATTTGATCGACCCCCGCGTTCAGGCCACCCGGCGTAGTCGCCCGCACGAAAGCGCGGCGAGATGGCATCGTCAATGATCTGCTTGGCCGCCAGGTCGGGGATGGCCCCCTCCAGCGTCTTGGCCACCTCGATGCGCAGCTTGCGGTCGTCCTTGGCCACAATCAGCAGCAGGCCATCGCCCACGCCCTTGCGGCCAATCTTCCAGGTGTTGGCCACGCGGTTGGCATAGCTGGCGATGTCCTCGGGCTGGGTGGTGGGCACCATCAGCACGACGATTTGCGAGCCCTTGGCACGCTCAAAAGCGCCCAGTTTGTCTTCAATGGATTCGCGCCCCGCGCCCAGCGTGCCGGTGGTGTCGATCACATGCGCGGTCAGCGCCGGGATGGGTTGCAGGTTTTGCGCCTGCGCCCAAAGCGTCAACAACGTCAGCATCACCAACAGGCAGCCCTGCATCCACGCACGCGCAGATACCGATCGCTTTCGCCAGTTTAGTGCTATTAATTTCATAGCTGCTTACGTCCTGTTGGCGTGGACTACAGGCCTAAATGGAGGTTATTTCTTGTTGAAATCGACGGTCGGCGGTGCGCTGATGGCGGCTTCGTTGGCGACGGTAAAGCTGGGCTTGGTGGCGTAGCTGAACATCATGGCCGTGAGGTTGGTGGGGAAGCTGCGCGTCAGCACGTTGTAGTCGGCAATAGTTTTGATGTAGCGGTCACGCGCCACGGTGATACGGTTTTCGGTACCCTCCAGCTGCACGCGCAGATCGCGAAAGCCCTGGTTGGCTTTCAGGTTAGGGTAATTCTCAGTCACAGCCATCAGGCGGCTGAGCGCGCTGGAGAGCTCGCCCTGCGCGGCCTGGAATTTCTTGAATGCTTCGGGGTTGTTCAGCGTCTCGGGGGTCACCGTCATCGAGGTGGCCTTGGCCCGCGCCTCGACCACCTTGGTCAGCGTGTCCTGCTCAAAGCTGGCTTCGCCCTTGACGGTGTTGACGATGTTGGGGATCAAATCGGAGCGGCGCTGGTACTGGTTGAGCACCTCGCTCCAGGCGGCTTTGGACTGCTCGTCCAGACGCTGAAAATCGTTATAGCCGCAGCCGGTGAGCAGCAGGGCGGTGAAAGCGGCGGCGATCAAGGCAAAAAAGCGTTTCATACACACTCCTAAAAAAATAGAGACAGAAAACGGGTTGTCAACCGATAGTAGTATAGATGGATGCCGCTTACCCCTTTTCAAGCCCTGGCCGCTGCCCGCCGCCCCACCTCACCCCAAACCCAACCCACCACCTTGCTGATTGCCGGCGCAGGCGGCGTGTTGGGCAACGCCGTGCTGCGCCGCCTGGTGGGCCTGCACCGCTACACGCGCACCCAGGTGCTGGCCAGCGAGCCGATGTCTCGCACCCTGCGCCAAGTGGGCATCCATGTCGTAGCCGGAGCCATGGCGCACTGGCCGCTGCTGCGCGCCGATGTGGCGGTGGTGATGTTTGACCCGCCGCGCATGTTCTACGGCCGCGAGCGCGCCCTGTGGGTGCCCGCGCCCGAGCAACTAGCCGCGCTGGCAGCCTGGCTCAAACGCTGCGGCGTGCACACCCTGGCCGTGGTGCTGCCCCACGCCCAAGGCAGCCTGCCCGCCGCCCTGCAACGCGGCCTGGCCAGCCTAGACGAGCACGCTCTGGCCGCCCTGGGCTTTGAGCGTCTGCTGATCGTGCGCAGCGCGCAAAAGCCTGCCGCGGCCAAGCAGACTAACGCGCTGCACGGCCTGGCCGCGTGGATGCTGGGTATCGCCCACTTTATGGTCCCCAGCAGCGAGCAACCCGTGCGCGCCAGCAAAGTGGCCGAGCTGGTGGACATGGCTTTGCCTTTGTTGCCACCGGGCACCTGGGTGGCGGCCCCCGAGCTGGTGTGGCGGGCGGCGCAGGGGGATGCGGGGCAGATGCGGGCGGTGGTGCGGGATTGGTTTGCTGCGGCTTGATCGCGGCACCTGACTAAGCTGAGTTTCGCCCATTGCGCCCTTGGTGTGTTTTGCCGAGGCTTCCCGTTGCACAAGCAACGCGCACTGCTACGGCGCAGTGCCTGCGCCACCCGAGCCCCGGCCCGCTTCGCGGGAAGCCTGTGCAGTGCTCGCTTTTGGGGGAAATTTAGAAACTCGCTGCGCTCAAACATCTAAATTTCTGATCCCCAAAAGCTCCGCGCTTCCAGCCCGGGGCTCTTATCGGGTGGCGCAGGCACTGCACCGCAGCAGCGCGCTTTCACGGGGCTGAGGATATGCTTTCAGAATTGCCTTTGGTCAAAAGCTCAATAAAATACACAGCGGGTAATCCTAGCAATTTCGGTTTTTGTTGCAGCGATGCATTTATCTCGCAGGTATCCGCGATATACATTACGATTCATCCCTCAGAGAAAACATATTTAGTGCCAGTAATCACCGACAACCCGCAAGCAAAAGGTGCGCCAGACATCGCGCCCATGACTCAGCCCATCTCCAAAGTCAAAGAGTCTGACAAGAAGGTCCGTCCGGTGAATAAGTGGACTGAGAAAATACTGCGGCGACTACATTATCGCTTCCCGAACTTCGCACCATTGCAAAACAAGGAAGACCGCCAGTATGTCCACGAAAGAGATCTGACTAAGAACATCGAGAGCCGTGTCCCGCCTGAGGAGGAGCTTCGTCAACGGGCGCTATGGGGCATTGAGATATTCGGCCCCGCAGAAATAGATGCTCTGTATTCCGCTTTAAAGCGACTGGCATGGGACGAGGATCATTTTCGGAATCCAACCTCTGGGCCGTTGAAGTGGATTTCTGAGCAACGCATGTATGGGTCGGGCGGCTCTTTAAACCTCGGCCGGATTCAACGCAGAGGGCAAGGCAACTTTATCTCTTTAGGACGCGAGGGCCCAATTCCCGATGCCATTGATTACATAAACGGATATGTGCATCAAATCTCACCGTCAATCACCGCGTTAATTTTCTGTTTCGTAATCAAAGATAGTCAAGCCGTCGGATACGAAACTGCATTGGCTACCGATCAAGCTACTAAATATGAAGCAAACTGGCGACGTGGTGGCTATAGTGGCTTAGGCGTGGAGCACCTAAAGATGCGCGCAGTTGAGGCGGAGCGCGCCAGGTCACGCAAAATTGTTATTGATTGGTTTGAAGAGCATTTGCCCGGGTTCTTCTCCCGGGCGGAAGACGGCAATCGTCTTCCGACAGCCGAACTAATAACGAGCCTTCACGAACCACTTCTTCCGACTACACTAGATGGTAAACGTAAAGAACCCGCCTGGGTAAATTACTTAAAGAGTTATCGCTTTCGCACAACTTGGACACTCAAAGACTTTGAAGGATTATCTTTAGCCTGGGACGAAGCAGAAGATGGCAACCGATTTCACACTTTAATTAATCTTCGAACAGCGCTACTAAATGACAAACACTTAGAACACATTAGCGGCGGGGATAAGCACTCCTATGTAACTTTTGTCAGTGAGCATGTAGAAGGTGTGTTGCTACACAACGCTGTGTCGTTCGCTCTCCGTGAGGTGATTCGTACTCTTCGTCTTACCAGAGACAATTTAACGACTGAATCCAATAGCCACCGCGAAGTGCTTCTGGCTTTGAAGCACATAAAGAAATTTTTTGACCAATCGATCGGCCTTCCAACGATGACATCTGAACTCGTGACAAAGTCAGAGACGGATCATTTTTATCGCTGGGATTGCGGAGAGTTTTTGAGTGAGCCCTGGCAGGCAGGTGAGCCACCCATCAAAATCGCAGAAACTTTGCGTGCAAATACGCATTACCTTGCATCTCGTGCCATGGCGCAAGAAAAGGAGACTCGCGGCCATCTGGAGCAAATCTGTACCATCCTCAGTACACAGCAAAGTGTACGCACACAAAAGCGAATGGAGATAGTAACTTATGTCGCTACTATCGTCGCCGTCGCATCGCTGTTTGTTGCTCTCATGTCTGTTGATCGATTCGCTACGGCCATAAATCTTCAGGTTGAACGCGTCTTTGGGATCTCAGCGAAATAACTGAAAAGGCTGTATTGAATAGGCGCGCTGAAACAGCACGTGATTGATCATCCGGCGTGATCAATAGCCCGCTGTTTTCATATTCGTGGAAAATCCCAATGCACTGCTCCAGCAAAACAGCCGTATTC
>CAVZHO010000008.1:0-215398 GCA_963775085.1 uncultured beta proteobacterium
AGGCGATCATCCACACCGTACCCATCAAAGTAGCCATGCAAGCGCCTTGCACGGTGATCTTGGTCAAACCGCGGACCACATAGCGTCATGAAAATCGTGCTTGCATCCAACAACCCCGGTAAACTGGCCGAACTCCGGGCTTTGTTCGCGCCGCTGGGCGTAGAGCTGATCGCACAGGACGTATTCGGCGTGCCTGAAGCGCCCGAGCCCTACAGCAGCTTTCTAGAAAATGCCCTCACCAAAGCCGCAATGCCGCGCAGCATACCGGACTGCCCGCTATCGCCGACGATGCGGGCCTGTGCATCGACGCATTGGGTGGCCTGCCCGGTGTAGACACGGCTTTCTATTGCACCCTATTTGGCTACGCCAAGTCTGACGACAATAACCGCCGCGCCGTCTTGGAACAACTGACCACGCATACCAACCGCCGTGCCAAATTGGTCAGCACTATGGTGGGTTTGCGCAAAGTGAACGATCCCGAACCGCTCATCGCCGTAGGCCGCGTACAAGGCGAAATAGCCCGCCTGGCAATTGGCGAGCATGGCTTTGGTTTTGATCCGGTGATGTATATCCCCTCGTTAGGAAAAACCATGGCGCAACTGATCCAGCGAAAAGAACGCCATCAGCCACCGTGGCCAGTCGGCCAGGCAGATGGTAGAGCTGATTCGCCAAAATTGGCTGTAAATATGGCTATGAAAGACATCCAGCACTACATGCGGCCCGGCCTGCTGCAATTGCCCAGCCTGCCGCCCCTGTCGCTGTACATCCACCTGCCCTGGTGCATCAAAAAATGTCCGTATTGCGACTTCAATTCACATGAGTCGAAAAACGGTCAGTTAAGTGACGAAACCGAGCAGCGCTACCTCGACGCCCTGATAGCCGATCTGGATGCATCCCTGCCCCTGATTTGGGGCCGCCCAGTGCACAGCATCTTCATTGGCGGTGGCACACCCAGCCTGTTCTCGCCGCAGTCCATTGACCAACTCCTGGGTGCGGTGCGCGCGCGTGTCAAGCTTGACCCGGACTGCGAAATCACCTTGGAGGCCAACCCCGGCACGTTCGAGAAAGACCGCTTCAAAGCCTTTCGTGCTGCGGGCGTCAACCGCCTGTCCATCGGCGTGCAAAGTTTTAACGATGAGCACCTTAAAGCTCTAGGGAGAGTGCATAACAGCGCACAAGCCAAAGAGGCCATTGCGGAAGCAGCTACAAATTTTGAAGCATTTAACTTGGATATCATGTACGCACTGCCTGGCCAAACCGTGGAGCAATGCGAGCAAGACATAGCACGCGCTCAGTTTCAACCCGCCCCATATCAGCATCTATCACCTGACGATTGAGCCCAATACCTATTTCGCCAAGTTTCCCCCGCAAGTGCCGGAAGATGACACGGCATACGACATGCTGGACCGCATCATTGCATTGACCACAGAGCAGGGCATGCAGCGTTACGAGGTCAGCGCCTTTGCCAAAAAAGGCTTCCAGTGCTGGCACAACACCAACTACTGGCAGTTTGGCGACTATCTGGGTATCGGCGCAGGAGCGCACAGCAAGCTCAGCTTCGCCCACCGCGTAGTGCGCCAGGTGCGCGCCCGCGAGCCTATGCTTTACATGGACAAGGCACTCATAACGCCAGCTACCACAATAGCCGTATCAACAGGCGTTGGCTCACTGCGCACTTCAGGCGTCGTCATGACGGCTGACATGACCCCTCAAGGAGCCGTAGTACAAGAGACGGAAGTCACCCGCGCCGACCTGCCCTTTGAGTACATGCTCAACGCCCTGCGCCTGACGGGCGGCTTTAAACTGCAAGACTTCTGTGACCGTACCGGCCTGGCCATCACTGCCATCCAAAAAGGTCTGGATGAGGCGCAGCGCAAAGGTCTGATAGAACGCGACTTGACCCACGCCCGTCCCACCGCACGCGGCATGGATTTTTTAAGCGATCTGCAAAGCCTGTTTCTTGCAAACTAGCGCTTGCACACGGGCACCCGGAAGTGTTACGTCTTGCTGGGTTAAAATATGCCCATCAACTACAGGAAGCTTGGCAGAGCGGTTGAATGCAGCAGTCTTGAAAACTGCCGAGGTTTTACGACCTCCGTGAGTTCGAATCTCACAGCTTCCGCCAAACAACACCCACACCGCCGAGCGGCAACGCCAGGCGGTTTGCTTTTGGAGTTAACCATAAATGGCTACTATCCCAGTTACCAAACGAGGCGCCGAAAAGCTCAAGGCCGAACTGCAACAACTCAAGTCGGTAGACCGACCTTGGGTCATCAACGCTATTGCCGAGGCGCGTGCACAAGGCGACCTGAGCGAGAACGCCGAGTATGATGCCGCCAAAGACCGCCAGGGTTTTATCGAAGGTCGTATCCAGGAGATTGAGGGCAAACTGTCAGTCTCTCAGATCATTGATCCCAGCACACTGGATGCAGGCGGGAGGGTGGTGTTTGGCTCCACTGTCGAGCTGGAAGATGACGAGACCGGTGCCAAGGTCAAATACCAAATCGTCGGAGAAGACGAAGCCGACTTGAAACTGGGTTTGGTGAACGTGTCCAGCCCCATCGCCCGTGCCTTGATTGGCAAAGAAGAGGGTGAGATGGCGGTAGTGCAAGCGCCTGGTGGTGAGAAGCATTACGAGATTGTCAAAGTCCATTATATCTGACAAATTTACAGCCAAATATGACTGGAGTCCTTGTAAACAGGACGTAAGCAGCTATATTTAGTGTAGCATATAGTGATCATATTGCGGTAGCTATTGCCTACCCTGCGCGGCTTGCGCAACTTCACACGTTGAATACACCCGGGGTAATCTCTTGATGCTGTTGGCCGGGCAGCAGGTCCCACCCCTGTGGTTTTCGCACTTCAGTGCGATCCGGTTGCTGCGTCAGCCGCTATATCCGTGTACGTCCACTGCTTGACGACAGACCAATGCGTTAGTGAGGTTGGGTCAAGAGATCAAGCGGCGTTGGGTAAGTGCGGTGTCTGGCACCCAACCGTTTGTCATAACTGTTAAATACGACACGAAAGCGCATGCCGAATAACTGAGAACGGGTTTCAAACCGTTTTAAGATCAAGGTCTCAAAAAAATGTGCCACCAGTGGCTGGTATTTCTGGAGAACGCAAGGTGCAGGGTAATAGCAATAAAGCGTAGTCAGGCAGGTGGTTCAAATTTTACCGAACGTAATGGTTTTTCTCAGTTCGATAGTTAGTGATTTGCGGTGTTGGATGCTTAGTCTTCTGAGGGCTACGTATGTGGCATTTTTGATGATGTTTGCGTTCACCTGGACGGGCTCGGTGCTAGCCCAGCAGTCTGAGGCAGCCGCATCGCCCGGTTTGTTGGGTAAGGCAAGTACTGCTACTGCGGTTGCAACGCATGAGCATAGTTTGGTGTTGCCTGGCGCGGTGGGGGCGTTTCACCTGCCTTTGGCCGCACCGCTGGAGCCCGATGCCATCTGGCAGAGCACGCATCCCATCACCCAAGTACCCAATGTACAGGGGGTCTGGACCGTGAATGCGGGGCTGCGTAGCGTGGCCAAATTTACGCTGTCTACGCAAGACGAGTTAATCTCCACCTTGGAGTTGCCGTTGGTGCGTTTGGATAAAGCCGATGTTTTTTGGCGCATACCTGGCAAGCCCTGGAAGCACGCGCAAGCGGGTGACACGCTGCCCATCTCGCAGTGGCCGGTGGTGAGCCAACACCCAACCTTCCTCCTGCAATTTGAAACCAGCCCTGGTTTGCTGGATGTCATCGTGGTGATGCAAAACGATGGCTTTGCTGAAACCACGGCTTTGCTCAGCTCGGAGCGTGACTCACGTGAGCACCGCGGCTTGCAGGCCAATGTGGCTGGTTTGTTGATTGGTGCCAGCGCCATGGTGCTGCTGTGCAGCTTGCTGATGCACCTCATCTATCGCAGCACGGGTACAGCCTACCTGATGGTCTATAGCGCATGCCTTACGCTGGCAGCGATGGTTTTGACAGGTTATGGGGCGATTTGGTTTACGCCAGAGTGGCCCTGGTTTAACGACAGTGCCAAACCGCTAGCCAGCACCGTGGCCGCCATCAGCATGTTGACTGCCGTATTGACTGCACTGGACCGACGTGCCGTGGGTGCGAAGTGGCGCATGACGGTGCAGATCACCGCCGTGCTGGGGTTGGTTTACGCACTCATACAACTATGGGTTCTGCCGCATGCCTGGCGCCTTGCAGGGGGCGTGGGCTTAGGCGCACTGGTCACGGTGATGGGATTGAGTATGGGTGCTTATAGCTGGCGCAGGGGGGATCGCTTTGCGCCCTGGGTGATGATGGCTGTGGTGTTTTTTGCGCTGTGCCTGGTGGTGGTGTCGCGGGGGTTTGTATTGGTAGCGGGCGTGGATGCATTCTCCATGGTGATGGTGACCTGCTTGATTGCCAGCTGCGTGATGCTAGGCTATGTACTGAATATGCGTGAGCGCTTTGGTCGCGCCGTTATTGGCCGGGCGGCAACCCACCGTTTCCGAGACCCTTTAACCGCCGTGCTGTCCTATGAAGGATTGGAGCGTGAGGTGGAGCATCTTGCGGTGCGCCAGCAGACGGGCAGCGGCGCGGCACTTTTGCTGTACTTCAGCCTGCAAGCCCTGGATAGTTTTAGGGACCAGGATGGTTACCTGGCCTGGCAGCGCGATCTGGTGCGCTTTGCCGCAGTGTTGCACAAGGTACTCGGTGAAGATTGGCATATCGCACGTCTTTCCAACAGCAAGTTTGGTGCGGTGCGCTTGCAGGGACGGCAAAAGATCGTGCCAGAACAGCTGCTAACCCTGGTGCTCACCAACTGTTCCCGCAAAATTGACACGCAGGACTGGGTAGACCGCGTGGGCTTGCGCATGGCTGCTACCAGTGCCTTGCTGAACAAGACCGCGCTGGAGGATTTGATTGTTGCGATGGAGCAGGACATTCAAAAACTCCCCCCCGGTAAACGTATCGTTGTGATGTAAATGTCCGCCTTTGGCCGATAGAATGGACGGCATGTTTATCCATCTTCGCCTGCACACAGAATTCTCCGTCGTCGACGGCACGGTCCGCATTGACGAGGGTGTCAAAGCCGCGCAATCGCATGGCCAGGGCGCGCTGGCCATTACCGATTTGAGTAATCTGTTTGGCACGGTCAAGTTCTACAAGGAAGCGCGCGGCGCGGGCGTTAAGCCGCTGATTGGCGCCGAGGTGTGGCTGGAGGGTTTTGCCAGCAGCGAGGGCGGCAAAGAAGCCCCGCTGGGCCGTGTGTTGCTGCTAGTTCAAAACAAGCAAGGCTATTTGAACCTGAGCGAGCTGCTGGCACGCGCCTGGACACAAAGCGCGGCGCGCACGCAGGCGGTGGTCAAGCTGGAGTGGCTGCTGGCGCTGAATGCAGGGCTGATCCTGCTTAGCGGGGCGCAGGCAGGCCCGGTAGGCCAAGCTTTGGTGCAGGGCGACACGGCGCGGGCGGGCGACATCGCCATGCAACTGGCCAATGCCTTTACCCACCGTTTTTATATCGAGCTACAGCGCGCAGGCCGCGCGGACGACGAGGCGCATGTGGCGGCCGCAGCCACCCTGGCTGCGCGGCTCAAGCTGCCCGTGGTGGCCACGCATCCCATTCAGTTTTTAGCCGCGACCGACTACGAAGCGCACGAGGCGCGGGTGTGCATTGCCGAGGGCGAGATCTTGGGTAACGCCCGCCGAGTGCGCAAGTTCACCCGCGAGCAATATTTCAAATCGCCAGCCGAGATGGCCGCGCTGTTTGCCGACCTGCCCAGCGCGCTGGCCAACACGGCAGAGATCGCCATGCGCTGCAACCTCACCATTGAGCTGGGCAAGCCCAAGCTGCCCGAATTTCCTACGCCCGAGGTCAATGGCCGGCGCATGTCGCCCGAGGAGTATTTCCGCCACCTCTCGCACGAGGGCCTGAAAGAGCGCATGGCGCATTTGTACCCCGACGAGGCGGTGCGCGCAGCCGAGATGCCGCGCTACGTGGAGCGACTGGAGTTTGAGATCAACACCATCTTGAAGATGGGTTTCCCCGGCTATTTTTTAATCGTGGGCGACTTTATCCAATGGGCCAAGGCCAACGGCTGCCCAGTTGGCCCAGGGCGCGGCTCAGGCGCAGGCTCGCTGGTGGCGTATTCGCTGAAGATCACCGACCTGGACCCGCTCGAGTACAACCTGCTGTTTGAGCGGTTTTTAAATCCCGAGCGGGTGTCTATGCCCGACTTTGATATTGACTTTTGCCAGGCCAACCGCGACCGCGTGATTGACTATGTGAAGGCCAAGTACGGCAAAGAGGCCGTCAGCCAGATCGTCACCTTTGGCACCATGGCGGCGCGTGCGGCCATACGCGACGTGGGCCGCGTGATGGACATGAGCTACACCTTTTGCGACGGCATCAGCAAGCTGATCCCCAACAAACCCGGCACGCACATGACGATTGACGGTGCCATCAAGGCTGAGCCTATTCTTGCGGAGCGCCTGGAGAAAGAAGAAGAAGTGCGCACCCTGCTGGACATGGCGCGCAAGCTGGAGGGCATGACGCGCAACGTGGGCATGCACGCGGGGGGTGTGCTCATCGCGCCGGGCAAGTTGACCGACTTTTGCCCGCTGTACCAACAGCCCGGTAGCGACTCGGCGGTCAGCCAGTACGACAAAGACGACGTCGAGGCCGTGGGCCTGGTGAAGTTCGACTTCTTGGGCCTGGCCACACTGACGATTGCCGAGATTGCCAAAGACTTCATCGTGGCGCGGCACAAAGGACAGGAAGACTTTGCCTTTGAAGACATCCCGCTGGACGATGCAGAGACCTACAAACTCTTTGCCGATGGCCGCACCGAAGCCGTGTTCCAGTTTGAAAGCCGCGGCATGCAAGGCATGCTGAAAGATGCCAAGCCCACACGGCTGGAAGACCTGATCGCGCTGAACGCGCTGTACCGCCCCGGGCCGATGGACCTGATCCCCAGCTTTGTGGCGCGCAAGCATGGCCGCGAGGTGATTGAGTATCCGCACCCGCTGGTGGCCGAGATGCTGAGTGAGACCTACGGCATCATGGTCTACCAAGAGCAGGTGATGCAGACCGCGCAGATACTGGGTGGCTATTCACTCGGCGGCGCAGACTTGCTGCGCCGCGCGATGGGTAAAAAGAAGGCCGAAGAAATGGCCGAGCACCGTGGAATCTTCCGCTCTGGCGCTGCTAAAAACGATATTCCCGAGGCAAAGGCCGACGAAATTTTCGACCTGATGGAAAAGTTTGCAGGCTATGGCTTTAACAAGTCGCACGCCGCCGCTTACTCGCTGCTGGCCTACCATACCGGCTGGCTCAAGGTGCACTACACAGCCGAGTTTTTCTGCGCCAACATGACGGTGGAGATGGGCGACACCGACAAACTCAAACTGCTGTTTGAAGATGCCATCAACAATTTTGGCTTGACCTTTGAGCCGCCCGATGTTAACCGTGGCACGCACCGTTTTGAGCCGGTAAGCGACAAGGTGATCCGCTACGGCCTGGGCGCAGTCAAAGGCACGGGGCAGCAGGCGGTAGAGGCCATCATTGCGGCCCGCGAAGGCAAAGGCCCCTCCGGTGGCGCGGGCGGCCCCTTCACCAGCCTGTTTGACTTTTGCGCCCGCGTAGAGCGCAGCAAGATCAACAAGCGCACGATAGAGGCTCTCATCAAAGCCGGCGCTTTTGATAGCCTGCAACTCAACCGCGCCGCCCTCATGGCCTCCATCGAGCTGGCCATGGACTACGCCCAGGCGCAAGAAGCCAATGCCAACCAAGGCGGTTTGTTTGACATGGGGGATGACGACAGCCACGGCTCCAGCACCCAAGAGCCACCCTTGGTAGAGGTCACGCCCTGGGGCGTGAAAGAGCGCTTGGTCGCCGAGAAAACCGCCGTTGGCTTTTACCTGTCCGGTCACTTGTTCGACGAGGTAGAGCGCGAAGTGCGCCAGTTTGTCAAAACCAAAATCGATGGCCTGCTTGAGTCGCGCGACATCAAAACCCTGGTCGGCATCGTCGGCGACCTGCGCATCATCAACGGCCAGCGTGGCAAGCTGGCCATCTTCAAACTCGACGATAAATCCGCCGTCATCGAAGCCACTGCGGATGAGGCGCTGATCAATGCCAACCGCAACCTGCTCAAAGATGACGAGCTCATCATCGTGCAAGGCAAGGCCCAGCCCGACCGCTTCTCCGGCGGCATCCGCTTTGTGGTCAACGCCATATGGGATTTACCTACGGCACGTGCCAAATTTGGCAAATATCTTCGCGTCAACGTCAACGGCAAAGCCCCCGACGTAGCCCGCATGGTGCGCGACTTTCCGCCCAAGAAAGAACAAACCGAGCAAGGCGAACTGCTGCGCGGCCTACCCGTGCGCCTGAACATCTGGCGCAGTGCGGGTGAGGTATCCGCCAGCGCCGAGATCGCCCTGGACGACCGCGCCAAGTTCTTCCCCACCGATGCCGCGCTAGCCAGCTGGATCGCACAGGCGCATGCGGGAGAGGCACGGGTGGTGTATGAGTAGCACGGTGCAACCATTGGCAGCACAATCTGACATCGGCCTGATCGGTGTCGGCCTGATGGGCGAAAACCTGGCACTCAACAAAGCCAGTAAAGGCTTTGCCGTGTCGGTGTTTGATATGGACAGCGCGCGGGTACACACATTCACCAACGGGCGGGCGCTTGGCCTGTCGATCACGGGTTGCCATTCCTTGTTGGCGCTGGTGCAATCGCTGGCGCTGCCCAGGCGGGTCATGCTCATGGTGCCTGCGGGCAAGGCGGTGGACAGCATCATTGAAGCCTTGGCACCCTTGCTGGCCAGTGGAGACATCATCATTGACGGCGGCAACTCGCATTTTGCCGACACCACGCGGCGTTTAAGTCAATTACAGGCGCGCGGCCTGCTCTACGTGGGCGCGGGCGTGTCCGGCGGCGAAGAGGGCGCGTTGCTGGGCCCCTGCATCATGCCCGGCGGCTCGGGCGCGGCCTGGCCGCATGTGAAACCGATTTTTCAGGCCATTGCCGCGACGGTAGACGACGGCGTCCCCTGCTGCGAGTGGATCGGCGACGGGGGCGCGGGCCATCTGGTGAAGATGGTGCACAACGGTATCGAATACGGCGACATGCAACTCATTTGCGAAGCCTACCATGTGATGCGCAATCTGCTGGGCATGACGGCTGGCGAAATGCATGCCGTATTTAACCACTGGAGCCAGGGCCCACTCAAAAGCTATTTGATCGAAATCACACGCGATATCCTGGCCACCCAGGATACCGATGGCCTGCCGCTGGTGGACAAAATACTAGACAAAGCGGGCCAAAAGGGCACTGGCAAATGGACGGTGAATTTAGCATTGGACTTAGGCGTTTCGCTCACCCTCATCACCGAGTCGGTGTTCGCCCGCGTGCTGTCGGCCCAAAAAGACGAGCGGGTGCTGGCCGCGCGAACGCTGGCAGGCCCACAGGCCGCGTTTACTGGTGACCGCCAAGCCGTGATTGACGATTTGGGCCACGCACTCTACGCCGCAAAAATCATCTCTTACACCCAGGGTTACCAGCTACTGCGCGCAGCCGCAGACCAGTTTGGCTGGACGCTGAACTATGGCGGCATTGCACTGCTGTGGCGCGGCGGTTGCATCATCCGCTCGGCATTTTTAGTCAAAATCAAGCAAGCCTTTGACCGCAACCCCAGCCTCAATAACCTGCTGCTCGACCCCTTCTTCACCGACACCATGGCCGCATCGCAGCAGCCGCTGCGAAACACCCTGGTACACGCCCTGCAAAGCGGCATCCCCATGCCCGCCATGTCTGCAGCCCTGGCCTACTACGACAGCTACCGCACCGCCAACCTGCCAGCTAACCTGCTGCAAGCCCAACGAGACTATTTTGGTGCCCACCAGTACGAGCGGGTTGACCAGCCGCGCGGCCAGTATTTTCATACCAACTGGACCGGGCGCGGTGGCGAGACTGCCTCTACGGTGTATGGGGCGTAGTGCGTATTAAGCGGTAAATCAGGCTGTAGCCCAATAGAATATAGTGTAAGCAGCTATTAAATAAATAGCGTAAGCTTCACTATTCCTCTGCTTCCAGCTGAATAAAGCGTGGCTCCTGCAACGCAGCCAAGGTGCTGAGCAGCCTGCCAACCAATGGCAAAAAACTCTCCAGCTTATTGTTGGGCGCAATCAGCACCACGACAGACATAGGCAGTTGGTTCGCGCTTTGCTGGTACTGCATATTGCGGTCACCCGTGATCAGCACATCAAACTCACCAGCCGCAGCGGCCAATAGTTTGCCATTGACCAAACCACTCCAGCCCATGAGCTGCACCGTGCGCACAAAGTGGCCGGGCAGCGCAAAACCAAGCTTTCTCGGTATCGACTCGTCAAGCAGAATGCGCATGCACTACAGCCTGCTTGGCCTCTTGCAACACACCTTGCGCCAGCTCGCGCGACACCGACGGAAACTCATCCAAAAACTCCGCCAGCGTTTCACCCGTTTCGATATATTCAAACAAAATCCGCACCGGCACGCGCGTTCCCGCAAACACTGGCGTGCCGCCAAGTATGTGGGGATTGATAGTGATGAAATTCGTATCAAGCATGTGCCAATGATACGCCTTAGCCATTAATACGACAAATTCGCCAAATTCACCCGCAGCGCCAGGCTGGCCCCGCCATCGAGCTGGCATCCATTTTGAAAGCCGCGCAGCCTAAAGCCGCGCAAACCACGAAAGGTAACCCACCATGACCGTCAAAACCACCCCATTCGACCCCGCCAAATACCTGGACGACGAGCAGTCTATTGCAGACTATTTGACCGACATGCTCGAAGACGGCAGCCCTGGCTTATTGGCTGCCGCGCTGGGCGACATAGCGCGCGCACGCGGCATGGCCCAAATTGCGCAAGACGCAGGCATTGGCCGCGAGGCGTTGTATAAAGCCTTGCGCGCCGACGCGCAGCCACGCTTTGACACCATCGCACGGGTGTGCAAGGCCTTGGGAGTCAAGCTGACGGCGCAGCCTTTGCATGTTTAGGCTTCAGTCCAGTATCACGCGCTAGGTGCCGTTAGCCTGCTTGATGCAGATGTCCCGTGTACTGCAGGGCGGTAGCTCCGGCCTGTTTGCTGCGGCGCTGGGCCGCATTGCTTGCCGGGTGCTGCCAGCAAGCGCCGTAGCCTGCAGCAGGCAGGCAACCGCGCTCTGCCAACACGTTGCCGCCCGGTTGAGAGGTGTGGCTATGTGCAGTGTGGCGCATGTGCAGTGTCCATCTGCATCCGCTATTAGCCAAGCCACCTCGCCCAACGGCTTGCAGTCGGTCAGCGCAAGCCCCGCCAGCACCGTGCCCCAATGACAACCCGCCTGCGAGCGCGGCTTGCTGTGCAACGCCAGCGAGCCATGGTGGGCGTTGCCACCGCTACCAAGCCGGTAGAACCCTAGGGCACAGAAGCGCCATGCATACAGTGCCACAGATGCTGTAGGCGACCTGATTTCAGATATAAATTGGGCTGTAGCCCAATAGAATATTGCGCAAGCAGCTATTAAATGTGTAGTGAGTAAGCTGCTTGTGCTCCGCTAGGTAAGAGCGCAAAAGCTACCGTAGCCCAGCTAGACTCCATAAATCCCGTTTTTGTACAAGTTCTGATACAATAAATTCAAATGCAAGGCAAAGAAAAACCCATCAACTGGCGCGGTAACTCGCTTCGTGATTTGTGTGATGAAAGCCTGTTTACCCCAGAAGCGCGGCGCGAGGCGGGTAGGCAACTGAGCCAAGTGCAGTTTGGGCTAGACCCAGACCATTGGAAGCCGTTTAACGAGGTGGGCAGCGGTGCCAAAGAGATCATCGTTGACCAGCAGGATGGCTGATACCGGGTGATGTATGTCGCCAAGTTTGAAGAGGCGGTGTATGTGTTGCACTGTTTTAAGAAAAAGACCAATGCCACCAGCAAACAAGACAAAGCTTTAGCTAAGTCGAGGTATGACGGAGTAATAGCCGAAAGGAATGCCACATGAAACGCAAAACAGACCCCATCGCAGACAACGTAGTCGGGCACATCACCCCCGTGGGCGGCAATGTGTTTGCAGACCTGGGCTTTAGCCCCGCCGAGGCCAAAGCCCTGCAAGCCCAGGTGCATGAGGTGATCGCTAAAAAGCTGGCCATTAAAAAGCAGCTGATGGACTCACTGGCCGACTGGATGGTGCAAGAAAAGCTCACCCAGGCCAAAGCCGCCACCCTGCTGGGCGTGTCTCGCCCCCGCGTGTCGGATGTAATACGGCACAAAAACAGCAACTTTACGGTGGACGCGCTGATCGACATGGTGGTACGCACAGGGCAGCCCCTGCAAATTACGCTGTAACCCAACTGTCCGATTTTCTCGGACACTTGTGTGCTGGCGATGTCGCCAACACAGACGCTGCGGTAGGATTAAAATTCAACCTCAAGCAACATCGAACCTCACCTAGGACTTCACCATGAACATGGCCGAACTAAGCACCCTGCCGCTTGCCCAGCGCCTAGAAGCCATGGAAGTGCTGTGGGAGTCGCTCTCGCACGACAGCGCCTACGACCCCAGCCCCGCCTGGCATGCTGATGTGTTGGCGCAGCGCATGGGCGAGATACAAGCGGGCAAAGCCACAGACTGGGCTGACGCAAAAGCCCGCATCCTCACCCAAGCCGCGCAACTCAATAGCCAGCGCCATGCATAAAGTGCAAATTGCGCCCTCAGCCGAGGGCGATTTGCTGGACGGCTACGCGTTTTACGAGCTGCAAGACCCCGGCGTGGGCGACTATTTTCTACAGTCTTTAGCCTCTGACATTGAATCGCTGGGGTTGTATGCAGGCATTCACCCTAAGTCACATATTGGCTTGTACCGCACCGCATCCAAGCGGTTTCCATTCTCAATTTATTACCAATTTGACGGCAGCACGGCCACCGTTGCCGCAGTGTTGGACGCAAGGCGCAACCCCAAGACGCTGCGCCGGGTGTTGGTAGATCGGCATTAGCCAGCATCGATAGTGATCGTCGCAACAACTATTACGCGCTAGTTGCCGTTGGCCTGCTTGACGCGGATGTCCTGCCTAATGCAGGGCGGTAGCTCTGGCCTGTCTGCTGCGGTGCTGGGCGGCATTGCTTGCTGGGTGCTGCCCGCAAGCGCCGTAGCCTGCGGCAGGCAGGAAACCGCGCTCTACCAACACGTTGCTGCCAGGCAGAGAGGTGTGGCCATGTGCAGTGTGGCGCATGTGCCGTGTCCATCTGCATCCGCTGAGCCCAGCCACCTCGCCCAACGGCTTGCAGTCGGTCAGCCCAAGCCCGGCCTGCACCGCACCCACTGACAACCCGCCTGCGAGCGCGGCTGGCTGTGCAATGCCAGCGAGTCATCGTGGGCGTTGCCACCACAATCAAGCCGGTAGAACCCTAGGGCACAGAAGCGCCATGACTACAGTGCCACAGATACCGTGGGCTACCAGATTTCATATATAAATCAGGCTGTAGCCCAATAGAATATTGCGTAAGCAGCTATTTAATGTGTAGTGAGTAAGCTGTCTGTACGACAGCAGCCAGCGGCTGGCAAGGCGCATGAAAGCTATGAAATGCCATTGCGCATACAACACAAGCAGCGCAAAAAAGTGCAAGCGCGGAGGGCGAGGGGTGCGCCTTGCGCAATCGCCCGCCGAGCAACGACAGTCGCATCCCCGATTTAGCCAAGGTTGGTCATGCAGATAGAAAGAATGCGAATTGGCCTAGCTTCGTTGCAAAGTCGAGTGATGTTCATGCGTTCAGCGAAGTGGTGTAAACCCTAAATTTTATTTTCGTCATCACTTGTAGTGATGCCGCGCCTTGTGATTTTTCGGAATATCGGTAACATGCGCTCACAGAGAGTTTCATTTTTGAGACGCTCTGTGGTTTTGGAAAATGGGAAACCCTGTGACCCTCAGACCCTGACCATGAGTCCTCCCCTCAAACTCTGGAGTTCATATGAAATGTTTGATCCTGGCAATATTGCTCATCGTGTCCGGGTTGCAGGAGTCTTACGCCAGCAAAGTTTGGTGGGAATATGGGATCGCAAGCGCCACAGTCGGTTACGACAAAGATTCTAAACAATGGGTGCAAGATCGCTACAGCTTAGCTGTTTTGTCGACGGCGGAACTGTCGGAGCGCATGTATATCGTGCATCCTAAATGTAGTCCCGGCGGGCCAAATAAGTTGCAAAAGCTAGTTGAAATTCGCGATAATTTCAAAACTAGATTTGACGAATTACCTTCGTTGGACGCGTTAACTAATGCTGGCGCTGGTATGACTACAGAAGCCATTGCGCAGGCACAATTCAAGCGGCTTTCGGCATTGGAAAGTCTTGTTTGGGAGGCGCTAGAAAAGACAAGAGCGGCCTATCTTGCGTGTGGGCTACAGGAGCGGGAATTGAACGGCATCACGCTAGCCCTAGTCAGACGACACTGTGGTCGTCCTGGAACTAGTGTGTGCAAAACCAACGTGCCAGCTTTTGGTGGTTCTCCAAGTGAGGTGCGTTTTGCTGCGCTCCTAGATTGGATTGACGCTCGCCTTAGCGCGTCGTCAAATGCGGCTTTAGCGCAAGCAGCAGTTGGGTATAACAAACCGATACTTTTATCTTTTTCAGGCACAAACACTGCTGTTTTGACAAACGCACTTTCGTCTACGTTTGAGGAGGCGTCCAAGTGGCCATTGAAGCTCACCGCACCCGATCAAGCCGCGCTCGCAGCAGAAGCGATCCGCAAAGTCAGACTCGATCAAAAGGACAGGCTTTCCGGTACTCTTCCAAGATTGCTGATGTTGTCGGATCGGTCAACGGTAGCAATACTCGATGCGATTTCAAGTCCGCGAGAAGCGTTTGACCGCATTGAGCGTAGAGCAAGTGAGCTGAAGACAACGGTGCTTAGCGGCGTTTCTGATGAAGTAGCTAGAACCCGTATCAATGAATGTTACAAGTTTTTGGCCAAAACTGAGCTACAGGATCTGTCACTATGTGCGGGATATCAGGTTGATAAGCCTACCCTGATCAATTGCCTTTCAAAAGGGGAATGTGTGCCGACGCTAACTACAACATCAATACGCCGGGACGTGGCGATACTTGCTGAGTCACTAACGATCAAGCAGCTCGCGGGTGCAAATTTACTGGGCCGAATTCCTGTGAAGTTCGAGCAACTGGTAGTTGTATCCAGCAAGTGCAAGGACACTGGCGGTACGGCATTTGAGCTGGCAAAGTGCTTAAATGTGAATGCGTTGCCTGAAAAGGCAGTGGTGTTTGAGAGTTGCGTTCGTAATGCAAAAACAAATGCAGCACGGTTAGCGTGCGCAGGGTCGGCGGGCGGTATAGCGTTGCCGGATAGTCTTATAAAGTGTGCATCTAACACCAAAGATCAAGCAGCTTGCTTACTGGGTTCTGCGCTGCCTGAAATTGACAAAGGTGTTGCTAGCGTTCAGGCTTGTTTGCAAGCCGATCAGAGCAATTCGAAACTGAAAGCGTGTCTGTCTAAGTTGCCGATTAGTGGGGATGCTGCGGTTATCGCGAAATGCCTTGCAGGAAATGATAAAAACGAAACGGCAAAACTGGCACTTTGCTTAGGAGGAGATCTATTACCCAGCGGAGTAGTGCGCCAAGCCGTCGCATGCTTCGCTGATGGCAATGGCGATGTTGCCACCACTGCAGCTTGCCTAGCAAAAGAGACTCTTCCAGCTGGCCTGAAAGACGTCTCGAAGCTAATCGTTTGCGCTGCAGAGTCCCAGGGCGATCCTATGGGAACGTCAATTTGTGCTGCATCTGATTCAATGAATGCAGAGCTGCGTATCGCACTTCAATGCGCAGTGTCATCGGGCGGCGAACCAACTGCATCAGCAACATGCACCTTTGGCCGCTTGACAATGAAGGAATTGCAGCAGTGTTCAGGTAAAAAATTTGGTGATGAAGGTTGTTTTGGGAAAGGCAACGAAATTCAAAAGGCCGCTAAGCTCTTGTTCGGTTCTGAAATAAGTTCGAACTCTGTAGTTGGACAGGTAGCCACATTTCAGCTCAATGCCATGAGAGATGTAATAGGCTTCTACGAAGCATCTTTTAAGGAAGGTGGGAAGCTTCTTCAAAACATTTCGTCGGGCGTTGACGCGACTGGCAAAGCTGCGGAAAAACTTGTATCGGCTGCTGGAAAGGAAGCTGAGCGTGGCATTCAAAACGTCGGCAAAGCAGCGGAGAAAGCAGTTCAAGACGTGGGGAACGCAGCAGGAAGCGTGGTTCAAGGTGTGGTGACAGTGATTCAAAACATATTGCCGCCAATTAGGTGCTGCCGATTCTAGGTTTGACATAGTCGTTGCACGCTAATTGGTTATCCTACGTTGTAAGACGATTTTGTGTCTTCGTGTTGTTTAGTTTTTTTAGAAGGAAAGATATATGAGTCTTTACGATGATTACATCAACAGTGTCTCTAAGAAGCATTTTGTTGATTTTCTTGCGAGAAAAGGTGCGCCAGGCCATGCGTTTATAAATGTTCGTGTCTCACTCCGTGCTGATCTTGAAATCGTGCTGGCGACATTTGGGCTGTATCCAGATGCTGGGAAGAAGTTGGCTGCCGTTAAATCAATCTTCACACCTGTTTCAGGCCAGATCACTTTTGGGTTTGACGATTTAGCTTGGGATACTAAGTACACAGTAAAACTGTCAGATGAACAAATAAAAACCGTGCTTCAAAAACTAACCGACTGGAAGTTGGATGTGCCGAAGTACTCTCTTTTTGCAAATAATGGGTTAAATTGTAGTGCGCTTATTGGTGAGATTGCAAAGCTCTTGGCACTGAAAGTGCCGACTACAGCGGGGACATCTTTGCCGTGGAGCTTTATTAAAGAGCTTCAAACTCTGCAAGCAATGTGAGCTCGTCGCGAGTCTGATGTAGCGGTAGATGCACCGTAAACGATCGATATTTTATATTTGGTTTGTTGGCTAGCCGGCGGCCTCCATCCCGCTCTCAATATGCGCCCGCATCGCCGCCTGTGAGGCTACAGCATCCCGATTCTTCAACGCCGCCATAACGGCGGCATGTTCGGCCAATGACTCTTCAATCCGTCCGGCTTTCAGCAGCGACTGGGCGCGGTTGAGTTTCATTACTTTGCGCAAATCGGCCACCATTTGGCCTGCCCAGCGGTTGTTGGCAACATCCAGCAGTTTGACGTGGAAGGCTTCGTTCAACTGGAAGAATTTAACGCGGTCTCGTGCGGCTTTTTCTAGCTGCTGGTGCAGGGCTTCCAGCTCTTGCAGTTGCGCCGCCGTGGCGGTGCTGGCCACGGTGCCTGCAGCGTCGGCCTCTAGCACGGCCATGAGGTGGAACACGTCGCGCAGGTCTTTGGCGTTGACTTCGGTCACGTAGGCGCCGCGCCGCATTTTCATGGTGACCAGGCCCTCGGCGGCCAGCACTTTGATGGCTTCGCGCAGGGGGGTGCGGCTGATGCCGTACTCTTGGGCCAGCTTTAGCTCGTCTATCCATGCGCCAGGTTGCAGGTCGCTGGCCTTGCCTGCGAAGATGCGCTGGCGCAGGAGCTCGGCTACCTCTTCGTAGAGGGGGCGAGGCTTGAGGCGGCTGTGGGGGACGGGGGCGTTCATAGAATGCTTAGTTTACACGAAACTGAATTTTGAATTCATAATTACGGATGAAAATTTGGGTAAAATAGCGGGCTATGACTGACCAAACCAAGCCCGCAACCGCTAAGCCTGACAACTTCAAAACCGCCACGCTGGCCGACTGGGCCAAGGCCGCTGCCAAATCTGCTCCCGGTGGCAATGTAGATGCGCTCAGTTGGCACACACCTGACGGCATTGCGGTGAAGCCGCTGTACACAGCGGATGACGTGAAAGACCTGCCGCACACCCACACGCTGCCTGGCTTTGAGCCCTACCTGCGCGGCCCGCAGGCCACGATGTATGCGGTGCGGCCGTGGACGATACGGCAGTACGCGGGGTTTTCTACCGCTGAAGAGTCGAACGCGTTTTACCGCAAGGCCTTGGCCGCTGGCGGGCAGGGCGTGAGCGTGGCGTTTGACCTGGCCACGCACCGTGGCTATGACTCAGACCATCCGCGCGTAACGGGCGATGTGGGCAAGGCCGGCGTGGCCATTGACAGCGTGGAGGACATGAAGATTTTGTTCGACCAGATTCCGCTGGACAAAGTCTCGGTGAGCATGACGATGAACGGCGCGGTGCTGCCGGTGCTGGCGGGCTATATCGTGGCGGCTGAGGAGCAGGGCGTAACGCAGGCGCAACTGAGCGGCACGATACAGAACGACATTCTCAAAGAGTTCATGGTGCGCAACACCTACATCTACCCGCCCGCGCCCAGCATGCGCATTATTGGCGACATTATTGAATACACGGCTAAGAATATGCCGAAGTTCAATTCGATTTCTATCAGCGGCTACCACATGCAAGAGGCGGGCGCTAACCAAGCGCTGGAGCTGGCATTTACCTTGGCCGATGGCAAAGAATATGTGAAGACGGCGATTGGCAAAGGCATGGACGTGGACGAGTTTGCCGGGCGGCTGAGCTTCTTCTGGGCGATTGGCATGAACTTTTATTTAGAAGTGGCCAAAATGCGCGCCGCGCGCCTGCTGTGGTGCCGCATTATGAAGGGCTTTGATGCCAAGCAGCCTAAGAGTTTGATGCTGCGCACCCACTGCCAAACATCTGGTTGGTCGCTTACGGAGCAAGACCCGTACAACAACATTGTGCGCACTACTATTGAGGCGATGGCGGCGGTGTTTGGTGGCACGCAGTCGCTGCACACCAATAGCTTTGACGAGGCGATTGCTTTGCCTACCGAGTTTTCGTCCCGCATTGCGCGCAACACGCAGCTCATCATCCAGGAAGAGACGCACATCGGCGCCGTGGTGGACCCGTGGGCCGGCAGCTACATGATGGAAAAGCTCACGCAAGACATGGCGGATGCGGCGTGGAAAATTATTGAAGAAGTAGAAGCCATGGGCGGCATGGTGAAAGCCGTAGACAGCGGCTGGGCTAAGCTGAAGATTGAAGCGGCTGCGGCGGAGAAGCAGGCGCGCATTGACAGTGGGCAAGACGTGATTGTTGGGGTCAACAAGTACAAGTTGAAGACGGAGGACGCGATTGAGGCGCGGGATATTGACAACGTGGCGGTGCGGGAAGGGCAGATTGCGCGGCTGAAGGAAATTAAGTCAAAACGTGATGATGTCGTTGTCGCTAGGGCGTTAGCAGCTATTACTTTTGCAGCGGGTCATGAGGGGATGGTTAACGCGGCTGGTGCGGCTGCTGGTGCTGGAAGTGCTGCGAGTAGCAAAGCGGGCGGCGCTGGGCAAGGCGCCAGCAATTTGCTAGACCTCACCGTTCAAGCCATCCGCCTGCGCGCCACCGTAGGCGAGGTCAGCGACGCGCTAGAAAAAGCCTTCGGACGCCACCGAGCCGACATTCACAAAGTAAGCGGCGTGTACGCCGCCGCCTATGACGCCGATGCAAGCCAAGGTGACACCATGGAATACTGGAACCAGCTCAAAAAAGACATTGCCGACTTTGCCGAAGCACAAGGCCGCCGCCCCCGCGTGATGATCAGCAAACTAGGCCAAGACGGCCACGACCGGGGTGCCAAAGTGGTGGCCACTGCATTCGCCGACCTGGGCTTTGACGTGGACATGGGCCCGCTGTTCCAAACCCCCGAAGAGTGCGCCCGCCAAGCGATTGAAAACGACGTACACGCCGTAGGCGTAAGCACCCTGGCCGCAGGCCACAAAACCCTGGTCCCCGCCATCATCGCAGAGCTAAAAAAGCAGGGTGCCGACGACATCATCGTGTTTGTAGGCGGCGTGATCCCCCGGCAAGACTATGACTTTTTGTATGCAGCGGGGGTAAAGGGCATCTATGGGCCGGGTACGCCGATTCCGGTGAGTGCCAAGGATGTGCTGGAGCAGATTAAGAAAGCGTTGGCTTGACAGGTAAACATTTGATATGTATCATTGGTGCATATCAAATTGACCCTCCCCAAGGAGAAGACTATGCAAGCAGCACTAGAAACCGCCAAAATTTTTACTACGGGCCGTAGCCAGGCTGTGCGCTTGCCCAAGGCTTTTCGGTTCAATACCTCTGAAGTCACTATCGAGCGTCAAGGCGATGCAGTGGTGCTGCGCCCTAAATTAGACAAAGATGCGTGGTGGGACGAGATGGAAAAAATCTTAGCCAGCTTTGAAGGTATGGAATTGATTGACCGAGACCACGGCCCACTGACCGACGATATTGCGAGCTTTGATTAAAGATGGCCGCAACCAAGCCCCCAGTGTATTTGCTTGACACCAACATTTGCATCTATGCCATGAAAGGTCAGCTCAGCGTATTAAAGAAGTTTAAAGAGCATGGACAAGACTCTCTAGCCATTTCATCATTGGTCTTGGCCGAAATGGCGTATGGCGTTGCAAAAAGTGAGCGTGTTGAAGCAAACACTGCCGCGTTAGCGCGTTTTCAGACTGGAATGACCATTTTCCCGTGGGACGAGTCAGCCATGTGGCACTACGGTCGTGAGCAACATCGCTTGCGCAGCGCGGGAAAAATGATTGGCGAAATTGATTTGTTACTGGGCTGCCAGGCATTGGCTATTGGCGCTATTTTTGTCACCAACAACACGCGTGAGTTTGAGCGTATTGAAGGCTTAAAGCTGGAGAACTGGGTTTGAACTTGGTCGCTTCAGTGTTAGGCAAACAAACTGACGTGCAGCGCCGCGCCATTGCTAAGGCCATTACGCTGCTCGAATCCACCCGCGCAGACCATCGCGCGCAGGCGGATGAATTGTTGACCTCATTGTTGCCACACACTGGCAAATCGTTTCGCCTGGGCATCAGTGGCGTGCCCGGCGTGGGTAAATCGACTTTTATTGAAACGCTTGGCCTGTTCCTGATCGATCAAGGCCACCGCGTCGCGGTGCTCACCATCGACCCATCCTCCTCCATTTCCGGCGGTTCGATTCTGGGTGACAAAACGCGGATGGAAAAACTCTCTGTGCACGAGAAGGCCTACATTCGCCCCAGCCCCAGTAGTGGCACGCTGGGCGGCGTGGCCGAGAAGACGCGCGAGGCGATGCTGGTGTGTGAGGCAGCGGGCTACGACATCGTGATTGTCGAAACCGTAGGCGTGGGTCAGAGCGAGACGGCAGTGGCGGGCATGACGGATATGTTTGTGCTGATGCAGTTGCCCAATGCGGGGGACGATTTGCAGGCGATTAAAAAAGGCGTGATGGAGCTGGCTGACTTGGTGGTGATTAACAAGGCGGACATTGACAAAGACGCTGCTACGCGCGCGCAGGCGCAGATCACCTCGGCTATGCGCTTGTTTGGGCAGCAGGGCAATCCGGCGCATGCGCTGCATGATGATGCGCAGTGGCATCCGCAGGCGATGCAACTGTCTGCTTTACTGGGCACGGGCGTGCAAGAGTTTTGGCAGAGCGTGTCCAGCTTCAAAGATTTGCAAGTGCAGAGCGGCAAGCTGGCGCAGCGCAGGCAACAGCAGTCGCTGGCGTGGATGTGGGAGCGGATTGAGGCGGGTTTGAACCAAGCCTTCAAACACAACCCCAAGGTGCAGGCCTTATTGCCGCAGATGACGCAGCAGGTGCTCAGCGGCCAGGTGGCAGCCTCTACTGCAGCACGAAATCTGCTTGCAGCCCAATAAATACTAGTGTAAGCAGCTACGAAATTCATAGTGAAACATTTGATAAAAAGTTTGAAATAAAGAGAATAACCATGCAAGACATCCTGCAACAACTAGAAGCCAAGCGCGAACTCGCGCGCCTGGGCGGTGGCCAAAAGCGCATCGACGCACAGCACAAAAAAGGCAAACTCACGGCGCGTGAACGGCTGGAGATACTGCTGGACGAAGGCAGCTTTGAAGAGTGGGACATGTTTGTCGAGCATCGCTGCGTGGACTTTGGCATGCAAGACCAGAAGATTCCCGGTGACGGCGTGGTCACCGGCTACGGCATGATCAACGGCCGCCTGGTGTTTGTTTTCAGCCAGGACTTTACGGTATTTGGCGGGGCACTCAGTGAAGCGCATGCCGAAAAGATCTGCAAGATCATGGACCAGGCCATGAAGGTGGGCGCGCCGGTGATTGGCCTGAACGACTCGGGTGGCGCGCGCATTCAAGAAGGCGTGGCATCGCTGGGCGGCTATGCCGACGTGTTTCAGCGCAACGTCATGGCCAGCGGCGTGGTGCCCCAAATTAGCATGATCATGGGGCCCAGCGCGGGCGGCGCAGTGTATTCACCGGCCATGACCGACTTTATCTTCATGGTCAAAGACTCCAGCTACATGTTCGTCACTGGCCCCGAAGTGGTGAAGACCGTGACGCACGAAGAAGTGACCGCCGAAGAACTGGGCGGGGCCATCACCCACACCACCAAAAGCGGCGTGGCCGACTTGGCGTTTGAAAACGATGTAGAAGCGCTGCTGATGCTACGCCGCCTTTACAACTACCTGCCGTTGTCCAACCGCGAAAAAGCCCCCGTGCGCCCCAGCGGTGACCCGGCGGCGCGCATGGACATGTCACTCGACACCTTGGTGCCAGACAACGCAAACAAACCCTACGACATGAAAGAGCTGATAACCAAGACGGTGGACGATGGCGACTTTTTTGAACTGCAACCCGAGTACGCCAAAAACATTTTGATCGGCTTTGCACGCATGGACGGGCAGACGGTAGGCATCGTTGCCAACCAACCGCTGGTGCTGGCGGGTTGCCTGGACATTAAATCGTCCATCAAAGCCGCACGCTTTGTGCGCTTTTGCGATGCATTCAATATCCCTGTCATCACCTTCGTCGATGTACCCGGTTTCATGCCCGGCACATCGCAAGAATACGGTGGCATCATCAAGCACGGTGCCAAGCTGCTCTACGCCTATGCCGAATGCACGGTGCCAAAAATCACCGTCATCACCCGCAAAGCCTATGGCGGCGCGTATGACGTGATGGCATCCAAGCACCTGCGCGGTGACGTGAACTTCGCCTGGCCCAATGCAGAGATTGCGGTGATGGGGGCCAAAGGTGCTGTGGAAATCATCTTCCGCGAAGACAAAGGCGACCCCGCCAAGCTGGCCGCCAAAGAAGCCGAGTACAAAACCCGCTTCGCCAATCCCTTCGTTGCGGGCGCGCGCGGCTTTATCGACGATGTGATCTTGCCGCATGAGACGCGCAAGCGGATTTGCCGGTCACTGGTAATGCTCAAAGACAAAAAGATAGAGAATCCGTGGCGTAAGCATGGAAATATTCCCCTTTAAGTGAATTTATTAAGTGTTCATATTTGACTTTTAAAGTGCAAAAAACGATAATTAATGCTCTTATGAGAACATTTAATTTACTGTCATCCCAAAGCATTTGCGTTGAATTAGGCGGACGAATCAAACGCCTGCGTCTTGCACAAAACTTGGGCCAGCAGCAGTTGGCAGACATGACGCAAAGCTCGCTCTCATCCGTGCGCAGGCTTGAAGCGCAGGGACAAGGGAGTCTTGAGTTTGTTGTTCGTGTCGTGCAAGCATTGCAGGCTGTAGAGCAGTTAGAGAGTTTGTTTGAGCAACCCATACAAAGCATTGCGCAAGCAGAGCGTGAGCAATCCCTAGCACTTAGGCGGCGGGCGCGTGTGCCAAAGGCTTTTGTTAAAGCACCCGTTTAACCATGAAGAAGCTACAGGTTATTTATGACGGTTGGGGTGAGCGTTGGCCTTTAGGCACATTGGCGGACACGGGGCATGGTATTTTGTTTGAGTATTCATCGCAGGCTATAGAGCGCGGTTTGCAGTTATCACCCATGCACCAACCACTGCCGCGCGCCGGTGCTACAGCGGTTTCTTTTAAGGGCGAAGCGCACTCGTATGGATTGCCAGGCTTTATTGCCGACGCGCTGCCAGACGGTTGGGGCATGCTGCTGATGGATCGAGCCCTGCGTAAGCTGGGGCGCAATCCACGCGAGGTGTCGGTACTGGAGCGTTTGGCCATTGTGGGCGAACGCTCCATGGGTGCGCTGTCGTTTGAGCCGTCTGATGAGGACATCTTGCCTGCTGAAAAGCTGCAACTCAAGGAGCTTGCTAGAGAAGTCATCGCCCTGCAAGCCGACGAGAACTCTGGCGAAGGCAAGGCAGATGCACAGCTTCGCCACTTGATGCAATTGGGCGGCTCACCACAGGGTGCGCGCCCCAAGGTACTGGTGGATTTCAATGCCCGTACAGGTCAACTCAGCAGTGGTATGCCTCTGACAGGCAGCGCAACCCCATGGTTAATGAAGTTTCCAGCCGATAGCGAGCACAAAGAGGTCTGCGCTGTTGAAGAACTGTACGCACGTGTTGCACGGCACGGCGGTATAGACATGCCGCGCAGCCGCTTCTTTGATCTGGGTGCCAAGTACAGCGCATTTGGTGTCGAGCGTTTTGATCGCGTGGTGAGAGACAAGCAAGTTATTCGCGTGCCGATCATGAGTATGTCAGCGTATCTGCAAGCAGACCACCGCTTGCCTTCATTGGATTACGAGACGGTGCTGCTTGCAACCTTACGCATCACTGGCGATCGACGCGAAGTTATCAAGGCCTTTGAACGCTGCATTTTCAACGTCATCATGCATAACCGTGATGACCACAGTCGTAATTTTGCTTTTCGCATGAATGAGCAAGGTTTGTGGAAGCTGTCCCCAGCATTTGACTTGACCTACAGCTTCGGCCCGGGTGGCGAGCATTCGACCAGTGTGGCGGGGCATGGAAAGAATATTACGCGTGGGCATGTAGTACAGGTTGCTAAAGCTGGAGGTATCTCCCTGCAAGTGACAAATCGTTGCATCGATGACTTGTCAAGCAGCGCACAAGACATGGTCAAGTTATTGAAAGATCTGCTGATACGTCGCGCCACTTTGAATGACTTGCTGAAGTCTACGGCTTCACGTATCGAATTACTAAACTAAGTATGGAAAGAATATGTTTACAAAAATCCTCATAGCCAACCGCGGCGAAATCGCCTGCCGCGTCATTCAAACCGCCCGCAAGATGGGCATAAAAACTGTGGCGGTGTATTCCGATGCGGACAAAGAGGCGCGGCATGTGCAGCTGGCTGATGAGGCGGTGCATATTGGCGCTGCGCCTTCGCGCGAGTCGTATTTGATGACGGACAAGATCATTGCGGCCTGCAAGCACACTGGGGCGCAGGCGGTGCATCCGGGGTACGGATTTTTGTCTGAGAACGCGGGCTTTGCCAAGCGGGTGGAGGAAGAGGGCATTATTTTTATTGGGCCTAAACATTACTCTATCGCGGCGATGGGTGACAAGATTGAGTCGAAGAAGCTGGCGGGCGCTGCGGGTGTGAACTGCATTCCTGGCGTAAACGATGCGATTGAGACGGCCGAGAAGGCGGTGGAGATTGCCAAGGGCATTGGTTACCCGGTGATGATCAAAGCCTCAGCCGGTGGCGGCGGCAAGGGCCTTCGTGTAGCGCATGACGATAAGGAAGCGTTTGAAGGCTTTACCAGCTGCCGCAACGAGGCGCGCAACAGCTTTGGTGATGACCGGGTGTTTATTGAAAAATTTGTGGTGGAGCCGCGCCATATTGAGATTCAGTTGATCGGCGATAGCCAGGGTAACGTGATTTACCTGAACGAGCGTGAATGCTCGATACAGCGCCGTCACCAGAAGGTGATTGAAGAAGCACCGTCGCCGTTTATCAGCGATGCAACGCGCAAGGCCATGGGCGAGCAGGCAGTGGCGCTGGCCAAAGCGGTGAAGTACCAAAGCGCGGGCACGGTGGAGTTTGTGGTGGGCAAAGACCAAAGCTTTTACTTCTTGGAGATGAACACGCGCCTCCAAGTGGAACACCCGGTGACCGAGTGCATTACCGGCCTGGATTTGGTGGAGCTGATGATTCGCGTGGCTGCGGGTGAGCCGCTGCCGCTGGCGCAAAAAGATGTACAACGCAATGGCTGGGCGATGGAATGCCGCATCAATGCCGAAGACCCGTTCCGCAACTTTTTGCCATCTACCGGCAGGCTGGTGCGCTTTCAGCCACCTGTGCAAACCATGCACCAGGCGAATACGCAAGACCTGTACGGCGTGCGCGTGGACACTGGCGTGCAAGACGGCGGCGAGATTCCAATGTATTACGACTCAATGATCGCCAAGCTCATCGTGCATGGCAAAGACCGGCTGGACGCGATTGCCAAGATGCGCGAAGCCCTGAATGCGTTTGTGATTCGCGGCATCAGCAGCAACATTCCTTTTCAGGCGGCATTGCTGGCGCACCCCAAGTTTGTAGCGGGTAATTTCAACACCGGTTTTATAGCAGAAAACTATGGCAAGGGCTTTGCGGCCGAAGACGTGCCGCATGACGACCCGAACGTGCTTATTGCCATTGCCGCCTTTGTTCGCCGTAAAGCGCACGAGCGCGCGGCGGGTATGAGCGGGCAACTGCCGGGCTACCAACGCACGCTGGAAAAAGACTACGTGGTGGTGACGCTGGTGGGTGACGGCAAACACAACTACACCCCCGTCCACTTGGAAGAATTCACAGGGAAAATAGGCTTTGCGCGAATAAATATAGGCGCAAGCAGCTACGAAATATATAGCGAATCACGTTTGAACGACATCGCCATTTTCGGCACCATCAATGCCAAGCCGTTCACTGCCCAGGTAGAGCGCGGCACCCGCAAAGACCCACTGGCCCTGCGCGTGCAGCACAACGGCACGCAGATCGACGCGCTGGTGCTCAGCCCGCGCGTGGCAGAGCTGCGCAAGCTGATGCCGCACAAAGCCCCGCCAGACATGAGCCGCTATGTACTCTCGCCCATGCCCGGCCTGTTGGTGGATGTGGCGGTACAGGTGGGCCAAAAGGTGCAAGCCGGTGAACGTGTGGCAGTGATTGAAGCCATGAAGATGGAAAACGTATTGTTTGCCGCCGCCGATGGTGTCGTGGG
The DNA here is from genome assembly GCA_963775085.1 of uncultured beta proteobacterium. Taxonomy (GTDB): domain Bacteria; phylum Pseudomonadota; class Gammaproteobacteria; order Burkholderiales; family Burkholderiaceae_C; genus JAAFIP01. The sequence continues at coordinate 26,958 of CAVZHO010000008.1, forward strand.
CAAAGTATTGGCGGCCAAAGGTGAGTCGCTCAGCGTGGACCAGCCGATCGTGGAGTTTGCATAAACGTCTATATCGCATTAGCATCAAGGTTTTTTCACAAAGGAGCATGGTATGAATACACAAGAGTTTGAAGCAGGCCTGCGTGCCGAACAGTATGGTGAAATTGTGACTGTAGAAAAGCCCGCAGGCTACAGCATGGGCGAGCACCAGCATGCGTTTGATGCCTGTGCGCTCATCACGCAGGGTGCGATCACCATCACCGTCGAAGGGGTAGAGCGCACCTATGGCATGGGGGACATTTTTCGCCTGAAAGCCGGTACACCACATCTGGAAAACGCTGTGCCCCACGGCGTGACCTATCTGGTGGGCCGCAGGCAAGTCCTTGCCACTGCTTCTACTTGAATTTCTTAACCTGCTAATCTCCATGAGCCGTCCCTTCAAAGTCCTTGGCATTCAGCAAATCGCCATTGGCGGTACCGATAAAACCAAACTGCAAAAACTCTGGGTCGACATGCTCGGCCTGCAAGTCACCGGAACCTTCAAGAGCGAACGTGAAAATGTGGACGAAGACATCTGCGCCATCGGCAGCGGGCCGTTCAAGGTGGAGGTGGACCTGATGCAACCCATCGACCTGGAAAAAAAGCCGGCTGTGCATACCACCCCGCTCAACCATGTAGGCCTGTGGATTGACGACTTGCCCAAGGCGGTGGACTGGCTCACGGCCAAGGGCGTGCGCTTTGCACCGGGCGGCATTCGCAAAGGGGCTGCGGGTTATGACATTACCTTTTTACACCCCAAGAGCAATGACGAGTTTCCGATTGCGGGGGAGGGCGTACTCATCGAGCTGGTGCAGGCTCCTCCCGAGGTGATTGCGGCGCTGCGTTAATGCTGGCCACAGGGTTCAGCAATGCTAAACAGACGGGCACTATTGGGCACCAGTGTGGCTGCAACTGCATGGCTTGCAGGTTGCGCCAGCGTGCCGACGAAGATGTCTGTGGGCACACCCAGCGGCAAATTGCGTATTGCCTTCGGCTCCTGCATTGATCAAAACAAACCGCAGCCGATCTGGGACACCATCCTCGCCGCCAAGCCTGATCTGTTTATCTTTGGCGGCGACAATGTTTATGCCAGCGACCCGCCGTATAGCCTGGACAAATTAGAGAAAGCCTATGCCATGCTGGCCGCCAATCCTGGGTTTGCCAAGCTGCGCCAGACCGTACCGCACATCGCCATTTGGGATGACCACGACTACGGCAAAAACGATGCCGGTGCTGAGTTTGCAGACAAGCAGGTGTCCAAAGACGCATTTCTCAAGTTTTGGCAAATACCGGCCACCGACGCACGCCACCAAAGGGATGGCCTGTACCACGCGCAAATCACCGGCGCACCCGGTCAGCGCCTGCAAATCATCCTACTCGATGTGCGCTGGTCCCGCTCTGCCTGGAAGCCTACCGACCAGCGCGATGCACCGGGCAAAGAACGTTATGTGCCCGATGTGTCGCCCAGTAAGACCATGCTGGGCGAGGCGCAGTGGCATTGGCTGGAGGCGCAGTTGCGCGAGCCTGCCGACCTGCGGCTGATGGTCTCGGGCATTCAGGTCGTGACCCAAGGCCACGGCTGGGAGAGTTGGAGCCGGTTTCCGGCTGAGCGCGCCCGACTGTACGCGCTAATAGCCAGCACCCGAGCCAGGGGCGTGGTGTTCTTATCGGGCGATAGGCATATCGGTGCGCTGTATGCCGAGCCAATTTCCGGGCCGTATCCCATGCTCGAGATGACCAGTAGCGGCATGACGCACGCCTGGGCGCAGGCCAAAGAGGCAGGCCCCAACCGTTTGGGTGAGCTGGTGACGGAGAACCACTTTGGCCTGATTGACGTGGACTGGGCGGCACGTCGGGTGGGTCTGTCGATTCAAAACGTAGCAGGTGTTACGGTGCGCCAACTCCAGGTGGCATTGCCCGATTTGGTGACGCGCTAATCGCTGGCCGAATTCGCGCTGTTCAATGTAGATGCATTACGCTGCCGCATCACGCAGATGCCGTATCCGCCAGTATTTGCAATGCAAATTCACTGCTTGTCAGTGTGCCACGGTCGTTAGCAGCTATTAAATAACTAGCGTCAAATTGCTGGTAATTGCGCCGGGTCGACGTTGCGTAGCCGGGGTCATAGTGCAGCTCCAGCAGCTCGCGCACTACGCCCTCTACCTGGCCTGCGTGCACACGTGCCTTCCAATCGCCAATCACTGCCCCGCCGCGCAGGTCTTTCAGCACATCCAGCCGGGTGCAAAAAAATGCCGGGTCTTTGACGAAAAAATCATAGTCTTCCATCAGCAGTTGCACGCGCTCCTCCATCGGTAGCTCCAGCCGCGCACAGGGCGAAGCGCGCAGGGCGGCCATCAGCGCGTCGGGCACACTCACGTTGCCGACTTTTTTGCTCTCGCTCTCGGCCCAGACCACGCGGGCCGGGTCAAAGCCGCGCAGAGCGTGCCATACCCGCATGTCAAACTGCTTTTGGCTGGGCTGCGGCTGTCCGGGGATCAAACCCAGCACCGAGCTGCGGTGCTCGGCCAAGGCTTCCAAGTCCAGCACCTGCGCACCCGCAGTAGCCAAAGCCGTCAACAGCCGGGTTTTGCCGCTCCCCGTCGGGCCGCAAATCACGCGGTAGTGCAGGGCAGACACCAGGCGCGCCGTGTCCAGCAGCATCTCGGCGCGAAAGGCTTTGTAGCCACCGTCAATCAGGTGCACATCAAAGCCAATTTGTGACAGAACCAGCGACAGCGATCCACTGCGTTGACCACCGCGCCAGCAGTACACCAGCGGTTTCCAGGCCTTGGGCTTGTCTGCGCAATGGGTCTCGATATGCTGCGCAATATTGCGCGCCGCCATCACGGCGCCCTTCTTGCGCGCGTCAAAGGCGCTGATCTGCACATACTCGGTGCCCACCTCATGGCGCTGCGCATCGTTCAATGTGGGCCAGTTGACGGCACCGGGCAGGCGGTCTAGTGCGTATTCGCTCTCGCTACGCGCGTCGATGAGGGTGTTGAAACTGCCCAGGTGGGCAAGCGCATCGGCCGCGCTGATTTTGGTAAGAGGCATGGGGCTATTTGAGCAGCTTTTTCAGCTCGGGCCACAGGTTGGCCAACATGATGGGGTGCGCCTCTTGCTTGGGGTGAATACGGTCGGTCTGAAAGAGTTTCAGTGGGTCGGCACCATCCGCTACGTCTTTGAGGAAGAAGGGCACCAGGCCGGTCTTGTTAGTTGCCGCTATTTTTTCAAACGTGCCTTCAAACTGCTTGCTGTAGTCTGCGCCGTAGTTGGGTGGCAACTGCATGCCCACCAGCAGCACCTTGGCCTTGGCTTTTTGTGCGGACTCGGTCATATGGCTTAGATTGTCAGCGGTCATGCTTAAAGGCAGGCCACGCAGCGCATCGTTGCCGCCCAGCTCAATTACCACATGGGTAGGCTTGTGCTGCGCCAGCAGGGCAGGCAGGCGCGAGCGGCCGCCCGAGGTGGTGTCGCCGCTGATGCTGGCGTTGATCACCTTGGCCTTGATCTTTTCATCGATAAGTTTTTTGTCCAGCAAAGCCACCCAGCCCGTGCCGCGTTTCAGGCCATACTCGGCGCTGAGTGAATCGCCGACGACGAGAATCACCGCATTTTCTGTGGCTGCTTTGCCCTCTTTGGTGCTTTTGGCCCAGGCAACATTGGCCAAGGGAAAAAGCCCCAAAGCGCAGCACATCAGCCAACTCGCGGTACAGTGGCGGCTACTAAGATTTAAAAGACGAATACCCATGACAGATTCCATAATTACGGTCGAGCATGTTTTCAAAAGCGTGACGGACTCCACCGGTACTCTTGATATTTTGCGCGATATTGATTTTTCCATCAAACCCAAGGACACCGTGGCTATTGTCGGTGCATCCGGCTCCGGCAAAAGCACCTTGCTGTCCATCATTGCTGGTTTGGACACCCCCACGCGCGGTAACGTTCATTTAGCCGGGCAAGATTTGTTTGCCATCGACGAGGACGAGCGCGCCGCCTGGCGGGCCCAAAAGGTGGGCTTTGTCTTCCAGAGCTTTCAGCTGCTGGGCAACCTGACTGCGCTGGAAAACGTCATGCTGCCGCTGGAGCTGGCGGGGCGCAAAGACTCACGCACAGCCGCTACCGACATGCTCAAACGCGTTGGCCTGGCCGAGCGCCTGGGCCATTACCCCAAGGTCATGAGCGGCGGCGAGCAGCAGCGCGTGGCGCTAGCCCGTGCCTTCGTCGTACAACCCGCCGTACTGCTGGCCGACGAGCCTACCGGCAGCCTGGACTTTGCCACAGGTGAAAAAGTGATGGAGCTGATGTTTGCCTTGAATGCCGAACTGGGCACCACCCTGGTATTGGTCACGCATGACCGGGGCATTGCGATGCGCTGCGCTCGCAGTATCACCATCGAAGCGGGTGCGATAGCTGCCGTAACGTAATTTACTGGTAAATTATGGCTGTAGTCCTTGTCGCCTGGGCGTAAGTAGCTATATAAATGATAGTATTTAAGGGAATACGCAGGACCAATGCGAGACCTTCTGCCATGGTTTGGTATGGGTTCTTACGTACTGGCAAAAACCTTTTCTCAGCAAGAATCGGCTGTAGGCGCTAGCCACATCACCCCAAGGAGATTCTTGTGCATATTTGTAGTTCTGTCGCGTCGCTGTCTCGCAATAAACGCGCTTTGCTTGCCAGCATCGTTCTGGCCGCTGCGGCTGGCATTACTGCATCTGCGATCGCGCAAGACTACCCGAGCAAGCCCATCAAACTCATCGTGCCTTACCCACCAGCCGGGGCGACCGACGTGATTGGCCGCGTCATGGCGCAAAAGCTGTCGCTGGCTTTAAGCCAGCAAGTGATTGTGGACAACCGGGGCGGCGCGGCAGGCAGCATTGGTGCCGCCGCCGTAGCCACGGCAGCGCCCGATGGCTACACTTTGCTCATGGGCGCGATGACCAGCCACTCCATCAGCTCGGTACTGAACAAAAAATCGGTCAGCTTTGACATGGAAAAAAGCTTTGCCCCCATTGCCATGGTCGGCGCGGTGCCTTTGGTCTTTGTCGTGCACCCTTCCGTCAAGGCCAATAGCTTGACGGAGTTTATTGCCTTGGTGAAATCCAAGCCCGGCACCTTTAGCGTGGCATCGTCGGGCAATGGCTCGCCCCAGCACCTGGCGGCCGAAATGTTCCAGCGCGTGGCGGGTGTGCAGATGCTGCATGTGCCCTACAAAGGCTCGGGCCCGGCCATGACCGACCTTATAGGTGGCCAGGTGACCTCCATGATCGAGACCGCACCGTCGGCACAAGCGCATATCAAATCGGGCAAACTGCGGCCACTGGCCTCGGCCACCAAGGAGCGCATCCCTACGCTGCTCGAGGTGCCCACCGCCACCGAAGCAGGCTTGAAGGGCTTTGAAGTCAGCTCCATGTTTGGCATCGCCGCGCCTGCGGGCACGCCCCCTGCTATCGTGGCTAAACTCAATGCCGCGCTCAAATCCATTTTGAGCCAGCAAGATGTCAAAGACTCCATGCTGGCACAAGGCGTGTTTGCCACCTACACTACGCCCGAGGAAACCACGCTGGCCTTGCGTGACGAAGTGGCCAAATGGGCCAAGGTCATCCGCGAAGGTAATATCCAGCCTGAATAGCCGCTGCTGCATGACATCCCTTTAGAGAAATACTATGACTACTTTAACTCTGGCGCAAGCCAACCTGATCCTCAGCGCCGCATTGGCAAAATCCCGCGAATCAGGCTACAAGCCCATGGGCGTGGTCGTGCTGGACGACGGCGGCAACCTCAAAGCCTTTGCGCGCGAGGACGGCGCCAGCATGTTTCGCTTTGAGATTGCGCAGGGCAAGGCCTGGGGTGCAATCGGTTTTGGTTCGTCCAGCCGCGCGCTGGCCGAACGCGCCAAAGACAACCCCAACTTTTTTGTGGCGCTGGCAGCTACAGCACAGGGAAAATTTTTGCCGCAACCGGGCGCGGTACTGATCAAAGATGCCGCAGGCAAGGTGCTGGGCGCTGTGGGTGCCAGTGGCGGCACGGGGGACGAAGACGAGGCCATTTGCATGGCCGGTGTGGTGGCCGCTGGCCTCAAGCACGCCTAATCGTATTTGCGCGCCTGGTGGCGGGTGCAATCCCCGCCATACCAGCGAGCACTTCGTTCACCGAGGCGGTGTCTTGCTGGTCCAGCCCCTGCGCCATTGCTGCGCTGTAGATGGGCGCGCAGGCGCTGAACAGTGGCAACGGGCAGTCCACCGACTTGGCCATGTCGCCAATCACCTGCATGTCTTTTTGCCAGACCTCGACCTTCATGGTGGGCGGGGTGTATTGCCGGGCAATCATCTGCGGCATGCGCAGGCGCATCACACCCGTGCCGATCACGGCGCTGCTGCCAAACAAGTCCAGCATGTCCTGTGGATTCAGCCCCATTTTCCGTGCGAGCGTGACGGACTCAGCACAGGCCACGTTGTAGATGGCCACCAGGTGATTGGCCGCAAACTTCATCTTGGTGCCATTGCCAAACGCACCCACATAAGGCAGGTTGTCGGTAAACGTTCTGAAGATTTGTGCAATACGATCAAAGGCTTTTTTGTCGCCACTGGAGTACACCGTCCAGGCGCGTTCCTTCAAGCGTACTGCGGTGCCGCTGATGGGGCAATCCAGCACAGGAATGCCCAGGCGTTGCAAGCTGGCATGGGCATTTTCTTTGTCCAGCAAGGGCAGGGTACTGGTCTCCACGACGATCAGCGCTTTACCTTTGGCGCGCTTGCCACTGGCCGCAATACTGTCCACCGTTGCGTTTAAAGCGGCCGAGGTGGATAAGGATACGATCAACACCTCGCAGTGCTGCGCCACCTCGGCAGCAGATTGCATCACCTGCCCACCCGCCGTACGCAGGCGTTTGCAAGTAGCTGGCGTTACGTCGTAGCCGCATACGCTATAGCCCTGTTTGATCAAGGCCTGCGCCATCGCCCCACCCATAATGCCCAGGCCCACCATGCCGATGGCGGGAAGAGATGCTTTGAGGCTTGCCATTTTTATATCTTCCTTTTGCGTCTTCTGCGTCATCTTTGCGTCCTCTGCGTCCTGTATTTTTTCTTTGAAATCGACAATGCTCAATCCGCTTTGATATTGGCCGACTTCACCACCGCACCCCATTTGGCAATCTCATCTTTCATGTAATTGGCAAAATGCTCCGGGCTGTCAGCCACGGGGATCGCCCCTTGGCGCAGCAGCTCTTCCACCGCATCTTTTTCTTTCAGGATGTCCACAATCTCGCGGTTCAGCCGCAGGATGATCTCGCGTGGCGTATTGGCGGGCGCGACGATGCCGATCCACGAATACGCCTCATAGCCCGGCACACCACTCTCGGCAATGGTGGGCACATTGGGCAACGAGGCCAGGCGCTTGGCGGTGCCAATCGCCAAAGCGGTCAGCCGCCCTTGCTGCACCATGGGCAGCACCGAGGGAATGCTGCTGTAGAGCATCTGCACCTGGCCTGCCAGCAGGTCAGCCGTGGCAGGACCCTGGCCCTTGTAGGGCACATGCACGGTGTTGACCTTGGCCAGCGCGTTAAACAGCTCGCCCGCCAAATGCCCCGAGTTGCCGCTGCCGGGTGACGCATAAAACAGTGTGCCCGGTTTGGCTCTGGCCAGGGCGATCAGTTCCTGCACGTTTTTGGCGGGCACCGAGGGGTGCGTGACCAGCAGCAGCGGGTAGTTCACCATATTGGTGATGGGCGCAAAGTCAGTCAGCGGGTTGTAGGGCAGCTTGTCATACAGCGCGGGGTTCACCGCCATGGGGCCGGCTGCGGCTATGCCCAGGGTGTAGCCATCGGGCGCGGCTTGCATGACGGCGGTTAATCCCACAATGCCGTTGGCCCCGGCCTTGTTGTCCAGCACCACAGGTTGGCCCAGTCGGTCGGTGAGTTTTTTGGCCACAAAGCGGGCGATGATGTCGTTGCCGCCGCCGGGCGGAAAGGGGATCACCATGCGGATGGGTTTGCTGGGGTAGGCCTGGGCTAGCGCGGCGTTGGCCCCCAATGCCAGCAAACCAGCAGCGCAGCATTGTGCGATGGTGCGTGTGAAACCATTTTTCATTGTGTCTCCTGGAAATAGAGCAGAAGATAACCCAAAGCTCCTGCGATATTCTCGCAGCATCGGGTGAGACTGCCGCTCACAGCCCGTAACGGCCATTCCCGTTGTGTTTTGCGGCAAAATAAGACCATGACTCCCACACTGCTGCAGGGCACCCTGGCTGACCTAGACCGCAACTTGCTGGAGCGCGACGTGCCTGTGCGCTTACTGCTGCTGGGTGCGCTGGCGGGGGAGCATGTGCTGCTGATCGGTCCGCCCGGCACCGCCAAGAGCGAGCTGGCACGCCGCCTGCACCGGGTGTTTTCCGGGGCGCGCTATTTCGAACGCTTGCTGACCCGTTTTTCGGTGCCCGAGGAATTGTTTGGCCCGCTGTCGCTCAAGGCGCTGGAGCAGGACCGCTACGAGCGTTTGACGGACGGCTTTTTGCCCACCGCGCAGGTGGCATTTTTGGACGAAGTGTTCAAGGCCAATTCAGCCATCCTCAACGCGCTGCTCACGCTGCTCAATGAGCGCGAGTTTGACAACGGCAGTGGCCGCCTGCAGGTGCCCTTGATCAGCGTCGTTGGCGCCACCAACGAGGTGCCCGAGGAGGAGGCCTTGCACGCCTTTTATGACCGGTTTTTGCTTCGCGTGCCAGTGGGCCCGGTGGGCGATGCAAGTTTTACCGCACTGCTTGCCTTGCCATCGGATTTGCCCCACGTGCATCAGCGCATCACGCAGGAGATGCTGGCGCAATTGCAGCGGCACTCGAACGATGTCGCCTTGCCAGACAACATCACCGCCCTGCTGGTGCAAGCCCGCGCATGGTGCGCGGCCCAAGCCATGACTGTGTCAGACCGTCGCTGGCGCAAAGTGGTGGCCCTGCTCAAAGTGCAAGCCGCTAGCCGCGCGCAACCGATGGTGGATGCTTGGGACTTGTGGCTGCTGCCCTTCGCACTGGCCGCAACACCAGAGCAGAGCGAGCCGATGGTGCAATGGTTTATGCACAGCGTGGCGCAGGCCGTGCCACTGGACCTGCAGTGGCTGGAGCGCGCCGCACAGGCGTTTGAAAAGCAATTGGAGATCGAGCTGCGCGCACCCACGCCCGATGACGAGGGTGCAGGCAAAGTGGCGCTGGCGCGCGCCATTGCGGGAGAGCGGGCCAACAATGAAGACGGCATGCTGCGCATCGTCTCCGAGCGTGCGCAGCGCCGCTACAGCCAGGTGCATATTGATGCCCGGTGTGCGCAGGTAACCGAAGCGTTGGACAGAGCGCAGGCCACTTTGCAAGCGCTGCGCACTACCGCCGAACAGTCCTTGGCGCAGGCTCGCACGCACCTGTGGCTGCCACCGAGTTGGTTGGCGCGCATCGCCGCAGTACACCACGCTAATGAACGGGTGGCGGCGGAATTGGTAGTGCGCCTGTTGCAACTTCAGCAGGCATTTGCGGCCTTGCCGGTGGACAGCCAGGCTGGCGCGCAAGCACCCGAGCCGGTAGCCCTGGTCGCCTAAAGGTGCAAGTGCAAGCCATGCAAGACGCGGCGTATCCATCGCTAGCAGCAGCATGGGCGGCAGCCAACGCGCCCTTCCATTACCTTGCCAGCCTGCAACGCGAGTTGTGGCTACCCGCCTTGGTGTGCAGCAGCGGCAGCACAGCACAGCGCCTGCAAGACCTGCGCGCCTGGGAGGCGGCTTTGCAAGCAGGCCAACTTCCCAGCGCGCAATGTGACTTGGGCGACCCAGCCGCCAGCGCCCCGCTGCGCCGCGCTGTGGCCGACATGGGCCTGTGCGACTTGGCCCAAGGCAGCGCAGCCATGACGCGCCAAGTGCTGCGTGCCATGCTTTGGCATTTGGATCGTCTGATCGACCGCCCCGTAGGTGAGCCGCGCGAAGCCGCCATTGCACGCATGGTGCAAGAATTTCGCAGCGAGTGGACGCTGGAGCGTGAGGGTTGGGACGAAGTGCTGGCCCTGTTCAAAACCCTGGGCGAGCTGCCTAACCAGCGCTGGGACGAACTGCGCGGTCACCTCAACAGCCGGGAATGGAATGAGGCGCGGCGCATTGGCGAGCTACTGGCGCATCTGAAAGAAATCACCCGCTTCATCGAGCAGATTGGCCGAGCAGAACGTAGCCATGACTTGCCCCCCAGCCCTAAGTGGCAACCCAGTGCCAACCTGCCGCGCCAGCGCGTCGCCGTGCAGATCACCACCCATTTAACCGATCAGGCCGGTGAGGTGCGCGGGGTCAAGCGCTCGGGCGAGCTGGCGCGCATGCTGGCCAGCGAGGCCGCCATGATCCGCCACCCCCTGCTGCACCGCCTGTGGCGCGCCCGCTTTGCCGAAGCCCAACTGCTGACCTATGAGAGCGAAGCAGTGCTGACCCAGTGGCGTTTGCAACCCGACGACAGCCGTTTGTTTGCCGCAACCAAACAAACCGAGCCGCTGGGCAAGGGCCCGATGATCGTCTGCCTGGACACCTCGGGCTCCATGCGCGGCGCACCCGAGAACGTGGCCAAGGCCTGCGTGCTGCAAGCCCTGCGCACGGCCCATGCGGCGCAGCGTGCCTGCAAGCTGCTGGCCTTTGGCGGTGCGGGCGAGCTGCTGGAACGCGATCTGGCCTTGACGACAGATGGCCTGCAAGTGCTGCTGGACACCATGGGCCAAAGCTTTGACGGTGGCACCGATGCGCAAACCCCGTTAGAGCGCGCCAACGAACTGGTGCGCACCCAGGCTTTTGCCTTGGCCGATATTTTGATTGTGAGTGACGGCGAGTTCGGCGTCACGCCCGCCACGCTGGCCACGCTACGCGAGTGCAAAACCAGCCTGGGCCTGCGCGTGCACAGCATCCTGATCGGCGACCGCGAGACCATCGGCCTGCTGGAGGTGAGTGACCAGATCCACTGGGTGCGCGACTGGCGGCGCTACGCCACCCAAAGTGCCGACGCATTTGCCGACGGCTACTCGCCCGTGCACAGCCGCAGCCTGACAGCGGAGTATTTTCCCAATGCCATCAACCGCGCATCCAGTGCAACGCCCATGGGCTCCAATGCGTTTTTAACCCCCAGCGGGCATCTGGTCATGCCCGCGCGGCCCGAGCCGTCGGTTGATCATGAAAATAATAGATAAATATGCCTGTAGTCCTTGTCACCTGGACGTAAGAAGCTATCAAAAATATAGTAAATTATAGGCAGAAGCTTCTGCGCAGATAATTGCCTGAACCCACCCTCCAACGCCATGCCCACCATCCAAACCCCATCGGACGTCACTGCCGCCGTGCTAGCCGTCATGCAGCGCACCACCGACCCGCGCCTGCGCGAAATCATGACCGTGCTGGTCAAGCACCTGCACGGCTTTGTGACCGAGGCGCGTTTGACCGAGGCCGAGTTTCGCCAGGCCGCCACCGTCATCAACGCCATCGGCCAGGGCAGCAGCGAGACGCATAACGAGGCGGTGTTGATGGCCGGTTCCTTGGGCGTATCGCAACTGGTCTGCCTGCTCAACAACGGCAACCAGGGGCGGCACACCACCTCGCAAAACCTGCTGGGTCCCTTCTGGCGGCTGCACAGCCCGGCTACGCCCAATGGTGGCTCCATCGTGCGCAGCCCCACGCCGGGCGCAGCGCTGTTTGTGCGCGGCCTGGTGGTGGATACGCAGGGCAAACCCGTGGCCGATGCCCAGGTCGACGTGTGGCAGGCCTCGCCCGCAGGCTTTTACGAGAACCAAGACCCGCAGCAAGCCCCCATGAACCTGCGCGGCCAGTTCACTACCAATGCGCAGGGCCGATTTTGGCTGCGCAGCGTTAAACCCATTGGCTACGCCATCCCCACCAACGGCATCGTCGGCCAACTGCTGGCCGCGCAAAACCGCCACCCCATGCGCCCCGCGCACCTGCACGCCCTGATCGTCAAACCCGGCTTAAAAACCCTGATCTCCCAGGTGTACGCGCACGACGACCCGAACCTGGACACCGACGTACAGTTTGGCGTAACCGCCGCTACCATCGGCCAGTATGTAGCGCACCACGAGCCGCACCCCACCAAGCTGGACATCGCCACGCCCTGGTACACCCTGGACTACACCTATGTGATGGAAGCGGGCGAGTCCAGCCTGCCCAAGCCGCCGATCAAATAAACCCAAAGGACGACAAGATGCTCACCCCCGCCCAGCGCCAGCAATGCGCCCAAGACCTGTACCACGCCGAGATGACGCAAACCGTTATCCCACAGCTGACCAAAACCTACCCGCAAATGGTGCTGGACGATGCCTATGCCATCCAGCGCCTGTGGGCCAAGCTCCATACCAACCAAGGCGCACGCATCATTGGCCACAAGATCGGCCTGACCTCGCGCGCCATGCAGATGGCCAGCAACTTCAACGAGCCCGACTTTGGCCATCTGCTGGACAGCATGCTGTTTGCCGACGGCGCGGCCATCCCCGCCGGGCGCTTTCGCAAGCCGCGCCTGGAGGTAGAGCTGTCGTTTGTGATGGGGGAGGATTTAAGCGGCCCCAATGTGCAAATCTACGACGTGCTGCGTGCCACCGAGTTCATTCAGCCCGCGCTGGAGATCATCGACTACCGCACCGAGGTGCCGCGCCAGATCTGCGACACCATTGCCGACAACGCGGCCTCAGGCGGCATGGTGGTGGGGGGCCGCACCATCCGCCCGTTTGACGTAGACCTGCGCTGGGTGGGCGCCACGCTCAGCCAAAACGGCGTCATCGAAGAGACCGGCCTGGCCGCCGGCATCATGGGCCACCCGGCAGCGGGCGTGGCTTGGCTGGTGAAAAAACTTAATGAAGTCGGTGAAGGCTTAAAGGCCGGACAGGTGGTGCTGGCCGGTTCGTTCACCCGGCCCATCGCCATTAAACCCGGCGACGTGGTGCATGCCGACTACGGGCCGCTGGGCGGCATTGGGGTGCGTTTTGTGGCGTAGAGATTAGGTAGCTAGGGATTCCACTGCCTTGACAAGCCTGGGCGGCTGTGCAATCGTCTGGTGGCGAAATCTCCTCATACCCCTTGCTGGCAGCCGTTGTTTCGCATTCGGATATCTACTAAATATTTTTGTTTGGAGACATTATGCGAAACGCCCCTTTGGTTACCACCCGCCGCAAGGTGCTATCTGGCATGGCCGCAGGCGTTGCGCTGTCAGGCCTGCCCATCTCGTCTTTGGCGCAGGGCACGATTACGCTGCACGGTGCGGTGCAGTTCACTGACGACCATGCCTTCAATAAATCCCTGCTCAAGTTTGAAGAGCTGGTGAAAAAATACTATGGCAAACCGATCAATTTTGTTTTGCACCGCAACAGCGAATTGGGTCTGGAGAAAGACTATTTTGCCTATATGAACCAAGGCAAGGCGGTCGATTACGCGATTGTCTCGCCGGCCCACATGTCCACCTTTTCCAAGGCCGCACCGTTTATTGACGCGCCGTTTTTGTTCCGTGACCTGGACCATTGGAACAAGGTGCTGGACCAGGACCTGCTCAAACCGATCGCCGAAGAGGTGGCGCAAAAGGGCGAGGTCATGCTGATTGGGTACGCTGGCGGCGGTGTGCGCAATATATTTGCCAACAAGCCGGTCAAAAACCTCGCTGAACTCAAAGGGCTCAAGGTGCGGGTACAAGGTGCCCCCATCTGGAGCCGCACGTTCAATGCGATTGGCATGGCTCCGACCGTCATCGCCTACAACGAGGTCTACAACGCCATCCAGAACAAGGTGATTGAGGCAGGCGAGAACGAGGCCGCCGGTGTCGAGGCGGTCAAGTTCCATGAGGTCGCACCCAATCTCAACCTGACACGCCACGCCATCACGATCCGTCCCATCTGCTTCTCGTCCAAAACCTTCGCCAAACTGCCCAAAGACTTGCAAGAGGCCATTGTGAAAGCCGGCAAGGAGGCCGGTGCCTATGGTCGCCAGGTTGAGTCGTCTGAAGATCAGAAGAAACTCGATGCCATGGAGAAGGCGGGCAAGCTCAAGCAAATCCCGTTCGCTGACCGCGCGGCCATGCAAAAGCTGGTCGATCCGGTGATGGCTGCCTATGCAAAAGAAATTGGCGCGGACGATATTTTTGCCAAAATCAACGCCATCAAATAATTCCTCCCGGCCCTGTATGGGCCTGGTCTGGCCCGGCTCACGTAGCTCTGGTTGCGCGCGAGTCGTTGCTGCTGGTTTGCCGATCTGCTGTTCTCATTTCCTGCGCTATTTTTTATGAAAAATTTCTTGAATCTATTGGAGCGCATGCTCACTTTTGTGATGGCTAGCGCAGTGGCTGTGCTCATCATTCCAGTGTCCCTGCAGATTATTTCCCGTTTTACGGACTTGATTCCCCGCTATATCTGGACCGAGGAGCTGTCGCGGTTTTGCTTTGTCTGGATGGTGATGATCGGAGCCATGATCGGTTTGCGCGAGCGGCTGCATTTTGACGTGGACGTCTGGCCCCAACTGAGTCCCCGGGCCGACGCGCTGCTGCGCATGGTCTCCAACGGCTTCGTGAGTTTATTTGCCGGTGCCATGGTCTGGTGGGGCGTGCAGTTCACCCAATTTGGCTGGAATCAAACGTCCGAGTTGGCCGATCTGCCCATGTGGATTATTTTCATCGCCTGGCCGTTAACGGGGCTCATCTGGCTGCTGTTTTTGCTTGAGGCGTTTGCCAGGGACATCGAGCATTACAAGCGGCGCACCAAGCTGGTTGGCGTGATGGCTGCGGGAGCTGTGGTATGACCTCGGCCGTAATGACTCCCGGCATTGCCGCACTACTATTGTTTGGTGTGTTCTTTGCCCTGCTGATTGTGCGCGTGCCAGTCGCATTCGCCTTGGGCCTGGCTTCGCTGCCGGTGCTGCTGATTGAAGACCGCCTCTCGCCGCTGGCGATGTTCTATGAAATGTTCAAGGCCTACAACTCATTCATTTTGCTGGCCGTGCCGTTCTTTTTACTGACTGCATTTTTGATGAGCGTCGGCGGTATTACCGAGCGCATGATGCGGCTGTCCCGCACCATGGTGGGGCATTTCCCCGGCGGTTTGGCGCAGATCAATGTGCTGCTGTCGGTCTTTTTCGCTGGCATTTCTGGCTCCTCCACGGCCGATGCCGCCAGCCAGGGCAAGCTGTTCATTGATGCGCAAGTAAAAGAGGGCTACGACCTGTCGTTTTCGATTGCCATTACTGCCGTGTCTGCGGTGCTGGCGGTGATTATTCCGCCGTCAATCCTCATGGTGGTCTGGGGCGGCGTAATTTCCACTTCCATCGGTGCCATGTATTTGGCCGGTGTGGTGCCAGGTTTGCTGATTGGTTTGGCGCAGATGGCCACGGTGCATGCCTATGCCAAAAAGCGCAAGTACCCGGTCTACCCGCGCGCCAGTTTTGTCGAGTTTTTAAAAGCCGCCGCCACTGCCATACCCGCTCTGACCACGCCATTCATCATTGTCGGCGGCATTTTGCTTGGCTGGTTTACCGCCACCGAGTCGGCCGCCATTGCTGTGCTGTATGCGGCCGCCTTGTCCACCTTTTACTACCGCGAAATGACCGCCTTCAAACTGTGGGCCTGCATTGTTGAGACTGGCAAACTGGCCTCGGTAGCGCTGTTCTGTATTGGTACGGCATCGGTGTTTGGCTGG
The DNA here is from genome assembly GCA_963775085.1 of uncultured beta proteobacterium. Taxonomy (GTDB): domain Bacteria; phylum Pseudomonadota; class Gammaproteobacteria; order Burkholderiales; family Burkholderiaceae_C; genus JAAFIP01. Next base: position 42,676 of record CAVZHO010000008.1, read on the forward strand.
CTGCTGGCCTATTACCAAATTCCCAAAGCACTGCTGTCGAATTTGCAGGGCCTTGGCTTGGGCACCATTGGTACCGGGTTTTTGATTGCCGCTGCGTTTTTGGTGGTGGGCTGTTTTCTGGATGCCATACCGGCCATCATCATCGTAGGCACCGTCATGCAGCCGCTGGCCGCTGCCGCCGGTTTGCACCCCGTGTCGTTTGCCATCATTGGCATTGTGTCGCTGGCGTTTGGCTTGGTTACCCCGCCCTATGGCCTGTGTTTGATGATTTCTTGCTCGGTAGCCAAGGTGCCCATGCGCTATGCATTGAAAGACACCATGATCATGCTGATTCCCATGCTGCTAGTGCTGTGCGCCATCATCATCTGGCCAGAAATTCCGTTGTGGCTGCCGCGCTGGATCACTCCTGAGTTGCTGAAGTAAACACGCCACTTTATGACCACTCCCCGCTGGAGAAACGCGCCCCCCGGTAGCCACTGGGGCGAGTTTGGCCCAAACGACCAGCGTGGCCGCATGAACCTGGTGAATGAAGCCAAGGTCTTGCAGGGCGTTGCCCAAGTGAAGGTGGGCAAGACCTTTTGCCTAAGCCTGCCGCTGGATGTGCCCGGTCAACAAACCCTCAACCCCCGGCGCATGCCGCCGCGCCGCTACAGCGTGCTGCGCGACGGGGCCAGCGCCGGGCAACAAGGCTTTTGCTGGTCATACCAAAGCGAAGACCCCGAGCTGACCGATGTGGTCACCGACGACGTGGTGCTGATGACCCTGCAATACTCCACCCAGTGGGACAGCTTTGCCCACATCGGCAGCCACTTTGATGCCGATGGCGATGGCGTGGCCGAGGCCGTGTTTTACAACGGCTACCGCGCCGGGCAAGATGTGCGCCCCGGCGTGGAGAATCTCCAGCCCGCCCAGCCCTGGGCCCGCTACGAGGAGCCCGATGCCGGCCCCCTGAGCATTGCCAACCTGGCCGAGCACGGCGCGCAAGGTGTCGGCGTCATGATCGACCTGGAGCAGCACATCGGCCGCCAGCGCCAAGCCGTAGGTTACGACCAGGTCATGCGCATCCTGGAGGCCGACCAGGTCACCATCGAACCCGGCGACATGGTCTGCCTGCACACCGGCTTTGCCGACACCCTGCTGGCCATGAACCGCCAGCCCGACATTGCGCGGCTGCACGCCATCGGCAGCGGGCTGGACGGCCACGATGCCAAGCTGCTCAACTGGATCACCGACAGCCGCCTGGCCTGCCTGTTGGCCGACAACTATGCGGTAGAACTCATCGTCCCCAAGCTGGCCAGCAGCGCCCAAAGCGGCACGCCTCTGCGCCGCCCCCTGATGCCGCTGCATGAGCACTGCCTGTTTAAAAACGGCATCCACCTGGGCGAGCTGTGGTACCTCACCGAGCTTGCCCGTTGGCTACGTGCTAACCAACGGAGCCGCTTCCTGCTCACCGCACCCCCGCTGCGTCTGCCGGGTGCGGTGGGGTCACCGGCTACGCCGATTGCCACCGTGTAGAGCCTGCGCCCCTAAAAGCCGCGCCAGATCGAGTCTTGCACTGACCCTGCGATGAAGTTGTCGCTGTTCTTACTCACCAGTTCCATGTATTTTTTGTCGGTCAGTATCTTGGTGCTTACCAAGTCAAACGCGGCCAAATCTTTGTAGCGGCTGGACCAGGCGATGCGGTTGGGGTTGCCGCCAATGGGCACCAGTACTTCCAGCGTGGTGGCGTGGGCATCCTTCATGTACGCCGCAATCTCGTGCGCAAAAGCGATGGCGCTGCCCATCTTGCCCGGAGCAATCGACGCGCTACGGTTAAAAACGATCATTTTTTTTCTCCTTCCGCCAGAGTGAGCGGGCGGTCTCTGCCACGAACCGTGACTCGCAGAGTCTGCGCCTGCCGTTCGCCGACAGTTTGCGGGATTACCCGACTGTTAGTGCGCACATGTTTGCAAACCCATAGTGCGGCTGCCGTCGGGCTATTTCGTGTAGTCGTACAGCGGCTTGCCTTTGTCCACGATGTGCACGGTGAACAGCTTGAGCGAGGTATCGCCGACCACTTTGAAGCCGCCGTGTTTGACATCGCGCAGATTCAGCAAACTTGCCCCAGTGGGCAAGGGTGAAGGATCGCGTCCGGGCGCTTGAACCATGGCACCTTGCACGACATAGGCCGCTTCAATTCCATGGTGAATGTGCAGCCCAATGCTGTCGCCAGTCTTATATTCAGCCACCGAGGCAATCACCTCCATTCCAGGGGCGCCAGAAAGGTCAGCCCGCTTTTGCTCCTGCCGCTGCGCCGAGTCAGTGAGCGTTTGCGCCACCAGCGTGGTGGCGATGCCCAGGAAGAATATTGAAATTCCCGCAGCGATAGACTTGAGAGTAAGTGATTTCATTGTCAACTCCTTGGCGTGGTTAAAGGGTTGACGCAGCCTGTACGCCGAACACGACAGCACCCAACACACAGCGCCCACGATACAGCGAGCGTGCTTTTTTGTCTATGGGTTAATGGCGCATCTCGCGCCAGCCCATGCTGCGCCGCACGCGTGGTTCAGGGCAAAGCTGCCTGGTTGGTTTTGGATGCCATGACACCAGACCTTTTTGCGCGCATTCAAGACACTGACTGCCGTATGGCCTTGGCCACTCGCGGTGCTTCGATAGATATCTCGCGCAGTGCGCCCGTGGGCGGATTTTTAAAGCCAACGAAGTACATTCCTGCAATCGCTGTTTGCTCGCCAAAGCGATGCGGCCTGCCGCGTGTGTCGGCGATGGCATCGAAGCCTTCGATAACGCGTTCCAGGCCTGGCCGATACCCGGTCGCAAAAATTATTGCGTCAAATGGGTGCAAGGCTCCATCGGCAAACCGCACGCTGGCCTGGCAGATCTCCTGCACTGCGGGCAGTATGCGGATGCTTCCATCTTTGATTTTTTTCAGGGTGCCGATATCCAGGATAGGCACCCTGCCAGAATCCTCAATCATCCGATTCGGCCCCACGCTGGGTCGCAGGATTCCCCAGCGTGATAAATCGCCGACGGCCAAGCGAAGAATGCCGGTGACGATGGCATCACGCACTGTCACCGGCAGTACCGACAGCATAATTCCCGTCTCCTGAGAAGGGCGGCCAAAGAGATCGCGGGGAATGACGTGTACCGGGCCGCGCACCACCATGGCAACATCCACCCCGTGTTCGGCCAGGTCCAGTGCAATTTCAGCACCAGAATTCCCACAGCCAACGACCAAGGTACGCTTGCCCACATAGGGGGCCGTGTTCTTGTAGCTGCCCGCATGGATAGTGCTCCCCGTAAAGCTGCTCAGCCCTGGCAACTCGGGTACGTTGGCAACACCGTTGTAGCCTGTCGCAATCACCACGTGTTTAGGCTGCATCACGCCGTCGCTGGTGTCCACCTGAAAACGCGCACCGTTCTTCTGGATACGATTCACATCGACACCAAAACGAGGCGTGATCGCATGCTGTTTCGCATAGGTTTGCAGATAATCGACAACCTGTTGACGTGCAGGGTACTTCTGCGCCGTGGACGGCCAGGGCGACAACGGCAGCGAGGAGTGTTTTTTTACGGTATGCAGATGGAGGCGGTCATAGTGCTTACGCCAGGTTGAGGCAACATCCGTTGCACGCTCGACCACGGTATGCGCAAGCCCCTCATGGCGTAAACACGCGGATACCGCAAGCCCCGCTGGCCCTGCGCCCACTACCAAAATATCGTCGTTACCAGGCATTTTTTTCTCCGGCTTTGTGGGTGGTGCATGATTCTAGATAGGGTATTGGCTGCGATTGTGGTGCATAAAAAACCCGCGCAAGTTGCCCGGCGCGGGTGGGTGTGGCGAAGTACGTTTTGCGTTACAGCAAAGACACCTCTACGCGGCGGCCTTCGGCAGCAGTGGTTGCGCCTTCTTTGATGTCGTTAGGGCGCACCATGACGATTTTGTCATCGGGGATGCCGCTGGCTTTGAGCAGGTCGCGCACGGCCAGGGCGCGCTGCTTGGCTAGCTCGGCGTTCTTCACCGGGTCGCCGCTGGGGTCGGTAAAGCCGCTGATGGCGGCTTTTTTGCCGGACTGCACTACGCCAGCGAGTACGGCGCCCAGGGCTTCTTTGCCGCCTGCGGCAATCTCGGCCTTGCCGGAGGCAAAGTAGAACTTGACGATGCCGTTGTCTACCTTGACCGATGCGCCATCGGCACTGGCCGCAGGGGCTGCGGCAGCGGCGGGTGCGGCAGCAGGGGCAGCCGCCGGAGCCACTGCAGCTGCGATGGCTGGTGCAGCAGCAGCGGCCACAGCCGCCACAGGTGCAACTGCGGCCACAGCCGCAGCAGGAGCCTTGCCGCCATGGATCGACATCATCAAGGGCACGATCAGCAGGGCCACGATGTTGATGATCTTGATCAGCGGGTTCACTGCCGGGCCTGCGGTGTCTTTGTAGGGGTCGCCTACGGTGTCACCCGTTACAGCGGCCTTGTGGGTGTCCGACCCCTTGCCGCCGTGGTTGCCGTCTTCGATGTACTTCTTGGCGTTGTCCCACGCACCGCCGCCGGTACACATGGAGATCGCCACAAACAGGCCGGTGACGATGGTGCCCATCAGCAGGCCGCCCAGTGCGGCGGGGCCTAATGCCAAGCCGACGACGATAGGCACTATTACGGGTAGCAGCGATGGGATCATCATTTCTTTGATGGCAGCGGTGGTCAGCATGTCCACAGCAGCGCTGTAATCAGGCTTGCGTTTGCCCGCCATGATCTGGCCGTCCGAGAACTGGCGGCGCACCTCGACGACCACTGAGCCAGCGGCGCGGCCCACGGCCTCCATCGCCATGGCACCGAAGAGGTAGGGAATCAAGCCGCCGATAAACAGGCCGATGATGACCATCGGGTCGCTCAAATCGAAGCTGATGGCCTTGCCGTAGCCTTCGAGTTTGTGGGTGTAGTCGGCAAACAATACCAGCGCTGCCAGGCCTGCGGAGCCAATGGCGTAGCCTTTGGTCACGGCCTTGGTGGTGTTGCCTACGGCATCCAGTGGGTCAGTTACGTCACGCACGCTGGCGGGCAGCTCGGCCATTTCGGCAATGCCACCGGCGTTGTCGGTGATGGGGCCGTAGGCGTCTAGCGCTACGACGATACCGGCCATAGACAGCATGGAAGTGGCTGCAATGGCAATGCCATACAGGCCCGCCAGTTTGAATGCGCACCAGATAGCGGCGCAGACAAAAATCACGGGCCAGGCGGTCGAGCGCATGGACACGCCCAGGCCGGCAATGATGTTGGTGCCGTGGCCGGTGGTGGAGGCTTGTGCAATGTGCTTGACGGGCGCGTACTGCGTGCCAGTGTAGTACTCGGTAATCCACACCAAAGCACCGGTGAGAATCAAACCGACCGCGCACGAACCTAGCATGGCCATGCGGCTTCCGCTGGCGGCGACCATGTTGTCGGGCACCATCATCCAGGTAACCACAGCAAAGGCGATGAAGGACAACACACCTGCCACAGCCAAGCCCTTGTACAGCGCAGGCATCACGTTCTTCATGCCGGGCGATGCCTTGACAAAGAAGCAGCCGATGATGGAGGCGATGATGGACACCGCGCCCAAGGCCAGTGGGTACACCACGGGCGTAGTGCCCGCACCCGTCACCACCAGCGCGCCCAACACCATCGTCGCAATCAAGGTCACGGCATAGGTTTCAAACAAGTCCGCAGCCATACCCGCGCAGTCGCCCACGTTGTCGCCCACGTTGTCGGCAATCACGGCGGGGTTGCGTGGGTCATCCTCGGGGATGCCGGCTTCTACCTTGCCTACCAAGTCTGCGCCTACGTCAGCGCCCTTGGTGAAAATGCCGCCTCCCAAACGGGCGAAGATGGAAATCAGCGACGAGCCAAAGGCAAAACCGATCAGCGGGTTGAGCAGCTTGGCCAGGTTTTTATCGGGGGTAAAGTTGCCGTTTCCCACCAGGAACCAGTAAAACACCGTCACGCCCAAGAGGCCCAGGCCTACCACCAACATGCCGGTGATGGCACCGCCACGGAAGGCCACGTCTAGCGCGGGGCCAATGCCCTTGGTAGCGGCCTGTGCGGTGCGCACGTTGGCCTTGACCGACACGTTCATGCCGATAAAGCCGCACGCACCCGAGAGCACCGCGCCCATCACAAAGCCAAAGGCACTCATGCCATCTAAAAAGATACCAATCAAGATAGCCAGCACTACGCCGACCATGGTGATAGTTTTGTACTGCCGTGCCAGATAGGCGGCGGCTCCGGTTTGGATGGCGGAGGCAATCTCTTGCATGCGCGCATTGCCGGCGTCTTGGGAAAGGATCCAACTGCGGGCCCAGATGCCGTAACCTACGGCAGCCAGTCCGCACACAAGCGCCAGAATCAGCGCTGAATTACCAGTCATAGTGAAATCTCCTGTAGTTTTTTGACGAAGAAGGTGTTCAACGCATTTGGTTTGCTTTGCGCACCCGCCGCGTTGCTTCCTCGTCCCACTGCATGCCCAATGCGGGCGGAGACAATTGGCCAACTTGTGCAATGTATACGCAAAATGTGACAAATTCACAGGCTAGCAAGGGTCTTGAAAGTAAAATCAGGGTTAATCCTAGGTTCTAACCTTCAATTAGCGGAGATTTTCCCCCCATGTCCCTCGACCTCGTGCCACCCGGCAAAAACGCTCCCCATGAATTCAACGTCATCATCGAAATCCCGATGAATGCCGACCCGATCAAGTATGAGGTTGACAAAGCCAGCGGCGCAATCTTTGTCGACCGCTTCATGTCCACCGCGATGCACTACCCTACCAACTACGGTTATGTACCCAAAACCTTAAGCGGTGATGGCGACCCAGTCGACGTGCTGGTCATCACCCCCGTGCCCCTCATTCCCGGTGTGGTGGTTACCTGCCGCCCCATCGGCATTTTGATGATGGAAGACGAAGCAGGCGTAGACGGCAAGGTACTGGCCGTGCCTATCGATAAAAAATGCTCGCTCTACACCCACTGGCAGAAACCAGAGGACATGAATCCCCTGCGCCTGAAAACCATCGCCCACTTCTTTGAGCACTACAAAGACCTGGAAGAAGGCAAATGGGTGAAGGTGCTGGGCTGGGAAGGCCCTGAGTCTGCCCGCAAAGAAGTGTCCGACGGCATGGCAGCCTATTTGAAAGAGCAAGCCAAGGGCTAGGTTTTTATGGCCATTTGCGGGCGTAGTCCTTGTAGATAGGACGTAATTAGCTATTAAAAAAGGAGCATTGTCTGGTCTGCTATGGCTGAGTGATGCTTTCCATGCCAATAGCCACCCGCATGGCTTGTTCAACATCATCGAGAAAAACGAATTCGAGTTGCTGCCGGGCCGCTTGCGGCACATCCTCCAGGTCCTTGCGGTTGCGTGCGGGCAGCATTACCTGTTTGATCCCTGCGGCTAGCGCGGCGAGGACTTTTTCCTTGATGCCACCGACTGGCAAAACCAGTCCGCGCAGGCTGATTTCACCCGTCATGGCGGTGTCGTTGCGCACGGGTTTATTGGCGAACAGTGAGGTCAGGGCGATGAACATCGCCACCCCGGCGCTGGGACCATCTTTGGGGATGGCACCGGCGGGAACGTGTACATGCACATCGGTCTTTTCAAAGGCCGCTGGGTCAAGCTGGAGGGGGCCTGCCCTGGACTTCACCAGGGTCAGCGCTGCCTGGACCGACTCCTTCATCACATCGCCGAGCTGGCCAGTCAAAATCAACTTGCCACTGCCGGGCGTACGACTGGCCTCAATGAACAGAATGTCGCCACCGACCGGGGTCCATGCCAAACCGGTGGCAACACCGGGCACGCAGGTGCGCAAGGCTACCTCATTCTCAAATTTGGCCTGCCCCAATATCTCAGTGACGCCTGCCTCATCGACGCGCACGGTCTGTGCATCACCTTCGGCGATGCGTACCGCGACGCGGCGGCACACGGCACCGATCTGACGCTCCAGATTGCGCACGCCTGCCTCGCGGGTGTGGTCGCGGATGATGGCGGCAATCGCGTCATCGGTAATTTCAAACTGTGCACTTGTCAAGCCGGTTTCCTCCAATTGGCGGGCCACCAGGTACTTGCGGGCAATCTCCAGTTTTTCGTCCTGGGTGTAACCGGACAACCGCAAAACCTCCATGCGGTCACGCAAGGGGCCGGGGATCGGGTCCAGGTCGTTGGCGGTGGCGATAAACAGTACCTGCGACAGGTCATACGGCACCGCCAGATAGTTGTCCCGAAAACTGTTGTTCTGCTGCGGGTCCAGCACCTCCAGCAAGGCGGCGGAAGGAGACCCGTGCATGCCCGTTCCCAGTTTGTCGATTTCATCGAGCATCATCACGCAGCCGCGCGTGCCGGCTTTTTTCAAGGCCTGAATGACGTTGCCGGGCAGCGCGCCAATATAGGTGCGCCGGTGGCCACGGATCTCTGCCTCGTCATGCACGCCGCCCAACGATACCCGCACAAATTTGCGCCCCAACGCCTTGGCGATGGATTGCCCGAGCGAGGTTTTGCCCACCCCGGGCGGGCCGACCAGACACAAAATCGGCCCGTGGCCGCCGGGCTTGAGCTTGCGCACCGCCAAGAATTCCAGAATGCGTTTTTTAATCTTTTCCAAACCGAAGTGGTCGTCATCCAGCACTTGGCGGGCCTGCGCCACATCAATCACCTCAGGGTCGGGTGTCTTCCAGGGCAACTCCACCAGCCAGTCCAGGTAGGTGCGCACCATGGAATATTCCGAGGAACCATCCGTCATCCGCTCCAGGCGCTTGAGTTCTTTGTTTGCCTGCTTGGCCACGTCTTCTGGCATGCCAGCCAGTTCAATCAGTTTGCGCAGCTCATCGACATCTGCGGCCGAGCCGTCACCATCTTCCCCGAGTTCTTTTTGAATCGCCTTCATCTGCTCGCGCAGCACAAACTCGCGTTCACGGCGACCCATGTTGGCCCTGGTGCGTTTGTCAATTTCCTGGGAAATCTGCATGACCCCAATGCGGTGCGCGACCACGCCCAGCAGGCGGTCCAGCCGTGCGCGCAGGTCCACCGTCTCCAGCAGTGCCTGCTTTTCTTCGGGCTTGATGTCCAGGTAGCCAGCCACCAGGTCGGCCAGCGTCCCCGGTTTTTCAATATTTTGTACGGCAGTGACCATCTCCTGCGGCACCTGCGGCAGCAGCGTCAACACTTCTACTGCGCGCTCCTTCAGTTGGAGGAAGCGCGCTTCGATCTCCTTGTCGAGCGTATCGGTACTCTCGGCCACGCGTTCGACCTTGGCCACGATGAACGGGAAGCCCTCCACATAGCCCGTCACGCGAAAGCGCTGCTGGCCCTGGCAGATGATATGGTGCGTGTCGTCGGGCGTGGTGACATAACGCAGGATGTGGGCAACCGTGCCCATCGCCGACAAATCGGCGGGGTCGGGTATCTCGGCTTGTGGATTGCTCTGCATCAGGATGCCCACCGGACGCTCGGCTTTGATGGCGTGCTGGGCCGCTGCAATCGAGTTCTTGCGGCCAATCGTAATGGGTACCACCATGCCAGGAAACAGCACCATATTGCGCACTGGCACGATGATCATCGCATCGTCTGGCACGGTGCGTGCATGGGTGGGCGCGCTGCTGTCCACGCCGGTACCAACCCTGCCGGATTCGGGGTTTCGGTCCTTGTTGTCCAGCAGACTGATAGGGTGGTTCATTGGGTTCGCTCTAGATAAAGCTTCAGGCAGCCGTTTACAAGTTGCATGTTGACCATGCGGAAGTCGTCGTACGGCAGGTTAATACGGCGTTCAAAATGTCCGTAAGGAATTTCGAGCCGCAAGATAGCACCGGCACCCCAATTGGTTTCCAGCGATCGCTCGCCTCTCACCACAATCAACGCACCGTCCAGTGTGACAGCGTAACTGTTTGGCGCAACTCCGGGCAAGGCCACCAGCACGCCCAGCTCATCGTTGTTGCCATATACATCCACGGGCGGCTCCCAGCACGGCACATCGCTGGTTTGGCCAATCCAGAAAAACTGCCGCTGCAAGCGATCGGCCTGTTCCAGCATATCCACGGCGTGCGTCAGCATCCCCGCCATCAGGTCGTGTGATCGCATCTGGTTTCCCTTCCTGGCACGGCAAGTTGCCACGCGTCCGAAGTAAAAATATTAATCCTGCCGGATTGAGACGATTTGATTAAAGTCAATGCAACTGGCGTTGGCGGCGCTCCTTGTGAATAGCTTTGGTGCAGATTGATGAAACGCAAGCCATGGTGCGCTTGCTAGCCAGATGATGGCGTGCCTAACCAGGAACACACCGATGAATACACTGACCAAGATGGCATTGGGATTGATGGGCCAGCTCAAGCCTCAGCCCGTCACGGGCGACGCCGCAAGTACGCTGACGTTGCCACCCGCCAATAGCACCGGCGGTCTGCCTCTTATGCAGGCGTTGGCCCAGCGCCAGTCGATGCGGGAATTTGCCCCAGAGCCGCTGGCGGCGCAGACGCTTTCTGACCTGCTGTGGACGGCTGCAGGTATCAACCGCCCGGCGCTGGGCGGCCGCACCGCCCCCAGCGCCATGAACGCTCAGGAGGTGGAGCTGTATGTGGCCCTGCCAAACGGCCTGTACCGTTATGCCTCATCGGTGCACGCGCTGCACCTGGTAGGCGCCACCGACCTGCGCCGCGTCACAGGCTACCAGGACTTTGTGGACACCGCGCCGCTAGACTTGGTGTACGTGGCCGACCATACGCGCATGAAGCTGGTGCCTGCGGCGCAGCGCGAGTCTTACGCCTCGGTGGCTGCTGGCGCAATGGCGCAAAACGTCTATCTGTATTGCGCCTCGGCGGGGTTGGCTACAGTGATCCGGGCCTGGATGGACCGCCACGCGCTGGCGCAAGCCATGGGCCTGAGTCCCGACCATCAGGTGCTGTTGTCGCAGACGGTTGGGCGTCCCAAGGTAATACCGTTGCCCTGAAAGGGGTACTTGGTTCGCGCAGGCGCGCCAGCTTGATAAAAGTGTTTTTTTTCATGTTGCCGCCCCGGCCAATTTGGCTTGCAGGTAGTCCACGACATCATTCAGTGAGACCAGCCTGGCGTAGTCTGCTTCAGGGATATTCACGCCGAAGCGCTCATGCAGGCTGACCAGAAAATTGAGCCAGTCCATGGAGTCCAGATCTACCTGGTGGCGCAGGGGTCTGCCGGGCTGCAAAGCATCGGACTCCAGCTCTGGAGCGATCGCGCGTAGCGATGCTACGACCGTGTCCATCAGTGTCTGTCGGTCGGTAGTCATGAAGCCACCTCCGGGCTGGTCAGCGCGCTGCCTGCCGCATCAGCAAGCCATTGTGGCTGCTGTAGCAGGTCACGCAACTCGGCCAGAAACCTCGCGCCCAGGTGTCCGTCCGAGACGCGATGGTCTGCAGCCAAACTGGCTGTGACCACCGCCAGCGCGCGCACCTCGCCGTTTTGAACCCAAGGGCGCACCGCCAAGCTGCCAAAGCCCACCAGTGCTACCTGCGGCGGATAGATCACGCCAAAAACCGACTCCACGCCCTGGTCGCCCAGATTGGTAACCGTGATGGTGGGGTCGCTCATCTCGGAACTGCGCAGCGAGCCTGCCCGTGCGCGCTTGACCAGGTCGGCCAGTTCGCGCATCAGTTGCTCCAGCGGCTTGGAGGCGACATCATGAAGAGCTGGAGCCACCAGCCCTCCGCCACGCAGCGAGATCGCCACGCCCGTATGCACCGCAGCACTTTGCTCAAATGCCCCGACGCGGTAAAAGCCATTCAATTGCGGTACCCGTTGCAGGGCCAGCGCCACCGCCTTGAGTTGCAATACGGCGGGCAGGATGCGTTCTGTTATCGGCAGGGATTCGTTATGTCGTTGCAGCCAGGCCAGCGCATCGGCCATGAGAATGGTCTCGCCGAGGTAGTAGTGGGGAATTTCGCGCTTGGAACGGCCCATGGCGGCGGCGATGGCCTTGCGCATTTCCTTCTGGCGACCCGGCGTTACGCCTGGGGGTGCTAACGGTGTGGTGACCGCAGCAGACACCTTAACTGCGGCAGCTTCAATGTCGGCCAGGGTCACCGAGCCCTGCGCGCCGCTGCCCGTGACGGTGTCGGGATCAATGCCCAGTGCTTTGGCGCGCTGGCGTGCGGACGGAGACACTAGATGGTGTGCCGAGCCTGAAACTGGCGCGGCATCGGGAACGCGGTCCGCCGCAGGCAAGGGCGTCGTAGGGGCGGCTTTCGCACGCTCGGGTTCTGCCGCCAGCGTCGTCATGGTTGCGGTAGCCACACCCCGTTCGCGCAACCTGGCCATTACGGTGCCCACCGGTATTTTTTCGCCGGGCTGTGTCAGCAGCTCGGCCACCACGCCATCTTGCCAAATCTCCACATCTACCGCCGCCTTGGACGTATCCACCACAGCCACCACTTGGCCACGTTTGACGCTATCGCCCGGCAAGACACGCCATTGCAGCAGTGTGCCTTCGTCCATGTCTGCGCCCAGCGAGGGCAACTTGAACTCGATCATGCTGGCGTCCCCATCACTGCCCGCACCGCCGCGACGATCTTGGGCACCTGTGGCAGGGCGGCCGCTTCCATGTGGCGGGCATAGGGAATGGGCACCTCCTCGCTGCATACGCGCGCCAAGGGTGCATCCAGATCAAAGAAGGCTTGTTCCATGATGCGGGCCATCACCTCGGCGGCCAGGCTGCCGGATCGCCAACCCTCGTCCACCACTATGGCGCGGCGGCATTTGCGCACCGAGGCCATCACGGTGGCATCGTCCAGCGGGCGTAGCACGCGCAGGTCGATCACCTCAGCGGCAATGCCAATGGCTGCCAATTCCTGCGCAGCCAGCAGCGCCTTGGGCAGGCAGCCGCCATAGGTGATCAGGCTGACATCGCGGCCAGGGCGGCGTACCCGTGCGCTGCAAATATCCACGGGCTCCGCCCCTGGCAGTTCACCTTCGGTGTTGTAGAGCTGGTTGTGCTCAAACATGATCACCGGGTCGGGGTCGGCCAGCGCGGGTGCCAGCATGCCGCGTGCGTCCTCCACAGTCGCCGGGGCCAGCACGCGCAGGCCCGGCACATGGGCATACCAGTTCTCCAGGCTGTGCGAATGCTGGGCCGCAAGTTGCCGCCCCGCGCCCGTGGCCATGCGGATGACAATGGGTACCGAGAACTGCCCGCCCGACATATGCCGCAGCGCCGCTGCCGTATTGACGATGGGGTCCAGCGCCAGCAGGCTGAAATTCACCGTCATGATCTCCACGATGGGCCGCATGCCGCCCAGTGCAGCGCCAATGCCTGCGCCGACAAAGCCCAGTTCCGACAACGGCGTATCGCGCACGCGCAGCTCGCCAAACTCGGCCAGCAAGTCCTTCGTTACGGCATAGCTGCCGCCGTAGCGGCCAATGTCCTCACCCATGATGAACACACGTGGGTCGCCTAGCAGGGCCTCGCGGTGCGCGGCGCGCAGGGCTTCGCGGTAAGTGGTGGTGCCCATGGTCATGCCCAATTGGCCCCGCGCCGGGTATTGACCGTGGCACAGAAAAAGATCACCAGCAGGGGCGTACTCATGGCAGTACTCCTTGTGCCGTCGGAGTGGTGACATCCTGCCCCAGGTTTTCGACCGGCTCCCAACTGCCGGCCTCGGCAAATTGAACGGCGGCTTCAACCTCGGCCTGCACCTCGCGGTCCAGCGCCTGGAACTCGTCTTCACTCATCAGGTTCTCAGCTTTCAGCCGGTCGGTGAAGGTGTGGATTGGGCCATGCTGCTTCCAGCGTTCGACCTCGGCCTTGTCGCGGTACAGCTCGGCATCAAACATGGAATGCGCCCGCATCCGGTAGGTGTGCAGCTCCAGGAACAGCGGGGACTGGGTGGCGCGCACCTGGGCTACGGCCTGGCGTGCGGCGTCATGCACAGCCAGCACATTCATGCCGTTGACCTGGGCACTGGGCATGTTGTAGCCCGCTGCCTTGGTCGTCAGCGATATCTGCGCCTGGCTGCGCGAGAGCGCCGTACCCATGGCGTACAGGTTGTTCTCACAGATGAACAGCACCGGCAGCCGCCACAGGGCAGCCAGGTTCATGGCCTCGTGGAACGCGCCTTCAGCCACCGCGCCTTCGCCAAAAAAGCAGGCCGTGACGCGGTCCTTGCGCGCTGCCAACTGGTCGGCCAGCGCCAGGCCTACCGCCAGCGCCAGGCCGCCACCGACGATGGCGTTGCCGCCAAAAAAATGGGTGGCGCGGTCAAACAGGTGCATGGAGCCACCGCGCCCCCGCGCGCAGCCTTCCTGCTTGCCATACATCTCAGCCATGATCGAATGCATCGACAACCCGCGCAGTAGCGCGTGGCCATGCTCGCGGTAGGTGGCGACTACGTTGTCCTCAGGTAGCAGGTTAGGCATGACACCAGCGGCCACCGCTTCCTCGCCAATATACAGATGCAGAAAGCCGCGAATCTTGGTCTCGCCATAGAGCTGGGCGCAGCGTTCCTCAAGGCGGCGGATACGCAGCATGCCCTGCACCCGGGCCAGGCAAAATTCTCGGCCGTAGGTGCTCGGATCGGTAGAGGTGTCGCTCACAAAATCTCCTTATTCCAGGGTAGAGGTATCGCCCTCCGGTAGGCCCAGCTCACGCGCCTTGAGCAGGCGGCGCATGATCTTGCCGCTGCGCGTGCGTGGTAGCGTGGGAAGAAAAGCAATTTCCTTGGGTGCCACTGCCGCGCCCAGGCGTTTGCGCGCATGCGCCAGAATGTCCATGCGAAGCGCCTCGTCGGATGCGTAGCCGTCCTTGAGTGACACAAACGCCTTGACCACTTCGCCCACCACGGGGTCGGGCTTGCCAATCACGCCTGCTTCGGCTACGGCCGGGTGCTCCATCAGCACGCTTTCCACCTCAAACGGCCCGATCAAATGGCCCGCCGATTTAATGACATCGTCGGAACGGCCTACAAACCAGTAGTAGCCATCGGCATCCACCCGCGCCAAATCACCCGTAAGGTACCAGTCACCGGAAAAGCATTTGCGGTAGCGTGCCTCGTTGTTCAGGTATCCGCGAAACATCGACGGCCAACCGCTTTTGAGCGCCAGTTCGCCCTCCACGTCGGGCTGCTCGATTACGCGCACGCGTGCCGGCGCGCCCTCGGCCTCCAGGTGCTCGACGATGCAGGCCTCGATCCCCGGCAAGGGCCGGCCCATCGAGCCAGGCTTGATGTCAAAGGCGGGGGTATTGGCAATCATGATGCCGCCGGTCTCGGTTTGCCACCAGTTGTCGTGGATGGGCAGTCCCAGCACCTCTTTGCCCCACCAGACGGCCTCGGGGTTCAGTGGTTCGCCCACGCTGGCGACAAAGCGCAGATCGGGGAACTGGTGCTTGCGCGCCAGCTGCGGCCCCGACTTCATCAGCATGCGGATCGCCGTGGGCGCGGTGTACCAGACCGTGACGCGCTCCTGTTCCAGTAGCGTGTACCAGCGCTCGGCATCAAATTCTTCGCGGTCAATCAGCGATGTCATGCCGTGCAGCAGCGGTGCGATGATGCCGTAGGAGGTGCCAGTCACCCAGCCGGGATCGGCGGTGCACCAGTAGCGGTCCTGCGGGTGCAGGTCCAGCGCATAGCGCCCGGTGGCGTGGTGCGCCACCACTGCGCCATGCACATGCAACGCGCCCTTGGGTGTGCCCGTAGTGCCACTGGTGAAATGCAGCAGGGCAGGGTCATCGGGCATGGTTTGCGCGGTGCTGAACAGGTCGGATGCCGAGACCAGCAAGCTTGCCAAGTCCAGCGTGTCCGGCTCGCGGGTAGTGCTGCCGTCCTCGGCCACCAGCAGCACATGGCGCAACGTGGGCATCTGACCTCGCATATGCTTGACTTTGCGTTGGTAGAGCAGGTCGGTGGTCAGCAATATCTGGCCTGCGCCCAGGTTGATGCGGGTGGCAATCGGTTCGGGGCCGAAGGCCGAGAACATCGGCGTGACCACCGACCCGTTTTTCAGTGCACCCAATATCCCCACGTACAGTTCTGGAATGCGTCCGGCCAACACAAACAGCCGGTCACCCTTGCCCACACCCAGCCCCTGCAGCACGTTGGCAAAGCGATTCGTTTGCTGTGCCAGTTCTGCATAGCTCAGGTCGGTAGCTGGAGCGCTATGCGAGACAAAACGCAAGGCGGTCCGGTCGCGCAAAGCGGTTGCAACATGGCGATCCACCGCCTCAAACGCGATGTTCAAGCCACCCCCGGGCAGACCTTGCAACGCCTGGCGCGCATGCTCCCACGAGAATGACTTGCGTTCACCCTCATAGTCCGCCCAATGGGGCGGCAGGCGCAGGTCCAATGCGGCCTTGTGGATGACACTGGGGCGCTCCATAGGTCACCATTGGTTTCACATCGCCTGGGCAGCCTGCCCCGAATGGATAACTATCGGGATGCGCTTCCTGCCAAAATTGCCACCCCGCACATCAAAACGCCCGGCGATGGCGGTACCGCATTCCGGGCAGCGGCGTTCGGGGGTGAGTCGGTATTGCTTGATCTGGTACCAGTCGCGCACGATCAGCGGCGCCTGGCATTGTGGACAATAGGTGGTGTCGCCTTCTTCATGGTGCACGTTGCCGGTGTAGACGTAATGCAGGCCCGCCTGGATGGCAATGTCCCGCGCACGAATCAGGGTGGACGCTGGCGTGGCCGGGATGTCCGTCATCTTGTAGTCGGGGTGAAAGGCCGAAAAATGCAGTGGCACATCCGGCCCCAGTTGCTGCATGATCCATTGGCTCATCGCGGTAATTTCTTCGCTCGAATCGTTTTTTCCCGGAATCAAGAGGGTGGTGATCTCAAACCACACCGGCGTCTCCTGCTTGAGGTACACCAAGGTGTCCAGTACCGGTTGCAGGTGCGAGCCAGTGACCTTGAAGTAAAAGTCCTCGGTGAAGGCCTTCAGGTCGACGTTGGCGGCATCCATCTTGGCGTAAAAATCGCGCCGGGGCTGCGCGTGCATATAACCAGCGGTGACGGCCACCGCCTGCACCCCCACGGCGTGGCAGGCATCGGCCACGTCCATGGCGTACTCGGCAAATATCACCGGGTCGTTGTAGGTAAAGGCAATACTCTTGCAGCCGTATTTAATGGCTTCGGCAGCGATGGTCTCGGGCGAGGCCTGGTCCATCAGGCGGTCCATGTCGCGCGACTTGCTGATGTCCCAGTTCTGGCAGAACTTGCAGGCCAAATTGCAGCCCGCTGTGCCAAACGACAGCACACTGGTGCCCGGGTAGAAGTTGTTGAGCGGTTTCTTTTCGATCGGGTCGATGCAAAAGCCCGAGGAACGGCCGTAGGTGGTCAGGATCATTTGGTCGCCCTGGCGGGCGCGCACAAAGCAGGCGCCGCGCTGCCCGTCGTGCAGCCTGCAGTCACGCGGGCACAGGTCGCACTGGATACGCCCGTCACCCATCAGGTGCCAGTAGCGGCCAGGGTAGGTGGACTCTTGCATCAGGGCCTCCCGCTCGCCAGGGCCAGCTCGCCCGCCAGGCCGCTGGGCGCAGCCTGCGGCTCCTTCCACTTGGTGACCGTGTAGCGCTGTAGGCGCAAGCCTTCTGCCCAAAAATCGGGCGGCAGACCGGCCTTGCGTTTCAGGTGCGCCATGAACTCCGACGGCGTGGGCAGATGTTCCCACACCTGCGGCAAAAATGTACTGCGGTACGGTTCAAACTCCAGCAGTACGCCGTCGATACCGGGCTGGAGCTGGGCCAGCGCATGCGTTTCGCTTTCAAAGCGCAGGGTTTGCATGGGTGACAGCAAGGACACTTCTATTCTGGTCGCGGCCAGTTCCCGTAGCGTCAGCGGGGCAAAACGCCTATCGCGCAGGGCTGCGGCAACTGCGTTGGCCTTCGCATCGGCCAGTAACGTGCGGTGCGCTTGTACCGTGCCAATGCAGCCGCGCAGTTCCCCCTGCTGAGTCAGGGTGACAAAACTGGCTCCCGGCTCGTGCAGCCAATCTGCATTCTCCGCCACCGCATGGGGGCGGCCCAGCGCGGTCGAAATCGAGGCCCGGGCGATCGACAGCAGTGTGTGGCCGGGGCTGGTGGGCTGGCCCGTATCAGTGGACATGCTGGGGCTCCTGCATGAAGGCAAAAGCCGCATAGCCGACCACGCGGGTTTTGTCACCCGCCGTGTCCCCCGAGTTGCACAGGCCCAGGAGGTGGGGCTGTAGACCATGGCGTTTGGCGGCCAGCAGCAGGCCGTTGACTGGCGTGCCGCCACAGGCCTGTTCGTGCGTGAGCGTGGTGTCCAGGTGCAGAATGCTTTGCACGGTGTCCTGGTCCACCGTCTGCGCCCTGCGGTAGGGCAGGTAGTGCGACAGGTCGGAGCTGATGACGATCAGCGTTTCTGGCCCGCCCCAGAGCAGCTCCAGCACCTGGGCAACTTCTGTAGGTGTCGCATCACCCACTGCCAGCGGCACCAGCGTGAAGTCGTCCAGCGCCGCTTGCAAAAACGGCAACTGCACCTCCAGCGAATGCTCCCGCGCATGGGCCGCCGCGCTGACTACCACCTGGGGCAGATGTGCGATGGCCGCTATGGCGGCCTGGTCCACCTTGACCTCGCCCAGCGGTGTGGCAAAGCAGTCCACACCCGGCAGCGCCAAGCCGCGCACCGCCACCCGGTGCACCGGGCCCAGCAACACCACACACCGAATGGTGCTGCGTGCCGCTGCCAGCCGTGCATAGGCCAGCGCGGCGGTGCTGCCCGAATATACATAGCCCGCGTGCGGCACGATGATGGCCTTGGGGGCTGCCGGCACCTTGGCAGTATCCGGTTGCGCCGCTTGCAGTAGCGCCGCTACATCCTGCAGCAGGGCTTGCCGGTGCGCCTGGTAAAAGGTGCCAGCAACCGCAGGTGGGCGCACGTTAAGCATGGCTGCATCCATCCTCCGCTGGTTACATGCTGATAACCAACTCGTTGTTGACGCGCGTGACGCCCGGCGCCGACCAGGTGGCACCCTCGGCGGCATTTTTCTCGGCCCAGGAGTGCACTTTGCCATGCAGCGTGACGATGCT
Source organism: uncultured beta proteobacterium (assembly GCA_963775085.1). Lineage (GTDB taxonomy): Bacteria > Pseudomonadota > Gammaproteobacteria > Burkholderiales > Burkholderiaceae_C > JAAFIP01. Next base: position 61,698 of record CAVZHO010000008.1, read on the forward strand.
GCCATCGACCGATATTTCAATCCGCTTGGCCTCGCGCGTGACCTGGCGCGTCAGTGCGTCCTGGATGCGTTGGGTCAGGTTGGCTGGTACCGCCAGCTCCTTCAGATGGATGTTGTCGGTAATGCCCACCACGCCCTTGAGGGGGCGGATGATGTGTTCGACAGCACGGCGCTGAAAATGCCAGTCCAGCTCGCCCTTGAGGGTGACCCAGCCTTTCTCTACCGTCGCCTTCACGCGGTTGGGCGGCACCGAGGTGCTCCAGCCCAGTGCATGCTCGATGGCCGAAGCAATTTCGGTATCACTGCGCTTGTGGATACCGGCCGGGATGACATCCAGCTCGACGGCAATCGCGCCCACGCCGCTGACCCGATCCGCCGCACGCTTGGTCGCAATCTTCTCAGCATAACTGTCCAAATGTCCGGTCAGTGTGACCACCCCCTCTTTGACAGCCACGCCCACGCGCGCCTCGGGCACCAGCGGATCCCACAGCATTTCGTTGAGCACGTCCCTTTTCAGTTCAGAATCGGATTTCATGGTTACTCCTCCAATCTACACATCACACACTGCATAGGGGGAGAATAAACGTGGTGAAATACGCGACGTTGAGAAATATCAACGCAGGTGGCCTTCGTCATCAATGGCTCCAAGCATCGGTCTAGTGCGGTCCATGTGCAGTCAAAGAACGCCCGTCCTTGGTGTTTGGGCACCCAGCGTTTCGCACCGCTGAGCGACGCTTTACAATCGAGGCGGCTTGCATTAAATTACTAACCAGTCAGTCATTAAAACAAACCCGGAGTGTCGCCTATGTTGCCAATTTATGTACGAAATCCGGCCATAGTCCTTGCTAGCAGGACACAAGCAGCTACAGTATTTATAGCAATTAGTCTCTTGCTGGGTTTGGTGGCCTGTTCGAAACCTGTTCCGGTAGCCGAGCCCATGCGTGCCGTGAAGGTATTGACGGTCAGCGCCAGCGGCTTGCAGACGTCGCACGAATACGCTGGCGAGGTGCGGGCACGGGTGGAGTCGCGGCTGGGCTTTCGGGTGGCGGGCAAGATCACCAAGCGTCAGGCCGAGGTGGGGCAGCGTGTGCAAGCCGGGCAACTGCTGGCGCAGATTGACCCGCAAGACTACGCGCTGGCCGCCGATGCCGCCCGTGCCCAGGTAGCTGCCGCAGCAACTAACCGCGACTTGGCGGTGGCAGACTTCAAGCGCTACCAAGTGCTCAAAGAGCAAAACTTCATTGGCAGCGCCGAACTGGAGCGGCGTGAGGCTATCCTCAAAGCTGCGCAGGCGCAGGTAGACCAGGCGCAGGCGCAGCTCAAGGCGCAGGGCAACCAGGCGACGTATGCCAATTTGGTGGCCGATGTCGCGGGCATCGTCACTGCCGTGGAGGCCGAGCCGGGCCAGGTGGTGGCTGCGGGCACGCCGGTGGTGCGCATTGCGCAAGATGGCGCGCGCGATGTAGTGTTCAACGTGCCCGAAGACCGCTTGCGTGAGACAGTCCTTGGCAGTGTGGTGACCATCAAGCAGTGGGCCAGCAACGGCCAGGCGCAGGGGAAGGTGCGTGAGGTGGCCGCCAGTGCCGACCCTGCAACCCGCACCTTTCCGGTGAAGGTGGCGGTAGATGCCAAGGACGCGCCCGCGCTGGGCTCGACCGTGTATGTCTACCCCGCCTCGCTCACCCAAGGTGTGCAAGTGATCAAGCTGCCGACCAGTGCGCTGTTCCAGTCGGACAAGGAGAGCCATGTGTGGCTGCTGGACCCTGCCAGCATGACGGTGAAAAGCACGCCAGTGCAAGTAGCTACGGCAGACGGCAATGAGGCGGTGATAGCCGCGGGTTTGCAGCCGGGGGCCTTGGTGGTGTCTGCCGGGGTGCATGTGCTGTCACCCGGCCAGAAAGTCACGATTTACCAGGCAAATAGCGCCGTAGTCCCTGATAACAGGACGCAAGCAGCTACAAAAATAATAGCAATTAAAACCCAGGCGGATGGCGCTTTCGCGGCCACACCCGCTCCCGCCGCGGCTCCCGCGGTGACTGCTACATCCGCTTTGCCCAAGTGAGCGCGGCATGACCACAACTAGCTCCCCCCAAGCTGGCACCAGCGTGCCGTCCAAGCCGTTTAACTTGTCCCAATGGGCGCTGGAGCACCGCCCACTCACCCGCTACCTGATGGCGGTGTTGCTGCTATTGGGCTTTGCGGCCTACTTTCAGTTGGGCCAGGACGAAGACCCGCCCTTTACCTTTCGCGTCATGGCCATTCGCCTGTTCTATCCCGGCGCCACCGCCCAGCAGGTCAACGAGCAGGTGGTGGACAAGATCGAGAAGACCCTGCAGGAGGTGCCCTTCAGCGACAAAATCCGCTCGTATGCCAAGCCGGGCGAGGCTTTGATTATTTTTCAGATCAAAGACTCGTCTAACGCCAAGGACGTGCCGGGCATTTGGTACAGCGTGCGCAAAAAGGTGGGCGACATCCGCAATACCCTGCCGCCCGGCGTGCAGGGTCCGTTTTTCAACGACGAGTTTGGCGATGTGTTTGGCGTGATGTACGCCCTGAAAACCGATGGTTTCAGTTACGCCGAGGGCAAGGCCTTTGCCGATGGTGCACGCCAGCAGTTGCTGCGCGTGAAAGACGTATCCAAGGTGGAGCTATTTGGCCAGCAGGACGAAAAGCTGTATGTGGAAATATCGCAAAAACGCCTGTCCCAACTCGGCCTGGACTTGAACGCCGTGCTGGCGCAGTTGAACGCACAAAACGCCATCGAGCCCGCTGGTGTGATCGCCACGCCGCTGGACATGGTGCAGGTGCGTGTGGGCGGCCAGTTTGACAGCGTGGAACAACTCAAGGCCATGCCGATTCGCGGCGCAGGTGCGGCGGGGGCCAACGCTGCGCAAATCCGCCTGGGCGATATTGCCCAGATCAAGCGCGGCTACGCCGATCCGGCCCAGGTGAAGGTGCGCCATATCGACAGGAACGCGAAAGGCCACACCCAGGCCCAGGAGGCACTGGTACTGGGCGTGTCCATGGCCAAGGGAGGCGACATCATTGCGCTGGGCAAGGCGCTGGCCATTGCCACGCAGAAGATCCAGAAAAGCCTGCCCGCAGGCGCAGAGTTGTCGCAAATCCAGGACCAGCCTGCGGCGGTGAAACGATCGGTAGGCGAGTTTGTCGCTGTGCTGATCGAGGCGGTGCTGATCGTGCTGGCAGTGAGCTTTTTGGCCCTGGGGCTGCACAGCCGTGGCAAAGCCGTGCCGCTGCACAAACGCTATTACATCGACATGCGGCCTGGCCTGGTGGTGGGCATTACCATTCCGCTGGTGCTGGGCATGACCTTTTTGGCCATGTGGTATTTCAATATTGGCCTGCACAAAATATCGCTGGGCTCACTCATCATCGCGCTGGGCCTGCTGGTGGACGATGCCATCATTGCCGTGGAGATGATGGTGCGCAAAATGGAAGAGGGCTACGACAAAGTACGCTCTGCCACCTTTGCCTATGAGTTGACGGCCATGCCCATGTTGACGGGCACACTCATTACCGCCGTGGGTTTTTTGCCCATTGGCATTGCCAAGTCGGTCACCGGGGAGTACACCTTTGCAATTTTTGCGGTGACGGTGATTGCGCTGTTGATCAGCTGGGTGGTGTCGGTATTTTTTGTGCCCTATTTGGGTGTGCTGCTGCTCAGGCACAAACAGGACCAGAAGCTGCGTGCCGGTGACGACAACGCGACCCGTAACGAGGAGCACCAGGAGCATTTTGACACGCCCTTCTACAACACCTTTCGCCGCATGGTGAACTGGTGCGTGAAGTACCGCTACACCACCATTGCCGCGACGCTGCTGACCTTTGCACTGGGTATTGTGGGCATGGGCAGGGTGCAGCAGCAGTTCTTCCCCGATTCGTCGCGGCCCGAGATTTTGCTGGACTTGTGGTTCCCCGAGGGCACCAGTTTTGCGGCCAATGAAGTGGTGGTCAAAAAGCTCGAACAGCGCCTGATGCAGGAACCCGGTTTGGTCAGTGTCAGCACCTGGGTCGGCTCGGGTGTGCCGCGCTTTTACCTGCCCATGGACCAGATCTTTCCGCAAAGCAATGCCAGCCAGATGATTGTGCTGCCGCAAGACCTGGCTGCGCGTGAGACCCTGCGCCTGAAACTGCCGCAACTCCTGGCCACGGAGTTCCCCGAGATCCGGGGCCGCGCCAAGCTGCTGCCCAATGGCCCGCCCGTGCAGTACCCGGTGCAGTTTCGCCTGGTTGGTACTGACCCAGCGCAACTGCGCGCCCTGGCCGACAGCGTGAAGGCTGAGATGCGCAAGTCGCCCAACACGCGCGGTGTGAACGACAACTGGAACGAGTCCGTCAAAGTGCTGCGCCTGGAAGTAGACCAAGCCAAAGCCCGCGCCCTGGGTGTCAGTAGCCAAAGCATTGCCCAGGCCTCGCGCGCCATCCTGACCGGTGCTACGGTGGGCACCTTCCGCGAGGGCGACTTGGCTATCGACATCGTGCTGCGACAACCGCTGTCGGAGCGCGATACCATCACCAGCCTGGGTAACGCCTACCTGCCCACCGCCACTGGTCGCAGCATACCGCTGACGCAAATAGCCAAGCCCGTGTTTGAGTGGGAACCCGGTGTGATGTGGCGCGAGAACCGCGACTACGCCATTACCCTGAACGCCGACATCATCGAAGGCCTGCAAGGCGCGACGGTGAGCAACGAGCTGCTGCCCGCCCTCAAGGCGCTGGAAGCCACCTGGCCAGCAGGCTACCGCATCGAAATAGCCGGCGCGGTAGAAGAGTCCAGTAAAGGCCAGGCCTCCATTGCGGCGGGCATTCCCATCATGCTGTTCCTCACCTTCACCTTGCTGATGCTGCAACTGCACAGCTTCAGCCGCGCGATGCTGGTTTTTCTCACTGGGCCACTGGGCATTGCCGGCGTGGCGGGGGCACTCATCTTGCTAGGCCGCCCATTCGGTTTTGTGGCCCTTCTGGGCGTGATTGCCCTGATGGGCATGATCCAGCGCAACTCGGTGATTTTGATCGACCAGATCGAGCAAGACATCCGCGCAGGTGTCCCGGCGTGGGACGCGATAGTCGGCTCCGCCGTGCGCCGCCTGCGCCCGATTGTGCTGACAGCCGCCGCAGCCGTGCTGGCCATGATTCCGCTGTCACGCAGCGTATTTTGGGGGCCGATGGCCGTGGCGATTATGGGCGGGCTGGTGGTGGCCACCATGCTCACCCTGCTGGCCCTGCCTGCGATGTATGCGGCGTGGTTCAGGGTGAAGCGTTAGACGGTCAGTGTATTCGGGCTATAATGGAAGGCTTCGCGGGTTTTGCCTACGAACAAAGCACGGCGCGGGTAATTCCACTCGCGTTCGCAAGTTGTTGATTTTAAAGGAATTATTCTATGTTGACCGCAACCAAAGCGCAGGTCGTGAAGGCCAATGCGCGTAGCGCCACAGACACCGGTAGCCCCGAAGTGCAAGTGGCACTGCTGACCGCCCGTATCAACGAGCTGGCCCCCCACTTTAAATTGCATGCCAAGGACCACCATGGTCGCCGTGGCCTGCTGCGTATGGTGAACACACGCAAAAGCCTGCTCACCTACTTGAGAAACAAAGACGCTGACCGTTACACCGCGCTGATCGCCAAACTCGGCCTGCGCAAGTAAGGACAGAAAACCAGACAAGGACGCCTGAGTTAGTTCACTAGCTCAGGCGTTTTTTACTTCGGAGTATGTGAAAAGCAGAACTGACGCTGTGTCATTCCACAAAGGGTGTTGCACTAAAACCCGTTTTGGAATGGCATCGTGTTCTGACTCCCACCACTTCGACCCATCGGTACAGGGCCTGTACTTGGAATGCAATATCTGCCGCTAGCTTGATAAAAAAGGGCGTAAGCAGCTATTGTAAATATAGCAATGCACAGGGGTGCATTTGCATTTAGGAGCTAACATGAGCATATTCAACAAAGTCACCAAGACCTTCCAATGGGGCAAGCACACCGTCAAAATGGAAACCGGCGAGATCGCGCGCCAATCTGGCGGCGCTGTGCTGCTGGACATGGACGGCACCGTGGTGTTGGCCACCGTGGTCGGTTCCAAAACCGCCAAAGCCGGGCAAGACTTCTTCCCGCTCACCGTGGATTACCTTGAGAAAACCTACGCCGCTGGCAAGATCCCCGGCAGCTTTTTCAAGCGCGAAGCCAAGCCCAGCGAATTTGAAACCCTGACCAGCCGCCTGATCGACCGCCCGATCCGCCCACTGTTCCCCGAAGGTTTTTACAACGAAGTGCAGGTAGTGATCCACACCGTGTCGCTCAACCCGGATGTGCTGGGTGACATCCCCGCGCTGATTGCGACCAGCGCTGCGCTGGCGATCAGCGGTATCCCGTTTGCAGGCCCCATCGGCGCTGCCCGCGTGGCCTACATCAATGGCCAGTATGTGCTGAACCCCAGCAACACCGAGCTGGCCGAGAGCCAGATGGACCTGATCGTGGCAGGCACCGAAGCCGCTGTGTTGATGGTGGAATCCGAAGCCAAGCAGTTGGGCGAAGACCTGATGCTGGGCGGCATTGTGTTTGGCCACGAGCAAAGCAAAGTGGCCATCAACGCCATCCACGAACTGGTGCGCGATGCGGGCAAACCGGCCTGGGACTGGAAGGCTCCTGCCAAGGACGAGCCATTGATCGCCAAAGTCGGCGCGCTGGCCCAGGCCAAGCTGGCCGCTGCCTACCAGATCCGTAACAAGCAAGCCCGCACCCAGGCCTGTCGCGCAGCCTACGCCGACGTGATGGCTGGTTTGAAGGCACAGGGCACCGAGTTTGACAGCGTCAAGGTCGAGAGCATGCTGTTTGACATCGAAGCCGGTTTGGTACGCAGCCAGATCCTGGCAGGCGAGCCCCGCATCGATGGCCGCGACACGCGCACCGTGCGCCCCATCGAAATCCGCAACAGCGTGCTGCCCCGCACCCACGGCTCGGCGCTGTTCACGCGCGGCGAGACGCAGGCTCTGGTGGTCACCACCCTGGGCACCGACCGCGATTCGCAGCGCATTGATGCTTTGAGCGGCGAGTACCACGACAGCTTCATTTTCCACTACAACATGCCTCCGTTCGCCACCGGCGAAACCGGCCGTGTCGGTACGCCCAAGCGCCGCGAAATCGGCCACGGCCGTCTGGCCAAGCGTGCATTGGTTGCCGTGCTGCCCACCAAAGAAGAGTTCCCGTACACGCTGCGCGTGGTGTCCGAGATCACCGAGTCCAACGGCTCATCGTCAATGGCTTCGGTCTGCGGCGGTTGCCTGTCGATGATGGACGCGGGTGTGCCTCTGAAGGCGCACGTGGCCGGTATCGCCATGGGCCTGATCAAAGACGGCCCACGCTTTGCCGTGCTGACCGACATCCTGGGTGACGAAGACCACCTGGGCGATATGGACTTTAAAGTCGCGGGTACCACCAACGGTATCACCGCGCTCCAAATGGACATCAAAATCCAGGGCATCACCAAAGAGATCATGCAGGTCGCACTGGCCCAGGCCAAAGAAGCCCGTATGCACATCCTGGAGAAGATGCAAGCCGCCATGGCTACGGCCAATACGACGGTGAGCGACTTTGCCCCCAAGATGTTTACCATGAAGATCAACCCCGAGAAGATCCGTGACGTGATCGGCAAAGGCGGCGCCGTCATTCGCGCACTGACCGAAGAGACCGGCACGCAGATCAACATCGACGAAGACGGCACCATCACCATTGCCTCCACCGACAGCGGCAAAGCCGATGAGGCCAAGCGCCGCATCCTGGCCATCACCGCCGACGTGGAAATCGGCAAAGTGTACGAAGGCGCGATCACCAAGATTTTGGATTTCGGTGCATTGGTTAACCTGCTGCCCGGCAAAGACGGCCTGCTGCACATCAGCCAGATCAGCAACGAGCGCATCAACAAGGTGACCGACGTGCTTGCCGAAGGCCAGATCGTGCGCGTAAAAGTCATGGAGCTGGACGAAAAAGGCCGCGTCAAGCTGTCGATGCGCGCGCTGCTGGAGCGCCCTGCGCAGGACCAGCAGCAACAGTAAGGGTTGGTTGATACTATTAAAAACATAGCTGCTTACGTCCGTATGACAAGGACTATCAGCTAGTTTGATAGGAAAAATGCAATGAAAGCCGTAGAAATCACTTCCTTTGGCGCGCCCGACGTGCTGCGTCTGGGCACGCGCCCAGACCCCGTCGCAGGCGTGGGCGAAGTACTGATCAAGGTCAGCGCCTCGGGCATCAACCGTCCTGACGTGCTGCAACGCACCGGCAACTACCCGGTGCCACCTGGCGCGTCGGATTTGCCGGGGCTGGAAGTGGCGGGCACCATCGTCGATGGTGATGCCCAGGCCATGCAGGTGGCGGGTTTCAAGCTGGGTGACCGCGTGTGTGCCTTGGTGGCAGGCGGCGGCTATGCCCAGCTGTGCCCCGCACCCGTAGGCCAGTGCCTGCCGGTGCCCAAGGGCATGACGGATATCGAAGCCGCCACGCTGCCCGAGACATTTTTTACCGTCTGGAGCAATGTGTTTGACCGTGCGCGTCTGCAAGCGGGCGAAACATTTTTGGTGCAAGGCGGCACCAGCGGCATTGGCGTGACGGCGATTCAAATGGCCAAGGCGCTGGGTGCCAAGGTTATCGCCACCGCAGGCAGCGACGAGAAATGCGCCGCCTGTGTGGCGCTGGGCGCAGACCACGCCATCAACTACAAAACACAAGATTTTGTGGCCGAAGTCAAACGCATCACCAGTGGCGCTACAGATAACGCAGCAGGGCAGGGCGGTTTGCTGTCCAACGCCCCGGTGTCGGGTGTGAATGTGATATTGGACATGGTGGCTGGCAGCTATGTCGCCCGCGAGGTCGAGTGCCTGGCCGAAGACGGCCGACTGGTCATCATCGCCGTGCAAGGCGGTGTGAAGGCCGACTTTAACGCAGGCATGGTGCTGCGCCGCCGTTTGCAGATTACGGGTTCCACGCTGCGCCCGCGATCGATAGAGTTCAAAACGCACATCGCGCAATCGCTGCTCAAAACCGTGTGGCCGCTGATTGAAGCAGGCAAGATCAAAACCGTCATCCACAGCGTGTTTGCCCCGCAAGATGCCGCCAAGGCGCATGCGCTGATGGAAACCAACCAGCACATCGGCAAGATCGTGCTGGACTGGAGCAAGGCATGAAAAAGCTGATTGCAGGCAACTGGAAGATGAACGGCAGCCTGGCTGCCAACCAGGCCTTGCTGGAGGCCATTGCGTCTGGCATGGGCACGCCAAGCTGCGATGTGGCGGTCTGCGTGCCTGCGCCCTATTTAGCGCAAATAAATGCGCTGATTACGGCGGTAGTCCCTGTAGGCAGGACATTTCCAGCTATTGAATTAGGAGCGCAAGACATCTCGGTGCACGCCAGCGGCGCGTACACCGGGGAGGTCTCTGGGCCCATGCTCAGGGAGTTCGGTGTGCGTTACGCCATCGTCGGCCATTCCGAGCGCCGCCAGTACCATGGCGAGAGCGATGCTACCGTGTCGCTCAAGGCCAAGGCCGCTTTGGCGGCTGGCATTACGCCCATCGTCTGTGTCGGCGAGAGCCTGGCCGAGCGCGAGGCTGGCAAAACCGAAGAAGTCGTCAAGCGCCAACTGGCCGCCGTCATCCACGACAACGGCCATTGCATCAGCGAAATTGTGGTGGCCTACGAGCCGGTGTGGGCGATAGGCACAGGCAAAACCGCCACGCCCGAGATGGCGCAAGCCGTGCACGCCGTATTGCGTGCGCAGCTTAAAGCGGCATCGACCCACCCCGAGCGGGTCAGAATTTTGTACGGCGGCAGCATGAATGCTGCCAACGCTGCCGAATTAATGCTGCAGCCTGACATTGATGGTGGCCTGATTGGCGGGGCATCGCTGAAAGCTGTAGATTTTTTAAAGATTATTGCTGCGGCCCATTAAAATTAAGCGTAAGCAGCTATAAAATAGATAGTAATTTAAACGTTAAGAACTGAAGTTCAGGAGTAGAAGATGCAAGTTTTATCCACCGTATTATTGGCACTGCAAATGCTGTCGGCCCTGGTCATGATCGGTTTGATCCTGGTGCAGCATGGCAAAGGTGCTGACATGGGCGCGGCTTTTGGCTCGGGCGGCTCGGGCAGCCTGTTTGGTGCCAGTGGCAGTGCCAACTTCATGTCGCGTGCCACAGCGGTGCTGGCGGCGGTGTTTTTTGTTTCGACGTTGGCCTTGGCCTATTTCAGCGGCGTGCGCCCCATGAGCTCGGGCTCGGTGCTGGAAAAAGCTGCCGTCGTCGCGCCTGCGGGCACGGCCTCTAGCGCCGCCTCCGGCGCAGCACCCATCCCCACTGCGGCTACGCCCGCCCCGGCAGCGGTCCCCGCCGCCGCCACGGGTGCAGCGCCCGCAGCGGTTGGCACGCCTGCCACGGCCGCATCCGCCGCCAAGTAAGCCTTTTTGCTCAGGTGCGCGGGCCCTGGGCGCAAGCCGGTTTCTTAAGTGTGCGCTAGGGCGTAAACCGGGCTTTTTCAGGGTAAACTCTAGGGCTGTTCAGGCAGGCAATTTCCTCATGCGCTTGAACAGGTAAAAAAGCCGTCGTGGTGGAATTGGTAGACACGCTATCTTGAGGTGGTAGTGGCGAAAGCTGTGCGAGTTCGAGTCTCGCCGTCGGCACCAATATCGGGCTACCTGCCTATGCAGGTAGCCCAACAAACACAAAGAGCCTCCCGCTATGGTGCGGGTGGGAATTTAGACATTAGCCAGATGCCATGAACCTCGAACAATACCTACCGATTTTGTTATTTATTCTGGTGGGCATTGGTGTCGGTATCGTTCCCCAGGCGCTGGGCTACATCCTGGGCCCCCGCAGGCCCGATGCGGCCAAAGACTCCCCCTACGAATGCGGCTTTGAGGCCTTTGAAGATGCCCGCATGAAGTTTGACGTGCGCTACTACCTGGTAGCCATTCTGTTTATTCTTTTCGACCTGGAAATCGCCTTTCTCTTCCCCTGGGGCGCTGCCATTAAAGACATTGGCATTGTGGGCTTTTGGTCGGTCATGATTTTCCTGGGTATTCTGGTTGTAGGCTTTGTCTACGAGTGGAAAAAAGGCGCACTGGACTGGGAATGAGGACTAAAAAATGATTGAAGGTGTCTTCAAAGAAAACATTGTCACCACGTCAGCCGACGCGGTGATTAACTGGGCCAAGACCGGCTCGCTGTGGCCCATGACCTTTGGCCTGGCCTGCTGTGCGGTGGAGATGATGCACGCCGGCGCGGCACGCTACGACCTGGATCGTTTCGGCATCGTCTTTCGCCCCAGCCCGCGCCAGTCCGATTTGATGATTGTTGCGGGTACGCTGTGCAACAAAATGGCCCCCGCCCTGCGCAAGGTGTATGACCAGATGGCCGAGCCGCGTTGGGTGCTGTCGATGGGCTCGTGCGCCAATGGTGGTGGCTACTACCACTACAGCTACTCGGTGGTGCGCGGTTGCGACCGCATTGTGCCCGTTGATGTCTACGTGCCCGGCTGCCCGCCCACCGCTGAGGCATTGATCTACGGCATCATCCAGCTCCAACAAAAAATTCGTCGCACGCAGACGATTGCCCGCGTGTAAGGACGGTTGATGACTGCATTTGCTGTACACCCTGAAACGACCAAGGCGGCCATCGAGGCAGCACTTGGCGCGCGCGTCAAGCGCATTTCTATCGATCTGGGCGAGGTCAAAGTCCTCGTTGCGGCGGCTGACTATTTGGAGTCTGCCACACTCTTGCGCGATGCCGACGGCTGCAAGTTTGAGCAGCTCATCGACTTGTGCGGGGTCGATTATTCTGAGTACAAAGACGGCGCATACGACGGCCCGCGCTACTGCGTAGTCTCGCATTTGCTGTCGGTGTCGCTTAATCAGCGCGTGCGCCTCAAAGTGTTTGCACCGGATGACGACCTGCCAGTAGTGGCGTCGGTCAACGACATCTGGAGCTCGGCCAACTGGTTTGAGCGTGAATGCTTCGATCTGTTTGGCATCGTCTTTGAAGGCCATGACGATCTGCGCCGCATTCTCACCGACTACGGCTTTATCGGCCACCCTTTCCGCAAAGATTTCCCCACCCACGGCCATGTCGAAATGCGCTACGACGCAGAGAAAAAACGCGTGATCTACCAACCCGTAACGATTGAGATGCGCGAAATCACCCCGCGCGTGATCCGCGAAGACAACTACGGAGGGATCAAGCCATGAATGGTCGAACCTCTATTTTGAGTGCTGCGCCAGGCAAGAACACCGCAGAACTGGCTTCGCCAGGCTGCTGGTGTTGCCCCCCTAGGGGGGAGTCAGCCGTAGGCTGCTTCGGGGGAGAGCAATAGCATGGCAGAGATTAAAAACTACACGCTCAACTTTGGCCCGCAGCATCCGGCAGCCCACGGCGTGCTGCGCCTGGTGCTCGAGCTCGACGGCGAAGTCATCCAGCGCGCCGACCCGCATATCGGCCTGTTGCACCGTGCCACCGAAAAGCTGGCCGAGAGCAAAACCTATATCCAGTCGCTGCCCTACATGGATCGTCTGGACTATGTCTCGATGATGTGCAACGAGCACGCCTACTGTCTGGCGATTGAGAAGATGATGGGCATTGAGGTGCCCGAGCGGGCGCAGTACATCCGCGTGATGTTCAGTGAGATCACGCGGCTATTGAATCACCTGCTGTGGCTGGGCTGCCACGGCCTGGACTGCGGCGCGATGACGATCTTTTTGTACGCCTTCCGCGAGCGCGAAGACCTGTTCGATTTGTACGAAGCCGTATCCGGTGCGCGCATGCACGCCGCCTACTTTCGCCCCGGTGGTGTGTACCGCGACTTGCCTGATAGCATGCCGCAGTACAAGGTCAGCAAGATCAAAAACGCCAAGGCCTTGGCCAAGTTGAACGAAGGTCGCCAAGGCTCGGTGATCGACTTTATCGACGACTTCACCAAGCGCTTCCCTGCTTATTTGGCCGAGTACCACACCCTGCTGACCGACAACCGCATCTGGAAGCAGCGCACGGTGGGCATCGGCGTGGTCACGCCGGAGCGCGCATTGAATTTGGGCTTTACCGGCCCGATGCTGCGCGGCTCGGGCATTGCCTGGGACCTGCGCAAGCAGCAGCCCTACGACGTGTACGGCAAGATGGACTTTGACATCCCGGTTGGCAAAACCGGCGACTGCTACGACCGCTACCTGGTGCGCATGGAAGAGATGGCGCAGAGTAACCGCATCATCAAGCAGTGCGTCGATTGGTTGCGCGTCAACCCCGGCCCGGTGATTACCGATAACCACAAAGTGGCTGCGCCCTCGCGCGAAGGCATGAAGACCAATATGGAGGACTTGATCCACCACTTCAAGCTCTTCACCGAAGGCTTTCACGTACCGCAAGGCGAGGCCTATGCAGCCGTAGAGCACCCCAAGGGTGAGTTTGGCATTTACATGGTGAGCGATGGGGCCAACAAGCCCTACCGCCTGAAGATTCGCGCCCCCGGTTTTGCACACTTGGCCGCGCTGGACGAAATGTCGCGCGGCCACATGATTGCCGACGCGGTGGCCGTCATTGGCACCATGGACATTGTTTTCGGAGAGATTGACCGATGAGCGCCGTTGCAACCCACGCTTCACCGCCTTACGTGTTGTCAGAAGCAACGCGCACGCGCTTTGCCAAAGAAGTCGCCAAATACCCTGCCGACCAAAAAGTCTCCGCTGTCATGGCCTGCCTGGCCATCGTGCAGCAGGAACTTGGCTGGGTGAGTGCACAGGCTGAACAAGCCGTGGGCGACTACCTGGGCATGCCCGCGATTGCGGTGAAAGAAGTCACCACCTTCTACAACATGTACAACCAGCAGCCCATGGGCAAGTACAAGCTCAACGTCTGCACCAACCTGCCTTGCCAGTTGCGTGACGGCCAAAAAGCTCTCAACCATCTGTGCAGCAAGCTCGGTGTGGAGATGGGCGGCACCACCAAAGACGGTATGTTCACGGTGCAGCAAAGCGAATGCCTGGGAGCGTGCGCCGATTCGCCTGTGATGCTGGTGAACGATCGTTCTATGTGCAGCTTCATGAGCAATGACAAACTTGACCAACTGATTGACGGCCTGCGGAGCGCGAAATAATGAACGAGAACCAAGTCCTCGCCCAGTTTCAGGCCACAGGTGTGCAAACCTGTTTCCATGATCGCCATATCGAGCCGCAAATTTTCAAAGATTTGAACGGCAGCAATTGGCGTTTGAAAGACTACATAGCCCGTGGCGGCTATGCAGCATTGAAGAAAATTTTGGGCAAAGACGGTGCACCTGTGGCTGAAGGCGCGGTAGCGGGTCTGACACAAGACCAAGTCATTGCCACCGTCAAAGAGTCTGCCTTGCGCGGCCGTGGCGGCGCAGGTTTTCCAACGGGTCTGAAGTGGAGCTTTATGCCCCGCCAGTTCCCCGGTCAGAAGTATTTGGTGTGTAACTCGGACGAAGGCGAGCCAGGCACTTGCAAAGACCGCGACATTCTGGAGTTCAACCCGCATATCGTCATCGAAGGCATGGCGATTGCCGCCTATGCCATGGGCATCACCGTGGGCTACAACTACATCCACGGCGAAATCTTCAAAACCTATGACCGTTTTGAAGAAGCGCTGGAAGAGGCGCGCGCCGCAGGCTTGTTGGGCGACAAAATTTTTGGCAGCAATTTCAGCTTCCAGCTGCACGCCTTTCACGGCTTTGGCGCCTACATCTGCGGCGAAGAAACGGCTCTGCTCGAATCCCTTGAGGGCAAAAAAGGCCAGCCGCGCTTCAAGCCGCCATTTCCCGCCAGCTTTGGCATGTACGGCAAGCCCACGACGATCAACAACACCGAAACCTTCGCGGCCGTGCCGTGGATCATCAATCACGGTGGCGCGGCGTATTTGGCGATTGGCAAGCCTAACAACGGCGGTACGAAGATTTACTCGGTGTCCGGTGACGTAGAGTTGCCCGGCAACTACGAGGTGCCGCTGGGCACACCGTTCAGCAAGCTGCTGGAACTCGCAGGTGGCGTGCGCAAAGGCCGCACGCTCAAAGCCGTGATCCCCGGTGGTTCGTCCTCCCCCGTGTTGCCCGCCGACATCATGATGCAGTGCACGATGGACTACGACTCGATTGCCAAAGCGGGCTCCATGCTCGGCTCGGGTGCGGTCATCGTCATGGACGACACCCGCTGCATGGTGGAAAGCCTCAAGCGTTTGAGCTACTTCTACATGCACGAGTCCTGCGGCCAATGCACCCCCTGCCGCGAAGGCACCGGCTGGCTCTGGCGCATGGTGGACCGTATCCATACAGGGCACGGAAAACCGAGTGATTTGGACTTGCTCAACTCCGTGGCCGACAACATCCAGGGCCGCACCATCTGCGCCCTGGGCGACGCAGCCGCCATGCCGGTGCGCGCGATGATCAAGCATTTCAGGCATGAGTTTGAAGTCATGATCAATGCCGCACAGACTGCAAAGAACAAGGGCGCCGTGCAAACCGCGCCCCATGCTGTAGCCCACACCGTCACCGCGTAAGCCAAGAGAACAACATGGTTGAAATTGAATTAGACGGTAAAAAAATAGAAGCCCTGGAAGGCAGCATGATTATTCAGGCTGCCGAGAAAGTGGGCACCTATATTCCGCATTTTTGCTACCACAAGAAACTCAGCGTCGCTGCCAACTGCCGCATGTGTCTGGTCGATGTGGAGAAGATGCCCAAGCCCATGCCAGCCTGTGCCACGCCGGTGAGCCAGGGCATGATTGTGCGCACCAAGAGCGACAAGGCCATCAAGGCGCAGCAGTCGGTGATGGAGTTTTTGCTGATCAACCATCCGCTCGATTGCCCGATTTGCGACCAGGGCGGTGAGTGTCAGTTGCAAGATTTAGCCGTGGGATATGGCGGCAGCGGATCGCGCTACGAAGAAGAAAAGCGCGTGGTCGCCGTCAAAGACGTGGGCCCACTCATCAGCATGCAGGAGATGACGCGCTGCATCCACTGCACACGCTGCGTCCGCTTTGGGCAAGAAGTCTCCGGCATTATGGAGCTGGGTATGCTGCACCGGGGTGAGCATGCCGAGATCACCACCGTGGTGGGCGACACCGTGGATTCCGAGTTGTCGGGCAATATGATCGACATTTGCCCTGTCGGCGCGCTGACCAGCAAGCCCTTCCGCTACAGCGCCCGCACCTGGGAGCTGGGCCGCCGCAAGTCCGTCAGCCCGCATGACTCCACCGGTGCCAACCTGATCGTTCAAGTCAAGGCCAACCAGGTGATGCGCGTGGTGCCGCTGGAAAACGAAGCCGTCAACGAATGCTGGATAGCCGACCGCGACCGCTTCAGCTACGAGGCTTTGAACGGCCCCGAGCGTTTGACTAAGCCCATGCTTAAGCAGGGTGGTGTCTGGAAAGAAGTAGATTGGCAAGCCGCACTCGAATACGTCGCCAATGGTCTCAAGCAAATCAAAGCCGACCACAGCGCCGCATCCATAGGCGCGCTGGTTAGCCCGCACAGCACGGTGGAAGAGCTGTACTTGGCTGGCGCATTGGTGCGCGGGTTGGGCAGCGACAACATTGATTACCGCATGCGTAACGCAGAGTTCCCTGCCATCGAAGGTGTGCGTTACTTGGGCACACCGATAGCGTCTCTGTCGACCTTGCAGCGCGTGCTGGTGGTGGGCAGTAATCTGCGCAAGGACCATCCCCTGTTTGCACAGCGTATTCGCCAGGCAGTCCGCAAGGGTGGGGTGCTGGCAGCTATTAATTCAGTAGCCTATGACTGGGCGATGCCCGTCGCGCATAGCGTTATCGTGCCTGCTGCCCAATGGGCCCAGGCCTTGGCAGATGTGGCGGCTGCCATTGCGCTAGACAAGGGCGTTACGGCTCCTGCCGCTGGTAATGCAACCGACGCTGCCAAAGCCATTGCCAAGCTGTTGCTGGGCGGCGAACGCAAAGCCGTGCTCTTGGGCAACGCCGCAGCGCACCACGCCAATGCATCGTCCTTGTTGGCGCTGGCTAACTGGATCGGCGAGCAGACGGGTGCCAGCGTGGGCTACCTCACCGAAGCGGCCAACACCATCGGCGCGCAGCTTGCGGGTGCTGTGCCACAAAAAGGCGGCAAGAACGCCGCGCAGATGTTGGCCGGCGGTTTGCGCGTTGCCATCTTGCTCAATACCGAACCGAAGTTTGACAGCGCCGCGCGCGCCGACATCCAAGCCGACATGGTCGTCACGCTCAGCCCCTTCAAAGCGAACATGGATTGCAGCGATGTGCTGCTGCCTATCGCGCCGTTCACCGAGACTGCCGGTACGTTTATCAATGCCGAAGGCCGTGTGCAGAGCTTTCACGGCGTCGTGAAACCTTTGGGCGATACCCGCCCCGCTTGGAAAGTACTGCGCGTGCTGGGCAATATGCTGGGTGTGCCGGGCTTTGAGTTTGAGTCGTCGCACGAGGTATTGGCTAAAGTCGTGAAAGCAGATACCGACTTTGTGCCCGCTGACAAACTGAGTAACGCTACTAAAGCGGCCATCCGCTTGGATATTGCAGCAGGCGAGCCCGCCAACGCCGCCATCTACCAGCTTGACAGCATCGTGCGCCGCGCACCATCGCTGCAACTGACGGCAGATGCCAAAGCAGCTCCAGCAGCCTCACCTGCCCTGCAAGGAGTGCCAGCATGATCGACACGATACATGGCTTTGGCCAAGGCCTGCTCAGTGCCCCCTGGTGGGGCACGATGGCCTGGCCTGTGATCTGGAACCTGATCAAAATCATTTTGGTGGTGTTGCCCATCATGGGCCTGGTGGCCTACCTCACGCTGTGGGAGCGCAAGGCCATTGGCTGGATGCAAATCCGCATTGGCCCGAATCGCGTAGGCCCGTTGGGTTTATTGCAACCGATTGCCGATGCCCTCAAGCTGCTGACCAAGGAAATCATTGTGCCCGCAGCGGCCAATAAAAGCCTGTTCTTCATCGGCCCCATCATGACCATCATGCCCGCGCTCGCAGCCTGGGCGGTGGTGCCGTTTGGCCCTGAGGTGGCGTTGGCCAATATCAACGCGGGTCTGCTTTTTATCATGGCGATCACCTCGATGGAAGTCTACGGCGTGATCATCGCGGGCTGGGCTTCCAACTCCAAATACGCTTTCCTGGGTGCGCTGCGCGCCTCCGCGCAAATGGTGAGCTATGAGATTGCCATGGGCTTTTGCCTGGTGGTGGTGCTGATGGTGTCGGCCTCGCTCAATATGACGGACATCGTGATGGGCCAGGCTACGGGTATGGCGGCAAGCAAGGGCTTTAACTTCCTGTCGTGGAACTGGCTGCCGCTGTTGCCGATCTTTGTGGTCTACATCATCTCGGGCATTGCCGAAACCAACCGCCATCCGTTTGACGTGGTCGAGGGCGAGTCGGAGATCGTTGCGGGTCACATGGTCGAATACTCGGGTATGGCCTTTGCCATGTTCTTCTTGGCCGAATACGCCAACATGATTTTGATCTCCTGCATGGCCGCCATCATGTTCCTGGGCGGCTGGATTCCGCCGATGGACAGCGCCTTCTTCAACTGGATACCCGGTTGGATCTGGCTGGGTTTAAAAACCTTTGTCGTCGTCACCCTGTTCATCTGGGTGCGCGCTACCTTTCCGCGCTTTCGCTATGACCAGATCATGCGCTTGGGTTGGAAGATTTTTATTCCCGTCACCCTGGTGTGGCTGGTGGTGGTGGCTGCCTGGATGCAGACCTCATGGAATATTTGGAAATAAAGAGCGCTTGCTATGACTACCCTGGCCTCTCCCGCCTTCTCTCTTAAGGACTTCCTCAGCAGCTTCATGCTGATCGAGCTGTTCAAAGGCTTTGCCATGACCGGCAAGCATGCCTTTCGCCGCAAGATCACCGTGCAGTTCCCGGAAGAGAAAACCCCGCAGTCGCCGCGTTTTCGCGGGCTGCATGCCCTGCGCCGCTACGAAAACGGCGAAGAGCGCTGCATCGCCTGCAAACTGTGCGAGGCCGTCTGCCCCGCGATGGCGATTACCATCGAGAGCGAAGTGCGCGACGACGGTAGTCGCCGCACCACGCGCTACGATATTGATTTGACCAAGTGCATCTTCTGCGGCTTCTGCGAAGAAAGCTGCCCGGTCGATTCCATCGTCGAAACCCACATTTTGGAGTACCACGGCGAAAAACGTGGCGACCTGTACTTCACCAAAGACATGCTCTTGGCCGTCGGCGACCGCTACGAAAAAGAAATCGCCGCCAGCCGCGCGCAGGATGCCAAATACCGATAAGCCCTTTTTGAAAAAATAACAATGGATATCAAAACCGGTTTCTTCTACTTATTCTCCTTGGTGCTGCTGTTTGCAGCCTTCAAAGTGATTACCGCCCGCAGCCCGGTGCATGCCGCGCTGTACCTGGTGCTGGCCTTCTTCCAGGCCGCCGCCATCTGGGTGCTGCTCAAGGCCGAGTTTTTGGCGATTGTGTTGGTACTCGTGTACGTGGGCGCGGTGATGGTGCTGTTCCTGTTTGTGGTGATGATGCTGGACATCAATACCGAGAGCATCCGGCAGGGTTTCTGGAAGCATTTTCCCTTGGCAGGTTTGGTTGGTGCCTTGATCGCGTTTGAAATGGCCCTGGTATTGATGGGCGGCTTTCGTCTGGCTGAAGAGCCCAAGACCGCTGTCGCGATTGCCGGGCAGGTGGCCAACACCAAAGAGTTGGGCAAGCTGATGTATACCCAGTACCTCTATCCGCTGGAGGTCGCAGCGGTGCTGTTGCTGGTGGCCATCATCGCCGCCATTGCCCTGACCTTGCGCGAACGCAAAGACAGCAAGTACGTCAATCCCGCCGACCAGGTGCGCGTGCAGGCGCGTGACCGGATGGAAATCATCAAGATAGATGCTACGAAAAAAGCAGCGCCTTATGTCCAAGATACAGGGACTACAGACTCAAATGCCTCTCAAATTGCGGCCAATGCAGCGCCTGTGTTGTCGGCTGCATCCGCAAGCCCCATGGCCCCCGCCCAAGGAGTAAAAGCATGACCTTAACGCTCGGCCATTACCTCTCTTTGGGCGCCATGCTGTTCGCCCTGTCGGTGATTGGCATCTTTTTAAACCGCAAGAACATCATTATTTTGCTGATGGCCATTGAGCTGATGCTGTTGGCCGTCAACATGAACTTTGTGGCCTTCTCGCACTATCTGGGCGACTTGCACGGCCAGGTGTTCGTGTTCTTTATTCTCACCGTGGCAGCAGCAGAGTCGGCCATTGGCTTGGCTATTTTGGTCTTGCTGTTTCGAAACAACGCCTCGATTGCGGCGGACGAACTCAACACGCTCAAAGGCTAACGAACAACATGAGCGCAACTTTGAATGCTTCTACCCTGCTGGCCGTGCCCCTGGCACCACTGGTGGGTTCCCTGATCGCGGGCGTGCTGGGCACGCAGTTTGGTGGCAACTGGATTGGCCGCCGCGCCAGCCATTTCTTCACCATCCTGGGCGTGTTTATTGCCATGGTGATCTCGTTCCAGACCCTGCTGGCCGTGATCGACGGTGCGCGCTTTAACCAGACCATTTACGAGTGGATGGTGATCGGCAGCCTGAAAATGGAAGTCGGTTTTTTGGTCGACGGCCTGACCGCCATGATGATGTGCGTAGTGACCTTTGTCTCGCTCATGGTGCACATCTACACCATTGGCTATATGGAAGAAGACGAGGGCTATAACCGTTTCTTCTCCTACATTTCGCTGTTCACCTTCTCCATGCTGATGCTGGTGATGAGCAACAACCTGCTGCAACTGTTCTTTGGCTGGGAAGCCGTGGGCTTGGTGTCGTATCTGCTGATTGGTTTTTGGTACAACAAGCCGACCGCCATTTTTGCCAACATGAAAGCCTTCTTGGTCAACCGTGTCGGTGACTTTGGCTTTATCCTGGGCATTGGTTTGATCGTCGCCTTTGCAGGTACTTTGAGCTATGCCGAAGTGTTTGCCAAAGCGGGCGAACTGGCCAAGCTCAGTTTCCCCGGTACCGACTGGATGCTGATCACCGTGATTTGCATTTGCCTGTTTATCGGCGCGATGGGCAAGTCGGCCCAGTTTCCGCTGCATGTCTGGCTGCCCGATTCCATGGAAGGCCCCACGCCGATCTCGGCACTGATCCACGCGGCGACGATGGTGACAGCGGGTATTTTTATGGTGGCGCGCATGTCACCGTTGTTTGAGCTGAGTGATACGGCTTTGAGCTTTATCTTGATCGTCGGTTCGATCACAGCCTTGTTCATGGGCTTTTTGGGGATCATCCAAAACGACATCAAACGGGTGGTGGCGTACTCCACGCTGTCGCAGTTGGGTTATATGACGGTAGCGCTGGGCGCATCGGCCTATTCGGTGGCGGTGTTCCATTTGATGACGCATGCGTTCTTTAAAGCCTTGCTGTTCCTTGGCGCAGGCTCGGTCATCATGGGTGTGCACCATAACCAGGATATTCGCTGGATGGGTGGGCTACGCAAATACATGCCCATCACATGGATCACCTCCTTGCTCGGCTCACTGGCGTTAATCGGTACGCCGTTGTTTGCTGGTTTCTACTCCAAAGACAGCATCATTGAAGCGGTGCACTTTAGTAAGTTGTACGGTGCAGGTTTTGCCCATTTCGCCGTGTTGGCGGGCGTGTTCATTACGGCGTTTTATTCCTTCCGCATGTACTTCCTGGTCTTCCATGGCCCCGAGCGTTACGACCAAAACACCGATGCGCACCATGATGAGCACCATGGGCATGACGATCACGGCCACGGCCATAGTGCCAAGCCCCATGAGTCGCCTTGGGTGGTGACCGCGCCCTTGATTTTATTGGCCATTCCATCGGTGGTGATTGGTTATATGGCCATCGGCCCGATGCTGTTTGGTGATTTCTTCAAAGACTCCATTTTTGTCGATGCTGCCAAGCATGTGGGCATGCAGGAGCTGGCCAAGGAGTTCCATGGCGCAGCGCAAATGGCTTTGCACGGTTTGTCTACCTTACCTTTCTGGCTGGCGGTCAGCGGTGTGGCCTTGGCCTACTACATGTACATCATCAACCCCGCCTTGCCCGCCAAGATCAAAGCCCGTGTCGAGCCGATCTACGCCTTGCTGGAGAATAAATACTATATGGACTGGTTTAACGAGAACGTGCTGGCCCGCGGCGCCCGCATGTTGGGCGTGGGCCTATGGAAGGGCGGCGACCAGACCCTGATTGACGGCGGATTGGTCAATGGCTCGTGGAAGTTGATCGGCCTGGTCTCGGGCCTGGTGCGCCGCGCGCAAACCGGGTTTATCTACCACTACGCCTTGGTGATGATTCTCGGCCTGTTTGTGTTGATGACGTACTTCGTCTTCGGTTTCAACAAATAAGAAATAGGAATAATAAAAATGGGTTTGTTGAGCCTCGTAATTTGGATGCCGATCGCTTTCGGCGTACTGCTGCTGGCCTTGGGTCGTGACGACCAGGCGCGCACCGTACGCTGGGTGGCCTTGTTGGGTGCATTGGTCAGCTTCTTGGCTACACTGCCGCTGTACAGCGGTTTCAAGCTGGGCACGTCGGCCATGCAGTTTGTAGAAAAAGCGCCGTGGATTGAGCGCTTTAATGTCAACTACCACCTGGGCCTGGACGGCATCTCGTTCTGGTTTGTGCCGCTCACCGCGTTTATCACCGTTGTGGTCGTGCTGTCGGCCTGGGAGGCCATCACAGAGCGCGTCAACCAGTACATGGGCGCGTTCTTGATTTTGAGCGGCTTGATGATTGGCGTGTTTTGCGCGCTGGACGGTATTTTGTTCTACGTATTCTTCGAGGCCACGCTGATACCCATGTACCTCATCATCGGTATTTGGGGCGGGCCCAACAAAATCTACGCGGCCTTCAAGTTCTTTTTGTACACCTTGCTCGGCTCACTCCTGATGCTGATTGCGTTGATATTTTTGTACACCAAGTCGGGCGGCAGTTTTGACATCTTGACATGGCACAAAATGCCGTTGAGCGCCAGTGCCCAAACCTTGGTCTTCTTTGCCTTCCTCTCGGCCTTTGCGGTCAAGGTGCCGATGTGGCCGGTGCACACCTGGTTGCCCGATGTGCACGTCGAGGCCCCCACAGGTGGCTCGGCCGTGCTGGCGGCCATCATGCTGAAGCTCGGTGCCTACGGCTTCCTGCGTTTTTCCATGCCCATCACGCCCGACGCGGCGCATGAATACGCCTGGCTGATGATTGCCCTGTCCCTGATTGCCGTGGTCTATGTCGGCCTGGTCGCCATGGTACAGGAAGACATGAAAAAGCTGGTGGCCTATTCATCGGTGGCGCACATGGGTTTCGTCACGCTCGGCTTCTTTATCTTCAACGACCTGGGTGTCGCAGGCGGCATTGTGCAGATGATTGCCCACGCCTTTGTGTCGGCCGCCATGTTCCTGTGCATCGGCGTGCTGTACGACCGCGTGCATTCGCGCGAGATTGCCAGCTACGGCGGCGTGGTCAACACCATGCCCAAGTTTGCTGCGCTCGGCCTGTTCTTTGCCATGGCCAACTGCGGCTTGCCGGGCACGGCGGGTTTTGTGGGTGAGTGGATGGTGATTCTGGGTGGCGTCAAGTTCAACTTCTGGATCGGCTTTGCCGCCGCCTCGGCCTTGATCTTTGGCGCGGCCTACACACTGTGGATGTTCAAGCGTGTGTACTTGGGCCCGGTCACCAATGACGACGTCAAGGGCCTGACCGACATCAACCCGCGTGAGTTCCTCATGCTCGGCTTGCTGGCCGCTGCCACGCTGTGGATGGGTCTGTACCCCAAGCCCTTTACCGACATCATGAACAGCTCGGTGGCAGACTTGCTCAAGCACGTCGCGCTGACCAAACTCAACTGATCCCAAGCCACACTGACGAGAACGCAAATGATAGATAAAGCCAGTTGGATTGCTGCTTACCCCGAGATCGTGCTGCTAGTGATGGCCTGCGTGATTTTGCTGGTAGACCTGTTCGTCAAGAGCCCACGCCGCACGCCCACCTATGTGCTGACCCTGCTCACCCTGGGCGTGGTGGCCCTGCTCAACGGTCTGTATGCCACGGGCGGCAACACCATCTATGGCTTTAGCAACATGGTGGTGAGCGACCCGATGGGCCATTGGCTCAAGTGTTTTGCCAGCATCGCCATGGCCGTGACCTTGGTGTATGGCCGCCCGTATGCGGCAGACCGTGGCATGCTGCGCGGTGGTGAGATGTTTACCCTGTCCATGTTTGCCCTGTTGGGCATGTGCGTGATGATCTCGGGCAACAACTTTTTGGTGATCTACATGGGGCTGGAGTTGCTCACGCTGTCGAGCTACGCCTTGGTCGCCTTGCGCCGCGACCATGCGCAGTCTACCGAGGCCGCGATGAAGTATTTTGTACTGGGCGCACTGGCCAGTGGCTTCCTGCTCTACGGTTTGTCGATGATGTACGGTGCCACCGGATCGCTCGATATCGGCGCCGTGTTCAAGGCCATTTCTACCGGGCAAATCAACAAGCAGGTGCTGGTGTTTGGTCTGGTGTTCGTGGTCTCTGGGCTGGCTTTCAAGCTCGGTGTGGTGCCCTTCCATATGTGGGTGCCCGATGTCTACCAGGGCGCGCCGACCTCGGTGACGTTGATGATTGGTGGTGCGCCCAAGCTGGCGGCCTTTGCCATCTGCATTCGATTGCTGGTAGAAGGCATGTTGCCGCTGGCCTTTGACTGGCAGCAGATGCTGGTCATGCTGTCGATTGCCTCCCTGTTGGTGGGTAACCTGGCCGCGATTGCGCAAAGCAATATCAAGCGCATGTTGGCGTTCTCGACCATCTCGCAAATGGGCTTTTTGCTGCTGGGTCTGCTGGCCGGCGTGGTGCAGGGCAACACCAATGGCGCAGCTGCCGCCTACAGCGCCGCCATGTTCTACGCCATCACCTATGTGCTCACCACGTTGGCTACCTTTGGCATCATCTTGCTGCTCTCGCGTGAGGGTTTTGAGAGCGAAGAAATTTCTGACCTGGCCGGTCTGAACCAGCGCAGCCCCTTGTACGCTGCCATCATGGCGATTTGTATGTTTTCATTGGCCGGTGTGCCGCCGATGGTGGGCTTTTTTGCCAAGCTCAGTGTCTTGCAGCCCTTGCTTGACTCGCGCCAGCCGATGCTGATCGGTTTGGCGGTGTTTGCTGTGATGCTGTCCTTGGTGGGCGCGTTTTACTACCTGCGCGTGGTGAAAGTCATGTACTTTGATGCACCTGTTACGGCCACCTCCGTGGTGGCCTCGGCCGATGTGCGTATCGTGCTGTGCATCAACGGCGCGTTGGTCTTGCTGCTGGGTATCTTCCCCAGTGGTTTGATGACGCTGTGCTTGCAGGCGATTGTCAAGACGCTGGGCAGCTAACTGCGCACGCGCCAGCACCTGCTTTATGGGACAAAGTGCCTCCGTCTGGTTGGTGATAGCCGCAGCGCTAGTGGCTGCCAATTTGCCCTTTGTCTCGCAACGCATATTCGCCGTGATTCCCTTAGCCGCAGGTAAAAACCTCGCCGTGCGTTTGGTGGAGCTGGTCGTGCTGTATTTGATCGTCGGTGGCTTGGCGCTGTTGCTGGAGCAGCGGCTGGGGCAGATCGCTCCGCAGGGCTGGGAGTTTTACGCCATTACCGGCACGCTGTTCATCACCCTGGCTTTCCCCGGTTTTGTCTGGCGCTATTTGCTCAAGCACCGCGACTAAAGCGCCATGCACCATTTAAAAGAAACCCTGGTCAGTAGCGAGCTGCTGTTCAAAGGCAAGTTCCTGCAGGCCAAGCGCGACACCGTGCGCCTGCCCGACGGCAAGCAGGCCAGCCGCGAATATGTAGTGCACCCTGGCGCAGTGGTTGTCGTCCCCTTGTTGGACGACGGCCAGGTGGTGCTGGAGCGCCAGTTTCGCTATCCCATTGGCCAGGTGATGATTGAGTTTCCTGCGGGCAAACTCGACGAAGCTGAAGACCCATTGATCTGCGGCCTGCGCGAACTACACGAGGAAACCGGCTACACCTGCAGCGAGTGGGCCTACGCAGGCCAAATGCATCTGGCCATAGCGTATTCCACCGAGGTCATCCACATCTACTTTGTGCGCGGTTTGTCGCTGGGAGAGCGCAAGCTCGATGCGGGCGAGTTTTTAGACGTGTTTACCGCGCCCGCCCAGCAGCTACTGGACTGGTGCGCTGACGGCAGCGTGACCGATGCCAAAACCTTGTCTTGTGCGGTGCACTTGGCCAACCACCTGAGCGGCAAACGTCCCATGGCCTGGCAGACCACGCCGCGCATGGCACGCGCTGCATAATGCAGGCATGAAAGTACTCGATCTGCAATGCCAACACCAGCACAGCTTTGAAGGCTGGTTTGGCTCCGAGGACGATTTTCAAAGCCAGCTTGCGCGCGGCCTGGTAGAGTGCCCGCTGTGTGGCGATGCCCGGGTGACCAAGAAGCTCTCTGCTCCGCGATTGAACCTCAGCGGGTCGCGCGAGCTGGCGCCGGTGCAAAACCAAAACGCTACTAATTTTGTAGCTGCCAATGGCCAGGCGACAGGGACTATGGGCCAAAATAGGCCCAAAGAGCAGATGCTGCAAACCATGTTGCAAGACCCGCAGTTTCAGGCGGCCTATCTGCATATGGCGCGCAGGGTCTTGGCGGACACCGAGGATGTTGGCAGCCAGTTTGCCTCAGAGGCGCGCAAGATCCACTACGGCGAGGCCAAAGAGCGCAGCATCCGTGGTCAGGCCTCGCAGGATGAAACCCTGGAGTTGCTGGACGAAGGCATTGACGTATTACCTTTGCCTTTACCTGCTGTACTCAAAGAAACTTTGCAGTAGCCGTTAAAATCACACCATCGCCTGGCTATGCTCTGTCGCCCGGCGCTTTACCATCCAGAGCCATGTAGAGGACTACCATGTATAAAAACCTCGCTGCGACACTGCTCGCCGCCTGTTTTTCTTTTTCCGCTTTTTCCCAAAGCACTCCGACCACCGCGCAGCCTAAAGAGCCTTTGAAAATTGGCTTCCTGTACGTTGCACCCTTGACGGACGCAGGCTGGGTGCGCCAGCACGAGGAGGGGCGCAAGGCGGTGGATGCTGCCCTGGGCAGCCAAGTCAAAACCACCTATGTAGAAAACGTGCCCGAGGGCGCAGACGCAGAGCGCGTCATACGCGACCTGGCCAGCCAGGGCTACAAGCTGATCTTTACCCCCAGCTTTGGCTATATGGAGCCCACGCTCAAGGTAGCCAGAGACTTCCCCGACGTGAAGTTTGAGTCCATCACCGGCTACAAAACCGCGCCTAATGTGGCGGTGGCTAACGCCCGCTACTACGAGGGCCGCTACCTTGCAGGCATCGCGGCGGGCCGCATGAGCAAGACCCATATCGCGGGCTACGTGGCGGGCTTTCCCATCCCCGAGGTGTTGCAGGGCATCAATGCTTTTACGCTGGGCATGCGCTCGGTCAACCCGCAGGCGCAGGTCAAGGTGGTGTGGCTGAACGCCTGGTTTGACCCCGCCCGCGAGCGCGAAGCCGCCATGACCCTGATGAACCAGGATGCCGACGTGCTGGCCTTCCACACGGGCTCCAACGCCGTAATGGTGGCCGCCCAAGAGCGCGGCAGGCTGGCCGTGGCCTACCACTCGGATATGCGCAAGGTGGCACCCGATGCGCAGATCGCCTCTGTCACCCACCGCTGGGGCGACTACTACGCCGCGCGCGCCAAATCCGCGCTGGACGGTAGCTGGAAGAGTGGCGCAGTGTGGGGCGGCATCAAAGACGGGATGATCCGCGTCGAAGGCTTTGGCCCGAAGGTGCCGCAGGCCGTGCAGGACGAAGTGCTGGCCGCGCAAAAAGACATTGCAGCGGGCAAGCGCCATCCCTTTGCAGCCGAAAAACACCCCGTCAAGGACACCGAGGGGCGCATCGTCATCAAGCCCATGAGTGTTCTGACAGACACCGAAGTTTTGGGTATGAATTATCTGGTCGAAGGCGTGCTCGGAAAGATAGCAAAATAGGGCCATGCAAGCCTACCGCGCCGCCCTTCTACGCTTCAACGCGCAGCAACAAGCCGTCTACGATGAAGATGGCCTGTTGGTAGTGGGAGCGGATGGCAAGGTAGTTGCCATCGGTGCCTACACTGCACTGCGCAGCCAGTACGCGCAGCTGCCCACCCAGCACTGGCCGGGCCGCATCATTGCGCCGGGCTTTGTGGACATGCATGTGCATTACCCGCAGACGGACATCATTGGCTCGCCCGCCGATGGCCTGCTGCCCTGGCTGGAGAATACCACCTTTCCAGAAGAGAAACGCTTTGTAGCAACCGCATACTGCGCGCAAGCAGCTCAGTTTTTTATAGCGGAGTTGTTGCGCAACGGGGTCACCACCGCGCTCACTTTCGCCACCTCGCATGTGGAGTCGGTCAACGCCCTGTTTGCAGCGGCGCAGCACAGTGGCCAGCGCATCATCACCGGCAAGTGCCTGCAAGATCGCCACTGCCCCGACGGCGTGCGCGACGAAACCGAGCAATCGTTGATCGATACCGAGGCGCTGATTCAGCGCTGGCACGGCAAGGGCCGCCTGGGCTACGCCATCACCCCGCGCTTTGCGCCGAGCTGTAGCGACGCGCAGTTGCTGGGGGCGGGCGCGCTGGCTGCCAAGTATCCGAGCGTGTGGGTGCAGTCGCATGTCGCTGAAAATGCCGAAGAAATAGCCTGGGTTCACGCGCTGTATCCCCAGGCGCGCAGCTACCTGAGTGTGTATCAGGGCTTTGGTCTGCTGCGCGCGCGCAGCGTGTATGCCCACTGCCTGCACTTTGACGCAGCAGACCGCGCATTGATGCGTAGCTCAGGTGCAGCCGCTGCGGTGTGCCCCACCAGCAATCTGTTTTTAGGCAGTGGTTTTTTTGATTTTGACGAGGCGCAGCGTGCGAATATGCTGCACGGCCTGGCCAGCGATGTAGGCGGTGGCACCTCCTTCTCACCGTTTAAAACCATGTTGGCGGCACACTGCGTTGCGCGTTCGTCGGCCTTAACTGGCGGCATGCCTAAGCAGGCCGTCACGCTCAGTCCGCAGCAGCTCTGGTGGCAGCACACCGCTGGTGCGGCGCAGGCGCTGGGTTTGCAGGGGGTAGTGGGTAATTTAAATGTGGGCTGCGAGGCGGATTTTGTATTGCTCAACCCGCAGGCCACACCGCTATTGGCGCGTCGCACGGCGCGCGCGGGTAGCTTGGACGAGTTGCTGTTTTCCATGATCGTGCTGGGGGACGACAGGGTGGTGCAGCACACGCATGTTTCTACCGCAGCCGTTGCACTAGCTCCAGCAGCCCGATCATCACCGGCTGGTGCAGCAGGTAATACACCAGGCTCCAGCAGCCCAGCCATACCAGCCACCTAGTACCCGCAGGCACAGCGCCCGTCAGCAAGGCAGGACGCGCGCGCAGCAGCCACTGTGTGGCGGCCACGCCCCACCACATCACACCCAACCAGGGGATCAGCGGAACGTAGTCTTCGGTGATTGGCTTGACGGAGATCAAACCCAGCCAGTTCCATGGCTTTGCATTAAGAAATTGCAGTGTAGTCCACGTCGCCAGGGCATAAGCAGCTATAAATTTTGTAGCAATCGCTACTGCACCCAGTAGCCACAACCACGCGCCCCAGTGCGCTGTGAGCCGCACAATAATCAGCATGACGGCAATGCCCTGCAACACGCCAAAGTAAATGAAGCTCTTGGGGTACATGGCGTACGATGCCGCACTCACCAGCAGCGCGCACGCCGCTATCTGCGCCCAGCGCCGCCCAAAGCGCTGCCAGCTTTGCCCCTGGTGCCGCCCCACCGCCTGGCCCGCGCCCGCGCAAAGTAAAAACAGGCTTACGATGCAGGTGCGCTGCCAGGTCCACACCGGGTCACGGTAAAAGTCCTGCTTGATCCAGCGGTAGTGGTTCAGGTCAAAGGCAAAGTGGTAGACCGTCATCCACACCATGGCCACGCCGCGCAGGGCATCGAGGCGGTTAAAACGGGGACGGGGTTGCGGGCTTGGCATAGTGCAAACCGGGTTTAAGCCCGCCTGCCCTTGCGCCGAATTTTCTGCACATTCGTCCACACCCCCAGCACCACAGCCCCCGCCACCATACCCGCCAGCGCATCCACCAGCGTCGTGCCCACCACCTGAAACGCCCCCAACGGTGCTGCCAGTGCCTCTATCGCATGGTGCAACCACGGCCAGCCGTGGACCAGAATGCCGCCGCCCACCATGAACATGGCGGCGGTGCCGACGATGGACAGGGTTTTCATCAGCTTGGGGGCAAACCACATGATCCCGTGACCGACCGCTCTGGCGCTGCGGTTAGGTTTTTGTAGCAGGTAAAGCCCGGCATCGTCCAGCTTGACGATGCCTGCCACCAGGCCGTACACACCCACCGTCATGACGGCGGCGATGGCCACTACCACAGCAACCTGCTTGGTAAATGCGGCCGCGGCCACGGTGCCCAATGCGATGACGATGATCTCGGCCGACAGCACAAAGTCGGTGCGGATCGCGCCCTTGATTTTGTCTTTTTCCAGCACGACCAGATCGACCGTGGGGTGTTCTACCGCCTGCATGATCTCCTGCGCGTGCGCTGCGTCTTCCTGTGGGCTGTGCAGCAGCTTGTGGGCGATTTTCTCGAAGCCTTCAAAGCACAGGTAAGCACCACCCACCATCAGCAGCGGCGTGATGAGCCAAGGGATGAAGTAGCTGATCGCCAATGCAGCGGGCACCAAAATCAGCTTGTTGACAGCCGAGCCCTTGGCCACCGCCCACACCACCGGCAACTCACGCTCGGCCAGCACGCCCGAGACCTGCTGCGCGTTGAGCGCCAGGTCGTCGCCCAGCACGCCCGCCGTTTTTTTGGCGGCGACTTTGGTCATCACGGCCACGTCGTCCAGGATGGTGGCGATGTCGTCGAGGAGGGCGAGGAGGCTGCTGGCCATGGTTTAAAAATGAAAGAGTGAGTTGAAAATTAAATCAAGTGAGACTTACTGGTACAGGTATTTTTGAAAACCACTGAACATCTGCCCTATTTTTTCAGGCCTACCTAAATCCGCTACAGCATCGTGCATCGAGTCACGGTATCTGAGCTTTAGGAGTGGCGTGAGCTTGCCTACATCCAGTTCTTCTACCCCTTCGCTTACATAGTGCGTTAAAACAAAAGAAAGAAATGCCTGTTGCTTACTTTCAAACTGCGTGCTGATGCGCATTTTGGCACGCTCGGCGCGATCCTCCCGGCTCAGCGGTGCTTGCGCATAGGCTATGTGTGCCAACACGTCATACAAGTCGCTTTTTTCAGCGTCAATGATCTTTTGCATCTCGCGCAGTTGGTCAGCGCCAAAGCCTTGGTCTGCCAGGCCATCAAGCAGCTTGCGGCGTGTGTCCGGCAGGCTCCATAGGCTGCGCAGCTCGTCCTCATTCCGAAAGAACTCTGGCAGCTTGCCAAACAACGATTCCATAAACTGTTGCGCTGACATCGGTGTGCCGTCAGGGTGCCAAAAGCTGGTCACCATCATGTGCTGAATGCTGCGTGCTTTGCCATCCGCCAGTTGTATTTGAATTTTCCTGCGCACTTGGTATTCCACTGCAGGCTCACGCACTTCTAGCGGCGTAATGGGCGGTGCGGGTGCAAACGCGCGGGGCTGCGCGGACTCCACTTCGATAGGTTCGCCATCCCATTCCGGGTCGCTAAAGTGGTGGTGCGCCCGCACAAAATCGTAAATAGTGAAATAGTCCTTGCCGTCATACAGCCGCGTGCCGCGCCCGATGATCTGTTTAAACTCAATCATTGAATTGACAGTGCGCATCAGCACAATATTGCGCACGTTGCGTGCGTCCACGCCAGTGGACAGTTTTTGCGACGTGGTCAGCACGGTAGGAATGGTTTTTTCGTTGTCCTGAAAATCGCGCAAATACTCCTCCCCCAGCGCACCGTCATGCGCTGTGACGCGCTGGCAGTAGCTGGGGTCTTTACTGGTTTTGATCTGGTTCACCAAGTCGCGCACCGCCAGTGCGTGCGCCTGCGTCGCGCAAAACACCAAGGTCTTCTCGCGCTGGTCTATCAGGCCCATAAAAATCTCTACCCGCTTGCGTTCACGCTCTTTAATTTCAATCAGCTTGTTAAAGTCGGCCTCTTGATAGCGCCTGCCCAGCTCAATCTCGCCGTCCAGCACCGAGTCGTCAGCCGTGTACACATAGTCGTCCAGTGTGGTGGCTATTTGCTTGACCCGAAACGGTGTGAGAAAGCCGTCGTTAATACCGTCTTTGAGCGAATACACAAACACTGGCTCGCCAAAATACGCATAGGTGTCCACATTGCCACGCGGGCCGGGGCGCTTGGGTGTGGCGGTCAAGCCCAGCTGCACTGCCGGTGCAAAATAGTCCAAAATGCCGCGCCAGTTGCCTTCGTCATTGGCACCGCCCCGGTGGCACTCGTCAATGATGACCAGGTCAAAAAAGTCAGGCGGGTAGTCGCCAAAATACGGCGCAGGCTGGCCATCTGTAGTTGGCCCGCTCATAAAGGTTTGAAAGATCGTAAAAAAGATGCTGCCATTCTTGGGCACCTTGCCTTTTTTGCGAATCTCGTCCGGCGCTATGCGCACAAAGGCATCGTCTGCAAAGGCTGCAAACGCACCAAAGTCGCGCACGGCCTGGTTAGCTAGCGTGTTGCGGTCGGTCAAAAACAAAATACGTGGCCGCCGCGTAGGCTCGCCACCCAAGTTCCAGCGCGCTTGAAACAGCTTCCATGCAATTTGAAAAGCAATCGACGTTTTGCCAGTGCCCGTAGCCAGTGTGAGCAATATGCGTTTATCGCCAGCGGCCACGCGCTCCAGCACGCGCGAGACCGCAATATCTTGGTAAAACCGGATCTGCCAGGTGCCGCTTTTGTCAGGCACGGGCACTTGTGCAAAGCGGTCACGCCAGGCGTTGGGCGCCGCAAAGGTGCTCGCCCACAGCGCGTCGGGTGTAGGCAAGTCTGCCAGCGCGCCCGCCACGTCACCTTCTTGCCCGGTCTGCATGTCTATGGCATATAGCCCTTGGCCATTGCTGGCATAGCAGTAGCGCACGGCCAGCTTGGCGGCATAGTTTTTAGCCTGGCCCACACCTTCGGTTACCGCCTCGTGCCAGGCCTTGGCCTCTAGGACGGCCAGCTTGGTGTTGCGGTACTCCAGCACGTAGTCGGCGATCAATGGCTTGCCACGGCGGCCCGCGCCTTCAATGCGGCCTAGCGTGATAGCAAATTCCCGCCGTATGCGGCTGCCTTCCACCACGCCCCAGCCCGCGCGCGCTAAAGCAGGGTCAATATGCTCGGCGCGGGTTTCGGCTTCATTCATCGTCTAAAGTCACCTGCGTTAAAAGATCAAACAAGGGGCGGTTGATATAAAAATGCTGCCTGCCTATTTTTTTCATATCCACAATGCCCTTGAGCGCCAGCGTTCGCAAGTGCTTGCCCGCAGTCACCCGCGATACTCCCAAGTCTTTTTCTAAAAAATCGATCTTGGTATAGGGGTGTCGGAACAAATTGTTCAGCAACTCCTGGCTGTAAATCTTGGGCACCTCCGTGCGCAGCCGCTCCTTGGTAGTTTGTATCAGCGTACGCAAGTCTTTGACCAATTTAATTTCGCTTTTGGCTGTGATGGCCACACCGCGCACCATATAAACGCACCAGTCCAGCCACTGCCCCGTTTCTCGCGTAGATTGCAGCAGCTGGTAATACTGGGCTTTGGTGGACGTGATGTAGCGGCTTAAATACAGTACCGGCAAATCCAGCAAACCCTCGCGCTGTAGCATCAGCAGGTTGAGTATGCGCCCCGTGCGCCCATTGCCGTCATAAAAAGGGTGAATGCTCTCAAACTGGTGATGCGCAATGGCCATACGCAGCAGCGGGTCCAATCCATCAACTTGCGGGCTGGCGTGCATAAAGTCCACCAGTTCGCCCATCAGGCGTTCAATCACCACGGCATCTTGCGGGGGTTCATACACCACAGCGCCCGTGCTCTGGTTTTTTAAAACCGTGCCCGGCAGCTTGCGCAGCCCCGCGTTGTTTTGCTCCACATGCGACTGCACCGCCAAAATCGACTGCAACCGAATCAAACCCGATGCGCGCACCGCCTCGTAGCCCGTGCGCAAGGCTGTGATGTAGTTTTGCACCTCTTTGGCAGCCGGTGTGCTGGGATTGTTTTGGTCATAAGAGTAAATCTCATCATGCGTGGTGATAATGTTTTCAATCTCCGAGCTGTCCTTGGCCTCTTGAATCGCCAGCGTATCCAGCAAAATGCCACGATTGGGCAAAGACTCGCATAAGCCCTTCAGCTCTGCCAAGTGGCGATGCGCGTCAGCCAGGCACTGCCATAGCACGCGCTTGTCCAGGCTGTCGCTGCTCGGAAGCTGAAGGCTCACTAAGGCTTGCATGGCTGGATGGGCTAGGCTGTAACGTGATAAGAAATTGCAATTATCTTATCAGGTCAAGCAAAACGTGTAAAGAAAACACGATTTTCTTATCGCGTCAGCCATAACATGTCGGTAAAACAGAAAAACATCGACATGAAGTGATGACATGTCGAAGGCGTGTCCGTCTCGTTTTAAGCCATTTTCACCCGGTATTTTACCCATCAAATCGGTCGCTAGTCCAAGTAATCATAGCTTAAGTAGCTATTTTATTTATAGCAATTATAAACATCACTAACTCTTTCCCAACTTCTTCTTCGCGCTTTCAATTTGCTTGACGCTTTGCGCGGGTATTGGCATCGCCTCGGGCATCGCGCCGCCTAGCTCCTGAATGGTTTGGCGCACTTTTTTGCCGACTTAAAATGGGTGCTGTTCGTTTGCGTTTTGCCTTGCACGTTCTCGCGCTTCAATTTTTCTTCTGCCTGTGTAGCGCGAAACAGGTTGGCCGCCAGCTCCGTGCTGCCCATGTGGTCCAAAATCTTTTGGCTTTTCTTTAAGGCTTTATTCGCGTGAATATCTTTCCCCCCCTGTCCGCCATAAAGTCTCTTGTAGCCGTGGTCTTGAAAAATGGCGCAATACCAACTGGTCTCTACACCCGCGCTCTTGCCGCTGCGGCCAAGTCCTTGTTAGGCGCAGCCAGTTCATTGCGGATGGCAAGTCGCTTGTCGTCCTCGGATAGTTGGGCAAACTTGGCTTTCTCTTGCAGCTCTTGCCGCCGCGTCTGCATCGCAAAATAGGTTTGCCCGATGGCAATCGCAGGCATGGTGGGATCGCTGTTTTGAACGATCAGGTACCAGGCATAGCGCGACAGGCGCACATCGGTAATTTCACGTTGCGCACCCGAATCAATTCGACCATATCGAGCACATCCTCGATATGGTTTGCCAAGGCCAGGCCGCTGTTTTGGCAATCTTCCCGTGCCCGCTCATCAGAGGCACAAAATGCTTTATTCAAATCCAAGACCTTACCCAGCTTGCGCGCCGACCAGTATTCGTGCCCCTCTGAATCGAGTTGTCGAATGCCCTCAACAGTAAGGTGGTGTTGATGGCGATGCGCTTTTCAGTCATGTGAATCCTGCTGAGCATATTATAACTGTAATTAATTACAGCATCGCTGAACGCCTGATGCAGCAAAGACTTTTTCAGATCGTCCAGGGCTTGGAGTTTGCGTTGGTAGAGGGATTCGAGGCGCTGGGTTTCTTCAAATATTGCGTCAAACTTTGTCACGGCGATACGCAATACAGGTAAAGGCGGCACAGGGATCTCAAATCGGGCCAATACTTCGCCTGTGAAATGTTGAATGCCTGTACCGCTGAAGTGCTGCTTCAACATGCCGCTCTTATCTTGTGAGTACAGATAATATAAAAACCATTTATTGTGTTCTGGCTCCTGAAAGCGAACGCGGTGCAGCGCTTTTTGAAAATAAATGGGCTCGTGTTCATCCCAAATTGCGGCGCGTCCTGGATAACCGCCTTCGCAAATCAAAACGTCACCTTTTATAGCGGTGTACTTGGCTGATTCAGTTGCTAAGAACGGCATTTGCAACAAGTCAGATAAATCAAATGCAAACCAACGAACATTAATATTCCGCAGGTAAGGCTGAAAGTCGCCTTTGTTTTTGGCCTTATCCAACATCTTGCCTAGTGAGTGCTTAGCCACCTCACTGACTTTCTTAACCTCCCACCTATCCCCCCGCTGCGAAAACACCGCCTGCAAATGACTCTCAAAAATAGCCCGAGCATTCAGCAGATTCGCCTCGCAGTTGGCGCGGGCGGTGGCGATGTGGTCAAACGCGGCGTCTAGGATGGCGACGATGCGGTGTTGTTCGGGAAGTGGAGGTAAAACAATTTCAATACTGTTGAATTTCGACTTGTTGACAATCGGCACAGTAGTTCCAGACGCCAAGGCCTCCAATTGGTCTTTGAATGCACAAGACAAGACTTGGTAAAACATGAACTCTGGCAATGCTTTACGTGGATCTGGCAGGATGGCATTGATCTGCTGATTAAATGCGACGGGCACTGTATTTAGCCCAATCTTCCCCAAATTACCTATGCAGGATACAAGAATGGAGTTTGGCGGGAGCGTGCGGGCGACCGCTGCACCAGTCTCCGATAACCCATCTTCAGCAGAGTCAAGTGCTACGTCGCATAGCTCTGGCGGCTTAACGAGAGGCATGTATTGCCCATAAAACTGAGCATTATTTTTAGGCGGTGTATTTCCAGTTGCAGTTGAAAATGCCGTTCCTAAGGTTGTTTTAAGCCAGTTCGCCTTCACAGCAAAGCCCGAATCGTCGCCAACACCTCAGCACTCTCCCCATCCAGCGCCGCTATCTCGTCCATGATGTCTGCCGGGCTGCGGTGGGCTACCGCTTCACCGCCATTGGGGTTTTTGACGGACAGGTCGAAGGTGGTGGGGTTGATGGCATTGGCTTTCACACTCCAGCTTTTGGGCGAATCGGCATGCTTAGTTTGCAGGGCTACAAACTCGGCCAAATCGGCATCGTTCAGCGCATTGGTTTTGCCCATGTTGCGGCCGGGGTCGAGCTGGTAGTACCACACCTGGCGCGTGGGTGGGCCTTTTTCAAAAAACAGCACGACGGTTTTGACACCAGCGCCTAAAAAGGTGCCACCGGGGCAGTCCAGCACGGTGTGCAGGTTGCAGCTTTCCAGCAGCAGCTTGCGCAGGCTGTTTGATGCGTTGTCGGTGTTGCTTAAAAAAGTGTTTTTGATGACGATGGCGGCGCGGCCACCGGGTTTGAGCATTTTCAGGAAGTGCTGCAAAAACAAAAACGCGGTCTCGCCGGTTTTGATGTTGAAGTTGTCTTGCACCTCTTTGCGCTCTTTGCCGCCAAAGGGCGGGTTGGCTAGGACGATGTCGTAGCGGTCTTTGTCCTGCACATCGGCCAGGTTCTCGGTGAGGGTGTTGGTGTGGATGATGTTGGGCGCCTCGATGCCATGCAAAATCATGTTCATGATGGCAATCACATAGGCGAGCGACTTTTTTTCTTTGCCGTAGAAGGTGCGCTCTTGCAGGGTTTTCAGGTCAGCGGTTTTGAGGGTTTTGTTTTTGCTGAGGTAGTCAAAGGCTTCGCACAAAAAGCCTGCCGAGCCTACTGCGCCGTCATAGATGGTCTCGCCGATACGGGGCTGCAGCACTTGCACCATGGCGCGAATCAGCGGGCGCGGGGTGTAGTATTCGCCGCCGTTGCGCCCGGCGTTGCCCATATTTTTGATTTTGGCTTCGTACAGGTGCGACAGCTCGTGCTTTTCGGTTTGTGAGCGAAAGCGCAGCGCGTCGATGTGGTCAATGATCTCGCGCAGGTTGTAGCCGCTGTGGATTTTGTTTTTGATCTCGCCAAATATCTCGCCTATTTTGTAGTCCAGCGTGTTGGCGTTGCTGGCTTTTTGCTTAAAACCGTGGAGGTAGGGGAAAAGTTTTTTGTCAACAAAGTCGCGCAGGTCGTCGCCCGTTTGGGCCGCGTTGTGGTCTGGCTGGCCTTTGGCATCTTTGGGTGCGGCCCAGGTGTCCCAGCGGTAGGCGGGCTCCAGGATATAGCTGTATTTTTTGCCCTGTAGCTGGGCCTCGGTGGCTTTGTCTTGCTCCAGGCCGTCTAGAAACTTGAGGAACAGAAGCCACGAGGTCTGCTCGGTGTAGTCCAGCTCGCTGGCGCAGCCCGCCTCTTTCCACAGTACGTCGTCTATATTCTTAAAGGCTTGCTCAAACATGGGGGCGCTGTCTCATTCGTTATGGGGTCTGCCCTCGATCATACCTAGGCCAGGGGTTTGGACGTTCAGTTAACGGCCTTGCGCGCATTGCGCCACAGTTGCATCCAGGCGCTGTGTTGGCTTTTGTCTTGGTCTGTCCAGCTCATTTGCACGTTGCGGAACACGCGCTCGGGGTGGGGCATCATGGCGGTGAATCTGCCGTCTGCGGTAGTCACTGCCGTTAAGCCAGCGGGGCTGCCGTTGGGGTTGAAGGGGTATTGCTCTGTCGCTGCGCCATGGTTGTCGGTGAAGCGCATGGCGGCGATGGCCTTGCTTGCGTTGCCGCGTTGGCTAAAGTTGGCAAAACCTTCGCCGTGGGCTACGGCGATGGGTAGGCGGCTGCCTGCCATGTCTTTGAAGAACAGGCTGGGCGAGTCGAGCACTTCAACCATCGAGAGGCGGGCTTCAAAGCGCTCGCTCTGGTTGGTGGTAAAGCGGGGCCAGGCCTGCGCGCCGGGGATGATGTCGGCCAGCTCGGCAAACATCTGGCAGCCGTTGCATACGCCCAGGCCGAAGGTGTCTGGGCGGGCGAAGAAGGCTTTGAACTGGTCGGACAATGCGTTGTTAAACGTGATGCTGCGCGCCCAGCCGATGCCTGCGCCCAGGGTGTCGCCGTAGCTAAAACCCCCGCAGGCGACCAGGCCGGCAAAGTCTGGCAACTTGGCGCGGCCGGTTTGCAGGTCGGTCATGTGCACGTCGTAGGCCTCAAAGCCTGCCTCGGTGAAGGCGTAGGCCATCTCGAAGTGGGAGTTGACCCCTTGCTCGCGCAGGATGGCCACTTTGGGACGCGCTTTGAGGATGGTGGGTGCTACTGAATTTGTAGCTGCTTGCGTCCAGGGGGCAAGGACTACCGCCATATTTTGCTGTAAATTCTGGCTTAAGTGCACATGCAGGCCGGGATTGGCGGTATCGCCCGCGCCAGCGTGCTCTGCGTCGGCGCAGGCGGGGTTGTCACGGCCTTGGGCGATCTTCCAACTGACGGCATCCCATACCTGGTACAGGTCTTGCAGTTGGGCGGCAAAGACCTTTTTGGTGTCGCGCCAGACCGTCACTTCGCCAACGCCGACCATCAGTGGGTCAGCGCTGGGCGTAGTCTGGGTGTTAGGTGTTGAAGCTGCTGCATTAACGGACGCAGCGGGCGCAGGGCGGGTCTTGCCGATGAAGTGGCTGTGCTTGCTTAAACCATGCTCGCGCAGGGTTTGCATCACCTCGTTGCGCTGTGCGGTGCGCACTTGAATGACGACCCCCAGCTCTTCGTTGAACAGGGCTTGCAGGGTCAGCTCGTCACGCCGGGCGCTCACCTGGCCGCTCCAGTTTTTGCTGTCGCCCACGTCCATGCGGCTGTCGCTGATGCCGTCGCCTTCGACCAGCAGCATGTCGATGTTGAGTGCCACGCCCACGTTGCCCGCAAAGGCCATTTCGCACACCGTGGCGATCAGGCCGCCGTCGCCCTTGTCGTGGTAGGCGAGGATTTTGCCTTGCGCGCGCAGGGTGTTGATGGCGCTGACCAGGTTGATGAGGTCTTTGGCATCATTCAGGTCGGGCGTGGTCTGGCCTTCCTGGTCCAGCACCTGGGCCAGCACGCTGCCCGCCATGCGTTTGTGGCCCTGGGCCAGGTCGATGAAGACCAGCGTCGTGTCTGCTTCGGCGCGGTTGAGCTGCGGGGTCAGGGTGCCGCGTACATCGCCCAACGACGCGAAGGCGCTGATGATGAGCGAGACCGGGGAGGTGACTTTGTGCTGCTGCTTTGCCTCGTCCGTCCACTGCGTACGCATGGATAGCGAGTCTTTTCCCACGGGGATGCTGATGTTCAGCGCCGGGCACAGCTCCATGCCGACGGCTTTCACGGTGGCGTACAAAGCGGCATCTTCACCCGCCTCGCCGCAAGCGGCCATCCAGTTGGCGCTGAGTTTGACTCTGCTGAGTTCGATCGGCGCGGCCAGCAGGTTGGTAATGGCTTCGGCCACCGCCATACGGCCCGAGGCGGGGGCGTTGAAGATGGCCAACGGCGTGCGCTCGCCCATGGCCATGGCCTCACCGGCAAAGCCCGCGTAGTCGGCCAGGGTCACGGCGCAGTCGGCCACCGGCACCTGCCAGGGTCCGACCATCTGGTCGCGGTGCGTCAGGCCCCCCACCGTGCGGTCGCCGATGGTGATGAGGAAGCGTTTGCTGGCGACGGTGGGGTGGCTGAGTACCTTGATGACGCTGCTTTGC
Source organism: uncultured beta proteobacterium (assembly GCA_963775085.1). GTDB lineage: Bacteria > Pseudomonadota > Gammaproteobacteria > Burkholderiales > Burkholderiaceae_C > JAAFIP01. The sequence goes on from CAVZHO010000008.1 coordinate 102,160, forward strand.
AGGTCTACGCCGGTGAGATCTATTGCCTTGAATTCACGTTTCAACGTCTTCACATCGCGGTGCATTTTGGGTGTCTTGCCCAGTAGCACGTTCATCGGCATATCTACCGCGTAAGGGCCTACTGCGCGAGCGGGGGGCGTTGTTGCGCGGTGCTCGGAATCCTCATGGACTTGCATGTCCATTCCGGTTCCTGCGCTCCGTGCGCCTAGCCCGCCGTCCGCTCGCGACGGCTCCGACAGATCGGCAACTACCAAATTTTTCTCATCGGTCGTCACCCCCACCACCGCAAACGGGCAGCGCTCACGCTCACAAAAGCTTTTGAACAATTCCAGCGACTCGGGCGCAATTGCCATCACGTAGCGCTCCTGGCTTTCGTTGCACCAAATCTCTTTGGCGGCCAGGCCGCTTTCTTCCAGCGGAATGGCGGACAAGTCAAAGCGCGCGCCACGGCCTGCGTCGTTCACCAATTCGGGGAAGGCATTACTCAGGCCGCCTGCACCTACATCGTGAATAGCGAGAATAGGATTCGCTGTGCCGAGCTGCCAGCACTGGTTAATCACCTCTTGCGCACGCCGCTCGATCTCGGGGTTGCCGCGCTGCACCGAGTCAAAGTCGAGCGACGCGGCGTTGGTGCCCGAGGCCATCGAGCTGGCCGCGCTGCCGCCCATGCCAATGCGCATGCCGGGGCCGCCGAGTTGAATCAGCAAGCTGCCCGCAGGGAACTCGATCTTGTGCGTGAGCTGGGCATCAATCGTGCCGATCCCGCCCGCAATCATGATGGGCTTGTGGTAGCCCCAGCGCTGGCCGGCAATGGTTTGCTCAAAGGCGCGGAAATAGCCGTTCAAATTGGGACGGCCAAACTCGTTATTGAACGCGGCTGCGCCCAGCGGGCCCTCGGTCATGATCTGCCAGGGGGTGGCTAGGTGGCTCGGAAAACTGGCGGAATTTAAATTGGATCTGACCCCATTTAAATCCGACACGGTAAAACCGGCCAAGCCCGCCTTGGGTTTGGCACCGCGCCCGGTGGCACCTTCGTCGCGGATCTCGCCGCCCGCGCCGGTGCTGGCACCGGGGAAGGGGCTGATGGCGGTGGGATGGTTGTGGGTTTCCACCTTCATCAGCACATGCCGCAGGGTGCTATGTTTTTCATAGCTGCTTACGTCCATATGACGGGGACTACGGGCATAAAATGCCTCTGAAATGCCGCCCTCCATGATGGAAGAGTTGTCCGAATACGCCACAACGGTGTGCTGCGGTGCCAGCGCGTGGGTGTTGCGGATCATGCCGAACAGGCTCTTGTCTTGGCGGGTGCCATCCACCGTGAATTGGGCGTTGAAAATTTTGTGGCGGCAGTGCTCGCTGTTGGCCTGGGCAAACATCATCAGCTCGACATCGGTGGGGTTGCGTTGCAGGCCGGTAAAGGCTTCCTGCAGGTAGTCCATTTCGTCGTCGGCCAGAGCCAGGCCGAATGCTTTGTTGGCCTGCTCCAGTGCGGCGCGGCCTTGGCCCAGCACGTCCACCTGCTGCATGGGCGCGGCGTGCAGCGGGGTAAACAGGGCGCGGGGTGCGTCGGCCTCAAAGGCCACCGACTCGGTCATGCGGTCATGCAAGAGGGCGGCCAGCGCAGTGCGCTGCTCGCTCTTGAGAACCGCTTTGCCCAGCAGCGGGGCCTTGAGGGCAAAGCGGTAGTGCAGGGCGCGCTCGACCCGGTGGATGGCCAGGCCGCAGTTGCGCGCAATGTCGCTGGCTTTGGAGGCCCAGGGGGACACGGTGCCCAGGCGCGGCATGACGACGATCAGCTCGCCAGCACTGGGCGCCGCGCTCTCGCCATAGGTCAGCAGTGCTTGCAGTTTGGCCTGCATATCCGCATCGGGCGCACTATCGGTTTGCACCCAATGCACCCACTGGCTGGCCACAGCGGTGACCTGCGGGGCAAGTTGCTGGGCTTGCGCCAGCAATAGAGCCGTTTTGGTGGATGAGAGCGCACGGCCCCCTGGAAAAGTCGAAATGAGGGGGGTGTGTGGTGCAGTCACTGGGCGGTCGCTTTGAATCTCTGACCCTCACAAGACATGGAGGAGCCGTGGTCGGTGGGACAATGTACGTGAAAACCCTAGATTGTACGGGGTATGAGAATATTGCTGAGTTGTGACCACCCCCTTATTTAGTACCCCCGACCTTCGTGCCGCACGCACCCGACCTGGTGTGTGGTTGGCGGTGTTGGTGCTGCATTTGGTATTACTCTGGGTGGCTAACTTGTACTGGCCATTGCAAGTGGCCGTCCGCGCCATGGTGGTGCAGATCTTTCGCAGTGAGACCAAGGTCCCCACCAGCACAGCCACAAGCAACCCGGCCACAGTACAGGAGGAGGTGCAGCGCGGCATCAGCGCCCGCCGCGCCCTGGGCACGGCGGAGCAGCTAAGCCTGCCGCCCTGGGTAGCGCAGCAAAGCACCCCCTTGCAAGTGACGCAGCAAATGGCCGCGATCGAGCCTGCCCGCTCCCGCTCGGCGGCGCGCCGTGCCCGACTGAAGGCGCTAGAGCTGGCCCGCCAGCGTGAGGAGCCGGCGCGCGAGGTGGTGCAACCCGCCGTGCAGCCGCAGCCAAGACAGCCCGAACCGGTAGTGGCGCAAGCACCAGCGCCAGCCCTCGCCCCAACGCCGCAGCCGGCACCTGTGCCCGCGCCGCTGCCTGCTCCTGCCCCCGCGCCATTGCCTACGCCACCGATACCCGCACCCGTTCCGGCTCCCGCGCCAGCGCCACCAGTCATTCCAGTCCCTGTGCCAGCTCCCGCCCCAGTCCCGGCACCAGCCCCTGCGCCCATCCCGGTTCCGCCTGCGCCCATTCCAACGCCCCCCGCACCTGCCCCTGCGCCCGCGCCCGTACCTGTGCCAGTTCCAGCGTCTGCACCTGAGCCGAAACCTGAGCCGAAACCTGAGCCGAAACCTGAGCCGAAACCTGAGCCCACCCCGGCGCCCATTCCTGCATCCGTACCCGTACCCGTTCCAGCACCCAGTCCAGTACCTCAACCCGCCCCCGCTCCACCTCCACCCCCCCCTGCGCGCGCCGTGGTCGCTGAAACGCCTGCACCGCCGGCCCCCGCTGTTGCCCCGAGCCCACCCCCCTCTGCCTCTGCACCCACACCAGCGCCGGTACCGCAAGCTACCGCCCCCACTGCACCCAGCGCCCCAGTGGCCAGCCCACCCGCGAGCCCAGCGGTGGGTGCGTCCAGCGTGCCTACACCGGCTTCCGGCGCAGGTCCCACCTCTGGCAGTACGGCCGGTGCGGCTACCGGGGCTACCACGGGCAGTCCATCCGGCAGCCCATCCGGCAGCCCCAGCGGGGTGCCAGGTGCTACCGGCACGGGCTCGGGCTGGGGCAGCGCGGGCAGTGCCGGCACTGCCGGTTTGCCAGCGCCACGCAATGCGGCCAGTGCCCCTGGCGCAGACGCACCCCGTGCCCCGCTGGACCTGCGCCTGCCACGCACCCAGCCCGTCTACCCTTACCGCCCCCCTTTGGCCACGCCCAACCGCAGCCTGGCCGAGATGGCCAACGAACAACTGCGGCGCAAGCCGCGCGACGCGCTGGCCGAGGGCATGGACAGTGCAGGCAACGTAGACTGCCTTAAAGTCAACCCCGACGGAACCTACCAAGGCCTGCTGGCCATCGGCCCCTTACTATTACGTGCCATAGAGGAGAAATGTAAAAAATGACCACCCTATTCGTGAGCACCGCTTTTGCTCAAACGCTATCGACCACCACCGCAGCCGTCACCGCAGCCAGCGGCGCCGTCAGCAACCCCTATGGCCTGGCCGCCATCTGGCTGCAGGGCGACTGGGTGGCCAAGTTGTGTCTGCTGCTGCTGGCCCTCATGTCGATTGCCAGCTGGGTGGTGATGGTGACGAAATACCTTGACCTGCGCCGCCTCAAAGCCCATACCAGCAACGCGCATGGCACCTTTGACCAACTGCACCGCTTTGCCTCCAAAGTAGACCAGCTCGGCGCAGACAACCCGCTGCGCTTTGTGGCTCAGTCGGGCGAGGAAGCGGCGCGCCAGTTCACCGCACTCAAGCCCCGGGTGGACTACGACACCTGGATCATCCGCGCCATCGAACAGGCCCTGTCCAAAGTGCAAACCCGCATGCAAGACGGCATGGCCGTGCTGGCTACCATCGGCTCCACCTCGCCCTTTGTGGGACTGTTTGGCACCGTCTGGGCCATCTACACCGCGCTGGTCAAAATCGGCGCTTCCGGTCAGGCCTCGATTGACCGTGTAGCGGGCCCCGTAGGCGAGGCCCTCATCATGACCGCCATCGGTCTGGCCGTGGCCGTGCCCGCCGTGTTTGGCTACAACTGGCTGCTGCGCAAAAACAAGCTGGCCCTGGAGGCCGTGCGCAGCTTTGGTGCCAAGCTGCATGTGGTGCTGCTGGCTACCAGTGAGGGTGACCACACCGATGCACCCACGCCCCCAGTGGCTGACTCTGCCCAGCAAGGCTGACACCATGGCCCTGTATTCATCCCATGCAGACGACGGCGGCGACGACGGCTGGATGGCCGAGATCAACACCACGCCCCTGGTCGACGTGATGCTGGTGCTGCTGATCATCTTTTTGCTGACCATCCCGGTCGTCAGTGCGACCGTCAGCCTCAACCTGCCGATCGAGACCGCGCAGCGGCGCGACACCAGTGGCGACTACGTCGTCATCAGCGTCGACCGCGCAGGTAACCTGTACTACAACGAAACCTATGCGCCCGACATCCAGGCCCTGTCCACCCTGATAGGCCAGATCGCCACCCGCAGCCCCCAGCCCGAGCTGCACATCCGCGCCGATGCCAATGCACCCTATGCCTACATTGGCCAGGTGATCGACACCGCGCAGGGCTATGGTTTTGCACGGGTAGGGCTGATCACCGAACCCGTGCCAGAGGGCGCGCTTAACCTGCGCAGCAAGCCATGAAGCTCTACAGCCAACACCTGTCCCCGCATTTAGGCGGCACCGAGCACGAACCCAGCCCGATGATCGAGATGAACACCACGCCCCTGATCGATGTGATGCTGGTACTCATCGTCATGCTCATCATCACCATTCCCGTGCAACTGCACTCCGTGAATCTGGACATGCCATCCGCGCAAACATCCACGGTGGTACCCGACGTAGTGGTGTTGCAAATGGACGCGGCAGGTTTCCTGCGCTGGGGTGATGAGGCGGTGCCCGATATTCCCGCACTCAATGCCAAAGTCAACGCCGCAGCCCAGCAGCGCAACCAACCCGAAATCCACCTGCGCCCCTCGGCAGATACGCCCTATGCCTATGTCGCGGCATTTTTAGCCATGGCGCAGAAAGCGGGTTTGACCAAGGTGGGGGTGGTGAATTAGCAGGCGAGCTCAAGAACGTGAGTTGATAGACCGGAGTCAGGTCCCAATCACGCCGCCATCCACTTTGCGAATCACCACCGTAGAAGAGCGTGGTCGTCCGCCTGGGCTGTAGTCGGGCCAGTTGGAGAACTTGGCGGGGTCAAGGGGGTCGCTGCGGTCACTGGCGTTTTCGCCGGGGTGCTGCACGTTGATGAACATCGTGCGGCCGTCGGACGACCAGGTGCAGCCGGTGATCTCGCAATTCACCGGGCCAGTCAAGAAGCGGCGGGTTTCACCGGTGGTGGTGTCGCAGGCCAGCATCTGGTTACTGCCCATGTTGTGCAGCTCGCCTTTGTACATCTGGCTGGCATGCATATCGGTTTGAATCCAGAGCAGTCCCTGCGCGTCAAAGGCCAGGCCATCGGGGCAGGCGTAGAGGTCGCCTTTGATGTTGCCTTTAGCCTCTGGGCGCGCCTGCGCCGGGTCGCCCGCCAGCACCAGGTGGTTCCAGCTAAAGCGGGTGCCATCAAAGTCGCCGCTGTCCTTCCAGCGGATGATCTGCCCCATCACGTTGTTGGCGCGCGGGTTGGCCGCGTCGACTGCGGGGCCAGCACTGGTGCCCCGGCCGCTATTGTTGGTGAGCGTGCAGTACACCCAGCCGCTGCGCTCGTCGATGGCCAGCCATTCGGGGCGGTCCATCTTGGTAGCGCCCAACGCGTCGCTAGCCTGGCGGGCCTTGATGACGACCTCGCCCTGGTCGGCAAAGCCGTTGGCGGCGGTGAGCGGTCCTTGGCCGTGCACCAAGGGTAGCCACACGCCCGTGCCATCGGCATCGAAGCGGGCGACGTACAGCGTGCCGTGGTCGAGCAGGTCGCGGTTGGCCTGCGCCTGGGTTTTGCCATTGCCTGCGCTTTGGATGCGGTCACGGCTGATGAATTTGTAGATGTATTCGTTGCGTGCGTCTTCGCCGCTGTAGACCACCGCGCGGTTGTCTTTGGTCACCGCGACCCACGCGCCCTCGTGTGCAGCGCGGCCCAGCGCCGTGCGCTTGACGGGCGTACTGGTGGGGTCCATCGGATCCACCTCCACCACCCAGCCAAAGCGGTTGTATTCGTTGGGGTGTTTGCTGGCATCAAAGCGGGCATCGTGCTCGGGCCAGCCATAGAAGGAGGTTTTGCGCAGGCCCCAGCGCTTTTGGTGGGGATCTGGGTTGTCTACGCCGCCAAAGTAAAAGTTAAAGTTTTCTTCCCCACTCAGGTAGGTGCCCCAAGGCGTTTTGCCAGACGCGCAGTTGTTAATCGTGCCCAGGATGGTTCGACCTGCGGGGTCGGCGGCCGTTCGCATCATGGCGTGGCCCGCCGCCGGGCCACCAATGGAAAACGGTGTGTTGGCGGTAATGCGCCGGGCCAAGGGGGACGGCCGCACCATCTCCCAGGCGTTGCCTTTTAGCGTGACCTCGATCACGCTGATGCCGTGCGAGGCTTGCGATTTTTTCACCTTCTCGGCCGTCCAGGTTTTCAGGCCATCGGTGTGCAGCAGGCCGTCGTCCACATACTCGTGGTTCATCACCAGCAGGCCGTGCTGCGCACCGGGCAGGGCGTAGAAATGGATCCCGTCGTGGTGCATGCCCATTTGCACGGCTTGGTCGGCGGCGCTGTTGCTGCCGTCGATTTTGAAGGCGGGCATATTGCCGGGCACACCCACGGGCTCGCCCCATTGCGCCAGCGCGGTGGCTATGTAGCCTGGGGGCACCACCAAGCGGTCGGTGATGTCGGTGCTGATGGCTTTGAAGCCGATGTGCGCAACTGGTTTGAGCGATGCCGAGGGCAGGGGCGTAGAAGACAGGTGGGATGGGGGGGCTGAATTAGCGCAGCCTGTCAAAAACGGGGCTAACAGTGCGCTGGCCGAGACTCCAGCCCCCAGGTGCAACACGGTGCGCCGTGAGGGATGGCTGACGCTGTGGATGCTGGGGTTGGACGAGTAGTTGCTGTCCTCCAGGGTGCTGAAGTCTTTGGCCATTTTGATCAGGCTTTCAAACAGGTTTTAACTTGCTCTTTGCGCTCTGCGCCCTTGAGGCCTTTTTCTTTGGCGCTCAGGTTACAGGCTTGCATCTTGGCTTTTTTCTCAGCCTTTTTAGCCTTGGAGGCGGCTTGTTCTTCGGGCGTGCCCTTCAAGCAGGTTTTCATATGTGCCTTGCGCGCGTCGCCCGCAAGGCCCTGGGTTTTGGCATCCATGCTGCAGGCTTTCATTTTCTCGCCCTGCGGGCTGGCATGGACAAGCGATGCGAAGGTGCAGGCAGCAAAAAGGCTCAGGCAAAGGGCAGTAAATTTCATGGCTTGGCTTTCTAAACGAGGGTGGATGAAATTATGGATAACTGTACAGCTATTGATCCATCCATAGACTGTAGCGTAAAGCCGTTGTGTGTGGAACTTGGCACTGACCAGGGACTCTAAATCAGGTCGGCGCAAAGATGCCGACAGGAGGTAAATGCCATGAAACAAGTGAAGCATTGGCAAGACCCGCTGAACGCTGTGCTGGGTGCTTGCTTGGTACTGTCGCCCTGGAGTTGGTCTTTGGGTTATACGGATCTTCAGGTTGCCACATTTAACGCGGTCATCATCGGCGCGGCACTGATTGCCACCGCCCTGGGAGCCATGCTCTTTCCCAAGGCGTGGGAGGAGTGGGCCGAGGCCGTGCTGGGGCTGTGGATGCTCGCGTCGCCTTGGGTGCTGGGATTTGCAGGGCACAGGCCAGCCATGCTGGTGGCGGTGATCGTGGGGGCCGCAGTCATGTTGCTGGCCTTGTGGACACTGGCCACCGACAAAGACTACAGCCTGTCCAAGTCGATGATGCCTTGACTCCAGCTTGCGCGCTGCGATGGCGGCGGCTTGGCCGCTGCCATGGGTTGCTCCATCTTCACGGCGGGCTGGCGTGTGGTTGCGCCTGCGGGTCAGATGGGTGGGGGTGTGTGCGTTCCTGGAGATGCGCGTTCCTGGAGACTCCAGCTAGGTAAAATCACGCAACATCCTATTTCTTCCCGTTACACCGGGCGGATAGGTTCGGTGCCGGTTTTTCGCTGGCAACACCCGCTCAACCCCACTTGGATTGCCCGCCATGCTGCTCGATGCCTCCCTCTCCCAACTTGTCTTGGTTGATTACCAAACCCGCCTGATGCCCGATATTTTTGACGGTGCGCAGGTGGTAGCCAACGGCGTGCGCCTGGGCCAGGCCGCCCGCCTGCTGGGCGTACCCACCTGGGGCACCGAGGAGAACCCGTCCGGCCTGGGCCCCAACCTGCCCGAGATCCGCGCCCTGTGCAAAGACACGCTGGCCAAAATGCATTTCAGCGCGGTAGAAGAGGGCCTGGGCGAGTGGCTGCGCCCCGAGCCCAAGGCGCCCCAGGGCAACGCCCGCAGCCTGCCCAAGCACCTGCAAAAAGCCGTGCCCCAAGTGGCGCAGCGCAATTCAATTGTCATGGCAGGGTGCGAAGCCCATGTCTGCCTGATGCAAACCGCGCTGGACTTGCTGGAAGACGAGTTTGAAGTGTGGGTGGTCACCGATGCCTGTAGCTCCCGCACCGAGCGCAACCGCGATGCCGCCTTTGACCGTCTGGCCGGTGCAGGTGCCGAACTGGTCACCACCGAGATGGTGATCTTTGAGTGGCTGCGCACCTGCGAGCACCCACAGTTCCAGGCGGCGCTGGCGCTGGTGAAGTGAAGGTGAGTTTTCAGTATTATTTGTTGAATATCGTGGTAGTCCTTGCGGGCAGGACGTATACAGCTATGTAATGCATAGCTGCTATTGCATTCCTGCTTCCAAGTTTGCTGGAACCTTAAATATCTGTTTAATCATGCATAAATCCATGATTTTTATACCAAGATAGAAAATGGTTGCTTTATTTTTATAGTTCAGTATAATTTTCTGGATCATGTCAATGAAAAACTAACTGGCACCCACCCATGCAGCGCTACCTAGAACCCCATATCCGCCAGGACTTAGGCAAAAAAATGGTGTTCATTGGCGGCCCGCGCCAGGTGGGCAAGACCACGCTGGCGCAAAACATTGCGCAGTCGTATGCCAACCCTACTTATCTGAACTGGGACAGCCGGGAGGATAAAAAGGCCACGCTGGACAGCACCTTTGTGGGCGGCACCCAGCTGGTGATTTATGACGAGATTCACAAATACCGGGATTGGAAGAATCACCTGAAAGGCGTGTATGACACCCGAAAGGGCGACTTTGCCATCCTGGTCACGGGCAGCGCCCGGCTGGACTTGTACCAAAAGGGTGGCGACTCATTACTGGGGCGGTATTTTTACTACCGACTGCACCCCTTGAGCATTGCCGAGCTGATGGGCAAGCCATACGACCGGGATGCAGGCATGGTGTTTGCCAACGATATACCGGCTGCGCTGTGGCAAGACCTGATCACGTTTGGGGGCTTCCCAGAGGTGTACATGGCTAAAGACCTGCGCGACCTGAAGCGCTGGCACCATGACCGGGAAAAGCGCTTGATCCAGGAAGACATTCGCGATGTGAGCAATATCCGCGACCTGTCCAGCCTGGAGATACTGGCCATGCTGCTGCCCCAGCGCGTAGGCTCGTTGTTCTCACTCAATGCGTTGACGGGTGACCTGAAGGTTACCCACAAAACCCTGGCGCACTGGATGGACACGCTGGAGCAGATGTATTTTTGCTACCGCATCTATCCTTACCAAAACACCCAGCTCAAGTCGCTGCGCAAAGAGCCCAAAATTTATATGTGGGACACCACGGGTGTGGACGACCAAGGGGCGAAGTACGAAAACATTGTCGCCAACCACTTGCTGAAATACACGCACTACCTGACCGATGTCTATGGCATCCCGGCAGAGCTTTATTTTTTGCGCGACAAAGAGCAGCGCGAGGTAGATTTTTGCGTGGTGGCCGATGGCGTGGTGGAGTGCATCATCGAAGTCAAATCCAAACGGTCAGCCGTCTCGCCGCATCTCAAATATTTTAAAGAACGACTGAAGGTCAAAAACGCCTACCAGCTGGTGTTTGAGGACGCTGTAGATGAAGACCATAACGGCATTCGCATGATGAGTGCAGCCAGGTTTTTATCGGGCTTGGTGTGACGCGCTTGATGCCCAGAGGGTTGACGCTGGTTGGCTTAGGCGTAAAATAATCCGATGCAATCATCAAACGCCCATCTAGACAGGATTACGGTCAACCCGCTGCAATGCGCTGGCAGGCCGTGCATTCGTGGCTTGCGTGTGCGCGTGAGCGATGTGCTCGATCTGCTGGCTGCGGGTGCCAGTCACGAAGAAATATTGCAGGACTACCCCTACTTGCAGTCCGAAGACATTGCCGCTTGCCTGTGGTACGCCGCGCGCCAGAATGACCATTTGATCTTGCTGGCCGCATAGGCACTTATGTGAGTGAGCTGTTGGCACTCAACGCCACGGATGTTGAAATTTTTGAGCTGGCTAAAAGTAGTGCGCGCGTCGTAGTCACTAAGGACGATGATTTTGCGCGGCGGTCAAACTTGCTGGGTGCGCCGCCGCAAATTTTGTGGTTGCGTCTGGGCAATTGCAGAAACACGGCACTCTTGCAAACCTTGGACACCGCTTGGCCCTCCATAGAAGATGCCTTGGTCAAAGGTGAGCGGATTATTGAGCTGCGCGCTCCTTAACCCTCCGGGTTGGGCGCTCCCGTCAGCCCCCCGCAAGTCCCATCGCCATAATTATGAATTCAGTTTTTTAAAATCCCCCGGAGACACCGCATGACCAAGTTCGCAGATTTCCACGCCCGCTCGCTGGCCGACCGTGACGGCTTTTGGGCGGAGCAGGCCAAGCTGATTGAGTGGAAGGACCAGCCCACGCAAATCTGCGACTACAGCAACCCGCCGTTTGCCAAATGGTTCGTGGGCGGTACCACCAACCTGTGCCACAACGCGATTGACCGCCACCTGAAAGAGCGCGCCGACCAGGCTGCGCTGGTGTATGTGAGCACCGAGACGAATACCGAGAAAACCTATACCTTTCGTGAGCTGCACACCGAGGTGCAGTGCATGGCCGCCATCCTCAAAGACATGGGCGTGGGCAGGGGGGACAGGGTGCTGCTTTATATGCCCATGATTGCCGAGGCGTTGTTTGCCATGCTGGCCTGCGCGCGCATTGGGGCGATTCACTCGGTGGTGTTTGGCGGCTTTGCCAGTGTGTCGCTGGCGTCCCGTATTGACGATGCGGCGCCCAAGGTCATCATTACCGCCGACGCGGGCTCGCGCGCGGGCAAGGTGGTGCCCTACGCGCCGCTGCTCAAAGAAGCCATCAGCCTGGCGGCGCACCAACCGGCCTCGGTTTTGATCGTAGACCGCAAACTGTCTGCTATGGATCTGGGAGCTGCTCACGTCCAGGACTACGGGACTAGCAGGTTAAAACACCTCCAAACCGTGGTGCCCTGCGAATGGCTGGCCGCCACCGACATCAGCTACACGCTGTACACCAGCGGCACCACTGGCAAACCCAAGGGTGTGCAGCGCGACACCGGCGGCTATGCCGTGGCGCTGGCTGCCAGCATGAAATATATTTTTGATGCCCAACCCGGCGAGGTCTACTTTGCCACCAGCGATATTGGCTGGGTGGTGGGGCACAGCTACATCGTCTACGGCCCGCTGCTTGCAGGCATGACGACGGTGTTTTACGAAGGTACGCCCACGCGCGGCATGGACGGCAGTGCCGACGGCGGCATTTGGTGGAGCCTGGTGGAGAAATACAAAGTCACCCACCTGTTCAGCGCACCCACGGCGATTCGCGTTTTAAAGAAGCAAGACCCTGCGTACCTGACGAAATACGATCTCTCCAGCCTCAAGGGCCTGTACCTGGCCGGCGAGCCGGTAGACGAGCCCACGGCGCGCTGGATCAGCGCGGGCATCGGCAAGCCGGTGATCGACAACTACTGGCAGACCGAGACCGGCTGGCCGATTTTGGCCACAGCTAATGGCGGCGGGCTCATTGGCCCCGCGCCACGGTTTGGCAGCCCCGGCGTGCCAATGTACGGCTACAACGTCAAGCTCTTGCACGAGGCGACAGGCGAGGAAATGACCGGCCACGGCGAAAAAGGCGTGGTCGTCATCGAAGGCCCGCTACCCCCCGGCTGCATGCAAACCGTGTGGCAGGACGACGCGCGCTTTGTGCAAACCTACTGGAAGAGCGTGCCCGGCAAGCTGGTCTACAGCACCTTTGACTGGGGCATTCGCGATGCCAATGGCTACTACACCATCCTGGGCCGCACCGACGACGTGATCAATGTGGCAGGCCACCGCCTGGGTACGCGCGAGATTGAAGAAAGCATAGCCTCGCATCCGAATGTGGCCGAGGTGGCCGTGGTGGGCGTAGCCGACCCGCTCAAGGGCCAGGTGGCCATGGCCTTTGCCGTGGTCAAGGACACCTCGCTTACCGAGAGTCTTGAGGGCAAGCTGAAACTGGAGGGCGAGATCATGAAGCTGGTAGACGCGCAGCTGGGCGCCGTGGCCCGCCCCGCCCGCGTGCGCTTTGTCACCCTGCTGCCCAAAACCCGCAGCGGCAAGATGCTGCGCCGCGCCATCCAGGCGGTGTGCGAGGGGCGTGATACGGGAGATTTGGCGACGATGGACGATCCGGCGGCGTTGCAGCAGATTCGTGACCTGATGGTGGTCTAAATCGGTTGCCTGCACAATTTTATAGATTAAATAGGCCGCTAGTCCTTGTCGCCTGGACGTAAGCAGCTACATAATACGAAGCAATTAACACCAATGGCTTGGCTGTCGATACAACTCTTTACCGGGTTGCGTCGGCATTTTGGCAGCGCCAGGCGTTGTAATGCTGTCTTAGCATGGAGTTCTTTATGACGCATACCTCAATGGCCCTCAAACTGGGCGCAACGCTGATCTTAGCCAGTGCCGCATGGGCCGCCCAGGCGCAACCCAACGTCAACGTGAGCGTGGATGGTGTGATCCGCCCCGGTGTCTATGGCCGCGTGGTGATTGGCACGGGTTACCCACCTCCCCAGGTGATCTATCCGCAGCCCGTCATCATCACTCAGCCTGCGGTGGTGGTGCAGCAATCGCCCATCTACATGAATGTGCCCTACGGCCATTCCAAAAACTGGGCCAAACATTGCCACAAATACAGTGCCTGCAACCAGCCGGTGTATTTTGTGCAAGCTTCCGGTCGTCGAGGCGAGCATGGGCGTGGCAGAGACCATGATGATGACCGCCGTGGCAAACACGGCGGCAAGCATAGGCACGGTGATTGAACCGCGTCAGTCCAATTTTTCTGCTGATATCATGTTGTAGTCTACGTCTACAGGACGTAAGCAGCTATCAAAACCATACCAAGCCGCGCTGCACTTTGCTGCGCGGCTTTTGTTTTTGGCGCTACGCCAGGCACGCCTCTTGGGGTAAACACGTATAGGTATGGCGATGGGCATCCCTAAAATAAGTAACAGCTTATATTTGTATTGCGCCCCCATAAAAATTCTGGAGACCCTGACATGTTCCGTTTGATCAACCTTCGCACCGCGCTCGCGCTGTGGGCCACCGGCAGTTTGCTGCTGTGGTCAGCACCCTGTGCTGCGCAAAACGCCCAGCAGCTCTACCTCAAATCGCTGGCCGCCACCTGCGCCAACTGCCACGGCACCGATGGCAAGGCCGCCGAGGGCTCCAGCGCCGTGGCGCTGGCAGGCTTGACGCAGGGCTATATCGTGGCGCAGATGCAGGCCTTCAAAGCCGGCACGCGGCCTGCCACCATCATGCACCAGATCAGCAAGGGCTATAGCGACGCGCAGGTAGCGCAGATAGCCGCGTACTTTGCTGCACAAAAGAAATAAACGGAGAACGCCATGACTATCCAACGCAGAAGTTTTCTCCAATCGTCGGCGGCGGTCAGCCTGCTGGGCCTGGGCGCTTGCGCCAGCACGGGCAGCATTCCAGCCAAGGCCAAAGTAGTAGTCATCGGTGGTGGCTACGGCGGCGCGACGGCGGCCAAATATGTGCGCCTGCTGTCCGACTACAAAATTGACGTGGTGTTGATCGAGCCCAATGATGCCTTTATCTCCTGCCCGCTGTCCAACCTGGTGGTGGGCGGCAGCAAGCAGATCAGCGACGTAACTACCTCGTACGCAGGCTTGTCCCGCAACCACGGCATCACGGTGGTGAAAGACCTGGCCACAGCGATTGACGCAGGCAAAAAAACCGTCACACTGGCACGCGGTGCATCAATAGCCTACGACAAACTCGTGGTCTCGCCCGGCATTGACCTGATGATGGGCAGCATCGAAGGCTTGGCCGCAGCGCAGGCCAGTGGCCAGATCTTGCAAGCCTGGAAGGCCGGGGCCGAGACCGTGGCGCTGCGCAAACAATTGCAGGACATGCCCGACGGTGGTGTCTACGCCATTACCATTCCCGTCGCGCCCTACCGCTGCCCCCCTGGCCCGTACGAGCGCGCCAGCCAGGTGGCCTGGTACTTCAAACAGGCCAAGCCCAAGAGCAAGGTCTTGATTCTGGACGGCAATCCCGACGTGACCTCCAAAGGCCCACTGTTCAAAAAAGTCTGGGCCAATCAATACAAAGGCATGATCGAGTACCGGGGCGACCACAAGGTGACGGCGGTCGATGCCAAAACCGGCACCATCAAGTTTGAAGTGCAGGACGACGTGAAGGCCAGCGTGCTCAACGTATTGCCCGTCATGCGCGCCGGTACGATTGCGCAGCAGGCGGGTCTGAGCAACCTGGCCAATAACCGTTGGTGCGGCGTGAACTACCAAAGCTTTGAGTCCACCGCTGCCAAAGACGTGCACGTGCTGGGCGATGCCATCCAGGTCGCGCCCCTCATGCCCAAGAGCGGCCATATGGCCAACAGCCATGCCAAGGTGGCGGCAGCGGCCATCGTCGCGCAGCTTTCGGGCTGGGACATCAACCCCGCGCCCATGCTGACCAACACCTGCTACAGCTTTGTCGACGACAAAAACGTCGTGCACGTCGCCAGCGTGCACGAGTATGTGGCGGCCGAGAAAACCTTTAAAACGGTGGCGACTTCGGGCGGCGTGTCGCCGATTGATCTGAAGCCGGAGACCACGCAATTGGAGGGCGTGTACGCCATGAACTGGGCGAAGAATATTTGGGCAGATACCTTGACTTGAATCTGGCGTGCTCCGCCAGGGCTCATGGTGAAAACCTGGAGCCCTTTTCACGGCAGTATATATAAGTCAATGCGCATTTAGTAAAGGATGAACCAATGGATTCAACAATTTCTCAGAGCGATGGATCGCAAGCCTCCACGCAGGTATTTATGGCTGCGGCCGAGCTGTTTGGCGTGCTGGCCACGCCGATTCGCCTGAAGGTGCTGAGCGCACTGTGCAATGGCGAGCTGACGGTGTCGCAATTGCTGGAGCGGATCGACTCGTCCCAGCCCAACCTCAGTCAGCACCTGAACGTGCTGTACCGCAGCGGCATTTTGGCCAAGCGCAAAGAGGGCACCCAGGTGATCTACCGCGTGCAGAGCGAGCGCGCCCTGGCCATTTGCCGCAGCGTGTGCACGCAAATTGCCATCGAGCTGGACGAGCCCGCGCAAGTTGCGCACAGCGAGCGCCTGGTGGTGCACGCCTGATTTTTTGCAGTGAAGACACCATGAGAAACAACCGATTTTTGCAGCCCGCTCCCGAGGGCTTTTTAAGCCGCGAGCAGGTCGGCTCCGTTTATAAAGGCCGACGTGGCTTTATGGCCGGGGCTTTTGCGGCGGCGCTGGGCGCAGCAGCATCTGCCCGAGCGCAATCCAACCCGCTAGCCGGTGCGGGCGACCCGAATATTCTGGCCCTGCCGGGCCACAGCAAATCGCTGGGCCAGGGCGTGGCCGCGCGCGGCTACGGCGTGCCCAGCGTGCACGAAAAGAATTTGCAACGCCGCGAAAGCCCGGGCCTCACACGTGTGAGCCAGTCGGGCGTGAGCTTTGCGCCGCTGCAAGGCCTGTTTGGCATCATCACCCCCAGTGGCCTGCATTTTGAGCGGCACCACCAGGGCTGGTGGGATATTGAACCCGACAAGCACCGCCTGATGGTCAACGGCAGCGACGAGACCATGCTTAAAAAGCCTATGGTGTTTACCATGGACGAGCTGATGCGCCTGCCCAGTGTGAGCCGCATGCACTTTATCGAGTGCGGTGCCAACACCGGCATGGAGTGGGGCAACGTGGCCGTGCCCACCGTGCAGTACACCCACGGCATGCTCTCGTGCAGCGAATTTACCGGCGTGCCCCTCAAAACACTGCTGGACCTGTGCGGCGCCGATTACCAACGCGGCAGGTTTGTACTGGCCGAAGGGGCCGACGGCTCCAGCATGACACGCACCATCCCCATGGGCCTGATCGACAGCGGTGAAGTGCTGGTGGCCTATGGCCAGAACGGCGAAATGCTGCGCCCCGAGAACGGCTACCCGCTGCGCCTGGTGGTGCCCGGCGTGCAGGGTGTCAGCTGGGTCAAGTACCTGCGCCGCATCGAGCTGGGCGACATGCCCTACGCCACTAAAGACGAGACCATTCACTACGTGGACCTGCTGCCGGGCGGCGAGCACCGCCAGTACACCAGCATTCAAGAGGTCAAGAGCGTCATTACCAGCCCCAGTGGCGGCCAGGTGCTGCTGGACAAGGGCTTTTGCAACGTCACCGGCCTGGCCTGGAGCGGGCGTGGCAAGGTCACCAAGGTCGATGTGTCGATGGATGGTGGCCGCAACTGGCAACCCGCGCGCCTGGAAGGCCCGGTGCTGGGTAAATGCCTGAGCCGCTTTAACTGTGACTGGAGCTGGGACGGCAAGCCCGCCCTGCTGATGAGCCGCGCCACCGACGAGACCGGGCATGTGCAGCCCACCTATGCGCAGCTACGCGCCGTGCGCGGCACGCGCTCGATCTACCACAACAATGCGATCCAGACCTGGCTGGTGTCAGAGAACGGCGAGGTGAAAAATGTTCAGCTGTCTTGAAGCAATGCGTGAAGAAATGCGGGGATTTTTTGAACGCAGAGGGCGCAAAGGATTCGCAGAGGGCGCAAAAGAAGGCCAGGAGAAAATGAAGATAAAAAATTCTTTTGAATCTGTGTGCGGAGATTCACATCCGTTGCGTTATCTTTTGGTTTTTATTTTGAATTCATTTCTGTATTTCTTTTTTGCGCTCTCTGCGCAACCTTTGCGCCCTCTGCGTTCAAAGATTTCGTCTTGGTACCCGGCTGCTGTCTTCGTCCTCTGCACGCCCATACTTGTCCAAGCGCAAACACCGAAATACGATGGCATTGGCCGCACCGCCACGCCCGCCGAAGTCAAGGCCTGGGACATTGACGTGCGCCCCGACTTCAAGGGTCTGCCCAAGGGCCAGGGCAGCGTCAGGCAGGGAGAGAAGCTGTGGGAGGCGCAGTGTGCCTCCTGCCACGGCAGCTTTGGCGAGAGCAATGACGTATTTACCCCGCTGGCGGGCTATACCAGCGCCAAGGATGCAGAAACGGGCAGGGTGGCCAGTTTGCAGATCGACGGGGGCGCACCCACGCGCACTACCTTGATGAAGGTCTCCCAGCTCTCCACCCTGTGGGACTACATCAACCGGGCCATGCCCTGGACGGCACCCAAGTCACTCAGCGCTGATGAGGTCTACGCCGTTACCGCCTATCTGCTTAACCTGGGCAACGTGGTGCCAGATGACTTTACTTTGAGCGACAAAAACATCGCCGAGGTGCAGAAAAAGCTGCCCAACCGCAGCGGCATGACCACCACACACGCCCTGTGGCCAGGCCCTGAGTTGGGCGGATCGGCCAAGCCCGATGTGCAGGGCAGCGCCTGCATGCGCCACTGCGCCACCGAGGCCAAGGTCGTCAGCCTGATACCCGACTACGCCCGCAGCGCCCATGGTAACCTGGCCGAGCAGACACGCCCGTTGGGGGCGTTGCGCGGTGCGGCCACACCCGCAGTTACAGCACAAAAGGAGCCTGTAGTCCCAGTAGACAGGACGCAAGCAGCTATTAAAACAGGAGCGAATTCCACATCTTCAGCGCCAGCGCTGCTCACCGCCGACGTGCTGCCCCTGTTGCAGCAATACGCTTGCACCGCCTGCCACGCCGTGGACACCAAGCTGGTAGGCCCCAGTTTTAAAGAGGTGGCGGCCAAGCAGGGTGCGCGCACCGATGCCCTGGCTTACCTGAGCGGCAAAATCAAGTCGGGCAGTACAGGGGTGTACGGGCAAATACCCATGCCTGCGCAAAGCCTGAGCGCGCAGGAGGCGCAAAAGGTAGCGCAATGGCTGCTACAGGGGGCGCGCCCATAAATACATGCCCACGCGGTATAAGCCATAAGAAGTAAGGAGTAGGCCAATTGGCAGACTCATCCGTTAGGGAACTACCTCAGGCAATTTGCCCCAATAGTTTTTACAATAGAGTCATTAACAGGAGTTTAGACATGCAACGTCGTCAATTTGTACAACACAGCTCGGGCGCTACTGCCTTGGCACTGGTAGCTAGCGCAGGCTGGTTACCCGCTACCTCCCATGCGCAGGCCGCGTGGAACAAAACCGCCTTTGAGAGTAAAAACCTGGCCGATGCGGTCAAGGCCCTGGGCGGCAGCACCGCCACCGAGAGCAAAGACATCGTGCTCACGGCCCCCGAGATTGCCGAGAACGGCAACGTGGTTCGCATCGGCGCGTCCACCAGCAATCCAGCGGTCACGCAAATTGCTTTTGTGATTGAGAAAAACCCCAGCGCGCTGACCGCCGTGTTTGACGTGCTGCCCGGCACCGAGGCCAACTTTGCCACCAATGTGAAGATGGGCCAATCGTCCAACGTGTACGCTGTGGCCAAGATGGGCGACAAGTTTGTCTACGCGGTCAAGGAAGTCAAAGTTACGCTCGGCGGCTGCGGCGGTTAATGCACACCCTATACATAAGGAAATACCATGAGTGATCCCATGAGAATTCGCGCCCAGGCTGCTGGCGACAAAGTTACCGTGCGTGTGCTGGTCAGCCACGACATGGAAAGCGGCCAACGCCGGGGAGCCGACGGCAAACTGGTGCCCGCCCATTTCATCCAGACCATCAACGCCACCTGCAACGGCAAAACCGTCATGAGCGCCCAGTGGGGGCCAGCGGTGTCTAAAAACCCGTTCGTGCAGTTTACGTTTACCGGCGCTAAGGCGGGTGACAAAATTGTGGTGAACTGGGTGGACAACAAGGGCGACAAGCGTTCTGATGAGGCGGTGATTTCTTAATCTGTTGGAGAGAGATTCAACCGCTTGAAGAGAGTTTCCGGTACGCGAAAGACGCTAAGGTTACGCGAAAGTCGCGAAAGAATTCAAAAGAAGAAAATTCAAATGAGTTTTAACCAAAGTAAATGAATGGTGATATCCAATTTTTGGTTTTCTTTTTCGCGTTTTTCGCGCAACGTTCGCGCTCTTCGCGTACCTGAAGTCCGATCCGCACCGTAGATGATAAATAACAATAGTCGAGGAGCATGTTTTGAAGAAAAATCAACCCCTAGCCCAATGGAATATTGCGCGAGCAGCTATTTTTTCAATAGCGGTAGCCGTTTTGAGCCTGAGCGCACAAGCGCAGCCCAAGTCGTCCCAAGATGCCATCAACGAGTACCGCCAAAGCCTGCAAGACGGTAACCCTGCTGACCTGAACGCGGCGCGCGGCGAGGCCTTGTGGAAGACCAAGCGCGGCCCGAATAACCAAAGCCTGGAGTCCTGCGATCTGGGCTTGGGCGCGGGCAAGGTCAAAGGTGCTGTGGCCGCGCTGCCCAGGTTTTTTGCAGACACTGGCAAGGTGATGGACATTGAAAGCCGCCTGGTGCACTGCCTGGTCACCCTGCAAGGGGCCAAGCGCGAAGACTTCAGCGCCCGCACGGCCTTCAGCGGGGAGGGTGCTAAATCGACGCTCATAGAAGACCTGGTGGCCTATGTGTATGACGAGTCGCGCGACGTGGTCATCCAAGTGCCGCAAGCGCATGCCCTAGAAAAAGCCGCCTACGCACGCGGTAAAGACACCTTCTTCTTCAAGGGCGGCCCCTACGACTTTAGCTGCGCCTCCTGTCATAGCGAAGACGGCAAACGCATCCGGCTGCAAGACCTGCCCAACCTCACCAAGCCCGGCCCGGCGCAGGCGGCGTTTAGCCAGTGGCCTGCCTACCGCGTCAGCCAGGGCGCAGTGCGCACCATGCAGTGGCGGCTGTACGACTGCTTTCGCCAGCAGCGCTTTCCCGAGCTGCAATACCTGTCCCAAACCTCGGTCGATTTGATCACCTTCATGGGAGTCAACGCCAACGGCGGCAAAATGGCGGCTCCCGCCATCAAACGTTAATCCAGAGAAGAAAAATATGCAAAATATGCCCATA
This sequence comes from uncultured beta proteobacterium, assembly GCA_963775085.1. Lineage (GTDB taxonomy): Bacteria > Pseudomonadota > Gammaproteobacteria > Burkholderiales > Burkholderiaceae_C > JAAFIP01. The sequence continues at coordinate 122,889 of CAVZHO010000008.1, forward strand.
GTCCCTGTCATCAGGACGCGAGCAGCTACTTATTTAATAGCAAATGTCCGCTCGCTTGCGGTTTGCTCCACGGTGCTCAGTGCCGCCTTGCTCGCCAGTTGTACCTCCATGCCCAGTGGCGCCGACGCGCTGGCCGCCATCAAAGGCAGCTTCTCCGAGCGCGGCATCGCCAAGCTGGACCGGCTGGATCAAACCGAGATTCAGAAAACTTGCAGTGCGTCCAACGCGACTGGTCAAGCCGTACCTGAAGCAACCCGCAAGCGCCTGGAAAAAACCCTCTACGAGGCTATTCCCTACCCAGCCGACGGCAAGTATGTAGGCGACTGGCGCGAGGGCGAAAAAATCGCCCAAAACGGGCGCGGCATGCAGTTCAGCGACGTGGCGGGCGTGCCCAACGGCGCCAACTGCTACGCCTGCCACCAGATCAGCCCCACCGAGATCAGCTTTGGCAACCAAGGTCCGTCACTGCTCAAATACGGCAGCATTCGCGGCGTGAAAGACCCGGCCTCCAAAGACTCTGAGCCCATAGTCAAATACACTTGGGCGCGCATCTGGAACACCCACAGCGTCAACCTGTGCAGCAACATGCCGCGCTTTGGAGACGCAGGTATTTTGACTACCGCGCAGGTCAAGGATGTGATGGCTTTGCTGCTGGACCCTGCGTCTCCGGTGAATAAGTAGTTTTATTTGACTATTAAAAATCCCTGCTCCCACCATCCCTCTCCCATGAACCTCACCCGCCGCGAATTCAATTCTGTTCTTTCTGCAGCAGCCGTAGCAGGCTTCCCGCTGGCCCGTGAGGCCAGCGCCCAGGAGGCCGCAGTCAACTACAACGTGCCCAAAACCGGCAATGTGCACCTGCTGCACATGACCGACTGCCACGCGCAGTTGCTGCCGATTTACTTTCGGGAGCCCAGCGCCAATATCGGCATCGGCAGCATGGCGGGCAAGGTGCCGCATCTGGTGGGCGATCATCTCCTGAAATATGCGGCGCTACCTACTGGCAGTGCGCTGGCGTATGCGCACACCTACCTGGACTTTGAGGCCTGTGCCAAACAGTATGGCAAGGTGGGTGGCTTCGCGCACATGGCTACGCTGGTCAAGCAGCTCAAGGCCAGCCGCCCCGGCGCGCTGCTGCTGGACGGTGGCGACACCTGGCAGGGCAGTGCTACCTCGCTGTGGACCGGCGGGCAAGACATGGTGGACGCGGCCAAGCTGCTGGGTGTGGACGTGATGACCGCGCACTGGGAATTTACCTATGGCGAAGAGCGCGTCAAACAGATCATTGAGAAAGACTTTGCGCCTAGCGGCAGCTTCAAGGGCATTGACTTCATTGCGCAAAACGTCAAGACCAAGGACTTTGAAGACCCGGTGTTCAAGCCCTATGTCATCAAGGAAATGAATGGCGTGCCGCTGGCCATCATCGGACAGGCCTTCCCTTACACACCCATCGCCAACCCCGGCTACCTGGTGGGCAACTGGAGTTTTGGCATCCGCGAAGACGACTTGCAAAAGCAGGTGAACGAATGCCGTGCCAAGGGCGCGCAGGCGGTGGTGCTGCTGTCGCATAACGGCATGGACGTGGACTTGAAGCTGGCATCGCGCGTGACCGGCATCGATGCCATCCTGGGCGGCCACACGCACGACGGTGTGCCAGTGCCCACCATGGTAAAAAACGCTGCCGGACAAACCCTGGTGACCAACGCAGGCAGCAATGGCAAATTTCTCGGCGTGCTGGATATCGATGTGAAAGACAAAAAGGTCGCTGGCATCCAGTACAAGCTGCTGCCCATCTTTGCCAACTACCTCCCCGCAGACAAAGACATGCAAGCGCTGATCGACAAAATTCGCTCACCGTTCAAAGCCAAGTTGGAAGAAACGCTTGCCGTCACCGAAGGCCTGCTGTACCGCCGTGGCAATTTCAGCGGCACCTTCGACCAGCTCATCATCGATGCGCTGCTGCAGGTGCGCGGCGGGCAGATTGCCTTCTCACCCGGTTTCCGCTGGGGCACCTCGCTGTTACCCGGCCAGGCCATCACGCGAGAGCATGTGCTGGACCAGACCGCCATCACCTACCCATGGACCACGCTGACCGACATGACCGGCGAGACGATCAAAAACGTACTGGAAGACGTGGCCGACAATCTGTTTAACCCCGACCCGTATTACCAGCAGGGCGGCGACATGGTGCGCGTGGGCGGTATGCAGTACACCTGTGATCCCACAGCCAAGGCAGGCGCGCGCATCAGCCACCTGCGTTTTGCCGGTAAACCGCTGGAAGCCGACAAAACTTACAAAGTCGCGGGTTGGGCTCCCGTGGCCGAGACCGCTAAAAACGCCGGCCCGCCGATCTGGGATGTGGTGGAAACGTACCTGAAAGCGCAAAAAGTCATTAAACCCGTGGCTTTGAACAACCCGACACTCCTTGGCATGGCGGGCAATCCCGGATTGGCGTAGAGTGCAGGCCTAGGGCGAGCCGTCTGCTTGCCAGCTTGGCGCGTTATGCTGCTGTGGCCCTGCGTTGACGTATGCCGCAGCGGGTTTGGATAAGGAAATTACTATGAAATTGATAGCTGCTTACGTCCATGCGACAGGGACTATGGGCTTTTTATTTGCTTTATTGGCGACAGGTTGCACTGGTTTTACGCCCAGTGTGGGCATCTCGTTTCCCATCGGCGGCATGGGTGCGGTGGGGGTGAGTGTCGGCGCCGACGGCCGTGTCGGTGGCTCGGTGGGCGTAGGCGCAGGCGGTGCTACCGTCAGCGTAGGCACCTCAGCGCAGTTGCCTGGCACCCAAAAGTCGGAAACGCCTGCTGTGAAATCGGATACGCCCAGCGCCAAAACCGACGCTCCGGCCACCAAAGTCGATGCCCCTGCGGCCAAACCCGCGCAATAAGCAGAGCCTGTCTACTTACACAAAGCGGTGAATGCGGGCAGGGCACATTAAACGCCGTCCGTTCCGGGTTAAAATAGAAGGCTGATCTAAAAAATATCAGGCGGGTCAATTTGATCCGCCTGTTTTGTTTGTACCGCGCGGGTGGCGAAATTGGTAGACGCACCAGGTTTAGGTCCTGACGCCAGCAATGGTGTGGGGGTTCGAGTCCCCCCCCGCGCACCACTTTTTACCCAAAGAGAACCACCATGGCCATCGCTGTAGAAACCCTTGAAAAACTCGAACGCAAAATCACCCTGACTTTGCCGGTTGGCGTGATCCAGGATGAGGTTGCCACGCGCCTCAAAAAACTCGCCCGCCAAGTCAAGATTGACGGCTTTCGCCCCGGCAAAGTGCCGATGAACATCGTCACCCAGCGCTACGGCTACAGCGTGCATTACGAAGTGATGAACGACAAAGTCGGCGAGGCCTTCTCGGTCGCCGCCAACGAAGCGCAACTTCGCGTCGCCGGCCAGCCCCGCATCAGCGAAAACGAAGGCTCGGTCGACGGCCAGGTGAGTTTTGATGCGATTTTCGAGGTCTACCCCGAAGTGAAAATGGGCGACCTGGCTACTGCCGAGGTGGAAAAAGTGTCCGCCGAAGTCACCGACGCCGCCATTGACCGCACGGTAGACATCCTGCGCAAGCAGCGCCAAACCTTTGCCCAGCGCGCGCACGATGCTGCTGTGGCGGCAGGTGACCGTGTGACGGTCGACTTTATTGGCAAACTCGATGGTGAACCCTTTGAGGGTGGCAAGGCCGAAGACTTTGCCTTCATCGTCGGCGAAGGCCAGATGCTCAAGGAGTTTGACGAAGCCGTGCGCGGCATGAAAGTGGGCGAGAGCAAAACCTTCCCGCTGCCCTTCCCCGCAGACTACCAAAGCGCCGATGTCGCTGGCAAAACCGCCGATTTCCTGGTCAGCGTGAAAAAGCTCGAAGCGGTGCACCTGCCCGAAGTGAACGAAGCCTTTGCCAAGTCGCTGGGCATTGCCGACAGCAGCGTGGCCGGTCTGCGCGGCGACATCAAGAAAAACCTCGAGCGTGAAGTCAAGTTCCGCCTGATGTCAAAAAACAAGAACGCCGTGATGGATGCGCTGATCTCCAAGGCCGAGCTGGACTTGCCCAAAAGCATTGTGCAGTCCGAGCTGGACCGCATGATCGAAGGGGCGCGCGCTGACCTCAAGCAACGCGGCATCAAGGACGCCGACAAAGCGCCGATCCCCGAGGACGTGTTCCGCCCGCAGGCCGAGCGCCGCGTGCGCCTGGGCCTGGTGGTCGGCGAGCTGGTGCGTGAGAATAAATTGCAAGCCACCGAAGCGCAGATCAAGAGCCATGTCGAAGAGCTGGCCGCGTCGTACGAGAAGCCCAGCGAAGTCATGCGCTGGTACTTCAGCGACAACCAGCGCATGGCCGAGGTCGAAGCCATCATCATTGAAAACAACGTCACCCACTTTGTGCTCTCCAAGGCCAAATTGACTGAAAAGGCCATCTCGTTTGACGAGTTGATGGGCCAGCAGTCAGCGTAAGCGGCAGCGCGGTGGAGCCCAGGGGCTTCACAAAGCATTCCACTGGGGCTTGCATCGGAAGGTGCAGGCCCCATATCTTTATGGCCAGCCCCAAAGTGGTTTACAGTAGAACCTTCTAGGAGAATTTGATGAGTCGCTTTGATACCTTTGTAGATAAAACCTTTGAGCCCGCCCAAGCCCTGGGCATGGTGCCGATGGTGATTGAGCAGTCCGGCCGTGGCGAGCGCGCCTACGACATTTACTCGCGCCTATTGAAAGAGCGCATCATTTTCATGGTCGGCGCGGTGGAAGACTACATGGCCAACCTGGTGGTGGCGCAGCTGCTGTTTCTGGAGAGCGAGAACCCCGACAAAGACATCTTTTTGTACATCAACTCGCCGGGTGGCTCGGTCAGCGCTGGCTTGGCGATTTTTGACACCATGAACTTCGTCAAGCCCGATGTCTCCACCCTGTGCACCGGCATGGCTGCCAGCATGGGCGCGTTCCTCTTGGCCTCGGGTGCCAAAGGCAAGCGCATTGCCCTGCCCAACGCCAGCGTGATGATTCACCAGCCCTCGGGCGGCGCACGCGGCCCGGCCAGTGATATTGAAATTTCGGCCCGCGAGATTTTGAAAACCCGAGAGCAGCTCAATAAAATTCTGGCCGAGCGCACTGGCCAACCGCTGGAAAAAGTAGCCCGTGACGTCGAGCGCGACTTCTGGCTGTCTGCCAGCGAGGCCAAAGAGTATGGCGTGGTGGACCAGGTGATTGCCAAACGGCCTTAAGCGGCCTTGAAGCGTTTGCGCGTCGTACCAACGCAAAAACGGTACCACTTTCACAGCGATACCGTCTTGCAGTCCCCGTCGCAGGGACTTATGCAGCTATTTAATCAGTAGTGGCTGCGGGCCAAGTTCAGCTCAATAGCCGTTAGCGGCCGCCAGCATGCGCTGGATGCGTACTTGCGATGCTTTGCGGGCGACTTGTAGATTTGCACTTTCAGCAGCGATCCCTACGTAGTTCGCACGGGTCATCACGGGAGCCACAGCGACTGCTGCGGCGGGCAAGACAGCCTCGGGCTTGCTGCGCGAGATCGCGCAAGTGATGTCGGCCATCACGCGGGCATCCTGCAAGGCGATGGACCACAGTTGCTCGTCGGCAGCGGCGGCTTTGCGCGCCACAGCCCAGCCAGCCCAGCCTTGACGAAGGTGGGTAGAAAGTCGGCGGGCGGGTGCAGCAAACAAGGCCAGGGCGGCAAAGGCAACCGTCCACAGCGCAATCCAGGCGGCAAGCAAATGGCCGTCGCTGACGGTGTCAATCACCTGGTTCGCCACCACCACCAGGGCGGAGACCATAGCGGCCAAAAGCAGGGTGGCCAAGCCACGCGAGCCGGAGAAGCTCCTGGCGCTGGCCTGAGCGGCGGCCAGCGTAGCCTCCAGGCGGTCTGCGCCGGGGTGGCTGGTTGCAAAATGGGGGTTGATAAAACTGGTCATGGTATTTTCCCTTTCGAGGTGTCCTGCGCAGTATGCGCTGTGGATGGGTGAATCATAGGGTTAATACTAGTGTGATGCAACTTTATAGTAGTGATATATAGTATTCTTAAATCATATATATTGACAGTCCGCGTTGCCTCTCAATACACCGTGCGACCCGGATTGGGTTGCGCAATCACCCACCCAGGCGCATGTGGGTGTGCCTCGGCAGGTTCGATGCGTGCTATATAATAGATAGCTAATTACGTCCATGTGACAAGGACTAGCGGCATAAATAGACCAATAATTTCAGAATAGAACAGCGTGATGGGCAGGGTGCCGTCTGGCCGCGTGGTATACTTGCCGCACAGACCCATAGGCGCATAGCTCAGCTGGTTAGAGCACCACCTTGACATGGTGGGGGTCGTTGGTTCGAGTCCAATTGCGCCTACCATTTCTCTGTACTCCCCACCTTTTCACGGCCAAAACGCACCAGTTCAGGGTAATCCTAGTGCCGGGCAAGGACGGTGCTTAGCCTAAAATGTGCTGCAGTGCATCAAAATATGGCATTGCAGCACAGCACAGCTGTATTGGTTATACCCCCTTGGAGAATGCTTTTGCCGACGAAATCCAAATACGCCAAGTCAAACGCCAGCGAACCTGCACCGACGTCGCAGGCTTTGGCTACGCGCGTGGTTAAAAAATACCCTAATCGTCGGCTGTACGACACCAATAGCTCAACCTACATCACCCTGAACGAAGTCAAGCAGTTGGTGTTGCAAGGCCAACCCTTGGTAGTGCGCGATGCCAAAACCAATGAAGACCTGACCCGCAGCATCCTGCTGCAAATCATTCTGGAAGAAGAGTCTGGCGGCGTGCCCATGTTCAGCGAGACGGTGTTGGCCAATATCATTCGTTTTTACGGCCATTCCATGCAAGGCTTTATGGGTACCGCACTCGAGAAAAACGTGCAGGCCTTTACCGATATGCAAGCCAAAATGGCCGAGCAAACCAAGACCTTTGCCCCCAGCCTTGCAGCAGGCATGCCCAGCCTGCCCGGCGTGCCCAGCGTGATGGGCGCGTATGTAGAGCAGTCACAAACCATGTTTGCGCAAATGCAAGAGCAGATGCAAAAACAGACCGAACAGATGTTTGCAGCGATGGGGATGAAGCGTTGAAGGCGGTAGGAAAAGACGGGGTTTCCCCGGTGCGCTGTATGGTGCGTAGAATCCAACGGGACCCGTTTACCAAGCATCCATCATGAAAAACAATCCTACAAGCACCCATCATCGGCCCAACGCATGGCAGGTGACTCGCTTCGGTCTGATCATCGGGCTGCTGGGCGCTTTCCTGGGGTCGTGCGGTGGTGCTGGTGGCAGCAGTGAAAGCACTAACACGACACCTACCGAACTGCAAGCCAATCCGACCACCCCGTGGGAGCTGTTCACGGCTGGTGATATTGCGCAGTGCAATCTGCTGCGTAATCCCAATGATGCCCAGGCAGATGGCACTGCAAGGCTGGTTGCACGACAGTTGATCGCAGCTGGAGCCAACTCCAATGTGTTGACTTTGGGCGACAACGCCTACGCTTTGGGCGCAAGCATTGGGTACAGCGCTTGCTACGGCCCCACCTGGGGTCGATTTATGAATAAAACCTTCGCTATTCCCGGCAACCACGACTACGAAAACAATGGCGATGGCATTTATTTCAAATATTTTGGCGCCAAGGCCAGCCCGGATGGCAAAGACACGGGTTACTACCGCATAGACCAAAGCGGTTGGACGGTGTTTGCGCTCAGCAGTGTTACCGATTCCAGCGCAGCCTCCGCGCAGGCTGTGTGGCTCCGGCAGCAACTGGCCACGGCCAAGCCCTGCATCGCCGCAGCCTGGCACCACGCCAGGTTTAGCTCGGCCCCCGACGGCGATAACGACAAAATGACAGCCATTTGGGACATTCTGGAGCAAGCCAAGGCCGATATCGTGCTGCAAAGCCACGAGCACCAGTACGAGCGCTTCGCCCCCATGCTGTCGGATGGCACGGTGTCTACATCAGGCGGTTTACGCTCGTTTGTGGTGGGCACGGGGGGTGCCGATTTGTATGGGCATGCTCGCGTGCGTGCGGGCAGCGAGAAGCAGTTGGTCACTTATGGCGTGATGCGTTTGTCACTGGAAAGCGGCAAAGCAGATTGGCGCTTCATTGATACCAATGATGTGGTGCAAGACCAAGGTGGTTTCAATTGCCGTACAAAGTAAGCGAAGTAGCCGTTACGTGAGGTGTTGCTCGCCCAGTCTGAGACAATAGAGGTATGAGCGCTGTTTTATCCCCCCCTGTTTCCTCCCACATTCCCAAAGTTGGCTTCGTCAGCCTGGGTTGCCCCAAAGCCCTGACCGATTCCGAGCTGATCCTCACGCAACTGAGCGCCGAGGGCTACGAGACCTCCAAGACCTTTGAAGGTGCCGACCTGGTCATCGTCAACACCTGCGGCTTTATTGACGACGCCGTCAAGGAAAGCCTGGACACCATTGGTGAGGCACTGGCCGCTAATGGCAAAGTCATCGTTACCGGCTGCCTGGGCTCCAAAACCGTCAATGGTGGGGCGGATACCAGCGGCGGCATCAGCAGTAACAACCTGGTGCGCAAGATGCACCCCAGCGTGTTGGCCGTTACCGGCCCGCATGCCACGCAAGAGGTGATGGACGCGGTGCACCTGCACCTGCCCAAGCCGCATGACCCGTTTATTGACCTGGTACCGGCCTATGGCATCAAGCTCACCCCCAAGCATTACGCGTACTTGAAGATCAGCGAAGGATGCAACCACCGCTGCACCTTTTGCATCATCCCCAGCATGCGCGGCGATTTGGTCAGCCGCCCGATTGGCGATGTGCTGAAAGAAGCCAAAGCGCTGTTTGAAGGCGGCGTGAAAGAGCTGCTGGTGATCAGCCAGGATACCTCGGCCTATGGCGTGGACACCAAATATTTAACCGGCTTTTTCGACGGCCGCCCTGTGAAGACCCGCATGCTGGAGCTGGTGGCCGAGCTGGGCAAACTAGCCGAGCCGTATGGTGCCTGGGTGCGCCTGCACTACGTGTACCCGTACCCGAGCGTCGACGAGATCATTCCGTACATGGCAGAGGGTAGGGTGCTACCGTATCTGGACGTGCCCTTGCAGCACAGCCACCCGGATGTGCTCAAGCGCATGAAGCGCCCTGCCAGCGGCGAAAAGAATTTAGAGCGCCTCTCGCGTTGGCGCGAAGCCTGCCCCGAGATCGTCATTCGCAGCACCTTCATTGCGGGCTTTCCGGGTGAAACGGAAAGCGAATTCCAGCACCTGTTGGACTTCATGGCCGAGGCGCAGATCGACCGCGCTGGTTGCTTTGCCTACAGCCCCGTTACGGGCGCCGCGGCCAACGACATTCCCGGCATGCTGCCCAAAGAGCTGCGCGAGGAGCGCAAAGCCCGCTTCATGGCCGTGGCCGAGGCGGTATCCAGCGCCAAGCTGCAAAAGCGCATCGGTGCCACCATGCAGGTGCTGATCGACAGCGCCCCGGGCATGGGCAAAAAAGGCGGCGTGGGCCGCAGCTATGCCGACGCGCCGGAGATCGACGGTACCGTCAAGCTGCTGCCACCCGAGAAGATCAGCAAGCAGCTCAAGGTGGGCGAATTTACCAAGGCGCGTATTGTCGGCACCCAGGGGCACGACCTGGTGGCGCTACCTGTTTAATAGCTGCTTGCACCGATCAGCCAAACAAAAAGCCGTTTGACGCAAATCAAACGGCTTTCGTGGTATTTTTCATGTATGCTTTTACAGAACAAAGCAATTAACTGCAAAACGATTGAAACAATCATTTATGGTGCCCAGGAAGGGACTCGAACCCCCACGATGTTACTCGCTAGTACCTGAAACTAGTGCGTCTACCAATTCCGCCACCTGGGCTAACTTCAGAGAACTTAGGATTCTATATTAAAACTACTCCGCAAACTGGCAGCCTGCCAGAAGAAATTGAAGGCACGGCCCTGGGTCACCGCGACGGGCATGGATTTGTGCAGCGCGACGACGGTGGCGCAGACCTGTATCTGCCCCCGAACGAGATGCGCGCCGTACTGCACCGCGACCGCGTCAAGGTGCGCATTGTGCGGCATGACCGCAAGGGCCGACCTGAAGGCAAGGTCACCGAAATCATCGAACGCTCAGCGCAACCCATTATTGGCCGCCTGTTGCAAGAATCCGGGGTATGGCTGGTTGCCCCCGAAGACAAACGCTACGGCCAAGACATCCTGATTCCCAAAAACGGCACCGGCACGGCCAAAGCGGGCCAGGTCGTGGTGGTGCAGCTTACCGAGCCGCCGTCACTGTTTGGCCAGCCAGTGGGCCGCGTGCAGGAGGTGCTGGGCGAGGTGGATGACCCCGGCATGGAGATTGAAATTGCCGTGCGCAAATACAGCGTACCGCACGAATTCAGCGAGGCCTGTCTGGCTGAGGCGCGCCTGCTGCCCGACAAGGTGCGACCCACCGACAAAAAAGGCCGGGTCGATCTAACCGATATTCCGCTGGTGACGATTGACGGCGAAGACGCACGCGACTTTGACGATGCGGTGTACTGCGAGCCTGCCAAGGTAGGGCGGGGCAAGGGCTGGCGGCTGCTGGTCGCCATCGCCGACGTATCGCACTACGTGCAAACCGGCTCGGCGATTGATATCGATGCCTACGACCGCGCCACCAGCGTGTATTTCCCGCGCCGCGTCATCCCCATGCTGCCCGAGAAGCTGTCCAACGGCCTGTGCTCGCTCAACCCCGATGTCGAGCGCATGTGCATGGTCTGCGACATGCTGGTCAACGCCAGTGGCGAGGTGCATGCCTACCAGTTTTACCCGGCAGTCATGTTCAGCCATGCGCGCTTTACCTATACCGAGGTCGCGGCCATCCTGTCCAACACGCGTGGCCCCGAGGCCAGTAAACGCCAAGACCGTGTGCAAGACTTGCTGAATCTGCACGATGTCTACCGCGCACTCTTGCAAGAGCGCCAGGTGCGTGGTGCGGTGGATTTTGAAACCACCGAGACGCAAATTGTCTGCGACGAGAACGGCCGGATTGAAAAAATCATTCCCCGCACCCGCAACGACGCGCACAAGCTGATCGAAGAGGCCATGCTGGCGGCCAACGTGTGCAGCGCTGACTTCATCATGGGCAGCAAGCACGCCGGGCTGTTTCGCGTGCACGAGGGCCCCACACCCGAGAAAAAAGAAACCCTGCGCATGTACCTCAAGACCCTGGGTCTGGGCATGACCATCAGCGAAGACCCATCACCCGGTGAGTTTGCCGCGATTGCCGCCGCCACCAAGGACCGGCCCGACGCGCAGCAAATCCACATGATGCTGCTGCGCTCCATGAGCCAGGCCATCTACACCCCCACCAACAGTGGCCACTTTGGCCTGGCGTTTGAGGCCTACACCCACTTCACCAGCCCGATCCGCCGCTACCCCGACCTGCTGGTGCACCGTGTGATCAAGGCGATTTTGGGCAAGACCAAGTACCAGTTGCCCGTGCTGCCCATACCGGGCGAGGCCCACGAGAAGCTGAAAAAACGTCTGGCCGCCCGCGCCGCGTCCAAAGGCAAAGATGCTCGGAAAAGCCTAAAAAGCTCACTGCCGAGCTGCTGGCCTGGGAGGCCGCCGGCCTGCACTGCAGTGCCAACGAACGCCGCGCCGACGAGGCCAGCAAAGACGTCGAGGCCTGGCTCAAGTGCAAATACATGCGTGAGCATCTGGGCGAGGAATATGCTGGCACCGTCAGCTCGGCCACCAGTTTCGGCTTGTTCGTCACACTGGACGCGATGTACGTCGAAGGACTGGTGCACGTCACCGAGCTGGGTGGTGACTACTTCAAGTTTGATGAAGTGCGCCAGGAGCTGCGCGGTGAACGTACCGGCATCCGCTACGCCATCGGCACCCGCGTGCGTGTGCAGGTCAGCCGTGTTGACCTGGATGGCCGCAAGATCGACTTCCGCCTGGTGCGCGAAGGCGAGGCCGTGCGCCTGCCCTCGGGCGGCCTGGTGCGGCTGGATGCCGATGACCAGTCCTCTGGCAAACCGACCCGCAGGCGTGACAAGCTAAGTGAGCGCGATAGCCCGCGTATGGGCAGGCAGGACAACGTTTCGAGCGCGCCACGCAAAAGCACCGGCAAGGCCGCCGCCCGCGCTCCCGCATCGCCCCTCCAGGCGCTGCGCGCAGCGGTCAAGAAGGCGGCTGCCAAGGGCAAAGGCAAGCGGCGCAGATAGCGCAGCCGCTCCGGTGCATGCGAGCAAAGTCAAGCGATGAAAACCGTAGAATTTTTACCCGCAGACATTCATGACGCTGCGGCACTGGCGACGCTGCGGGTAGCCGCTATGCGCCAGAGCCTGGAGCACATCGGCAGGTTTGATCCAGAACGCGCGCGGGATCGCTTTCTTTCCAACTATTCACCCGAGCACACCTGCCATGTCGAGGCAGATGGTGTGCGCATAGGTTGTATCGTTGTCAAGCCGCACGCGTTGGGCTTGTTGCTGGAGCATTTGTATATCCACCCTGACTACCAAAACCGGGGGCTGGGCAGCGCGGTGCTGGTTAAGGTGCTTGCATTCGCCGATGCCGCTGACCAGGCCCTGCGTGCAGGCGTGCTGCGCGAGAGCGCAGCCAACCGCTTCTACCTGCGCCACGACTTTTTGCTGATGGAAGAAACCGAGTGGGACTTGCACTATGCACGGCCCTGTCTGTCGGATAGAAGCACAGCGCTTGCTACGTTAACCCTGCCACCTTGATCCAGAGCCAAAGCCTATGTCTAACCAATCCAAACACACACCTCTCACGCTAGGCATTATCGGCGCGGCCAATATTGCCCGCCAGTTTGTCACGGCGGTGCAGGCCACCCGGGCAGTCAAAGTCACCGCTGTGGCCAGTCGCACCGCCGAGTCGGCGCAAGCCTTTGCCGACAGCTATGGCATCGCCAAGCGCTACGCCAGCTACGAGGCACTGCTGGACGATGCCAGCATCGAGGCGGTGTATATCCCGCTGCCTAACCACCTGCACGCCGAATGGGCCATCAAGGCCGCACAGCGCGGCAAACATGTGCTGTGCGAAAAGCCCCTGTGCCTGGGACTGGCACAGGCCCAAGCCATGTTTGCAGCCGCCGAGCGGCACGGCGTGGTGTTGCTGGAGGCCTACCCGTACTGGTTTCAGCCGCAAACCCGCGAAATGCTGCATCTGCTGCACAGTGGCGTGATTGGCCAGGTGCGCACGATGCAGGCCTCGTTTGGCTTCACCATCAGCCAACCCGTGGGCAACATCCGCTTGAGCCCCGAGAAGGGAGGTGGCGCGCTGCTCGACGCAGGCTCCTACCCCTTAAGTTTGGTGCGCCTGGTGATGGGCGAAGCGCCTGTGCGCGTGCACGCTACGCCGGTGTGGACCGAGGGCGGCCCCGGCAATGGCGTAGATATCAGCATGATGGCCACACTGGAGTTTGCCAACCAGCGCAGCGCCCAAATATCCTGCGCCATGAACGTCGCCAACCACCGCCGCGCCACCCTCATGGGCACCCAGGGAACCATCGAGACCGAGTACCTTAACCACACCGGTCCCATCGTTACCAGCCAATTGCGCGTACGCCGTGGCATAGCCAATACCATCCCGTTTGAAGAAGTGAGCGCCGCCATGGGCAGTGGCTTCAGATTTGCCGCCGAGGCGTTTGCCGACATCGTGCGCAGACGCGACTTTGCAGCGGTTGCACGGGCCAAGCAGGCCAGCCTGGATATTGCCCAGACGCTGGAGGCCATTGCGCGCAGTGCCCGCACCGGGAAGATCGAAAAACTCTCTATACAACCGTCTTTTCAAGGTCTGGGATAATCGTTCCATGAGCATTACATACAAAGACGAAGCAGGCATCGCAGGCATGCGCATTGCGGGGCGTTTGGCCGCCGAGGTGTTGGACTATCTCACGCCGCATATTGTGCCGGGCGTGACTACCAAGGCACTGGACAAGCTGGCGCTGGACTTTATTACCCAGGTGCAGCAGTGCACGTCGGCCACCGTGGGTTACGCGCCACCCGGTTATCCGCCATTTCCGGGGGCGATCTGCGCATCGGTCAACCATGTGGTGTGCCACGGCATGCCCAGCGACAAGGCGCTGAAAAAAGGCGACATCATCAATATCGATGTGACGGTCATCAAGGATGGCTGGCACGGTGACACCAGCCGCATGTTTTTGGTGGGCGAGGTATCGCCCTTTGCCAAGCGACTGTGCGCACTCACCTACGATGCCATGTGGCACGGCATCAGCAAAGTGAAGGCGGGTGCGCGGCTGGGCGATATTGGTTCGGCGATCCAGAAATTTGCCGAGAGCAATGGCTACAGCGTGGTGCGCGAATTTTGCGGCCATGGCGTGGGGCGCAAGTTCCATGAGGAGCCGCAGGTGCTGCATTACGGCAAAGCGGGTACGGGCGAAGAGCTGGCACCGGGCATGATTTTCACCATCGAACCGATGATCAACCTGGGCCGCAAAGAGATCCGCGAGCTGGGCGATGGCTGGACGATTGTCACAAAGGACCATTCACTGTCTGCCCAGTGGGAGCACAGTGTGCTGGTCACAGAGACCGGCTGGGAGATCATGACCCAGTCTGCTGGCACACCGCCACCGCCTGCGTTTGTGAACGCATAATTTACCCAGAGTGGCTATTGAATAGATAGCATCTTACGCTATGTTTATATCGGCTAAAGAGCAATATCGCTTAAAAAAAGCAGAAGTTTTAGCCGCTATAGATGCCACCGGAGCCTCCAGCCGCAGCGTCAAGCGCCAGTTGCATCAGCTCTGCAGCGCCACGGACGAGGTGCTGCGCAGGCTATGGGCGGAGGCAGGGTTTGATGCCAGCGTGGCACTGGTGGCCGCAGGCGGCTATGGACGCGGTGAGTTGTTTCCCTACTCGGATGTCGACGTGCTGCTCCTGCTGCCGGACAGTGCATCACCAGACACCGACGAGCAGCTGAAAACCCATATTGAAAACTTCATCGGTGCCTGCTGGGACAGCGGGCTGGAGATTGGCTCCAGTGTGCGCACGGTGACGCAATGCCTGGCCGAGGCAGCGCAGGACGTAACCATCCAGACCAGCCTGCTCGAATCACGCGTGATTGAGGGCGATGCCAGGTTGTACAGGCGCTTTGCCAAGGCCTTCACCGCCGCGCTCGATCCGCAGGCCTTCTACACCGCCAAAACGCTGGAGATGCGCCAGCGCCACGCCAAGTTTGAAGACACGCCCTATGCGCTGGAGCCCAACTGCAAAGAGTCGCCCGGTGGGCTGCGCGACCTGCAAATCATTTTGTGGGTGGCCAAAGCCGCTGGTTTGGCTAAAAGCTGGGACGAGCTGGCCCGCACTGGCCTGGCCACCGCATTGGAGATCAAGCAGATCAAGCTCAACGAAGCCTTGCTCAGCCTGGTGCGCGCGCGCCTGCACATTGCAGCCAAGCGGCGCGAAGACCGGTTGGTGTTTGACCTGCAACACGTTGTGGCCGAGAGCTTTGGCTATAGAAGTGCCCCCACGCTCCACGCTGACGCTGCTCCGCAGCCCCCCGAGGGAGCCGCGCTTTCGCCTAGGGGCGGCCCGTCGGCGAAAGCATCCAAAGGCGGCGAGAGCTACAGCCAACGCAAGGCCAGTGAAAAACTCATGCGCGGCTACTACTGGGCGGCCAAGGCGGTGGTGCAGCTCAACCAGATTTTGCTGCTCAACATTGCCGAGCGCATCGAGCAAAGCGGCGGCCAGCCGACCTACGAGCCCCAGCCCATCAATGCCCGCTTTGCCAACAAGGGCGGCATGATCGAGGTCACCAGTGATGATTTGTACATCAAAGACCCGCACGCCATCCTGGAGACCTTTCACGTCTATCAAATCACCCCGGGCGCCGTGGGCCTGTCGGCCCGCACCCTGCGCGCGCTGTACAACGCACGCGGCGTGATGAACGCGGCCTTTCGCCATGACCCCGTCAACCGCAGCACCTTTGCCCGTATCCTCATTGAGCCCGAGGGCATCACCCATGCCATGCGCCTGATGAACCAGACCTCGGTACTGGGCCGCTACCTGTGGGTGTTTCGCAAAATTGTCGGGCAGATGCAGCACGACCTGTTCCATGTGTATACGGTGGACCAGCACATCCTGATGGTGCTGCGCAATGTGCGCCGCTTCTTCATTGCCGAGCATGCGCACGAGTACCCCTTTTGCAGCCAGTTGGCCAGCGGCTGGGACAAGCCCTGGATCTTGTACGCCGCCGCGCTGTTCCACGACATTGCCAAGGGGCGCGGAGGCGACCACAGCGAGCTGGGTGCCAAGGACGTACGCGTGTTTTGCCGCCAGCACGGCATTGATAAAGCAGATGCCCAACTGATTGAATTTATCGTCGCCCAGCATCTGAGCATGAGCAGCATCGCCCAAAAGCAGGACCTGAGCGACCCCGATGTGATCGCCGCTTTTGCCAAGCGCGTGGGCAACGAGCGCTACCTCACCGCGCTGTACCTGTTTACGGTGGCCGACATTCGCGGCACCAGCCCCAAGGTGTGGAACGCCTGGAAGGGCAAGCTGCTGGAAGACCTGTACCGCCTGACCCTGCGTACCCTGGGTGGCCGCGCGCCCGATGCCAGCGCCGAGGTAGAGGCGCGTAAACGCGAGGCGCTGCAAACCCTGGCGCTGTATGCACTGCCCTTTGAAGCGCATAAAAACCTGTGGGAGACGCTGGACATAGGCTACTTCATGCGCCACGATGCCAGTGACCTGGCCTGGCATGCAAGGCAACTTTCACGCCATTTAGCTACTAAAAAAATAGCTGAAAATGACCATACGACAAGGACTACCACGCTAAACGGCACAAAAAAAGAGCTTGCAGGCAGCACCCAGCCTGCACAGGCCAATCCCATCGTACGCGCCCGCCTGTCGCCCCTGGGTGAGGGCATGCAGGTGCTGGTCTACACCCCTGACCAGAGCGATTTGTTCGCCCGCATCTGCGGGTTTTTTGACCAGCACGGCTTCAGCATTCTGGATGCCAAGGTACACACCACCAATAACGGGTTTGCGCTAGACACGTTCCAGGTCGTTACCTCTGCGGTAGAGGAGCGCTACCGCGAAATGATGAGTATGGTAGAGGTAGAACTGGCCCGCACCCTCACTCTGGTGGACGGCGTGCCACAGCCGCTGCCCCCACCCACCCGCGCCCGCCAGTCCCGCCGCGTCAAAAGCTTTCCCATCGCCCCCCGCGTCGACCTGCGCCCCGACGAAAAAGCCCAACGCTGGCTGCTCAGTGTCAGCGCCAGCGACCGCGTTGGCCTGCTCTACGCCATCGCCCGCGTGCTGGCCCGCCACCACATCAACCTCTACCTGGCCAAAATCACCACCCTGGGCGAGCGGGTGGAAGACACCTTCCTGATTGACGGGGCTGCGTTGCAGCAGAATAAAAAGCAGATTGAGATCGAAACGGAGCTGCTGGAAGCGCTGGCGGCCTGACTGCTACTACTAAGCAGGCAGACTTGGAGTTGTCGCCTACTTAATTTACACTCTCCTTTATGAACGCCGCATTAGTCAAACCGCCTTTGATGTCAGCCCATGAGTACTTCATGTGGGAAGCTGATCAATCTGAACGCCACGATTTCTACCACGGCGAAGTATTTGCCATGGCAGGGGGCAGTGACGAACACAATACGGCATCGCTGAATGTGGCCTCTGCACTCAAATCGCATCTGCGCGGCACACCCTGTCGTGTGTTTATGTCCGATATGCGGCTGGAATTAGCGGTTAACAGCCATTACAGTTACCCCGATATCTTTGTCACCTGCGACCCGCGCGATGCCACTGCACAGGCGAGTCATCTTAAAAAATACCCCAAACTGGTCGTCGAAGTGCTGTCCCCCACCACCTCGGAATACGACCAGGGGCGCAAGTTTGAGCAGTACCGCAAGATTGCAAGCCTTGATGAGGTGCTGTTTATCGACCCAGAGCGCCGCTCCATAGAGCTGTACCAGCGCACCCAGCAGGAGCGCCAATGGCTCCTGACCGCTGCGCCAGAAGGCGGCAGCGTGCATTTGCGC
Organism: uncultured beta proteobacterium; assembly: GCA_963775085.1. Taxonomy (GTDB): domain Bacteria; phylum Pseudomonadota; class Gammaproteobacteria; order Burkholderiales; family Burkholderiaceae_C; genus JAAFIP01. The sequence continues at coordinate 140,887 of CAVZHO010000008.1, forward strand.
AGTGTGGATATGGATTTGTCCATGGCAACCGTGTTTGAAGCAATAGACCCCGCACCTTCGGCTTAGCCAGGCTGGCCGTCTTCTCGGAGCGGAAAAATCCACCTTAAGCCTGCATACAATGCAGGCTATGACTATCAAATCTGACAAATGGATCCGCCGCATGGTTGAAAGCCACGGCATGATCGACCCTTTTGAGCCCAAGCAGGTGCGCGCGCGCGATGTGAACGGCGTTAACCAAAAAATCATCAGCTACGGCACCAGCAGCTACGGCTACGACATCCGCTGCGCGCCCGAGTTCAAGGTGTTTACCAACATCCACAGCACCGTGGTGGACCCGAAAAATTTTGACGAAAAAAGTTTTGTCGATTTTTCAGGTGATAGTTGCATCATCCCACCCAACAGCTTTGCCCTGGCCCGCACCATGGAGTACTTTCGCATCCCGCGCAACGTGCTGACCATTTGCCTGGGAAAAAGCACCTACGCCAGGTGCGGCATCATCGTCAACGTGACGCCGTTTGAGCCAGAGTGGGAGGGTTACGTGACGCTGGAGTTTTCCAACACCACGCCACTGCCCGCCAAAATCTACGCGGGTGAAGGCTGCGCGCAGGTGCTGTTTTTTGAAAGCTCTGCAGACGATGTCTGCGAGACATCGTACAAGGATCGGGGTGGGAAGTACCAGGGGCAGGTGGGGGTGACGCTGCCGAAGGCCTAATCGGTTATGCTTTACGCTAATGATCAAGAATGTGAGTTGAGTTACGCGTATCTTCACGCTGTAGCTGCAATTGCAGCATTTTAAATTGGCTAGTGAATCAGATTTTCGACCTAGTGGTAGTCACTCTCCCGTTGATGCTTCACCGCCAGAACCGCTACTCGTTTAACATCTTCTTGAATCTCAAACAAAGCCAAATAGCCTGAGCTGCCAAATGGAATGATGAGTTCGCGGCAGGGAAAGTCGGAGACTTGGGCCTTGGCGTTTCTGCAGCTGTGCGGAAATGTGATCAAAAAATCCAGCGCTTTGTAAATGGTGTCAATGGCCTTGCTGGCAACTTCGGGGCCAGCGGCTTGGATCCAAAACTCTTGCAATCTTTCGATGTCTTCCTGCGCTTCGGGAGTGACAATGACGCGGTAGCGCTTCATGCGGCAGCGCGCTGAGCGCGGCGGGGCTTGGTGGCTACGGGCGGTTTGACGCTTGTTTTGCGTGTTGCGGTGGTGGGTTGTTCTGCGGCTTGCTTGTCACGTGCGCGCTGTACTTGGGCACGCAAACGGGCAATGCTTTCTTCCGGGGTATAAAACTTGCCGCCATCGGCGAGTCGTTTGGATGCAAGCGCTGCTCTGGCATGGAAAAGATCGTCTTCTTTGCGCCAGGTCGCGTGCTTTTTTACAGTCTCTTCGATAAAGGTAGACAAAGTCTCGCCTTCTTTCAATACCGATTCAATCAAGCTGCGCGTAGCGGGGCTGACGCGGACGGCGGGGAGGGTGGCGGTGCGCATGGGGTATCTCCAGTGTGGATGCATCGCAATTGTAATGCGCAGTGGGTTTCTTTGAAATAATTTTCAAATCAACTATATACGCACAAAGCGTATAATGAACAATGCGCTTTGAGTTCATTGAATCCTCCGTCTTTACGGCCCATTTGGAAGACTTGCTCAGCGATGACGAATATGCTGAGCTGCAAGCGTTTTTGTGTGAACAGCCGGAAGCGGGCGACATCGTGCGTGGTTCGGGCGGTGTGCGCAAGCTGCGATGGGCGCGTCAAGGGACTGGCAAATCAGGTGGCGTTCGGGTGTGCTACTACCTCAAGACGCAGGACGGCAAAATTTGGATGTTGACGATTTACCCCAAGAGCGAGACGGACAGCATTCCGGGACATGTATTGAAAACCTTGAAAGAGGAGTTAGACCGTGCGTAAAACTGAAACTACCCCTGCTAAAAGAAAGCCTAAGCGCGACATTGGCGCGGAGTTGCTTGCTGCTGTGCGCGAGCTGAAAGCGGGGCGCTGGGCGCGCCGCACCGTGTTTGAGACGCAAAAAGATGGGTCGGTGCATCGGCGTATTGAGCGTTCGGACGGCACAGTTGAAAAAGACGAGGTGCTGACAGGCCCGCATTGGGAGCTGATGTCAGCGCGGGCGCAGTCGGGCATGAGCCAGGCGGAGTTTGCCAAGGCGGTAGGGGTATCACGCCGCACATTGGAGAATTGGGAGCAAGGCCGCGTGCAACCGAGTGGTGCTGCGCGCAGGCTATTGCAATTGGCGGCGCGCTATCCAGATACGGTGCAGCGGTTGGCTCATATTTGACGCGCTGCCACGTTCCCAGTTTTTTCGCGTTTCACTCATACATCTCCAAAAAACCGCGCCGCATCCACTGCGCGTTGCAAGTGCTCAGGTAAACAAGAAGCCTGCGCGCCGGTGATCATGGCGGCTAGCTGTTGCCCGCAGATGGCGGCATAGCTCAGCCCGCGTGAGCCCATGGCGGTGCACAGGTAGATGCCGGGCGCGTGGCGGGCACCGGCAGCGCCTACGAGCGGCAGGCGGTCGCGCGTGGTGCAGCGGCTGCCTGCCCAGCCGCTCAACTGGCCAGCGTGGTGTTGTTCGGCCAGCAGTTGCGCCGCTGCGGGGAGCAGTTGCTGCAGGCGCTGTAGGTTGGTGTGCAGGCCTGCGGTGGTGGCCTGGGGTGCGTCTACTTCGTGCTCGTAGGTCGAGCCACTGAGCCAGATGGGGCCGCCTGGCCAGGGCACGGCGGGGATGAAATGCCCGTTGCCGTTGACAGCGCAAAACGGCTGGGCGTGGGAAGCGTGGCCCGTAGCCTGGCCCGTGGCGTGCGCGGGGCGGTGCGCGGCCAGCTCAGGCAGAAGTTGCGGCCACAGGGCTTGCCAGGCGGCAGTCCAGGGGCCCATGATGACTTGGCCCGCCACCTGGTGCAGCGGGAGGGCTGGGGGAGGGCTGCTGCCATCGGCAGCCGCTATACGGGCCCACAGCAGCTCGGCCTGGGCTGCGTTGGCCAGTACCACGGCCTGCGCCTGGGCCAGCTGGGTGCCATTACCGTCCAGGGCCTGCCACGCCTGTGCCTGGCCGCGGGCGCGCTGCAGGCGCTGCACCGCTGTACCGTAGCGCAGGGTGATGCGTGGGTGGGCCAGCCAGGCGGCTACCAGTGCTGCGGGCTTGACCCAGGCGGCCTGGGCAAACCAGTGCGCCTGCGGGCCCAGCTTGCCTGCGCGCTGCAAGGCACCGCAGGGCAGCCAGTCTTGGCCTTCGATCAGCAGGGCTTGGGCGGCGGCGGTGGTGGCGGCCAGCCCCAGACGGCTAAGCTGGGAGATGTTGCCTGGAGCCTGCGCGTCGGCGGCATGGTGGGGTGCCATGAGGCCCACGGGTAGGCCTGCCGAGGGCGTGGTGCGCGGGATGGGCTGCAGGCCAGGCGCTGCACTGGCTTGCAGTACCGTGACTTCACAGCCGCGCCCGGCCAGCGCATGGGCCGTGGCCGCACCAGCGAGGCCAGCGCCGATGACTATGATTTTCATAGCTGCTTACGTCCTGTTTGCATGGACTACAGCCATAAATCGCATATAAATAGGCGGTGAAGCTGGTTTTGACGCCAGGCAAGCTTCAGAGTGACGGGGCCGCAGCGTATCCAGCAATTCGATCAAGGTGTGGGCGGTACGTAGCCTTGCACCACGTCCGCACCGCTGCCAAAAAAGTGCGCCTCCATCTGGCGCGCCAGGTACTGGCGGGCGCGCTGGTCGGCCAGGTTGAGGCGGTTTTCGTTGACCAGCATGGTTTGCTGCTTCATCCACGCAGCCCATGCCTCTTTGCTGACCTGTTGCCAGAGCTTTTTGCCCAGCTCGCCAGGGTAGGGCGGAAAATCCATGCCTTCGGCTTCTTTGCCCAGTTTGATGCAGTTAACCATGCGTGCCATCGTCGTATCCTAATGTGGTGAATGTAAATAAGAGAAAAGCAAAATCGTCACAGATTGCGGGGAATCTAAGGTGCTTTTGCGTGTCCAATACCTCTATTGTCTCTCACTGGAATAGCCCATGCCCGATTACCTGAAAAACCTGACTCTGCGCCAAGGCTGCGGTTGGATCGCGCTGGCCTGTATCGGCATGCTGGTGTTTGGGTTATACCTGCAGCATGTCGTGGGGCTGGAGCCCTGCCCGATGTGCATTGTGCAGCGCTATGCTCTTATTTTAGTAGCTGCTTGCGTCCTGGTGACGTGGACTATGGGGCTAAAAGGCAGTAAAAACCGGTTGCAAAGCGTGCTGGCAGGCCTGGCGGCACTGTTTGCCGCAGGCGGTGCCTTTGTAGCCGCCCGCCAGAGCTTTTTGCAGTGGTACCCGCCCGAGGTGGTGAGCTGCGGGCGTGATTTTTACGGCATGGTGGAGATGTTTCCCCTCAAACGCGCCATCCCCATGATCTTCAAGGGTGGTGGTGACTGCTCCAAGGTGGACTGGACCTTTTTAGGGGGATCGATTGCCAACTGGTCATTTGTGGCCTTTGTGGGGATGGCTGTGGTGCTGCTGGTGCTGCTGTTCAAACGCAGCTCCGCCAACGCGTCACCTAACGCGTAATGCCGTTTTAGACTTCGTCCACCACGGTATTGGTCAGCGTGCCAATGCCTTCAATCTCCACCTCAATGCGGTCACCCGCTTTCATAAACACAGGTGGTGTGCGCGCATAGCCGACACCGGATGGCGTACCCATGGCGATCACGTCGCCGGGCTCCAGCGTCATCACTTCGCTGAGCCAGCACAGCGTTTGAATCACCGGGAACATCTTGTTGCCGGTGTTGTCGCTTTGCATGACCTTGCCGTTCAGGCGCGACTCGATGTGCAGGCCCGCTGCCCCTGGGGGCAGGTCACGTGCCAGCACCATGCCCGGGCCAAAGGCACCGGTGCCGTCAAAGTTTTTGCCGATTGTCCACTGCGTGGTTTTGCGCTGGTAGTCGCGCAGCGAGCCGTCGTTAAAGCACGAATACCCGGCCACCGCCTGTAGCGCATTGGCGGGGGTGAGGTGGCGCGACCGCTTGCCAATGATGACGGCCAGCTCGGCCTCGTAGTCCAGCTTGTCAGACACTTTGGGGCGGACCATGGGTGCCTCGTGCGCCATCAGAGAGGTGTTGACGCGCAGGAAGAAGCTGGGGTAGGTAGGCGGTGCGTTGCCGCCTTCTTTGGCATGCTCGGCGTAGTTCAGGCCCAGGCAGATGATTTTGCCGGGGTTGCTAATCGGCATGAGCCATTGCACGGCGTTCAGAGCCAGGTGGGCGGAGGCAGGGGCGGATTTGGCGGCTTGGGCGGCGCTGTTTAACGCGCTCTCGCCTTGGTTGATTAAAGTTAGCAGGTCGCGCGGCACCGAGGGTGCTGCAATGCTCAGGTCGATGAGTTGGTTGGCGATGACGAAGCCGAGGCGGGTTTGGTTATCGCCGGGTTTGAGGAATTGGGCAAACATGTTGATCAGTTGATAAGTTGAGGGGGTTGGTCTACCGAGGGTATCAGGCGGGGCGTGGCAGGTTTATCGTAGTAACACCTACTTTGTACGAAGGGCAAAAACCTTCGGTGCGTTGGTAGCGTGGGCGACATAGCATTTGCAAATCGCCCTCATACTGGAGTACCAGAAATCGGTCGATTTACAAACGCTATATCGCCTGCACACAGGGCAGTGCGCTACCCGTAGTCACCGGGATAATTGACAGGAAACTACGGGTAGCGCGCTATTTTGGTGACACACGGTTGGGCGTTTATCAGCCGACCGATTTCTGGTACTCCAGTATGAGGGCGGATGATAAACGCCCAACCGTGCGTACAAGACATTCCTTGCACGTGAACAGTCGATGACTAACTACCCACATGTACCAGAGACAATCTTCGAGATTTCGCAGTTCCCAGTTGGACATACCCAACAGGCAAACTCACAGCTTCTTCACCAGCACCTGGCTCTTGCGGTCCCAGTTGTATTTGCGTTTGCGCGCCTCGGGCAACCAGTCGGGGTCTACCTGCGCAAAGCCGCGCTTGATAAACCAGTGCATGGTGCGCGTTGTCAGCACAAAAATGCTATCCAGCCCGGCCGCCTTGGCGCGCTGCTCTACGCGTTTTAAAAGCTTCTCACCATCCCCCTGAGCCTGCGACTGCGGCGACACGGTCAGCGCCGCCATCTCTGCCGTGCGGGCCTCGGGGTAGGGGTACAGCGCGGCACAGCCAAAGATCACGCCATCGTGCTCGATGATGCTGTAGTTGGTGATGTCGCGCTCGATCTCGGTGCGATCGCGTTTGACCAAGGTGCCATCGCGCTCAAACGGCTCGATCAGTTGCAGCACGCCACCCACATCATCGGGCGTGGCCTCGCGCAGGCTCTCCAGTTTTTCATCCACCACCATGGTGCCAATACCGTCGTGCACATACACCTCCAGCAGCAGCGCGCCATCGGTGGCAAAGGGCAGGATGTGGCTGCGCTCCACGCCGCTTTTGCAGGCCTTGACGCAGTGCTGCAAATAAAACGCGGTGTCGGTGGGTAGCTGCGCGCCCGGCAAACTGGCCAGCAGTTTTTCGGCTGCGGCCAAGGGCAGCTCGGTGTCTATCGGGTTGTCTTCGCCCAGCGGCTGCTGGGGGTCTAGCGCCAGGCCGGGGATTTCGGTCAAAAAGATCAACTTGTCGGCCTGCAAGGCCGTGGCCACCGACGTGGCCACTTCTTCCATCGTCAGGTTAAACGCCTCGCCGGTAGGCGAAAAACCAAAGGGCGAGAGCAGCACCATCGCGCCCATGTCCAGCGTACGGATGATGCCCGCCGTGTCTACCTTGCGCACCACGCCGCTGTGCATAAAGTCCACGCCATCCACAATACCCACGGGCCGCGCGGTAATGAAGTTGCCGCTCATCACGCGCACGGTGGCTCCTGCCATGGGCGTGTTGGGCAGGCCCTGGCTGAATGCGGCTTCAATCTCGTAGCGCAGTTGCCCAGCGGCCTCTTGGGCGCAGTCCAGCGCCACGCCGTCGGTAATGCGGATGCCGTGGGAATATTTTGGCGCATGGCCTTTGGCGGCCAATTGCTCGTTGACCTGCGGGCGAAAACCGTGCACCAGCACAATCTTCACGCCCATGCTCTGGATCAAGGCCAGATCCTGCGCAATGGTGGTCAGCTTGCCCGCCGCAATCGCCTCGCCACACACCGCCACCACAAATGTTTTGCCACGGTGCAGGTGGATGTAGGGCGCAACAGAGCGAAACCAGGGGACGAAGGTGAAGTTGAAGACGGTAGACATGGACAGTGTGGGCAAATGGGCTGATGACCGCTACTGTACCGCAGCGAGCCACTTCTGGGGCGATTTGGCAATTAGCGGCGTCGGACACGGGATGCGCTGATCCGCGCCGGCAAAGGGTAGCGGGTGATTTCTATGGGGACTGCGGCTTCAGATGAAGGGTGTTGAAGTCAAAACGCTGCTCCATTAAATACGCATCATCAAAATGCCTGCGTCCTACAAAGGCGGTGGCTTGGCGGCCCCACTGGCGCATGGCGCCGGCGCGAGCGATGCCCATGGGCCAGAACAGATAGCGCTCCAGGCGGTCAGAGCCCGCTACAAAACCCTCCGGGCCAAACAGGCTGCGCCGCTGCAGCACACCGTCGGGTGCGGGCCGGGGCAGCGAGCGCAGGCTGTGGTAGTCGCGCCAGCTATAGTGCCGATCCGCAGGGCGCGTGGGTGCCAGCGACTCTACGCGGATGTGCTCCAGGTAATGCGTGCCCGCTGCAACACGTAACACCAGATGATCTTGCGCACCGATAGCGGGTAGCGTTTGTGGAATGAAGGCCCATTCAATGCCTGGCTCGGGTGGTGGCAGTGCGCGGGCGGCCGGGGTGGGAAAGAACATGTGGTAGCAGCCGCAGGGATGGATGGTGTCGTACACCAGCGGTGTGCCATCGGGAGCCAGGGTGACGCGAAACACCAGGCCATCGAACTGGCCTGCCAGCAGGTCGGGCCCATTGCCTGGGGCGGCGGTGCGGGCCGGAAACCACAGGGTATAGATCAGTTGCAAGAGGTTATATGCGCCATAGCGCGTGTGCGCGAACTGCCGATAGACCACGCTTTGGCGGGTGTCCACTGCCAAAGCTTCTGCTGTCCACACCGGCGCACCGGGTTGGTCGTCGTTGCTGGCGATGTCGATGTCAAAGCTGGGGGCGTAGTGCGCATACAGCAGTTCCATATCCTCAACGGAGGGCGCGGGTACCGCCAATGGGTCTTGCGGTGGTGCTGCCAACATGCGGGCGAGCTGCGAGGCCAACAAGCTGCCTTGGGTCGTGCGAATGGGCGGCGACAGGCGCAGGCGGGTACTGCCAGGTGGGGCTGCATCGCCCTTGGCAAAGGCTGCGCGCCGCTGCGCCTCAAACCGCGCAATGCCATGCGCAAAAGGCAGGCGGGTGAGGGCGTACAACCCCAAGAGGCGGTAGCTACTGGCATAGTCATCTGGCACGTACAAGCGCGCCAGCAGGCTTCGGGTGCGGGTGGGCGAGGCCAAGTCGAATGCGCTCAGGCGTGCTGCACAGTCTTGCAGGCGCTGCTGCGCATCGCCAGTGCCAGATGCCAGTGCAGCGCTGCCCGTCAGGTGCGCACGCGCCTGCGCGGGCAAGTTGGCTATTTCAAATTCACGCGCCTGCAAGTCCAGTTGCTGCAGACGCTGCACCAGAGCGTTCAGGCGAGTCGACGTGTCCAGGCTTACGCTGTCGCGCAGCGATGCGGTAAAGCGGTCTACCCGCAGCTGGGGAAAGCCCGCGATGCGCGCCGCTCCCGCATCGCGCACACCCGCGCGTTCCACTTGCGCATCCAGTGCGCTGTACCAGTCGACGCAGTCCACGACCTCTGGCGCAGTGCTTGAGCGATCCAGCCGCACGGGTGCGGGCAGTAGCGCGCACCCGGTAGCGGCCAGCACGGCACACAGCAGCCAACCAGTGCGTAGAAGCCACGCCATGGCCAAGCGCAGGGGCAGTGCCGCCATGCTCATGGGCTTGCGGCTGGCCAGCGCTAGGGCCGCCGCGCGGCGCTCGATCTCACGCACCAACCCTGCAAACTGCGTTTTGATCAGGTTGCGCAGCAGTGCCTGGCCGATCAGTGGTGGTAAATCCGACTCGGGCGCAATGCTGCCGTTCCAGCGCAATTGCACCAAAGGTGGCTCTGTAGCCATCAACTGCACCTCGTAGCGCCCTTGCAGGTGCCGCACACTGCCTGCAATGCGCTGCACCTCGATGGTGTGGTGCGGCAGTTCCGTGGATTCGACGGTCACATCAATGGGTATCGTGAAAAACAAAAAACGTGCCTCGCCCGTTTGCGCCACGGTGACGGTGGCACCCTTGCGGGCAATCACCCGGCTGGTTTTCATACCGGGAACGAATTCCGGCAAACGTTCATAGTCAATGAGGGTGCCCCAGACGGTAGTCAGTGGTGCACGTACAGCGGCTTGCGCAACCACCTTGATCATGTCACCCGTGCGCGCGCTTTCCACCGTTGCTGCTGCGGCCACAGCCCGTGCTGAAAGTAGTGCAAACATAGCCGTGCCTACGATCAGCGCAGTGAAGCAGCAAATGGATATTGTCCGCATAGGGGTGCAGTGTAAGGCTCGCCCGCCACTGGTGCAGCCTCCCACTGGGGTGTTAGAACATGAAAAATAACTAACGACTGTGTATGTGTATGTAGGGCAGAGGTGGTCTTTTTGCCTAGAGCAATGACGAACTGCATGGGAAAGCGTGAATATGCCAGTCGTTACAAGAGCACACTTTTATGCACTTCATAGCCGGACCACTCTGCGTATATTGGCCTTCCCCATAACCTTAGTGTCAAGGAGGCACCATGTTTCCATCCACATCGATTTGCTCTGCCCGGAGCAGCCTGTCCACCCCCCGTCTACGCCGCAGCACAGCAAAACACCTTGTAGCCACCCTGATCGTGGGCAGCATGGCATGTGCAGCCGTCATGGCCCAGACCAACAGCCCCGTGCCGCTGGCCGACCCCATCCCCGCACTGATTCCCGCCAGCCGCATCACGGTGGACTTAAAGCCCATCGCCAGCGGCTTTGTCTCACCCGTCATGGGCACCACCATGCCCGGCGATGACGACCATATTTATGTGGCCGACCAAGTGGGCAAGCTCTACAAAATCTCGGTGTCCGAGCGCACGCCGGGTGGTTCACCCTCGGTATTTCTGGATGTGAGCGACCGCCTGGTGCGCCTGGGCCTTTTCCCGCCGCTGAACTTTGACGAGCGCGGCCTGCTGGGTGTGGCCTTTCACCCCGACTTCAAACGCAACGGCCTGTTCTATACCTTCACCTCCCAGCCCGCAGTCGGCGCGGCCGACTTCAGCACCCAGCCCGCAGGCGTAGCACCCAATTGCCACACGGTAATCACTGAGTGGAAGGTGGCCCAGCCCGGCAAAAAAGACAGCCCGGTGGACTACAACAGCGCCCGCGTGCTGATGCGCATTGACAAACCCCAGTTCAACCACAACGGCGGCACGGTGGCCTTTGGGCCCGACAAGCTGCTGTACATCTCGGTAGGTGACGGCGGCGCGGCCGACGATGAAGGCGTTGGCCATGTAGCGGGTGGTAATGCCCAAAGCCTGGCCGAGGGCAATGTACTGGGCAAAATCCTGCGCATCGACCCGCTGGGGCGCAACTCGGCCAACGGCCAATACGGCATACCGACCGACAACCCCTTTGTCAACAAGCCCGGTGCTGATGAGATTTACGCCTACGGTTTCCGCAACCCTTACCGCATGTCGTTTGACAAAAAAACCGGCAAGCTCTACGCCGGTGAAGTAGGGCAAAACGATATTGAAGAAGTCAACCTGGTGGTCAAAGGCGGTAACTATGGTTGGCCTGTCAAGGAAGGCACGTTCCTGTTTGACAACGGAGCCACCCGGCCCGCGCCCAACGCGGGACAAGGCTTTGTCTACCAGGATAGCCCCGGCCAGCCCGCTGGCTTGATCGACCCGCTAGCCCAGTACGACCAGGTTGACGGCGCAGGTCAGCCCGCAGTGCGGGTCTCGGTGATTGGTGGCTTTGTCTACCGGGGCGACAGGATCAAGCGACTGCGCGGGCAGTATGTGTTTGGCGACTATTCGGGTGCCATTGGCACACCCGTCAATGGCCAGCTATTCACCCTGGGCAGGAAGAACCAGATAGAAACACTGCAAATCGCCGGTCGCCCGTCACTGGGCTTGGCCGTCACCGGCTGGGCGCAGGACGATGACGGCGAGCTGTACCTGCTGGCCAGTGGTACGGGCACGATCAATGGAGTGACGGGTGTGGTGCTCAAGCTGACACGCGCGCCTGGCAGCAGCGGTGGTGGTGGTGACGACGACAAAGATGAGGACTAATTGGCTCTGATCCGCGCCAGCAGCAGCGCTGCATAGCGCGCAGGCTGCTCGATGTCCGGGAAGTGCCCACAGTCAGCAAAGTGCACGATGTCGGCATGCGGCACGCAGTCGATAAAAGACTGCGGCAGGGTGTATTGGTGCGAATGGTCTAACGCGCCCCACACCATGGTGCAAGGTGTGGTGATGCCGTGCAGTGACGCAGATGCCTCGCGTGCCAAGCCCTGCACCACTCCCGCCAGGCTAAAGCAGGCACCGCCGTTAAATGCGTTCAAGGTTTTCTCTTGGTACGGCGCGGCATCCGTGCTGCGCGGCAGTGCAATGCGGTACCAGCCATGTGCCGCCTTGCGTTTAAACAACCAGCCCAACAACTGCCCCAGCACCGGCACCCGCAGCGGCCATGGCACTACACGCGCAGTCCACGCATGCATGGCAGCCAGCGAGGGCGTTTGCGACAACACCAAGCGCGTAATGCGTTGCGGTGCCATTTGCGCCGCACGCAGGGCGTAAAAGCCATTGGCGCAGCTAAAAGCGAGCGTGGCCTTTTCAATCTGCAATGCGTCCATCACCCCCAGCACTGCCTGCGCGCCTTGGTCCAGTGAATGCGCATAGTGTGCTTGCGGCAATGAAAAACCAAAGCCTGGCATGTCGAAGCAGACTACGCGAAGTTGCGGAGTGAGAAGGTTGATCAATGCATCGTAATGGTCGATCACATTTGGGCCATCTGGGACGAGGATGACGCAGGGTTTGTGGGTGTTTGGGACAGCCCCTGAGTCGTAAGTACGGACAGGGCCGACGGGGGTGAGAATGCTGTGCGTTCGAGTAACACCGTTGAAAGCACTTCCTTGACGTACCGAAAAACGAGCCAAAAAACTGTCTAAAAATGAGCTGAGCATGAAGTTATGTGGGCATTATCGTGCGCGCAGCTGGGGCGGCAATATGTCCCAGCCCGCTAGTTCGGTTGCCGTGTCGATATCGAGCCGCACATGCTTAACTGCGGGTGGTGATTTGTCTACCAGTTCGACAAATGATTGACCGTCAAGCAGATCAGGAAACACAGCCAAGCATTTGCCGGGGCCTTTGGTGGATTGATAAAGGATCGCCTCGAACCCAGCGGCGCGGATCAACTCTGCCAGTATTTGGCTTTGTGCTGGCAACCCATATTGAATTGGCAGGATGCGCCAATTTTGTTTTAACACCATCTCATGGAGTTGTTTGCCAGTTTGAACCATGAAGACTCCTTGGCTCGCAATCTTAAGGCGAGCTTGAATCTGCCGAGTTCTTGGAGGCATCTTGATGCGGCCCAATACCTTTGCAACTGGTGCCAGTGAATCGAGTTTTGTCATATCGAAAACTCTGGATAAATGCCCTTTAACAAATAAGTTTGTGTGGCTGACACCGTGTTCAAGTGCTAGTTCTTGCGGAGTTAATCCGCCCGTTAATTCGCCATTTGGTATTTGAAACTTTTCGCGAAACGCGGTTTCATTATCTTCGGCTAGATACAGCGCAGGCCAAGGGTTTAGTGTATTGGCATCCAGTTCAGCGCCTGCATTGAATCGACCACCGATGTTTTTAAGGCTCCCAGCGCTGGACAACGGTTCCAGGCTATATTGGTATGTCACTACGCGTGCCCAGCGAGCCAGTTCAACCGTTGTTAGCGGTATTGCCTGTAGTGCTGCAAGCAAGTCCGGGCGCAATCGCCGGCGTTCAGGCTCCAGACCAAAATACAAAACAGCCACAAGTTCATCGAGATCGCGTGAGGCAGAGTTCCATTGCGATAACGTCGCTTCATTGAACCGATCAAGCTCAAGAATGCCTCGCGGTTCCTGCGGTGCAGTCGCTCGCCTGGCAGGGATAGTCGGTTTACCTTTGGGCACGCGCGGGGCTGGCTCAGGCAGCTACAGCCCCAGTCGCAGGTTGGCCAGCCCGCTCCATCATGGCGTTGATGATGAACTTGCGTAAGCGTTCGTACCGTCCTAAGCGGATCATGTCGCGTGGCGACACGTCACCTAGCAAGGGGTTGCGGACGCGAAACCAAGCGGTAGTTTTTTCAATATCACCGTGAAATGCCTTAGCGACCATATTGATGGTGCTGGCGATCTCTTCTAATCGTTCGCGCACTTGCTCAGGGATTGCATCGTCATACCGAACGGACTTTACCGACACAGACGCAAGGCGAGATACGTCTTCTTTCTTGAGCCCGAGCATCGTGGGCACGCGCTTGGCATCGAACGAGTCACCATGACCGAACTGGAGCAGGTCATCGGGAACAGTGTCGAAAAGGCTAAAGCCGGGTGACATGTCGATAGTCCTGGTTTGTAGCATTGAATTTACCTAATACAGATACAACGTAGTATAGAGAGTGAAAACCATGTTTAAACCACGTTTCACCCAGAATTTGTACAAGCTTACCTCAAATTCAAAGAGTTTGAAAATTCCTTGATAATTTGATATGTAACAGACTCAATCCGCCTTCACCCGCCCCGAAGTCATCACCGGTTTCCAGCGGGCGATCTCTTTCACTATCAAGTCGCCAAACACCTCTGGCGTGGATGGGGTGGCGATGGCACCTTCGTTATTCAGGCGGGTTTTCAGCTCGGGTGTGTTCAGGGCTTGGTTGATTTGGGCGTTGAGTTTGAGCACGATGTCGCGCGGCGTGCCCGTGGGTGCCACCACGCCGTACCACTGGTCGGCTTCAAAGCCTTTTAAATCGGCCAAGCCTTTGCTAGATGAAGCCTCCGCCACCGTGGGCACGTCGGGCAGGGCGGCCAGGCGGGTGGGGCTGGAGACGGCCAGGGCCCGTAGCTGGCCGTTTTTGACCTGGCCCAGCACGGCGGGTGCGCCGGTGAACAGCACCTGGATTTGCCCGCCCATCAGGTCGGTGACCGCAGGGGCGGTGCCCCGGTAGGGGATGTGCAAGAGGGAGGTGCCGGTTTGCAGCTTGAAGTATTCGGTGGCCAGGTTGGCCGCGCTGCCGTTGCCGCCGCTGCCGTAGTTCAACTGGCCGGGCTTGCTTTTGATGTGGGCAATAAACTCGGGCAGGGTGCGTGCGGCCACGCTGGGGTGCACCACCAACACGTTGGGCACACGGGCCACCCAGGCGACGGGTGCGAAGTCTTTGACCGGGTTGTAGGGCAGCTTGGGGTACAGGCTGGGGTTCACCGCTAGCGTGCCGATGTGGCCCATGAGCAGGGTGTAGCCGTCGTTGGCCGACTTGGCGGCTTTGTCGGCACCAATGCTGCCGCCTGCGCCGGGCACGTTGTCGATGATGACGGGTTGGCCCCAAGCCTTGGTGAGTTCCAGACCGATGGCGCGCGCCAGGATGTCGGTGCTGCCGCCGGGAGTAAAAGGCACCACCAGGCGGATCGGTTTGCTGGGGTAGGGGGCGGCAAGCGCCGCACTGCCTTGTGCCATGGCATTTTGGAGGCAAAATAGGGCGGTAGTCCCTGTCAACAGGACGTAAGTAGCTATAGATTTTATAGTGGTTAAATTTTTGTACAGAGCAATCATGGGATGACTAACGGTCAGTGGAATGGGATGTGGGTAAGTGTAGCCTGTGCGCCCCAAGCGATTATCCAAGCCGTGGTTGAAGCATGAATTGAGCCTCTAGCCCAATAAAATATGGCGTAAGCAGCCGCTAAAACTATAGTGTAGTGAGCTACTCTTTTCATCGAAAATCCCGGCTGGTAGTGCTGAGTTTGCCCAGCAGATGGGTGAAGTCTAGCAACTGCCTGGCGACCAAATGGCGCACCTCGCCTTCGCGCTGCCACTGGCCGACCACCGCCAGCAGGCGCGCTTGCGTCAAGGCCTGGCGCTGCTTTTCTTTGACGCTTTTCCAGACGATGACGTTGACGCAGCCGGTCTCGTCTTCCAGCGTGACGAAGACCACGCCTTTGGCCGAGCCGGGTTGCTGGCGCATGGTGACCAGGCCGCAGGCCCGGACGGGTTGGCCGTTGGGTGCATCGTGCAACTGCGCGGCGGTGCTGAGCCTATGCTTTAGCAGCAGTGGGCGCAGTAGTTCTAGCGGGTGTTTGCGCAGGCTCAGCCCTAAGGCGGCGTAGTCAAACACCACTTCTTCGCCTTCGGATGCGGCTTGCAGTTCTAAAAACTCTTCCTCGACCGGGGCTTCTTTCAGCAGCGCTGGCGCGGCGTGCAGGGCCGAGGCATCCCATACCTGCTGGCGGCGGTGGCCCGACAGGCTGGCCAGCGCGTCGGCACTGGCCAGGGCTTTTAGGTCACCCGCATCCAGGCTCGCTTGCAAGGCTACATCTTGCGTGCTGCCAAACAGGTTTTTGCTGCGCGCCAGTACGATGCGCTCGGCCACCGTGTGTTTGAGGCCGGAGACCAGGCGCAGGCCCAGGCGGATGGCGGGTTGGCGCTTGGCCTGGCTGCGGGGGTCATGGCTAGGCTGCTCCAGCGTGCAGTCCCAGTCGCTGTGCATCACATCGACCGCCCGCACCTCTACCCCGTGCCGCTGGGCATCTTGCACCAACTGCGAGGGCCCGTAAAAACCCATCGGCTGGGAGTTGAGCAGGGCGGCTAAAAAGATAGCGGGTTCATGGCGCTTGATCCAGCAACTGGCGTATACCAAGAGGGCAAAGCTGGCGGCGTGGCTCTCCGGGAAGCCGTATTCGCCAAAGCCTTCTATCTGCGTAAAAATCTGCTCGGCAAACTCCTGCGTGTAGCCGCGCTCGGTCATGCCGGTGATGATGCGGTCGTAGAACTTGTGCACGCCGCCCTTCCTTTTCCAGGCGGCCATGGAGCGGCGCAGGCTGTCGGCCTCGTCGGCGCTAAAGCCTGCGGCCAGCATGGCGATCTGCATCACCTGCTCTTGAAAAATCGGCACACCCAGGGTGCGCTGCAGCGCAGACTTGAGCGCCTCGCTGGGGTAATGCACCGGCTCCAGCCCCTGGCGTCTGCGCAGGTAGGGGTGCACCATGCCGCCCTGGATGGGGCCGGGCCGCACAATGGCCACTTCGACCACCAGGTCGTAAAAGCAGCGTGGCTGCAGGCGCGGCAGCATGCTTTGCTGCGCGCGCGATTCGATCTGGAACACGCCTACCGTGTCGGCCTGGCAGACCATGTCATACGTGGCGCTGTCTTCGGCGGGGATGTCTTGCATCTGGAACAGTTGCCCGCGCCACTGGCCCATCAAGTCGAGCGCGCGGCGCAGGGCACTGAGCATGCCCAGCGCCAGCACGTCTACTTTGAGCAAACCCAGCGCGTCGATGTCGTCTTTGTCCCACTCGATGGTGGTGCGCCCGGGCATGCTGGCGTGGATGACGGGCACGGTGCGCGTCAGGCGGTCACCCGTCAGCACAAAGCCGCCGGGGTGCTGCGAGAGCTGGCGCGGAAAGCCGATGAGCTGGCCCGTGAGCTCCATCAGCAGTTGCAGGCTGCGGCTGTGGCTTTGCAGGCCCAGCTCGGCCAGGCGTTCGGGCAGCACCGCCTTGCCGTCCCACCACTGGTGGTTTTTGGCCAAGGCGTCGAGCAGCGCCGCGTCCAGGCCCAGCGCCTTGCCTACATCGCGTATCGCGCTGCGCGGGCGGTAGCTCACGGCGGTGGCGGTGAGGGCGGCGCGTTCGCGGCCGTACTTGCTGTACAGGTACTGGATCACTTCTTCGCGCCGCTGGTGCTCAAAGTCGACATCAATGTCGGGCGGTTCGTTGCGCTCGCGGCTGATAAAGCGTTCAAACAAGGTGCTCATGCGGGACGGGTCTACCTCGGTAATGCCCAGGCAGTAGCACACCGCCGAGTTGGCCGCCGAGCCGCGCCCCTGGCACAGGATGTGGCGGCTGCGCGCAAAACGCACGATGTCGTAGACGGTTAAAAAATACTTCTCATACTTCAGCTCGCTGATCAACGCCAGCTCATGCTCCACCTGCTGCTGCACGCTGGCGGGTATGCCGCCGGGGTAGCGCGTGCCTGCGCCCTCGTAGGTGCAGCGGCGCAGGTAGCTGGCGGGCGTGGCACCAGTGGGCACCACTTCCTCCGGGTATTCGTAGCGTAGCTCGTCCAGGCTGAACTGGCACAGCGCGGCGATCTGCACGGTGTGCACCAGCGCCGCTGCGGGGTACATAGCGGCCAGGCGCAGGCGCGAGCGCAGGTGGCACTCGGCATTGGGTGCCAGGGCCAGGCCGCACAGGGCTACCGGCTGGCCTAGTTGCACAGCGGTCATCACGTCCAGCAAGGGCTTGCGCGAGCGCAGGTGCATGCGCACCCCGCCCGTGGCCACCAACGGCACGCCCGTCAGGCGGCTGACCTCGCCCAGCTTGTGCAGCCACAGCGCATCGTCCAGCCGCAACAGCAATTGCGCGGCCAGCCAGGCACGCTGTGGGAAGCGCTGGGCTAGCCAGCTGGCTGCGCGGTGGATGGATTCAAAGCTGGCACCGCAGACCTCGCGCGTCAGCGTATCGCGCCGGGGCAGTAGCAGGGCCAGCACATCGGTCAAGGCGGGGGTGCCTTGCCCGGCTGCACCTACAGGCACGGGCCAGTCATCCATCTCAATGTGGTACTGGCCCTTGGGGTGGCCTGCGCGGGCGGCGGTGATCAGCTCGCACAGTTGGCCATAGCCATTGCGGTTGCGCGCCAGCAGCACCACGGTGCAAAACTCTGCGGTTGAGCCGGGCATGTCGATGCGCAGCTCGGTGCCGATCAGCAGTTGCAGGCCGAGTTTTTTAGCTTCGGTATGCGCGCGCACCACACCGGCCATGGAGCAGGCGTCGGTAATGGCCAGCGCGCTGTAGCCCAGCGCATGGGCGCGCTGCACCAGTTCTTCGGGGTGCGATGCGCCGCGCTGAAAGCTGAAGTTGCTCAGGCAGTGCAGCTCGGCGTAGGCGGGTAGGGTGCTGGGGGGTGGTGCGTTCATGTTGCGCGCCCTCAGCCGTAGATGCCATGCAGGTACCAACCTACTTGCATCGCGCCCGAAGCACTGGGCTGGGCCAGGCCGGTGCGCTGGCGGTAGATCCACAGCAGGCCAGCCATCTCGCTGCTGGCGATGAAGTAATCACGCAGGGTCAGGTCGCTATCGCCCGCGCTCTCGGGCCACCAGCCGGTTTCTACCCGCTCGGGGCCGGCCATCAGTTGCAGGGGGCCTTGGTAGATCGGCTTGTCTTTCGCCACGGCCAGGCGCAGGGGCTGGCGCAGTATCCAGCAGGGGTAGTTGGCCCAGTGGTCGGGCACAGCTGGAGCTGCGCGCGCCTTCTGCACCGTGGGGGCCGTGGGCAATTTGCGGGGCGTTGGGGTGGCCGTGCCAGCGCGCGCCGCGCCAGCCAAGGTGCTGGGCACCCACGCCTGCATGCGCTGCGGGCGATGGTCAGGCGTGGTATGCCCCGTGAGCACACGCTGCGCGCCCAGGCGGGCCGACAGTCGCTCCAGCAGTTGCTGCAGCGACTCGCCGCTGGCGGTGTCGTCAGGCAGCAAACTGGCCGATGCCGTGGGCAGCGGCTCTACCGCCAAGGCCTCTAGCGTGATGGCCACCACGGGGGCCAGCAGCGTGGTGCGTGCCAGGTGTTCAGCCAGCAGGCGCGCCAGGTGCTGCATGTCGGTGCTGGCCTGGCCGGTGCGCACCTCCAGGCTGCCCGCCTTGGCATCGCCCCGGCGCTGCAGGTCATGCTCCCAGTGCAGGCAGATACCCGTCACGCCGCACTGGCGCGCTATCAGCCAGGCCTTCAGGCTGCCCAGCAGGCGGTGGGCACCAAACATCAGGCCCTCGGCCACTTCAACACGGGAATTGAACTCAAGCCGCAGGCTAAATTGCTCGGGCAGTGCGACCCACGGGTACAGCTCGGCCTGCAGTCCATAGGCCTGGTCTAGCGCGGTCAGCAGCACGGCCCCAAAGCGGCGCGACAGGCCGCCACGCGGCAGGGCGCGCACCTGACCTAGCCGCTCGCAGCCCAGGCGCTGCAAGGTGGGCGCATGGGGCTGCGTGGCCAGCAAGGCGGCCAGCGGCAAAGCGTCTAGTACGGCGGCAAGCTGGCGCTGCGCGCAGGCGGCTACGGCTACGCCGGGCTGAGTGGGCACTGCGGCACACGTCATGCAGCGCAGCAGGCCGCGCGCTGCCAGCGCGGTAGGCGCTACCGCCATGCGAGCCACCTGCAAATCGGCACACTCCTGCCGCATCCGGCCCAGCAATGCCTTGCGCCCACCAAACAGGCGTTCGCTGGCCTGCACCTCTACCAGCACCGCGCCTTCCAGCACCGTCACCCGGGGGCTGAACTGCAAAGCCCACCAACTCAGGGCTTGCACATCAGGCGCGGGGGCAGTGCTTTCAAGCGATGGCGAGGGCAGGGTGCTTGCGGCTTCGTCGGGGGGTTGCAGTGCGATCCACAGCATGGTTTACTTCCACCGTCCAGGCGGGTGCGCTGACCTCTGGCGTGACAACAATCTCTGGCGTTGCAGCAAGCGCGCGCGCAGGTGTGCTGGCCATAGCGCTGCGCAGCGCCAACACGGCGGGCAGTTGCGCCGCAATCTGCAATGGCATCTCCAGCGCCGGGCCCTTGCGCTTGATGATCTGCACCTCCAACTGGTGCTGCGCGCCACACCCCAGGCGCAGGCGCAGTGGCGCGGCAGACGACTCCTGCGCCGCCTGCACCGGGCGAAAGGCAAACACCAGGCGCGGCTTGCCATTGGCATGGCTGGCGCTGGCCAAATGCAGGCGGCGCAATTGTTCAGACCGCGCCTGGGGCAGCCACACCATCAGGGCGGCCACCTCGCGGCAGCGCAGCACCTGCTCGGCCGCCCACAGGCGCTCGGCGGGCTGGCTGGCCTCTACCAAAATCATGCTGCTGCCCGGCACGCCCATGCTGCTCAGCGCCGCTAGGTTAGGCAGGTGCGGGCTGCCCACCAAGGCAATACGCCCCACCTGGCTACACAGCCGCAGCGCAGGCAGCAGCAGCCGCCACTCATGCGAGCCCGCCTGGGTTTGCAAAATCTCGATCAACGCCCCCGTGGGCCAGCCCGCGTTGGGCAGCTCCGCGTCTAGCTGCGCAAAGCCAGAGCCCACCGTAGGCTGCTGCGATGGCGCCAGCTCATTGGCGCGCCACACCGCGTCCAGGTGGGCGAATGCATCTGGGGGTGGGCTAGGACGAGCGGCAGAAAGGGCAAGAGCGGGGCTGGGCATGGGTAGGCTATGAAAACTGGTTATTTATACAGTAAAATCAAAGCCTAGGCAATCTCATTTGGAGGAAAATTTTGCTGTGATGACCCGCCACCACCTCCCGCGACTGCGCCAGATCTACCGTTTGGCGGGCTGGCCTTGGCCCGTGCAGACAGCATGGACTTGTAAGGCTGGGGTGCGGTAGAGCGACACAGGATGAACATGACCGCATTGGCACCCCCATCCCCCCCCATCAGCGCCACAACAGCTCGCCCCGCTGCGGCTGCCTCGCGCCCTTACTCAGGCTTGCAGCCGCTCCCCCGCTCGGACTTGCAACCACAATCTCCATCCCACCAAGGCCTGCAATCGGCCGCGCAACTGACCCAGCGCCTACAGCGCACGGGGCAGTGGGGCCCGCACCAAGCTGCGGGACGGCGCTGGTCTATTGGCTGTGTGTCACTCGAAATTACCCAGCGCTGCAACCTGGATTGCACCCTGTGCTACCTGTCCGAGAGCGCCGAGGCGGTGCGCGATATTCCGCTGGCCGAGCTGTACCGGCGCATCGACGAGATTGCGCACACCTATGGGCCCGACACTGATGTGCAGATTTCGGGCGGCGACCCCACGCTGCGCGACCGCGCTGAACTGTCGCAAATCGTGCGCTATGTGCGCCAGCAGGGGCTGCGTGCCTCGCTGTTTACCAACGGGATTTTGCTAACCCGCGAATGGCTGCAAGTTCTTGTGCAAGATGGCCTGAACGATGTGGCTTTTCACGTCGACATGACGCAGGAGCGCTCGGGGTATGCCAATGAAGCGCAACTAAACCGCTTGCGCCTGCGCTACATCGACATGGCCCGTGGCCTGCCGCTGTCGGTGATTTTTAACACCACCGTCTACGCTGGCAATATGCACGAGCTTGCCTTGGTGGCCGATTTTTTTGTGCAGCACAATGATGTCGTGCGCTTTGCGTCCTTCCAGCTGGGGGCCGACACCGGGCGTGGCACGGTGGCAGGGCGCGACCCAGTGACCGTGACGCAAGCCAGCGTGTGCCAGGCCATAGAGCAGGGCGCGGGCATTGCGCTCAATTTTGATGCCTTGCAAGGCGGCCACCGCAGTTGCAACCGCTACGCCATGCTGTTTAGCATTGGCCAGCAGCGCTTTGATGCTTTGTCTGATGGCCCTTTTGTCGCCCAGGTCATGCGCGACACTGCGGGTGTAGCCCTGCCGCGCGACCAGGGCCTGCGCGGGGCTTGGGCCTTGGCCCGCATGGCATTGAGGCAGCCCCAGCTATGGCGCGGCTTTGCCCGCCACACCCTGCGCATGCTGTGGCAATCGCGCAGCCAATGGTTTGTGGGGAGGCAGGTGGTACCGCCGGTTCGCAAAATATCGTTCTTTACCCATAACTTTATGGATGCCTGCGACCTGGACCCCGAGCGGATTGATGCCTGTGTGTTTATGGCCGCCACCGCGCAAGGGCCCATGTCTATGTGCGCCTACAACGCCGAACGCGAAAGCATATTGCGCAAACCCATCGTGTTAGCCACTGGCGAAACCTGGCAGCCCCTGGCGTTAGCGCCTGACCAGCACGGCGAGGTACGCATTCCCCTCAAATGGCTCAAAGGCAAACCGCGTGAGGCAGCCCTCCTTGAGCGCAATTTACTATAGCCAGTCTCCCCCAGTCCCCGCACCCAACACCACCGAGCCACTTTCATGACCTCAATGCAACTGCACTCCATGTTGGTTAGCACATTCCAATCCCATTGTCGTGCTATCCATTTCGTCCCCTTGCTGCGGGTCTCTCACTTGATAGCGCGTGATGCACAGCAGCCTCTTTGGCACCGCCTGCCTGGGCTCAGACTGGCACTGGCGGCCCTGTTCCTCACCGTGCTCAGTGCCTGCAGTACCGTCGTTAGAGTCGGTGGCCCGCCCGAGCAACCCTTGCCCATTGCGCAAGCAGAGCAGGGCTACACGCGTGTGCTGCAAGCCCATGTCAACACCCAGGGCGAAGTGAATTTTGCCGCTTTGCGGGCCGATAACAGCGCCAGCGGCCTGCGCGCCCTGGAGCGCTATGTGCAGGCTATTGCCAACACACCGCTCAATGTCGCGCCCACCCCGCAGGCCCGGCTGGCCCACATGATTAACGCCTACAACGCGCTGTCCATGTACAACGTGATCGCCTCGGGCCTACCTGCCAGCCACGCGGGCTTTGCCAAGGTACAATTTTTTCTGTTGCGCAAATTCGACATTGCAGGCGAGCCCACCTCGCTGTACGCTTTTGAGAACGACACGATCCGCAAGTTGGGCGAGCCGCGTATCCACTTTGCATTAAATTGCTCTGCCGTATCGTGCCCCGTGCTGCCCAGAATGCCCTTTACCGCAGACAACCTGGAGCAAGAGCTAGAGCGTGAAACCCGCAGCTTCTTTTCCAAAGAAAGTAATTTGCGCATAGACCACATTAAGCGCACCGTGTGGTTCAACGAGATTTTGAAGTTTTATACCGAAGACTTCGTCCCGTCACCCGCGCCCAACCTCATCGCCTATGCACAGCGTTACAGCGCACAGCCAATTCCCACCGACTACCAAGTTGCCTTCACGCCGTACGACTGGACGGTGGCAAACAGCCAGAGAAAACGGTGATATATGCCTTTAGACCAATAAAAAATTGCGTAAACAGCTGCAAAATTAATAGCCTCTGCCAACGCAATCAGCGCCTAGCCACGCCCCACAAACGGCATATTGGTCGCCATCACGGTGTGGAACAGCACGTTGGCCTCCAGCGGCAGGCTGGCCATGTACAGCACCGACTGGCCGACAATGTTCACGTCCATCAGCGGCTCTATGGCCACTACGCCGTTGGCTTGTAGCACGCCAGTGGCCATGCGGGCGGCCATCTCGGTGGCGGCGTTGCCAATGTCTACCTGGCCCACGGCAATATGGTACTTGCGGCCGTCTAGCGATGCAGTCTTGGTCAGGCCCGTCACAGCGTGCTTGGTGGCGGTGTAGGCAATCGAGTTGGGGCGCGGCGCGTGGGCCGAGATCGAGCCGTTGTTGATGATGCGCCCGCCCTGCGGGGTTTGCGCCTTCATGGTGCGAAAAGCCTGCTGGATGCACAAAAACATGCCGGTGAGGTTGGTGTTGACCACGTTGTTCCACACGCTCAGCTCCAGGTCTTCCAGCGGGGTGCTGAGAGCGCTGATACCGGCGTTGTTAAACAGCAGGTCGACGCGGCCAAAACGCTTTACCGTGGCGGCAAACAGGGCGGTGACGGAGGCGGCATCGGTCACGTCGGTGGGCACGACGAAGGCGTTGGCGCTCTGCGCGCTGGCTTTGGCGGTCTCGTTGAGTTTGTCGGCCGTGCGGCCTGCCAAAACGACTTGCCAGCCTGCGCCCAGCAGGGCCAGGGCAGTGGCTTTGCCGACGCCGGAGCCTGCGCCGGTGACGATAGCGGTTTGGGGAGGGGTGGTGGTCATGGGGTGTCCTTGTTGAGTAATAAAAGTGAGTTTTAAGGATTAAATCAGGTCGTAGTCCGCGTCTACAGGACGTAAGCAGCTATTAAATTTATAGTATCAAATAGGCGATGAACATTAAAAATACTTCTTCACCAGCTCGCCAATCAGCGCTTGCACGGCCCGCTGCGTAAGTGTAGCCGGGCGCTGGGCGCTGGTGGCCAGGCTCAGGCGGCTGCGCAGGCCCTCAATGGGGCGCATGCTGTAGCGCTCGGGGTGGGCGGCAGTGCGCACGGCGTTGGCGGGCAGGATGGCGGCGCCTGCGTTGTCGGCCACCAGGTCCAGCATCGCGGCGACGCCGTCGATCTCCAGCGCGATGGAGGCGCGCTGGCCTGCGGCGCTCAGCTCGGTTTCTACAAGCGTGCGCAAAGCGTTGGGCCGGGTGGGAATGATGAGGGGCACGGCAGCCAGCTCGTGCAGGCTGATGGCTTTGCTGGTTTTGCTAGTCTTGTTGCGCAGGCTCTCGTGTTGCACCAGCACCAGGTCTTCTTGCAGCAGCTCGGTCAGCACCATATCGGGCGCGGGCAGGGGGTTGTACAGCAGGGCGATATCCAGCCGCCCGACGGTGAGCGACTCGTGCATGGCCACCGACAGGCCCTCGCTGATCGACAGCGAGGCCTCGGGCATGCGCTGCTGGAAGGCGCGAATCAGGGGCACCGTCAGCACCTTGGCCACGCTGGTGGGCATGCCCACGGCCACGCGGCCCGCCAGCGCGCCGCGCACGCGACCCAGGTCTTCACGCGCGCGCTCTACCTGGTGCAAGATGCCGCGCCCGTGCTCCAGCAGGGTTTTGCCCGCCTCGGTGGGCGTTGCGCCGCGCCCGTTGCGCACCAGCAGGTTTTGCCGCAGCTCAACTTCGAGCAGGCGCACCTGGCGGCTCAGCGCGGGCTGGGCGATGCCTAGCAGCGCCGAGGCGCGGGTAAAGCTGCCCAGCTCGGCCACGCGTACGAAATATTCGATCTGTTTGAGATCCATGGCACCAGTTTATCGGCATAGCTATAGGTCAGCTATACGTATTTGTTCTAGTAGCTAGGGGCGCTTTAGATTCAAGTCTTGCTTGCTAGAGCGGACAATAGTGCCATGAAGACTTTGATTGGTTGATTGTTTTATGCCCATTACTACCAGCCCACTGCGGGGTATCTCCTCCATGGCGACCAAGGCGCTGCTGGCCAAGCTGTGCGCTGCGTATGCTGCACACGCCTCGCAAGCCATTGAGATCGAGTCGGTGGGCGGGGTAGACGCCGCCAAGCGCGTGCAGGCCGGCGAGGCGCTGGACATGGTGCTGCTGGCCAGTGACGCGATTGAGCGCTTGATTGCCTCGGGCCATGTCATGCCGGGCAGCCGGGTGGACTGGGTGCAGTCCCCCGTGGCAGTCGCCGTGCCTGCCACCGCCACATTGCCCGACATCAGCACGCCTGCTGCCTTGAAACAAGCCTTGCTGGCCGCGCCCAGCATCAGCTATTCCACCGGGCCCAGTGGCAACTATTTGGCCAAGCTGTTTGAGCAATGGGGCATTGCACAGGCCATGCAAGCCAAACTCATCGTGCCGCCACCGGGGCAGCCCGTGGGCAGCAAGGTGGCCAGCGGGCAGGTGGCGCTGGGGTTTCAGCAGCTGAGCGAAATGCTGGGCGTGCCAGGCATCACGGTGGTGGGCAACTTGCCCGAGGGTGCTGCGTTTATCACCACGTTTTCGGCTGGCATTCCTGTGGGCGTTGCGCCCGAGCGTGTCCAAGCGGTGCAGGCATTTTTAAATTTCTTGAATGCCACTGAAACGGCCGCCACAAAAATAGCGCAGGGCATGAGCCCGCTCCTCTAAACGGTTTTTTTCTACTTGCTTTTCTCGTCCATCTACTGAGTCATTACCTCCCTAAGCACACACCATGAGCCAAACCAAACCTCTCATCATCGACTGCCACGGTCACTACACGACGGCACCCAAGGCGCTGGAGACCTGGCGCAACGCGCAAATCGCGGGCATCAAAGACCCGGCCATGATGCCCAAAGTGGCTGACCTGAAGATCAGCGACGACGAGCTGCGCGAGAGCATCGAACTCAACCAGCTGCGATTGATGAAAGAACGCGGCTCGGACTTGACCATCTTCTCCCCCCGCGCCTCTTTTATGGCGCACCACATTGGCGACTTCAATGTCTCCAGCACCTGGGCGGCGATCTGCAACGAGCTTTGCTACCGCGTATCGCAATTGTTCCCCGACCACTTCGTCCCTGTGGCCATGCTGCCCCAGTCGCCCGGCGTTGATCCGAAAACCTGCATCCCCGAGCTGGTGAAATGCGTGGAGCAATACGGCAACGTCGGCATTAACCTCAACCCTGACCCCTCCGGCGGCCACTGGACATCGCCGCCACTATCCGACAAGCACTGGTACCCGATCTACGAAAAGATGGTGGAGTACGACATCCCCGCCATGGTCCATGTGTCAACCAGTTGCAATAGCTGTTTCCACACCACGGGTGCGCATTATTTGAACGCTGACACCACGGCCTTCATGCAGTGCCTCACCAGCGATTTGTTCAAAGAATTTCCCACGCTGAAGTTTTTAATCCCCCACGGCGGCGGCGCGGTGCCCTACCACTGGGGACGCTTCCGAGGTCTTGCACAAGAATTGAAGAAGCCGCTGCTCAAAGACCACTTGCTCAACAACATTTTCTTTGACACCTGCGTCTACCACCAGCCCGGTATCGACCTGCTGACCAAGGTCATTCCGGTTGACAACATTTTATTTGCCAGCGAGATGATCGGTGCCGTGCGCGGCATTGACCCCGAGACCGGCCACTACTACGACGACACCAAGCGCTATATCGAATCATCGACGCAACTGAACGCACAGCAAAAGTACCAGATCTACGAAGGCAACACGCGCCGCGTGTTCCCGCGCCTGGATAAAGCATTATTGAAAAAAGGAATCTGACATGACCACCCTCGGCATCGTTAAACGCAACATTACCCGTGCTAATAAAGCAGCGGTCGACAAACTCAGCAAATTCGGCGTAGCCACCATCCACGAAGCGCAAGGCCGCGTCGGGCTGATGAAGCCCTATCTGCGCCCCATTTACACCGGCGCGCGCACCTGCGGCACGGCCGTTACCGTGCTGACGCACCCTGGTGACAACTGGATGCTGCACGTGGTGGCCGAGCAGATCCAGCCAGGCGACGTAGTGGTGCTGGCCTGCACCTCGGAGAACAACGACGGCATGTTTGGTGACCTGCTGGCCACCTCCTTCATTGCACGCGGCTGCGTGGGCCTGGTTAGCGACACGGGCGTGCGTGACATCAAAGACCTCACCACCATGAACTTCCCGGTGTTCTCGCGCGCCATCCACGCCAAGGGCACCATCAAGTCCACCCTGGGCTCGGTCAACATCCCGGTGGTGTGCGCAGGCGTCAACGTGAACCCCGGTGATGTGGTGATCGCTGATGACGATGGCGTAGTGGTGGTGCCTGCAGCGGACGCTCAAAAAGTAGCCGATGCCGCCGAAGCCCGCGAGGCACTAGAAGCCGATAAACGCGCCAAGCTGGCCGCTGGCGTGCTGGGCCTGGACATGTACAACATGCGTGAACCACTGGCCAAGGCGGGACTGAAGTATGTTGACTAAACGTTTATTTCTTCATGCTGCGCTGGCGCTTTCTGCAGTGCTCGCAGGCTGCGCCAGCACCGCACCTGCACTCGACCCACAGGTACGCAATGCCTTGGCCCCCACGGGCACGTTGCGTGTGGGCGTGTACCCCGGCAGTCCCACCTCTCTCGTGCGCGATGCCAAAGGCGAGAGGGCGGGTGTGGCGCTGGACTTGGGCAACGCTTTGGGCAAACAGCTGGGCGTGCCGGTGCAGGTCGTAGAGTTTGCCCGCCTGGCCTTGGTGCTGGATGCCCTGAAGGCAGGGAAGATTGACTTTACCTTCACCAATGCCACGCCCGTGCGCGCCAAGGATGTGGACTTTACGCCCGCCTTGGTGCAACTGGAGTTGGGCTACTTGGTGCCTGCGGGCTCGGCAATTTGGAAGCCCGAAGATGTGGACAAGAGTGGCGTGCGTGTGGGTGTCAGCCAGGGCAGCTCGTCGCAGGGCGTGCTGTCGCAGACCTACAAGAGCGCTACGTTAGTGCCCGCTGCGTCCATCAACCAGGCGCAAGAGATGCTGTTGTCGCGCAAGGTGGATGCCTTTGCCACCAACAAAGCTATCTTGTTTGAAATGCTGGATGGCCTGCCCAACCACCGCATACTGGGTGGCCGTTGGGGCCTGGAGAACCTGGCCATCGCCGTGCCGCAGGGCCGTAGCGTGGCCATGCCCTACCTGCAGCAGTTTGCCCAGCAGGTACGCAGTAATGGCGTGTTGCAGGCGGCAGTCAACCGTGCGGGTTTGCGTGGTACAGCGCAGGCGCAATAGCTTGGTGTTTTAAATTTAAGAGAATCCTACCTATGACATCATTTCGTCTCGTTACCCGGCGCGTGAGCCTGCTTGCCGCGCTTGCTACAGCCGCGGCATTTGCATTGCCAGTCGCCGCGCAGCAATATCCCGCCAAACCCGTCAAAATTGTCGTCGGCTACGCAGCCGGTGGCGCAGTAGACATCGTGGCGCGCACCGTTGGCCAAAGCCTGGCCACCAGCTTGGGCCAGCCCTTTATCGTAGAGAACAAACCCGGTGCGGGAACCAATATCGCAGTGAAAGCCGTGATCGATGCCGCGCCCGATGGCTACACCTTGATGCTGGCAGCCAATGCCCTTGCGGCCAACATGGCGCTGTACCAGCCCGCACCGTTTGACGCCGAGCGCGACTTGGTGCCCATATCGTTGGTAGGCCGTGTGCCTGTGGTGATTGCAGCAAACCCGGCCGTGACCTACAGCACCATAGCCAAGCTGATCGAGGCGGCCAAGGCCAAGCCCGGTGGCATTGCCTTTGCCAGCCCCGGCAACGGCTCTACCCCGCACATGGCGATCGAACTGTTTGCCCACGCTGCGGGCATGAGCTTGCAGCACATCCCTTATCGGGGCGGCTCGCAGGCTATCACCGATGTGATCGGTGGTCAGGTGCCCTTGGTCGCGGTCAACGCGCTGGAGGCCCTGCCGCATTTCAAGAGCGGCAAGCTCAAAGTGCTGGCCGTGCTCAGCCCCAACCGCTCCAGCATCTTCCCTGATGTGCCGACCATTGCCGAGTCAGGCTACGCAGGCTTTGAGGCCTCGGTCTGGTACGGCTTTGTCGCCCCTGTGGCCACTCCCAAACCCATCGTCGCGCGCCTGCATGCCGAGGTGCAAAAAGCCCTGCAAACCCCTGAAGTACGCGAGCGCATGACAGCGGTGGGTGGCGAGGTGGTGCCCGGTAGCAGCGAGCAGTTTAGCGCGCTCTTGCGCTCCGAGCGGGTGCGCTACGAGAAGTTGGTGCGCGACGCGAATATCAAGCCTGACTGACATTCCAGGTCAGTTGCAGCTTATTGACGTTTCTTTCAATGACTATTTGCGATTTCTCGTTCATGCTTCGCTTGGCTAGCCCTGGTCTTGTACGGGATCAGGCCGACGGCGCACTTAGCTCCGCGGCTGTCCTCCGTGGCGGCTTATGGCCGCCGACTCCCCCTTTATGCCGCTGCGCAGTCCACACCAAGCGCCGGAGCGGGCACAGTCCAGGAGTCGATCCCCTCGCCTGGATACAAAAGCAAGATCGTAGACCAATTCATTCTTCAACAGACCATTAGAAAACGAAAACCATGCAATTCACCAAAACCCCCGGCTGGCTCGACTGGTACACCGGCCCCAGCAAACCCACCTTCAAACTCCCCGCAGGCGCAGTAGACGCGCACTGCCATGTGTTTGGCCCCAGTAGCAAGTTTCCTTACGCACCCGAGCGCAAATACACGCCTTGCGATGCCAGTAAAGAGCAGCTCTTTGCCCTGCGTGACCACTTGGGATTTGATAAAAACGTCATCGTGCAAGCCACCTGCCACGGCAGCGACAACCGTGCCTTGGTCGATGCGCTCAACGCATCCAACAACAAAGCACGCGGCGTAGCCACGGTCAGCCGCGATGTGACGGATGCGGAGTTGCAATCCCTGCACGCAGCCGGCGTGCGGGGCACGCGTTTTAACTTTGTCAAGCGCCTGGCCGACTTCACCCCGCGCGAGGTACTGCTGGAGATCGCCAACCGCATCGCCCCGCTGGGCTGGCATGTGGTGATTTATTTTGAAGCGGTGGATTTGCCCGAGTTGTACGACTTTTTCACCACACTGCCCACCACCGTGGTGGTCGACCACATGGGCCGCCCCGACACGACCAAGCCGGTGGACGGCCCGGAGTTTGCGCTGTTTCTGAAGATGATGCGTGAGCACACCAACATCTGGAGCAAGGTGACTTGCCCAGAGCGTTTAAGCACCACCGGCCCTGCCGCACTGAATGGCGAACAGCGCGCCTACCAGGACGTAGTCCCTTTTGCTAAAAAACTGGTGGAAAGCTTCCCTGACCGTGTGCTCTGGGGCACCGATTGGCCCCACCCCAACCTGAAAAACCATATGCCCGATGATGGTTTGCTGGTGGACTTCATTCCACAGATCGCCACGACCAAAGAGTTGCAACAAAAACTGTTAGTGGATAATCCCATGAAACTCTATTGGCATACTTGAAATCGGTGTCGAATCACCATTGTTGATCTGATACCTTAAGTGCGTTTTGAAATGATTGGTGAAATGTTATGAGACTCTATCTTGAGAATGTACGCTCCTTTGAGGGGTGGCATGAAATACCTATTGCACCAGCGACAGTACTGTTAGGCGAAAACAGTGCGGGTAAATCTACATTGCTAGGAATGCTGGCGGTGGTGCATCAAGATGGTTTTCCGTTTAGTGGTAATTTTTTTAATCAATTTCCATTTGAATTTGGCGGCTATAAAACGCTCGCTAACACCAAAAAAGGAATTAACCATTTTTCTGTTGGATTTCAAGCAGATGTGCATGATCGATTCGGCCGATCCAAGGAGAGATCAGAGAAACAGGTATCTACAGGCTTAATCGCTGCATTTAGGGAAAATGATGGCTTACCCGTACCGTGCCACGTATTCGCGTGGATGGGAAACATGGCCGTTGCTTTCTATGAAAAGGGCTTTGAATCCATTAATCGTTTAGATCAATTCAATTTTTCTACCGACTTAAAAATTGATTCCATGATGTCGCCTGATACAAGTCCTCAAGGGTTGAATCTACAAGGTGTATTCCGCGCTTTCTATGACAAACGAGAAAAAGAAAAAAAATCCAATAAAAGCGACAGACTCAAAGAGGATGATTTCGATTTTCTAGTGCATATGCTATTTGGAGGACGAGTTGTCCGTAGTCACGGCCTTTCTGCTATGGCTTTTGCGCCAATGCGGTCACGCCCCAAGCGTACATATGATCAGTTAAGTGATGAGTTTTCTCCAGAGGGAGATCACGTCCCTCTGTTACTAGCGCGCGCGACTGATCCGAATAACAAGCAAGCAAAAGCGCTTCATGATGCATTGAAGGATTTTGGCAGTTATTCTGAAATGTTTACTGATATTGGAGTCAAGCAGCTAGGTCGCGGAAGTGGAGATCCATTCCAAGTGCAAGTGAAAATGGGTGCAAAAAACACTAATTTGATGGACGTGGGTTATGGCATTAGTCAAATTTTGCCTTTAATCGTGGATGCACAAAGAGCAGGTTCAAACACTACACTTTTGCTACAACAGCCGGAAGTACATTTGCATCCCAAAGCGCAAGCTGCACTGGGTTCGATGATTAAGGATTGGGTTTCCAAAAATAGAAAAACTGTAGTGGTTGAGACCCATAGCGACTACTTAGTTGATCGCTTGCGCCTAGAGGTAAAACGCGCTCACCTGAAAGCGAGCGACGTAAAAGTATTCTTCCTAGAGAAGAAAAATGGCCAAACCAAACTGCATGTTCTTGAAATTGATCTAGACGGCAATGTGTTAAATGCTCCTGAAGGTTATCGCGATTTTTTTCTACTTGAGCAGATGGCTTTATTGGGAGACTAAAATTCTATGTGCTTAATAGTTGATGCAAATTTGTGCTCAGTTGTGTTTAAAAAAACGAGTGATACTTCTTATCAAAAATTACGAGAAACTATTTTTTCAAATCGACTCACTTTAATTCATGGAGGGAAGCTTACTGAGGAATACAAAATTGCTGGGGTACTCGGGGTGATTGCCTCATTGGCTCAAAGTGGTCGTGCATTCAAGGTGAGTAGTGCGTTAATTGACATTCAACTAGACCAAATAAAAGAGCGCTGTCAATCAAATGATGATCATGTCATTGCGCTGGCAAGAGCAGATCGCAAGCGTGGGCATGTTCTTTGCACCAATGACCAAGCCTTGCAAAACGATTTCAGAAATAAATCCCTGATCGACAAACCACGCGGCACTATTTATAGCCCAACTCGTCATAAAGCATCTCTTGCCAACTGTTGACACGAACCATACCGAGATTAATTATGTCCCTGGAAAAACCCTATCTCAATGTGCCCGGCACGACCATGTTTGACATGGACCAGTCGCGCGCTGGCTTCCATCTCAACCAGTTTTGTATGTCGCTCATGAAGCATGAAAACCGCGAACGCTTCAAGGCCAACCAACGCAAATACCTGGATGAATGGCCGATGACCGAGGCGCAAAAGCAGGCTGTGCTGGACGTGGACTTGAACAAGGCCATCTCGCTGGGCGGCAACATTTACTTCCTTGCCAAACTCGGTGCCACGCATGGCCGCAGCTTCCAGCAAATGGCGGGCAGCATGACCGGCATGACCGAGGACGAGTACCGCAACATGATGATTGGTGGTGGTCGCAGCATCGAAGGCAACCGCGTCGTAGGCGAGGGTGGTGATGCGCAGGCCAACCGTCAACCACAGGGCAAATCACAAAGCAATCCACAACAGAAAGCGAGCACCTAAGATGGCACGTATTACCGCCGGTGTTTTCACCTCCCATGTCCCTGCCATTGGCGCAGCCGTTGATTTGGGCAAGACGCATGAGCCGTATTGGCAACCCCTGTTCAAGGGGTATGAGTATTCCAAACAGTGGCTCAAGGACAACAAGCCCGATGTCATCTTGCTGGTGTTTAACGACCACGCCACGGCCTTCAGCCTGGAGATGATTCCCACCTTTGCCATCGGCTGCGCCGCAGAATATGCCGTGGCCGACGAAGGCTGGGGGCCGCGCCCCGTGCCCAAGGTGATAGGCCACCCCGAGCTGGCCGCGCACATCACCCAGTCAGTGATTCAGGATGACTTTGACCTGACGATCGTCAACAAGATGGACGTAGACCACGGCCTGACGGTGCCGCTCACCCTCATGTGTGGCCAGCCCACCGAGTGGCCCTGCCCGGTGATACCCATCGCCATCAACGTGGTGCAGTACCCTGTGCCCTCGGGCAAGCGCTGCCTCAATTTAGGTAAGGCCATTCGCAAAGCCGTAGAGTCGTTTGACAAAGACCTCAACGTGCAAATCTGGGGCACCGGCGGCATGAGCCACCAGCTCCAGGGCCCACGCGCAGGTTTGATCAACAAAGAGTTTGATGCCAACTTCATGGACTTGATGATCAAGGACCCCGAGGCGCAAGCCGCTGTGCCGCACATCCACTATGTGCGCGAAGCGGGCAGCGAAGGCATTGAGCTGGTGATGTGGCTCACCGCGCGCGGTGCGCTGGCCGACTTGAACGGCGGCAAAGCACCCAAAGTCGCCCACCGTTTCTACCATGTGCCTGCGTCCAACACGGCAGTAGGACATTTAATTTTGGAGAACCAAGTATGAAAACCATCAAAGTTGCCCTGGCTGGCGCGGGTGCCTTTGGCATCAAGCATATCGACGGCATTAAAAACATCGACGGTGTAGAAGTCGTCTCGTTGATTGGCCGTGAGCTACCCAAGACGCAGGAGATTGCTGCCAAATATGGCATCAAGCATGTGACGACCAACCTGGCCGACAGTCTGGCGCTCAAAGAGGTTGATGCCGTCATTCTTTGCACCCCCACGCAAATGCATGCTGCGCAAGCCATCGCCTGCATGAAAGCAGGCAAGCATGTGCAAGTAGAGATCCCGCTGGCCGACAGCTACCAAGACGCGCAAGCCGTGGTCGATACGCAAAAGCAAACCGGGTTGGTGGCCATGTGCGGCCACACCCGCCGCTTTAACCCCAGCCATCAGTACGTGCAAAAGGAAATTGCAGCTGGCGAGTTCAACGTCTTGCAGATGGACGTGCAAACCTACTTCTTTCGCCGCACCAATATGAACGCGCTGGGACAGGCACGTAGCTGGACCGACCATTTGCTGTGGCACCACGCCGCGCACACGGTCGATTTATTTGCCTACCAGTGCGGCAGCCCGATTGTGAAAGCCAACGCCGTGCAAGGCCCCATCCACCCCGCGCTGGGCATTGCCATGGACATGAGCATCCAGCTCAAGGCGGCCAACGGGGCCATCTGCACGCTGAGTTTGAGCTTTAACAACGACGGCCCGCTGGGCACCTACTTCCGCTACATCGGTGATACCGGCACCTACCTGGCGCGCTACGACGATTTGTTCAACGGCAAGGACGAAAAAATCGACGTGAGCCAGGTGGATGTCAGCATGAACGGCATCGAGCTGCAGGACCGCGAATTTTTTGCCGCCATACGGGAAGGCCGGGAGCCCAATAGCAGTGTGGCCAAAGTGCTGCCGTGCTACAAGGTACTGCAAGACTTGGAGCAGCAACTCACCAAATAAGTGCAGGGGTTGCAGCAAGCGCAGGAACCCAAGGTGCTACATGTGCTTTGGTTTCAAACTTCCAAAAGCACGTTTGGCATACAGCAGCGGTTCAAGCTGGCTGTCGTTGGTAATTCCATATTCGAGTACACGGCCAATCAAAATCAGATGGTCGCCCGCGCTGACGGAGCTTTCCAGCGCGCAGCGAAACCATGCCAGCGTGTCTGCAATGCGGGGGTGATTGCCTTCAGTGCGCAGCATCTCGGTGCCAGCAAAGCGCTCCGTCTGGGTGCCTTGGGTAAATCGCATGGCAAGCGCATGTTGGTGGGTGGAAAGAATATTCACGGTGTAGCCATCGGAAGCCTCAAAGGCAGCGCGGCTCTGGGATGTTTTGCGGATAGACCATAGCACCATGGCTGGGTCCAGCGAGACGGTGTTGAAAGAGTTGCACGTCATTCCCCAGTCCTGGCCTTCGTGGTGCGTGGTTATGACGGTGACCCCAGTACCAAAACAGGCCATGGCATCCTTGATAGAGGGCGGCATATAGGCACTCTGATGCGGCTGATGCAAGCTCAGGCTTTGCGAGGCATATGCCATAGGATCTGGTTTCATGCGACTTCCTTTCCCTCAGCCAGCTCCAGCAATTCAAACCATGTTTCGCGTGACAGGGACACCTTGAAAGCGTCCCCCAGTTTGGCGATACGCGCTACATTGTTGGTGCCCATGACGGGGATGATGCGCGCCGGGTGTGCCAATAGCCAGGCCACGGCCACGGCTTCCATATCGACCGCATACTGCGCTGCAATGCGCTGCAGCCCTGCGCGTACACGCACGGCAGTGGGATCGTCGCCAAACAAAGCGCCGCCCGCCAGCGGAGACCATGCCATGGGCGGCGCTT
Organism: uncultured beta proteobacterium; assembly: GCA_963775085.1. Classification (GTDB taxonomy): domain Bacteria; phylum Pseudomonadota; class Gammaproteobacteria; order Burkholderiales; family Burkholderiaceae_C; genus JAAFIP01. Next base: position 176,429 of record CAVZHO010000008.1, read on the forward strand.
GCAGTTGCTGCGCTTGCGCCAGAACGCCATCGGTCAACGCCGTATGCGAGAGCAGGCTCAATTCGATTTGGTTGGTCACCAGGGGAGTGCGCATATGGGTCTGCAACAGTGTCCAATCCCATGGCATGAAATTGGATACGCCTGCGGCGCGGATCTTGCCGCTTTTTACCAAATCGTCCAGACACCCACCGGTTGCTGCGGCATCCATGAAGGGATCTGGACGGTGCATCAGCAGTACATCAATGACATCCACACCCAGGCGGCTGAGCGAGGCCTCCACCGACGCACGGAGATGTGCAGGCGAAGTATCGTAATGCTTGACGCGGCGCGCAGGGTACTTGTCGCTCTTGAGCATGATGTCGCACTTGGTGACGATCTGCAGCTTGCTTTTGATCGATGCATCCAATTGCAGTGCTTTACCGAATAACTCTTCGCACGCATAGTTGCCGTAGATGTCAGCATGGTCAAAAGTGGTGATGCCAATGTCCAGACAGGCCTTGATTTTTGCCAACGCGTCAGTCACAGAGTTGTTGACTCCATCGGTCATGCGCCAGGCACCGTAGACAATCCGGCTGAAGGCGGGTAAGTTGGGATGGATGTTGATGTACTGCATAGGGTCTTTGTGAGTGGTCGAGTGGGTACGCGCCGGAGTGGATGTGAAGCGGTTGGAAAGCAGGTGCGGTGCTGCGCTTACTTTCGCACGCCCACACCGAGCGGAGTGGCAGGAACGGCGGTTGGCACGCGGCCATACAGTTCAGGCAGTGAGCAGGTTTTTAAATGGGGCAACACTTTGGTACCAAAAATTTCGCACTCATTCAAATGCGGGTAACCGGAGAAGATAAAGGCGCGGATGCCCATCTTTTTATAGCGCTCAATTTTGCCCATGACCTGGTCTACGCTGCCCACCAAAGCGGCGCCACAACCTGACCGGGCGCGGCCGATGCCGGTCCAGACATGCGGCTCGATATATCCCGCCGCATCAGCCAGCTCACGATTTTTGGCTTGAATGGAGACACCAAAATTTTTCGCATCCAATGCGCGCTCCCGAATCTGCCGCCCGATCTCATCATCCAGCTGGCTCACCAGATCGTCCGCATACTCACGCGCTTCAATCTCAGTGTCCCGCACGATCATGTGGATGCGCAAGCCGTAGTCAATGACCCGGTTGTAATGCTGCGCCCGCTCATGGACCACGCGCATCCGGTCGGCCAACTGGTTCTCTGCCTCTGGCCACATCAGGTACACATCGCAATGCTCGGCGCATAGATTGACGGCATCGGGCGAGTAGCCGCCAAAGTAGAGCAGGGGCCCGCCATTTTGCTGATAAGGTTTCACCGGGGCGGTTGACAGCCCTTTGAAGTTGTAGATTTTTCCTTCGTAATTGATTTCGTCCTGCGTCCAGGCTTGCCTCAGGATTTCAACCACCTCTTTGGAGCGCTGGTAGCGATGTTCGTTACTGGCCACTTCACCGGGAAAATCAGAAGAGATCACATTCAGCGTCAAGCGGCCTTTGAGCATGTGGTCCAACGTAGCCACCGTGCGCGCCAGCATGATCGGCTGCATCTCGCCGCAGCGTATGGCGGCCAGCATATTCATCTGCTGGGTCAACGGGGCCATGGCGGCGACAAAACTCAAGGTGTCTTGCCCCACCTGGTAAGACGACGGGCACAGGATATTGCGAAACCCCAGGCGATCCGCCGTTTGCGCAATGCGGCTGGTGTTTTCCCAACTGCTGCGCAAATTGCCATCGGGTACGCCCAGGTAGCGGTAGTCGTCCGAGCACAGGGGTGCGAACCAGGCGACTTCTGCGGCATCGGTGTCCTGGCTTTTCACGGGAACGATGGGATGGTGGATGGGGTCTGGAATAGCATTCATTCCTTGACTATATCAATAGTAAATGACTTTTGTCAAATAAATTTAAAACTCCTGGATCTGTGACTACAATAAATCCATGCCAAATACGCTCATTCCAGCAGCGTCAGCCACATTGCCGCTCTATATCCAGATCAGTGAGTTGCTGACGCGCGAAATTGCCGCAGGCCGCTGGACGCAGGGCGACCGCCTGCCTTCCGAGGCGCAAATGTCGCACCAGCTTGGCGTGGCCGTGGGAACTTTGCGAAAAGCCTTGACAGAGCTGGATGCGCGCGGCTTGCTGGAACGGCGGCAAGGCTCGGGCACCTACATCCGCAGCAATACACGGGTCGACAACCAAAGTAAAAGCAAAAGTGTGTACGAGTTTTTTCGTTTGGAGCTGGCCCGTGGCGGAGGGCTGCCCACCGCATTGGTGATGGATTTCCAGAAAATGAAGCGCCCGGCGTTTGTGCCATCATTTAACCCTGCTGACAAGCAAAAGCAGGAGCCGTGTTACCGTGTGCGCAGGCTGCGCAGCTTGAATGCGCTGCCGGTCGCCATTGAGGAAATATATTTCGATGCACGGCATGATCCCCACCTGAGCATCGAAGATCTGGGGGAGGCGATGTATTATTTCTACCAGCAGCGTCTGGGGTTCTGGATATCGCATGCAGAGGACCGCATTGGTGCAGGCGTTGTCCCGCATTGGTCGCCGAGCATGTTTGTGCCTGCGGTGGGCGCTGTCTGCCTCCGCATTGAGCGCAGTGCATGGTCTGAAAAAAACCAGATGGAGGAGTATTCCATCACCTGGTTCGACCCCGAACGCTGTCAATATGTGAACCGGTTGAAATAACCCGAAATGCCATTTTTAGACCCTGAAAGACTTATCAATGACTGAGCCAGCAAACCCGCAACCAACACGCTATGGATTCATCGGCTGCGGCATGATGGGGCAGGAGCATTTGCGTAACCTGGCGCTGATCGAAGGCGTTCAGGTTGCGGCGATCTTTGAACCCGATGCAGCCATGCGCGCACTCTCCGCCCGTTATGCGCCGCAAGCCGAGTTTGCCGCCGACCTCGCTGCACTCCTGTCGCGCTCCGATATCGATGCGTGGGTGATCACCAGCCCCAACCATGTGCATGCCGACCAACTCCAACGCATTGCCGATGCCGGTGTGGCCGGTCACAAACCCATCTTGATCGAGAAACCCGCCTGCACCGATTTGCATGGTGTCCATGCCTTGCGCAAACTCGGCGCGAGTTACTCCGCACCGATCTGGGTGGCCATGGAATACCGGTACATGCCCCCCATTGCCAAGCTGATCCAGGAGGCGCACCGCCAGCACTACACCGGCCAGGCGGTGATGCTCAGTATCCGCGAGCATCGATACCCCTTCCTGAACAAGGTAGGCGACTGGAACCGCTTTACGCGCAATACGGGCGGTACCCTGGTTGAGAAATGCTGCCACTTTTTTGATTTGATGCGCCACATCATGCAAGCCGATCCTGTGCGGGTGTTTGCCTCGGGTGGGCAAAACCATAACCACCTGAACGAATCGTATGGCGGTGAGCAACCCGACATCCTGGACAACGCCTACGTCGTGCTCGACTTTCCGGCGGGCAGACGGGCCATGCTGGATTTATGCATGTTTGCCGAAGGCGCGCGTTACCAGGAGGAGTTGTGCGTCGTCGGAGCCAAAGGCAAGATCGAATGCAAGGTGCCTGGCCCAGGCCGCTTTTGGCCCGCTGAGCTGGGCGATGCCCCCATCGCGCAACTCACCGTCAGCCAGCGCCACCAAACCGGGCCAGAAGGCTGGACCAACCATCCCACCATCAAAGCCGTAGCACCCCAATCACTTGACATCCCGGTCGACACCGCATTGCTGGCGGCAGGTGACCATAATGGCTCCACGTTTTACCAGCACCAAAAATTTTTAAGCGTCGTGCAGCAGTTCAAAGCCAGGCAAGGCAGCGCACCATCCAGCGCGCCGGTAGAAGTCAGTCTGTCAGACGGCCTGAAAGCCGTCGTGATGGGTTTGGCTGCTGAACATTCGGCCAAAGCCGGGGTGGCCGTAAGTTTGCTGGATGGGCCTTATGCGCTTTAGTGCGCGCACACCAGGCCTGTGTGCGTTGGTTATTGCTGCGCTGCTGGTGACGTCTTGTGCGCAACCCACGCCGCTAGCTGCACCCCCTGCCGCAACCCCGCAGTCGCTTGCACAAGGCTGGCAGGTGTTGTTTGACCAGCGCCTGGGCAACTGCGCCGCCTGCCATTCCATACCCGATCAAAAAGGTGCCAAAACAGGCATCCAAAGCACCTTTGCCCCGGCACTGGACGGTGTGGCCTCGCGCTACAGCCCTGCGCAGCTGCGCCAGTGGGTCGTGGATGCCCGCAAGATCAACCCCAATACCTTGATGCCCCCGTTTGGTGCCATGCTCAGCCCGCAGCAGATAGCCGACGTGCTTGCCGCTCTGCAAACTCTGCGCTAGTATTGGCTGCTCACCTATTAGGCTCACACCATGGACACTGCTACGCTGCAAAAACTCAAGCTGCGCCCCACCGGCGCGCGGCTGGAAATCGAACCCCTGTCAGACACCGGCAACGCCATACCAATTGGCGTGCGTTTGCAAGCGCCAGTGGGCCTGACCATCGAATCGTTTGAAGTGTTTGCCCCCGACAACCCGGTGCCCCAGGTCATCAAAATCAAGCTCAGCACGCCGCAGTCCAGCTACAGTTTTGACACCCGCATTCGCCTGGGCATCGGTCAGGACGTGTGGGTGGTGGCCAAGCTGTCAGATGGCAGCCTGCTGGGCCACTTTGCGCCCACGGTGCTCACCTCGTCGGCCTGTTTTGACGCGAGCTGAGAACCATGGACGCACCCTCCAAAATCCCCATGCGGCTCAACGTCACGGGCAACGTCAGCCCGGGTGGCACGCTGCAAGCCGTACTCTTGATTGGCCACCCCATGGAGTCGGGCTACCGCACGCTCGATTCTGGCCAACGCATCCCTAAAAACGTGATCATCAGCATCCGCGCGCAGATGGGCGGGCAAACTCTGTTTGAAGCAGAAACCGGTATTGGTATTTCGGCCAATCCCTACCTGGCCTTCCCGGTCCCCTTGCCTGCGGCCATTCCCGCCACCGGTTTGGTGCTCAGTGTGCAGTGGCTGGACGACGCCGGCCAGCGCGGTGAGATTCAGCGCGCGCTGAAATAGGCCGCTTGGCAGCCCGCACCCGTTTGCGCAACGCTATGAAACCGTGGGTGCTCTTCCTGTGCATGGGCCTCGTGCCATTAGCCAGCGCCGCCCAGCCGCGTACCAGTGGCAATGGGTTTCTGTCCCCGCAGTTGCTGGCACTGCAAAACGATGCAAACAAAAACCCCATCGCCCTATGGAACGACCGTGGCCAGGGCCTGTGGCAAACGCAGTGCCAAAGCTGCCATGGCGCAATAGAAAAACTCAAAACCAGCGCCACTACCTTCCCGCGTTTGACTGCCGACAGCAAAACCCTGCACAACCTGGAAGACCAAATCGCCCGTTGCCAGCAGCGCAGCGCCAGCGCGGCGGGCACGCCCATTGCACCCAATGACAACGACGACGTGCTGGCCCTCAGCGCCGCCTTGCACCAAGCCGCTAAAGGCGAGCCCATCAATGTAGCCGCCGCCCCAGCGCAAGATGCCGCCTGGCAAGCGCGCCTGGCCAGCGGCCAGCAGCTCTACCAAACCCGCATGGGCCGCATCAACCTGGCCTGCATGCACTGCCATGACCAAAAAGTGGGGGCGCAAATGCGCGCCGACACCATCAGCCAGGGCCACCCCACCGGCTTTCCCATCTACCGCATGAGCTGGCAAACCTTAGGCTCTACCGAGCGCCGCCTGCGCGCCTGCTACTCGGGCGTGCAAGCCCCATTGCCTGCACCCGGCAGCACCGAGCTGCGCGACCTGGAGTTGTTTATGAAGGTGCGCGCCAACGGCATGGCGCTGGACGGGCCGTCAATCCGGCGTTGACACCACGGCCAGCGCCCGCGACTCGCGGCGCGCCACCCACAGCGTGGCCGCGCTGATCACGATGCCGCCGACGATGGCGTTGACGGTGGGCACATCGCTAAACAGCAGCCAGCCCATCAGCGCTGACCACACCAGCTCTAAAAACTTCAGCGACTGGGTGGCCGAGATGTCGGCCTTTTTAAACGATCGGGTCAGGCAAAAGTGCGCCGCCGTGCCCAGCGCGCCGCACAGCAAAAAGCCCGCCCACTGCCAGGCGGTAGGCGCGGCCCAGTGCAGCAGCGCCATGGGCAGGCTGAACAAGGTGACGGTGAGGCCCTGCCACACCAAAATCGTGCCCGTCGTCTCGTAGCGCGTGAGCGCCTTGGTGACTAAAAACGAGGCCGCAAACAGCGGTGCCGAGGCCAGCATGAGCAGGTGGTACCAGCCCGAGTTGGCCGCACCCGTGCTGCCCCCCGCGCTGCTCACCCCCGCGCTAAACTGCGGCCCCACCACAATCATCACCCCCGCAAAGCCCACGGCGGTAGCCACCCAGCGCTCCCAGCGCATCGGCTCATGCAAAAAAATGTAGGCCCCCAGCATGATGAAGATCGGCGTGCTAAAGCCAATCGCCGTCATATTGGCCAGCGGAATATTAGGCAGCGCCGCAAACCAAAAAAACAAACCCACGGTATGCAGCGCACCCCGCGTAAACTGCCCGCCAATGTTCTGTGGCCGGTAGGCCCCCATGCCGTTGCGCAGCACCAAAGGCAGCAGCACCACCAGGCCAAACACATAGCGTAAAAACTGCGCCTGAAACGGGTGCACATGCTGCGCCAGCCCCCGCATCACGGCGTTCAGAAAGTTAAACAGCAGCCCCGCAGCGGCCGCCCACAGCAAGGCGCGGGCCGTGGGCGTAAGGTGGGCGGTGTGGAGGTGTAGCCGCTGGCTGATCCAGGCGAGGGGGCTGGGGGAGGAGGGGGCGGACATGGAGTCATCGAGTATGCCTTATATGCGGTGCCGCTCAGGGGCAATTGGCCTGCGCAAAGCGCCCAAAAGCCAGTTGCGTTAAGGTGCGCTGTCGCCCAATTGACTACACCCCTCCCTGTACACCCCATGAGCCTCGTCTCCTTCCCCGCCCCCGCACTGCACATTTCGCACTGGCTGGGCACGGCCAGCCCCATCACGCTGGCCGGTCTGCGCGGCAGGGTAGTGGTGCTGCATGCGTTTCAAATGCTGTGCCCCAGCTGTGTGTCGCATGGCCTGCCGCAGGCGGCGCGCATCCATGGCACCTTTGCGGCAGCTGACGTGGCCGTCATCGGCATCCACACCGTGTTTGAGCACCACGCCGTCATGGGCGTAGAGGCACTCAAAGCGTTTATGCACGAGTACCGCATTGACTACCCCGTAGGCGTAGACCAGGCCAGCCCGGGCAGCGATATTCCGCTCACCATGCAGGCCTACAGCCTGCAAGGCACGCCCAGCCTGGTGCTGATCGACCGCCAGGGCAGCGTGCGCCTGCAACACTTTGGCCACCTGGACGATCTGGCCGTCGGCGCGCTGATCGGGCAGCTGGTGGCGCAGGGTCAAGGCGTGGGCAATGCGCATGGCGCAGCGGGTGCAGGTAAAGTAACCCAAAGCCATTGCGACGACAGTGGATGCGCCATCGACCAATAGCCTAAAACGATAAAATTTGTGGTTGATTTATATTGATTTTCAGAGTAAATTACAAAAATTGTAATTTACTCTGAAAAATGCACCCCCTCATCGAACTCACCCCCGGCCAAACCCGCCAATACATCGATGCCGAGGCCACGCTACGCGCACTGCGCGACACGCAAAAGGCGGCACTAGAGGTACGCGGCTCCATGTTTTGGCGTGAGATGGGCGCGCAGCGCTACCTCATTCGCGTAGCCAGCCGGGGCTCGCAAACGTCCCTTGGGCCACACACTGCCGAGCTAGAGGCGGTGTACACCCGTTTCATGGAACGCAAAGCCGCTGTAGAGCAGCGCCTAGCCAGTTTGAAAGCCGCACTCAGCCAGCACCAGCGCAGCAACCGCGCCCTGCGCGTGGGCCGTGCGCCCCGTGTGCTGATAGACACCTTGACCCGCCTGGAACAAGCGGGCCTGGGCCACCACTTCATCGTCGTCGGCACCCACGCGCTCTACGCCTACGAAAGCGCCTGCGGCGTGCGCGTGCAGGACGATGCCACCGCCACGCAAGATATTGACCTGCTGCTGGATACCCGTAAATACCTCAGCTTCGTCACCACCATGGACAGGCTAGACACCTCGCTGCTGTCGGTCTTTCAAAAAGTCGACAAAACCTTCCAGCTGCGTGATGACCAGCTCTACACCGCCGTCAACGCCGACGGCTTTGAGATTGACGTAATTCGCCGCGCCGCAAAGGACGGTGACCCCCACCCCCTGCGCGTCTCCCAACACGAAGACGATTTTTGGGCGGTGCAAATTTCTACCGGCTCAACCCTGCTAGACGGCGGCCACTTTGAGCAAGCCGTTGTTGCCGCCAGCGGCCACATGGCTCCCATGCGCGTGCCCAGCCCCGCCAGCTTTATCCGCGTCAAACAAAAACTTGCCGCCCTGCGCACGCGCGACCCGCTGAAAGCCCGCAAAGACGCGCTGCAAGCGGATATCGTCAGCCAACTGGTGCAAGATTATGCGCTGGGGCAGCAACGGTAGAAGAGTAAATCAGCTACTGATTTAATAGCTGCTTACGTCCTGTTGACAGGGACTAGCGGCATAAATAATGGTTAAACTGCGGCTGTGCTGTACTTTGCCTTAAATCTGCTCTGCCATGTCGTGCATGTGGCCCTTATCCTGTTTGTGCTGCTGGGCTGGCTGTTTGCGCCACTGCAAGCGGCGCACCTGGCCTTGGTGCTGGGCATGCTGGGCTGCTGGTTTATCCTGGGCCGCTGGCTGGGCGCGGGCTACTGCCCCATTACCGACGCGCACTGGCGCATCAAAGCCGCGCTGGGCCCCGGCCGTCCGCCCAGCAGCTACATCCACTACCTGTTAGCCAGGCTCGGCTGGGCGGTGAACCCCGCCAAGCTGGACCGCAACGTCGGCCTGGCTGCCATCGGCATCGCGCTGCTGTCTGTAGCGGTCAACGTGCCGCGCTTGCTCGGCTGGCTGCGCTAGCCACTACATTTTTGATAGCTGCTTATGTCCTGTTGACAAGGACTATGATCCTAAACACCAGGTTTTTTTATGGGCATAAAACCCTCTTGAAATGGGCTTTGCATCTTGCTTGGGCCTCCACAGAGCCTTTATCGCGCAAACCCACCCTCTGTGCTGTCAGTTACGCTTACGGTAAATACCACTTGCATATTTTGATATATTGATCAAAAATACGACTTAATTTGAATTTAATTGACGTAAATATCAAGTGCAAACCCTCCAAGAACTCGGCCAAGCCGTCGCCACACGTCGCAAGCTGCTGGGCCTTAAGCAAGGCGACGTAGCGGCCAAGGCAGGCGTTACGCCAGAATCCCTCTCGCGCTTTGAGCGGGGCAGGGGGGCCGAGTTTGGCTCGCGCAAGCTGTTGGCGGTATTGGCCGTGCTGGGTGCCGAGCTGGACATCACGGCCCAAGGCCAAGCGGGCAACCTGGACGCGTTGCGCCGCGAGCGGGCACAGGCCTCCACGGGCCGTGCTAGCGGCGCCCCTACACAGGGCGCGCCGTGATGCAGTTGTCCGTCTACGTAGTGGGCCGCGAGGTAGCCACGCTGGAGCAGTCTGGCGACTTCAAGAGCGTGCTCACCTACCACCCCCAAGTGGCGCAGGGCGATTTTGTCTCGCTCACCATGCCCGTGCGCACCGAATCCTATGTGTGGGACGACCAGTTGCCCCCCGTGTTGCAGATGAACCTGCCTGAAGGCTATTTGCTGCAAGTGCTGCAAGAGCAGTTTGGCCCGTACATGGGTGCCAGCCCAATGGCTCTGCTGTCCGTGGTGGGGCGCAACATGGTGGGCCGCTTGCAGGTAGCCGCACCAGGCGCAGACCTGCGCGAACCCGCCCAGCCCATAGAGGTAGCCGCGCTGCTCAAAGGCGACAACTCCGAAGCCGCCTTTGCCGCCCTGGTGCGCCAGCACGCCACCAGCGGCGTGGCTGGCGTGGTGCCCAAGTTTTTGGACGCGCAGACCGAAGCGGTCTCCGTTCGGGCTGAGCCTGTCGAAGCCCTCGCGCAGCACCCAAAGGCCAGCCTCGTCACCCGCCGCCACATCATCAAAGGCTCCAGCGCCCAGCTGCCCTTTGTAGCCCTGAACGAACACCTGTGCATGCAGGTAGCCAGCCGCGTTGTGCCCACCGCCAAAACCGAGGTATCTGACGACGGCCAGGCCCTTGTGGTACACCGCTTTGACGTAGACGCGCACGGCCAAGCCCACTGGGGCATGGAAGACTTTTGCAGCCTGTTAGGCCTGCGCCCCGCCGCCAAATACGACACCACCTGGGAGCGCATAGCCCGCGCCGTGCGCGACCACGTGCCCGGCGACCGGCGGCTGGGCACCTATCGCCAACTGGCCACCACCCTGCTGCTCACCTACGCGCTGCGCAACGCCAACTGCCACGCCAAAAACCTGGCCCTGCTGCACACCAGCCGGGCCGACGTGCACCTGTCCCCCACCTACGACATGCTCAGCACCAGCGTGTACGCAGGCTTTGCACACAACCCGCCCGGCATCGAATTCATGGGCAAAAAAACCTGGACCCCCGGCAAAAACCTGCAAAAGTTCATCGCCGCCACCTTCGGCATCCAGCCCAAAGAACAGCAGCGCATGGTGCAAGCCATCAGCGACGCCGTGGCCGATGGTGCCCCGCAGGTGCGCCAGGCCATGCGGGCGCATCCAGGGTTTGAAGACATCGGCAAACGGATGCTGCTGGCATGGGCCGAAGGGGTTAATGGACTGCGTGACCAGCGTGTATACGCCGTGGGCGATTGGGCTGGCCATAAAGCCTTTGAAGACTTCTCACCGCCGCCCAAACAAAAATCCTAAAATTCCAAGATAGGTCGATCCCCTTTGTTGGGAAAACGCTAGGCACTATATATTTAATAGCTGCTTACGCTATATGCCATTGGGTGTCAACAGCTCAAACTGCACCCGCGAGCGTTCAAACGCATTGCAGCGTTGCATGGTGGCAATCACCTGGTCAATGTTTTGATAATCAAAAGCCGCCGTCCAGGTTTGAATTTTCTGCATGGCGGCGATATACGGCAGCGGGTCATGCGCGCGGGTGAGCAAGCGCAGGCAGTCTAAATATTCTTCCCTGAACAGCGTGGGAACGATGATGCGGCACGCCCCCACCGCCGTCAGCTCGGCGTTCATTACCAGGCGCGCCAGCCGCCCGTTGCCGTCCGCAAACGGGTGCACCTCAGCCACCAAAAACATCGCCAGCAAAGCCCGTGCTGTGCCTACAGGCACGGACGGCAAAATTTTGGACCCCTCAACCAAAGTGCCGCGCACCAGCAAGGGGTCTACAAACTCGGTGTTGCCTGCGCGGTTAGCCCGCGTCTTGAACTCGCCTGGGCCTACCTCTGGGCGCTGCGCCATTTGGTCTGCATGCCTGGCGCGCAGCTGGGCTAGCACCGGCTCGCCCGCTGCCAGCGTCTGCATCGCCCAGGCCGGGCTCACCGCCTGGCGCAGCACCCCCATGATGTCGTGCGAATCTTTCGGCCTGTCGGCAATCGGTTTGCCATCCAGCGCAAAGCCCCGTGCCTCTTGCACGTCAAACTCGGTGCCCTCAATAAAGTTGGAAAAGTACGACTCCAAAAAAGCAAAATGCGTGCGCGCCTGCGCACTTTGCGCCACCTCTGCGGGCTGGCGCAAAGGCTGCGCGCGCAGCGCTGCGGCCAGCGTCTCCAGCAGTGCCAGCCGCTCCGCGTCATACGGTATGCGCGCGGTGCGCGCCTTGCCAGCCGCCGTGGTGAGCTGTGAGGCGCGGGTGCGCAAAATGCTGCCCACCAAAGCATCCAGCTGGGCATACTCTTTGGCAAACCCTAGCGTGGGGGCCAGCGCACTAGCTGCCTCGCGTAGGCGCTGCAGCGCCTCTTCCCCGCGCGTGTCGCAAATGCTCAGCAGCCGCGCCTCTACCGCCGCTTTGCCCACCGCCTTTTTTGCCAGCCCCCGGCTTTGCGTCAGGTTCTCCAGCAGCAAGCGCGGCTCGGACGGAAAGTACAAATCTCGCCCCTGCATAGGCATGTCGCCCGCTTGCGCAGCCGCCCCCTTCAGCACAGCCACCGTCAACCCCGGCAGCGCTAGCGTGCGGTTGTACGTGCCGCTGAGGTAGAGCACACCCGCCTCAGGCAGCCCACCATTAAACGCACTACGGTAGCCCAGCACCGCGCCCGGAAACAGCGCGGCCAGCACCCGCACCCGCTCGCGTGCGATCAGCGCGGGCCACTGCGCCTGCGGCGCGCTGGTGGCGATGCCCTTGGCCATCAACACCAACGCACCGGCCTGTAGCCTGCGCTGCACTGCCCGCGTTTGCGCACTGCTCAACTCGGCGTACAGCAGCAAAGCACCATCCTGCGGGGCAGTCGTGCTTTTGGGGTTTAACGGGGTATTCATAGCGATTTGTCGCATTAGTGAATATTATTATTGCATATTCGTCGTGTTTTTAATGTCTTAAATATGTGATTGAATCAAAATGTCGCGTTATTGATGATTAATTACGCCTCTGTTCGATGTGCAGGCAGCTTGAAGGTCGCATAGGGCGACCTGAAGCAAGGCAGAGGTGCCCATGATTGCCATCCATCGTGAAATTACTTGCTACATATTTAATAGCTACTTATGTCCCAATGACAGGGACTACTGGCTTAAATGACTGGTTTTTTTATCCGTAGATCCATCGGCGGCGGGCAATGTCAGTCGGTGACAGTTTGTCACCGGTTGGCTGCCTTCTAAACCCAGGCGGCGCTTGAGCTGATTCCAATATTTACGCGCAGTCAGGCTGTCCGCCTGCTGTGTCAGCACCTGCACCACATCCACCACAGAAAACCACCACACCTCAGCGGCCTCGTCAACCACCCGGCGGATTGACTGGCCGTCAAACTCAGCGGGCAAGATTTTCATGGCGGCTCCTGTGGGCGAAGAAGCTTGAATTCTACCATAAATACTGTATATTAAAACAGCTATTAGGTCAGTCTAGACGCTACTGATTCAATAGCTGCTTACGCTAGATTTCATGGGTCTATAGCCAAATATTGGCACCTAAATCACGCCGCAAACAGGATGCAAAATTTCCCACTCGGTAAATTCTCAAAAGGTGGTCACAAACTGTGACCACCCCGCCGACTGCATCCCAATGTTGAACCCCAACGCACGCAAAACCCTGGGCATCCAGCGCTACGACAGCGCCGACTACCTGCAAACCCAGGACGACATGCAGCAGTACTTTCAAGAATGCTTGCAGGCTGGCGACCCCGCCCTGGCGCAGCACGCCCTGGGCGTGATAGCCCGCGCACGCGGCATGGTGCAATTGGCCAAAGACACCGGCCTGAGCCGCGAGGGCCTGTACCGCTCGCTCTCCGCCGACGGCAACCCCGAGTTCGCCACCATCCTGAAAGTGGTCAAGGCGCTGGGGCTGTCGCTGCAAGTAGGGTGTAGCGCCTCCCGCCGCTTGAGGCAAGATAAGTTTTGACAAATACAGCACCCAGTGCTACACTAAACCATGCCAGAAAGCACCCATAACCCAGCCAGAGTCTTCAAAACCACATGGTTCAGCAAAGTAGCTAAAAAAGCTGCTATTCACGATAAAGAGCTTTGCACAGCGGTACGGCAGGCCATGCAAGGCTTGGCTGACGATTTGGGTGGTGGCGTGTTTAAAAAGCGTTTAAACGACAACATGCACCGCTCCATCATTCTGGCCAAAGCAGGCCGCTGGTGGGTGTATGAATATATGTTTGCCAAGAAAGACCGCGACAACATTGACAGCGACGAACTGGCGCAGTTTCGCCAGCTCGCCAAAGGCTACGCAACGCTTAGCTCCCAGCAAGTGCAGCAACTGATAAACGACCAACATTTTGTGGAGATATGCCATGGCCCCCAAGCTCGTAACTAAACTCGTAACTAAGCCCGTAACCAAACCCAAATTCAAATCCGATGCCTTCCAGGCCATCCACACCTCTGCCAGCGCGCTACTCAAAATCGGGGCCATAGACAAAACCACCATGCGCGGTTTTGACCAAGGCTGCTTGGCCGTGCCTACCGACATCCAGCCCCAGCAGATCAAAAAGCTACGCGAGCTACACCACGTTAGCCAGCCCATCTTTGCCCGCTACCTCAACACCAGCCAGTCCACCGTGCAAAAGTGGGAGACCGGCGCCAAGCGGCCCAGCGGCATGGCGCTCAAGCTGCTGGCCGTGGTGCAAAAGCATGGGTTGACCGTGTTGGCTTAGGTTTGCTACATATTCAGTAGCTGCTCCCGCGATATTCTATTGGGCTGGTGGCCAATAACATTACCAAACATCACTTCAAACATCTCAAACAGCTCCCGATCTGGCGCTAGTGCTCATACTGGTCGCACACTGCGACCACCTCGCCACACCCTGGCATCCAGCGCCACCACACTGGCCAGGCCACCGTGCAAACGGCGGAAACCTAATCGCATTTGGGTATTAGTTGCCAATAATATTTGCCAGAACGAGTTGTTTGCACACCAAAAAAGCGTACTGTCTGCCCAAACCCCGGCATGATGTCTGTACCAAATTGTCAGCAGGCAAGCAGCTCTCGGATGGCCACCCATACTTCATCACCCCGCACATGACCAGGGAAACCACATGAACGAGACAACACACCACGTGGTGCCCGCGCCTTTGGACACCCTGCACGCCGAACTGCGCAGCCTGATTGCCAGCAGCCGCCAGCGCCTGGCCGGTGCGGTTAATGCAGAGTTGACCCGGCTGTATTGGTCAGTAGGGCAGCGGCTGCGCACCGAAGTGCTGGGCGATGCGCGTGCTGGCTACGGTGCCAAGCTGCTGGATCAGTTGGGCCAACAGTTGGCCAGCGAGTTTGGCCGCGGCTTTGAGTCCCGCAACCTGCGCCGCATGGTGAAGTTTGCGGAAGGTTTTCCGGACGCGGCAATTGTGTCGACACTGTCGGCAAAATTGAGCTGGAGCCACATGGTTGCCATCGTCGCTCTAAAAAGCCCGCAGGCGCGCCAGTTTTATGCCCGGCATGCCGCGCAGGATGCGTGGAGCGTGCGCGAGCTAAACCACCAAATCGACCGCAAAGCCTTCGAGCGCACCGAGCTTGCCGCTTTGCAGACCGACACACCCGTTCATGCTGAGTCGGTGGTTGCTGCCCACACCAACCCCGCCCAAGTCTTCAAAGACCCCTACTTTCTCGACTTTTTGGGTCTACGCCAAGGCCACGACGAAGCCGATTTAGAGGCCGCCATCCTGCGCCAGCTGGAAGCCTTCATTCTGGAACTGGGCCGGGGCTTTGCGTTTGTAGAGCGCCAAAAACGCATGGTCATCGACGGCGACGACTTTTATCTGGACTTGCTTTTTTACCACCGCCGCTTGCGCCGCCTGGTCGCCATCGAGCTGAAACTGGGCCGCTTCAAGGCCGCCCATAAAGGCCAGATGGAGCTGTACCTAAAATGGCTGGACAAACACGAGCGCCAACCGGGCGAAGAGGCCCCCATCGGCCTGATCCTGTGCGCCGAATCCAGCCGCGAACAGGTGGAGCTGCTGCAAATGCACAAAGACGGCATCACCGTGGCCGAATACTGGACCGAACTGCCACCCAAAGCGGAGCTGGAGCAAAAGCTGCATGCAGCCTTGCTTGAAGCGCGTGAGCGGCTGGCGCGGCGCGGGGTGTTGTTGGGGGACTTGGATGATGAGTGATGACATGAAGGTCAGCAAAGGCTTGGGGTTCCCCGTGGTGGCGCTGCCCGGCGTGGGGCACATGCCCGCCAAGGGCGAAGACGAGCAGGAGGTCGCGCGGGTGTTTTATGTGGCGGCTGAGTGGGCTACGCAGAGGTTGGTAATTGGGGTGGGTGGGATGGGGGGGGGTGGCGGCAAGTTGGCCGCATGATCAGGCGTTCAACGGGCTGTAATGCTGAACCAGTGCGGCCACCAGGTTTTTACGCAAGCCATTAGGCTCGCTAAACCGTATTGCGCTCCAGTCTTTCAAATCAAATCGCACGTCGTTTGCTTCAATTTTCTTTTTGTCCTCGTTTTCCATCGGACTCCGATCTTTGTGCCAAATCAAAATTAGGTTTGCTATTCGCGTGCGTTGTTGCGCGGTGTTCAGACCGAATAGGTAGCCTATCTCGTGGTAGACATTTGCGTTGCCATATGTCAGATCGGCAATTACCAGCCCGCACTCTTCGATCTGCTCCATGATGGAGTCAGTAATTTTGTAACTGCGCCAAGTGTCAAATTCATCAACACGTATCGCTTAATTGGCAAAAGGCCTAAGTGGTGATCACGATTCACTTCGTCAATAGCGTCCTGAATTGCCTGAAAGGTCGCTTTTGTTTCGTCCCGGAACGCCATGGCAACAAAAACCTGTCGGCTCTTCGCCGTCTGTAACTTCTCAAAGATATTTAGCAACGCGACCGGCGCAATCTCACTTAAACCGGCGAGATGCCCCCGCACAATCCAATCGGTAAATCTTGCCAATCTGGCACGCGCTAGAGGCGTACTATCCAGCGCCAAATACACGAACGCAGCCAATAAACCACGGTTGGTACTAGCCTTTAGGGTGGCCTGCTTAAGGTAAATACCGTTGATATGCTTTAAGGCATCAAACACCTTAGCGACCCAGAGCGCATCCTCCAGCTTTTCGTCATCGAAAAGTTGTGCAATACCCAATGCGAAAGTACGGTGCAATTCAACCGTCGTACCCGCGTCTTGGCTTGAAAGCACATTGCCCAGCGCATCCAAAAAATGTAAATTTATTTTTGGCAGCAACATGCGGGCACGCACATAAGACTTGCCAAAAGATGGCTCCACTTCTAGCTTGTCTGATGGAAAAAGCGCTAAGTTTTCAGTTGTGCTGTCCAGAATCAACTTCAGGTTGTGCTCCATGTCCATGGGGCGCTGCTTGAAGTTGATGGTGTGAAATACCGCTCTGGAAAACCCCTTAGCCTGATCCACGTCGCCAAACAACACAATACAAAAAGGCACGCGATAGCGCCGCACAGTATCAGACATGGTAGCGCTGAGGCGGTGGTTCCCGTCAATGCGTTGCAACCGCGGCGCACCGTCTTTCACCGTCAAACTGCCATCATTCAAACGTTCACGCACTCGTGCATCCGATTTAGCTTTGGAGTCGGGTGCGTAGTACTGGGATGACAGCTTGATGCCAAGGGACGGCGTGTCTACCTTGAACGCTTGTGGCTTTGTACTCATGGACTGCAAAAAAAAACGGACTTCGTCAAGGTATTTGGCATCGGCAAAGTTGGCAGACAAAATGACTTCTGGAAAAAATTTGTATTCACCGCGTTCCAAGTAGTCCCCCAGTTCGTCTGCCCGACCGTCAATCAAGGGTCGTTGGTAACTTCTGTCAGGTTCCGAAACATCAATCAAATCGCCCAGTGTGGCAAAGCCACGCAAACAGACAAAGTTTTCAAACGCTGTTTCGATTACGCCTCTGAAGGTGGTGGTTTTCATCTTTAAGCTTTCAAAACCGTTGATGCAATACAAGCTTTGGCCTGTTCCAGTTTCATATTTGCTTGCTCGCGTAGCGATATCGTTTGCCTTTGCAAATCATCGATGGCATCAACTAATTTTTGTTGGATTTCTTTTGGTGGGACGGAGATTGGTAAATTTAAATAGCGATGGATCATCAAATTTCGAATTCCGTTTGTTTGACTCTGCAATAAATCTGTTACCCCAGCTGCGTGTACGAATTTCAAATAATGGAAAAGATAGGCAGGAATAACTTTGCTTTGATCTGGCTTTATTTTTTCCACAAAATTGGAATAGCACACTGTCTGGGAGTTGAGTAAATCGGATGTAAGTAACGCAACACGTCCAACGGGCTGATCAGGACTACCACCGGATTTCTCTATTAACAAATCATTTGCTTCAATGTTCATCCTGCTGAGCTTACTGGTTCGAATTTGCCGATACTTTTCGCGTCCAGTTGCAATACGCAGATTCAACTCGTTGTCAAATTCAGTACCTCGGATTACCAAGCATTTGGTATAGCTTTCTTCTTCATCCTGATAATCTACGTCTTCTCCCCAATCGCCAGCTGAGCGGTGTGTAATCAATGATCGCAAGCTGTGAATTGGAAAATTTGATGTCGCTATGCGGGCTAATAGTGCACGTGACGAAGGGCGATAGGTTTTCGGGTCAAAGAGGCTTCCTGTTATTTCTTTAAGATTTGCAATAAATACCCGTTCCTCATTGGCAACTTTAGATAAAGTCCCCCCCTTTATGAATTCGGCCAAGTGAAGAGACACTTCATTCAAGTCATTAACTTTCGTACTCTTACCAGTGGCGTCATATCCAATGTCCTCAGCAATTCCCATGAGGATTTCGTAGTCGGTTTGCTTCTCTTGAAGCGCAAGGTCGTAGGCTGAACTAGCGGCAAACTTCAATTCATCAATTTCTTCAGTAAAGCGCTCGTTGACTTCTTTCTTCCATGCTTGGTATGTTGGTGTGTCTTCAATTTCAAATTTCTCTTCAGGCTTTTGTTCGCGCAAATGCACTAGTTGTAGCGCTGCGCGCTTAACTAGTTCCGCGTCTGCAAACCCGATTTTCTTCTTCAAAGTGTCTTTCTTGCTTTGCTCCAACGCGGCCAATTTCTTGGCGAATCCGTGCTTTGCCTTAATGCTGTCTTGCAGGCTTTGGTGCAGGTCGTCAATGCTCTTGGTCTGCTGTGCACTGTGTTTGCGCAGAAAGAGTACTGAGCTTTTTACTCCCGCGCCGGTCGCTGCGAATGCGGTTTGCGGCATGGAGACGACGGCCACGATGCGGTAAAGACTTTCGATTTGGTCGCGCACATATTGCAAACTGCTGTTGGTCAAGATGCCATCTGGGATGACCATGGCCAAGTAGCCACCCGGCCGCAAGTACGTATGGCATTGCTCAATGAACAGAATTTCAGTGTCTTGCGCTGGCCGCTGGGCTGCTTTGCTTTTGGGGTTAAGCCAATCCGCGCTCTTGTTCGCTAAACGGTATTGGTGAAAGTAGGCTTGTTCAGTCTGGCGCACGCTAGAGCCGAAGGGCGGATTGGTGATGATGAAGTCGAAGCTGTTAGCCTGAAATCCCTTGTTGCCGGTCTTATTGGCAAGTTCACCAGGCGGCAACAAGCCGTCAGCTGCGACAACGTTGGTGTGACCGTCATCGTGAATGATCATGTTCATCTTGGCAGTGCGCGCAATTTGTTCGTTGATTTCAATCCCGAACAAATTCTTTTCTGCAAAGTCGTGCCAGTGCCGGTGATGGCGTGCGCCTTCTTTGCGCCCTTCCGAAGGTGTAGCTATTTCGTCCGGGAAGTAGCTGTCGGCTTCAAGCCGCACTTTGTCTAATGCATGTAGCAAGAATCCACCGCTACCACATGACGTATCCAGTACTCGGCTCTCATTGGTAATTGGCAGTACGTCTACAATAAATTTAACAATGGGGCGGGGCGTGAAATACTGACCAAAGTCACCGCGAAAGAATGAGCCCATGAAGGTTTCGAAGGCGCGGCCCTTGCTATCCAGGTCAGTCTCTGAAAGGTTGATGTCTTGCAAGTAGCCCACGACTGCGCGCACTTTGTTGGCTCGCAGACGGATGTCGTCTTTGAATACCTCTGGGTCTTTTTTCCGTCCTTCTTCATAGAGAGCGCGCACACGTTCCAGCAAGTCCGCGTTCGTCTTCTCGTCGGTGTCATGAGCGAATACTTGAAAGGCATACGGCTCGCCCTTTTTTCGTGGTTTGCGCTCGTCCCATATTTTGCAGAAGATAAGTTTGTCCAATTCATCAAAGGCTTCTGACGGATTCAGTTCACCCCCACCCCACAGCGCTTGGTGCGCTTGCTTGAAGCGGGCGGTTAACTCGTCTTGGGCAACAACTTCGATCGGCTTTAGCTTTTGCCCCTCGACCGTGGTGCCGCCGCCGTATGCGTATTTGTAGACGGCAAGCTTTTTGACACCGAACTGCGGAATGTCTGGGACGGTGATGCGCGCCTTTGGCTTGTCTGCGGGTACTTCGTAGTACGCGTCTTTTAAGCCTGATGTGGTCCAGACGTATTTGGCGCCTTCGGCGACTGCGTAGCTGAAGCACTGATCACAGGCGCGCTGATATTCAAGCTCTGATACATCTTGGCGCTTGCACTCAACGACGATGTGGGGCTTCAGGCAGAGAGAATCGTCATAAACAATGATGTCCGCTTCTTTGGTTTCTGAGCCCATTTGAACACTGACAAATTGCTTTATCCGCTCGGGAGGATATTTGTAGTCAATTACCAGGCTTAGGAAAGACTCGGCTTGAACCTTTTCCTCTGGATTATCAAAGTTCCGCCGCTTGTTCTGGTGGATGTAAACAATGTATTTGTCGTTGTCTTCAAGACGGATGAGCTTGATGGCGATGCCTTGACTCAGTAGATTTTTCATGGGTTTCTAAGGTAAATTCTGATGTTGCCTGACCAATTATCCGGCAGGATGGCATGCTTGAACGATAACACCTTCATTTCTGCTACTTTGCAGCTGGCAGTGTCTGATCAACCTGGTGGCGCCCCGCGGCGGGTAAATCCTCAAGGCGTGCGTGCCGCTTTCTGCGCCGTCACCACCGGCCAGCACGCACTTTCCGAAATTTGGATATTGGGCGAAGCGCGCTTCACACTCTTGAAATGTTTCGTGATAGGCTCGTGATCGAAGCTTTTGCAAACGAGCTCATTCGACTCAATGAAAACTCGCCAAAAAACAATAGAAATGGGAAGCACCGACATGCATGAAATCATCTGCCCCCACTGCAACAAAGCATTCAAAATCGACGAGGCGGGGTACGCGGATATCCTGAAGCAAGTGCGCGATGGCGCGTTCGAGCAGCAGTTGCATGAGCGGCTTGAATTGGCCGAGCAAGACAAGCGCAATGCCGTCGAACTTGCCCAGGCGCAGGTTGCCAGCGCCATGCAGAAGACTGCGGTAGCCAAGGATTCCGAAATCCAGGCACTTAAGGCCAAGCTGGATGCCGGTGAGGTGGCGCGCAAGCTGGCCGTGACCGAGGCCCTGAGTGCTGTGCAGAAGGAGCGTGACGCGCTGGCGAACGAACTTGCGCAGGCTAAGCGCGACAGGCAAGCTGCCGCAGAGCTGGCTGAGGCCAAGCTCATGAGCGGGCTACAAAATGCCGCCGCAACCAAGGACGCAGAAATTCAGGGCCTCAAGGCCAAACTGGACGCCACGGGTGTTGTACAAAAGCTCGCGATTACCGAGGCGGTAGGCGTGGTAGAGAGGGAGCGCGACGAGCTGAAAAACGGCCTGGCGCGGGCTGAGCTTGAGAAGCAACTTGCAGAGAAGTCGCTCAAAGACAAATACGAAACGCAGATTAAAGATCGCGATGACGCGATAGAGCGCCTGCGCGACATGAAGGCGCGCCTGTCCACCAAGATGGTGGGCGAAACGCTTGAGCAGCACTGCGAGACGGAGTTCAACCGCATTCGAGCGACAGCCTTCCCCAGGGCTTATTTTGAGAAAGACAACGACGCGCGGACCGGCAGCAAGGGGGACTACATTTTTCGCGACTCGGACGAGGCGGGCACCGAGATCGTCTCGATCATGTTCGAGATGAAGAACGAAAACGACCGTACTTCTACCAAGAACAAGAACGAGGATTTTCTGAAGGAGCTGGATAAAGATCGCCTTGAGAAGGGGTGCGAGTATGCCGTGCTGGTCTCTCTGCTGGAGCCGGACAGTGAGCTTTACAACACCGGCATCGTTGACGTGTTCCACCGCTACCCAAAGATGTACATCGTCCGCCCACAGTTCTTTATTCCCATCATCACGTTGCTGCGCAATGCCGCGATGAACTCGCTCAAGTACAAATCAGAACTCGCGCTAGTGAGGGCTCAGAACATTGATATCACCAACTTCGAAAACAACCTCGAAGCATTCAAGACGGCATTTGCGCGTAACTACGACCTCGCCTCCAATAGCTTTAAAAAGGCCATCGAAGAGATCGACAAATCTATCGACCACCTGCAGAAAACCAAGGACGCGCTGCTGGGCACAGACAGGAATCTACGGCTTGCCAACGATAAGGCGCAGGATGTAACGATCAAAAAGCTGACGCGGGGCAACCCGACGATGGCAGCAAAGTTCTCCGAGCTCAAAGACTTCTGGTTCGTCTGACGCTGGATGAATCTGAACCGCTCGCGCCATCCGCTACCATTACCCCTTCGCCCATCCCGGGCCCTAACGGAGAAAACTAATGTTCAGTCATGTGATGTTTGGTGTTAACGACCTTGAAAAGTCAAAGAAGTTTTACGATGCGCTGCTGGGCACGCTGGGCGTTGCCCCAGGCGTGGCTAACAAAAACCGCTATTTCTACCGCAGCCCCACCGGCACGTTTGGCATCACCACGCCTATCAATGGCGCGCCTGCTACGCATGGCAATGGCAGCACCCTCGGGTTTGCCGTGCAGTCGCCCGAGCAGGGCGACGCGTTCCATGCGGCGGGGGTGGCCAACGGCGGCACTACCTGTGAAGACCCACCGGGCTTTCGCGAAGGCCCTACAGGCAAAATCTACCTGGCGTATCTGCGCGACCCAGATGGCAACAAGATTTGCGCGCTGCACCGGCCTGCTAAGTAAGCACCCAGCGCTTCGCGTCTTTCAGTAGCAGCAGTAGCTGGCTTTGCCCCAGCGGCGATGGCTCAAACCCAAAGCGCTGGTAAAAGTGCGCTGCGTCGTTGTCGATGGGGTGGGTAAGCAGAGCGCGGATACCTACTTGCTCGGCTACGCTTAGAGTGCGGCGAATGGCATCTTGCAGCAGGCCTATGCCCATGCCTTGGCCTTGCGCTGCCAGGCTGACGGCCAGGCGGGCCAGCACCATGACGGGGATGGGGTATTGGCCCATGCCTTTGCGGATGCGCTCGGGCGCTTGCAGGGGCTCTACTTGGCCCACCACCAGGCTGTAGTAGCCCAGCACATGGGTGTCACCCGCTACGACAAATGTTCTGGCCGATCCGCTGCCTTGGGCTTGTAGGGCGTGGCGCAGCAGCCAGTCGTTCAGGCTGGGTTTGCCGCAGTCAAAGCCAGCGAGCAGGCTTTTGCTGTGCAGCGGCTCAGGCGCGCGCATGGGCACGCGCTGTGGCTGGCTTTTTAGCGGGGCTGAGTTTGCTGGGTTTGGCGGGCGTTGGCTTGGCTATCGCTTGCTGGTCCCACGGCGCTGTGCGCGAGAACAGGTCTTTCAGCCCGGCGTTGCTGCGGGCGGGGCGGTCTAGCAGGTCAAGCAGGGCCTGGTAGTTTTTGCCATTGGCCATAAACAGGCGCTGGTCTAGCAAAGTTTGCTCGGCAGCCAAACAGGCGCTGTCCAAGATAAAGTCGGTCAACGATTTGTGCGCTACCTCGGCGGCGCGGCGCAGCACCATCTCTTGCGCAGCAGTAGAGCGCAAGCCCAGGCGCGCGGAGCGTGATGTGTCTGCTGCTGGTGTGCGTTTAACGCTGCGGGGTTTGATAATTGTTTCCATAATAGATAAGATGTTAGCACAAACGACGTACATTAATCTTGTGGCATCCAAGAAGTTTTACGATGCGCTGCTGGGCACGCATTCCAAGGTGGTTTTGCCTCGACGGATTGATTTGACAGCCAAGCCAATTAAGCACACAATTTTCGGCTGAAAGATTGGCGGTAATTGGCATGCCGTTGTTCTTACTACTTTAGATTCGGTGCATTACCACCGGGCTTATCAGTCGCTATAAGCGCACTTGACTTTTTTCTATTTGCAGTTGCGACAGGATAACGCGGAGCGTTGGCGGCTTGGCAGCACCAGTACTCCCGTTGGGTGTTGCGGTGCCACCTTTTGCTCCGCAAGTTAACTGGAGAAAAGTCATGAAAAATAAGACTAAAAAACTGCTGTGGCCGTGCTTTGTGTGCGGCATGCTGGCGGCTGGCCAGCCCGTTTATGCGGATGCAGTTATTGACTGGAACATCTTGGCCTGCGATTTTGTGGTGGAGGCTAAGCTGGGGGCGCCGCCGTCCAACCGGATGATGGCACTGGTGCAAACCGCTGTCTTTGAGGCCGCCAACGCGATCACCAAACGTTATCCCGCCAGTGGGTTAAATCTGCAGGCGGCACCGGGTGCGTCAGTCGATGCGGCGGTTGCGTCGGCAAACCGTGGCGTGCTGTTAAAGCTGCTTGCGCCGCAGCAGGCGGCCATTGACACGGCTTACCAAACGGCATTGGCAAAACTACCCGATGGCCCTGCCAAAACCGAGGGTGTTGGGGTGGGCGAGAGAGCGGCGGCGGCGGTGCTGGCTTTGCGGGCTGACGACGTGGTCACCCCGGCGGAGGCCTACCGGCCGCATACCACGCCGGGTGCTTACGTGCCCACGGTGTTGCCAGCGGCGCTGCAATGGCCCCAGCGCAAACCGTGGCTGATGACAAGCCCTGCCCAGCTCCGCCCCGGCCCTCCACCAGCGCTGACCAGCGCCGTTTGGGCGAGGGACTTTAACGAGGTCAAGTCACTGGGCGGCAAGAACAGTACGCAACGCACCGCCGAGCAGACCGAGATTGCCCGCTTTTGGGAGGCCACGCTGCCGCCGATCTACCACGGCGTGATTCGTTCTGTGGCCAATATGCCAGGACGTGAGCCTACCCAAAACGCGCGTTTGTTTGCAGCCGTTACCCAGGCGCAAGACGACGCGGTGATCGCCGTCTTTGAGGCCAAGCACCACTACAACCTTTGGCGGCCCGTCACGGCGATCCGTAACGCCGACATCGACGGTAACGATGCAACCCAAAGAGACCCGTCATGGGTGCCCTACATTGACACGCCCATGCACCCTGAATATCCGTGTGCGCATTGCATCATCGCGGCTGTCACGGGCACGGTGCTGCAAGCTGAAATAGGCGCGGGCCCCATGCCGACCCTGACGACCACCAGCTCCACTGCCAAAGGGGCCGCACGCAGCTGGACAAAGACCGATGACTTTATGCAAGAGGTGGCCAACGCGCGCATCTATGACGGCGTGCACTACCGTAACTCTACCGAAGTGGGGACGGCCATGGGCAAGCGGATCGGTGCGCTGGCTGCCGCCAAGTACCAAATTCGGGGAGATTAGATGCTGGCGCGTCAATGGCGCGCCGGCTAGGCATGGCCAACGGCGGCACCTCGTGTGAAGATCCACCGGGCTTTCGCGCGGGCCCCGCGGGCAAGATCTACCTGGCGCACCCTCGCGACCCAGATGGCAACAAGATCTGCGCGCTGCACCGGCCGGCTAAGTAGCTGAGAAGTAAGGTGCGCCGCGTTCAGAAGCGGGGCGCGCGCAATTTGCGCACGTAGGCTGCCGGGTCGGCCGTGTGATAGCCCATTTCAACCGTACGATTTTTCCGTACGGTTGAATAGTGGCGGTTTGAAAGACTGTATATTTAACCAGTATAATTGGTCGCTTAGGCTCAGTTCACATTCAACCCACGCCAAGCAATCTGTATGACTGCCAAGCCATCCGCCAATCCTGTAGAACCGTTGCCAGCCCTGCAAAGCATAGGGCTGGCTATCACCATGTTGCGTGGGCAACGGGTGATTTTGGATGCGGAGTTAGCGGCCTTGTACGGGGTGGAGACCAAGCGGTTTAATGAAGCCGTCAAACGCAATGCAGAGAAGTTTCCGCAGGACCTCAAGTTTAGGCAGTCCCAGCCACGGCGGCAGGCGCTATCTGCCAAGGGTGTATACAGCGCATGGCGCATTGATGGCTGCCAGCTTGAGCCAAACCACCCGCGCACAGCTCAAACAAGTGTTTGATGCCCTGCGCCTGCTGATGGTGTCGCCCGATCCACCCAAGCGGCCGATTGGGTTTGTTACGCCGCAGGATAATTCGCCGTAACATGCCCGCCGCCCCAATGACCTTAGATGCCCTGCGCCGCTACGCCGTAGCCCGCACGCTATTTGCCCCCACCACCTTGCCCGCCGCCATTAAGCGCCTGGGCTTTGTGCAGGCCGACCCGATTCGCGCGCCGGCGCGGGCGCAAGACCTGACCCTGCGGCACCGGGTCAAGGGCTATTGCGCGGGCGATTTGGAGCGTCGCTATGCGGCACTGGGCATTGAAGAAGACTTTTTTGTCAACTACGGCTTTGTGCCGCGTGCCACGCAGGCGCTGATGCACCCACGCACGCCGCGCACGGCCTGGCCCCGTGCGCGCGCGGCGCAGGCGCAGGCGGTGCTGGCCTTTGTGCAGGCGCGCAGTCGTGAAGGAGGCGGCGTGCACCCGCGTGAGGTAGACGCGCACTTTGCGCATGGCAGCGCGCGCAACTGGTTTGGCGGCACGTCCAACGCCAGCACACAGCTGCTGGACGACATGCATTACCGGGGCCTGCTGCGCATTGCGGCGCGGGTGAGTGGCGTGCGCACCTATGCGCTGCCGGTGCGCGTGGCCGCCACCGCGCCACTGCACGCGACCATGCGCATGCCGTCGCCTTCTCAGGCGCTGTCGTCCGCCAGCAGCCCCGATCAAGCCATGGATGCGCTGGTCGACGTGATCGTGCACAAATACGCCCCGCTGCCCGAGGCCTCGCTACGCCAGCTCATGGCCCTGCTGCTGCGCGGCGGTGCGCCGCAGTGGGTCGCGCTGCGCCCAGCAGCCTTGGCACGGGCCAAGCAACGGCTGGCTTCCTGCGTGGTGGATGGCGTAAGCTGGTACTGGCCACAGGCCGAGTCGCCACTGTCAAAGCGCCACGCCCCGCAAGAAGCCGTGCGCCTGCTGGCCCCGTTTGACCCCGTGGTGTGGGACCGCCGCCGCTTCGAGCTGCTGTGGGGCTGGCCCTACCGCTTCGAGGCCTACACGCCGCCCGCCCAACGCGTGCGCGGCTACTACGCGCTGCCCCTGCTGTGGCGCGACCAGGTAATAGGCTGGGGCAATTTATCTATTGCCGATGGCGAGCTGAGTGCAGACCTGGGCTACGTAGCAGGCAAGGCCCCTCGCGAGGCGGCGTTTAAGCACGCGCTGGCCGAAGAGCTGGAGCGGATGCGGGTGTTTTTGGGCTGAGCTTGTATTTGAATGAATTAATTCGTAAAATTGACCTTAAATGTCAACTTTAGATAATTTTTCATTCAAGACTCTGCTGGCAAGGCTACCCCGGGGCGAGCCGGTTAGTACAGCTGACCTGGCGGCGTGGGGTGCCAGTGCATTTCGCGCGTCGGCTCTGGCGCGCTCGGGGTGGCTTACGCACCTGGCGCGTGGGGTGTACATGCTGCCAGGCGACACGCTTACGCGAGACGGTGCGCTGGCCTTTTTGTCGCGCCAGATACCGGGCCTGCATGTGGGTAGCAAGACGGCGCTGGCCTGGCGCGGCGTGCAGCAAAACCTGGCCTTTCGTGAAACCCTCACACTGTGGGGCGACCGGGCGCAGCGCCTGCCCGAGTGGTTTACGCAGCGCTTTGCCTCGCAGTACCAGGCCACCCAGTTGTTTGATGCCCAGTTGCCGGCAGGCCTGGGCCTGGCACCCTTGCCTGCGGGCAGGGGGCAGGTGCTGGTGTCTGCACCCGAGCGGGCCATGCTAGAGCTGCTGAGCGATGTCGGCAAAGGGCAGTCGCTGGTGGAGGCCCGCGAACTGGTGGAGAGCCTGCCTACTTTGCGGCAACTCGTGCTGGCCGAGCTGCTGCTGCATACCACCCGCATCAAGGTGGTGCGCATGGCAGCCCTGTTGGGCCAAGAGTTGCAGTTGCCGTGGGCAGACATAACCAAAGAACACAGCCAACGCATAGGCGGTGGCCCGCGCTGGGTGGCCGTCAGCAAATCAGGCGAACGCCTGGACCTAAAGCGGCCATGAACCAGACCTACATCGACACGGTCCGCTTGCTGGTAGGCAACGACACAGCGCAAGTCAAGGTGGAGGTGAACTTTGTGTTTCGTGGCACGGTGCTGCCAGTGCAGCCCAGGGCTTTGGTTGCATCAGCTGAAAATTTGTTTACCACTGCCGTATCAGTACCCGTGCTGGCCACCGACGAGCTCTACGGCAGCAAACTTGTGGCCGCGATGGACAGGCAACATCCGCGTGATCTATTTGACGTGATGTTGATGCGTCAAAATTACGATTGGCAAGACACACTTACTGACTGTTTTGTAGCCTACCTGGCGGGCCATAACCGTCCGGTGCATGAGGTGTTGTTCCCTAAAGCCAAACCACTGACGGCTAGCTTTAACACTGAGTTTACGGGCATGACCCGCGATGAAGTGAGCTTGCATGCATTAGCGCAAACCCAAGCCCAATTGATCAAGGAGCTACCCCAGCGCCTGCTGCCACACCACAAGCTGTTTTTGCTGTCGCTGGTGCAATGTGAACCTGCTTGGGAACTGATGCCCTATGCACACCTGCGCGAGTTGCCCGCACTGAAATGGAAACTGCTCAATTTAAGCAAACTCAAAAAGACCAATCCCACACGCTTTGCAGCGCAGCATGACGAACTGGCGCAACGTCTGGCGGGTTATTAATGGTGTGTGGCGCACAATGAAGCATGCAAAGGATATTGCGGATGCATCGCAGACTCTTTTTTAACCCGGCG
Organism: uncultured beta proteobacterium; assembly: GCA_963775085.1. GTDB lineage: Bacteria > Pseudomonadota > Gammaproteobacteria > Burkholderiales > Burkholderiaceae_C > JAAFIP01. The sequence goes on from CAVZHO010000008.1 coordinate 204,938, forward strand.
GTTAGAGTGCTCCGGCTAGTGGTGAGCATGGCGGTGCTGCTGGGCCTGCCTATGCACTCACACGCGCAGTCAACCAATAGTCCTAAAACACCATTTAAATGCACCTGCGGAGTCTCTCAACCAGGTCAGCTAACTCAACGCATAGCTGGTACTGCGCCCCCCGCCTTCCAGCTTGCGCAGCACCCCGCGCGCCAGCAGGTCGTTGATGTCGCGCAGGGCGGTGTCGGCAGAGCATTTGGCGATGGCGGCCCACTTGGCGTTGGTTAGCTTGCCCTCAAAGCCGTCCAGCATGCGGTTAAGCAGTTTGATTTGCCGCTCGTTGAGCGGGGTGCCTGCCCAGCGTTGCCAGAACTGGGCTTTGGTCAGCACGGCAGCTAATGTAACGCCCGCGCCTTGTACGGCGCGCAGCAGGCAGGCCAAAAACCATTGCAGCCAGGGCGTGATGTTGAGCGTGCCTTTTTGCGTGGTCTCTAGTTGGTCGTAATAGCTTTTGCGCTCGCGCTGTATTTGGGCGCTCAGGCTATAAAAGCGTTGGCTGGCACCCTCGGCCCGCGCCAGTGCCATGTCGCCCACGGCGCGCGATATGCGGCCATTGCCGTCGTCAAACGGGTGCAGGGTTACCAGCCACAGGTGGGCCAAGCCGGCTTTTAGGAGGGCGTCGCCCGCGAGGGGGGCGTTAAACCATTGCAGGAAGGCCTTGGTTTGCGCGTCCAGCGTGCTGGCGGGGGGCGCTTGAAAGTGCACTTTCTCGCGGCCTATCGCGCCTGACACTACCTGCATCGGCCCATTCGCAGCATCACGCCATGCGCCCACCCGTATACGCGCCCTGCCGCTGTAGCCGGTAGGGAACAGCGCCGCATGCCAGCCAAACAGTCGCTCGACGGTGAGGTTTTGACTGAAGTGGCCCGTGGCGTCCAGCACCATGTCCACCACGCCGTCCACATGCCGGTCTGCCGGGGCTAGCGCGCCAATATCTACGCCCAGCCTGCGCGCAATGGACGAGCGCACGGTATCCACATTCAGTTGCTCGCCTTCGATCTCGCTGGTTTTGATGACCTCTTGCGTCAGCACCTGCAGGTTGGCCTGCTCGCGCTCGGCCAGGCCCAGGTCGGCCATGCGGCCCATCAGTTGGCCCTGTGCACGGTGCACCTGCGCCAGCGGCTCTGCCAGCGCTGCGGCGTCAAAGCGCCACGTTGGCCAGTCGGGCTGTTGCCAGATGTAGAGTGGGGCGTGCTGGGTGGGCATGCGGTGATTATGCCACTTATTCACCGCACAATATGCGGTGAATAGACTGTTCATTCACCGCAAAGTTACGCCGCCATCGCATCAAGCAAACGTAAACCCATGGTTCTTCAGCGGCAGGTTGCGCGCGGGCTTGCCCGTGGCCGCAAAAATGGCGTTGAGCACCGCCGGGGCCACCACGCAGATGGTGGGCTCGCCCACACCGCCCCAGAAGTCGTAGGTGGGGACGATGATGGTCTCGACCTTGGGCATTTCCTTGATCTTCAAAATGCGGTAGGTGTCAAAGTTGAGCTCCTTCACGCGGCCGGCTTCGATGGTGTTCTCGCCAAAGAAGGTGGCTGACAGGCCGTAGGCTACGCCGCCTTCTACCTGGGCAGCGATCTGGTCGGGGTTGACGGCGTGGCCACAGTTGGTGGCCAGCACCATGCGGTGCACTTTGAGCTGGCCGCTGGCACTGACCGACACCTCAGCGGTAGCGGCAGAGTAGCTGCCGTAGCCCATGAACTGCGCAATGCCTCTGAAGACACCGGGTGGCAGTGGCTTGCCCCAGTCGCCCTTTTCGGCGGCGGCGTTGAGCACGGCCAAATGTTTGGGATGGTTTTGCAGCAGGGCACGGCGAAACTCCAGCGAGTCTTTGCCTGCGGCCTTGGCCACTTCCTCCATAAAGCACTCGGCGTAGACGGCGTTTTGGTTGGTGTTGACACCGCGCCACGGGCCTACGGGCACATGGGTGTTGCGCATGACGTATTCGGTCAGCAAGTTAGGGATGGTGTAGCCAAACTGCGCATCGCCCTCAGTGGTTTTCCAGAAGCCTTGCAACTGGCGCTCGTCCTTGCCGTCTTTGATGGCCAGGGGGTTGAGCAGCGCGTTGATGGACTGGCCCGACACGCGCATGTGCAGCCCCACCAGGTTGCCCGCTGCGTCCAGGCCCGCCGACATCTTGGCCTGCGAGATCGGGCGGTAAAAGTCGTGGGCCTGGTCTTCTTCGCGGCTCCACAGCAGCTTGACGGGGGTGCCCATAAACTGCTTGGCAATGGCAGTGGCCTGGTGCACATAGTCTTGCGTGCCACCGCGACGCCCAAAGCCGCCGCCCAGGTCCATCTTGTAAATTTCGCACTGCGCCAGCGGGATGCCCGCAGCCTCGGCCAGCGCGGCGTGGGAGGCCTCGCCGTTTTGCGTGGGCACCCAGCATTCGGCGCGGGTGATTTTGCCGTCGGCCCCAGCGGTGAGCTTGACGGTGGCGTTCATCGGCTCCATCGGCGCGTGGGCCAGGAAGGGCGAGCTGTAGGTGGCCTCGATCTTTTTAGCCGCCTTGGCAATGGCACCCAGGGCATCGCCCTCGGTGCGGCCCGCCACGCTGTTCGGGGCCACGGTGGAGGCCAGACCCTCGGCCAAATGCGCGGCAATGCTGGCGCTGCTGACCTTGGCATTCGCGCCCTCGTCCCAGACGACGGGTAGCTTATCCAGCGCGTTTTTGGCACGCCACCAGGTGTCGGCCACCACGGCGACGGTGCTGGCATTCACGCGCACCACTTTCTTCACGCCGCGCAAGTTTTTAATAGCGTTTTCGTCAAAGCTGACCAGCTTGCCACCAAACACGGGGCAGTCCTTGATGGCGGCGCACAGCATACCGGGCAGCGCAATATCGGCACCGTACATCAGGCTGCCGTTGAGTTTCTCGTTGGTGTCGATGCGCGCCATCGGCTTGCCTGCGATTGTCCAGTCCTTGGGGTTTTTGAGGGTGATGGCTTTCAAATCGGGCGGGGTGAGCCTGGCGGCTGCGGCAGCGACTTGGCCGTAGGTAACAGAGCGGTTGCTAGCTGCGTGGCTAATCACGCCCTGGCTGGTTTTCAGCTCGCCCACGGGCACGTTGAGTTGGTTAGCCGCAGCCTGCACCAGCATCAGGCGTGCGGCGGCGCCGCCCCGGCGCACATAGTCTTGCGAGATGCGAATGCCCCGGCTGCCGCCGGTGGACATCTCGCCCCAGGCGCGCTTGCGGGCGACGCTTTGGCCGGGGGTGGGCATCTCGGTCGTTACTTTTTTCCAGTCGCATTCGAGCTCTTCGGCCACCAGCTGGGCCAGGCCGGTGCGGGTGCCTTGGCCCATCTCGGAGCGGGCAATGCGGATGACACAGGTGTTGTCGGGCTTGACCACCACCCAGACGTTGACTTCAGCGTCTGCAGCAGGGGTTTGCGCAGCGGCTTCTTGCATGAAGGCAGGCAGGCCCAGGGCCAAGCCGCCTGCGGCCACAGCACCCGAGCCAATGATGAAAGAGCGGCGCGATACGGGGGGGAGGGTGTTCACGGTAGTGTTCATGGTGTTTATCTCCGTATCAGGCGGTGTGGTGGTGGTCGCAGGCGGCGGCAACCGGGGTGCCGTTGGCGGCACTTGGCGCGGCGGGCAGGGCAGCGGCCAGTACTTCAAAGGCTTTTGCGCCGGAGTGTTCTGCCGCGTACAGGCCGGTAAATTCGCCGGTGTAGCCATTGGCAGCAGCCTGCTTTTTGTTGCCCGCAGCCAGGTGGATAGCGGCGCGGATGCGCTGATAGGTGCCACAGCGGCAGATGTTGGTCATTGCCTCGTCAATGTCTTTGTCAGTAGGTTTCGGGTTATTTTTGAGCAAGGAAGCCGCCGCCATGATCTGACCCGACTGGCAGTAGCCGCACTGGGGCACATCGACGGCAGCCCAGGCTTTCTGGATCGGGTGGCTGCTGTCCTTGGACAGGCCTTCAATGGTGACGATCTGCACGCCTGCCATGGCCGAGGCGGGAATGGAGCACGAGCGCGCTGGCGCGCCGTTGACGTGCACCGTGCAGGCTCCGCACTGCGCAATGCCGCAGCCGTACTTGGTGCCCGTCATGCCCAGCACTTCGCGCAGCGCCCACAGCAGGGGCATCTCGGGTTCTACGTCCAGCGAGTGGTTTTTACCGTTCACGTTCAGGGTAATCATGGGTTGCTTCCTTGGCTTGTAAAAATGGGTTGATCAGGTGCTAAATAAGCGACAATCGTTTATACCGCAAAACGCACTCCTGTCGCTATCGTTTCTACCCTATGACATCCTCTATAAACTCACCCAATACCTCCAAAAAAGTCGCGCATATGACCGTGCAACCCATCGGCCTGGGCTGTATGAACCTGGACCATGGCTATGGCCCCAGCGTGAGCGCAGAGCAGGGCGAGCGCGTCCTGCTGGGCGCGCTGGACGCCGGCTACAACCTGTTTGACACCGCCACCCTCTACGGATTTGGCAAGAACGAGGAGCGATTGGGCCAGGTGCTGGCCAGGCACCGCAGCAAACTGGTGCTCACCAGCAAATGCGGCATGGGCGGCGTGGTGGTGGATGGCGTGATGAAACGTGTGATTGACGGTCGCCCAGCGACGCTGATCAAAGAGTGTGAGAACAGCCTGCGCCGCCTGAAAACCGAGGTGATTGATCTGTACTACATGCACCGCTGGGACAAAAAAGTTCCCATCGAAGACAGCGTAGGCACGTTGGGCGACCTGGTACGGCAAGGCAAAATCCAGGCCGTGGGCCTGAGCGAGGTGTCGGCTGCCACACTGCGCAAAGCCCATGCGGTACACCCCATTGCCGCCGTGCAAACCGAGTACTCGCTGTGGACGCGCGATGCCGAGGTGGCGGTGCTGGATACCTGCCAAGCGCTGGGCATCGCCTTCGTGGCGTTCAGCCCGGTAGCGCGCGGCTACCTGTGCGGCCTGACGGACCTAAGTGGTTTGGATGCCAAAGACATCCGCCGTGGCATGCCGCGCTTTCACAGCGCCAACTACCCGGCCAATCTGCGCCTGATGGAAGGCTACAAAGCGATTGCCAAAGCCAACGACTGTACGCCCGCGCAATTGGCACTGGCCTGGCTGTTGCACCGTGCACCGCACATCATCCCCATCCCCGGCACCACCAACGAGGCGCATATGCGCGAGAACATGCAGGCGCGCGAAGTGCGTTTGTCTGCCGCCACCATGGCGCAACTGGACGCGCTGATCAACCAGCGCACCGTAGTAGGCGCTCGGTACGAGGCGCAATCGCAGTCGGAGGTGGATACCGAACAGTTTCTTGGATAACCACCTGTTTTCAGGTATAAATATGCCCGTAGTCCATGTAAACAGGACGTATGTAGCTATTAAATAAATAGCAAATGTGTTCTGATCCGATCAACCCATTGATGCAGCTTTACCTGCCACACACCATGCAACGCCGCCAACCCATCACCGCCAGCTTGGGCGTAGGCGGAGCGAAGGGTGGGTGCATGGCCTGTAGCAGAGGATGGCAGCGCTTGCTAGACTCCAGCCCATGATTACTTTTTTTGCCGAGGCGCAGGCCCTGCACGCCCCCGCCTACGAGTTTTTTCGCGGCGAGCGGGTGCCGTGCTTTGAAAACCCGCAGCGCGCCGCCTTGGTGCGCCAGCAGCTGGTAGCGCGCGGCCACAGCCTGCGCGCGTCCATGGTGGACAGCACCGGTGTGCTGGCCCAGGTGCATAGCCCGAGGTACCTGGCATTTTTAGAAGGTGCCTGGGCGCAGTGGCTGGCGCTGGACTCAGCCAATGCACAGACGCAGCCGTTTCCGTCGGTCTGGCCGGTGCGCACCCTGCGCAGCGACGTGGAGCCGCACAACTTCACCGCCCGGCTGGGCCTGTACAGCATGGACAACGGCACGCCCCTGGTAGCGGGCACCTGGCAGGCTGCCAAGGCCGGTGCGGATGCCGCCGCCAGCGCCGCAGCCCTGCTGGGCAGCGCAGAGCGCGCCGTTTTTTGCGCGACCCGCCCACCCGGCCACCACGCTGGCGCCGACTTCATGGGCGGCTACTGCTTTTTAAACAATGCTGCTGTAGCCGCGCAGGCGCTGCGCAATGCAGGCTGCACGCGGGTAGCGGTGCTGGACGTGGACTACCACCACGGTAACGGCACGCAAAGCATTTTTTATGAACGTGGCGACGTGCAGTTCATCAGCATCCATGGCGACCCGCGCACCGAATATCCCTTCTACCTGGGCCACGCCGACGAGACCGGGGCTGGGGCCGGCGCGGGCTTTAATCTGAACTTGCCGTTACCTGCTGGCAGCACAGCAGCCGCATGGTTTGCGGCGCTGGAGATCGCCTGCCAACGCGTGGCGCACTTTCAGCCGCAGGCGCTGGTGGTGTCGCTGGGGCTGGACACGTTTGCCGGCGATCCTATCGCTACATTTGCCCTGCAAAGCGATGACTTTTTGCGCCTGGGCCAGCGCCTGGCGCGCATCGGCCTGCCCACCGTGTTCGTGTTGGAAGGCGGTTACGCCAGCGCCGAGCTGGGCGTGAACGCGGTCAACGTGATTGACGGGTTCGAGCAGGGCTAGCGGGCGCAGGCGTAAGCACAATGATGGACAAGGTAGAAGTGGTTGTCATTGGCGCGGGTGTGGTGGGGCTGGCCGTTGCGCGGGCGTTGGCGTTGGCCGGGCGCGAGGTGCTGGTCCTAGAAAAAGAGCGCGCCATAGGCCAGGGGGTCAGCTCGCGCAATAGTGAGGTGATCCACGCCGGGCTGTCGTATCCGAGCGGCTCGCTCAAGGCGCGCCTGTGTGTGCGTGGCAAACAGATGCTGTACGCCTACTGCCAAGAGCGCGGGGTAGGCTTTGCCAACTGCGGCAAATTGATTGTCGCCACCGAAGCGGCGCAGCACGCCGCGCTGCAAGACATCCAGCGCATGGCCGCGGCCAACGGCGTACCCACGCAGTGGCTCAGTGCGCAGGAGGCCATGGCAATGGAGCCTGCCTTGCACTGCACCGCAGCCTTGCATTCGCCCAGCACGGGCATTGTGGACAGCCACGCGCTGATGCTGGCGCTGCAAGCAGACCTGGAAAATGCCGGGGGAATGGTGGTTTTGGGCACGCAGGTGCTGTCAGCCCAACTTTGCATGCCAAATACCAATGGAGTCCACGTCGTACGGTCATTGTCAGCTACTGAAAATATAGCATTTGAATTGCAAACCCATACCCTTGTCAACGCGGCCAGCCTGCACGCGTGCGCGCTGGCGCGGCGTTTTGAAGGGCTTGGTGCGCAGCACATACCGCGCGAGTATTTCGCTAAAGGCAACTACTACAGCCTCGGCGGCAAAGCCCCGTTTAGCCAACTGATCTACCCCGCCACCCATGGCGCGTGGCTGGGCGTGCACCTCACGCTGGACCTGGGCGGCCAGGCCAAGTTTGGCCCCGATCTGGAATGGCTGGACGCGCACGATGCCGATGCGCTGGACTACGCCGTCAACCCCGCCCGGGCAGAGAGCTTTTACGCCGCCGTGCGCCGCTACTGGCCCGCACTGCCCGACGGCGCTTTGCAACCCAGCTACAGCGGTGTGCGCCCCAAAATCCATGGCCCATCCGACAAAGCACCCGATTTCCGTATTGACGGCCCGGCGCTGCACGGTGTGGCTGGTTTGGTCAATCTGTTTGGTATCGAATCCCCCGGCCTGACCAGCAGCCTGGCGATAGGCGAGTACGTGCGTGACCTGCTGTGAGTGAGCTGCAATGATCCGTTGCAAGGATAATTTGCTACGTAAATCACACCTATTTACGCAGCGGTCTCTTGACGAAAAACCCGCAGAACACATACTTATCTAGCATGCAAAAAATAACAATCATGCCCATAACCTATACAACTACAGGAGTGCAGAGTGCGCGTTACTGCGCGCCACGCACTGCTGCGAGTCGGTCTGCCTGGCACGGCACCAGCACGCCGGGGCGCACCCAACCCGCCATCGCCTGCGTGGCGGCCCAATTTGGCAACAAAATCACGCTGGAGCAGGTGGCCAGCCTTTGCCGCCTGAGCACCTCGCAGTTTTGCCGCGTTTTCAAGCACGAGCAGGGCATCAGCTTTGGGCAGTACCTGCTGCACTACCGGCTGGAGCGCGCCTGTGAACGCCTGGGCAGCCCGGATGTGCTGGCCAAAGAGGTGGCCTACTCCGTGGGCTTTAACGACCTGTCGTACTTCACCTGGGCCTTCAAGCGCCAGATGGGCGTGTGCCCCAGCCATTACATCGACACACGGCAAGCGCAAGATCGTCCTAACGCATAGCAAGATCGTCCTAACGGGCAGCCCAGGGCGAGTACTAGACTCGCGTTCCCTTCACTACTTCAAGGAGAACGCTATGCATCGCCGTATGGTTTCTACAGGTTTGGTGTTGTCTGCCGCATCGCTGGGGCTGGCCCCTTTGCACGCTTGGGCCGATGACGATGATGAGGGTAAATTAAGCGTTACGGTCGCGTTTGGTGCCGGGCTCAACACCGCACAACCGGGCAACGCAGCCAACCACCATGTCCTGCCGCACCAGATCAAAGTGCGCAAGGGTGGCGTGGTCAACTTCGTAGTGGCGGGCTTTCACCAGCTGATTGTCTATAAGCCAGGGGTTACGCAGGCGGCAGTGGCTGCCTTCCTTGCGTCATTGGGAACACCGCCGTTTTTCATTGATTTTGACCCAGCCAATGTCCTGTACCGCGGCATTGCCCCTGCTGGTGGCCCACCCCCCGGCACAGCCGCCACCGCCAACCCCTCCAACGCAGGCAACCGCGTCGAGTCGGTATCGTTCGCCGAGGCGGGTGACTACCTGGTGGTCTGCAACGTGCGCTCGCACTTTGTAGACGGCATGTGGGCGACGGTGAGGGTGCGCTGAGCGCGGCTGAACAGGCTGTCGTCGGCATGCCTGTCCGAGTTGGCTGCCAGCCCCAACGTCCTTGTCAGCTACTGCCTTGCTAGGTGCGCCAGGGCAGAGCCTAGGGGCGTCGCCGCCCAAATTAACGGGCTGATAGAGGCCTATGCCTACCCACCACCCGACCCCCGACAAAGACGCCATCGCCCTGCTGCCCCCCTTCGATAGGCTGGGGCTAGACCGCATCGCCCTCATCACCACCGGCGCGCAGGCCAAAGAGGCGTTTGCCAGGCTCGCGGACGCCCCCGCCTGGGGCTTTGACACCGAGTCCAAACCCACCTTCAAAGTGGGCGAGGTGTCCGACGGCCCGCACATTGTGCAGCTGTCCACCCCGCAGCAGGCCTGGGTGTTCCAGCTGCACGACCCGCACTGCCGTGCCGTGGTGGCCGAACTGATGGAGCGGCCAGGCATCGTCAAGGCGGGCTTTGGCCTGGGCGACGACCGCAAACGCATCATCAGCAAACTGGGCGTCGAGCCCGCCGGGGTGCTGGAGCTGAACACTATCTTGAGAAAGCGAGGCTACCGCAAAGACATGGGTGTGAAGGGCGCCGTCGCCGTGCTGTTTAACCAGCGCTTCATCGAGTCCAAAAAAGCCGCGACCAGCAACTGGGCCAACCTGCGGCTGACCGAAGCGCAACTGGTCTATGCCGCTAACGATGCGTATGCAGCGATTCGGGTGTTGGATGCGTTGGGGCTGTGAGGCGCACTCAAAACGCCAAGCCCGGCTCCTGCAAAAACCCCGCTCTTGCGCGGTAGACGCGCGGCCCAGGATGGCGTTGCGGTGCGGGTAGCGGCTAAAGCGTTGCAAGATGGACAGGTGCAGCCGCTCAAAGCGCAGGTTGTCCTCCAGCCCCGGCTGGTCAAACAGGCGCAGTGCCTCCTGGTGCACCGCCAGCGACTCGCTGTGCATATAGGGCATGTAGGCAAAGCGGCGCTGGGCCACAGGCAGCGGCGCATCCTCCCCACGCAGCACCAGCTCTTGCGCCAGGCACAGCGCCAGCGCGTCCTGCGCAAAAGCGCGCGGTGTGTCGCGCCACACGTTACGCGGACTGGTCCTGCACCAGCACCTCGGCCAAGCGCCCCGCAGGCGTGGCCCGCCGACCAAACAGCTCGCAGCGCGCCGCTGCTCCAGCACTCCGCCAAAACGCTGCGTAATCAACGCATCCAGCGCCGCGTCTTTGGCAAAGTGCTGTTTTTCAGTCAGCTCGTTAAACAGAAGTGGAGGATGGTGTCGGGTTGCATCAGAATATGCCTCGAGCCCGTCACCATAAAGCGTGAGCAGCTATTAAAAGCGTAGTAATCAGAGGCTTTAAGCGCCCGCCTTTGGACGCGTCGCTGCTGCGCGACTGGGTGTCTTTACCTGCTTGTCTTCAACTCCAGGAACTTTCAACCCAAACGCCTCGGCCATGCGACGGGCCTGTGTAGCGGAGTCTTTGAGCGCCTTTTCAAGCGCCTTAGGGGTAGGCCTTAGCCTGCTGTGGCTTGGCTTTGCAGTTTGAGCCATGGTGTGGGTTCCAGTATGTTGAGAATGCCGTT
>CAVZHO010000009.1:0-207334 GCA_963775085.1 uncultured beta proteobacterium
GCGCCTGTCTGCACGCTGGACGCACTCGCATTATCTGCTGGCGCGCCGCTGGCAGGCTCGGCATCGCCCGTCACGCCCGCCTCCATTAGCTGATCTGCCGTCCATTCCTCGGGCAAGTCGTCCCAAGTCAACTGCTCGGCAGGCGTATACGCTTTTGCCTTGGGCATGGTGCGCCAATTGTCAATCGAGCCGGTGGGGCACGGCGAGATGCAGGCCATGCACGAGTTGCAGATGTCGGCATCCACCACATAGTTCATGTCGTTATGCGTGATGGCCTTGACCGGGCAAATGGCCTCGCAGGTGTTGCAGCGAATGCAAATGACCGGGTCGATCAGATGCTGTTTGATGGCGATGGTGGTGGTCATATGCGGTATTTTATAGTGTGTTGGTGGCGTAGGGGGGAGAGCAATTCGGCTGTACTGTGATTTCCCGTCTGTGCCCGCCCTGGCACTTGGCGTGGCCGGCTCCGCGGCTGTCCTCCGTGGCGGCTTATGGCCGCCTACTCCCCCTTTATGCCGCTGCGCCGTCCACGCCAAGCGCCAGGGCTGCGTGGGGGAATGGTTTTGGTTCAAACGGTTGACCGTCCACCATGGTCGCAAGATCAGGTCGGCGGTGCGCTCAGCGCAGCGGCATAAAGGGGGAGTTGTCGGCCCTAGGCCGACACGGAGGACAGCCGCAGAGCTGAACGCGCCGCCGGCCTGATACCGTACAAGACTTGCCCGGTTCCTCTGCCTAACAGCCGCGCGACGCATCTTTTAATTGAAGCGTATGTACTCAAAGTCCGGCAATTGGCGGTTGATGCCAATAGCAGGTGGCGCGATCCAGTTGGCGTATTTGCCCACTTCGACCACCCGGCCCATCAGGCTGGCCACGTAGGCACGGTCTTCACGCGTGGGCAGCCACTTGCCTTCATTGGCTAACCATTCTGCGTCCGACACAATGCGGCCTTCTGGCGAGACTTTCACGCCCGACAGCGCGCCAATATTGCGGTGAAACGCCTTGTGCGGCACGCGCAGTTGCGTGGCGATGCCCGCTTTGGTCAGCACCTTGTTCCAGCGCTCTACGCCAGCGACTGAGTCTTTGATGTAGTCGTCACGCAGCACTTCGTTCAGCGCATTCAGCATGGGCACTTCTTTGTTTACCAGCTCGCCATTGCGCGCTTCCAGCACGTTGTAGGTTTGGCCTTTGAGCGAATGGTCATCTTCGCGCTTGCCTTCTTCGTAGCGGCCTTTCAGGCCGGTGTTGTAGAAGGTAGCGGCGTTGCTGGACTCGTCTGCGCCAAACAGGTCGATGGTGACGCTGTAGTGGAAGTTGATGTAACGCTGCACCGTGGGCAGGTCAATCACGCCAGCGGCGCGCAGCTTGCCTACGTCGTCGGTTTTCAGCTCATTCATCACCTGGGCGGTGCGCTGGATGACGCGCGATATGCCGCTCTCACCCACAAACATATGGTGCGCTTCTTCGGTCAGCATGAACTTGGTAGTGCGGGCCAGCGGTTCAAAGGCACTTTCTGCCAACGCAGCCAGCTGGAACTTGCCATCGCGGTCGGTAAAGTAGGTGAACATGAAGTAGCTGAGCCAGTCTGGCGTGGCTTCGTTGAACGCGCCCAAAATGCGCGGGTTGTTCTCGTCGCCACTGCGGCGCACCAGCAGTGCGTCGGCTTCTTCGCGGCCGTCGCGGCCAAAGTGTTTGTGCAGCAGGTAGACCATGGCCCACAGGTGGCGGCCTTCTTCGACGTTGATCTGGTACAGGTTGCGCAGGTCGTACATGCTGGGTGCCGTCAGGCCCAGGTGGCGCTGCTGCTCGACCGATGCAGGCTCGGTGTCGCCCTGGGTGACGATGATGCGGCGCAGGTTGGCGCGGTACTCACCAGGCACATCGTTCCACACTTTTTCGCCTTTGTGGTCGCCAAAGTGGATTTTGCGGTCTGTCTCGCCGGGGTTGAGGAAAATGCCCCAGCGGTAGTCGCGCATCTTCACATGGCCAAACTGGGCCCAGCCTTGCGGGTCGACACTGACGGCGGTGCGCAGGTACACCTCATGGTCGGTCGAGCCAGCGGGGCCAATGTCGTCCCACCAATTGATAAAGTCGGGCTGCCACTGCTCCAGCGCGCGCTGCAGGGTGCGGTCTTCGCTCAGGTTGACGTTGTTCGGGATTTTTTCGCTGTAGTTGATGCCTGAAGTTGCTGACACAATAAATCTCCATTACCAAAAATGCTAAGTGGTTAAGTTATTCGGTTGCAGCACCCCACCGCGACGGTGCTGCACAACTTAAGTTCTTTAAACGCGGTTCCAGTCGAAGGCGGTTTTCTCGCCTTTTCCATAAACCTTCAAAGCGCCCTTCTCTCCCACCGCGTTGGGGCGCTGGAAGATCCAGTTTTGCCAAGCGGTGAGGCGGCCAAACACGCGGGTAAACATGTTCTCGGGACCGTTGAATCGTAAGTTAGCTTCCATACCGGTGAGCGCGTCAGGCGACATAGCCACACGCTCTTCAATGGCAATACGCACCTCGTCGGCCCAGTCGATGTCGTCGGGGTTAGACGTTGCCAGGCCCAGCGCAAAGGCGGCATCGGCGTCCAACGCTTTGCCCAGCTCGGCGCGCACAGCGGCCAACGCTGGGGCTTCGTCATAAAAGCGGCGCTGCAAACGGGTTTGCTCGGTCACCATCGGGTACAGGCTGAAGTTGACTTCACCGACCGTCACCTTGGGTGCGGCGGCTGCAGCGTCTGGCAGTGCCAGGTGGTAAATGCGGTCGCAAGCCAAGGCCAACTCTAAAAATGTGCCTGCAAAGCACGAGCCTTGGTCGACAAAGGCAAACAGGCTGCGCGAGGACACATCCAGGCGGCTGAAGGTGCGGCGCAGCAGGCCAATGGTCTCGCGCACCAGCCAATGCTTTTGGTGCGCCAGCAAGGTCGCGTCCATTGCCAACACGGCGGCTGCATCGCCCTGGGTTTTGATGAGCCAGGTGCCAATGTCCAGCTCATTGGTGCGCATGGACAAAATTGCGTCTTCCAGTTGGCGGGCCAGTGCCAGGGGATACCAGTTGGCACCTGCGGCCTCGATGCCCGCGATGTCGGTTGGCTGCACACCCTGTGGGCCTTTGACGGTATAGGTGGCTGTGCGCTTGGCGCGGTCGATCTCTACGGTGACAAACGGGTAACGCAGCGCATCGGCCTCTACCGTACAAGGAATGGGCGTGAGCGCCACGCCTTTGCCATTGGCTGGGCGGTCGCTCTGGGCGGCGAGTTGCAGCGCGCGTTCTTGCACCTTTTGTGCAAACACCTGGGGCTTGGCAATGTCGTCCACCAAACGCCAGTCTTTGGCTTTTTGGCCGCGCACGCCTTCCACGCTGGTGCAAAAAATATCGGCCAGGTCGTGGCGCACATGGCGCTTGTCGGTCACACGGGTCAGGCCACCGGTGCCGGGCAGCACGCCCAAGAGCGGCACCTCGGGCAGGCTCACCGCCGAGGCGCGGTCGTCTACCAAAATAATCTCATCGCAAGCCAGCGCCACCTCGTAGCCACCGCCTGCGCACGCGCCGTTGACTGCGGCCAGAAACTTCAGGCCACTGTGCTTGGACGAGTCTTCCAAGCCATTACGCGTCTCGTTGGTAAATTTACAAAAATTCACCTTCCAGGCGTGGCTGGAGACGCCCAGCATGAAGATGTTGGCACCCGAGCAAAACACTTTTTCTTTGGCACTGGTCAGCACCACGGTGCGCACCTCGGGGTGCTCGAAGCGAATGCGGTTAATGGCATCGTTGAGCTCAATGTCCACGCCCAGGTCATAGCTGTTGAGCTTGAGCTTGTAGCCGGGGCGCAGACCCGCGTTTTCATCAAAATCGGCTTTGAGGGTGGCTACAACACCGTCGTAGCTGAGTTTCCAGTGTTTGTACTGAGAGGGGTTGGTTTGGTATTCAACGCGGCTTGGGGTGGTCATGGGCTGGGTCTCCTAATGGGGGATGATGCACTGGGTTGCAGGGTGTTTTTGACTTACACACGCATGATAATGCATATTATGAGTTTATGTCAAGCATTTTTTTGCATATATGCAATATATTTCTACAAGCACAATTTCCAACCACACCACTTTAGCCACCACCATGGCAGGCCAGGGCACTGTCATGGCACGCGCCCCGCCCTCGGCACCATCGCGTGCGATAGCCTGCATGCGATATTGACCAAGCACCCGACTATGCCGCCCTTACCTCTCGCATTAAGTTGGGATGCTTCTATAAATGCGCTTGTCTCTTTTAAGATAAAATACAAGCTATGACTGAGCCGGTCCCTCACACCCTCATCCACTACACCGACGAAGCGGGACGTGATTTGTTTGGGGCCTGGCTAGAAACACTGGCCGATGTGGGCACCAGAGCCACCATTGCAGCGCGGCTGCTGCGGCTAGAGCTGGGTTTGTTTGGCGACAGCAAAGCGCTTGGCGAGGGTGTGAGTGAACTGCGTATTGACCATGGGCCCGGCTGGCGTGTGTACTACGGCAAACAGGCGGGACGAATTATTTTATTGCTGGCGGGCAGCGACAAAGCTGCGCAAAAGGCCAGCATTAAAACCGCCCAGAAGCGTTTGACCAATTGGAATCAAAGGAGTGTGCAATGAAACATCAAGACTGGTTAGCTGGGCAACTGAAGGATGACGATTTTGCGGCGCAGTACCTGACGCAGGCCGCCCAAGACCTGGAGCCCGACGTGTTTACCGCAGCATTGCGCCATGTCATAGACGCGCGAGGCGGACTGGCCAAAGTGGCCGAGGCAGGCAATCTGTCACGCCAAAGCCTCTACAAGGCCTTTCCCTTAACCGGGCAAGGCAACCCTACCGCCAAGACCATGTTTGCCGCCCTGCGCGCCAGCGGTTTGCATTTGAGCTTCAAAGGCGCTTAAGGCGATTACCGACGCGTTGTGAGGCTGGCAATTTTGGGAAATGGCAGATTTGACCCTGTGGTCCCTACGCCACTCACCCCAAGCGCCGGGGCGGCCGGGCATGGTCAATGGACAGCGGCCGAACTTTCAGTGATCGCTGTTGGGAATTGCATGAGGTTCAATTCGTTAGGCGTCTTTTTTCCGCCCGCTACGTGGAGCCTGGTCGACAACGCCGGAACCCGCTGTGACGATTACCTGGGTCTTTGCATTTGGAAGCTTGTGCATCAGGCTCGAAATGGTTACGCCTTTGGCCTTGGCTTCTTGAATGATGTTGTAGAGATCTTCGCCACGAATTGTTGTTCCTTCGTCGGCCATCACCATCGTGTTCATGTGAAGCGGAGCGTCTTCCTCGTTGTCTGTGGCAAGCCCGCTCGCCACGAGGGCTTCTACAGTGTCGTCGTTGAGAACCTCTGACATGCCTTCGCCGCGTGGAAACTTGTGTTTCACCATATGCGGTAGCCTGCGCTTGGCTTCCAGGCTCAAGATGTCGCCCTCAGTGAAGGGAACGTGGAAGTCACTGAAGTTGATAAACCGTCGTTGGTCGATCCTCATCTGGAAGTGATAGTGAGGATACTTGGCATGTTGAGAGGACTGATGGCCTTGATAGTCCGAATCAGCGCAAGAGAACGACCACTCGAGATTTCGATACCGAATGGTTAGTTCCAAGAGCTTGGTGGCGGAACCCTCATCCGGGAGATCATTTATGTTTCTGGCGAACGCTTCGGTGTTCGCCACCCAACGAAGATAGGTCTGAGTTTGGAAGAAGCCAAAACGCTGGGCCAGTTCCGGGAGATCGTTCTTCTTAAATCCTTTGGGCTTAAGCAGCCAGTGTAGGCAAGGTGTCTTTTTGCTGAATGAAAAGAGAGGTTTTCGACAGATATAGCAGTTCCCAGCCTCGAAACCAGCAAGAAACTCGATGTACTCGGCTTCGGTGCTCCGCACATTTTCTTCGCTCACTCGAGTTCGCTCCTCAGGCGACATTGATTCGAGATGCGCGACGAGTCTCGCGGTTTTTTCGAGTGAAGATGAGGTCATCGGGGAGCGCTCTTAGGTGCCTAATGTTGGAGGCCACCGCTACGCAGCAACTGCCGCGCGGCGGCAACCCGCTGTTGTGTGTCTGCGCGGGCCAACACCGTTGGGTCGCGCCATGCGCCGCGACTGAAACAGTGCCCGTTCGCAGAGTTGCATCACCGAGACTCAAGAAGTCGCTTCTTTTGAGCCTCAAACTCTGCTTCGTTGATGATGCCTCTCTTTCGCAGGTCGTCCAGCTTTAGCAGCTCTGCGTACACATCAGTTGAACGAGGTTGCTCTTTGTTCGGTGGGTTCACCACAACGGTCGGAGCCTGAACGCGATTCTCTATCACCATATCCGGTGTTTTGATAAGGCCTCCGCCGGAGGCGCGCGGATCGTTCCGATCGACAAGCCTGAACTGGTACTCATAGTTTGGCATGCGCCCCGGGAAAGGCGGTTGCTCCCTTGCTGCTACTGGAATTGCTACCTTGCCCTTGCTTTCGGCAAACGCGTTTGCGCGCTGAATCACCTCGGACTTCAGAGTTCCCATGTTCGTAAAGATTCCCCCGGCAGAGGTTTGGGAAATCATGTACGTGTCAGTTCCCATCGGGATGATGTCAGCCGATGCGCACGCGCCCAATGCGAGCACTAAGACGGCTGACGATAGTCTCAAAGTAGTCAAGGTTATATCCTTCTCGATGTGGTCAGACTCTGATGCGTTTGCTTGGCGCCCAGCAGGGTTACGATGTGCGCTCTGGTGCGGAAGCGTGGCGGATTGCGCAGCCTAACGAAGCGTCTATCTGTCGCAAGACCAAGCTGAAATACACCAAGAGCGCCTCCTAGGGCAGATAAACCATGTTGGACTGAACCACGCAAGGTGGCTGCGGGTAAGGGGGATGAAATCTTCAACCCGCTTGCTTAGGCAAATTATGACGCACATTGCGCTGCTTCGGGCATCCCAACGTGACTATATTGGCCATTGCAGGGGGTGCTGGCGGTGCGTTTACGGCTATTGATTCGCTATACATTCAGTAGCTTTTTACGCTACATTTTATTGGCCTACAGCCTCATTTGGCAACTAAACAAGACGGTAAAAAGAACGGTATCCCCCGGCTGTGCACCATGCGGCCAGTTTGGCGGGTGGTGAACGGGCTTGGGATGAAAATCTGTAGCAAGGCGCGGCGGGGACTGGGGCGCGCTACACAACGGGGTCGTGTGTTTGCGCAAGATTTTGCAGCCCAAGCTCTTCACCGCCCGCTAGCCAGCCCACCTGGGCCATTCCTGTTCAGCCCGCTGGAACCAACAAAGCCAAGGCCAGTTGCGCAGGTGAATACAGCGTCACGCCCGCAAAGCTTTGCCCATAGCCAGCGCCAAAATTCGTTTTATCGCCTGTTACCAGCGCGTCGCAGCGCAAGGCCATGGCGGCCAGCAGCACTGGGCGGTCTTTTTCGGGTAGCCATTGCGCAGCTTGGGTATGCACAGGCTTCATGATTTGCCTTGTGCCGCCAAGCTCCACATTGGCCAGAATCGCCTCCAAATCTTGCAGTGCTGCAGCGCCCGCCTTTATCGCTAAATTACGCCGCGCCTCAATGCAACCATAGTCGTCGGCCACCACAGCTTGGCCTTGGTTTTTGAGCGCAATCAGCATTTGTCGCATGGCACCCGAGGCGCGAGCGGCAGAAAAGAGCACATTGGCATCCAAAAAAATCCGCAGCTTGCCCACAGGGGCGGGCTTACTCGCCCCGATACCTGCGGCCATCAAGGCGCCACGCGCTGCATCACATGGGCTAGCTCTTCTTCAGCCGCTTCAAACTCCTGTATGCGCTCTGGTGAATACAGCTCTAGCGGCAAGGTCACGGCGGGCCGCAGCAAAATGCCCTCGGGCGTGGTTTCGGCGATCAATTGATCATCGGCTTTCAGACCAAAGGCTTGACGCAGTTTGGCAGGTAGCGTGATCAACCCGCGATTAGAAAGTGTAAGTGTGGCTTCCATATTGGCAGTTTAGCAGAAATGCAGAATTACTGAAAAAGTGATTGACGGGCTAGATTTTGCACAGATTAAGCCCCTTGTCAGGTGCCAGGTAGGCAGATATAGCCGTTTGTATTGCTATAAATTAAGTAGCTGCTCATGCCCTATTGAAAGGGACTACCAGCATATTTGGCTGGTAAAAAGGTGAAGAGAGCAGTTTCCAACCTCTCAGCGCACCGTGCGGCCAGTTTGGCGGGTGGTGAACGGGCTTGGGATGAAAATCTGTAGCAAGGCGCGGTGGGGACTGGGGCGCGCTACACAACGAAGTCGTGTGTTTGCGGAAGATTTTGCAGCCCAAGCTCTTCACCATCCGCTAGCCAACCCAACCGGAACGAAAACGGACGTACAGCGCGGGTAAACACCGATCAACACGAACCCGTAGACCTCTTGCGATGCACCCATATATGCAATATAATACATCCATGCAGGAGAGCGATGCAGCAATATAGTACTTGCCGCATCCACCGAAGGCGCAAACTCCCATGAACGCTCAGGTTACCACCACTGCATCTTTTTGTTGAAAGCCGTCTGGAGAGCCGCAGCACCCTGCAAGTCAAGGCGCTGCGCACCGAAGGAGCAAACCAAGGTGCCACTGTGGCGGCTTGGTGAAACTCTCAGGTACCAAGGACAGAGGGAGCGGCAGTGCATAGCATGCGGATGGCTATTATTTTTATAGCTGCTTACGCATGTTTTATGCCGCTTGTACTATGAAATGGCTCTCAAAATGAAGGTACTCGTCCTCGGTAGCGGTCTGCTCGGTGTGAGCTCGGCCTACTACTTATCTCAGCTCGGCCACGAAGTGACGGTGGTTGACCGCCAGGCCAACCCCGCTGCGGAAACCAGCTTTGCCAATGGTGGGCAAATCTCGGTCAGCCATGCCGAGCCCTGGGCTAACCCCAGCGCGCCGCTCAAGGTGCTGCAATGGCTGGGCAAAGAAGACGCGCCACTACTGTTTCGCATACGCGCAGACATGCGCCAGTGGCTGTGGGGTTTGCAGTTTTTGCGCGAATGCACGCCTGCGCGCACGCGCCACAACATTGAGCAAATCGTACGTTTGGGCACGTACAGCCGCGACATGCTGCAAGCGCTGCGCCGCGCCACCGGGCTGAATTACGACCAGCGCACCCAGGGTATTTTGCACTTCTACACTTCGCAAAAAGAATTCGATGGCGCCCACGGTCCCGCCCAGCAGATGCGCGAGCTGGGCTGCGAGCGCCAGGTCATCAGTGCTGAAGAGGCCATCAAGCTAGAGCCTGCGTTGGCGCATATCCGCTCGCAGCTTGCGGGTGCTACCTATACCGCCGAGGACGAATCGGGCGATGCCAACCGTTTTGCGCGTGAGCTGGTCAACCTGTGCAAGGCGGCTGGCGTTAACTTCCTCATGAGTCACACCATCACCTCCCTGCGCGCTACCGGCACGGGTGCGGGTGGCCAGATCGACCATGTAGAGGCCACTGACAGCGAGGGGCGTTTTCAGCGCCTGCGCGCTGATAGTTATGTGCTGGCCATGGGCTCACTCAGCCCTATTTACGCCGCGCCGCTGGGCATCAACCTGCCCATTTACCCCGCCAAGGGCTACTCGGTCACCATGCCCGTCAAAGATGCCAGCATGGCGCACCAGGTCAGCCTGACGGACGATGAGTACAAGCTGGTGTTCTCACGCCTGACCGGGCCCAACAGCGACCGCCTGCGCATTGCCGGCACCGCCGAGCTCAACGGCTACGACCGCGACCTGAACCGCGTGCGCTGCGAGGCCATTGTGCGCCGCGTAGAGCAGCTGTTTCCCGGTGCGGGCGATGCTACGCAGGCCAGCTTCTGGACGGGCCTGCGCCCGGCCACGCCCAGCAACGTGCCCATCATTGGCAAAAGCAAGCTGTCCAATCTGTTTTTCAACACCGGCCACGGCACACTGGGCTGGACCCATGCCTGCGGCTCGGGCAAGAGCATTGCGCGCATTGTGAGTGGCATGGCGCCCGAGGTTGACTTTGCCTTTTGCGGTATGGGCAACGCCGCGTAGATTTTTTATAACGCCTGCCGCCTGGTCAGCGGTGCAGCGTTCCACCCCGACCTGTCCAACTGGACAATTTACTTTTTAACTTTGAGGTATCCCCATGAAAACTTGGACAAAACTCCTGCTGGCCACCAGCATCGCGGCGCTCGCGCCTTTTGCGCTGGCACAAAGCTTTCCCACCAAACCCGTGACGATGATCGTCGCCTTCCCACCCGGTGGCGGCTCCGACGTGCTGGGCCGTGCGATGGCCAAGGGCATGCAAGACAGCCTGGGCCAACCCGTGATTGTGGAAAACGTGGTGGGCGTAGGCGGCTCGCTGGGCGTGCTCAAGGCCGCTAACGCCACGCCCGATGGCTACACCATCATGGCCGGCTCGCCGCTGGAGTTGATCTACACCCCCCTGGGCATTGCCGCCGCCAAAAACAAGCCCGATGACATGCGCATGGCCGCCCTGGTGGGCCACACCAACATCGCCATTGCCGTGCGCAAAGACCTGCCCGTCAACACGCTGGAAGAATTTGTCGCCTATGCCAAAAAAGCCGACAAACCACTGAGCTTTGGCTCTACCGGCATTGGCTCGCTCTACCACCTGATGGCCGAAAAAGGCATGTCCGCAAAACGCAGGTGCCAAAGGCCTGCACGCGCCCTACAACGGCTTGGCCCCGTACCTCAAAGACCTGATGGGCGGCGTGATCGACTTTGCCGTAGTGCCCCTGGTCGGCCCGGTGCTGGGCGCGATTGACGGCGGCCAAATCAAGGCCCTGGCCGTGGCCTCCAACGAGACCCTCGCCCGCCTGCCCAAGCTGCCGCTGGCCCGTGCGACCAAAGGTTTTGAAGACTACCAGTTCAGCATCTGGATCGGCATCCAAACCAGCGCCAAAATGCCCGATGCACAGGTGAATGCGATTCACAAAGCCGCCTACACCGCTTTGAACAACGCCGATGTGCGCAAAATCATCGAAACCTCTGGCACCGTGATCGCCGCGCCCATGACCGTGCCGCAACTCGATGCCTTCTACAAGAAAGAAGCCGTCGCCGGTGCAGCCATGGCCAAGTCTATTAACCTGCAAGCGCAGTAAACGGCGCTTGCCTTGCCCCTCGCAGTGGCGAGGGGTGGGGTGCGTAGTGCGTTCGGTTGATATTGCGAAATTTCACGGCTGTAGCTGGTAATATTTACGCTACAAATTCAGTAGCTTTTTACGCAATGTTTTAGCGTCGAATTTCAGCGAGTGGCGCAGCCACTCCGACGCAATGGCCAGTTATGCTGCGACATCCACCAACTCAGCTTGACTGGCTGGCGGAGGAACTGGCAGGCCGTCTTCAAGCAGCCCCTCCACATGAAATTCAATAGCTTCATGGATCAGCCGCGACACTTCCTGCCGCGTCTCGCCCACAGCGATGCACCCCGGCAAATCGGGCACATACGCACCGTAACTTGACTCGCCTTTTTCAATAACAACAAGATACTGCATGGTGTGACCTCACTTCTTCAGTCCAGCCTGCTTGAGCACGCTATTCAATGTTCCTGGCGGCACTTCAACACTGGGTTTGCCAGACACCGTAACTGTGCCAGATTTCGACGAATGATGGAACTGGCGATGACTGCCTTTTTGACGAACCAGCTTCCAACCATCCGCTTGAATCATCGCTAAAAGCTCATTGACTTTGACTGGCATCGGTAAATTGTCGCACAACTTCACTTTGTACGCCCCGGCACTTGGGGCGATTGGCTACGCGGCTGTCCTCCGTGGCGGCTTATGGCCGCCAACTCCCCCTTTATGCCGCTACGCCACTCACCCCAAGCGCCGGGGCGGCGGGCATGGTTACTAGGCTGTGGACGAACTTCCGCGATTTCAAACTGTGCCGTCAGTGCCTGGCTGTGTTCAAGGCGCAAGCGTCTCTCGAACCACCGTCATGAAAGCTGCTTCACACACAGAAATGCTGAAACTCTCGCACGGTCGAGTGAGCTGAGCGAACGACTTTGATGCGATGGTCAGGTTTCATTTATGTAGCCCCGCTCCCGCGCGAGGTCTTGATCGTCAAAGATGGCCATAGCAGTACTCATCCGTTTAAAGCCAAACTTGCGATAGAAAGCTTCCTTGCCCGGAACGGCATAAAGAATAATTTTCTTGTGGCCGCGTGACAATTCGACGAGTCGATTGACGATGCGCTTTCCCAGCCCTGTGCCTTGGTGACTCGGCAGGACTGCGATGTCGCAGATGTAAGAGGTATCAACGCCATCAGCGAGAGCACGACCAACACCGACTAGCTGTCCTTGCTCGTATACAAAGCAACGGAACTTGCTATTTCCGAATACGATTTTGAGATTTACGGCTGGTTTGTCGCCCAATGGTGCCACTTGGTAGAGTTTGGACAACTCCTCCCAATTTACCGCATCAAGCGAATCGTTCCATTCAAGCGCCACGAACAGTTACTCCTTGTGAAACTTAACGCATAGCGTTTATCTGTCGCCAGACCAAGCTGAAGTAAACCAAGAACCCAAGAGCGCCTTCTGCGACAGATAAACCTTGTTGGACTGAGCCACGCGAGGTGGTTGCTGTTAAGAGGGATAAAATATTCAGCCCGCTTGCGTGTGTAAATTATGACGCACATTGCGCCGCTGCGGGTAACCCATGGGCTGCCAGTCTGATGGCAACACCGCCTGACTAGTCGATTCAGGCGCTGGCGGTGTAGCTTAAGCACATACAAATGCTACATATTTAATAGCTGCTTGCGCAATATTCCACTAGGCTACAGATCGATTTGTCAAATAAAACCGTGAAGAAAGCGGGTATCCATCTACTGCGCACCATGCGGCCAGTTGGGCGGGTGGTGAACGGGCTTGGGATGAAAAATCTGTAACGAGGCGCGGTGGGGTCTCAAGATCGCCACATCACGACATCGCGTGTTCGTGGAGGATTTTTGCAGCGCAAGCTCTTCACCGCCCGCTAGCCAACCAAGAAAGTTTTGTTGCTATAAATTTAGTAGCTTTTTACGTCCTATACACGTGGACTACGGGGCTAAATGGTACCAAATACGAGGCAGAAACAGGCTCACACAGGCAACTGCAACTTCTGCCGCACCGCATGCCGAAGCGCAGCAAACGTAGCCTCCAAACCCTGCGCACTGGTATCAATACTCAACTGCGCCTTGGAGTAAAAGGCCGCGCGCCCGGCCAGGATGCTTTTGAGGTCTTCGATGGCTTCTTTGCTGGCGGCCATGGGGCGCAGGTCGCCTTGGGCTGTCACGCGCTTGAGGTGGTCTTGCGGGGTGGCCTGCAGCCACACGGTGGTGCACTGCGATAGCGCCTGGGTGAAGGTAGCCGTCTCAGACACCAGGCCGCCGGGGGTGGCGATCACCACTTGGGTGTGGCGCTTGATCACCTCGTCCAGCGCGCGCCGCTCGTAGCGGCGGTAGGCGTTGGCACCGTAGAGCGCCTGAATCTCGGCCACGCTGCCACCGGCAAGTGTTTCTATCTCGCGGCTGAGCTCGACGAAGGGGTAGCCCAGGTCGTGCGCCAGCATCGCGCCCAGTGTCGATTTACCCGCACCACGCAGGCCGATCAGGGCTATGCGCTGGCTGACAGAACCATCGCTGGCGGGAATGTTGCCCAGCATGCCACCCAGCGCGATGCGCACACGCTGCAAGGTGGCATCGTCCTGACTGGAAAGCAGCTCACGGATCATCAGCCACTCGGGTGACGAGGTGCTGATGTCGCCAATCAACTCACTCACCGAGCACTGCAAGGCGCCTGAGACTTGCAGCAGCACCAGCACCGAGGCATTGCCTACGCCGTACTCCATGTTGGCCAAGTGCCGCTCCGACACTCCCGCCGCCAGCGCGACCGCCTTGCGGGTCATGCCCCGGCGGGCCCGCAAGGCGCCCATACGCTGACCCAGCGCCACCAGATAGGGGTGGCGCTCGGCCTCCGGCGCTTGGGTTTTCATGGCTTGGGGGGTGGAATCTGGTCGGGTCTGGACTGGCATGGGCTTGGCGGTTTGATTTTATGCAATATAGTTCAATTTTGTAAAAAGACAATGCCACGTATTGAGCGTGTACAACGCCCGGAATATGCACTAAACTACCTACATCACTGCAAAAGTCGTAACATAGTGCATTGCACTATTGTACATTTTAGCAGCTATACCTCTACCGCAGTGTAAGCGCCACGGCACCCTGTTCAATCACCTTTCAAACTTCATTCCATCGCTACCCCAAGTCAGACAACCCACCCACGGAGACACCCTATGCTCAGCTATCAAATTCAGGACTTTGGCAAACCCTTGGCCCAGGCCCTGCGCGAAACACCCACCCCCACGGGTACGGAGGTCATCGTCAAAATCGGCAGCTGTGGGGTCTGTCACAGCGACGTGCATCTGCATGATGGCTATTTTGATCTGGGCGGTGGCAATAAACTTGACATGACCCGCGCGCTGCAGCCGCCGCGCACGCCCGGCCATGAAATCGCAGGCACCGTAGTAGCCCTGGGCCCCGATGCCCAAGGTGCCAAGATTGGCGACCTGCGCGTGGTGTTCCCCTGGATTGGCTGCGGCTCGTGCAGCCTGTGCGCGGCTGGTGACGAGCACCTGTGCAACGCCCCGCGCACTTTGGGCATTCAACGCGACGGCGGTTTCTCTGACCATGTGGTCGTGCCGCACCCCAAGTACCTGGTGGACTACGGCCATTTGCCGCAAGACGAGGCCTGCACGTACGCCTGCTCGGGCCTGACCGCTTACAGCGCACTGAAGAAAGCCGGCAACCTGGGCGCGGCCGATCCGCTGCTGATCATCGGTGCGGGCGGCGTGGGCCTGTCGGGCGTGCGCATTGCCCGCGAACTGTTCCCTTCTGCGCCCATCACGGTGGCCGAGGTAGACCAGACCAAGTGGGACATGGCATTAGCCGCTGGTGCCAACGCCTGCATCGACCCCAATGCCGACGGCGCAGGCAAGCTTTTGTTCAAGAGCACAGGCGGTGGCGTGGCGGCGGTGATTGACTTTGTCGGCGCCGCGGCCACCTTCAACTTTGGTTATGGCGCGTTGCGCAAAGCCGGCAAGCTGGTGTGTGTGGGTCTGTTTGGCGGTTCGACCCAGATTGTCCCGGCCCTGGTGTCCATGCGCGCCGTCAGTGTGATGGGCTCCTATGTGGGCAATTTGCGCGAGCTCGAAGAACTGCTGGTGATTGCCCGCGCTGGCAAACTGCCCCCCATGCCCCTGACCAGCCAACCCCTGGCCAACGCCACCCAGGCCCTGGAAGACCTGCGCGCGGGCCGCATCCGTGGCCGCACGATCCTGCACCCCTGAAACCCGCACTACAGGCCACCTATGACCCACAAAGAGCCCAACGCCGACTGGAGCAAACTCAATCCGCAAACGATGTGGCGCGATTGGGTGGTCAAATCCGAGCAACAGTGGAGCGAAGCCCTGTCCACCTTGATGAAAGACGAACGCGCGAGCGGCACGCTGGGCACCCAGGTGGCACAGGCGCGCATGCTGCAAAAGCAACTGGGCGAGATGATGCAAATCTCCTTGGCCAGCAGCAATCTGCCCTCGCGCAGCGACGTTGAAGCCCTGGAGGAACGGCTGGGCCGGGTAGAAGACGGCCTGGCAGGGCTGGCCGCGCAAATCAGCCAGTTGACGCAAGCACTGTTGGCGCGCGGGATCGTCCAGCCTGCTGCCGCTGGCATCAAGCAACCTGCCCGCAGCCGCAAACCCGCACTGGCGGCTAAAAAGTGAGCCGGGACTACCGCATGCACCCGACACCGCAGGAACCACCCGTGCCCCGGCGTCTGATACAGAACCCGATGCACCGCGCACTGGAGCGCATGGGCTTGGCAGGGGATGACTTTGCCGACATGGCTGGCGCTTTGGGCACCACGCCGCGCCACACCATTTACACCCAGGGCACACTCAAGCTGCAGCACTATGTGCCGCAGGTGGACAACGTCTACCGTGTGCCGGTGCTGATCGTCACCTCGCTGGTGAACCAGCCCTATATCCTGGACATGGTGCCCGGCCAGAGCATGGTGGAGTACCTGCTCCAGCAGGGCTTTGATGTCTACATGATCGAATGGGGCAGAGTGCGCCAGGAGCACAAAAACCTCACGCTGGAAGACCACGTATTGGACCGCCTGCCCGCCTGTGTGGCGCAGGTTTTGCAGCACAGCGGCCAGGCGCAGCTGTCCATCGTGGGCTACTGCGTGGGCGGTTTGCTGTCGGCGCTTTACGCGGCATTGCACCCCGCAGCGCCACTTAAAAACCTGGTCTGCATGGCAACCCCCGTCAACGGCGATGGCCTGACCTCGCTCAAGACCTGGATGGGCAGCCATTTCGACGAAGAAGCCCTGTTGGCTGACTTTGGCAACGTCCCCGCGGACTGGGTGCAAAACGCGTTGCGCGCGCTGCGGCCGCTGGGCAAAGTGTCGGGCGCGATGAGCCTGCTCAACAACATGGACAACCCCGACGTAGTCACCAGCAACCTGCGCATGGGCAAGTGGGAGCAAGACAACATCCCCTTCCCCGGCGGCGTGTTCCGTCAGATGGTGAATGACTTTTTGCGCAAGAACCTGCTGGTCAAGGGCCAATGGCCCATCGGCGGGAAAACCGCCAACCTGAAGAACATCAAGCTGCCCTTGCTGCACCTGCTGGCGCAGGACGACCACATCACGCCCTATGCCTCATCGTGCGACCTGGTGAAGCTGGCGGGCAGTAGCGACAAAGAGGAGATCATCGTCAAAGGTGGTCATGTGGGGCTGGTGGCCGGCCGGGGCGCGCAGACGCGCATGTGGCCTGCGCTGAACGCCTGGCTGGCACCGCGCTCGGTGTGAAGGTTGCAGCGATCAACCAGCCATCTTCCAGCCCACCGATGTAAGAGACATATCGAGCCCTAAGCCTTTAAAACATAGCGTAAGCAGCTATTTTTTTAATAGCATTCAATCCCATTTGAAAATTCAATTCACCGAAAGACAAACATGCGTTGTTACTGCGTAATGCACCATGGCCAGCCGCTGGAGCTGGTCGACAGGCCCATCCCCCAACCCACGGGCACCGAAGTATTGGTCAAGGTCACTGCCGCAGGCCTGTGCCACACCGACCTGCACATCTGGGAGGGCGGCTACGACCTGGGTGGCGGCAAGCGCCTGAACATGTCCGACCGCGGCATCAAGCCGCCGATCACGCTAAGCCATGAGATCAGCGGCACGGTACAGGCCCTGGGCCCCGATGCTGCCTTGGTGGATGCGCAATACCGGGTGACATCGGGCACGTCCTACCTGATCCACCCGTGGATCGGCTGCGGCGAATGCGCTGCCTGCCTGCGCGGTGAAGAAAACATCTGCGCCAAACCACAAGCGCTTGGCGTGGCGCGTCCTGGCGGCTTTGCCGACTACGTGATCGTGCCGCACCCGCGTTACCTGGTGGCCATCGACGGCCTGGACGCGGCGCAATCCGCACCACTGGCCTGCGCGGGTGTGACCACCTACAGCGCGCTAAACAAGTTTGGCAAACGCATCAAGGAAGGCCCGGTGGTCATCATTGGCGCAGGCGGGCTGGGTCTGATGGCCATCGAAGTGCTCAAGGCCATGGGTGGCCAGGGGGCCATTGTGGTGGATATTGACCCGCTCAAACGCCAGGCCGCGCTGGATGCGGGTGCCCTGTCCGTGGTGGATGCCAAAGCGCCAGACGCCGCGCAGCAAATCATCACCGCCACCCAGGGCGGTGCGCGCGCGGTGCTGGACCTGGTCGGGGCCACGCCCACGGTCACCCTCGCCGTGGCCTGCTGCGCGCGCGGCGGCCATGTGGTGATTTGCGGCCTGATGGGCGGCGATATCACCCTGTCCCTGCCGATTATTCCGATGCGGCCCCTGAACATCCAGGGCAGTTATGTGGGCACGCTTGCAGAGCTGCGCGAACTGGTGGCACTGGTGCGCAAAAGCGGCATGAAGCCCATTCCGGTCACCCGCAGACCCATGTCGGAGGCCAATAGCGCCCTGCTAGACCTGCACCACGGCAAAGTGATTGGCCGCACGGTGCTGATTCCCTGATTCCCGTCACTACCCCACCACTTTTGAAACCAATCGCATTCACGCACCGCGCAGCAAGCCATGGCTATTGTTAACAACGGCGCGGCGCGCATCCATTGGAGCTCGGTGGGCAAAGGCCCACCTTTGCTGCTTCTGATGGGCCTGGGCTGCAGCTCGGCCATGTGGTTTCGCCTGGCACCCATGCTGGCGCGGGATTTTCGCGTCATCCTGATGGACAACCGCGGCATGGGCAAAACCACCATGCCCTACGCCCTGGTGCACCGCGTCGCCGACATGGCTAGCGACGTGGCCGCCGTGCTGGATGCAGCGGGCGAGCCCACCTGCCACCTGGCGGGCTTCTCCATGGGCGGCATGATCGCGCAAGAGTTCGCGCTCTCGCACCCCCAACGGCTGCGCTCGCTCACGCTGCTGGGCACCAATTGCGGCGGTACCCGCGCAGTTCTGGCCGACAGTGTCGTCTGGAAAATGCTGTTCAACCGAGCCAAGGTGTCGCCCGAGGAGGCGCTGGCGCAGATGCGCCCGCATACCTATGCCGCCGCCACCGATGCCAACCTGATCGCCGAAGACCACCTGGTGCGCATTGCCAACCACCCGAGCAAACGCGACTACGAAGCGCAACTGTTCGGACTCCTCAGCTGGACATCCTTTTACCGGCTGCCGCTCATCCAGTGCCCCACCCTGGTGATGCATGGCCTGGAAGACGGACTGATCCCCCCGAAAAACGGCCGCATCCTGGCAGACCACATCGCGCAGGCGCAACTCGTGGAGCTGGACAATGCCAGCCACTGGCTGCACAACGAGCAGCCCGTACGCTGTGCGCTGGAGATCAAAAATTTTGTGCGCGGCGTCGAAAACCGTAGCACCCCCTGAGATGACCCCAAGCACCATGATCCCCAACACCGGCAGCCTGCAAAACATCAAAGTCATTGACCTGTCCCGGGTTTTGGGCGGCCCGTACTGCACACAGATACTGGGCGACCATGGCGCTGACGTGTTGAAGATCGAGCCACCCCAGGGTGATGAAACCCGGGGCTGGGGGCCGCCGTTCAAAGACGGTGTCTCGTCGTATTTCACTGGCCTGAACCGCAACAAGACGGGGCGCGTGATGGATCTCAACCAGAGCGCCATGCGTGACGAGCTCTGGGCTTTGCTGGCAGATGCGGACGTGCTGGTGGAGAACTTCAAGACCGGCACACTGGAGAAATGGGGCCTGGGCTTTGACGCGCTGCATGCCAGGTTCCCGCGCCTGGTGCACTGCCGGGTCAGCGGCTATGGCGCTGACGGCCCGCTGGGTGGCCTGCCAGGGTATGACGCGGCCATTCAGGCGCTCTCGGGCATCATGAGCGTCAATGGCGAGGCCGGCGGTGACGCGCTGCGCGTGGGCCTGCCGGTGGTCGACATGGTGACCGGGCTGAATGCCGCGCTGGGCATCATGTTCGCACTCCATGAGCGCCAAAAAAGCGGTCTGGGACAGTTTGTCGAGGCCGCCTTGTACGACTGCGGCATTTCGCTGCTGCACCCGCATGCCGCCAACCACCTGATGGATGGACGCACGCCCCAGCGCAGCGGCAATGCCCATCCCAATATTTACCCCTACGACACGTTTGCCACCCAGACCGAACCGATCTTTCTGGCCGTAGGCAACGACAAACAATTTGCCAGCCTGTGCGAAGTCATCGGTGCACCGGGCCTGCCCAGCGATCCGCTTTATCTGACCAATGCCGACCGTTCGCGCCATCGGGTGGCGCTCAAGCGCAAACTGGAAGCGGCGCAAAGCGCGATGGCCTGCTCCGACCTGTCGGCCCAGCTCAATGCGAAAGGTGTGCCCAACGCGCCCATACTGGACGTAGCGCAGTCCCTCGCCCACCCGCACACCCAGCACCGCAAGATGGTGGTGACAACCCGTTTTGGTGAAGGTCCATCCGCCCGTGAATACCGCGGTATTGGCTCGCCGATCAAACTCAGCCGCACGCCAGCCAGTTACCGTCTTGCGCCGCCAAGTTTCCCCATCCCCCTTTAGTCGGTCCGGTCGTGGCGAGGTTAAAAGCTGCAATATAATGCTTTACACGATCAAAAAAATACGATACAATCCACATTCTGCACAATATTGCATATCATTGAAAATATCCAGTACAGTGCCTTAACCGGGTCCGCATGCGCAGGTTTGCCAAAGTAAATGCCGCATCACCACTTGCAGAAAACAATGAAGGAGACAGCTTTGACGCATCCCAACGTGCAAGCGCCCAGCGCGCAGTTCAATTTTGCCCAGCACCTGATCGGGCTCAACCAGCAACGCGCCGCCAAAGCAGCCTACATTGATGACCAGGGCAGTCTGAGCTATGGCGATTTGGCTTTGCGCATTCGCAGCACCGCCGCGGCCCTACTGGCGCTGGGCATTCGCCGCGAGGAGCGCGTGCTGCTGCTGATGCACGACTGTAATGACTGGCCAGTGGCCTTCTTGGGTGCCATGTACGCGGGCATTGTGCCGGTGGCAGTGAACACCCTGCTCACGCCGGACGACTACGCCTACATGCTGCAGCACAGCCGGGCCCAGGCGGCGTTGGTGTCGGCGGCACTGCTCCCAGCGCTGCAAGCGGCCCTGGCGCAAGGCGGGCACGAGGTAAAAAACGTGATCGTCTCGCAACCCAAAGCGGCCGCTGCGGCCACCACACCCTTACCCGCAGGCCTGGTGGCGATGGATGCGCTGCTGGCGCAGCACGCTCCGCTGGCCAGCGCCGCCCCCACCAGCCCCGACGACCCCGGCTTTTGGCTCTACTCCTCAGGCTCTACCGGCAAACCCAAAGGCACCTTGCACAGCCACGGCAACCCCTACTGGACGGCGCAGCTCTATGGCAAAGAAATTTTGGCCATGCGCGAGCAGGATGTGTGTTTTTCTGCGGCCAAGCTGTTTTTTGCCTATGGGCTGGGCAATGGACTGAGCTTTCCCTTAAGCGTCGGTGCGACAACGATTTTGATGGCCGAGCGGCCTACACCAGATGCCACCTTCGCACGCTGGTTAGGCCACGTCGGCGGCGTTAAACCCACCGTGTTTTTTGGTGCGCCCACCGGCTTTGCCGGCATGCTGGCGGCGCCCAATTTGCCTGGTAAAGATGCCATTGCCCTGCGCATGGTGTCCTCGGCAGGCGAGGCGCTGCCCAAGGAACTTGGCGAGCGATTTACCGCACACTTTGGTGTCGAAATTATCGACGGCATAGGCTCCACCGAAATGCTGCATGTGTATTTGTCCAACCTGCCCGGCAAGGTGCGCTACGGCACCACGGGCTGGCCGGTGCCGGGCTACACCATCGAGCTGCGCGGCGAAGACGGCCTGCCAGTGCCAGACGGCGAACCGGGCGACCTGTATGTGCAGGGGCCCAGCGCCGCGCTGATGTACTGGGGCAACCGCGAAAAATCGCGCGAAACCTTTCAGGGCACATGGACCAAAAGCGGCGACAAATATGTGCGCAACCCGGACGGCAGCTACACCTACTCGGGCCGGGGCGACGACATGCTCAAGGTCAGCGGTATCTACGTGTCACCCTTTGAAGTAGAAGCCACCTTGATCCAGCACCCCGCTGTGCTGGAGTGCGCGGTGATAGGCAAAGAAGACGTGGACGGCCTGACCAAGACCAAGGCCTTTGTGGTGCTGAAAAACGGCCAACAGGTCGATGAAGCCAGCTTGAAGGCTTTTGTCAAAGACCGATTGGCCGCCTACAAATACCCGCGCTTCATAGAGTTTATTGACGAGCTGCCCAAAACCGCCACCGGAAAAATCCAGCGCTTTCGCCTGCGTGAACGCGAGCGTAAGGCATGAGCCTGGCCAGTTTTCTCATCCAGTTGCTCAACAGCGTGCAGTACGGCCTGCTGCTGTTCATGCTGGCTGCCGGTTTGACGCTGATCTTCGGCATCATGGGCGTGGTCAATCTGGCGCATGGCAGCTTTTACATGCTGGGTGCCTACTTGGCGTGGTGGTTGTCTTCGCTCACCGGCAGCTTTACCTTGGCCATCGTTCTGGGCGTGGTGCTGTCGGTGCTGTTTGGCTTGGCGCTGGAGCGCCTGCTTTTTCGCCACTTCTACCAGCGCAGCCACCTCGACCAAGTGCTGCTCACGTTCGGCCTGATCTATATGTTTGAAGAAACCCGCTCCATCCTGTGGGGCGACGATGTGCATGGGGTGACGATTCCTGATGCCCTGTCCGCCTCTATTCCTTTGACCGACAACCTGTCCTATCCGGTGTACCGCCTGTTCATGAGCGGTCTGTGCATTGCGCTAGCTGCTGGCCTTGTACCTGCTGATCTCCAAAACCAAGCTGGGCATGAAAATCCGTGCGGGCGCGTTTAACCGCGACATGGCCGAATCGCTGGGCGTGAACGTCAAACTGATCCAGATGATCGTGTTTGCATTGGGCGTGGCGCTGGCCGCCATTGCCGGCATGATTGCCTCGCCCATTGCGTCGGTGTACCCCAATATGGGCAGCAGCGTGCTCATCATGTGCTTTGTGGTGGTAGTGATTGGCGGCATTGGCTCGGTCCGCGGCGCACTCATTGCTGCGCTGCTGGTGGGCCTGGTGGACACGTTTGGCAAAGTGTTGTTTCCACAGGTGGCCAGCATGCTGGTGTATGTGCTGATGGCGCTGGTGCTGCTGTTCAAGCCGGAAGGCTTGTTTAAACAATGAAAGTTCAACCATGAGTGTGGCCACTGCCAACCTGGAGCGCCTGCCGTGCAGCCTGCAGTTTGCCCTGCTGCTGGCCGCTGTAGCGCTGGCTGCTTTTCCATTTGTGGGCAGCGATTTTTACATCGGCATGGTCACCCGCATGCTGATCATGGCGATCTTTGCCATGAGCCTGGACGTGCTGCAAGGCGTGACGGGCCTCGTGTCCCTGGGTCACGCGGCCTACTTTGGCCTGGCGGGCTATGCGCTGGCCTTTCTATCGCCTGCGGACAGCGCGCCCAGCATCTGGTGGACGCTGCCGCTGGCCGTGGGTGCAGCGGCGCTGGCGGCGCTGGTGATTGGTTTTTTTGTAGTTCGCACGCACGGCATTTACTTCATCATGGTCACCATGGCCTTTGCGCAGATGGTGTTCTTCTTGTTCTTTGACAACAAGGCGTTGGGCGGCTCCGACGGGCTGTATATCAACCTCAAACCCTCAGTGAATGTGGGCAGCTTGGAGCTGCTCAATTTGGACAACAAACGCAGCCTGTACTTTCTGGTCTTTGGCCTCACACTGGCAGTGTACTTTTTCTTGCGCCGCGTGCTGTTCAGCCCCTTTGGCCGCACGCTGGGCGGTATCCGCATCAACGAGCACCGCATGCGCGCCATGGGCTACAACACCTTTGCCTACAAGCTGGCCGCCTTCACGCTGGCGGGCGCGCTGGCGGGGGTGGCCGGCTATCTGTGGGGCGTGCAAAGCGGCTACATCAACCCCGAGCTGATGGGCTTTCACCAAAGCGCCCACGCCATCATGATGCTGATTTTGGGCGGCATGGGCAACTTTGCCGGAGCTATTTTGGGTGCCTTTGCTTTTGACCTGATGCTGCATGTATTCAAAGACTTGCCAGCCGTGGGCAGTGTGCAGCTTGGCAAGCATTGGCAGTTGTG
Source organism: uncultured beta proteobacterium (assembly GCA_963775085.1). Classification (GTDB taxonomy): domain Bacteria; phylum Pseudomonadota; class Gammaproteobacteria; order Burkholderiales; family Burkholderiaceae_C; genus JAAFIP01. Next base: position 23,621 of record CAVZHO010000009.1, read on the forward strand.
GATGGGCGGTTTTATCGTGCTGGTGGTGATTTTTGCACCGCGTGGTTTGCTGGGTTTGATAGAACGCTTCAGAGGCAAACCATGACTGAGGCCTTGCTTACCTGCAAACACCTCACCAAGCGCTTTGGTGGCCTGGCTGCGGTCAACGATATCTCGCTCAGCCTGCACCGCAACGCTATCCACGCGGTGATCGGCCCCAATGGCGCGGGTAAATCGACATTGGCCAATTTGCTCTCTGGCGACATTGCGCCCACCTCAGGCAGCGTGCACCTGAACGGTAAAGACATGACCGGCGCCGCACCCCAGACCTTCTCCCGTGCGGGTCTGGGCCGCAGCTACCAAAAAACCAATATTTTCTTGCCGCTCACCGTCTGGGACAATGTCCTCCTGGCCGCGCAATCGCGCGCCCGGCACGCCTTGCGCTGGTTCAGTCGCGCTACAGATTTCAAAGCAACAAACGACCTGGTGACAAGGACTATCGAGCAATCTGGCCTGCAAAACAAAGCCCAATCTCTGGCCAACACCCTGTCGCACGGTGAACAGCGCCAACTAGAGATCGCCATGGCCCTGGCCACCCAGCCGCAGGTGCTGCTGCTGGACGAACCCCTGGCCGGCATGGGTACGGCCGAGGCCGAAAAGATGATTGCCCTGCTGCAGACCCTGAAAAAAGACCATGCCATTTTGCTGGTAGAGCACGACATGGACGCCGTGTTTGCCTTGGCCGACCAGCTCACCGTGATGGTCAACGGCAGCATGATTGCCAGCGGATCACCTGCCAGCATCCGCAGCAACCCGCAGGTGCAAGCCGCCTACCTGGGCGAGGAGCACGCATGAGCCCGCCCTTGATCCACGTCCGGGGCCTGCAAAGCTACTACGGTGCCAGCCACGTCCTGCGCGGTATAGACTTCCACGTAGACCGGGGCGAGACCATCGGCCTGATGGGCCGCAACGGCATGGGCAAATCCACCCTGCTCAAGTCCATCATGGGCTTGGTCAAACCGCGCGGGGGTAGCGTACACATTGCAGAGCAGGACATGACGGGCAGGTCAGCCTACGACATTGCCCAACTGGGTGTAGCTTACGTGCCCGAAGGGCGTGGAATTTTTGGCAACCTGAGCGTGAGGGAAAATCTCGTCATGGCCGCGCGCGCTGGCCATCACGGGAGAAAAGACTGGACGTTTGAGCGCGTGCTGGAGACCTTCCCGCGTCTGCAGGAACGTATCAACCACGGTGGCCAGCAGCTCTCGGGTGGCGAGCAGCAAATGCTGACCATTGGCCGCGCCCTGATGACCAACCCCGATGTGCTGATTTTGGACGAGGCCACCGAGGGCCTGGCGCCGCTGATTGCCAAAGACATCTGGCGCATCTGCGAGACCATCAAGCAAACGGGCATCAGCAGCGTCATCGTTGATAAAAATTACAAACATGTGACGCAGATTACAGATCGCAATGTAATCCTGGTCAAGGGTGAGGTGGTGTTTGCGGGCAGCTCAGCGCAGTTGCATGCACAGCCGGACTTACTTGCCAGGTATTTAGGCGTGTGATACTGAGCATCCGGGCCTCAGCCCGGCCTCTTTCGCAAGTGCTGGAGGGGGCAAAGAAACAAGAGCGCCTGGAGGATGAAATTTTGACAGGCAAAAAAATACCCGCTTACGCGGGTATTTTTTTGCGAGCCAAGTAGATTACTTGGTTGCTGGCGCTTTAGCTTTTTTGCCGCCTTTAGCTTTTTTCATTTTCTTTGCCATGATGATTTCCTTAGAGGGGGGGTTAATAAAACCTGCTTTTCAGCAAGTACTACAGTGTAACCAATAAGCTGACCACGCTGAGGTGAATACTCAACGTCACAAATTAAAATAACGTTGACACCCAGACAGTTTGATACAAAAAAACCACACTCGCAAGTTACAGTTACAGCTTATAAATCCTGTACCTATGCCACTCGCCTCCTCGCTCAGCCCGCCCGCGCCCATTGTGAAAACCTTTCGTCAGCGTGATTTTGTCGGTTTTTTGCTGGGCCTGCCTTTTTATTGCATGCTGGCTTTGCTGGTGGTTGAAGCCGCCCTGGCCGCGCTCACCACCTGGCTGGTGATCAAGGCCGGACAAGACCTGGCCAATGAAGATTTTCTCATTGCCGATTTTGGCTGGATCGTGCTGGCGCAGTCCACTTCGTATGTGGTGGGTGCTATCAGCTGGATCTATGCCGAGCGGGCGGGCTTTAGCGCTTTTGGCCGTTACATGCTGCGCTTTGCCCGCGAAAACCGCAGCGATGCCCGGCTGTTTGGCGATGCCGTGCAGCGCGAAAAGGTCGAGCCCTTTTTGACCAACGAGGCTTTTCATATTTTCTTTGAAGTGGTCTACGAACTGGAGGCTGACCTCAAGTTGTTCTTCAGCCTGCTGTTTAACACCATCGTGCTGGGGGTGGCCATCGATGCCGGTCTGCCTGTGGTGTACGGCCTGGCCTTTGTCGCGCTGCTGGCATTGCAGTACTTTGCCCGCCACTGGCTGGCCAGAACCTATGCCGACAACCAACGCGCCACCAACAGCATGACGGCGCGTACCTACACCGCCTGGGACAACATCACCAGTGGCAACCGCTATAACTTTCGCGTCTGGCATGCGGGCTTCAAGCAGCGCCTGCGTGATGCACTGGCCGCGCAAATCCGCGCCATCCTGGCCAAAGAAGGCGTGGCTGCCGTGGGGGGCATCTTCTCACTGCTGGTGATCTTTGCCTATCTGGCATTTGTGGCTGGCCAGCATACCCAAAACGCCGCCTTGCTGATTGCCCTGGCAGCCACCCTGCCCAAACAAATTGAGTTGTCCTACAGCGTGCACAGCCTGGCCTCGGGCTGGAACGACCTGCTGGCGATCTGGACGCGCATGGCCGGTGCCTGCAACGCCATGCTGCCCCAGGCCGATGCGCAGTTTGCCTCGCGCATCAAGTTCGATCTTTTGCAGCTCAGCTACACGCCGCCCAGCTCGGGGGTCGTAGCCAGCCACAGCACCGGCCTGCCCTTGGCCAGCTTTGAAGCCGCCTGCGCCTTGCTGCCCCAATTGCAGCGCGGCGTGGTGCAGGTGCGCGGGGGTAACGGTTCGGGCAAATCCACCTTGCTGGCCGCCCTCAAGCACCATCTGGGCAGCCAGGCCTACTACTGGCCCACCAGCACCAAGCTGGCGTTTGAGTTTGCCGCCGCCGAGGCGGCGGCTACCGAAGAGGACGACGCCGACGACGATACTGCGCTGGAAGACGACAACGCTGGCGCACCAGGGACCCAAGCCACCAGCACCGGCTTTTCATCTGGCGAGCGGCAAATCCAGTCGCTCAACGAGATCGTGCGCCAGACCACCGCGCAAATCTATCTGCTAGACGAGTGGGATGCCAATCTGGATGCCACCAATCGGGCCAGCGCCCAGCGCCTGATCGACGAGCTGGCCGCGCGCAGCCTGGTGGTAGAAATTTCCCACCGAGGCTAGGCTTTTTTTTCAGGAAATAATCGAGTGACTACCATTACCCGCACCCAAGTGTGCATCATCGGCGCAGGCCCTGCTGGCCTATTGCTGGGCGCGCTCCTGCATAAGGCGGGCATAGATCACCTGGTCGTCGAGCGGCAAAGTGGCGACTACGTGTTGGGCCGCATTCGTGCCGGCATTTTGGAGCAGACCACCGTCGATGCCCTGCACTACGCGGGCGTAGGCCTGGGTGTGCAAACCCATGGCCATATCCACAACCATATCGAGCTGGTCTTCAACGGCCAGCGCCACGCCATCGAGCTGAGCAGTCGCACTGGCGGTAAAGCGGTGACCGCCTACGGTCAAACCGAAGTGACCCATGACCTGATGGAGCACCGTACATCGGTCGGCCGCGCTACCGTGTACGAAGCCAAAGACGTGAGCCTGCACGAGTTTGACTCGAGCAAGCCCGTGGTGCGCTACGTAAAAAACGGCGTAGCCCACGAAGTGCAGTGCGACTTTATCGCTGGCTGCGACGGCTTTCACGGCATCAGCCGCGCCAGCGTGCCGGCCGCCAGCATCACCGAATTCCATAAAGACTACCCGTTCGGCTGGCTGGGCGTGCTGGCCGATGTGCCGCCCGTGTCGCCGCACGCCATCATCTACGGCAACAGCGCGCGCGGCTTCTCGCTGTGCAGCATGCGCAGCCTGACGCGCAGCCGCTACTACGTGCAGTGCCCTATGACCGACCAGGTTGCCGACTGGAGCGACGAGCGCTTTTGGACCGAGCTGAAACTGCGCCTGGACGAAGACACGGCTTCCCGCATCATCACCGGCCCCAGTATCGAAAAAAGCATCGCCCCACTGCGCAGCTTTGTCGCCGAGCCGATGCGTTTTGGCAGGCTGTTCTTGGCCGGAGACGCCGCCCACATCGTGCCGCCCACCGGAGCCAAGGGTCTGAACCTGGCCGCCAGCGATGTGAAGATGCTGTATGAGGCCTTCACCGACTACTACACCGGCAAGTCCGAGTCTGCCATCAACGGCTACAGTGCACGCGCGCTGGCCAAGGTCTGGCGCGTCGAGCGCTTTAGCTGGTGGCTCACCACCCTGATGCACCGCTTCCCCGACAGCGCAGGCTTTGGCCAGAAGATGCAGGAAGCCGAGCTGTCCTACCTGATGAGTTCCGAGGCCGCGCAGACCATGCTGGCAGAAAATTACGTAGGCCTGCGAGGCTAGCGCCATTTGCGCACGCTATACATTACATAGCTGCTAACGTCCTATTGACGTGGACTACAGGCTGATTTAGCAGATAAATCTCATGAAAACAGCACACCATCCTTCTAACCAGCCCATTCAAGCCCTGCACGGCGTGCGCATTGTCAGCCTGGCCCTGAACCTGCCCGGCCCTGCCGCCCTGATGCGCCTGCACGCCATGGGCGCGCAGTGCACCAAGGTCGAGGGCCCCGCTGGTGACCCCATGGGGCACTACAACGCCGCAGCCTATGCGCAGTTGCACGAAGGGGTGCAGCACCTCACGCTCGACCTGAAAACCGCGCCCCAACTGGCCGCACTGCACGCCCAACTGGCCCACACCCACATCCTGCTCACCTCGTTTCGCCCCTCTGCGCTGGCCAAACTGGGCTTGGACTGGGAAAACATCCAGCACGCCCACCCGCAGCTCAGCATGGTCTGCATCGTCGGCAGCCCCGGCAGCCGCGCCGAAGAGCCCGGCCATGATTTAACCTACCTGGCCGAACACGGCCTGGTCACAGGCACCGAGCTGCCCGCCACGCTCTACGCCGACATGGCGGGTAGCCTGATCGCCGTAGAGGCCGTGCTGCAAGCCGTGCTGCTCCAGCGTGCCCAGCCCGGCGCACCCCGCGCGGGCAGCTACCACGAGGTGGCCCTGGCCAGCGCCGCCGCCTACCTGGCCCTGCCCCGCAGCTGGGGCCTGACCCAGCCCAGCGGGGCCGTCGGTGGCGCGCATGCGGGCTACCGCATCCACCCCTGCCAGAATGGCCGCGTGGCCGTCGCCGCGCTGGAGCCGCACTTTGCCGCTGCCCTGTGCCGCGTGGCCGGCATCGCCCCGGTAGAGCGCAACACCCTGCTGCACAGCGCCACCCACCAGGCGCTGGCCAGCTTCTTTGCCGCCCACACCTGCCAGCAGCTAACCCAACTGGCCGCAGCGCATGATATCCCCCTGTTTTGCATGCCGAATACGCCTGTAGTCCCCGTCGACAGGACATAAGCAGCTATCAGATACAGAGCGCCTGTAACTAGCCGCAAAGCGATGCAGGCGCGCAAAGTGTCTGCCGTCTATGTAAGCCGTCAGCTCCCCACCCGCAGTTGGCACGCGCGTGACGGATGCCACACCACCCCCGCCTGGAGTCGTGCTACAAACGCGTATTCACTTTTTTCTTACAAGGACCGCTTACCATGACCGCTAAGTTTCAAAAAAATAAGGCCCAGATGGACGAGCTGCTGGCGCTGGCCAAGCAGGTCAATATGCCGGTGCGCGAGATGCTGCTGTCCGACGAGCACTTCGAAGCCTCCAGCGCCATCTTCTACAAAGGCATGCCCAAACTCGTGCGCATGACCATGAACGCCACCAAGTTCAAAACCTTCTACCAAAACAACCGCGAAAAAATCGTCAACGACATGTTTCCGGCGCCTTAGGGTAAGCCACCATGCGACTTCTATTAACTTAACCATACACTAAGAAACAAGTTAAGACCCCATAAATCTCCCTCCCGTCCCATGAAGCGCCGCGCTCCTGTTGCATCTGCCACCCTAGGGTGCTGCGCCGCTTTACTCACCCTGGCTACGGGCTGCACCAGCATCACACCGGGCGGCACCAGCGCGCCAAGCACTCCCCAGGATGCACCCAAAACCGTAGCAAGCCACCAATCCCTGGCATGGACTAACGGCCAAATATGGCAAACTTATCACCTGCCGGGCAAACGGCCTACACTGTTTAGCCAGGTGCCCATGGACGGGCGCCACGCGGTGCTGGCGGTGGCGGACAGCTCGGCCAGCCTGCTACGCCAACAGGTTCGCATCCCCAGCAACTCGCTTCAAAACCTCAGGTTTTCCTGGAAGGTGCCGCAGTTGATTGCAGCGGCCGACATGGCGCAGCGCGATGGAGACGACTCGCCGGTGCGCGTGGTGCTGACCTTTGAAGGCAACCGGGCCAATTGGTCGGCCAAAAACGCCATGCTGTCCGAACTGAGCCTGACGCTGACGGGCGAAGAGCTGCCCTATGCCACGCTGATGTATGTGTGGTGCAACCAGCGCGCGCCGGGCAGCATCATCCACAACCCGCGCACCGACCGGATTCGCAAAATGGTGGTCGAGTCGGGCGGTAAAAACCTCAACCAATGGCTGGATTACGAGCGCAATATCCAGGCCGACTTTGAACGCGCCTTTGGCGAAGCGCCCGGCGCACTCGTGGGCGTGGCGTTGATGACCGACAGCGACAACACCCGCAGCAAAACCCGTGCCTACTACGGGCCCATTTCCATGCGAACATTCGCTGCGGCGCGCTAAGCCGTCTGCCCCGCCGCTGCCCTGCCCCGCGCTACGTCAACGCGCATCAAGATCACCAGCCCCACCACAAACAGCACCGCCGTAGAGGCAATGGCGATGCGCTGGTTGCCGCCGGTAGCCCAGGTGATGGCACCGTAGCTCAGTGGCCCCACGATGCTGGCCAGCCGGGTGGCAAAGGTCCAGAGTCCAAAAAATTCGCCCAACTGCCTGGGCGGTGCAAACAGGCCCGCCAGCGCGCGCCCGGCCGACTGGCTGCTGCCCATGCAGGCCCCGGCAATGGCGGCGGCGTACCAAAAACCGCCTTTGGTGGTGGTGATGGCGGCGATGATGCAGGTGGCCACCCAGCCCACCAGGGTGATGCCCAGCGCCAGCTTGTGGCCCACCCGGTCTTGCAGGTAGCCGCAGCCAAAGGCCCCGGCGGCAGCGGCGATGTTGAGGACAAAAATCAGCACCATGGTTTCTTGCTGTTTGAAGCCAATCACCTGCTCGGCGTAGATGGCCGCCAGGGTAATGGCCACCGCCACGCCGCCCTGGTAAAACACGGCGCACAGCAGCAGCCACATGAAGTCCTGGTAATGCCGGGCTTGCTGGTAGGTGGCCTTGAGCTGCATTAAAGAGGCCTTTACACCGCTTTCGCTGTGCGTCGAGGGCCTGGGTACCGCCCGCTCTTTCAACAGCTTAAACGTCACGCAGGCCGCTGCGCCGTAGATCACGGCGGTGATCAGCATCGTGACGGGGACAAAGCTGTCGGCCTTGATGCCCTGCTGTCCCGCCCAGATGACGTAGCCCAGGCAAATACCCAGCGCCAGCATGCCGCCAAAGTAGCCAAAGCTCCAGCCCCAGCCGCTCACCTTGCCCATGCCGCCGGGCGTGGCCAGCTCGGGCAAAAACGCGGCCGTGAGCGATTCGCCATAGCTGAAAAAAGTGTTGGAGATCACGATCAGCACAAAAGCCAGCGCGACACTGCCCGGCCCGGCAAAGGCCAGCGCAGCAGTAGACAATACGCAGCCGGCGGTAAACCACATGAGCAGCTTTTTCTTGGCGGCGCGCAGGTCGGCATAGGCACCCAGGCTGGGCATGGTCAGCATGACGATGGCGTAGGAGATGCTCAGCGCCAGCGTCCACGCAAAGGTCGCCCACTCGGCCCCTTTGGCGATACCACCCACAAAGTAGGCGGCAAACACCGCCGTGATAACCACCGTGGTGTAGCCCGAGTTGGCAAAGTCGTACATGGCCCAGCCAAAGACCTCGCGTTTTTTGACACCCGGGTTCAGGGCATCTTGGCTGAACAGCGCCATGGATCAGTGCAGATGGCGTGGTTTGCGGCCACCGTGCCCACCAGCACCTCCACCCGCTCCGCGCGGTGGACGGCCCACTTGCAGCGAGTTGACCAGGGCATCAAAACGCTGGGTAAACAGCTTGTCCACCTCGGTGATGATGCCCTGCATTTCCGCGCGGTCAAAATGGCGCTCCACCACGGACATTACGTCTTCCACCAGCATGTCGCGCTGCACCTGCATGATGTCGCCCGGCGTGGGGCCGACAAACAGCATCAGGAAGTCGTCACGTGACTCGGCCTCGTCGTCGCCCTCATCGTCCTCGTCCTCGTCGTCAAACTCGGTGTCGTAAATGCTGACCTCAATCGCTGCGCCGGCCGAGGCCAGCTCGTTCAGCCCCATGCACATCTCTTCAAGAGCCTGGCGGATATCTTCGTCGGCTGGCACGGTCCAGCACATATGCAGCACATGCGCCTTGGCATCCATGCGCAGGCCCGGCTCTTCCTCATAGGAGCTGGCCGCGCCCTTGGCCATGGACTTGGCCCCCGCATACGACCACAGGGGCTTGAGCGCCTCTTCCAGCTGCGCAAAAGTAACGTCGGCGCGCAAAGGCACATCGCCATGCACGTGGATTTCAAAGGGTAGGGAATTCGATGACATAAGTAGAGTGTAGTGCGACTGCGCGCAAGTGCAAGTGCAAGTGCAAGTGCAAGTGCAAGTGTGTGCGGCATCCCACCATGGTGCCTGAGACCGGAATCGAACCGGTACGCCCGCTATGAACGAAGCGGCGGATTTTAAGTCCGCTGTGTCTACCAATTCCACCACTCAGGCTGACACACACTGTGCTGATTGTCAAACAAAAATGCCCCGCAAGGGTGACTTACGGGGCAAATATTTATGGAGGCGCGGCCCAGAGTCGAACTGGGCTAACCGGATTTGCAATCCGGGGCATAACCGATTTGCTACCGCGCCATACAAAAAAGGGAAGCGTGGGCTTCCCTTTTTTAAAAAATGGAGCGGGAAAAGAGTCTCGAACTCTCGACCTCAACCTTGGCAAGGTTGCGCTCTACCAACTGAGCTATTCCCGCGTTACAGGCTGAATTATAGCAGAAGTTTTTCAGTGTTTCACCGCTCTGGTCGCAGGTTTTGTTTTAATTTTCGCTCCCACTGCGGCCACCACCGAATCCACCGCCAGCTCGTCCTCGGGTAAAGCCGTGGGCATGCGCTCCAGCGCAATCGCCAGCACCTGGTCAATCCACTTCACGGGCACGATTTCCAGACCGTTTTTCACGTTCTCTGGAATCTCCTGCAGATCTTTGGCGTTCTCTTCGGGGATCAGTACCGTCTTGATGCCACCGCGCAATGCCGCCAGCAGTTTTTCTTTCAAGCCACCAATCGCCGTGACCTCACCGCGCAAGGTGATCTCGCCTGTCATGGCCACGTCGGCCCGCACCGGGATGCCCGTGAGCGCCGACACAAAAGCCGTCGTCATGGCCGCACCCGCACTGGGCCCGTCCTTGGGCGTTGCGCCATCAGGTACGTGGATATGCACATCGCGTTTTTCAAAGGCTTCGTCCTTGATGCCCAGGCGGCGTGAGCGCGAGCGCACGACGGTGCGTGCAGCCTCCACCGATTCTTTCATCACATCCCCCAGCGAACCGGTGCGGGTAATGGCACCTTTGCCGGGCATGGTAGCCACTTCGATGGTCAGCAAATCGCCACCCACCTCAGTCCAGGCCAGGCCAACGACTTGACCGACCTGGTTTTGCTTTTCGGCACGGCCGTAGCTGAATTTTTGAACGCCTAAAAAGTCGTTCAAATTGCCTGCCGTTACCACCACGCGCTCGGTGTACTTCTTGAGCTGCACGCCTTTGACCACCTTACGGCAGATCTTGGACAACTCGCGCTCCAGCGAGCGCACGCCCGCCTCACGCGTGTAGTAACGCACGATGTCGCGCACGGCGGCTTCGGTAATCTCCAACTCGCTGGCCTTCACGCCGTTGTTCTCCAGCTGCTTGGGAGCCAGATAGCGCAGGGCGATGCTGGTTTTTTCGTCTTCGGTATAACCTGACAGACGAATCACTTCCATGCGGTCCAGCAGCGCAGGCGGAATGTTCATCGAATTGGACGTAGCGACAAACATGACGTCGCTCAGGTCAAAATCGACATCCACATAGTGGTCGCTGAAGGTATGGTTTTGCTCGGGGTCCAGTACCTCCAGCAGCGCACTGGACGGGTCGCCACGGTACTCGGTGCCCAGCTTGTCGATCTCATCGAGCAGGAACAACGGGTTGCGCGTGCTCACCTTGGTCAGGCTTTGCAGCACCTTGCCCGGCAGCGCGCCGATGTAGGTGCGGCGGTGGCCACGGATCTCGGCCTCGTCGCGCATGCCGCCCAAGGCCATGCGCACGTACTTGCGGCCCGTGGCTTTGGCAATCGACTGACCGAGCGAGGTCTTGCCCACACCGGGCGGGCCGACCAGGCACAGGATGGGGGCTTTGACCTTGTCGACGCGTTGCTGGACTGCTAGATATTCCAGAATGCGGTCTTTGACTTTCTCCAGGCCAAAGTGGTCGGCGTTGAGCACCTCTTCGGCGTGGCCCAGATCGTGTTTGATCTTGGTCTTTTTGGACCACGGCAGGTTGATCAGCACATCAATGTAGTTACGCACCACGCTGGCCTCGGCCGACATGGGCGACATGAGCTTGAGTTTTTTCAGCTCGCTCTCGGCTTTCTTGAGCGCATCTTTGGGCATCTTGGCGGCCTTGATTTTTTTCTCCAGCTCCTCGATGTCGGCACCCTCTTCGCCATCGCCCAGCTCTTTCTGGATCGCCTTGACCTGCTCGTTCAGATAGAAATCGCGCTGGTTTTTTTCCATCTGGCGCTTGACGCGGCCCCGGATTTTTTTATCCACATTCAAAATATCGACTTCGCGCTCGATCTGCTCAAAGACGTTTTCCAAACGGGCTTTGACATCGGACAAATCCAGTACGGCCTGCTTGTTCTCCAGCTTGAGCGGCACATGCGCGGCGATGGTGTCGGCCAGGCGGCCCGCATCGTCGATGCTGGAAATGGAGGTGAGAATCTCGGGCGGGATTTTTTTGTTCAACTTGACATACTGGTCAAACTGGCCAATCACGGCGCGGCGCAAGGCCTCAATGTCATTGGTGCGCGGCTCGGTCAGTACCTCGGGTTCGATGGGCGTGACGTTGGCGCTGAAATGCACCTCGCCATCGGTGATCTTGTTCACCAAGGCACGTTGCTGGCCTTCAACCAGTACCTTTACCGTGCCGTCCGGAAGTTTGAGCATCTGCAAGATGGTGGACACACAGCCGACGGCAAACATGTCCTCCACCGCCGGCTCGTCCTTGGCGGCGGCCTTCTGTGCCACCAGCATGATGCGCCGCTCGGACTCCATGGCCGACTCCAGCGCCTTGATGCTCTTGGCGCGGCCGACAAACAGCGGGATCACCATGTGCGGGAAGACCACCACGTCGCGCAAGGGCAGCAGCGGCAGATCAAGTGGCTCAGGGGGGAGTGTGGTTTTGCCTGGCATAGGGGCTTTCAGGAAGATGGGAATGGATGGGGTAGCATATCTGGGCGCAGCTATCAGTTTTCAAGCGTACACCTAATTAAAACCCACTGCAACTGTGATAGCAAGCCATACTGGCTCGCCCGCGTGAGGGTCCGACACACCCAATTACGCTTTTTTGGCCGTTTCGCGGTACACCAGCAAAGGCGGCTTGTTTTCGTCAATGGTGGACTCGTCCACCACCACCTTTTCCACGTTGCTGGTGTTGGGCAAGTCAAACATGGTGTCGATCAGCGCGTTCTCTAAAATAGAGCGCAGGCCACGGGCACCGGTTTTGCGAACCAAGGCTTTGCGGGCAATCGCCTTGAGTGCATTGGGCCGCACTTCCAGCTCGGCACCTTCCATGGCCAGGAGCTTGGCGTATTGCTTGACCAACGCGTTTTTCGGCTCGGTGAGGATCTGGATCATCGCCTCTTCGCTCAGCTCGGAGAGCGAGGCCACGACCGGCATACGGCCAATCAGCTCGGGGATCAGGCCGTACTTGATCAGGTCTTCGGGCTCAATTTCTTTGAACGACTGGCTCAGGCTGCGCTGGGTTTTACTTTTGACAACTGCGCCAAAACCGATGCCCGAGGCCTCGGTACGTGCCTCGACGACTTTTTCAAGTCCGGCAAAAGCGCCACCGCAGATAAACAGAATATTGGTAGTGTCGATCTGCAAAAAGTCCTGGTTAGGGTGCTTGCGCCCCCCCTGGGGCGGCACGCTGGCCATGGTGCCTTCGATGATCTTGAGCAGGGCTTGCTGCACGCCCTCGCCGCTCACGTCGCGGGTAATCGACGGGTTGTCGGATTTGCGCGAAATTTTGTCGATCTCGTCGATGTAGACAATCCCCTGCTGGGCACGTTCAACGTCGTAGTTGCAGGTTTGCAGCAGCTTGGAGATGATGTTTTCCACGTCTTCACCCACATAACCGGCCTCGGTCAGCGTGGTGGCATCGGCCATGACAAAGGGCACGTTAAGCATGCGCGCCATGGTTTGCGCCAGCAGGGTTTTGCCCGAACCGGTGGGGCCAATCAGCAAGATGTTGCTCTTGGTCAGCTCGACCTCGTCCTTTTTGGCCTTGTCTTTGTAGCGCAGGCGCTTGTAGTGGTTGTACACCGCCACAGACAGGGCGCGCTTGGCGGCCTCTTGGCCAATGACGTAACCGTCCAGGTTGTTTTTGATCTCCAGCGGGGTCGGCAGGTCGCCCCGTGCCTCGCGTTCGGCATCGGGCAGCACCTCGTCGCGGATGATGTCGTTGCATAAATCAATGCATTCATCGCAGATAAACACCGACGGCCCAGCAATCAGCTTTTTGACCTCGTGCTGGCTTTTGCCGCAGAAGGAGCAGTACAGTGTTTTTTCGCTCGAAGAACCTTTACGGTCGGCCATAAGTAGGGTGCCTGGGTTATGCTAATTCGCCAATGATAACGCCAAGAAGTAACTAAATTCTTCTTTCGTGGGCTTCATTCAAGCATAAGGTTTTGCCAGCGATGTAACAGAAACGCACTAACCGTCGAACTTCGAGCGCCCAAAGCAACCCGTTTACCGCCGCCTGGCCCACTGCACCCCCGCAACATGCCCCACCGCAGCCAGTACCTTGCCAGGCCGGCTGGTGTCGGCAATATGTACCGTCAGGGTCATCCACACCATGCCATCCGTGGTTTGTGACTGCACGTTTTGCACATGGGCTTTTTCTTTGGTAAATACTTCGGCTATGTCGCGCAGCAAGCCCGTGCGGTCGTTGGCTTGCACGGTGATATCTACCGCATAGGTGGGCGCGCTGCCGCTGGCACCCGCTTTGGGCAGACCCCAGGCCACTTCAATGCCGCGCCCTGCGTCGCGTGCCAATAGCTGCTGCAAGTTCAGGCAACCCGCACGGTGGATGCTGACGCCCTTGCCGCGCGTGACAAAGCCGCCAATCGCATCGGGCGGGGCGGGCTTGCAGCATTTGGCCAGTTGGGTCAGCAATGAATCCACGCCCACCACCAGTACGCCGCCTTGGTTGCCGTGGGCTTTGTGTTTGTCAGTCTGGCGGGCTTTTTTCAGGAGCAGTTGCTCGTCGGCATCGGGCACGGGCTCGACCGGGCGAAACAGTTGCTCGATGGTGCGCAGCGAAAACTCGTCTTTTCCCACCATTTCAAACAAATCGTCGGACGCCTTAAAGCCCAGTTGTGCGGCCAGGTCGTCTAGCTTGACTGCTGTTTTGCCTTCGCGTTGCAGCAGCTTTTCTACCGCCTCGCGGCCCTTGGCTACCGTCTCGTGGGCAGCCAGGGCGTTAAACCAGGCGCGTACTTTGGCGCGGGCGCGCGGGCTGGCCAGGTAGCCCAGCTCGGCATTGAGCCAGTCACGCGAGGGCCCGCCTTCTTTCACGGTGCTGACCTCAACGGTTTGGCCGTTTTTAAGTGCCGTATTCAGCGGCACCAGCAGGCCGTCGATCTTGGCCCCCCGGCAGCGGTGGCCCAGGTTGGTGTGTACGGCGTAGGCAAAGTCGATAGGGGTGGCACCGCTGGGCAAGTCGACAATCGCCGCCTCGGGAGTGAGCACATAGATGCGGTCGTCCAAAACGCCCTCAGCCGCCCCTGCGCCCTGCCCCCTGTTCCCTGTAGCCGCGTCGCCCCCCGCCAAATCCTGCTCCCAGGCCAGCAACTGGCGCAGCACGGCAATTTTTGCGTCGTACGCGCCGTCTGCGCTCACGCCTGCGTAGCCCTTGCTGCCTGCTTCTTTGTAGGCCCAGTGCGCGGCCACGCCGGTCTCGGCATGGTCGTGCATGGCCTGGGTGCGTATCTGCACCTCTACCGGTGCGCCATCGGTGTAGCGCACGACGGTGTGCAGGCTTTGGTAGCCATTGGCCTTGGGCTTGGCAATGTAGTCGTCAAACTCGCCGGGCAGCGGCACATAGCGCGCATGCACCTGGGCCAGCGCGGCGTAGCAGTCGGCCACGCTGGGCACGATGACGCGCAGCGCCCGCACGTCCAGCACCTGGTCAAAGCCCAGTTGCTTGCCGCGCATCTTGCGGGCGATGCTGTAGATGTGTTTTGGCCTGCCAAATACGGTAGAGTCCACGCCCTGTGGACGCAAGTAGCTCTCAATTTCAGAGCAAATTGCGGCCATGGCGGCCTCGCGGCCTGCGCGTTTGGCATCTAACTGCTTGGCTATGGTCTTGTAGGTCTCGGGCTCGGTAAATCGAAAAGCCAGGTCTTCCATCTCCCACTTGATCTGCCAGATGCCCAGGCGATTGGCCAGCGGCGCAAACACCTGCAGCGACTCGGCAGCCAAGGCCGCAGGCACGGGCAGCTTGGTGGCTGCAAAGTGGCGCAGGGTTTGCAGGCGCGAGGCCAGGCGCAGCATGACGACCCGCAGGTCGCGGCTAAACGCCAGCAGCATTTTGCGCACATTTTCGGTCTGGCTGGCCGCGCCGGGGCTGATGCCTGCGTTGCCATCTTTACCGGTAGCTGCCGCGCGCGACAGGCGCTGCACCCGCACCAGCTTGGTGGTCTCTACCGCCAGCGTGGCGTAGCTTGCACCAAAGGCTTTTTCTATCACCTCGTGCGGTTTGTTCAAATGGTCGCAGGCGTACACCAGGTAGCTGGCCGCCTGCATCGCCTCGGAGCCGCCGATGCCCTGCAAGATGGCGGCTACCGCGTCGGCGTGGGCCAGCGTGTTCTCGCCGGTGTCCAGCGTTTCGTGGGCAATCAAAGGTTCGGCAAAGGCGCGGGTGCGCTGCAAGGCATGGTCCAGCGCCTGCGCCTGGCTGCCAAAGCCCTGCGCGGCCACCGCCATGGCGGCTGGGGCAGTCTGGCTGGTCGCTTGCGGTATGAAGAGGCTGGATTTCACAAAGGCCCAAGGCAACAGGGTTTACAGATCAGACCAGAGATTTCAGGCGCCAAAGATAAAGCTGGTCACAGTATCTACTTGATTGTTAGCTACAAATGTAGGAGCATGGCCGACGCCTTCAAACTCCACCAACCGCGCCTTCGGGCCGCGCTGCGTCATGGCCTGCGCGGTGGCGGGGCTGAGCAGGTCGCTTTGCGCGCCGCGCGTGAGCAAGGTATCGGCGGTGATGGTGTCGTACAGCTTCCACAGCAGGGCCTCGTTCTGCCTGGTGGCTTCTTCGGTCGTGCTTTTAAACGGCAGGGCCATGGCCGGGTCGTAGTGCAAGCACCACTGGCCGCCAACTTGGCGCAGCATGGGGCGCGAGAGCGCCAGCCACTGCTCTGGCGTGTGCGGGCCAAAGGTGCTGGAGAGCAGCCACAGGTAGTCCACGGCCGCCTGCTCGCTATCAAAGTGCGGTGCCATGCCCACATAGGTGCCAATGCGCTGCAAGGCCGCCAGCTCCAGTGCCGGGCCCACATCGTTGAGCACCAGTTTACGCAGGCCGCTAGCGGGCTGCGCGGCCACGGCCATGCCGATCAAACCGCCCATGCTGGTGCCCATCCAGTCCACGGTCTGCACCGTGCCACTGGCACGCAGGTGCGCCAGCAGAGCCAGCATGTCGGCGCCGTAGGTAGGCAACTGGTAGGCCATCGGGTCTTTGAGCCAATCGCTCTGGCCGCGCCCCACAATGTCGACACTGACCACGCGGCAGCGCTGGCCGCCCTCACCCACCAGCGCCTGGGCCAGCACGTCAAAGTCGCGCCCCTGGCGGGTCAGGCCATGTACGCACACCACCACATGCGGGTGATCTATCGGCCCCCAGCTCCAATAGGCCATGCGGTGGCTGCCCTGGGCATCGGGGCAGGCGAGGTGGTGCAGGGTAGGTTGCATCATGTTGCGGTAGGTCTGTGGTGAAGGAATAAAACTACAAGGATAATGGCTGCAATAGTAAACCCAACCCATCAGGAAATCACCATGCTCAAAGGAAAAACTGCCCTCATCACCGGCTCCACCAGCGGCATCGGTTTAGGCATTGCCAAACAACTCGCTGCGCAAGGTGCCCACATCGTGCTCAACGGCTTTGGTGACTACACCGGGCCGCAAAAAGAGATCGAGGCATTGGGGGTACCAACCCTCTACCACGGCGCTGACATGAGCAAGCCCGCCGAGATCGAGGCCATGATGCAGGCGGCCGCCAAACGCTTTGGCCGGGTCGATATTTTGGTCAACAACGCTGGCATCCAGCATGTCAACAGCGTGCAGGACTTCCCGCCCGAGCGCTGGGACGCGGTGCTGGCCATCAACCTGTCCAGCGCCTTCCACACCACCCGACTGGCCCTGCCCGCCATGCAAGCGGCCGACAACGGCCAGGGCTGGGGCCGCATCATCAACATCGCTTCGGCGCACGGCCTGGTCGCCTCGGTGCAAAAATCGGCCTATGTAGCCTCCAAGCATGGCCTGGTGGGCCTGACCAAAGTCACCGCGCTGGAAAACGCCACCACTGGCATCACCTGCAACGCCATCTGCCCTGGTTGGGTGCTCACGCCCCTGGTGCAAAAGCAGCTCGATGCCAAGGCGGCGGCGCTGAACATCAGCAATGAAGAGGCCACCAAGCTCCTGCTGGGCGAAAAGCAGCCCTCCATGCAGTTCACCACGCCGCAAGAGCTGGGCGACTTGGCGGTGTACCTGTGCAGCCACGCCGCACGCAATGTGCGCGGCGTGGCCTGGCAAGTCGATGGCGGCTGGACGGCACAATAAACACGCCTCAACCTGCGTTGCGACCCCAGGCTGAAAACCGACCGTCAACCCCATGCTCCCCCCTCCTTTGCACCTGCCGTGGCTAGACGCTGGAGATGATTTCCCGCCAGTGGAGCGCGCCTGGGGACCCACCAGCGAAGCCCCCGGCCTGTTGGCGGCGGGTGGCGCGCTGGACGTAGCTACCTTGCGCAAGGCCTATGCACAAGGCATCTTCCCCTGGTACAGCGCAGGTCAACCCATCCTGTGGTGGAGCCCCAGTCCGCGCATGGTGCTGCAGGTGGAGCAGTTCAAACTGCACCGCAGCCTGCGCAAAAGCCTGACCAGGTTCAGCTATCGCCCCGGTTGCGAGCTGCGCATTGACCACGATTTTGCCGCCGTCATCCACGCCTGTGCGCACACCCGGCGCGACGGGCAGGCGGGCACCTGGATCGTGCAGGACATGCAAAACGCCTACTGCGCCCTGCACGCCGCGGGCCATGCCCACAGCGTAGAAACCTGGGTCGATGGCAAACTGGTGGGCGGGTTGTACTGCACCAACATCGGCGGCGCGGTGTTTGGCGAATCCATGTTCAGCCACGAAAGCGACGCCTCCAAAATTGCCTTGTGCGGCCTGGTGGCGCTGTGCCGGGCGCAGGGTGTGGCGCAGATCGATTGCCAGCAAAACACCGCCCACCTGGCCAGCCTGGGCGCGGCCGAGATGCCGCGCGCACAGTTTTGCGCTACAGTGGCTGCAGCCGCGTTGCAAACGCCGCCCGTGTGGCGTTTTGAACCACTCTACTGGAGCCAGTTGCTGGAAGACCCGCGTGACCCTGCTTAAAGACCTGCCCCTTCAGACGCTGCAGTTTTATGCCACGGCGGCCTATCCGTGCAGCTATCTGGCGGGCCATACCGCGCGCAGCCAGGTCGCCACGCCCAGCCATCTGATCAACAACGAGGCGTACAGCGGGCTGGTAGCCCAGGGCTACCGGCGCAGCGGCATGTTTACCTACCGCCCGTTTTGCGACGGCTGCCAGGCCTGCGTACCGCTGCGGGTCGTCGTAGCCCGCTTTACGCCCAAGCGCAGCCAGCGGCGGGCGCTGGCGGCGCATCAATATCTGCAGGCACGCGTGCTCAAACTGGGCTTTGTGCCCGAGCATTACCAGCTGTACCTGCGCTACCAAAGCGGCCGCCACGCCGGTGGCGGCATGGACCACGACAGCATTGACCAGTACACCCAGTTTTTGCTGCAAAGCCGGGTCAACTCACGCATGGTGGAATTTCGCGCCCCACCCCCAGCGGGGGCACCCGAGGGCAGCTTGGGGGCTTTGAAAATGGTCTCCATCCTGGACGTATTGAGCGCAGGCATCTCCGCCGTCTACACCTTCTACGAGCCCGAGCCGCGCTGCCACTACGGCACCTACAACGTGCTGTGGCAAATCGAGCAGGCCCGGCAGCTCAAGTTGCCCCACGTCTACCTGGGCTACTGGATCAGCGAGAGCCCCAAGATGGCCTACAAGGTGCAGTTTGCGCCGTGTGAGGTGTTGCAGCAGGGCCAGTGGCGGGCCATAACCTCGGTGGATACGCCTCCCACCCGCTAGCGCGTCACACCCCTCATACAGCCCTCATACCGCCATTAATGCGTCCCGCAACTCGCGTACCCGATGGTCCACGTAGTAGCCACCGAACTCGGTGTAGCGTAGCAAACGACGCTGGCAGGCAGTGCAGGCAAACACATCACAGCGGTTGTACGGAAAAAACTTCGCGGCCACAGGCGCGTCCGCCGAGTCATAGCGGGTACCTTGCGGATGGTGCTCCTCAAACGTGGGCTCATCGATGTCAGGATCGCGCAGCGTACCCAGCTTGTGCATCTGCGCCGCGGGCCAGCGCTCGTTGGCTACGCTCTCCCAGGCGGGGCATGGCCCTAGCGCGCATTGACAAGGCTTTGTCTGGGTGTTTTGCACCAGAGCGCGCAGGGCTGCGTCATCCAGAACTGGGGAAGTGGTGTTCATAGTGTGACTCAAATCGGTTATTGATGCTCTGTTTTTAATAGCTGCTTACGTCCTTTACACAAGGACTACAGCACTTTTTTATTGATTTTTTTGGTTACGGGGTCACCTGCAGGGCATTTTTTTTCCATGAAGGGCTTGGGGCGCTCACGCAGCGCGGGTGTCTGGGGGACGGTTTTCCCGCGCCATGTTGAGCTTGATACTGGTGGGGGTTTGGTCAACCGACAAAACCTACGCACCATCCTGTGCAAGTGTGGCACAGCTTGCCCTGCGATTTCCAGCATCCAACGGCTCTCGCCTGTCGCGTCTTTGGCATCGACCCACCCCGAGCGACGCCTCGTTGCCTTTGAGCACCGCCATTTGGTAGACCGTGGTCCATACGCTCCCCAGCATGGCGGCCATAGCGGTGGCTGCTGGTGTGGGTGCTATTGGGGTGCCCTGCGACCTACAGTGTCGCAGTTGCGCAACGCTTTGCCCGTGGGCCGTTGGATGCTGGTGGGCGGTATGCGGCGGCCCGGCGTGGCCTGGCAAACCATCGGTTCGGGCCTGGTGGCGACCGGTAGGGCGTTGATGCCGACGCTGGTGCGCAGCTGGCGGCGGCTGTGGGGCAAGCGCCCGGCCCGACTGGAATGGGCGGGCATGGCAGTGGGCCTGTGCGGGTTGGCTCTGTCGGGTACGGGGAGGCAGTTTCAGCGCCTCTATGGGTGGTTTGCAGGCCATGGCGGGGCTACTTTGAGCTGGTCGTTGGGGTTGGTTTTGCCACCCACCCGTCGGCCTCTGGCCGCAGGGTCGATGGGCTTTGCCAGCAAAATGTTGTGTATTGGCGCGGTGTTAATGCAGATTTCTCTCGCGCTAGGTGAGCAATGCCCCTGGCTGCCGCAAGCGATGGCGGCTGCCGCGTGGGCCTGTCTTGTCGTCTTTGGTTCACGCATCGCTTTCAACGCGTATGTGTATTTGCTGGCCCACACCTCATCCGTTTTGGCTACCCGTTATGCGTTTGTCAGCCCGGAGACTGCGCTGTTTTTGGGTACGGTTTTGGCGGAAAAAATCGTCCGCTGGGGTGAATGGATTCCCTCTGGAATCATCCCGGTGGGTGTCCTGCTGATCATGGCCGCCAAGTGCCAGCAGGAAAAAAAACCGCCTGCCCTTGCGCACTGCGTATCGCAAGGGCTACCACCAGATCACAAAATTGTTGAAAAAACTTTATTTTTCACTGGAGCAGTCGCTATTTTTACAGTAGCATCCGGTTTGTCTGTGAGGCAACAGAGTCGCAGACAAGTTAATTAACTTTTAAAAGGACTAACTACCATGGCAACTGCGAAGAAACCTGCGGCAAAAAAACCAGCCGCTAAAAAAGCTGCACCAGCGAAGAAAGCTGCTGCAAAGAAAGCCGCTCCAGCTAAAAAAGCTGCGGCCAAGAAGGCACCTGCCAAGAAGGCTGCCGCTCCTGCGAAGAAGGCTGCTCCTGCTAAAAAAGCAGCACCTGCCAAGAAGGCCGCTGCCAAAAAAGCGCCTGCTAAAAAGCGCGTGCCCAATGCAGCTTTCATGAAGGCCCTGAGCCTGAGCCCCGCCCTGCAAGCCGTTGTCGGTGCAGCCTCCATGCCCCGCACCGAGATCGTCAGCAAGCTGTGGGTCTACATCAAGAAGAACAACCTGCAAGACAAAATCAACAAGCGCATGATCAATGCCGACGCCAAGCTGCGCGAAGTGTTCGGCAAAGCGCAAGTGAGCATGTTCGAGATGGCCGGCCTGATCGGCAAGCACGCCAAGTAATCAGCCACGCGCTGACGCAAAAAGCCACCTTCGGGTGGCTTTTTTTATGCGCCATGCATAGTTTTTTATATAAAATATGCCGCTAGTCCCTGCCTACAGGACGTAAGCAGCTATCAAAATTATAGTACTCAGCACATGAACCTCAAGCGCCTGTACCAGCCACGCAATCCCCTGTTCTGGATGGTGCTGGCACTGAACGGTCTGTCCACGATGCTGGTGTGGATCATGCACCATCGTTCACTGAGCACCTTTGGCATTTTGCTGGTGGCTGGCTTTGCATTGTGCAACGCAGTGCTGGGCGCTTGGCTGACCTGGCGTTTGGTACGGGATGTGCCGGCATCCAAATAGTTTGGTGGTTATTAAATACTGCGTGTCAGGTGAATTTGCAAACCCTGGTGGGTGTGCGCAAGGGCCGGCTGGGTGGCCAGCTTGATCTGCTACAGGCGCGAGAGCAGATTGCCAAAGTCTGAGGGGTGCGGTGGCTTGGTAAAAAAGGCATCGGCCCCAGCCAGGGTGGCGCGCATGCGGTCCACCACGCCGTTGCGGCTGGTGATCATGAATATCTTGGGCGGCTTCATCCCCTGCAGGGCGCTGATGCGCTTGATGGCGCGGCAGACCTCGTAGCCATCCTTGCCCGCCATGCCCACGTCCAGCAACACGCCGTCAAACATGGTGTGCTCCACCATCTCCAGGGCCTCGATGCCGTTGACGGCCTCGTACACGTCCACATTGTCTTGCAGGGCCAGCTTGGCGCGTAAATAAAATCGCGCGGCCAGATCGTCGTCTACCACCAGCACGCGCTTGCGCTGGGTGAAGGGATCGGTGTAGTCCTGCCCCGAGGCCATGGCGGCCATGATCTCTTCGTACTCGGGCAGCATGGCCTGCTCTTCCCAGTCCAGCGGCAAGGTGGACTCAAAACCTAACGCCCGCACCCCCCCGGGGCCCGGGGCGGCCCAGTCATGGCTGTGCTCAAGGGAAGACATTAATTACAACTGTATCAAAAAGATAGCAAATTATTGCATAGCCTCTAGGGGTCTTCGCGTTTTCACGTAAACATCTGAAGGCAAATAGGCTTTTCCGTCTGCATAACGCCACTGCACCATGCTGCCCTTGCCGCCGCGCATGTCCAGCTTGCCCACATAGGCACCCATGGTGCTTTGCTGGTCGATGGCACGAAACTCGGCCGGGCCAAAGGGGGTGCTGAACTTCAGGCCGCGCATGGCGGTGACCAGTTTTTCATTGTCGGTGCTGCCCGCTTTTTTGATGGCCGCAAAGATGGCTTGCATGCTGGCGTAGCCGACCACCGAGCCGACCTTGGGGCTTTCTTTAAAGCGTTTGTAGTAGTTGGCCGCAAACGAGGCATGGTCACGGTTGTCGATCTGATCCCAGGGGTAGCCGGTGACGATCCAGCCCTTGGGCGTTTCGTCGCGCAGCACGTCCAGGTACTCGGGCTCGCCCGACAGCAGCGAGACCACGGGCATCTTGGGGAAAATGTTGCGCTGGTTGCCCTCGCGCACCAGGCGCGCCAGGTCGGCACCAAAGCTGACGTTAAAAATCGCGTCGGGCTTGCTGGCCATGATGGCACTCAAGCGTGGTTCCCGCTTCGAGTTTGCCCTGGGCAGGCCACTGCTCGCCCACAAACTCGACATCCGGGCGTTTGGCCTTGAGCAGCTCTTTAAACGAAGCCACAGCGCTTTGACCGTACTCATAGTTGGGCGCAATCGTGGCCCAGCGCTTGGCGGGCAGCTTGGCCGCCTCTTCCACCAGCATGGCGGCCTGCATGTAGGTGCTGGGGCGCAGGCGGAAGGTGTAGCGGTTGCCTTTGTCCCACACGATGGCGTCGGTGAGTGGTTCGCTGGCCACAAACAGGCGTTTGTTTTTAGCCGCGTGGTCGGCCAGGGCCAAACCGACGTTGCTGAAAAATCCGCCCATCAGCACGTCGACTTTTTCGCTGGACGTGAGCTCTACCGCGTGGCGCAAAGCCTCTTCGGGCTTGCCTGCGTCGTCACGGGCAATCACCTCTACCTTGCGGCCCAGCAAGCCGCCCTTGGCGTTGATCTCTTCCACGGCCAGCTGCCAGCCCTGTTTGTAGGGCGTGGTGAACTGGGCGATGGTGGAGTAGCTGTTGATCTCGCCGATTTTGATGGGCTTGGTTTGTGCCAGCACCGCCGTGGAGGCCAGTACTGCAACCATCGTAAAACCCAATGCAAACTTTTTCATGGTTCCTGTCCTTAGAACGGCTCGGATACGAGCCTGAGTAGCTATCGGCCTGGCCGTGCTGCAATGTAACGCAGCTTGCTGGTCAGCAGATGACCACCGACCAAAACATTGGTCGATATATATCAACTGTGCGCATTACTGCTGGGCACACCCAGTTACTGTTGCTCAAGCGCACCCGATTAATGTGATTTGACCCGCGCCGCAACTTTAGTATTGTTTTCTGCGCGACTCGCCTTCCATGCACCCAACAGCGCTATGGCACCGGGCACCAAAATCAGCGCCCAGATTATTTTTGACAAATTGGCCTGCACCCAGGGCAGGTTGCCAAAGAAGTAACCCGCCAGGCACAGCCCCACCACCCAGATGATGGCGCCCACCACGTTGTACATGGTGAACTTGGCCCGCGTCATCTCGGCCACGCCCGCCACAAAGGGCACAAAGGTGCGGATAAACGGCATAAAACGCGCCAGAATAATCGTGATGCCGCCATGCGTCTCGTAGAACTGGTGCGCCTTGTCAAACGCTTTCTTGTTGAACAGCCGCGAGTCTTCCCACTGAAACACCTTGGGCCCAAAATAGCGCCCAATGCTGTAGTTGCACTGGTCGCCCAAAATGGCCGCTACCAGCAGCACGCCAATGGCCAGCGGCAGGCTCATCAGCCCCACCCCGCACAGCGCGCCAACAATAAACAGCAGCGAGTCGCCAGGCAAAAACGGCATGACGACCACACCAGTTTCGGTAAAAACAATCGCAAAAATCAACACATAGACCCAGGTGCCGTACTGGGTCACGAAGGCCTGCAAGTGCTTGTCGATGTGCAGGATGAGGTCGAGGAGGTAGGTGAGGAGTTCCATGAATTTCTTGCGTCAGACCGATTTAAGTTTTTTTGAAATTGCAGAGTTAGCTGCAAGCGCTTTGTCTGCATCAGGCGTTTTCGGCGCACCGTTAGCCTTCTTTTGACGTGACACCTCGGTAGCCGCACCTGTCTGAGCCTGAGGCACTTTTAACTCCAGCGGGAACGCCTGCTCAGCCACCACGCGAGTGAGCAGTATACGCACCGCATCAGATACGGTAAGGCCCATGGCAGCCAGCGCCTGGGTAGCCTGGGTCTTAGTCGTGTCATCCACGCGAACGTGGAGCATGGTGGTAGCGGCCATGGTGGTAACTCCTGTGAAGTTGGTGATATTGTATCTCAATTGAGATTTTTCTCTTGTCGAGGTTGTCATAGTCGGGGGCATCGCTTTCGGGGGCAGCACGGGATCCGGCGAGCGGCGCACTTAGCTCCGCGGCTGTCCTCCGTGGCGGTCTATGACCGCCTACTCCCCCTTTATGCCGCTGCGCTAAGTGCACCGCTCGCCGGATCAGCCAAGATGGTGGGAGTTTGACCGTTGCGGCTCCCACCATGGTCGCTGCGGCGGGAGTTTGACCTTTGCGCTCCCACCCTGCTCGCTGCCCCGGCGCTTGGGGTGAGTGGCGTAGCGGCATAAAGGGGGAGTCGGCGGCCATAAGCCGCCACGGAGGACAGCCGCGTAGCCAATCACCCCAAGTGCCGGGGCGTACACACCTTCAGAAAGCACAAACCACTGGAAAGTACAAGCCATCTGAGCGCACAAACTACCAGGCCGTGCAACGTACCCAGGTGACCAGCGCCCCGCCTACAATCCCTATGTGAACGCCGTCCTATCCAACCCCACCCCCCGCAGCATCCGCGAGCTGCCCGATGAGCTGATCAGCCAGATTGCGGCGGGCGAGGTGGTGGAGCGCCCGGCTTCGGTGGTGCGCGAGCTGCTGGACAACGCGCTGGACGCGGGGGCCAGGCAGATCACCCTGCGCCTGCTGGCCGGTGGCGTGCGCGCCATTGTGGTGGAGGACGACGGCATGGGCATACCGCGTGACCAACTGCCGATGGCGCTCAAACGCCATGCCACCAGCAAGATTGCCTCGCTTGCAGATTTAGAGTCGGTGGGCACCATGGGCTTTCGGGGTGAAGCGCTGGCCGCTATTAATTCGATAGCTGATTGCGTCCTGCTATCAAGGACTAGCACGGGTTTTGGCACTGAAAACAGTTCCGCCTGGATGCTGCACGGCCAGACCGGGGAACTGAGCCCCGCCGCCCGCGCACAAGGCACCACGGTGGAGGTGAAAGAGCTGTTCTTCGCCACGCCTGCCCGCCGCAAGTTTTTAAAGACCGATGCAACCGAGCTGGCGCATTGCCTGGAATCGGTACGCCGCCACGCCCTGGCCCGCCCTGATGTGGGCTTTGCGGTGTGGCACGAAGGCAAGCTGCTGGAGCAGTGGCGCGCGGGCAGCGCCGAGCAGCGCATTTGCGATGTGCTGGGCGACGACTTCATCAGCCAGGCCATCAAAGTGCAATACCAGGCCAGCGGCGGCGTGACGGTGCACGGCTACGCCGGCATCCCCGATGCCGCGCGCAGCCGGGCCGACCAGCAGTTTGCCTATGTCAATGGCCGCTACGTGCGCGACAAGGTGCTCACCCACGCGGCGCGCAGCGCCTATGAGGACGTGCTGCACGGCGGCCGCCAGCCGGTGTATGTGCTGTTCATGCAGATCGACCCGACGCGGGTGGACGTGAACGTGCACCCCACCAAGATCGAGGTGCGCTTTAGAGACAGCCGTGAGGTGCACCAGGCCGTGCGCCACGCCGTGGGCAATGCGCTGGCGGTGCCCAGATCGGGCGCTGGGGTGGCGCTGGGGGTGGGTGCTGTCGGTGCTACGGGGGCACTGAATACGTCAGAGGCTGCTGCGCAAAGCTATGATGACACCGCTGGCCTGCAAAACACCTCCCACGACCCTTTTTACCCATCAAATCAGCCTGCAGTCCTTGATAGCAGGACGCAAGCAGCTATCAATTTCAGAGCGTCCGAGCATTCGCAGGCAGCAGGCAACCACGTCTCCGACCTGGCTGTATTGTGGGGCGCGCCGCGCCATCTGCCTGCTGACGGTGGCTACAACGCCGGATCTTTGCGCAATGCTGGCAGTGCCGCACCCGAAGCCTTCGCCACCCGCCAGGACTGGCCGCTGGGCAAAGCCATCGCCCAACTGCAAGGCATCTACATCCTGGCCGAGAACACGCAGGGCCTGGTCATCGTCGACATGCATGCCGCCCACGAGCGCATTGTCTATGAGCGACTCAAGACACAGATGGACGCAACGCCAGCCAGTGGCGCACCAGCGGGCAAAGCGCAGATTGCCTCCCAGCCCCTACTGATCCCCGCTACCTTTGCCGCCACGCCTACCGAGGTAGCCACGGCTGAAAGCTGTGTAGAAACTTTGCACCAGCTGGGCCTGGAGATCACCCCCTTCTCGCCCAAAACCCTGGCCGTGCGTGCGGTGCCCACGTCGCTGGCGCAGGGTGACCCTGTGGAGCTGGCGCGCAGCGTCTTGGCCGAGCTGGGCCAGCACGATGCCAGCACGGTGATTGAGCGTGCCCAGCACGACATCTTGAGCACCATGGCCTGCCACGGTGCGGTGCGCGCCAACCGCAGACTCACCGTAGACGAAATGAACGCCCTCTTGCGCCAGATGGAGCAGACCGAGCGCTCCGACCAGTGCAACCACGGCCGCCCCACCTGGCGGCAGGTGAGCATCAAGGAGCTGGATGCGCTGTTTCTAAGAGGACGGTAGGTAACACATCCGGGCGGCTAACTTGCCAGCCACAGCAGTACCAAGCCCAGGGCAATACTGCCCAATCCGTAAAAACGAATCTGCCCATCATGCAGCTTGAGCACCTGCTCGAAAATGCGCCGCCAACTCCCGGGTGACAGAAACGGCAGCAGACCTTCTATGACCAGCACCAGGGCGAGTGCGGTCAGCAGGGCGTTCATAGGCGTCAACGTGGCGAATTATTTTTTACCGACCGCTGCTGCGCCCGGGCCGCCATTGCGCATGGTTTTGAAGAACTCGGAGGATGGGTCAAGCACCATCATGTCGCTCTTTTTATTGAAGCTGGCCTTGTAGGCATCCAGACTGCGATAAAACTGGGCAAACTGCGCGTCGCGGCCAAAGGCCTCGGCGTACAGTGCTGAGGCTTTGGCATCACCCTCGCCCTTGATTTTTTGCGCATCACGGTAGGCCTCGGCGATCAGCACATCGCGCTGGCGGTCGGCATCGGCGCGGATTTTTTCGCCTTCGGCACCGCCCGTCGAGCGCAGCTCGTTGGCGACCTGCTGGCGCTCGGACTTCATACGCTGGTACACGGAGTCGGCGACCGAGGCGGGAAAATCCACGCGCTTGATACGCACGTCCACAATTTCAATACCAAAGGTTTTGGCATCGTCCACCAAGCGCTGCTGCACGCCCAGCACGATCTTGTCGCGGTCGGTAGACAGCACGTCCTTGACCGTGCGCTTGGTCACCTCCGAGTTCAGCGCGTCTTGCACCACCGAGGTCAAGCGCTGCTCGGCAGTCTGGATATTGGCACCGCCCGCGTTGTTGCGGATGAACTGGCGGGCATCTGCTATGCGCCATTTCACCAACCAATCGACCACCAGGTTTTTCTTCTCAGCCGTCTGGATGGAGCCGGTTTCGGGGCTGTCCAGCGTCAAAATGCGGCGGTCCAGAAAGACCACGTTCTGGAACGGCTGAGGGAGTTTGAAGCGCAGGCCGGGCTCGGTGATCACTTCCTTGATCTGGCCAAACGAGTACAGCACGCCAAACTGGCGCTGGTCCACCACGAACAGGGTGGAGGCTGCGATGGCCAGGGCAATCAGCAAAGTCGTGACGGTAAAACCTAATTTATTCATGTGTTTTCTCCCTGGGTTCAGCGCACATCGCGTTCGCGGGAGCGGGCGGCATCGCGTGAGCGGGCATCTATGGACGCATTGGGCGCTACGGTATTGGGAGCTGCTTGTGCACTGCCTGCGGGGATGGTGATCGTATCTGCGCCCGCACTTGCCGACTGCTGCATGATTCTATCGAGCGGCAGGTACAACAGGTTATTGCCTTTGCTCGAATCCACCATCACCTTGGTCACGCCGCTGTAGATCTGCTGCATCGCGTCCAGGTACATCCGGTCGCGGGTGACTTGGGGAGCCTTTTGGTACTCGGTGAGGACTGATTTGAAGCGCTGGGCATCGCCCTCGGCGCGGGCCACCACGTTGGCCTTGTAGCCATCGGCCTCTTCTTTCAGGCGCGCTGCCGTGCCTTTGGCGCGGGGGATCACGTCGTTGGCATAGGCCTGGCCTTCGTTTTTCAGGCGGTCGCGGTCCTGGCCGGCTTTCAATGCATCATCGAACGCGGCCTGTACGGCCTCGGGCGGTTGCACGTTCTGGATGTTGACGTTCTGAATCAGGATACCGGTTTTGTAGCGGTCCAGTTGGGCCTGCACGCTTTTCATTACGTCGCGCTGGATCGACTCGCGGTCTTTGTTGAGCACACCGTCCATGGTGCCACGGCCCACCACTTCGCGGATGGCAGATTCGGCGGCTTTGGTGACGGCATCATCCGGGCTGCGGTTTTCAAACAGGTAGTCAGAGGCGCTTTTGAGCCGGTACTGGATGGTGAAACGGATGTCGACAATGTTCTCGTCCTGCGTCAACATGGACGACTCTTTCAAACCCGTGGCCTGCGAGGCGCCGCCACGGCCAATCTCCACCGAACGCAGTTGCGTGAGCGCCACCGTCTCGTGCCGCTCTATCGGGTATGGCCAGCGCCAGTTAAAGCCCGCCTCGACCTTGCTGTCGAGCTTGCCAAAGCGGGTGATCACGGCCTGCTGGCCTTCCTGCACGATGAAAAAACCGGTGCCCAGCCAGATGATCACGGCAATAGCTGCAATCAAACCTGCGCCAATGCCTGCGGACTTCATGTCGGGCTGAAAGCCGCCGTTATTGCCGCCACCGCTGCCGCCTTGGTTGTTATGGCGGTTCCAGTCGGGTTGCTGCTTGTTGCCTGGTGGGCGTTTATTGCCAAACAGGCCATTGAGTTTTTTATTGAAATCGCGCCACAGCTCGTCCAGATCGGGCGGGCCCTGGTTGGGGCCTTTGGAGCCACCACCCCCACTCCCAATAGGGCGCACATTGGAAGGCTCGGCGGGCGGCGTAGACGCAGGAGGGGCTGAGGGAGCAGGTGTGGGCGATGCAGTGGGTGCAGCGTCCGGCGCAGGAGGCGCACCTGACTCAGAGCCGGAGCCGGGCTTGTCGTCGCTGCGGCCCCATTTGCCATCATTGAGGTTAAACATGCCGCGCAGGCCGCGCGCAACGGAGGCGGGTAGCGTGGCTAAGCGGGAGGGAAGAACAATCAGGTTCATGTGAAATATCGTAAAACGCCATTAAAAACGCGGTAATACCCGCATTGTGCCTAATTCAGGCTGTAGAACCCCAATTAGCCTCAGATTCCGTGCCCTCCAGTGGGGCTGCTAGTGCGGTTTCTGTTGCAAATTCGCCCTGCCCAGCTTGGTTGACCGCAGCCCGGCGCACGCCAGCGTACTCAGCCAGCACCTCGCGCAACTTGGCCAGTCCCAAGCCGTCCCGTGCACTGACGAACACACGCGGCACCGAGATGCCCTCAACTTCGTACATGTCATGCAGATGCTGTGGCCACCGGTCTTTTTCAATAGCGTCCAGTTTATTAAATACCAGCACCTGGGGCACTTTGTCGGCACCAATTTCCAGCAGTACCCGCTGCACCTGCGCAATTTGCTCGGTAAAGTTGGGGTTGGCGGCGTCCACCACATGCAGCAGCAGGTCGGCCTCGGCGGCCTCCTGCAAGGTGGCTTCAAAGGCATCAATCAAGCCATGCGGCAAATCGCGGATAAAGCCTACCGTGTCGGACAGGCTGGCCGATTGCGTGGCATCACCCAGATACAGTGAGCGTGTGGTGGTGTCCAGCGTAGCAAACAGTTGGTCGGCCACATAGGTGCGGGCTTTGACCAGAGCGTTAAACAGGGTGGATTTACCGGCGTTGGTATAGCCCACCAGGGAGATGCCAAAGTGCTTGCCGCGCTCGCGCTGGCGGCGCTGGGTGCCGCGCTGCTTTTTCACCTGCTCCAGCCGAGCTTTGGTGCGTTTGATGGTCTCGCCAATCATGCGGCGGTCCAGTTCAATTTGCTTTTCGCCGGGGCCGCCGCGCGCGCCGACAGCACCGCGCTGGCGCTCCAGGTGCGTCCAGCGGCGCACCAGACGGGTAGACAGGTATTGCAGACGCGCCAGCTCCACTTGCAACTTACCCTCATGGCTGCGCGCGCGCTGGGCAAAAATTTCCAAAATCAGCAAGGTGCGGTCATTCACCGCCATACCCAGGTGCCGTTCTAAATTGCGCTGCTGCGCCGGGCTGAGTGACTGGTCAAACAGGATTTCTGTCGCACCACAGGCCAGGGCTGCCTCTTTGATTTCGTCAGCCTTGCCCGAGCCGACAAACAGCGCCGCATCGGGCGCTTTGCGTTTGCAGGTGATGCGGTGTACGGGGGTGAGGCCTGCAGTTTGTGCCAGCAGGCCCAGCTCTTCGAGTTGCCCATCAAAATGGGGCAGGCCGAGGTCTACGCCGACTAAAACGACCGAGGCGGTCGCTGGCGCGTCAGTGTGCAGATGCTGCCCCAGCCGCAGCCGAGTCTTCCTCGGTGTGCAGATTGGTAAATGCCACCGCACGACCGGGCACGATGGTCGAAATGGCGTGCTTATAGACCATTTGCGTCACCGTATTGCGCAGCAGCACGACGTATTGATCGAACGACTCGATCTGGCCTTGCAGTTTGATGCCGTTAACCAGGTAGATCGACACGGGCACATGCTCGCGGCGCAGTTGGTTAAGGAAGGGGTCTTGTAGTAGTTGGCTTTTGTTGGTGCTCACGATATGCTCCGTGTTCAAGAATGAACTTGCTTGAAATTATAAAAAAACTGAATCTCGAACATACCATAGACTGCGCCAAAACCAAAAAGTTCAGGCAAAGACTCGGCAGTTTGGGGGGATTTACAGCCTAGTCTTTATCAGCGAAGGGGTTGCCAGAGGACTTCATCTCCACCCGCAGGGGTGTTCCCGTCAAATCAAACGCTTTGCGAATCCGGCCTTCCAGATAGCGTTTGTAAGAGTCCGTCACACCGTCCAGCGAATTGCCATGCACCACCACCACGGGTGGGTTCATGCCGCCCTGGTGGGCGTAGCGCGGCTTGGGGCGGAACATGCCCGAGCGCTGCGGCGCCTGGAACTGCACCGCTTCCATCAGTAAACGCGTGAGCACCGGGGTCGACATCTTGCAGGTGGCCGACTTGTGCGCCTGGGCTATCGACTTCCATACCGGGGCCAGACCCTGGCGTTTGATGGCCGAAATCATGTGGATGTTGGCAAACTTCAGGAAGGACAGGCGCAGCTCGATGGAGCGGTTCAGCAACTCGCGCTGGTAGCTGTCTACCGCGTCCCACTTGTTCACGGCCACCACCACGGCGCGGCCAGAGTCGAGAATGTAGCCCGCGATGTGCGCATCCTGGTCGGTCACGCCTTGGGTGGCATCCAGCAGCAGCAGCACCACGTTAGCCGACTCGATGGCCTGCAAGGTTTTGACCACCGAGAACTTCTCAATCGCCTCAAACACTTTGCCTTTGCGGCGGATGCCTGCAGTGTCGATCAGCTCGAACAGCACTCCGTCCCGCTCAAAGGGCACGCTGATGGTGTCGCGGGTGGTACCCGGCAAGTCAAAGGCTACCAGGCGCTCTTCGCCCAGCCAGGTGTTGATGAGCGTGGATTTGCCGACGTTGGGGCGGCCTGCCACGGCCAGCTTGATGGCCCCGGTGTCTTCCACTGGCTCTACTTCCTCGCTCAAGTTCAAGGGCGCGAACGCCAATTCGAGCAGCTCTTTCATACCCTGCCCGTGCGAGGCAGAGATCGGCATCACATCGCCCAGGCCGAGCGCATAAAAGTCCGACACCTGGTGGCCTTCTTTCAAGCCCTCGGCCTTGTTGGCCGCGAGCAAAGTGGGCTTGCCCAGCTTGCGCAGGTAGTTGGCGATGTCATAGTCCTGCGCGCTGATGCCCTCGCGCGCGTCCACCACAAAGATCACCACATCGGCCTCAGCCACCGCCTGGCGGGTTTGCTTGGCCATTTCCTTGTAAATGCCGCTCTCGGCGGTGGGCTCAAAGCCCCCCGTGTCGATAACGATGTATTCGAACTTGCCCAGTTTGCCATTGCCATAATGGCGGTCGCGGGTGAGGCCGGGGAAATCGGCCACGATGGCGTCGCGCGTCTTGGTCAGGCGGTTAAACAGGGTCGATTTGCCCACGTTGGGGCGGCCGACTAAAGCCAATACGGGTTTCATGGCTTGAGAATGCTCAGAAAAGGGAGAAATTATTCAGCAGCAAAGCCATAGACCCCGCCATTGCGGGTGACTACGACCAGCGTGTCGCCTGCCAGCACGGGGCCCGCGGCAACGCCAGAGCTGTCGGTGGCCAGGCGGTTCAGCGCCGAGCCATCTTCACGGGAGAGAAAGTGTACATTGCCGCTGTTGTCGCCAAACACGACGGAACGACCCACCGCCAACGGGGCGCTGAGACTGCGGTACTGCAAACGGTCCACCACCCAGGCGCGTTCGCCATCGGCTCTGCGCCAAGCGACCACTTTGCCGTCGGCTTCGGTGCCAAACACCAGGCGGTCATCGCCCGCCAGTCCTTCAGCGCCATTGGCGGGCTTGGCCCACACCAAGTTGCCACGGGCGGTATTCACACAGCCTACCGCCGCCTGGAAAGCCCGCGCACAGACCACCTCACCGACACGGCTGGTGCGGCCTACCAGGTCAACCAGGCGCTCAATATCATTGGTACCACGCGGCGAGGCAATCGGAGTCTCCCAGCGAATACCGCCGTTGTTGGGGTTCAAGCCCACCAAACGACCGGATAAACCAGCCACCAGGGTATCGCCCACAGCCAGCAAGGTGCCTGACTGTTTGAGTATGAGCGGCTCACCGGGGCGCTGCTGCACCCAGAGCTTGCGACCAGAGGCTCCATCAAAGGCCGTCACCGAGCGGTCAGCGGCCAAGGCAAATACCCGACCCCCGGCCACCAAGGGCGCGGTAAAGGACTGTGCGGGCAGCTTGGCGCGCCAGATCTCTTTGCCATTGTCGATGGCCACCACTTCATTGTTGCGGGTGATGACGGCAGCCAAGCGGCCATCGCTGCCAGCGCCGGTAGCCAATGCCGTACCGAGGCTGGCGCGCCACTGGTCGCGGCCATCGCTGGCATCCACCGCAGCCACCGTGCCATCCATCCCCGCCAGCACCACCATGCTGCCCACTGCGACAGGCATCGCGCCCAGGGGCTGCTCACCGACACGGCTGGTCCAGGCCTGACGCACGCCCAGCAAGGGGGTATTGGTACCCAGCTCGGCCGGTTTAGGCCGTGGCCCACCGCCCGAGCAGGCACCCAAGAGCAACGCAGACGCTACTAATACAATAGCTGCTCGCGCCCTGGCGACAGGGACTAGCGGCATTTTTGTTAGGTAAAAACGGAATGCAGAGGCAACGTGGGCCATTATTTCTTGTCTCCGTCAGCTGCGCCTGCGGTTTTGCCCGCATCGGCTTTGGCCGGGGCGGGGTCCACACCCAGCGCATTGAGCTTGACTTCGACCAAGCGGCGGTACTCGGTGCGCTCGTCAAAGGCTTTATAGGCTTTTTCGTACTCCACTTTGGCCTCGGGCTTTTTGCCCTGCGCCATCCAAATATCGCCACGGCGGTCGGCCACCAAGGCGGCAAAGTCTTTGGGGAAGTTGCCATCGAGCTGCTTGGCGGCGGCATCATAGGCCTTGGCCTCCACCAGCACAGCGGCCAGGCGCAGCTTGGCCACGGCTTTGTAGCTGTCGTCCGAGGCGTTCTCGGCCACCCAGGTGAGCGCGGCCTTGGCAGCCTCCGCGTTGCCCTTGTCCTGCAAATGCTTGGCCGCCAACAAACCCGCCTGGGGTGCGTAGGCGGTGCTGCCAAACTTGTCTTTCATGTCGGCGAAAGCGCGCTCGATTTTGACGCTATCACCCGACAGTGTTGCGCGCTCTACTTCGTCATACAGGGTCGAGGCCTGCAAGGCCTGGCTGCGCTGCCAGTACTGGTAGCCGTTGTAGGCGGCCAGCGTGCCAAACACCGCGATCAGGGCGGCGCTGATGTAGTTGCCATATTGGTTCCAGAAAGCCTTGAACTGGTCAAGTTGCTCTTGTTCTGCGAGGTCGAGTTGTTTAAGTGCCATGGGGTGATTGTAGTAGGGCGCGTGGGCGCATGAGACCCGTGCCGCGAGGGTGGGTTAAGGAAAGGTACTTCAGGCTCTGACAGCCTGCGCCAGCGCGCTGGGTTGGTCTAGTGCAAAGAGTTGTTGGGCAGCCGGGGCTTGCGTACCGCCAACGCTACGCAGGGCCTTGAGCGCCACCTTGCCTTGGGCCAGCTCGTCAGCGCCAAAAATCAGCGCATAGCGTGCGCCACTGCCGTCGGCTTTTTTGAACTGGCTTTTAAAACTGCCCATGCCCTCGCCCGCGATCGGTGCGGCATGCATTTGCACGGCAACGCCTGCTGCACGCAGACTTTGGATCAGCCCAATGGCGACCCCCAGCGATTCCACATCCGGGATCACGGCATACACATCGGGCACCAGGTCGGGCACGGCGATGCCCTGCTCCTTGAGCAGTTCGAGCACCCGCTCCACCCCCAGCGCCCAGCCGACGGCCGGAGCGGCCTTGCCACCGATCATCTCGATCAGGTAGTCGTAGCGCCCGCCACCGCAAATGGTACCCTGCGCGCCCAGGCTGGTGGTGATGAACTCGAACACCGTCAGGTTGTAGTAGTCCATGCCGCGCACCAGGCGCGGATTGATGGAAAAGGCCACGCCGTTGGCGGTGAGGATGGCCTTGACCTGCTCAAAATGCGCCAACGATTTCTCACCCAGGAATTCGATCAGCTTGGGCGCGTCATTCACCAGCGCCTGCATGGCAGGATTTTTGGTGTCCAGAATGCGCAGCGGATTGGTATGCAAACGGCGCTTGGCCTCGTCATCAAGCAGGGCGGCGTTTTGCTCAAAATAGGCAATCAAGGCGGCGCGGTGCGCCTTGCGCTCCTCGGGCTGGCCCAGGCTGTTGAGTTCCAGCCGCACATCCTGAATGCCCAGCTCTGTCCACAACTGGTCCGCCAGCAAGATCAACTCGGCATCGACCTCGGCGCCGCCAAAGCCCAGGGCCTCGGCACCGATCTGGTGGAACTGGCGGTAGCGGCCACGCTGGGGCCGTTCGTGGCGAAACATCGGGCCCATGTAATACAGGCGCTTGCCGCCCTCGTACAGCATCGAGTGCTCGGCCACGGCGCGCACCACACCGGCAGTGTTTTCGGGGCGCAGGGTGAGCGGGTCGCCATTCAAGCGGTCCTCAAACGAGTACATCTCTTTTTCAACAATATCCGTCACCTCGCCCAGGCCGCGTACAAACAGGGGCGTGGGCTCGACGATGGGCGTGCGGATATTGCGGTAGGCGTAGCGCGCCATCAGGCTGCGCACCTTCTCTTCCAGCCACTCCCAGCGCGCCGAGTCGGGCGGCAGGATGTCGTTCATGCCCTTGACCGCGCTCAGTTTGCCGTTATTCACGGCGGCTAATTTCTCTGCCATAGTGCTCTGCTAATTTTCTTTTTTTAAACGGTGGCAGCTTCCAACTGGCCAAACCGCTTTTCAATATAGTTTTCCACCAGCACCTGGAACTCGGTGGCAATGCCCTCGCCGCGCAACG
This sequence comes from uncultured beta proteobacterium, assembly GCA_963775085.1. Classification (GTDB taxonomy): domain Bacteria; phylum Pseudomonadota; class Gammaproteobacteria; order Burkholderiales; family Burkholderiaceae_C; genus JAAFIP01. Next base: position 59,761 of record CAVZHO010000009.1, read on the forward strand.
TGAGGGCCTTCTCGCCGTCAATAAACACCGGCGCAGCCGGTGCCTCGCCGGTGCCGGGCAAGCTGATGCCAATGTCGGCATGCTTGCTCTCACCCGGGCCGTTGACGATGCAGCCCATGACGGCGACTTTGAGGTTCTCCACCCCCGGGTATTTCTTGCGCCACACCGGCATTTGCAGGCGCAAAAAGTCGTCAATCTGCTTGGCCAGGTGCTGGAAGGTGTCGCTGGTGGTGCGGCCACACCCCGGGCAGGCCGTCACGCTGGGCACAAAAATGCGCAAACCGAGCGACTGCAATATCTCCGAGGCAATCACCACCTCTTGCGTGCGCGCCTCGCCCGGTGCGGGCGTGAGGGATACGCGGATGGTGTCGCCAATGCCTTCTTGCAGCAAGATCGCCATGGCGGTAGCCGAGGCCACCGTGCCCTTGGTGCCCATGCCCGCTTCGGTCAGGCCCAAATGCAACGCATAGTCGCAGCGCTTGGCCAGCTCGCGGTAGACGCTGATGAGGTCTTGCACACCCGAGACTTTGCAGCTCAAAATAATCTGCTCGCCGCGCATGCCCATGGCTTCGGCGCGCTGGGCCGATTCAATCGCCGAGGTGATCAAGGCCTCGTACATCACCTGCTTGGCCTCCCAAGGCTCTCTGCGCTGGCTGTTGGTGTCCATCAGGCTGGCCAGCAACTCCTGGTCCAGGCTGCCCCAGTTCACGCCAATGCGCACGGGCTTGTTCCACTTCATGGCCGCGTCGATCATCTGGCCAAACTGCTTGTCGCGTTTGTCACCTTTGCCTACGTTGCCGGGGTTGATGCGGTATTTTGAGAGTGCCTCCGCGCAAGCGGGCACATCGGTCAGCAGGCGGTGGCCGTTGTAATGGAAGTCGCCAATCAAGGGCACGTCAATGCCCATTTTGTCCAGCTGCTCGCGGATATAGGGCACGGCCTGCGCGGCCTCGGGCGTGTTGACGGTGATGCGCACCATCTCCGAGCCGGCTATCGCCAGCTCTTTGACCTGGATGGCGGTGCCGATGGCGTCCACCGTATCGGTATTGGTCATGGACTGCACCCGCACCGGGACAGCTCCGCCGATGGTGACGGTGCGCGGGCCCCATACCACGCTGGCCTGGCGGGTGTGGCGTGCCTGGGGCAACGCCACGGCGATGGCTTGGGGCGGCAAGGCCGATGGCAAACACGGGGTATTCATGCTGACTCCTTATCTCACCTCAAAGCGCAGCACATTATTGCGTACCTTGCCACCCTCAAAGGGCTTGCCGCGCACCCAGACCTGGGTTTGGTCGGCACTGCCCACGGTAACCTGAAGCGGCAAATTGCCCGAGGCACCCGCCGACTCACCCGCTTGCAATACGCGTTTGAAGGTGGTCTTTCCGCGCGCATCAGACACCTCTATCCAGGTCTCACCCGAGGCTTTGAACACGACCACACCATCGCCCGTGGCGCTGGCATCCGGCACGCTGCCCAGTGCCGGCGTAATCACCAAAGTCGGACTGGCCACGGTGGGCGTCGACAATGCGGCCGTGGACTTGATGGCATGGCCTGCGGCGTTGACAGCCATCGTAGCCTGGGCCAATGGTGCGCCATTGTCCAAGGTCGAGGTGACCGCGGTACCTGCACCCATCACCGTGCCATTGCTGACATCTGCCGCGCCGGAGGGTGCATCGGGTGCGGCGGTCGCCGCACTGCCTCTGAACCGCGCTACAACATCAGAACCCAGCCCGCTGATTTTTTGCGGTAGATCGGGTAGCAGAATTAAAATCAAAGCACCCAGTAACAGGGCCATCACCCCCCAGGCAAGCGGGCGCTTGAGCAAAGCCGTCGCGCTGATCGGGCTGGGGCCATCCGCAGGCATGCGAAAGGGGGTGTTAATGCCCTGCTCCTGGCGTTGTAAGCGGGGCGCGTTGGTTTGCGGCAGCTTGCTCAGTATGGTGGTTGGATCCACCTTCAACGCGCGGCACACGCTGGCGGCCAGGGCGCGCACAAAAACGGCATCGGGCAACTCTTCAAAGCGGTCAGCCTCCAGTGCTTCGATTTTTTTAACCGGCACCTTGAGGGACACCGCCAGTGCGGCAATATGCAGGCCCTGCGCCTCGCGGGCAGCCTTGAGCAGGCTACCCGCACTGGTGGCTCCAGGCGTTGCATCGGCTGGCGGCAGGTTGTGCACATCCTCGCTCTGTGTTGTGCCCCAATCACTCATTAAATGCTCCTCGCTCGTATGCTACCAGTTCACGCGATTGCGGAAAGCGCCGCTTTAATTGACCGACCAATTGCTGCATGGCCACATCGTCATTGAGCCTGCGCTCTACTTTGATGCCCAGCCACAGCGTTTCCGGGTTGGCGTATTCGGTGTTGTTCAAACGACGGATATAGAACTGGGCACGGGTCATGTCGGCGCGCTCATAGAGCAGCAGCGCCAGGTTGTAGCCCGTGATCGGATTGCCCGCATCCAGTTCGTACGATCTTGCCAGGCTGCGCTCAGCCTCGGGCTTCTTGCCGGCCGCGATCAGGCACATGCCCTGGGTCATCAGCGTTTTGGCCTGATCGCCATACAAAGGCACGGACAGGGCCTGGCTGAAATACGTTTGCGACTCCGTAAAACGTTGCTGCTGGCACAGCATCCAGGCAAAGTTGTGGGCCGCATTGGCGTCACGCGGGTTCAGCGCCAAGGCGCGCCGGAAGCTGTCTTCGGCTAGGCGCAGATCGTTCAGGCGCATGTAAATCAAACCACGCAGGTTAAAGGCATCCCCAAAGGTGGGGTCGCTGGCAATGGCCTGCTTGACCTCGTCCAGCGCCACCGTGGATTTACCCTCGGCAAAGTAGCCCGAGGCCAGCTCCATCCGTATGCGGGCGCGCCGGCGCGATTCCGGCTCATCGGATTCAGTCACGATATCGCTTCTATTGCCTGTGTTAGCTGCACTGTCAGCTACTGGATTGGTAGCACAGCCCGATAGCCCGGCGAGCCCTGAAAGCGTCGCCGCCAAGCATGCGCAGACCCATGCCTGCGCTAACCCTGCAGGCACGGCATGCCATGGTCTGTGAATTCGGTAGGCGTCTGCGGTGGTCATGTGGTTGATCCTCGGTCTAGGCACGCACGCTGGAATCCAACACGGGCTGAGCTGCGGCTTCGCTGCGCATCATCACGACACGCCGCTTGGCCATCCGCTCGGTTGCCTTGGTGCGGTCTTGCACGTCGCCTGCCAATTGGCCACAGGCGGCGGCAATATCGTCACCCCGGGTTTTGCGTACTGTAGTAACGATAGCACTGTTCTGCAAGATTTGGGCAAATTCTGCTACAACTTTTGCACTAGACCGCAGAAAGCCCGATGCCGGGAACGGGTTAAAAGGGATTAGATTGAACTTCACGGGCAGGCCCGCCGTGCGCACCAAATCCACCAACTGGTGGGCATGCTCGCTCTGGTCGTTCACGCCATCGAGCATGCAGTATTCGAAGGTAATGAAGTCGCGCGGGGCGAATTCAAGATAGCGTTTGCAGGCCGCCAGCAGCTCCTCAAGGGGGTATTTCTTATTGAGTGGCACCAGGTCGTCACGCAGCGCGTCATTGGGAGCATGCAGGGACACGGCCAATGCCACCGGGCATTCAGCGGCCAGCCGGTCGATCATCGGCACCACGCCCGAGGTAGACACGGTAACCCGACGGCGCGACAGGCCGTAGGCGTGGTCGCTGAGCATGCTGCGCAGGGCGGGCACCAGGGCGCCCATGTTTTGCAGCGGCTCGCCCATGCCCATCATCACGACGTTGGAAATGATGCGTTGATCGGTCCCTTTGCCATCGTTCGCCAGGCGGCGCAGAGTGTGTTCTGCAAACCACAGCTGGGCAATGATCTCGCCCGAAGTGAGGTTGCGGCTGAAGCCCTGATGGCCCGTAGAGCAAAAACGGCAGCCCACCGCGCAACCCGCCTGGGACGAGATGCACAGGGTGCCGCGATCGGTCTCGGGGATGTACACCGCCTCGACCGCGTCGCCGTTGCCCACGTCAAACAGCCATTTGATGGTGCCATCCAGTGACTTTTGCTCGGTGAGGACTTTCAGGCCCTCAATGTGCGCCGTGGTCGCGAGTTTTTCGCGCAGCGACTTGGCCAGATCGGTCATCTGGCTGAAGTCGGACGCGCCTTTTTGGTGAATCCAGCGGTACAGCTGGGTGGCGCGAAAACGCTTTTCGCCCAGGCCCTCGCAAAAAACGGCCAGACCTTCGAGATCAAAATCCAGCAGGTTGGCCGTCATGGGTGGGTGCAGTCGGTTTACGCCGAACTGTTCCTTGGGTTAATTGGCTTGAAAGCTGATTCAAACTCAGCGTGAGTACACCTTCACGTTCAACGTGAATACACATTCATGCCGGGGAAGAAGAAACCGATTTCCACCGCAGCGGTGTCGGCTGCGTCAGAGCCGTGCACGGCGTTGGCGTCGATGCTGTCGGCAAAGTCGGCGCGGATGGTACCGGCAGCGGCTTTCTTGGGGTCGGTCGCGCCCATCAGGTCGCGGTTTTTAAGAATTGCGCCTTCGCCTTCGAGGGCCTGGATCATCACCGGGCCAGAGATCATGAAGCTGACCAGGTCTTTGAAGAAGGGGCGTGCAGCATGCACCGCGTAGAAGGCTTCCGCCTCACGCTGCGACAGGTGGGCCATGCGAGCCGCCACGACCTTCAGGCCAGCCGCTTCAAAGCGGGCGTAGATTTGGCCGATGACGTTTTTTGCGACGGCGTCTGGTTTGATGATGGAGAGGGTGCGCTCGATTGCCATGATGAAGGTAATTCCCGAATGAAAAGTGTAAAAACTATAGCCCTCTATTCTAACCCGTTTCGGGCAGAGACCACCAGCCATCGCGGCAAAGTCGGTACGATACGCTTTTACCAGTCAAACAACCGGATAGTCCCTGTCATCTGGACGTATTCAGCTATAAAATATATAGCAAATACGGCAAACAAAAACTACCCGCGCCGTCCACCACCCGTGCCGCCTTTGCCACGGCTGGGGCCACGACCGCCGCGGGTGGCACCGCCACCGCCACCACCGCCGCTGCGGCCACCGCCTGCGCCTTCGCGGCGTTGGCGCAAAAAGCTGTCGGCACCGATGTAGCCCATCGAGGTTTTCATCGGGTCGGGCTGGCCGCCGGGGGCTGCGCCTGCGCCAGCGCCGTTACTGCGGTTGCGACCACCTTGACCACCACCACCGCCAAACCCGCCGCGTTTGTTGGGGCGGGCAAAGCCACTTTCGTGGCTGACACCGGCCTGGTTGTGGTCGTCTTCGTAGTTATCGTCGTCATAGCCCTGCCCCTGCTGGCGCGGCTGCTGTGCGGGTGCTGGCAGATCGGATGGTGGCGGGGTAAAGCGCGGGTCGCGCTCAGGGCCTGCGGCCTGGTCGTTGCGTGGGGGACGGTCGAAGTTGCGGTCGCCTTGGCGGGGATACGGGCGGTCACCTTGGGGCCCGTTCTGGCGTGTTATTGCGGTTACGCATGGCACCGGGGCCACGGCGCGGGCCACGGTTTTCGCGGGGGGGAGCGCCCTCGCCTGGCATCGGCTGCGGCATCTTGCGCGCCTTCGCTTGGCTCACGTTGCTGGCGTGACCAGTTGCTGGCGCCTCTCATGCGGCACACGGTCATCGCGGCGCTCGCGGCCGCCGCCTGCGGCTTGCGTCAGGGCGGCGATGTCGCGCTCGTCCAGCTCCATGTAGGCGCCGCGTTTCAGGCCACGCGGCAGCATCATGGCGCCGTAGCGGATGCGGATCAGGCGGCTCACGGCGTGGCCTACGGCTTCGATCATGCGGCGCACCTCGCGGTTGCGGCCCTCGCTGATCGTTACGCGGTACCAGGCGTTGGAGCCCTCGCCGCCGCCGTCTTCGATGCTGCCAAACTGCGCCATGCCGTCTTCCAGCTGCACGCCGTCCAGCAGTTTTTGCTTTTCTTCGTTGGAGAGCTTGCCCAGCACGCGCACGGCGTATTCGCGCTCCAGGCCAAAGCGCGGGTGCATCAGGCGGTTGGCCAGCTCGCCCGAGCTGGTGAGCAAGCAGCAAGCCTTCGGTATTCAAGTCCAGACGGCCGACCGACTGCCATTTGCCTTGGTACAGCTTGGGCAGGCGGCGAAACACGGTGGGGCGGTTTTGCGGGTCGTCATGCGTGACCACCTCGCCAGTCGGCTTGTGGTAGGCAATCACGCGGGCGGGCGGCGGGTCGATACGGATGCGCAGCGGCTTGCCGTTGACCTTGACCTGGTCGCCCCACTGCACGCGCTGGCCAATGTGGGCGGGCGTGTTGTTGACCGAGATGCGGCCCTCGTTGATGAGCTGCTCCATCTCCAGCCGCGAGCCCAGGCCAGCTTGCGCCAGCACTTTGTGCAGCTTGGGGCTCTCGGGCATGGGGGCCAGCACGCGCTTGGGCAGCGGCGCTTCGGCATCTTCGGCATCGGCATCGAGTTGGCCGGAGATCACGTCCAAAAACTGGTAGGCCGACGGCTTGGCGGCGGCGGGGCGCAGGTCTGGGCGCTGCGCTGCGGGGTCTTGCGGCATCTCGGGCGCTTCACTTTCGATAGCTGCTTGCGTCCTACCGACAGGGACTACAGGCCTATTTGGTTCTAAATTTTCCACATCCGAAGCCTGGGGAACGGGGTTTTCAGTTGATTCGGTCATGGCGTGGCGGTCTCGTGGCTGGCGGTGGCGGGGGAAGGCGTGGCGGGGTCAGAAATAGGGGCATCGGGAGCGGCTGTGGCAGCACGGGCTGCTTCTGGGGCGATCGGCTCAGGCAGTAAATGCGCCAGGGTATCGTCCAGCAGCACAGCCTGCGCTTCGCCGGGTGCGCCCTCGCCCAGACCGTTCAAGTGCTCCAGCGCCGAGGCTTGGGAGGCGGTGTTGTCCAGCGTGGGCAGCTGGTTTAACGACTCCAGCCCCAGGTCGTCCAAAAACTGCTTGGTGGTGGCAAACAGCGCAGGGCGGCCCACCGTCTCGCGGTGGCCGATGACCTCGACCCAGCCACGGTCTTCCAGCTGTTTGATGATCAAACTGTTGATCGTCACGCCGCGAATGTCTTCCATGTCGCCGCGGGTGCAAGGCTGGCGGTAGGCGATGATGGCCAGGGTTTCCAGCGTGGCGCGGGTGTATTTGGGCGGCTTTTCGGGGTGCAGGCGGTCTAAAAACTCGCGCATCTGCGGGCGGCTTTGAAAGCGCCAGCCGCTGGCCACGCTGACCAGCTCGACGCCCTTTTGCGCCCATTCCAGTTGCAGCTCGTCCAGCAGGGTTTTGATGGTGTCGGCGCCCAGCGCGTCGTTAAACAGCACGCGCAGCTCGCGCACGGGCAGCGGCTGGCTGGCGCAGATCAGGGCGGTCTCTAAGACGCGTTTGGCATCCACGGTATGCATGGTGTCGGTCGCTTTAAAAAAACAGTAGAAATCAGGTCGGGCGCGCACCGGTGGGAACGTCAAAAAACGGGTCGCACGCGTGGGGTGGGCGGCGCTGCCTTCCGTGGGACTCAAGCGCCAAGGTCTCGTCAGGCTGAAAGTGTTCTAAGCCGAGACCGTTTGGCCATTGTAGCGCAGGGCGTGGGATGGGGATTGGGATGCGCAAAAGTGGGGTCAGATCAAATTTGAGCAAAATGGGGTCAGATCAAATTTCAGGACACGCTCTTCCCGGCGACTCTGCTTCCAATACGAAAATTTGCTCTGACCCCACTTTTGCGCCGCGTCCCCGAAGACTACGAAACAAAGCTGGGCGAGCCAGCGGTCGGTGAAGACCTTGTGCTGAAAAATCCTCCGCAATCACGCGAATACCCGAGTAGCGATCCTGAGACCGTGAGCGCGCCTTGCTCCAGATTTTTCATCCCAAGCCCGTTCACCACCCGCCCAACCGGCCGCACGGTGCGCAACGGGTTGAAAACTGCTTTTGCCAAGATTTTACCTGCCATATATGCCCGTAGTCCTTGTCAAAAGGACGTAAGCAGCTCCTAAATATATAGCAAATATATCGCCTTGAAATCTACACCCTCTGCACTTGCAACCCATCCAACAGGCTTGTACAAAAACAGCAACGCGTTGAGCGCCTGCCGGTGCGTGGCGGGCGATACCTGCCGCTCATCGGCCAGCATGATCAAAAAAGCCTCCACTTCCGTCTGCCCCATGCCCTTTGGATGCCGCATGATGCCCGTGCGCCCATGCCAAAGAATGAAAAAGCGTGCCCAATAGAGGTAGGCTTTCTCGGTTTGCAAGCTATAGTGCAGATAACGAATCCGCTCCCGTATCTGGTCTAGCAAGCGTGTAGCCAGAAAAACCGGGGCGGCGACTTTACGGGTTTCGTTATACTTGTTCATTTATACAGTATGCTGCTTTAACATGATGAATGTAAACAGTTTTTTGAAGTTGTCTAAGCCATGTTATTTCGCAGACTGCCTGGGTATCCGGCAGATTCGCGGGATACATCAAAGTAGGTCTTGAAAGCAGCTATGTACCCAGTCAAGCTTGGCTATCCAGAGGCAGTTAAACGCGTCCGCGCTTTGCTAAAGAACGGCCATGATGCCGAAGCACTTCTCACGGCCATGTTCACGGTAGAGAAAACGCTCTATCGAACACTCCGCCAACTTGTCGTTTCGTCTGGGTTTCCATCAACACAAGCCGAAACACTAATGGGGCGATTCAAAGGAATAGAAAGCATCAAGCAAGTCTGGGTGTGCTTCGATCCAAAACACGAACCACTATCAAAGTTCGTCCAGCCCGCGACGCTGAAGTCGATAGCGGAAGCCCAAACAATGCGAAACAAGCTGGTGCATGGGACTGCGGTGTATAGCTTGCAAGACTGCAAAGACATAGCAAGTGAGGTTCTCAGCGCTTTGGATCAACTTCGAACAGCACTTGATGCGCGGTATGGGTTCGATGGCTGGACAGTGATGAAACGAAGGCTCAAAAGTACTTTGCATGCAGATCCGCGCGTCAAGACCTAACCCTTCAATCGAGAGGACATCACCCGGCAAGCCGGGCGCCGCCTCTCATCTCAAAAGTTAGGCGCCGACATTTTTCGACCATATGACCGACACACCGACCCCGACACCACCCGATCCCGGTGCGCTTAGCCGTCTTCAAGATGGTCTCGCGCGTGGCCAGAAGCTCCTGCAGGTAGTCACCTTGTCGCACGGACAAGTGCGCATGTGGACCGCCACTCTGCGTACCCCGCTGCGAGTCATCTTTGGTCCTGAGAGTCCAGTATTAGCCCAATGGCCTCCGGCCGCAGGCCCCCTCCCAATTGGCGATGCGCGAGCGCTCCTTACCTCTCGTATTTCCCGGCTTGAGGCGCTTATCGCCACAGTTCGCGAATGCGAACGCGCCGGCCCGCCTACAGGAGCGACCGTCTTCATCGGCCACGGTCGTTCGCCAGTGTGGCGAGAGCTCAAGGACTTTCTGAGCGATCGGCTTGGTTTGAATTGGGAAGAATTCAATCGAGAGTCAACGGCAGGTATTGCAACCACTGAAAGATTGGTGCAGATGCTGCGCTCTGCCCGGTTTGCCTTCTTAATCATGACCGCCGAAGATGAGCATGCAGATGCCTCTCTTCATGCACGTGAGAACGTCATTCATGAGGTTGGTCTCTTTCAAGGCAAGCTCGGCCTTCGAAGGTCAATCATCCTTCTCGAAGAAGGGTGCTCCACTTTCTCCAACATCCATGGCCTCACGTACATCTCATTCCCGCGAGGGCGCGTTGGTGCGGCATTCGAGGAGGTTCGGCGTGTATTGGAACGTGAGCAGCTCATCGGTGCCTAACCCTTCGTTGTGCCCGTCTCGCTACAGCGGGCTTCGCCCGCTGTAGCGAGCGGGTGAACTCAAACGTTGGGCCACAAAAGCGCAAGCGCACCTCACTAGTTAAGTTAGTTATTAACCACAACCAAAGGAAAATCTTATGACATTTCCATCGCAACCTATCACCCCATCAATTGCCGCAAGAAATGCGCTATATGCAATGATGGCATCCAATTGTTACCACGAAAAGGACAAGCTGTATTTTCCGATTGAAAAGTGGAACTGGCTCTTAGTTGACAGAGACGGGGACCCCACGGATGACCCAACCAAAGAAAGTTTTATCACCGGCTTTGCATACGACATATATGAGCACCAAGATTCAAATAAGAGCGTAATTGCCTTTCGCGGCTCAGACAGCAAAAAGGACTGGATCGCTTCAAATCTAGCAGTACCTTTCTCAATTCCTTATAAATCCGCAAGAAAATCTGTACGCAGGTATCTTTCAAAATTCCCAGAACGCAGCCTATCCGTTGTTGGGCACTCTCTCGGCGGCGGACTTGCGCTCGGAGCCTCATGCCACTACGGTATCCCTGCATTTGTCTTCAACTCCTCTCCGAGAATTTTTGATGGCTTAGGCAACTATCACGAACAGGCCACAAGGATTTGCTTCTACCAACATGGCGAAGCGCTTGAAGGGATACGCAAAATTTGGAGCAGAAAGTTTCTTTCGGTTGTAAAACCAGAGGATATTTATGAAAGCAACTTTGCCTATGGGGGTCAACACGACAGCGACCTGCTAGCAGAGGGCTTCCGCGACCTAGGCATAACGGAAAATCCCCTACTTGCTGACCTTGCTGGAATCAAGAAGAAGTGATGCTCGCCACCAAGCCCAACCAATCATTCCAGCGGACTGCCTACGGCGGCCGTTGAATTCAAACGTTGAACCTCGCCTATGCTAAAGATCATCTTCGTCTCAACGTTGCTTGCGCTTGTCAGTGCCTGTAGCACCCCGCAGCGTCCCGAGCCGGTACCGGAGCCGACTCAGGCAAGGCCTGCGCTGATGCCAGTTTCCAAGGCTGGTGATGCACCCACCATCCAATCTGGGCAACCGATGTCACTGGAAGAGCTGTTTCCCTTGCCTGAACTGACCTGCTTGCCATCGGCCAAAGATCGACAATCCGTTCGAGCGAGGCACATCGTGATGGAGCCGGTGAACTGGAGGGCGGGCCAGCAACCCACCCTGGATGACTGGCATCTCGCCAGTCGTAAGGCGACGCAAGTCCTGGCGGCATTGGCAGGGGGCGCGGATTTTGCGCAACTCGAGATCGGCAATTCAAGTGCTGCTTCTGCACGTGGCTTACCCGGCGGGGACCTTGGTTACTTTGGTCGTGGGGTCATGGTTCCTCAAATTGAGCGTGTCGCATTTTGCCTGCCGGTCAATCAGCTCAGCCCCGTGGTGCGGTCAGACTTTGGCTTTCATATCATTCAGGTCACCGGTTCGCGATGACTACACGAGTGACGTTGAACAGATTGCCCGTCGCGCAAGCGCAGCGTCCGAAGGCCGCTCGGCGGTGCAGGTTGCACTCCGGTCATTGCCAACGCTGAAACTCATCGTCTCCTTATGTCGCTCCTCACGTTCTTTATCGCCGCTGTCGTGCTCGCCATCACTCCAGGCCCCGGCATTGCGTATGTGGTCGCGCGCACGGTGGCAGGGGGGCGCGCTGAGGGCCTGGCCTCGTGTTTGGGCACCGCGCTGGGCGGCATGCTGCACGTGCTGGCCGCTGCCACCGGCCTGTCGCTCCTGGTGGCGCAGTCGGCGCTGGCGTTTACGGTTGTCAAATACCTGGGTGCCGTCTACCTGGTTTACCTGGGCGTTCGGATGCTCCTGCAAAAGGACGGCGACACTGCGTCAGTAGCTGTCGAGGCGCAGGGTGCCCGCCGGGCTTTGCTGGAGGGCATCCTTGTCGAGGTCCTCAATGTCAAGACGGCCTTGTTTTTTCTGGCCTTTTTGCCGCAATTCGTCCGCGCATCGGAGCCGGTCATTCCACAGCTGGTGCTGCTGGGGACGATCTGCGTCACCCTCAACACGCTGGTGGACATCGTCGCGGTGCTGTCCTCTGCCCGATTGCTCGCATCGAGTGCGGCGCGTGCCGCCCGGGTACGGCTGCTGCGGCGTGTGTCGGGAGGCACGATGGTGGCGCTGGGTGCCTTGCTGGCGGTATCCAGGCGCGATGCTTGATCTTTCTGATTTGCCAGTGGCTACGGGGCTACACTACGCCTTCGCCTTTCAACCCCAGCTGCTCACAGGCAAACACCAAATCGGCAGGCAGGGGCGCGGTAAACACCAAATCTTCTCCGGTCATGGGGTGCGTAAACGCCAGCCGCTGGGCGTGCAGGGCCTGGCGGGTTAGGCCTGCAGCCGGTGCGCCGCCATAGATCGCATCGCCTACCAGGGGGTGGGCGATGTAGGCGGCGTGCACGCGGATCTGGTGGGTGCGGCCGGTATGCAGCACGCAGCGCAGCAGGCAGTAGCTGCGGTCGTCAATTCCGTCTTCCGCCAGGTTTTTACTGGTCTTTTCGGCCTGTAGTCCTTGTGAATAGGACGTAAGCAGCTTCGAATTTGATAGCAGTTCAAAATCCGTCATGGCTTCTTTGCCCGGGCTGCGCAGCAGGTCGACCACGGCCATGCGCAGGCGGTTTTTGATGTCGCGGCCAATCGGCGCGTCGACATGGCGGTGCACCTCGCCCGGCCAGGCGCGGTGGCCGATGGCGATGTATTGGCGGCTGACCTCGCGCGCGGCAATCATGGCGACCAGCGCGTCCATGCACAGGCGGGTGCGGGCTACCACCATCAGGCCGCTGGTGTCTTTGTCCAGCCGGTGCACGATGCCGGCGCGCGGCAGCACCGCGCACTGCGCGTCGTGGGCCAACAGGCCGTTGAGCAAGGTGCCGCTCCAGTTGCCTGCGGCGGGGTGCACCACGATGCCGGCTCGTTTGTTGACGATCAGCAGGTGCTCGTCTTGGTAGACGATGTCCAGCTCCATCGCCTCGGGTTTGAAGGCCAGGCTTTGCGGTGTGGGGCGCAGGGTGATGGCCAGCTGGTCGCCGGCGCGCACTTTGGCTGCGCTTTTGCTTGCCAAAACCCCGTTCAGGGTGACGGCACCGTCGTCGGCCAACTGCTGCAAATAGCTGCGGGAGAACTCGGGGGCCAGCTCGACCAAGGCCCGGTCCAGCCGCTGGCCGTGCAGGGCAATGCTGACCTCAAAACTGCGCAGCTCGTGGTCTGCGGCGCTGGGCTCGTGCAGTTCGTCAAGTTCTGTGGGGGCTGGTGCATCCACAAGGGTGTCGGTCGATATAATGGAATTCACTTCAGGCAGTTCAAAGGCAAGCGTTATGGCATCCGCATTATCAACGGCGAAACACTTTATGGCGCGCAGTGCGCGCATGGCAGGCGCATTCGCCATGGCCATGACGCTGCTGGCCTGCTCGACCAAGCCGATTGATTTCACCGAGTCCTGGAGCCCCAACAAGCTCTATACCGAAGCCAAGGATGAGATCAACACGGGCGCGTATGACAAAGCCATCCCGCTGCTCGAAAAGCTCGAAGGGCGGGCTGCGGGCACCCCCTTGGCCCAACAGGCCCAGTTGGAGAAGGCCTATGCGCACTTCAAGGCCCGCGAGCCTGCCCAGGCGGTCGCCACGCTGGACCGCTTCATGAAGCTGCATCCGGCCAGCCCCGCCCTGGACTACGCGCTGTACCTCAAAGGCCTGGTGGACTTTAACGATGAGTTGGGTATGTTTGGCTTTATTTCCAAACAGGATCTGTCCGAGCGTGACCAAAAAGCGGCCAAACAATCGTTTGAAGCCTTTAAAGAACTGGCAACCCGCTTCCCTAGCTCTCGCTACACGCCAGATGCCCTCAGCCGCATGACGTACATTGTCAATTCGCTGGCCCAGTACGAAGTGCATGTGGCACGCTACTACTACCAGCGTGGGGCCTATGTGGCCGCCATCAACCGGGCGCAAACCGCACTCACCGATTACCCCAACGTCCCCGCTTTGGAGGAAGCCCTGTTCGTCATGCTGCAAAGCTACGGCGCCCTGGGCATGACGCAATTGCGAGATGACACCAAACGGGTGATGGAAAAAAACTACCCGCAGAGCGAATACCTCAGCAAAGGCTTCAAGTCATCTGCCAATCCTTGGTGGAAGCTCTGGTAAGCGTCAGTCCTGCCTTGAAGGTCTGGGCTGGTGCGTCGTTTGGCAGCCCGAATTAGAAAACCACCTCTAAAATCGACTGTTTTTGCTGCAATGCAGCAAAAACGCTTGCATTGGGATGGGATAACCCTATAATTCAAATTATGTTGCACCGCAGCATAAGCAGGACGAAGGGTTAAGAGCAGCTTTACGCTCCCCTGACTTTTCGCCCCTTTTATTCATTTACATCTTGGAGATCCCACCATGTTGACCGTAGAACAAATCGTCGCCGCACAAAAAGCCAACTTTGACACCCTGTTTGGCCTGACCAACAAGGCCTTTGCCGGCGTAGAAAAACTGGTGGAACTGAACATCCACGCGTCCAAAGCTGCTTTGGCCGAAGCTTCTGACAATGCCAAAGCCGCCCTGAGCGTCAAAGACGCTCAAGAGTTGTTGGCTCTGCAAGCCGGTTTGTTCCAGCCTTTGGCCGAGAAAACCGCCTCTTACAGCCGCCACCTGTATGACATCGCCTCCAGCACCGGTGCCGAGTTCGGCGCTGCCATCGAAAGCCAAACCGCCGAAGGCCAAAAGAAGTTCATGTCTTTGGTGGACAACGCCGCTAAAAACGCACCTGCAGGCTCCGAGACCGCTGTGTCGGTGATGAAAAGCGCTGTAGCCGCTGCCAACAATGCGTTTGAGTCCGTGCAAAAAGCCGTCAAGCAAGCCACTGACCTGGCCGAGCAAAACTACAACGCCGTGTCGGCTACCGCTGCCAACACCGTGAAGGCTGCTTCCAAGAAGCGTTAATAATTTAGCGTTAACCGGGCTTGTGCAGGCTATAAAACCTGCACAAGGCGACTGGATTTAAAATTTTGAGGAATTTATCTCGCTTTTTGCGGTCGAATTTTTCAATGGATGTCAGCCAAAGCGCTGCGTCCACGTTGTAGATAGCATGTAAGGTTGTCTCCTCGGGTCCTTTCGTAACCTCTAGCGGGTTCAGGGATCCAGTTCCAAAGCCAAGTCGCAAGACTTGGCTTTTTTTTGTCTGCGGTGTGGCGTCAGCTCGGGCCTAAGGCTTCAGCGGCTCTTGGCAAGCATCAACGCTTTGAGTTGCGGCAGCAATCGCTGCATCGCGTTTCTGCCAGCGTCTATGGAGCGGCGTTTGGACGTAAAGTCGCCCCCCTTCACACCTGACAGCTCCGGCCGCACCAGCAGGTCAGCCTCTTTGAGTTCAAAACTGTTGATGCTTTTGCCCATGATGGCAAAGGTTTGCAGCAAAATCTGCAGCTGGCTGTCGGCCGCATTGCCCTCGGGCGCAGACGATATATCGATGGCAATGACCAGCTCTGCCCCCATTTGGCGGGCGTAGCGCACCGGCACGGGCGAGACGAGGCCGCCATCGACATATTCCTGCGTGCCTATCTTGACCGGCGTGAACACCGAAGGCACGGCGCTGGAGGCACGCACTGCCATGCCCGTGTCGCCCTTTTGGAACAGCACCCCCAGCCCGGTATGCAGGTCGGTCGACACAATGCCCAACGGCAGCGCCATGCGCTCAATCGGCAGGTTACCCACCTGCGCATTCACATAGCGTCCCAGTGCCTCGCCGCGAATCATGCCCCGGTTAAAAAACGGCAGCGTCCAGTCGGTAATGGTGGCTTCCTCCATATCCATGGCGATTTGCTCGAGCTGGGCCGCATTTTTACCCGATGCATACATGGCCGCCACCATGCTGCCCGCCGAGGTGCCCACCACAAAGTCGGGCTTAATACCGGCCGCCTCCAGCGCCGCGATCACCCCCACATGCGCGAAGCCGCGCGCCGCACCGCCACCCAGCGCCAGGCCGATCTTGGGTGGGCGTTTGGGCACGACGACGGGGGGTGCAGTGACGACCGGGGGTGGCACGGCGTCAACAGGGGGTAGTGCGGGGGGCGGTGTTTTGGGCGGTGTGGTGCATGCGGACAGTGCTGCCACGCATAACACCAGCAGTGCCCGTTGATCAATGCGAAGGGTCATGGGCAGATTATCCCGCGTCCGCATTGCACCATGTGCCGCGCCGCATGGGGGATAATTGCACTGCATTGACGTTAACGTAAGCGTCAACCTCATTTTTTAAAGGAAAACACAGCATGGACATCCAAGGCAAGGTATTTATCGTCACCGGCGGCGCATCAGGCCTGGGTGAAGGCACGGCGCGCATGCTGGCCAGCAAGGGTGGCATCGTGGTGATTGCCGACATGCAGGCCGACAAAGGCGAGGCGGTGGCCAAGGAGATTGGCGGCGCGTTTGTCAAATGCGATGTCACCAGCGAGGCCGATGGCCAAGCGGTGGTAGCCAAGGCCGTGAGCCTGGGCAAGCTGATGGGTTTGGTCAACTGCGCCGGCATTGCGTCGGCCGAGAAAACCGTGGGCAAAAACGGCCCGCATAACTTTGATGCCTTCAAACGCACCGTCACGATCAACCTGATCGGTAGCTTCAATATGATCCGCCTGGCCTCTGACGCCATGTGCAAGAACGAACCAGAAGCGACCATGGAGCGCGGTTGCCTGATCAGCACTGCCTCCGTCGCAGCGTATGACGGCCAGATCGGCCAGGCCGCCTACAGCGCGTCTAAAGGCGGTATTGTGGGCATGACCCTGCCGATTGCCCGTGACCTGGCACGCAACGGCATCCGCAACATGACGATCGCCCCCGGCATCATGGGCACGCCGATGATGTTTGGCATGGCCAAAGAAGTGCAAGACGCATTGGCCGCCGCCGTGCCCTTTCCCAGCCGCCTGGGTACGCCGCAAGACTATGCCAAACTGGCTGTGCATATCTTTGAGAACGATCTGCTCAATGGTGAGACCATTCGCCTGGACGGTGCGATTCGGTTAGCACCGAAGTAACCGGGGGCTACAACACCATCTCACATACGGCCGACAGCGACTGTACTTGCACCGTGGGGGCCTGGCCCTCATGGGGCCAGAGCTTGTCTTCACGGTTGAGCCACACGGCCTGCATGTCAGCGCCCAATGCGCCCAGCACATCTAACGTGGCATCGTCACCGATGTGCAGTACTTCATCCGCCTGCACGCCAAGGGTGTTTGCTGCTGCGGCAAATATGCTGGGATCGGGCTTGCTGGCTCCAAACGCTTTAGCGCTCAGGCTGGCTTTGAAATAGCTTTGCAACCCGACCAGATCGAGCTGCGCATTGCCATTGGACACCGCTACCAGAGGATAGCGCGCAGACAGGGCTTTGAGGGCCGGCAAAGCATCGTCATACAGCACGACCCGATTACGTTCGGCAAAAAATGCCGCATAGGCCGCCTCAGCCAACAGAGGGTTTTCTTTGGCACGGTACAAAGCCAGCCGAATGGACTCTTTACGGATCGCACTCAGATCGTGGCGCATCTCGGGGCGCTGCTTGAGCATCACGTTGGCCATGTATTCGCGGATCTCGCGCAGGGCGGTAGAGGATGAAAACATGGCTGCCGTCATGGGCGCGTTATCGCTCAGCCAGTCCAGCAGGGCTTTTTCGGCCCGCTCGATGACGGGCCAGATCGGCCACAGCGTGTCGTCCAGGTCGAGGGATATTGCTTTTATTTTGGAAACGTCGAGCATAGGTAGGTGAGAATACAGCATGGCCTTTGCAAAAGAACCCCCTTACACCCACGGCAGCGCCGCAAACCTCAACTCCCGCACAGCAGTGTTGTTATGCAACCTCGGTACCCCGGATGAACCCACAGCAAGCGCGGTGCGCCGCTACCTGGCCGAGTTTTTATCTGACCATAGAGTGGTGGAGATTCCCAAACCGATTTGGTGGCTGATTTTGCACGGCATCATTCTGCGCCTGCGCCCAGCCAAATCGGCCAAGAAATACGCCAGCATCTGGCTGCCCGAGGGCTCGCCGCTCAAGGTGTGGAGCGAAAAGCAGGCCAAGCTGTTGCAGGGCTACTTGGGCGAACAGGGTCACAAGGTGCAGGTGCGCTTGGGCATGCGCTATGCCAACCCGAGCATCCACTCGCAGCTAGACGCTCTCAAGGCCGAAGGCTTTAGCCGCATCCTCATCTTGCCCATGTACCCGCAGTACAGTGGCACCACCACCGCCAGCGTGTTTGACGCGGTGTACACCTGGGCCGCCAAAGTGCGGCGCATCCCCGAACTGCGCTTTGTGAACAACTACCATGACGACGCAGGCTATGTCAACGCACTGGCCGAGCGCATTAAAGCCTACTGGCAGCAGCATGGCAAGCCCGACAAACTGGTGATGAGCTTTCACGGCGTGCCTGAGCGCACCCTTCACCTGGGTGACACCTACCACTGCGAATGCTATAAAACCGCCCGCTTGGTGGCCGAAAAGCTCGGCATCGCCCAGGCGCACCTGCAAGTCACCTTCCAGTCGCGCTTTGGCAAGGCCAAATGGCTGGAGCCCTATACCGAGCCGACGCTGATTGAGATGGCCAAAGCGGGTGTGAAACGGGTGGACGTGATCTGCCCCGGCTTTACCGTGGACTGCCTGGAAACGCTGGAAGAAATTGCCATGGAGGCCAAAGAAGCTTTTTTGCATGCAGATGCAGGCGCGCAAGCCGCCGTGGACGGGCGAGAGTTCCATTACATCCCCTGCCTGAATGACAGCGTGCCCTGGGTGCATGGCCTTGGCAAGATTGCGCTGCAGCATTTGAGCGGCTGGGACACGAGGACAGATCAGAATGTGCCCGCCCTGGATGCCCAGCGCCAGCGCGCTCTGGCTTTGGGGGCCAAACAGTAGCATGGAACTCAAAATCGTCCCTGCCTGCCGGATAGACAAGTTTTTGTGGGCCACGCGCTTCTACAAAACCCGCAGCCTGGCCAGTGACGACCTAGGCAAGGGCCGCATCAAAATCAATGGCCTGGTGGTGAAAGCGTCGCGCGAGGTCCATGCAGGCGACCGCATCGACATGGTGCGGGACGGCGTGGCATGCAGCATCGACGTGCTGCAAGTGAGTGAGCAACGCGGCCCCGCCGCCCAGGCCCATACCCTGTACCGCGAAACCGAGCAAAGCATTGCCAGCCGCGAAGCCGCGCAAACCCAGCGCCGCCTGCACCCCGAGCCTGCTTTGAGTATTGAACAGGGCCGCCCCACCAAGCGCCAGCGTCGCGACCTGGACCAAGCCAAGCAGGGCAACACTGGCTGGGGAGAGCGCTGGAGCGCCAGCGTAGAGGACTAAAAGAAAATCATCCCGGAACAGAGATGGGCAGGTACAAAGAAAAAAGCCTGTTGATTGCTCAACAGGCTTTTGAATTTTGGTGGGACCTGCGGGGGTCGAACCCACGACAAACGGATTAAAAGTCCGCTGCTCTACCAGCTGAGCTAAGGTCCCACATGTGCACTTCGCTTACGCTGGAGCACAGCTTTAAATTATAGCGTGAAAAAGGCAGGGTTGTCACTAAGGTTTAACGAACTTCATCTATTTTTTGGCCAGTTCATCCAGCACCCAACCTGCTGCGCACATGCCAAAGCAGGCCGTCACGGCAACGACCGAGCCGTAGCCGTGGCAATTGAGGCTGCCGTCGCCTTCCACCGCACAGGACGGATCGGGCGGGGCGACGCTTTCGGTACTGTACACACAGGCGATGCCCATGCGCTTGTCGCGAGGCGCTGCGTGCTCGCGGCGCAGGCGGTAACGCACCTGGGCCAGCAGTGGGTCATGCGTAGTCTCGCTTAAATCAGCAATGGCCACTTTATCGGCACGGCGCTTACCACCGGCTGCACCAACGGCGATCAGCACAGTTGATTTTTGCCCACGCGCCCACGCGGCCAACGCCACCTTGGTTTTCACCTGGTCGCAGGCATCTATCACCGCGCGAAAGCCACCCTGCTCGGCCATGGCCGGCCAATTGTCTGGCGTGGCAAATTCTTCAATGCAGGTCACATGGCAATGCGGGTTGATCTGGCTCATGCGATCACGCATGGCATCTACCTTGGCCATGCCCACGGTACGGGTCTCCGCATGGATCTGACGATTGATGTTGGACTCGGACACCTGGTCAAAGTCAATCAGGGTAATGCGCCCTACCCCGCTGCGCGCCAGCGCCTCAGCTGCCCAGGAGCCCACACCGCCGATACCCACCACGGCCACATGGGCGGTGCGGATACGCTGTGCACCCAGCACACCGTACAGGCGATCCAGGCCACCGAAGCGGCGCGCAAGATCAGCGTCCATCGACGACTGCGATGCAATAGGTTCGTTCAAACCATCCGCTCCAGGCGCCAGATTTGATACTTAAAAGCGGCTACAGCACCCGCCAGAATGGCGGAAACAGCTATAAAACTGGTAGCGGACAGCGTAGAGATGCCTGTCAGGCCCTGTCCGATGGTGCAGCCCATGGCCGTCACACCGCCCACCCCCATCAGCACGGCGCCCATCAGATGGTTGGCCACATCTTCAACGCTGCCAAAGCCTTCCCAGCGGAAACTGCGCGAAGCCAATGCCATCACTGCTGAGCCTGCAATGACGCCAAATACCGACGCGATACCCAAGGTGAGTACCTTGCTCTTGTCGCTGAAAAACAGCAACCAGTCCAGCGTGTAAGCCACAGGGGCCACAAAACTCAGCGCCTCCGCGCGGCCTGAATTGGTGGCCAGGAAGGCCTCTTGCAAAGTGTCTGGATGCTCGGCCACATAGCCCAGCTTGCCGCTCATCCACCACATGAGGACGACAATCAAACCGAGCCCAAAACCAGCCAGTAAATTATCCAGCGTCCAGAAATCTTTGCGCAGCAGCGTCCACAGCACCAGGCCACCACCGACCACCAACGCAGTGAAGAGCTGCGCTAACCTGGGTGACATGCCAAACAGGCTACCAGTCCACGTAGATAATGTGCCAGGCGCTACCGTAGCCAAAGCATAATTGTCCACAGTGGCGACCCGTAGGACAGCCGTTATCCCTTTGAGCGTGGCAAAAGCGGCCACCCCCATGACGACGAACACCACCACAGATTTAAGACTCCCCCCCCCGATGCGCACCAGGGTTTTGCTGCCGCAGCCCGATGCCAGTACCATGCCAAAGCCAAACAGTGCCCCGCCCACGAGAGCCGACAGCCACATAACACGGCTGGAAGCATAGAGCGTTTTGGTGGCATCCAGCTGGCCCCACCACACCAAGAGCGCAAAGCCCAGCATGGCCACACCCACCGCCAAGGCCCATTGCCGCATGCGCGACCAGTCGCCGATATTGACCACGTCACTGACCGCGCCCATCGTACAAAAATGCGTACGCTGCGCAATGGCACCAAATAGGAAGGACAGAAGGAAGGAGGCCCAGAGCACCTGGGTGGCTTGGGCGGTAATGTCAGAGATTTGCATGCCCCGATTTTACCGGGCTTACGGACAAGGCAAGATGCTCAGGTATTGCCAGTTGGGTTTATCGCAGGCGTGACAGTCGATCTTGCGCTGCCAAAGCGGCCTCCGTACGGGGGTAGACCGTCATCAGGTCTTGCAGGGTTTTGCGGGCCGCCACGGTGTCTTTCATCTCGATCTGGCAGTTGGCAATGGACAAAGCCGCTTCACTGGCCTTGGGGTGGTCAGGCGCAGTGGCGATCATGCCGCGAAAGTTATTGACCGCAGAGGGGTAGTCGCGCAAAGCATACTGTGAGTTGCCCATCCAGAACAGCGCGGAAGGGTTATAGCCACTTTGCGGATAGCGGCGCAAAAATTCGCCAAAAGCACCCTGGGCAGCCACGAAATCGGGCTTGCGAAAAAGGGCAAAAGCAGCTTCGTAGTCGCGCTTTTCGGCCGGATCGGCGGTAAATTCGCGGCCATCCACGCTGACCTTCAGGGGCTCAAAACGGCGCATGCGCTCATCTACTCCTTGCACCAGGTCTTTTTGGCGGCGCTGCATCTCGGCCACATCACGCGTCAGTTGCTCGCCTTGGCCACGCATGCTGGCCAATTCTGCACGCTGCACCTCGATCTGATTTTGCAAATCCAGCAGACTGCGGCGCAGGGTAGCGTTGCCTTCCTTGAGTTCTTTGATCTCATCCGCCTGGCGCTGGCTGTTGGCATCGGATTTCTGGATAGCGCCATCCAACCGCAACGCCGCAGCTTCACTGGCTTGTTTGTTGGCATCCACCTTCTGGCGCAGATCAAGAATGGCTTTACGGGCCTCCTCGTCGTCAAACAGCCCTGCATAGCTTGAAAAACTGGTTAAAACAAGCGCTAGTCCCAATAGACTGGGCGTGAGTAGCTTCTTAAAAGATAGCATAGTGGTTTTCAAATTAATGATAATGGTTAACGGTAATTGATCTCGGCACGGCGGTTAAGTGCCATACTGGCTTCATCCGCACCATTGCTCGCGGGCTTTTCTTTGCCAAAGCTCACAGCCTCTACCTGACTCTCGGTCACGCCCAACAGCGCCAAGGCACGGCGAACCGCTTCAGAGCGTTTTTGGCCCAAGGCCAGGTTGTATTCGCGGCCACCACGTTCGTCGGTATGGCCTTCAATCGCCAGTTTGCGGTCTTTGTTAACGCTCAGAAATTTGGCATGGCTATCAATCGCCGTTTGAAATTCTGGTCGGATCACGTAGCTGTCGTAATCAAAATAAATGATCTTGGCGGCATTGGCTGGCCCTGCTGCACCAGCTGCAGCACTATTCACCACTGCAGCCTGCACCGAGCGCTGGCCCAAGTCAGCGCCTGCTGCACCGCTGGTTCCCGCAGCCCCAGTAGTTCCAGCGGCGCCAGCAGCGTTGGCCGCTCCTGTAGCGCCTCCCGCAGCCTGCGCGCCCACCGCCGTACCATTGCGGTCTTCAACTGCCACTTCGTTCAATTTGATAGGCGACGAGCATGCGGCCAATACCGATACGGTACAAGCGGCTACCAAGAACATCGTGATGCGTTGCCGTAGCCGAGCCGGTGCCAAGGATTGGTTTAAAACTAAATTCATTTGCGTCATTTGCATCTCCGATAAAATAAATATCTGCGCTGTAGCCTGAAACATCCGGCAACCTATTTTTGAAACGGCCCCCACTGGGGCTCGCGAATATCACCACTTTGCGCACCCAGCCGGGCCTTGATCCGACCGTCCAACGTAGTCGTCATCAGCGCTTCTCGCCCGCTTTGCTTGGTGGCATACATGATTAATTTGCCATTAGGCGCAAAACTGGGCCGCTCGTCGGCAGAGGTGTCAGTAAGGGGAGTGGCGCTGCCCCCCCCGAGTTCCATCACATGCAGCTTAAACGCACCATTGACACGCGAAATGTAGGCCAAGTTGCGTCCGTCAGGGCTAATGGCGGGTGATATGTTGTAACTGCCAGTGAAGCTCACCCGCTCGGCACGACCCGTTGATTCGCCCCCTGCGGGCATACGGTAGATTTGCGGCGAGCCACCCCGGTCGCTCACAAAATAAATAAATTTGCCGTCAGATGAATACACGGGTTCGGTGTCAATGCTGTTGGATTGGCTTAATTTTCGCGGCTCTCCCCCATTGCTGTCCATCCCATAAATTTGGGAGGCACCATCTCGGCTGAGCGTTAAGGCCAAAGTCCGGCCATCAGGCGACCAAGCTGGGGCACTGTTGGAGCCGCGAAAGTTGGCCACCAAGCGCCTGCGGCCCGTAGCCACGTCATGCACATAGACCACGGGCTTGCGAGATTCAAACGACACATAAGCCAACTGGGCCCCAGTAGGCGACCACGAGGCAGAAATAATCGGCTCCGGGCTGGCCAAGGCGTTTTGCGCGCCCTCGCCATCGGCATCAGCCACCCACAGATTAGTGCGCGTCCCGGCCTTGCTCACATAGGCAATGCGGGTAGAAAAAACGCCTTTTTCGCCCGTGAGTTTTTCATACACAAAGTCCGCAATGCGGTGCGCGGCCAAGCGCAAGTCACCGGTGACCACCGCATAGCTTTGCGCTCCCATTTCCTGCGTGCGCACGGCATCCCAAAGGCGAAACCGCACGTCATAACGGCCATCGGCCAAGCGGCTAATGCTGCCCGCCACCAGATAGTCCGCGCCCTTTTGCCTCCAGGGACTCATCTCCGGCCTGGCCACTTCATCCAGCACCACGCCAGTCGCATCAATCTGTTTGAATTGCCCGCTACGCAGCAAATCGGCCATGACAATGGCGCCCATTTTCTGTGGCGCTGCTTCGTCGCCACGAAAAGCCACCACCGCAATGGGTAGTTGCGTCACACCAACACCAGAAATTTCGACGCGGAACTGAGCAAGTGCATTCGTCGATGCGCAAACTAACATTGCAATTATGGATCCAGCGTACATAAGCGCCCGCCGACCTACTAGCAATTGCTTGATAACATCAACATCAAAATTTGTTGCGTTTTTCATCTTGTTGATTCAAATAATACAACTCAAAGTATTTGCCAAAAGCCGCTTGTGCCTGCATGGTACATACGGCCAACCCCATGGCGCCATCCAAAAAACCCACGCGAAAAATATAACTTCGCACAAAGGCAGTCAAGCCAGCAATGACGGCACGAAAAATGGATACTTTTCTACCCTCCTGATGCCTTTGCCTAGCCCAATCGCTACTGTAGTGCTGCAATTTACGCCAATAATGCTCTGGACTTGGGTAACTGTAATGTAAGAGGTGAGATTTCAGTCGGATAATTTGAGTTTGAGAGTCAGTCAGTACCAGTCTTTCGTGAACCTGATCATTGGTAAACACGGCACCTGCCCGTCTGAAAAGCCGCAACACATAATCGGGGGTCCAACCACAGTGGCGTATCCAGACGCCGCAAAATTGCGTCATTCTTGGCATTTCAAATGCAACATTAATTCCATCGCGCTCAGCAATTTGAATCGCCAACAATATTTCTTCACGTAGTGCGGGGCTGACTCTTTCGTCCGCATCAATGGAAAACACCCAACTTCCAGTAGCCAACTGTAGCGCTCGATTTTTTTGGGGGCCAAAGCCAGGCCAATCACTTACCTGTTTCCAGATAGCGCCATTTTTTTGGACTACCTCAGCGGTGCCATCCACGCTACCGGAGTCAAGTACAATGCGCTCGTTTGCAAAGTCAACGCTAGCCAAACAATCACCAATGTTTGCCACCTCGTTCTTCGTGATAATCGTCACTGAGATTGCGCTCATCTAATTATTTTATGATCCGTAGTCAAGGTGAAAACTATGATTTTTCAAAAACCAGGACTGCGGAGCGTGACCACATCAAATCAGAGCCCAACAGTATTTTCGAATAGCTTAGTGTAGGAGTGAATGCTTGCGGCGCTTTCTTCATGTGCCCGAGCATTCTATGGGTAGCCAAGTACATCCAAGGCAGACAAATCAGATAGATGGGGAAATAGACAAGTCTTTTCATACGGTCACGAATAATACTGCGCAATTTCATGCCTCTAACATGCATGGCATAGCATAAAATTTGGGGCGAGATTGGGTGGATATGTCCGCGGTCTACCATGGCTTGGGTTGCCGAGCGCATCTCGTGGGGCCAGAACTGACCAAAAGTACCCGTAAACAAAAACTTGAGTCGCGAGTAAAAGTTGCTCACGTTGGGCGTAGAGAGGATTAAGGTTCCCCCAGGTTTTGTGATCCGCGCGAGTTCTGACAACAGCATGTCCTGGTTTACCACATGTTCGATCCCCTCCAAGCAAGTGACTACATCAAAATGCTCATCTTGAAAGGGTAGCGGCTTTTCCATGTTGCAGAAAACAAAATCAGCAACTTGGCTATTTATGTCAGCACCTACTGCATCCAGACCTAGGCTACGTGAGTAGTTCACAATATGGCCATTGCCAGCAGGAATGTCCAATAGCCGCCCTTGAGGTAGCGTAGCGATATAGTCGCACACTTTACGCATATATTCCGGAACATTCTGAACGTGTGAAAACTCTTTTTCTATCATTTTACATTTCGCTTGTGACTAAATTTTTTCCAAAATTCAACGCCCCAACGATAGGGAATTGTTTTCTTTTCTGCCTGTTTGGATCTATTTTCCTGCAATCCAGACCCTCAGCTATTGCCAGCCTGCTCGGCGTATTCATAGGTTTATTTTTCATTTCCATCAAACACTTAAGGTGTATTTTAAATGGGTCAATGCTTAAACAATCATACTTTATATGGGGGTCGTTGCTGCTATGGCCGCTTGCGCATTTTTTGATTGCCGTAGCACATCAGCCTATCGCTTGGGCTAACCTAGGTAACCCGTTTCGGGCCGTACTGGCTATTGGTGTCTTTGCGTTTCTTGCATGCATCCGCACCGACTTGACCTATCTGAAAATTGGCATCGGCTTGGCGTGCATCGCTACTTTTTTGCACTCTGTGCATGATAGATTCATCATCAAAGTGCCTCGCGCTCTCGGATGGTTTAACAATGAAATCCACTATGGCGACTACAGCAGCTTGGTAGGACTCTTGGCCATTGTAATTGCGTTGCTAGCGCATCAACGATCGAGCCTTTGGCGAAGCGTTCTTTTCATGCTTGGCTGCTTGGCCTACTTGGCAGCGGCAGCGTCTGGCACACGCACCGCACTGTCCACATTGGTGTGTTTGATCCCCTTATTCTTGGCACAAAAGCAAGACTTACTCCATCGCCGCTTGCGCTTGATTTTTCTGGTAGGACTCTGCTCTGTTGCAGTGCTGACCGCATTCTCAGAGCGTATTCGAGAGGAAACGCGAATTTCCGCAGCGATTTCGGATGTCAACAACATGCTGGCCGGGCGCTCCCAATCCTCCATTGGGGATCGCAAGCAGATGTGGGTTGCTGCGCTGGACATGGCGCACACTTCACCGTTGCTAGGCATCGGCCTGAACAAATTTCGCCAAGAGCTTGATCAAAGAATAGAAAGTAAAAAAATACTTCCCTTGGCGGATCCGCAAAACCAGGCACATTCACAGGTACTACACAGCCTAGCCACGGGCGGTGTGTTTTTGTTGTTGGCCTATCTGGCGTTTAGTCTGGCTCCTTTTGTGTGGTTTTATCGAATGTACAGACAACAAACCAGTTCCACAGACTCACGCTTACTGGCCTATATGGGCATGACGACGGTTGTCAGCCATACCATATTTGGCTTGACGAATGCCATCTTCGACCTACAAGTATTTTCTTCTTTATACTTTCTCAGCGTCGCCACATTTGCGGGTTTGTGCATAAAAATGAATTGCCAGATGCAACATAACATTATCCGGAAGCAACATCGATGAAAGTGCCTGTCCCACAAATAAGTGACGACTTCATGGTAAAGCTTCAGCGTCTTGCTCCCTACCTGCGCGGTAACGGCACATTTTTTCTTATTTTGCTTACTTCTGTGCTCGTCGGCGCGCTCACGGAACCACTAATTCCAGCGTTGATGCAGCCCTTACTTGACCGTGGATTTAAGGCTGGGCAACTAGCTTTGTGGACAATTCCAGCAACAATAATTGGTCTTTTTTTGATACGTGGGGTAGCTGGTTTTTGCGCTCAATATTCTTTGTCAGCCATGAGCAACCGCACTATGGTTTTATTGCGGAAACAGCTTTTTGAGGTTCTGCAGAATGCGCACCCGTCATTGTTTGCAGGTTCAACTGCAAGCGCCCTAGTTAACACTGTCGTTTATGAGGTTCAGATTGGCGTCACACTGTTGGTCAATGCGCTGCTTTCTCTACTGAAAGACTCGCTCACAACCACAGCTTTGCTAGGTTACTTACTGTACTTAAACTGGCAACTAACCATTATTGTATTGGCTGTTTTTCCAGCCGTAGCTCTAGTAATGAAGCTACTATCTCGGCGACTACAGCAGATTATCAAGTCCAGTCAAGCTGCTACAGACGAACTAGCCTATGTGGTTGAGGAAAACGTGTTGGCATTCCGTACTGTGCGCATACACAATGCGCAGGCCTCACAGGTTGCGCGCTTTAATACACTGAACGTACGGTTACGCAGCCTAGCCATGAAATCCACGATCGCGAGCTCAGCAATGACACCCGTCACTCAAATGCTCGCGGCTATAGCATTGTCGAGCGTAATCTGTGTGGCGCTGTGGCAAAGCTCAAGCGGCGGCACAACGGTGGGTGGTTTTGTCGCGTTTACAACTGCAATGCTCATGTTGATTGCACCGATCAAACATTTGTCAGAGGTAGCGGGACCTATCACACGAGGCATGGCGGCAATAGAACGCGGACTAGACTTAATTCGCGACACTGCTTTGGAGCAAAGCGGTTCATATGCGCCAGAGATTTCCTATCAGGGTGGCGATATTACATTCCGTGACGTGCATGTTCGTTACCCCGGCGCAGAGAGCGATGCACTAAAAGGTATAAATTTGCGTATTAAGCAAGGTGAAACAGTCGCGTTTGTGGGGGGATCTGGCTCGGGAAAAACCACGCTGGTAAACCTTCTAGCCCGATTTGTAGACGTTAGCGAAGGATTGGTAAGCATAGACAACACCGACATTCGCCAATGGAATCTTAGCGCCTTGCGGAAACAACTAGCTTTTGTCAGTCAAGACGTAGTTATGTTACATGACACCATCGCCGTCAACGTATCACTAGGAGAAAGCGTAGACTATGAGCGCGTACATTTCGCACTTGCTTCCGCCAACTTGTCTGACTACGTTGCCAGCCTACCCAAAGGCATCCATTCAATGGTCGGGCATAATGCCAACCAGCTGTCTGGTGGACAACGTCAGCGATTAGCTATTGCCCGCGCCATTTACAAGAATGCTCATATTTTGGTACTAGATGAGGCTACCTCAGCGCTGGACGCAGAGTCTGAACAGGCAATTAAAATTGCGTTGGTACATCTTACAAAAGGGCGAACAACATTGATTGTGGCGCACCGCTTTTCTACTATTGAGCATGCGGATCGTATCGTGGTTATGGATCATGGCCGTATGGTAGAAGTTGGCACTCATACCGAACTGCTCGCACGTCAGGGCACCTATGCTAAGTTATACAACCTAGGAAGCACTGGCTTTGAATCAGCTACTTTGTAGCGGTAAGTATTCGCCATCCACTGTATTCCCATGCTGAAAAAAATTAACACGCTCTTGGTTTTATCTCAAGGCTATGACGCTTATTCTGATCAAATGCTGACACACATTGTGGAGCAAGAAGTGAAAGTATTTTGCGTAAGCGATCCACAAAATAGAGAGAAGTTTCCTAAATGGAAGTCATCACTACCTATACATGCGCAAGTTGAATTAAACAGTCGATTTGATGGTAGTGCCACCAACAGGTACGCTGTATTGATGGCAGAAATCAAACCTGATATATGCCTTTGCTACACCAGCCGTGCGTTATCGATCGCCCTACGAGCCAGGAAACAACTTGACTTTCGTATGCCCATTGTAGGCACGCGTGGTGCCGTCGGTGGCCTCAGCGCATGGTATCTTCAAGACTGGCTAACTTACCTAAATCCGTCACTTGACGTTGTAGTGTGTTTATCCAACGCAATAGCCGATCGGCTGAAACGCGAAGCCACACGATTTTGGTCTAAGCATCCCGGCAGGTTTGTAACTATTTACCCAGGCTACAGCCACCTTTTACCCAGCGCCACATTGCGCAACCATACTCTGCGCGACACGCTGCCCTTAAAAACTATCATCAGCCTGAGCAACGAGCGCCCGATCAAAGGCATGCATGTACTGCTGGATGCATTAGAGCACCACGTCACCAGCACCCACTGGCAATTTGTATGGGTAGGCGAAGTAAGTGATGCAACCCTAAAGCGCATCAACAAATCGCCCGTCCTCGCGCAACGTGTGCAATGCCTAGGTTACCGGAACGCTGCTAAGCAATTACTGGCCGACGCGGACATCTATGTGCAGCCCACCTTAGCACCAGGTGAAGGTATCGGCAACGCCATAGCCGAGGCTATGGCCTGCGAGTTGCCTGTCATTACATCAAACGTTGGCGGAGCCCCAGAGCTGCTGGCTCCTGACACTAGAGATATTCAAACGTTCATGCCGGGCAATGCAAACAGTCTCGGTATCGTGATTGATAGATTCTTAAACAGCCCCAATCTTTGCAATCAAATCGGTAAAGCAGGAAGGCTCAGAATTGCTAATTCCTTTGCCGCCAACACCGAGGCAAATGAATACCTGGCGTTATTTGACTCATTACTGAATGCCCCCGCATTAAACGCAACATGACTTTGCATCACTATGAGTGCACCCGATCAGTTTTATGAATAAATGTGTCTTTGTGACAGGATCCACAGGCTATATCGGCGCCCATACCGTGTTGGCGCTTTTGGAGCGAGGTTTCTCGGTTGTAGGCGTCGATAACTACTGCAATAGTACTGTAGCTGTGCATAAGCGGATCAACAAACTTGCCGGTGCGCGAGCCACGAAGTTTGTGCATGCTGAATTGGACGTGCGCAACGAGACGGCTTTGTCCGAACTGATGGAGAAGCATAAGATTGACGCCTGCATACATTTTGCAGCACTCAAATCCATAGGTCAATCAACGCAACAGCCGTTGGAGTACTTGCACAACAATGTGGTTGGATTGCTTTCCGTGCTCAAGGTGTTGCAAAGTCATCAAGTGGGAAAACTGGTTTTTAGCTCATCGGCCACTGTATATGGAGTGCCACAATCTGTGCCGTTGCTTGAGTCCGCGCGACTGCAAGCAATATCCCCCTACGGTTTGTCCAAATTGATGGGCGAACAAATTTTAGATCAGCTAGTAGCACGACAGGATCAACACGACAGAATGCACGACAATTTTTGGCGCATTGCTACGCTGCGCTACTTCAATCCTGTGGGCGCGCACCAGAGCGGTGAAATTGGCGACCATCCGCAGGGTGTTCCCAGTAATTTAATGCCCTATTTAACCCAAACGGCCTCAGGACAGCGCAAGCAACTGACTATTTTTGGTGGCGACTATGACACTCCGGATGGCACCGCAGTTCGCGATTACATCCATGTGACGGACTTAGCACAAGGGCATGTTGCTGCGATTAAAAAATTGTTCAGTACGCCACAGAGTTTTACTTTGAACCTCGGAACTGGGCATGGTACTAGCGTGAAAGAATTGATTGAGACTTTCCAACGAGTGAACAACGTTTCTGTACCTCATACTGTGGGACCGCGCCGTGACGGCGACGTGGCCGAATGCTATGCCGATGCATCGCTCGCATTTGAAATGCTGGGCTGGAAAGCTACACTCGGCATCGAGGATATGTGTCGTGATTCCTGGCGCTGGCAATGTCGAAATCCACACGGGTATGCCGGTTGATTTTTTTGCGCGATCACTGGCATTAACATTTTTCAATTCACTAATGGCTATGCATATGAGTAAGCCCAATATTCCGATATTGATGTATCACCAAGTCGACGCACTACGGCACAAAACCGACCATATGCGCGGCCTTGTAGTTGCACCGCGTACATTTTTCTCTCACATGTTAACTCTCAAGCTTCTTGGTTATCAAGGTTTATCGATGAAGGCGCTTCTCCCATACATAAACGGTGAAAAAAAGGGACGTGTTGTTGGAATCACATTTGACGACGGCTACCTCAACAATTTAGAAAATGCTTTACCGACGTTGAAGCGTTTCGGGTTCAGTGCAACTTGCTACTTGGTTACCCGGCAATTAGGTAAAGCCAACATGTGGGATGCTGCATCAGGTGTTTTATCCGCTCCACTCATGGATGTCCATCATATTGAACAGTGGCTCAAAGCTGGGCAAGACGTTGGTGCCCATACCCGCAACCACGTTGACCTGAGTGCATCGACGCACCAAAAAATCGTCGATGAAATTGAAGGTTCGAGGCAAGATTTGCTTGCCTGGTTTGGCGAGGAATATGCTCAGCATTTTTGTTATCCATACGGCAGATATGACAGTCGTGCGCTACAGGCGGTAACAATGGCTGGTTTTGCAAGCGCGACGACCACCCAACGCGGCAGATCTACCGCTAACGACGACATATACCGCCTGCCAAGGGTTTTAGTGAGCCGAACAACTTTGCCATTTTCTCTAGCTGCAAAAATACTTACCGATTATGAAGATAGAAGACGAGAAAAAACGCAAACCGACCTCTAACCGACACATTCCACTGACTGTCGCAGTTTTAATGCGGAATTTTTCGCGTACTGCTGGCGGTGCGGAATCCTATGCTGTGCAACTGACCGAGCAGCTACGTGAACAATGTCGAATTTCGGTATTCAGTCAATCCTTTGGCCCCGCCATTGAAGGCGTTCGGTATGTAAAAGTGCCGTACTTAAAAATATTGCCGCGTTGGCTTAACCAGGTGTCGTACGCCTTGATGACTTGGTGGCTGACGCGCAATCAGTTTGATGTGGTCCATTCGCATGAGAATGTTTGGCACGGCTCTGTGCATACCATTCACGTTAAGACTGTTCACTCCAGTGTTTTAGAACGCCGAATCAATAAAGGGCTGATAAGCACCTGGTTCAAGTCATTCACCAGCCCACGCATGCTCACTTATCTTAGTATGGAGCGATCTCGCCTAAAACCGTCACGTTACGTGATTTTTGCGTCCAATGGACTGAAGGATGAAACCAATAAAATTTTCTGCAGAAAAAACAATAACTTTGTACTTGAACCAGGAGTTACCGTGCCTGACCAGGTGATGTCGGATGACAACAAAAGGCGAGTTCGTGAATCATTGGGCTTGCCACCTGGTAGTCAAGTGGTCTTGTTTGTTGCCAATGATTTTAAAAAGAAAGGCTTAGACACTTTGCTTGTAGCAATTGAGCATGTGCGCAGGCAAGGTAATCACCTATTACGCCTGCTGGTGGTCGGTAGCGGAATACAAACTGCACACTACAAGCAACTGATCGATAAATTAAAGCTTCAAGATGTAGTGCTATTTATAGGAACCGTTTCGGAAATGAAACATTTATATGAAATAGCAACCTGCTTGGCCCATCCCACAACCCAGGATGTGTTTCCAATGGTTGTACTTGAGGCGATGGCTCATCAACTTCCAGTGATTACCACCTGTGCGCCCTGGAATTCAATGGCAAATTTATTGCATTCTGGCAAAGATGCATTGCTAATTTCCGATCCATTTGATGCAGAAGCGGTAGCCGCAGCCATCGCCGCCTGTCTTGAACAGAATGACTTACTTCCTTGTTTGCGTGCCAATGGTTTGATATTTGCACAGCGGCGCCAATGGCGAAACATTGCTGCACTGCAAGCAAAAATTTACGATTTAACTCGATCAAACAAGTGATCACAGCAGCACAATGTCGTACTGCTCTTGGCTCACACCACCCTCGGCCTGCAATGAAATAGGCTTCCCGATAAAGTCCGACAGACCTGCAAGGTGCTGGCTTTCTTCATCCAGAAACAGCTCCACCACTTGCGGCGCTGCGATCACGCGAAACTCTTTGGGGTTGAACTGGCGGGCCTCGCGCAATATTTCCCGCAGAATGTCATACGCCACGCTGCGGGCGGTTTTGACGATGCCCTTGCCGCCGCACACGGCGCAGGGCTCGCACAGCATGTGGGCTAATGATTCGCGGGTGCGCTTGCGCGTCATCTCTACCAAGCCCAGTTGCGAAAAATCTCCGGCCATGGTTTTCACCCGGTCACGGGCTAGCTGTTTTCGAAACTCGGCCAGCACCTGGCTGCGGTGATCTTCGCGGGTCATGTCAATAAAGTCCGCAATGATGATGCCGCCCAAGTTGCGAAGGCGCAATTGGCGGGCGATAGCCAGTGCCGCCTCCAGGTTGGTTTTGAAAATCGTGTCGTCAAAATTGCGCGCACCGACAAAGCCGCCCGTGTTCACATCAACTGTGGTCAGTGCCTCGGTTTGGTCGATGATGAGATAACCACCCGATTTAAGTTCGACCCGCCGCGCCAGCGCCTTGGCCACTTCTTCGTCAATGCTGTACAGGTCAAAAATCGGGCGCTCGCCTTTGTAAAGCTGCAATTTGTCTGCCGCCGCTGGCATGTAGTCGCTGGCAAAAGCGGATAAAGATTCAAACTGCTCGCGCGAATCGATCCGGATGCTTTGCGTCTCGTCACTCACCATATCGCGCAGTACGCGTTGCAGCAGGGTCAGATCCGTATGCAAAACCGATTTGGCGGGCAGTTTGACCGCACTGTCTTTAATGCGCAGCCAGGCTTTGCGCAGGTAGGCTATGTCGTCGGCCAGTTCGGCATCACTGGCCTCCTCGGCATTGGTACGCAAGATAAACCCGCCGCCCGCATCGCCCGCCAGTTGTACAACCCGCGCACGCAGGGCATCGCGCTGCGCCACCGGGATTTTCTGCGACACGCCGATATGGTCGTCTTGCGGTAAAAACACCAGTTGCCGCCCCGCGATGCTGATTTGGGTGGACAGGCGTGCACCCTTGGTGCCGATGGAGTCTTTGATCACCTGCACCATCAGGGATTGGCCTTCAAACACCTGTTTTTCTATGGGCAGCACGGGGGCGCTGGGCTTGGAGTTGTCGACATCGCCCACGTGCGCAGGGCTGCCCGGCGTGAACGCGGCCATCAAGTCGGCCACATGCAAAAACGCCGCACGCTCCAGGCCGATGTCGATAAACGCCGACTGCATGCCCGGCAGCACCCGCGCCACCTTGCCCAAATACACATTACCCACCAGGCCGCGCTCCAGCGTGCGCTCGATATGCAGCTCTTGCACCGCGCCGTTTTCCACCACGGCAACTCGGGTTTCTTGCGGGCTCCAGTTGATCAGGATGTCTTGCTGCATAGTTGGGCCAAAGTCTTAAAGGGTTTTGATCCCGAGTGTACGCAGCATTTGCGCGGTTTCAAACATCGGCAAGCCCATGATGCCGCTATAGCTACCGCTAATGTGCTCAATGTACGCCGCCGCCCTGCCCTGCACCGCATAGGCACCCGCTTTGCCCAAGGGCTCGCCAGTGGCCACGTAGCTGCGAATGTGTGCGGGAGTCATCGCGGTAAAACGCACTTGCGAGACGGATACCGCCTGCGCCCGTGTTTTGCCTTTTTGCACCGCCACCGCAGTGAGCACCCGGTGGGTTCGGCCCGACAGCTCGCGCAGCATGCGGGTTGCGTCCGGCGCATCGACAGGTTTGCCGTAGATTGTGCGGCCTAAAGCTACTGTAGTGTCTGAACACAGCACGGGGGCGACTGGCAAGCCGCGTCTGCGCATGCGGGCCACTGCGGCATCTAGTTTTAAGGCTGTAACCCTTGCAACGTATGCGTAAGCAGCTTCGTTTTTAAGAGCAACTTCCAAACCTTCTGCATCTTCATTAACACTTGGCAATAGCAATTCAAAGCGCACCCCCAGCTGCTCCAGCAATTGCGCGCGGCGCGGGCTTTGGGAGGCCAGGTAGATGAAGTTCGCCATACGGTGAGCAGATTATTCCCGGTGGTACGGATGCCCGGCATTGACCGACCAGGCGCGGTACAACTGCTCTATCAGCAGCACACGGGCCATGGCATGGGGCAAGGTCAAGTCAGACAGGCGAATACGTTCATGTGCAGCCTGGCGAAAGGCAGGTTGCAGGCCATCCGGCCCGCCAATGACCAAGGCGACATCGTCACCACCTAGCTGCCAGTCAGTCAGTCGCTGGGCCAAGGCTTTGGTGGTCAGGGTAGTGCCGCGCTCATCCAATACCACGATGCGTGCGTTTTTTGGCACGGCGGCCTCGATACGTTCGCACTCGGCTGCCAGCAAGGTGTCCAGGGTTTTAGAGCCGCGTGGCTCGGTCTTCACCGCCTTGAGCTCGACTTTCAGCTCAGGGGGAAAGCGTTTGGCGTAATCATCCCAAGCGGTTTGCGCCCAGTCGGGCACGCGTTGGCCGACTGCGACGATCACCAGCTTCATGCACGGGGGCGTTTGGTCGGAGCGGGTTTAGCGCCCGTCTTGGTGCCTGGTTTTGATGCTGCTTTTTTAACCGCAGGCTTGCCTACCACAGTCATGGGTCGCTTGGCACTGGTGGTTTTTTTAGCGGGCGCTTTGGAGGGCGCGGCCGTGGCGGGTGATTTAGCCGCAGGGGCTTTCTTCATAGCCGCTTTTTTGGCAGGACTCAATGGCAGCGCCTCAGGTCGTGGGCCCGCAATCGGACGCTCGGGTTTTTTGGTTTTTTTAGCTGGCGCTGATTTTTTGGCGGCAGCCTTCTTGGCCGGTGCCGAAACAGGCATGGGCGTGGCTACTGCGGGCTTGGGCGCACCGAGTTTCAAGCGCACCGGCTTGTCGCCCCAAATTTCTTCCAAATGGTAGTAGGTGCGAATGGCAGGCTGCATGATATGCACCACGCACTGAAAGCAGTCCACAATAATCCATTCGCCATTGTCTTCGCCCTCGACGCGCGGCTTGGGAAAGCCCGCTTCGCGCACGGCATCGCGAACGCTGGCGGCCAGTGCCTTGGTTTGGCGGTTGGACGTGCCGCTGGCGATGATCACCCGCTCAAACATGGCCGACAAATGTTCGGTATCAAACACCGCTATGTCTTGGGCCTTCACATCCTCAAGCGCGTCCACAATGGTGCGTTGCAGTTTGGTGGTGTCTTTTTTGGCGGCGGTGTCTTGCATGGAGGGTGGCGAGGTTAGATTCAATGGGAATACAGGTGATGCTGCGCAATATACCGCGCAACGCTGGGCTTGACCAGATGGTCCAGCCCGAAGCCCTCCTGCACGCGGCGGCGGATATCGGTGGCGCTGGTTGGCATGGGGGGCATAGGAATAGAGAGTATTTTACACGCTGTTAGGGCTGTATTTTCAGTACTATTTAAGGCTTTTTTGCTTGCTGAATCTGCACGAGCAGCTACACAAAGTGTAGCGATTTGGGCGATATCCTGCCAGCGCCGCCAAGCACCAAAAGCATTGAATTGGTCTGCGCCCATGATTAAAAACAGTGCGGCTTGTGGGTATTCATCATGCAGCTCGGTCACCGTGTCGATGGTGTAGGTGACGCCAGGCCGCAACGTTTCACGTGGGTCTACCTTGGCTCGCGCCAGATCGGCAAAGGCCAGTTGTGCCATGGCCAGTCGGTGCTGCGCTACGGTTGCCTGCTGCGCCCGATGCCATGCCTGGCCTGTGGGGAAGATTAGCAACTGGTCTAATTGCAGGTGCGCAATCGCCGCTTGCGCCAGCGCATAGTGGGCAGCATGCGGCGGATCAAACGCGCCGCCGTAAATGCCCAGGCGCAGTACGTGCGGCACAGCGGGACTGGTCAAACCCAATCCTTCCGCACCAAAAACTTCTCCATCAACTCCGCCTCGGGCGAGCCTGCGCGGCTCCAGTACTGGTAGGCCCAGCTGGCAAGCGGCGGCATGCTCATCAAAATCGACTCGGTGCGGCCACCCGACTGCAAGCCAAAATGCGTGCCCCGATCCCACACCAGGTTGAACTCCACATAACGCCCGCGCCGATAGAGCTGAAAATCACGCTGGCGCTGGCTGTATTTCATGCCAATGCGGCGGCTCAAAATGGGCAGGTAGGCATCTAAAAACGAATCGCCCACGGCTTTGATCAAGGCCAGGCCATTGTCAAAGCCCCCCTCGGTAAAGTCGTCAAAAAATATGCCCCCGATGCCGCGCGGCTCATCGCGGTGCTTGAGGTAAAAATACTCGTCGCACCAGGTTTTGTATTTGGGGTATTTGTCCGCGCCAAAGGGTTTGAGCGCATCACGGCAAACGGTGTGGAAATGCACCGCATCATCGTCAAAGCCGTAGTACGGCGTTAAGTCCATACCGCCTCCAAACCAAAACACCGGATCTTTGCCCGGCACGGTCGCGGTCAACATGCGGATATTCATATGCACCGTAGGCGCATAGGGGTTGAGCGGATGGAACACCAAAGACAAGCCCAGCGCCTCAAACGGCGCGCCCGCCAGCTCGGGCCGCGCCGCTGTGGCCGAAGGTGGCAACTTGGGGCCGCGCACATGGCTAAAGCCGCAGCCCGCGCGTTCAAACACCACGCCACCTTCCAAAATTTGGGTAATGCCGTGGCCTTGCAATGGTTCGTCGTTGGCTTTCTTCCAACGATCTACCACGAAGGCACTGCCGTCCACCGCACCAATGGTGGTGGTGATGCGGTCCTGCAAGTCCAGCAGATATTCTTTAACGGTGGCAATTCCCATAAATCTGTGTATCCTAATTCGTCACCAATCAGCGCACCACCGTGTCTGCGCGCGGTACGCTGGGGTCTAGTAGTTGCACCGGAGTCATCAGCGCTGGTTTGAGGCCACGTACCCCCGTGTAAACAGCCGCAATACGCGCCATATCTTGCACCCGATCGCCCGAAAGTGCAATGAAATCCTGCACGCTGATGGCGCGCTGCCCGTAGTCCAGCTTGATCAAACACAGCGGCACCTGCGCGCCGTGCGCGGTTTGGTAAAACCCGCTGCGCCAACCAGGCAGATACTTGCGCGTGCCCTCAGGTGACAGGCCCAGCCAACAATAGGTCTGATCGGCCTTGTGCTGCGCAAACATGGCCAGCGATTGCTGCACCAGGCCCGTGGCTGCCGTACGCTTAACGGGCACCCCACCAATCCAGCGCAGCCAACGGCCCAGCAGCGGCACCTCAAACAAGCTGTCTTTGCCCCAAAAAACCACCTGCACGCCCAGCGCCCATTTGGCCAAAAACATCACGGGTGCGTCCCAATTGCTGGTGTGTGGATAGACCACAATCACGCCTTGCAAGGCGGGCAAGCCGGAAAAATGCAGCTTCCAGCCCATCGCGCGCAAGAGCCAACGCGCCCAGGCCTGACCGCGAAACTGGATGGCGTAAGGCTGGGGGTAGTCACTCACCACTGCGGGGCTGGGCCGCTGCGTGGGCATCTGGGGTGGCAATGCGTGTGACAAAGCGGTTGGCAAGTAGGCGGGCTCAGGCTTTGATAGCCCGGTAGCCAATGTCACTGCGGTATTGCGCGCCATCAAAATGAATGGTTTGCACAATCGCCTGTGCCCTGCTCTGCGCTTTTTTCACCGTCTCGGCCAGCACCGTCACGCACAGCACGCGTCCGCCGTTGGTCAGCGTTTGGCCATCCTGCACCTGTGTACCCGCATGGAAAACCACGGCATCGTTGCCTACCGACGAGTCGCCACCCGGCAAACCTGTCATCACGTCGCCCTTGCGTGGCGACAGCGGGTAGCCCGCTGCGGCCATCACGACCCCCAGCGCAACATGGCGATCCCACTCTAGCTCAATGGTATCGAGTTTCTGCTCGGTAGCGGCCATCAGCACATCCACCAAGTCGGTTTTCAGGCGCATCAGAATGGGTTGCGTCTCCGGGTCGCCCAGCCGGCAGTTAAATTCCAGAGTTTTTACCCTACCGTCAGGAGTAATCATCAAACCAGCGTACAAAAAACCGGTGTAGTTGATACCGTCTTTGTCCATGCCCCGGATGGTCGGCAAAATTACCTCACGCATAGCGCGGGCATGCACCTGCGGCGTAACCACCGGCGCGGGGCTGTAGGCCCCCATACCGCCGGTGTTGGGGCCCAGATCGCCGTCCAGCAGGCGTTTGTGGTCTTGGCTGGTAGCCAGCGCGGCCACGTTTTTGCCGTCGCACAGTACGATAAAGCTGGCTTCTTCGCCCTCTAAAAACTCTTCAATGACCACGCGGGCGCTGGGTTTGCCATCGTCACCGGCGTTGTGCACCACACCCAGGGTGTTGTCCAGCAGCATGAAGTCAATCGCCTCGTGCGCCTCTTGCAGCGTCATAGCCACCACCACCCCCTTGCCAGCGGCCAGGCCGTCGGCTTTGACCACAATCGGTGCGCCCTTGCGGTCTACATAGGCATGCGCGGCCGTCACGTCGGTAAAGGTTTCAAATTCTGCCGTGGGGATGCCGTGGCGTTGCATAAAGGCTTTGCTAAAGGCCTTGGAACTCTCAAGCTGCGCAGCCGCTTGCGTAGGCCCAAAGATACGCAGCCCGTGCTGGCGAAACTCGTCCACCACGCCAGCGGCCAGCGGAGCCTCCGGACCCACCACCGTGAGCGCTATCTTTTCAGTAGCTGCCCACGCCCTCAGATCAGGGACTAGCGGTATATTTATATTCTCAAAACGGCTGTCCAGCGCGGTACCACCGTTCCCCGGAGCCAGATAGACCTTTTGCACCTTGGGGCTTTGCGCCAGCTTCCAGGCCAGAGCATGTTCGCGGCCACCGCCGCCTATCACGAGTATTTTCATGCGGTCATTTCTGCGTTATGGAACACGTCTTGGGTGTCGTCCAGATCTTCTAGTGCGTCGAGTAGTTTTTGCATGCGCGCAGAGGTGTCAGCGTCCATAGCTACTGGGTTTTCGGCGCGCATGGTCACCTCGGCAATCGCCGGTTTGAAGCCAGCAGCGTCCAGCGCGTTTTTTACCGCTTCAAAATCAGCCACGGCGGTTAGTACCTCTATACCGCCTTCTTCGTCGGCTATCACATCTTCAGCGCCCGCCTCTAGCGCCACTTCCATCACTTTGTCCTCGTTGGCACCGGGCGCTAGCAAAATCTGCCCGCAGTGCTTGAACTGAAAAGCCACCGAGCCTTCGGTGCCCATGTTGCCACCGTATTTGCTAAACGTGTGGCGCACCTCAGCCACCGTACGCACCTTGTTATCGGTCATGGTGTCTACAATAATGGCCGCACCGCCAATGCCATAGCCCTCATAGCGAATTTCGTCATAGTGCACGCCTTCCAGGTTGCCTGTGGCTTTGTCAATATTGCGCTTGACAGTATCCGCTGGCAAATTGACCGCTTTGGCCTTCTCTACGGCCAGGCGCAGGCGCGGGTTGGTGCTTAAATCGCCACCACCAATACGCGCCGCCACCGTGATCTCGCGGATCACCCGCGTCCAAATCTTGCCCCGTTTATCGTCCTGCCGCCCCTTGCGGTGCTGAATATTCGCCCATTTACTGTGGCCAGCCATAACTATCCTTTTACTCACTCTTAAGCTACTGAATAGCTTGATTTTACTTTTATATAGCCCGAATGGTGCCCGCAAGACCCGACCGACGCTATAAAACCCGTCTTGTCAGTTTGCTGTGCACTTGCCTACAATGTGCCCATGATTCAACTTGGGACCACTGTTTTTGATCTTTCCGCACGCATGTTGCGCGATCAAGCAGGTGACAAGATCGCGCTGAGGGCGCAAAGCTCGCGGGTGCTGGAGTGTTTGATCGAGGCCCAAGGCGCATTGGTCAGCAAAGACCAGCTCTTCAAAACCGTCTGGCCCGATGTATCCGTCACCGACGACTCGCTGGTGCAATGCATCCGCGAGATTCGCAACGCCATTGGCGACCTTGACCATGCAGTGCTTCAAACCGAGTCGCGGCGCGGCTACCGCTTGATGGTGAACGGCCATGACAGCGTCCGGATGAATGGTACTGCGTCTATGCCTGCGGCGTTATCACCCACCTTCCAAACAGCCGACAAGCTGGCCATCCCCGCCATAGCTGTATTGGCCTTTACCAGCATGGACGGCGATGAGCGCTCCGAGCGGCTGGCCACGACGTTTGCCGGGGACTTGCTGACCGAGCTGGCGCGGCACAAAGAGCTGCGTTTGATAGGCAGGTTCTCCTCGTTTTCACTGCGCGACCAAGCACTCACCAGTACACAGGTGTGCGACAAGCTCGGCGCGCGCTACATCGTCTCTGGCCAAGTGCAGTTTACTGAAACGCAGCTTGACTGGTCACTGGAAATGATGGATGGGCACAACCATGAGCTGGTGTGGTCGGAGCGAAAGCGGGTCAAATTTCTGGACATCTATGTTGAAACTACGGCACTGATTGGCCGTATTACTGGCACTATCGTTACCAATTTGAGCGCCTTCACCTACCGCAAATCCATGTCCGTGGCACCCGAGTCGCTCAACGCCTATGACCTGTGCGCGCGCGCCTACTTTGTCGGCACCCGCGATACGCCAGACGGCGTGCTACAGGCGCAGCAGCTTGCCGCGCAAGCCGTTGCCCTCTATCCCCAATTTGCATTGGCTTGGCGAACTTTGGCAGCAGTGCACACCATAGACATTGTGATGTGTCAGACCGGCGTGTGGACTGACGCGCAGATTCCCCAAGCTCTTCAAGAGGTGCACAAAGCCATTGAGCTGGATGCGACACAGGCCTTTGCCCATGGGGTTTTAGCTAATTTACTGGCTGTCAATGGCCAACACCATGAGGCGCTGCTGGCCGCTGAACATGCCGTGTCATTAGCTCCCAGCGACCCGATGATGCTGCATCTTCAGTCGACCATTTTGTTTTATGCCGGGAAGTTTGCAGAATCTAAAGCGCTCTCAGAACACCTGCTTTCTTTTGGCACCTTGCGTCAAACCACGCAATTGGTTGGCTACGGTAGAACCCTGTTTGCACTAGGCGAGCACGCACCCGCCATTCATTTACTGCAAGAAGCACTCAACGTAAGCCCAGGCTTTAACACTGCGCGACTCACCTTGATAGCCGCCCTTGAAGAAACCCACCAGCATGCCAGTGCGATGGAGCACTACGCATTGCTGCTGCACTACAGCCATGGTTTTATTGAAAACCATTTTGGCCGCCGCTGGAACGCCACACCCGCGCTGCGCTCGCGCTACCAGGCGGCGCTGCGGGCGCATGGGGCGATGATTCCTGCGTAATGCACGGCCTGCAACAGCAAGCCAATTGCTGCATATTTTATAGCTGCTCCTGCAATATTTCATTGGGCTAGAGCCCTATTTCGCATGTAAATTACGCGCCCGGCGGACATTTACCTACAATGTGGCCATGGTCCAACTCGGCTCCACCTTTTTTGATCTTTCTGCACACATGCTGCAGGGCAGCTCGGGTGCCAGGATCGCGCTGCGGGCGCAAAGTGCGCGGGTGCTGGAGTGTCTGATCGAAGCCAAAGGTGCTTTGGTCACTAAAGAGCAGCTGTTCAAATCCGTGTGGCCCGACGTATCGGTCACCGACGACTCGCTGGTGCAATGCATCCGCGAAATTCGCAGCGCTATTGGGGATGTGCAGCACGCAGTGCTGCAAACTGAGGCACGGCGCGGCTACCGGCTGGTGGTGAATGGCGCTACGTCTATGCCTGCGGCCTTAGCGCCCGCACTCCCAAGCGCCGATGGGCTCATCACTCCCGCCATTGCGGTGATGGCCTTTACCAGCATGGACGGTGACGAACGCTCCGAGCGGCTGGCCATGACGTTTGCGGGGGATTTGATTACCGAGCTGGCACGGCACAAAGAGCTGCGGGTGATCGGCCGGTTTTCGTCTTTTTCACTCAAAGGTCAGGCTTTGAGTAGCAAAGAGGTGTGCGAAAAACTCAATGCCCGCTACATCGTCTCAGGCCAAGTGCAGTTTACTGAGACGACGATTGACTGGTCGCTGGAGATGATGGATGGTCGTACCGACGAGATTGTGTGGGCAGAGCGGAAGCAGGTAAAATTCATTGATTTGTACACAGAAACAGCTGCTCTTTTTTGGCGCATTGCAGGTACGATTCATGCGAATTTCAAAAC
Source organism: uncultured beta proteobacterium (assembly GCA_963775085.1). Taxonomy (GTDB): domain Bacteria; phylum Pseudomonadota; class Gammaproteobacteria; order Burkholderiales; family Burkholderiaceae_C; genus JAAFIP01. Next base: position 102,999 of record CAVZHO010000009.1, read on the forward strand.
ATTTATTAGGCGAAAATCAATGGCCAAAGGGCCAGACTCTATCAATGCTTACGACCTTTGTGCACGAGTTGAAGGCATTCTCTATCGTACAACAGTAGAGGCTACACGTGATGGGGAGCTGCTTGCTACGCAGGCTGTTGCTTTGTACCCCGACTATTCACGTGCTTGGCGAGTACTTGCACATGCACATATGTGGGACATCAATTTTTGCCATACAGGGGCATCAGCGGAGCAAAATATTGCGCAAGCCTTGAAAGAGGTGCATAGAGCCATAGAACTTGATCCATCCCACGCGTACGCTTATGCCACGTTGGCAAATCTTCTTGATATGAATGGTCAGCGTGATGAGGCACTGCTTGCGAGCGATCAAGCCATTACGCTCGGCCCGAGTGATCCTGTCATGCTGCATTTTCGTGCGATGGTTTTGTTTTATGCTGGACGGTTCGCGGAATCCAGAGCTGCATCAGAGTCTTTGCTTCCTTTAATGTCAACGCGCTCCAGCGCCATTCTGGGTATATATGGTCGAACACTTTTGGCGTTAGGCGAATGTGATGTCGCAATCAGCCTGCTTCAGGAAACACTGGTGTTGAGCCCAGGCAACACACAAGCGCGGATGTCACTTATCGTTGCTCTTGAGGAAGCGGGCGAGTACAGACGGGCAGAGGAACACTTCCGTGATTTACTCGCCCATACCAATGGATTTGACGAAAGTTATTTCGGTATGCGCTGGACTGCTATCCCCGTTATTCGTGACCGTTTTGTCAAAGCTCTACGTGCTTACGGCATGAAACTCAAGGCCTAAACTGCATTTGATTGAATCAATCGGACTTCAAGCCATGAGTGTCCACAATAGTCTTTAAATACAGGCGTTGCCCCTCCAAGAATTGGGCAAAACTTGGACCTTCAAGCGTCTCAACCTGCGTACCTAAAGACTCCATCCATGGTTTGTATGTGTCGCCTACCAGCACTTTATTAATCTCAGTTCGCATACGATCCACAATGTGCACGGGGGTCCCTGCTGGTGCGAAAAGACCAAACCAGCTAGGCAAGATTGGCATTGAAGTCGTAAATTCTGTAATTGAGGGTACATTGGGCAGCATGGGGTTACGTTTGGGTGCCAACGTTGCCAAAATTCGTATCTTGCCACCTTCAACAAGCCCTTTGCTCTCCGATACGAAAGTAAACGCCACATCTGTAATGCCGCTACCCACGTCTAAAAGAGCGGCAAAATTCCCTTTTGAATACGACACTGGATTGCACTCAAAACTGAGTGCTTTGCTTAGCGACAAACACTGTACATGCTGGAACGTACTCACGCCAGGCACCCCTACTGTCACCGGGCGTCCTAAATTTTGCAAATCACTCAATTTGAGTATGGGTGAATTAACTGACACAGCGATAAGTGCGTAGGCAGCCTGTACCCGTGCGACTGGTATGAAATCTTTTTGTGGGTCGTAAGCTAATTTAGCTCCCATCGCGGGTAGCAAAAGCAACGATCCGGCATCGGCCATGCCAAAGGTGTAGCCGTCTGGCGCTGCGTGTGCAGCTTCTGATAAAGCGATACGCCCGGATGCACCGGGCCGATTTTCTACAATCACCGCTTGTACTAGCGCCTTGGACAATTCAGGCGCAATTTTTCGCATAACAATATCAGCGGCAGCACCCACGCCAACAGGGGTGACTAGGCGTATTGGTCTCTCCGGCCAACTAGCCGTTTGCGCATTTACCGAGGCGCTCACAGCTAGGCTAGAAATCCATAACAAGCTGCCAATTGCTTGCATAGCAGGGCGAAGTAGAAAAGTCATGCTCAATCTCCTGATTTAAAAACCCGTGGTGCAAGATCTTTGGCGGCATGTTGCCAATGATGCGGGTGCGGGTGCTGCAAGTCACGATGGACTTGCGAAAAATTGCCGAAATTTGGTGCGCTGGCACCTGGCACGCATCCCCAGAACTGATGGGACCACCTCATCTGATTACCGCACGTTGCCGGGTGGTGCTGGTGCATCCACCCATTTCGTCCGAGTGCAGCCTATCGGCGAAATTTAGTCCCTTCTTCGGCCAAAGTTCGTGACGCGGGCGCGAGCACCCGACACGATAGACACACGCTGGATAGATGGCTGTACAGCGACTTTCGGGCCTATGCCCCTAATTTTTTTCACTTCTGCGTCTTTAACCCCAAGGAGTTCGCCATGAAAACCACGCTTGCGCACCATATAAAGCCTTCGCTCAAACACAGGGTCGCCAGCGCACTGCTGGGCCTTGCCACTCTAGTGGCATGCCAGGCAGCGGCTGCGCAACTGGTGGTGTCTGGGGAAGAGACCGAGGTGACCGACAACGCCACCAAACTCATCTGGCGGCGCTGCGCGGAGGGATTGGTGTTGCGCAACGGTGCCTGCATGGGCACTGCCAGCACTTTTAGGCATGTGCAGGCACTGGCGCGCGCACGCAGCGAGGCCGCTGCCACTGGCATTGCTTGGCGCCTGCCCAGCGTCAAAGAGTTGGAGACCATTTTGGACATACGCCGCAGCAACCCGGCAATAGACCCGACTGCATTTCCAGCCACGCCAGCAGACTATTTTTGGTCATCAGCACCTGATGTAGGCCAAGCCAGCTTCGAGTGGGGCGTTAACTTTGGCTATCGTGATGTCAGCTATGGCTACCGCGATATCTCTCTCTATGTGCGGCTGGTTCGTACTGCTCAGTAGCGCTGTATTTCCATTATTTTTAAACTTAGGAGTCCACCATGAAAGCATCTCTGTCAAGCCTGTGCATAGATTGGGGGCTGTGGGCCACCATGGCCAGCTGCGCTACGCTCATGGCCTGTGCCAACAACAGCAAAGAGGCCACCACGGACGTACGGCTGGCGACGCAGACCCTGCCCGCAGCGCCGTTTGGCGCGGAGGAGATGGCCCACCTTAGCCCCAGCATTGCGCAGGACGCGCGTGGCAACCGCATCGCCGTGTGGGAGGAGTTTGATGGCCAGCGTTTTCGCATTTGGGCTCAGCGCAGCGTGGCTGGGCTGGGCTGGGGCGCAAGTACGCGCCTGGATGCCAAGCACGGTGGCCACGCCTACAGCCCGCGCATCGCTTTTGGTGGGCAAGGCCATGCCATGGCGGTATGGCAACAGCAGGTGGGCGGGCGCTCCAAAGTGTGGGCCAACCAGTATGTCGCGGGCCAAGGCTGGGGCGCTGCGCGGCCGATCGACAGCCTGGCGAGTATGACGCCTAGCGATGCCTACGCACCGCAAGTGGCGATGAACGCCGTGGGCGAAGCGATGGCAGTGTGGCAACAGTCTGACGGTCGCCACGCGCACGTGCGGACCAGCCGTTTTATACCTGGAGCAGGCTGGGGCGCGGCTACCAGCCTGGGCAGCGCCACGGCCCACGCCAGCGCCCCGCAGATAAATTTTGATGCACAGGGCACAGCCTTGGTGGTGTGGCAACAGTTTGACGGCCAGCAAACCCAGCTGTGGGCTAGCCAGCAGCCTGAGGGCGGCGGCTGGAGTCTGCCCAGCATGGTGGAGCCACGCTTGGAAGCGCAGAACATGGCCTCTGCGCCGTGGGCTCACTCCACCCCGCGCAGGGGAGCAGCCACGGTGCCGCAATGGACTGCAAATGCTCATAAATGAATAGCGTATTGCACCCTATGCAGAGAGCAAATCATCATGCAAAACACAGAATGTAGCCCAAGCCACCGGCTGCATGGCGCTACCTGCATGCCCATCAACCATCGTCTCGCGGATTCCGCTTTTTTCAAAGGAGTTTCATCATGCAAGCTAATCTTCCAATCACTGTCTCATCTGTCGTACGCAAACCCGGCACCGCACTGGTTTGCGCTTTGCTCTTGGCGGCATGCAACGCCAAAGTGATTGAACCGATGCGGCTGGTAGCTGGGCCCAGCCTAGCACCCGTGGGCTTGGCCAGCGACCTGGCCGAGCCCAGGGCAACGTATTACGGTGTGCCCGAGGCGAGTAGTGTGAGTTTTATCACTCACTCGCAAGATCAAGTGGTTGATTTGACTTACTAAAGTTAAAACTCGACAGTTTGAACGTCTTTTGCAGGGGCACTGCTGTGCCTTGATAAAACAAGAACCTAAGGAGTAACTGTGACTTTACACCGGCTCTTCCCCTCACCCATACTCCGCTCACTGCTGTGCGTCTCTGTGCTCGCCGCTTGCGGCCAGCCGAGCAACTCGGCACCCCCTACACTGGCGAGCACACGGCAGGAAGCGCCCCTGCTGGCGCAAGACAACGAATGGGGTGCGTTTGACTACCATCAGGCGATAGACGCGCAAGGCCACACACTGGCGGTGTGGGAGCAGTTTGATGGCGAGCGTTACAACATTTGGGCCAACCGTAAGGCACCAAGCCGGGGCTGGGGCGTGGCGCAGTTGATCGAGACCGATAACGCTGGCAGCGCTTACAACCCGCGCGTGGCACTGGACAGCCAAGGCAATGCGGTGGCGGTGTGGCAGCAGTCTGACGGCCAGCATTCCCGCATCGCAGCCAACCGCTATACGGTGGGCACAGGCTGGAGCAAAGCGCAGTGGATCGATGCCCCCAACACCGTTGAGGCCCATGCGCCCCAAGTCAGCTTTAACGGCCAGGGCCACGCTATGGTGGTGTGGCAACACAAGGAGGGGCAGCGCACGCGCATCGTGGCCAACCGCATGGTGCCCGGCGCTGGCTGGGGCCAAGCCGCCCAGATTGAAAACGGCAATGGCTATGCCAGTGCGCCCCACATCGCCAGCGATGCGCAAGGCCAGCTGGTCGTGCTGTGGCAATTGCAAGGTGCCAAAGACACCACCGTCCACACTAGACAGTACCTTCCTGGAGCGGGCTGGGGAAACGACCGATTTGTAAAAAGGGCGAGCACCGATGTCAGCTATCCACCCGCAGTTTTTGGCACCAATTTTTAGGATTGGCACTTCACTACGCTCCTTCTGATTGCTGTCATTCTTGAGAAATTCGATAATTTGCAAACTCTTGTACCCAGCGCCCCGCAGGTAGTTTTTGATGCGCAGGGTCGCAGTCACAGAGCCGCAATAGGCCACCACATCGATACATCCGAACCTGGCATCAACGGCTAATCCGTACGCGCCCTGAGCAAGGTGTGGCGCGTCGAGCGCTTTAGCTGGTGGCTCACCAGCCTGATGCACCGCTTTCCTGACAGCGCAGGCTTTGGGCAAAAAATGCAGGAGGCAGAGCTGTCTTACCTGATGAGTTCCGAGGCGGCGCAAACGATGTTGGCTGAGAACTATGTGGGATTGCGAGGCTGAGCTTTCCAGCTGCCCTTGCAATTGCGCGGACTCTACACCCTGGATAACACTACATTTTCGATAGCTGCTCCCGCAATAGTTTATTGGGCTAAAGGCATATTTTCTTATCAAAACAGGTTGTCGCCAGTGACGGGCATGGGCGGGGTTTGCGTTAGTTGACATAGACAAAAGGCCGGCGTACTATGTAACTATGCGTGTTACATACAGCCGAAAATTCTACCAATTGTCCATCTGCATTGCAGTTTTGGCGATAGCTTGGTTCTCTCTTGGAAGCGCGCTGAACACCATGGTGGCTTTGGCCAGCGGAAAGACGATTGACATACTGGTCTGCTCTGGTGCTGGGCTAAAGAAAATTTCCGTTTCCGTCCATGACAACGACAGTGACAAGACCACCAGCACCATCAAACATTGCGGCAACGCGCCGATTTACAAACTGATCGCCATTCCTGGCACCCCTATACACCTTAACTTTGAAGCACCGCGCACTGTGGCGGTGTGGCAATGGAACCCCAGAGCGCAAATTGCGATGGATTGGTGCAGGTGAACAAACCACCCCCTGGGCGGGCGCCGCCCGTGCTCGCGCGCGCCTGAGCTGGCGCTTCCTCTAAGCTTGCGCGGGTTTCTGCCCGCGCGCTTAAAACCTCATCCTTTTCTCCTTGTATTTTGAATATTTTTCAGACGCTAGGCTGAGAAATTACTTTGCATTTTTTGAAAGAAATTACCATGACTATCTCTCTATTTCGTACTCTCGCCACTTCTTTTGCAGCTACCGCTTTGGTGCTCAGCATCACTGGCTGCGCCAGCACCATGGCCCCATCGCAAGCCACGTCTATCCTTGAGCCAGCCAACAACGCTACCGTGCCTACCACCTTCAAAGTACGCTTTGGCGTCAAAGGTATGGCGGTAGCGCCTGCTGGCGACATTGTGGCGAACAGCGGCCACCACCATTTGCTGATTAACCTGGACTCCGTTCCCACTGGCGAGTCGATCCCGTTTACCGAAAAGCATATGCACTTTGGCAAAGGCCAGACCGAAGCTGAAGTCAAGCTGCCGCCCGGCGTGTACAAGCTGACAGCCCAGTTCGCCAACGGCGCGCACCAGTCTTACGGCAAGGCGATGAGCTCGTCCATCACCGTGACCGTGAAGTAAAGGAGCGGTAATGAAACGCTTAAACTCCGCACTACTAGCGGCAGCCCTAAGCGCCGCGTCGATGTCTGCCCAAGCCAGCCTGGAACTGGTAGACAAAAGCGCGTGCCTTAACTGCCATGCAGTAGACAAAAAAATGATTGGCCCAGCTTTCAAAGACATTGCCGCCAAGTACAAGGACCGTAAAGATGCATCGGCCTACTTGGCAGATAAATTGACCAAGGGTTCAACTGGTGTGTGGGGGCAAATCCCCATGCCGGGCATGCCACAGTTGGCACCAGCCGATGTCAAAACCATGGTGGAGTGGGTTTTAAAGCAGCCCTAAGCAGCCTGACAAGTTAGCCCACCCGCAACGTCCGCTGTCGAAAGACTAGCGGACGTTTTTTATGCCTGCCCGGTTGCTGTTACGATTGTTTTTTATGCGCACGGCAATGCAAAAGCCGCCCTGCCAACACTTTTACGAGCCAGTACCATGACCGAACCCATCCTGATTGCCAAAAACAAAGACACCGAGTGCTTTTTGCGCCCTGACAAAGCCAACCGCCACGGCTTGATCACCGGCGCTACCGGCACCGGTAAAACCATCACCCTGCAAACCATGGCCGAGGGCTTTAGCCGTATCGGTGTACCGGTGTTTATGGCCGATGTAAAGGGCGATCTGACGGGTATCTCGCAAAAAGGTGCATTGAGTGAAAAGCTGAAGAAAGTCATTGCCGAGCGCGCGCTGACAGCACCTGAATCCGTAGCCTACCCCAGTACGCTGTGGGATGTGTTTGGCACGCAGGGCCACCCGGTACGCGCTACGGTAAGCGACCTGGGGCCGTTGCTGCTAAGCCGCATGCTGAACCTGAACGAAACCCAGGCTGGCGTGCTGCAACTGGTGTTTAAAGTAGCCGACGACCAAGGCCTGCTGCTGCTGGACATGAAGGACCTGCGCGCCATGCTGCAAAACGTGGGCGACAACGCCAGCACTTTCACCACCGAGTACGGTAACGTGAGCCCCGCCAGCGTAGGCGCTATCCAGCGCGGCCTGCTGCAAATGGAGGAGCAAGGCGGCAGCCAGTTCTTTGGCGAGCCGATGCTCAATATCGCCGACTTCATGCAAACCGACGGCCACGGCAAAGGCATCATCAATATTTTGGCGGCAGACAAGCTGCTGAACGCACCGCGCCTGTACGCCACCTTTTTGCTGTGGATGCTGAGCGAGCTGTTTGAGTACCTGCCCGAGGTGGGCGACCTGGACAAACCCAAACTGGTGTTTTTCTTTGACGAAGCGCACTTGCTGTTCAACGAAGCGCCCGCAGCACTGCTGCAACGCATTGAGCTGGTAGTGCGCCTGGTGCGCAGCAAGGGAGTAGGTGTGTATTTTGTGACACAAAACCCGCTGGACATCCCTGACACGGTGCTGGCCCAGCTAGGCAACCGTGTGCAGCACGCCCTGCGCGCCTTCACCCCGCGCGACCAAAAGGCCGTGCAGGCGGCGGCCGAGACCATGCGGCAAAACCCTAAACTCGACATCGCCACGGCGATCACCGAGCTGGCCGTGGGCGAAGCGCTATTGAGCTTTCTGGACGAAAAAGGCCGCCCCGGCATCACCGAGCGCGTGTATGTGCTGCCACCGGGAAGCCAGATCGGCCCCATCACGCCCGAGCAGCGCAAGGCTTTGATGGCCAGCTCCATCGTCGCCGGTGTGTATGAAAAAACCGTAGACCGTGAATCAGCCTACGAAAAAATCAAAGGCCGTACCGCCGCCAATATGGCCACACCGGCCCAAGCCAAAGAAGCCGCCAAGGAGATCGCCAAAGAGGCTGGCAACGCCGCAGGCAGCGAGGCCACTGGCGGATTCTTTGACAATCTGGGCAGCATCTTTGGTGGTGGTACCAAGCGTACCCGCGCCAGCGCAGGCGAACAAATGGTCAAGTCTGCCGCCAGCTCGATCGGCCGCGAAGTGGGGCGGCAAATTATTCGCGGCGTGTTGGGTAGTATTTTGGGTGGGCGCCGTTAAGCTGCCTCTGCCTAGGGTCTTCCCGATTGGCGGGAACAAAAGTGCCAAGCACGCCTCCTACCCCAGCAGTCTGACATCGCTATCGATGTCAGACTGCCAACCGCCGGGATAGATTCCTTTATAAATCGCCTTGCATTTTTTTCATTTCTTTTAACTGGAGACAACTATGACCATCAAGAAACTCACCGCCCTATGCATTGGCGCCGCTTTTTACTGCCTGGTAAGCATTGCGCAGGCCCAAGTACCGCAATACGGCAGCAACCTGAACCATGAGCAATCCCGCAAAGCGCTGGCCGGGGCCGTGGCCGAGGCACGCAAACTCAGTCTGCCCATGGCCGTTGCCGTGGTGGACACCGCCGGGCTATTGGTAGCCTTTGAGCGCATGGACAACACACAAATTGGCTCCATCGGTGTGGCGCAAGACAAAGCAGTATCTGCTGCCCTGTACCGTCGCTCCACCAAGGTGTTTCAAGATGCCGTGGCTGGTGGCGGTGTCGGCCTTCGGGTGTTGACCCTGCGCGGAGCCAACGCGGTAGAAGGCGGCATCCCCATCATCGTTGACGGCAAAATCGTCGGCGCTATTGGCGTATCCGGCGGTAGCGCCGAGCAAGATGGCGTGGTCGCCAAGGCCGGTTTGGACAGTCTGGCGGCAAAGTAACTGGATTGGCAGCCGGATTTATCAAGGCACTGATTTTGGACGACCGATCAGTGTGCTTGATGACACCTTTTACTGTCTGGCCATGTGCCCACTGTATTTTTCGCAATCCATAGGCTACGTACCCTATCAAACAGGGTCTAAGCAGCTACAAAAATGGTAGTATCTGTTTACCAACCACTACAGCAACGCATGCCCTTACACCATGGTCCGTTACGCACTCCTTCTAATTTTGGCGCTCGCCATCCTGGCCTTGGCGATCTTGATTGCAGGCCAGGCGGGCCTGCTGCGCAGCAAAATGCCTGATGATCTGGGCATCAAGGACGGCAAGCTCAAAAGCCCCTCCAGAACCGAAAACTCCGTCAGCAGCCAGGCCGATCTGTGGGCCGAGCACCCGATGCAGGCCTACGCGCGCATTGCACCCTTCAAAGTCACTGGCGACGGCAGTGCTGAGATGGCGAAGCTGGCAGCCACGCAACAAGCCATGCCGCGCACCGTCATCGTGCAGCAAGATGCGGGCTACATTTATGCGCAATGCACGACACAAATTCTTAAATTTACCGATGACATTGAGTTTTATCTGGACAAAGCGGCTGGGGTCATCCATGTGCGCAGCGCCAGCCGCATAGGCCGCAAAGATCTGGGTGCCAACCGCACGCGGGTGGAGCAGATACGCGCAGCGTTGGGACAATCTTGAGAAAAACAGCCAGATCGGTATGGCAGATTGCAGCTATTGCGCAAACTTAAATGCTATCAATACGATAGCTGCTTATGTCCTGCAGACAGGGACTACAGGCATATTTGATGCCCATTTTAAGGATATGAACCATGAAAGCCACCTGGAACAACACCATCATCGCGCAAAGCGACGACACCGTACTGGTGGAGGGCAACCATTACTTTCCCGCCGCCTCGCTGGACCAGAAATACATCACCTTCAGCAACCACAAAAGCGTCTGCCCCTGGAAGGGCAACGCCAGCTACTACAGCCTGTTGGTCAACGGCGAACTCAACCCCGACGCCGTCTGGTACTACCCCGACCCGAAGCCCGAAGCCGAGATGGTGCGCGGCCGGGTGGCGTTCTGGAAGGGCGTGAAGATTGAGGCTTAACTCGCCGCAGCCTCTTCCGGCTCCGCCTTGGTTTTACCCTTCTTCTCCGGCAGGGGTTGGATGTCTAGCAGTACTTTGCCTTCGTCGTCCACATCCACCACCAGCACACCGCCGTCCACCAGCTTGCCAAACAGCAGCTCGTCGGCCAGCGCCTTGCGGATCGTGTCCTGAATCAGGCGCTGCATTGGGCGCGCGCCCATCAGGGGGTCAAAGCCGGTCTTGGCCAGATGCTTGCGCAGCTTGTCGGTAAAGGTGGCATCGACCTTCTTCTGGTCGAGCTGGGTTTCCAGTTGCAGCAAGAACTTGTCGACCACGCGCAAGATCACGTCTTCGTTCAGTGCCTTGAAGCTCACCATCGCGTCCAGCCGGTTGCGGAACTCGGGCGTGAACAGGCGCTTGATGTCGGCCATCTCGTCCCCCGCCTGGCGCACGTTGGTAAAGCCTATCGTGGCCTTGTTCATCGTCTCGGCACCGGCGTTGGTGGTCATGATGATGATGACGTTTCTAAAGTCGGCCTTGCGTCCGTTGTTGTCGGTCAGCGTGCCATGGTCCATCACCTGTAGCAGTACGTTGAAGATGTCGGGGTGGGCTTTTTCTATCTCGTCAAACAGCAGCACGGCGTGCGGCTTTTTGCTAATCGCCTCGGTGAGCAAGCCACCCTGGTCAAATCCCACATAACCAGGCGGCGCGCCAATCAGGCGGCTGACGGCATGGCGCTCCATGTACTCGCTCATGTCAAAGCGAATCAAATCGATCCCCATGATGTTGGCGAGCTGCTTGGCCGCTTCGGTCTTGCCCACGCCCGTGGGGCCTGAGAACAGGAAGCTGCCAATCGGCTTGTCCGCGCGGCCCAGGCCGCTGCGCGCCATTTTGACAGCGGCTGCCAGTGCTTCGAGCGCTGGGTCTTGACCAAACACCACGTTCTTCAAATCGCGCTCGATGTTTTTCAGCTTGCCGCGGTCGTCATTGCTCACGCTGGCAGGCGGAATGCGGGCGATCTTCGCCACGATGTCTTCCACCTCAGATTTGGTGATGATTTTCTTGCGCTTGCTCACGGGCAAGATGCGCTGCGCCGCACCGGCCTCGTCGATCACGTCAATCGCCTTGTCGGGCAACTGGCGGTCGTTGATGTATTTGGAGCTCAGCTCGGCAGCGGCTTGCAGCGCGCCCAGTGCGTACTTGACGCTGTGGTGCTCTTCAAAACGACTCTTGAGGCCTTTGAGAATATCCACGGTTTGCTCCACCGTCGGCTCGACCACATCGACCTTCTGGAAGCGGCGTGACAACGCGGCATCTTTCTCGAAGATCCCCCGGTATTCGGTAAAGGTAGTAGCACCAATGCACTTGAGCTGGCCATTGGACAGCGCAGGTTTCAGCAGGTTGGATGCATCCAGCGTACCGCCCGATGCTGCACCGGCACCGATGAGGGTGTGAATTTCGTCGATAAACAGGATACCGTTGGGTTTGTCTTTGAGAACCTTGAGCACGCCCTTCAATCGCTGCTCAAAATCACCACGGTACTTGGTGCCCGCCAGCAGCGCGCCCATGTCCAGCGAATACACCGTGGCTTCGGCCAAAATTTCGGGCACATCTTTTTGCGTGATGCGCCAGGCCAGGCCCTCGGCAATCGCCGTCTTGCCTACGCCGGCCTCACCTACCAGCAGCGGGTTGTTTTTGCGGCGGCGGCACAGGATTTGGATGACGCGCTCAACCTCGTATTCGCGGCCAATCAGCGGGTCGATCTTGCCGTCCTTGGCCATCTGGTTGAGGTTGACGGTGTACTGCTCCAGTGGCGAGGCTTTTTCAGATTTCTCTGCCGCTTCTTCCGCCTGTTCACTACCCTCGCCTGCTTTGGCAGGCTCAGGTGGGTCAGACTTTTTAATGCCGTGGGCAATGAAGTTGACCACGTCCAGGCGCGTGACGCCCTGCTGGTGCAGGTAGTACACGGCGTGGGAGTCTTTCTCGCCGAAAATCGCAACCAGCACGTTGGCACCCGTGACCTCTTTTTTGCCATTGCCCGTGCTTTGCACATGCATGATGGCGCGCTGGATGACGCGTTGAAAGCCCAGCGTGGGCTGGGTGTCCACCTCGTCAGTGCCCGCCACCTGGGGCGTGTTGTCTTTGATGAAGTTGGCCAGCGACTTGCGCAGGTCGTCGATATTGGCCGAGCAGGCGCGCAGCACCTCGGCGGCGCTGGGGTTGTCCAGCAGGGCCAGCAGCAGGTGCTCAACCGTGATGAACTCGTGGCGTTGTTGGCGCGCTTCAACGAAGGCCATATGCAGGCTGACTTCAAGTTCTTGGGCGATCATGGTGGTTCCTTCGGAGGTGCCTGTATGGGTAAATTCGGTATCAGGGTTGCAGGTTTACAAGACTAAGCTATGGGCTCACTGACACATTGCAAGGGGTGACCCGACTTGCGCGCCGCCTCGGTGACCTGGTCTACCTTGGTGGCCGCTACATCCTTACTGTACACCCCGCAGACGCCTTTGCCATCCAAATGGATTTTCAGCATGATTTGGGTGGCGGTTTCGCGGTCTTTGTTAAAAAACTCCTGGATCACCACCACTACAAACTCCATCGGCGTGTAGTCGTCATTGAGCAGCACCACCTGGTGCATCTGTGGCGGCTTGGTCTTTTGGGGGCGGCGCTCCAGCACCACGGTACCGTCGCCATCATCTTGCAATGGGCGGGTGCGCGGAGCGGCGGGAGGGGGAGGAGTTTTGGTAGCCATTACCTTGATTTTACGGTGCAGCGGCGTCCGCTGCTGACAGGGTGGTATTTGGTGGCAAGAACGCCACATTCAAGGCATCGCTTGCACCACTTTATCCCAAACAAAACGGGGCCTACAGCCCCGTTGGTGTCACAACGGTTGATCGCTTACATGTGGCCGATCATCACCTGGCCAAAGCCAGAGCAGGACACCTGGGTGGCACCCTCCATCTGGCGGGCAAAGTCGTAGGTCACTTTCTTGCTGGCGATGGATTTCTCCATGCTGCTGATGATCAGGTCAGCCGCCGCCGTCCAGCCCATATGGCGCAGCATCATCTCGGCCGACAAAATCTCGGAACCCGGGTTAACATAGTCTTTGCCCGCATACTTGGGCGCGGTACCGTGGGTGGCTTCAAAGCAGGCTACGGTGTCCGACATATTGGCACCTGGGGCGATGCCAATACCGCCCACTTGCGCGGCCAAAGCGTCGGAGACGTAGTCGCCGTTCAGATTGAGCGTGGCGATCACACTGTATTCGGCGGGGCGCAACAAAATTTGCTGCAAGAAAGCGTCGGCAATCACGTCTTTGATGATGATGTCTTTGCCCGTTTTGGGGTTTTTGAACTTGCACCAGGGGCCACCATCGATAGGCACCGCACCAAACTCTTTTTGCGCCAGCGCATAGGCCCAGTCTCTAAAGCCCCCCTCGGTGAACTTCATGATGTTGCCCTTGTGCACAATCGTCAGGCTGGATCGGTCATTGTCAACCGTATACTGCAAAGCCTTGCGCACCAGGCGTTCAGTGCCTTCGCTGGACACCGGCTTGATACCGATAGCGGAGGTGTTGGGAAAGCGGATTTTCTTCACTCCCATCTCGTCCTGCAAAAACTTGATGAGTTTTTTGGCCTTGTCGCTTTGCGACTCAAACTCCACACCGCAGTAGATGTCTTCGCTGTTTTCACGGAAAATCACCATATTGGTTTTCTCAGGCTCCTTCAGAGGCGAGGGCACGCCCTGAAAGTACTGCACGGGGCGCAGACAGACGTACAGATCCAGCTCTTGGCGTAGCGCTACGTTCAGGCTGCGGATGCCGCCGCCCACGGGGGTGGTCAGCGGGCCTTTGATCGACACCACATACTCGCGCAGCACCTGGAGCGTTTCTTCGGGCAACCACACATCGGGGCCGTATACTTTAGTAGACTTCTCACCGGCATAGACCTCCATCCAATGGATTTTTTTCTTTCCGCCATAGGCCTTGGCCACAGCGGCATCCACCACTTTCATCATCACAGGCGTGATGTCCAAACCGGTGCCATCGCCCTCGATATACGGGATGATCGGCTCGTCCGGTACGCTGAGCGTCATGTCTTTATTGATGGTGATTTTGCTGCCTGCGGAAGGCACTTTGATGTGCTGGTACATGATGGTCGAAGTCTCCGGGGATGGATGAGGGATCGGCGACGCTGGTATTTTTGCCTAGCCGGGGCCAAGTGCGCTGTAGGCGCGCAGCCCTAAATTCTAACTGGAAAAAAATCTTGCACCAAAATGTCAACCGATTGAAACACCGCCCCGTTATCGACATACCGCCCGATTTTGGGACTGGCTTTTAAACTCAAGGAAACTGACATGAACAAACTTCTCGCCGCTCTGGTTGCTGGTCTCTTCGCTGCTGGCGCTTTCGCCCAAGCTGCTGCTCCTGCTGCTCCTGCTGCACCCGCCGCTGCTGCCAAGCCAGCTGCTGCTGTCGCCGCACCTGCTGCTGCTGCTCCAGTCGCTGCTGCCGCAAAAGCTGCTGCCCCTGCCGCCGCCGCTGCACCTGCTGCTAAAGCTGCTGATGCCAAGCCGATGGCCAAAGCTGAAGACAAAGCATCTGCCAAAGCAGAGAAAAAAGCTGCTCGCAAAGCCGCTCGCAAAGCTAAAAAAGCAGCTGGTAAGGAAATGTCTAAGTAATTAGACTTGGCCTTCAAGCTGAAGAAGCCCGCCTTGTGCGGGCTTTTTTTTCACTTCATTTCACCTCCTGCATTGCTTCTCCCGGTGTTTTAACTCTCCTGGCTTCACAGTACACTTAAAACTTATGACCCTCCGCATCCCATCCCGTATTGCCTCTGCCCTGGCCGCTGCCGTGCTGGCGGGTCTGTGCACGACCAGCCAGGCGCAGGAAGACCCGCAAACCAACCTACCCCGTATCAAGCTGGGCGTGGGCATGCACCAGATCGACGCCCAAGTAGCGCAAACACCCATGCAACGGCAAATCGGTCTGATGTGGCGCAAAACCATGCCCCAGCCCGAGGGCATGCTGTTCATCTTTGAGCAGCCTTCCAAGCAATGCTTTTGGATGATGAACACCCTGTTACCTCTGACAGCGGCCTTTGTGGCCGACGATGGCACGGTCGTCAACCTGGTCGACATGCAACCCCAAACCACCGACTCCCACTGCTCCGCCAAGCCCGTGCGCTATGTGCTGGAGATGAACCAGGGCTGGTTTGCCAAGAAGGGCATCAAGGCGGGTGCCAAGCTGACGGGTGAGCCGTTTGGTGCGAAGTGAGGCCAATGTTCGCTGATGTGCTACGCCTGGCATAGCGTCAGTATCGTCAACAGGGTTTGAAGATTACTTGGCTAGGTTGGTCTCTGTGCGGCGACGGAGGAATTTGGGCTGTCAAAAACTTCCCGAGCTGATGCCAGCCAACCACCTCCGAGCGGCATCTTCAAACCCAACAAGCCAAAAAAAGGGAGCCTAAGCTCCCTTTTCAATTTCGAGTTTCCGGAAATTATGGTTATGCGATTTCCAAAAGATTAACGCACCACGGCGATCTGCTCGCGCTTGCCGCCTTTGTAGGTGAACAGGGTCAAAGCGCCGTTTTTCACGTCGCCTTTTTCGTCAAACGAAATGGTACCCGTCACGCCCTTATAGCCTTCGGTTTTGGCTAGTACAGGCAGGTACTTGGCTGGATCGGCAGAGTCAGCCTTGACCATGGCAGCCACCATCACGTTCAGTGCGTCATACACGTAGGGCGCGTAGACCTGCACTTCGAGATTGTTCTTGGCTTTGAACTTGGCGCGGAAGTCATCCATGCCGGCTTTTTGTTCGCCCTCGACACCACCGGCTTCAGCGCACACCACCTGGTCGTCGGCCATGCCGTCGCCGGCCAGCTTGACCAGCTCGCTGGAGCAGATGCCGTCGCCGCCCATGAACTTGACATTCATGCCCAGTTGCTTGATCTGCTTGAGCATGGGGCCTGCTACTGCGTCCATGCCGCCGTAGAAGATCACGTCAGGCTTTTTGGCCTTGATGGAGGTCAGGATCGACATGAAGTCGGTGGCCTTGTCGGTGGTGAACTCGTGGGCCATGGTCTTGCCGCCAGCGGCTTCCACGGCTTTCTTGAACTCTTCGGCTACGCCCTGGCCGTAAGCGGTGCGGTCGTCAATCACGGCAATCGACTTGCCCTTGACGGTTTGCACGGCGTACTTGCCCAGGGTGCCACCCAGATGCACGTCGTCAGCCACCACGCGGAATGTGGTCTTAAAGCCTTGGCGGGTGAACTTGGGGTTGGTGGCCGATGGGGAGATTTGCGGGATGCCCGCGTCGCTGTAAATCTTGGAGGCAGGGATCGAGGTGCCCGAGTTCAGGTGGCCAATAATGCCGTTGACCTTGCTGTCCACAATCTTTTGCGCCACGGCGGTGCCTTGCTTTGGATCGCCAGCGTCGTCTTCGGCCATCAGTTCAAACTTGACTTTTTTGCCGCCCAGGGACAGGCCCTTGGCGTTCAGGTCTTCAATCGCCATCTTGGCGCCGAGTTCGTTGTCCTTACCCAGGTGGGCAATGCCGCCGCTGGTGGGGCCGACGTGGGCGATTTTGACAATGGCCATGTCGGCAGGCGCAGCGGCTGCGGGAGCAGCGGGTGCGGCAGGTTTGGCCGCCGCAGGAGCCTCTTCTTTTTTGCTGCATGCGACGAGCGCTGCAACCGATAAGGCCATCAAACTGAGCTTTAAACTGTATGTCATGGGGAGCTTCTCCTATTAAGGTTATTCGAATCGAATTGCAAAATGCCTTGCGAGCATACTTTATTTTCATACCCCAGGTCATAGGGTACACGCTAAGTTGTAGCAAAAAAACCATTACCCTGCTTGCGCAATGTCGTGGCGCACGATGGCGTAACCACCCGCTTCGTAATGCTTCCAGCGCACGCGCGCAGCCTGCCGGTCGGCTTCGTCGTGGGTCACAACCTCGATCAAACGCGCAAAACCTTCAAAGCCATGGGGTAGTGGCACCCCCAGATTCACCAGAACACCATGGTCTGCGTGCGCGGTGGCATCCTCACACAGCAGCACCGGCGTGTGCGCCTGTACTTCGGGGGAACACGGCATGCGTGCATGGGCGATGAAATCCTGCGGGCTAAAGGCCCACAAATCAAGGTCCAGCCGCGCCAGCAACTCGGGCGGGCCCAGCACCGCCACGCGGGCACCCGCCAGAGTCGCCTTGCGCAGCAGTTTGCAGGTGTAGGCCAGCTTGTTGGGAGCGTTGAAATGGAAGGCGATGTCGGTCTTAGCCATGGCGGTGCGCAAGCAAACGTTTCAAATGGTAACTCATAGGATGAAGATATCACTTCGTCTTTGCTACTTTTTTTGTAGCTACTTGTGTCCTATTGACAGGGACTACGGCATAATTCAACACAAAATCCAGCAGCAAAGGCACAGGTCGGCCGGTGGCACCCTTGGATGCCCCAGTCTTCCAGGCAGTCCCGGCAATATCCAGGTGTGCCCAGGGGTATTTGCTGGCAAATCGCTGCAAAAACTTGGCCGCCGTCACCGCCCCGCCGGCCCGCCCGCCCACGTTGGCCACATCGGCGAAATTGCTTTTCAAGCTTTCAGCGTATTCATCATCCAGGGGCATGCGCCAGCAGGTATCGAGCGTTTTTTCGCCCGACTGGTGCAAGGCCTGTGCCAGTTCATCGTGGCTGGAGAACATGCCGCTGCGGATATGGCCCAGCGCAATCACGCAGGCCCCGGTGAGGGTGGCAATATCGACCACCGCCTGGGGTTTGAAGCGCTCGGCATAGGTCAGTGCATCGCACAAAATCAAGCGGCCTTCGGCATCGGTATTGAGGTTCTCAATGGTTTGCCCGCTCATACTGGTGACCACGTCGCCCGGTTTGACGGCCTTGCCATCGGGCATATTCTCACAACTGGGGATCAGGCCGACGACGTTGATTTTGGGTTTGAGCAAGCTGAGCGCCTTGAACACGCCCAGCACGCTGGCCGCGCCGCCCATGTCAAACTTCATCTCGTCCATTTCGGCAGCGGGTTTGATGGAAATGCCGCCCGTATCAAAAGTAATGCCCTTGCCCACCAACACGGTGGGCGCGGTGGTTTTAGCCGCTCCGTGATAGCGCAGCACAATAAAGCGCAGCGGCTCGCTCGATCCCTGCGCAACCGACATAAACGAGCCCATCCCCAGCTTGGCCACCTCTTCGGGACCCAGCACCTCGCATTGCAGCGCGGCCTGCCCTTTCACCAGCGATTTGGCCGCCTCGCCCAGCATCGTAGGCGTAGCGTGGTTACCCGGGCGATTGGCCCATTCCTTGGCAAACTCGACGCCTTGCACGGTCGCAGCGGCCTGATCGAAGCTGGCTTGCACGCTACGCGCATCGGGCGCGCCGACAATGACATGGGCTATCCGGCGTGGCTGGGGTTTGCTTTTGGTGGTGGTGTAGACGTAGCTGGCCTGTGCAGTAGCCTGCATGGCAGCGGACACCGCCGCTTGCATGGCAGACAACTCCAGGCCAGACAAACCGGCCAAACTCAGCACCACCTTGGCCGCTTTCTCATCCTTGCCCGGCTTGTAGGCTGCAATGGCAGCGGCGACGGATTTGGCCACCTCGCGGGCAGCGCCCTCGCCTGCGCCCACCAGCATGACCTTAGGCGCGCTGATGCCCGGCAAGGTATAGGCTTGCAGTACCTTGGCCGCGCTGCCATCGCAGTCGCCTGCGGTGCGCGCGCTGGCTACCAGCGCCGCAATCGCCCCTTGACTGGCCTTGGCTTGGGCGCAAGCGGCCTTGGTCACCAACACCACCAACAAGGATGCTGGCACGCTGGCAGCCTGCGTCCAAGACAGGGTTTTGAGTTCAAAGTTCATAATAGGGTCTTTCGGTTAGTCTCAAACTAGGCAATATTTGCATTCTCATTTCACTGATGTTATTCGATTCCGCCCTTCGCAAAGAACTTGCCCGCAGCTTTGGCGCCACCTTGGTGGTGCTGATCACCGTGGTCCTCAGCATGATGCTGATCCGCACCCTGGGCCTGGCCTCCGGCGGCAAGGTTGACCCGCAGGACGTGATGATGCTGATGGGTTATGCCGCCCTGGGCCACCTGCCTACCATCTTGACGCTGAGCCTGTTTATCTCGATCACCAGCACCGTGGGTCGGATGTACCGCGACTCCGAAATGGCCATCTGGTTTACCGCCGGGCGTGGTTTGGCCAGTTTTATAGCGCCCTTGTTTCGCTTTGCCTGGCCGATTTTGCTGGCCATTGGCGTGCTGGCGCTGTTTGTCTGGCCCTGGAGCAACCAGCAGTCGCAACTGCTGCGCGAGCGCTACGAGACGCGGGGCGACCTGGACCGGGTGTCGGCCGGCCAATTTCAGGAAAACGCCTCGGGATCGAGGGTGTTTTTTATCGAGCGCGAAGACATGACCGGTCGCGTTGGCGACCAACCTGGCGCAGAAGAATCCCCAGTAGATGCATCCAAAGGCAAAACCGGGCGCAACGTATTTATCTCCTCGACCGAGAACAACAAACAGGCCGTCACCTCAGCCCGCAGTGGACGGCTCGACCGGATCGGTGAAGACCAATTTTTGATTCTCAACAATGGCCAACGGCTGGAGCAGCAGGTAGGCCAGGCGGCCGTCAAACTCAGCGAATTCACCGAGTACGGAACCAAAGTAGGGCACAACCGCATCTCCACCGCCGACACAGCACCCGCCAAAACACTGCCCACCCTGAGGCTGCTCAACGAACCCAGCAAGCCGCATATGGCCGAGCTGAGCTGGCGCCTGGGGCTGGTTCTGGCAGCGTTTAATCTGGCTCTCCTGGCCTTGGTTGTGTCCGCCTCCAACCCGCGTGCAGGGCGCGGCTACGGCCTGATGTTTGCCCTCCTGGCTTTTGTGATTTACTACAACCTGCTCAATATCGGCTTTGGCTGGGTCGGCTCTGGCAGGCTGGGATTTACCAACTTCATGTTGGCACTGCACGGCGGCGCCTTCATCGCCACCTGCCTGTGGCTGACAGCGCGCAACAATAGCTGGTCCTTGCGTAACCTGATGCCCCAGCGCACCCAGGCCGCCCCCCTCGCAAGAAGCCCCGCGCCATGAAAACCCTGCGCCGC
The DNA here is from genome assembly GCA_963775085.1 of uncultured beta proteobacterium. GTDB lineage: Bacteria > Pseudomonadota > Gammaproteobacteria > Burkholderiales > Burkholderiaceae_C > JAAFIP01. The sequence goes on from CAVZHO010000009.1 coordinate 123,280, forward strand.
CTGATTCACCGTGAAATGCTGGTTACGGTGGCCTTTGTGGCACTGGCCTTCCTGGGACTGTTTTCGTTTTTTGATTTAGTCGAAGAACTGGGCGACGTGGGCCGTGGCAACCCCGCCAACCCCTACCGCCTCAGCCATGCCTCCCTGTACACCCTGCTGTGGACCCCCAGCCGCCTGTACGAAATCCTGCCCATCGCGGTACTCATTGGCTCCATCATCGTGATGGCACGCTTTGCGCAAAGCTCCGAATTCACCATTTTGCGCACCAGCGGCATGGGCCCCTGGCGTGCGCTGCGCACCCTGCTGGCACTGGGCTTGGCGTTCACCCTGCTTACCTTCGCCGTAGGTGACTACCTGGCACCGGCCACCACCCGCGCAGCGCAACTGCTCAAGGCGCGCCACACCGGGCAAATCACCGTCGGCCAAACCGGTGCCTGGCTCAAGGAGAAGCAGAAATTCACCAGTTTTGCGGTCAACGTGGGCGCGTTGGCCGAAGGCGGAGCCATGCGCAACATCAAAATCTTTGAGTTCAATTCAAAGGGCCTGATGGTCTCCAGCACCCAGGCGCAAAGCGGCACTTTTGGCACAGATGCCGCTTGGCTTTTACAGGGCGTAGAGCGCAGCGATTTTTTCCTCAACTCCGACACCACCAAAGATGTGGTGCACACCGCCCGGGTGCAGCACACCAGCATGGCCAAAGACTACCGCTGGCCCACCGAGCTCAATGCCGAAATGGTCTCGGTGGCATTGCTCAAGCCCGAGCGCATGGGCACGCTGGACCTGTACCAGTACACCCAGCACCTGCAGGCCAACGGCCAGAGCTCGCAGCGCTTTGAAATCGAGTTCTGGCGCAAGGTGTTTTACCCCCTGAGCTGCCTGGTCATGGTGGTGCTGGCCCTGCCCTTTGCCTATCTGCACTTTCGCTCCAGCTCCATCAGCGGCTATGTGTTCATGGGCGTGATGATCGGCATCAGCTTCTTTTTGCTCAACAACGTGTTTGGCTATGCGGGCAACCTGAACAACTGGAAACCCTGGATTTCTGCCGCCATCCCCGGGCTGCTGTACTCGCTGGCCTCGCTGGCCGCCTTTAGCTGGCTGGTGCTACGGCATTAGCACCATCCTGTTTTTACCGTCTGCTTTGCCCCCTATGCCTACCCCCCACGCCATCATCCTGTTTGCCCACGGTTCGCGCGACCCGCAATGGCGCGCCCCGCTCGAAGCGGTCGCCACAGCCATCGCCGCCAAGCACCCCGGCCTTCCCGTGCAATGCGCCTACCTCGAACTGTGCGCGCCCGATCTGCCCACGGTCACTACTGATTTAATAGCTGCTAACGTCCTGACATCAAGGACTACAGGCTTAAATGATGCATTTTTTATCCGTATCGTGCCGATGTTTCTGGGGATGGGCAAACATGCGCGCGAAGACCTGCCCGACCTGGTCGTCGCCCTGCGAGCACAGCATCCGCAGGTGCGTTTTGAGGTGGCACAAGCCATTGGCGAAGACGCGCGGGTAACTGCCCTACTGGCTGAGTTGGCTGTGGAGTAACTGCTGCTGTGCGCTGCTAACGCGCGCTGCTGCGGCGCAATGCCTACGCCACCCGAACACCGGCCCCTTCGGGGGAGCATCTGCGGTACTCGAAATTTGGGGAACCGGGCAAACTCGGCTATCGCCTCAAACAGCGCCCGGTTCTGATCCCAAATTTCTCCGTTCCTCGAGCCCGGTGCTCTGATGGGTGGCGTAGGCATTGCGCCGCAGCAGCGCGCTTTGGTCGCACGGAGTCTGAATTCATACGCTACTAATAATGTAGCTGCTTACGTCCAGGGGACATGGACTATGACGGGTTTTCGTTATTAATTTTCGTAAAATTAGCGATGAAACCGTTATCGTAGCCGAACACCCGTTCTACAGGCTTCGACCAGCTTGGCTAGCCGTGCCACCCGCGTCTCAGGCTTCTTGGCAGTCGTCACCCAGTGCAGTATCACCTTTTTGTAGCCCGCAGGGCATGCCTCAAAGTACGCCCACGCCGCCCCGTCCCGCCCAAACGCCGCCTCCTCCAGCGCGGACAGCTCGGCGGTGCGCGCCTGCTCGTAGGCGTAGATGGCGGTTTTGCCGTCGGTGCGCTGCGCAAACGCCTGCGCCTCATCCACCGACCGCGGCCAACCTGATGGTATCCACACGGCTGCAGCACGATGCGTATTTCACTTTTGTTACCATCTAGTCATCAACTCACCCCATTCTGGTCATTAGACATGCAGGCGCAAACGTTTTTACACACCCAGCAGGTAAATCATCGCATTCTGTTGCTATGCAAAAAGTTGGCCTTGTTAGATGCGATACAGCCTGGCGTGGTGCCAGCATGAGTGCCGTGCCCGCCCTGCAACCACACATTGCCAGCCGCATCTTGGCGCTACGGGAGCAGCGGGTAATGCTGGATGCTGACCTGGCCGAGCTGTACGGGGTAGAAACTCGGGTGCTGATCCAGGCCATCAAACGTAATGCGGTGCGGTTTCCGGCTGATTTCATGTTTCAACTTTCAGCAGAGGAGTTTGCCAACTTGAGATCACAGTTTGTGATCTCAAGTTCAGGCACTGGCTATGGCGGTCGCCGCTATGCGCCGTATGCATTTACCGAACAAGGCGTGGCCATGTTGTCCACTGTGCTGAACAGCGAGCGTGCGGTGGTGATCAATATCGAGATCATGCGTACCTTTGTAAAAGTGCGCACACTGGCCAGCACGCAGCAGGACTTGGCCAGGCAACTTACTGAGCTACAGGATAAAACGGAATCGCTGGCGATGTCGCATGAGACCTTTAGCCGCAATACCAAAACGCAACTGCGTGAAGTATTTGAGACGCTACGTGAGCTGATGACACCGCCGCCACCACCGAAACGACCGATTGGGTTTGTGCATCCGCAGGACGCAGCAAAGCCGAACGCTAAAACGACCAAAACCGGCGCTGGAAAGAAGCCAACGGTTGTGAAGGCTTCGCGTAAGAAGTAATGCACACCTTTTGCTCGCTCACCGCAGCCGAACACCCGCCCTACACGCCTCCACCAGCTTGGCCAGCCGTGCCGCCCGCGTCTCAGGCTTCTTGGCGGTCGTCACCCAGTGCAGCAACACCTTCCTGTAGCCCGCAGGGCATGCCTCAAAGTACGCCCACGCTGCCGCGTCCCGCCCAAACGCAGCCTGCTCCTGCCCGGATAGCACGGCGGTGTGCGCCTGCTCGTAGGCGTAGATGACCGATTTTTCATCCTTACGCTGCGCAAACGCCTGCGCCCCTGCGGGCGCTATGCGATCCTGCGCCTGCAAGGCTTGGTATTTGGCGATGTTGACCGCACTCCAGATCGAACCGCGCCGCCTGGGCGTGAAGCGAATCGAATACGACACCTCGTCCAAGCGCCTGCGCACCCCATCAATCCACCCATAGCACAGCGCCTCATCCACAGATTCAGGCCAGGTAATGCTCGGGTGACCCGAGCCGACCTTGTAGAAACCCACCAGCAGTTCATCCGCAACAGCCGCGTTGGCTGCAAGCCAACTGCCAAAAGCTTGGGCCGATTTGAAAAACTTCGGGGCGGTCATGAGTGGAGTAGAACGACCTCAATGTTGGCCATTTAGGGCAAAAACCGACTTACCGGGCATACCCTTAGACTGATGCGCTACATAACTGGTTTTTCATTAACCAGAACTTTAAGTTGTTCTATGCTTAGAAGATTGGTTCCGCGATGTAGCATACGATGGCAATTGGAACATACAAGTGCTAAATCACTGACTTTTGTTTTCACTGTGCCATTGAGTTTCGACACGGGCGTTGTATGGTGAGCTTCAATAAAACCCAGACCCAGTTTGCCATAAACACGGTGGAAATCCATTTGACAAACGTCGCATTCAAGTTTTCCGGTTTCAGCCAATCGCTTAGCATGTCCACGCTGGAGTTTTTCCACACGTTCGAGATGACGATGAGCTTTGAATGATTCCCGCCCTTCTGGAAATGCCGACTCGTCATCCTCATCTAGAACCTGCTTTTCAGCTTCGGCTCTTCGATCAATAACCTATATCCTTTGCTAAGAAAGTAATTCTTAGCCTCTACTGCGTTGAAATCGGAAGCCGGATACTCTTTGCCAGTTGCAAATTTTGTTGCGAGTGACACGATGTATTTTGGTGGATATCTTTTCCCGTCAATAACCAAATCGTAATCCACTGAATTGCGTTAAGGAGGGATGCTGTCTCGATCAATTTCCGCAGAAGCCTGTTTGAAATGCTTGATGTTAAGTTCTTTGGAATCATATCCACTTGAGTAATCTAGTGTAGAGCAAATCGGTGCCACGCGGCTTTATCGCGTAGGAACCAGCGACTAAATGGAGCATCGTTGAGGGTCAAATTATGCTGATACGCGACCACCGAAACCATGAATATAAAGTTTTTCACCGAGTGAACTTATACGGAACATTGTTCCGGAACGGTAAGCGATCCCCAACGAATACAGTAGTGGTTCCTCAGTAATTTGCGACATGCCTTGTTTGTAAGGTAAACCGTCTGTCGAACGAAAGAAACTGGGGAGGGCACGTAACGAAGGTGATGCTGCGGACTGCACAATTTGGGATAAAGATTCAAACTCTTCTTTAGTTATGCTTTTCAAAGAGAGCGCAACAACCAATCTTCCGACCAGTTCGCTTTTTACTGGCTTTTGTCCTTCAAGGAGTATTGACAAAACCGTATCGGTGAAGTCGTTGGCATAATCTGGATCAGATCGAATACTGTCTCTTAGATCATCAATTGCTTTACTATCTGAATCTTCAACTGCCTTGAGAAACGCTATCACATTGCGTTCAAATCTGTGCCGCACATAAATGTCTTTGATGCTTAATAACTTAACAGCAGTTGATATAACCGGAACTTGGCTTAATACCTCACTATCGTTAGCCAATTTCGCAACGAGATCCGCCCCCTCTGCAACAGTCTCCTTTGCTGTTTTTATAGTTCGAAATATCGCAGGAAATAAACCTTCAGGCTTTGTGGTCATGAGATCACCTAAATAAACAACATAATGTGTGCCGCAAAACTTGCAACACTATTTGTGTGGCTGTAATTTAAACCGGACATCAGATTTCTCTGAAAACGGATTGCAGTTTAAGTTCCAACGATCAAGATGATCACTCAATCTAGTTAGTACTTTTGACGCTGTTACTATAGCCTAAGCAGGTAAAAATCTACGCACATTAGAAAAAATTTCTTGGGCGTACTTGAAATCATTGAAGTTATAGATAATCGCTTATCAAGTATTCTGTAAAGTTAGGATCATTTTCACGATTAAATATGTCCATAGTCCCTGTCCACTGGACGTAAAAAGCTACAAAATTAATAGCGCATGAATTCAACCTCCGCGTACCCAAAGCGCACTGCTGCGGTGCAATGCCTACGCCACCCAATAAGAGCGCCGGGCTCGAGGAACGGAGAAATTTGGGATCAGAACCGGGCGCTGTCTGAGCGTAGCGAGTTTGCCCGGTTCCCCAAATTTCGAGTACCGCAGATGCTTCCCGCGAAGCGGGCCGGTGCTCGGGTGGCGTGGGCATTGCGCCGCAGCAGTGCGCGTACCCTTACGCAGGGAATACGCAGAACCCACAGCATGAGCTTTACTCACGTAATGCCTAATGGTTTTCTCAGCAAAACCGTGCATCATCAAGGCTAATTTACAGCCCTAAAATACCCCGAGACCATGAGCAAAAACACCAGCGGCTACCCTGACCTGCATGACCATTTGGACAGCCTGAAACAACGCGGCCTGCTGCAAGTGATAGACCGCCCAATTGACAAAGACAGCGAGCTGCACCCGCTGGTGCGTTGGCAGTTTGTGGGGGGGATGGACGAGGCTGAGCGCAAGGCGTTTTTGTTTACCAACATCGTCAACGCCCAGGGCCGCAAATACAGCATGCCCGTGGTGGTGGGCGCGCTGGCGGCTAACCGCGAGATTTACAGCGTCGGCATGGGCTGCTCGGTGGAGCAGATTCAGGCTAAATGGGACAAAGCCCTGGCCCACCCGATTGCGCCCAAGCTAGTCGACAAGCCCGTGTGCCAAGAAGTCATCCACGAAGGCAACGCGCTGCAAGGCGAAGGCCACGGGCTAGACATGCTGCCCATCCCCATCTCTACCCCCGGCTTTGACAGCGCACCCACGCTCACCGCCACCAACGTGATCACCAAAGACCCGGTGACGGGCGTGCAAAACATGGGCACCTACCGCTGCGCCCTCAAAGCGCCCGACCGCTTGGTGGTGCGCATGGCCACGCGCGTGGGCGGCGCGGGCGGCTACCTGCACTACCAGGCCTGGAAGGCTGCGGGCCACAAAACCATGCCCTGCGCCATCGTGCTGGGCTGCCCGCCGCTGGTGGCCTTTATGGGCCCGCAAAAGTTGCCGATTGGCATGGACGAGTTTGACGTGGCCGGTGGCCTGGCCGGTGTGCCGATTGAAGTGGCCATGGCGCGCACCGTGCCGCTGCGCGTGCCTGCGCAGGCCGAGATTGTGATTGAAGGCCAGATTGACCTGGAGTTTTTAGAGCCCGAGGCGCCGTTTGGCGAGTCGCACGGCCATGTGGCGCTGGAAGAATTTAACCTGCCGATGACCATCACCGCCATCACGCACCGCCTGCTGCCCGTGATTCCGTCGTACCTGAGCCAGGTGGCACCGAGTGAGTCGAGCGTGATCAAACGCGTGGCGTATGAGCCGCTGTTTTTTGCGCACCTGAAGACCACGCTGGGTATTCGCGGCGTGAAGCGTGTGTCGTTGCACGAGCCCTTGACCGGCCTGCTGCGCGTGACGGTGATTACCTTTGAAAAGGGCACGCCCAAGACCGAGATTTGGCGTGCGCTGTATGGTGCGGCTTTCTTTAAAGGCGACTGCGGCAAGATTTGCCTGGCGGTGAACGAGGACATTGACCCCGACAACGCCGACGCGCTGTTTTGGGCCATGGCCTACCGCATGAACCCCGTGGCCGACGTGCGCACCCTCGACCACCGGGGCCAGGGCCACGGCCCCAAGCGCGAGAACGATGGCGAAGAAGACTCCACCCTCTTGATGGATGCCACCATGAAGGGCGATATGCCGCCCCTGGCCCTGCCGACCAAAGAGTACATGGAGCGCAGCAAAGCGATTTGGGAAGAGCTGGGCTTGCCCAAGCTGCGGCCGCAGGCACCGTGGTTTGGTTATTCGCTGGGCGACTGGTTGCCGCAATGGGACGCAGCGGCTCAGCGTGCGGCGACAGGGCAGTATTTAGTAAATGGCCGTATCAGCCATAAGCAGCAACGCAATGATGTGAAGGCTGAGAGCAAGTTTCGGCCGGAATGAAGACTGGCTCCGTTCGCCCTGAGCTTGGCGAAGGGTTCGCGAAGGCTTCGACAGGCTCAGCCCGAACGGTATAAAAAGTATTGGAAGTTAGGACACGAAATGAGCACAGCGCAAAGTACCAAGCCGCCCCAGCGCCTGATCGTCGGCATCAGCGGTGCGTCGGGCATCATCTACGGCGTGCGGATTTTGCAGGCCTTGCAGGGCACGGGGATTGAAACGCACTTGGTGATGAGCGACTCGGCCCGCATCACCCTGGGGGCCGAGATGGACTTGAGCATCAAAGACGTGGAGGCGCTGGCCAGTGTGGTGCATAACGCCAAAAACATCGGTGCCACTATATCGTCCGGCTCGTTCAAAACCATGGGCATGGTGGTGGCGCCCTGCTCTATCCGCTCACTGTCCGAGATTGCCTACGGCATGACCACCAGCCTGCTGACCCGCGCCGCCGACGTAGTGCTGAAAGAGCGCCGCCGCCTGGTGCTGATGGTGCGCGAAACCCCGCTGCACGCAGGCCACCTGCGCGCCATGACGCAGGCCAACGAGAACGGTGCCATCTTGATGCCGCCGGTACCCGCGTTTTACGCCAAACCGCAAAGCCTGGACGAGATGGTCAACCACAGCGTGGGCCGTTGCCTGGACTTGTTTGACATCGACACTGACCTGGTAAACCGCTGGCCTGGTATGGGCAAAACGGCTGGGCAGTAACTGAAATTAAAAAAATACCAGACGCAGAGGACGCAAAGATGACGCACATGAAAACGCTGTACGTGTATTACAAAGTGCCTCTTGCCGAGCATGCTGCCCTGCGCCCCAAGGTAGAAACTTTTCAAGCGCGTGTACGCGAGGCGTGGCCGGGTGTGGTAGCCGATCTGTTGCAACGCCCGGAGCCGTCTGCTGAGGGCATGGAGACATGGATGGAGATTTACCAGCACCCTGATGGCGTATCTGATGCGGCTATGGCTGCAATTGCCCAGCTTGCCATCGACATGGGCTTGCCGCCAAAGCGCGCCGCCGAGATATTTATTCCCTTGCGATAACCCAGAGAACTCAACGAAAAATCTAAACCGAGGAGACATCACTTGACTGAAGCTACCCAACCCGTTGCACCCACGCCCACCACTACCGGGCGCAGAAACTTTCTCGGCGGCGTGCTCGCCTCCAGCGCCGCCACGGTGATGGCGCAAACCAACCCGGCAGACCCGGCCAAGCCAGCGGGCCCCTCGGTACGGCCACCTTCGGGCAAGGCGATAGCGGCTGAAACGGGTGTACCCCCCGACTTGGGCCATGCCGAAGGCAAGCCAGGTTCAGACTTCATGGTCGATGTCATCAAGTCCCTGGGCATCAAGTACCTGCCGTCCAACTGCGCGTCCAGCTTTCGCGCGCTGCATGAATCGTTGATTGACTACGGCGGCAACACCACGCCCGAGTTTTTAACTTGCTTGCATGAAGAGTCCGCCGTGGGCATGGCGCACGGCTACTTCAAAATTTCAGGCAAACCGCTGATCACCCTGTGCCACGGCACGGTGGGTTTGCAGCATGCGTCGATGGGCATTTTCAACGCCTGGTGTGACCGGGTGCCGATGATTGTCATCGGCGGCAACGATCTGGATGCCGCCTACCGCCCGCCGGGCGTGCCCACCTTCCACTCGGCGCAAGACATCAACGCCATGGTGCGCGACTACACCAAGTGGGACGACACGCCCGTGTCTTTGCAGCACTTCTCGCAGTCCTTTGTGCGCGCCTACAAGATTGCCATGACACCGCCCTATGGCCCGGTGGCTATCTCGCTGGACGCCGCGCTGCAAATGGCCCCCATGCACGCGCATGCGGGCAAGATGCCCTACATCCCGCGCTACGTGCCCACCTCACCGCCGCAGGGCGACACGGGTGCCGTGAAAGAAGCGGCGCGCCTGCTAGCCGCCGCCGACAACCCGGTGATCGTGGTAGACCGCGCCGCCCGCACGCCCGCAGGCATTGGGCTGATTGTGCAACTGGCCGAGCTGCTGCAAGCCCGGGTGATTGACCAGGCCGGGCGCATGAACTTTCCCAGAACCAACTACCTCATCAGCCCAGCCACGGCCGTGGCCAGTGCCGATGTGATTTTGGGCATGGAGCTGTCAGACTTTTGGGCCACGGTGAATGCCTACACCGACAACAACGACAACGCGGGCCACGGCAGCCAGGCCAGCCGCATCAAACCGCAAACCAAGCTCATCAGCATCACGGCGGTAGACCTCAACACCAAGGCCAACTACCAGGACTTTCAACGCTTTCAGGTGGTGGACGTGCAAATGGCCGCCGATGCCGAGGCTACATTGCCCGCGCTGATTGAGGCCGTCAAGCAAGCCATCCCCAATGACCGAAAAGCCACCATTGCCAAGCGCGGCGAAGCCATCCGCAAGAGCTACGAAGAAGACCGCATCCGTACCCGCACCGCTGCGGCACTGGGCTGGGATGCCAGCCCCATCAGCACCGCCCGCTTGGTGATGGAAACCTATAACGCCATCAAAGACCTGGACTGGTCACTGGTGGCATCCGAGGGCAACGTGAGCAACTGGCCCAACCGCCTGTGGCCAATGGAAAAACACCACCACTGGCTGGGCCGCTCGGGTGGCTACGGCGTAGGCTACGGCGCGCCCGCCTCAGTGGGCGCGGCGCTGGCCAACCGCGACTTGGGGCGCTTTTCGGTCAGCATCCAGTCGGATGGCGACCTGATGTACGCGCCCGGTGTGCTGTGGACGGCCGCCAAACACAAAATCCCCCTGCTCTCTGTGATGCATAACAACCGGGGCTACCACCAGGAGGTGATGCACGTGCAGCGCTTGGCCAACTTCCGCGACCGCAAGGTCAACCTGGGCGGCGACATGGGCCCGGTAGGCACCAGCCTGGAAAAGCCGGACATCGAATACCACAAGCTGGCCGAGTCGATGGGCTGGTGGGCCAAAGGGCCGATCAAAGACCCTGCAAAATTAGGCCCTGCACTCAAAGAAGCCATCGCCGTGGTCAAGTCGGGCCAGCCCGCCTTGCTCAATGTATGGACACAGCCACGTTAAGCCGGGAGACGCACATGACACACCATCACTTATTTACGTCTGCGTTTCGTGCAGTTTTGGCGCGTGCAGCGCTGGCCAGCGCATGCCTCGTCAGCTCTGGCACTGCCCTGGCCGACCCGGAAAAAGGCCGCGAGCTGTACATTAAAAACGGCTGCTGGCAATGCCACGGCTTTGTCGGTCAAGGCGGCATCACCGGCCCCAAGCTGGCGCCCGAGCCCAAGCCGTTTGATTTTCTCAATATCTTCATCCGCCACACCAATGGGCCCATGCCCAAGTACAGCGAAAAGATTTTGACCAAGGATGATTTGGCCGAGATTCACAGCTACTTGGCATCCATACCCAAGGCGGCCAACTATAAGGATATTCCGCTGCTGAACTATTGATCGCAGCTCTTGTGCAGTGCCCGCCGCGGAGCTAAGTGCGCCGTCGGCCTGATCCCGTACAAACCTGCGTGCGCCACCGATCTGCGACCAAACAAAACCAGGGCACACAAAGACAAGTCAACTCAGAGAGCAATCACGCTCTAGGGCGGGAACATGGCCATCAATGTAAGAAAATGGCCGCGACTGCGACAAATGTGCAACGCAAAAATGGTGTTACCTGCGTACTAGCAGTTGAGTCACACCACGAAAGAGCCCACGCCATGAGTCTGCCAGCCCAACCGACTGCATTGTTTTGCATGCCGCCCACACCAGCCCGCAACGCGCTGCGGGCCGCGCTGATGGCCATGAACGTACTACCGCAAGAGATGATGCCCAGCCGCAGCGATCTGGCGCAAATGGCCCATACATTGCAAAGCCAGGCGCGCACGACAGCGGTGATTGACCTGGACGGCGTGCAACACGCTGCGCCGCACATTCTGGCACTGGCGGCTGCCTTGCCCGAGGCAGAAACGCGCAAACGCGTAGCCTTGGTGCGTAGTAGCCAGGCGCTGTGGCCTACCGACAATGCCTGGGTACAGCAGTTGGGTTTTGCCAGTATCTACACCCAGCTAGACCCCATCAGCCTGACGGCCGAGGCGCGCCCCCTGTTGGACAGTATTGCCCAGCACACGGGGGTTGCGCCCATTGCCAACGAAGCACTGACGCGCTACTTCAGCGCCATGCAGGTCAGAACCGACACCACGTCGCCACGCGGCCTGATCCGCCAAGCCACGGGCCTGACGGCCGAGGCGCTGTGCGCTGCACTGGCCAGCAGCGTCAAGGCTTTGACCCGGGTGTACCACCTGAGCGCCTACCCGCACTGCTTTGTGGGCAGCGAGGCTGTGGCTTGGCTCACCAAGCAATATGCACTCACCAAGGACATGGCGATCCAGGTAGGCTTGGCCCTGCAGGGGTTGGGCATGTTGCACCATGTGGCCCACGAGCATGCCTTTGCCGACGAAGCCTTTTTTTACCGCACTGGCGTGTCCAGCAACGTAGACCGCTTGCACCTGGGCGTCATCTACAAACTGCTGTCGTCCACATCGGGGGTCGTCGTCAAAGACCGCCTGTACCATGGCAAGAACTATCCGGACTGCTTTATTGGCGCGCAGGCTGTGGACTGCTTATGCCGAACACAGAACCTCAAACGCCACCAGGCCGAGATTGCGCTCAACCGACTGCATGGCTTTCGTCTCGTACAGCACGTCACCCAGGAACACGCGGTGCGTGATGGCTACTTCTTTTACCGATTTGTCGGCTAGTTACTCAGGCTGGTGCCGCACTAAACTTGAACACCCCCGGATCACGGATCGGGTCTACCCCCACCGCAATCACACTCTTGGGTGGGAACTTGCCTTGCAAAATCAACGTTGACAGCGGGTTTTCAATCCGCTGCTGGATGGCGCGCTTGAGCGGCCGGGCGCCAAACACGGGGTCAAAGCCCACCTTGGCCAGCTCGGACACCGCGGCGGATGATACCTCCAGGCCCAGCTCCATTTTCTCCAGCCGCTGCATCAAGGTCTTGAGCTGGATTTTGGCAATGGACTCAATATGCGAAGCGTCCAGCGCGTGGAACACCACGGTCTCGTCAATGCGGTTCAAAAACTCAGGGCGGAAGTGGTTTTTCAGCTCGTCCCATACTGCGTCTTTCATCTCGTCATAGGGCTTGCCCACCATGCTCTGGATGATGGGCGAGCCGATGTTGCTGGTCATCACGATGACGCAGTTTTTAAAGTCCACCGTGCGGCCCTGGCCATCCGTCAGGCGGCCATCGTCCAGCACTTGCAGCAGTACGTTAAACACATCGGGGTGGGCTTTTTCCACCTCGTCCAGCAGGATCACGCTGTAGGGCTTGCGCCGCACGGCCTCCGTCAAGTAGCCGCCTTCTTCATAGCCTACATAGCCAGGGGGCGCGCCAATCATGCGTGCCACGCTATGCTTTTCCATAAACTCGCTCATGTCGATGCGAATCAGGTGGTCTTCGCTGTCAAACAGAAATCCTGCCAGCGCCTTGCACAACTCGGTCTTGCCCACGCCCGTGGGGCCCAGGAACAGGAATGAGCCCGTCGGGCGACCCGGGTCAGACAGGCCCGCACGTGAGCGGCGGATGGCATTGGCCACTGCGGTGATGGCCTCGCTCTGACCCACCACGCGTTCGTGCAGCTTGCCCTCCATGATGAGCAGCTTGTCGCGCTCGCCTTGCATCAGCTTGGACACCGGGATGCCGGTGGCGCGCGCCACCACTTCGGCAATTTCCTCCGCACCCACTTGCGTGCGCAACAGGCGCGGCGCTTTGGTTTCGCCCTTCCTGGCCTCTTTGGCTTGCGCCTCGTTCCAGGATTTTTCCAGCGCGGGCAGCTTGCCGTATTGCAGCTCGGCCACCTGGTTGTAGTCGCCCTTGCGGGTCAGCTCTTCAATCTGGAACTTCAGTTTGTCAATTTCTTCCTTGATGTGCGCACTGCCCTGGGCCTGGGCTTTTTCGGCCTTCCAGATTTCGTCCAGATCGGAGATTTCTTTTTGCAGCTTGCCAATTTCTTCTTCTATCAGCCCCAGGCGTTTGCGCGAGGCTTCGTCCTTCTCGCGGCGCACGGCTTCGCGCTCGATTTGCAGCTGGATCATGCGGCGGTCCAGCTTGTCCATCACCTCGGGCTTGGAGTCCATCTCGATCTTGATTTTGGCCGCCGCCTCATCAATGAGGTCAATCGCCTTGTCGGGCAAAAAGCGGTCGGTGATATAGCGGTGGCTGAGTTCTGCCGCCGCCACAATGGCCGGGTCGGTGATCTGTACGCCATGGTGCACCTCGTATTTTTCCTGCAGGCCACGCAGAATGGCGATGGTGGCCTCTACCGTCGGCTCGCCCACCAAAATCTTCTGGAAGCGCCGCTCCAGCGCCGCGTCTTTTTCAATGTATTTGCGGTATTCATCCAGCGTGGTGGCACCCACGCAGTGCAACTCGCCGCGTGCCAGTGCGGGTTTCAGCATATTGCCCGCGTCCATCGCGCCCTCGGCCTTGCCTGCGCCCACCATGGTGTGCAGCTCGTCGATAAACACAATGGTTTGGCCTTCGTCCTTGGCCAGGTCTTTCAGCACGTTTTTCAGGCGCTCTTCAAACTCGCCCCTGAATTTGGCACCGGCCAATAGTGCCGCCATGTCCAGGCTGAGCACGCGTTTGCCTTTGAGCGACTCGGGCACCTCGCCCGCCACAATGCGCTGCGCCAGGCCTTCGACGATCGCCGTCTTGCCCACGCCCGGCTCGCCAATCAGCACCGGGTTGTTTTTGGTACGGCGTTGCAGCACCTGGATGGCGCGGCGAATCTCATCGTCGCGGCCAATCACCGGGTCCAGCTTGCCCATGCGGGCGCGCTCGGTCAAGTCCATGCAGTATTTTTTCAGCGACTCGCGCTGCCCCTCCGCGTCCGCACTGTCCACGCCCTGGCCACCGCGCACGGCGGTAATTGCGGCCTCCAGGCTCTTGCGGTTCAGGCCGTTTTCTCTGGCGGTTTTTGCAATCTCCTGGTTGCTGTCAGCCAGCGCCAAAAAGAACAACTCGCCCGCAATAAACTGGTCATTGCGCTTGATGCTCTCCTTCTCGGCCCCCTGGATCAGCGCCGCCAGGTCGCGCCCCACGCCAATCTGCTCTTGGCCCTGCACCTGCGGCAACTTCTTGATGGCCGCATCAGCCGCTGCCTGCAAGCCCGCCACATTGACCCCTGCCCGCTCCAGCAAGGCACGCGGCCCGTCCTGCTGGCGCAGCATGGCAGACAGCAGGTGGGCAGGCTCGATATAGCCGTTATCGTTACCCAAAGCGAGGCTTTGTGCGTCGCTTAAGGCTTCCTGGAATTTGGTGGTGAGTTTGTCAAGTCGCATAGATGCTCCGCCTAAATTGGCATGGGAAATGTCTGTCTGGTTCCCAGCTAGGGTTGATTGGCGGATTTTCAAGCCCCACGAGGCACTGGCCATTGACACAGATCAACGATAGCGCATCCAGCGTATGCGGGATAATCTGGGCATGAATCCATTGCTCTCCCAGCTACAGCCCTATCCTTTTGAGCGGCTGCGTGCACTTTTTGCAACCATTACCCCCAACAGTGCTTACCGCCCCATCAGTCTGGGCATTGGCGAGCCCAAGCACGCCACGCCCCAACTCATCAAAGACGCGCTGGTAAACCACCTGCAAGGCCTGGCGGGCTACCCGGCTACGGCGGGCGAGCCTGCGCTGCGCGAGGCCTGCGCGGCATGGCTTAAGCGTCGTTACGCGATAACCGTGGATGCCAAAACACAGATTTTGCCGGTGAATGGCTCCCGTGAGGCATTGTTTTCGCTGACGCAAACGGTGGTAGACCCCACCCAACCAAACGCCACCGTGATCAGCCCCAACCCGTTCTACCAAATCTACGAAGGCTCAGCCATATTGGCAGGGGCCACGCCGTACTACGTCAGCAGCGACCCGGCGCGTAATTTTGCGGTGGACTGGGAGGGGGTGCCAGCAGAGGTCTGGCAAAACACGCAGCTGATTTTTGTCTGCTCGCCCGGCAACCCCACGGGTGCGGTCATGCCCCTGCCCGAGTGGAAAAAACTGTTTGACCTGAGCGACAGATATGGCTTTGTGATTGCCTCGGACGAGTGCTATAGCGAGATTTATTTCCGCGATGAAGCGCCGCTGGGCGGCCTGGAAGCTGCAGCCGGGCTAGGCCGCAAAGATTTTAAAAACCTCATCGCCCTGACCTCGCTGTCCAAGCGCAGCAACGTACCCGGCATGCGCAGCGGCTTTGTGGCCGGGGACGCGGCCATCATCCAGCAGTTTTTGCTCTACCGTACCTACCACGGCAGCGCCATGAGCCATACCGTGCAGGCCGCCAGCATTGCCGCCTGGAACGATGAGCAGCATGTGGTGGACAACCGGGCCATGTACCGCGCCAAGTTTGCCGCTGTTACGCCGCTGCTGGAGGATGTCCTCAAAGTCAAACTTCCCGATGCGGCTTTTTACCTGTGGGCGCAAATCCCTGAAAATGTATGCGGCGGCAGCGACACCGCTTTTGCCGCAGCCCTGCTAGCCCAATACAATGTGACGGTGCTGCCGGGCAGCTACCTGGCCCGCGAAGTGCAGGGCCACAACCCCGGAACCGGCTTTATTCGCATGGCGCTGGTGGCCGAAACGCAGGAATGCGTGGAGGCGGCCCAGCGGATTGTTAATTTTGTGAAATCTCAAACAGATTAATCAGGTAACGCGAAAAACGCAAAAACTACGCAAAAAGCGCTAAAAAATACCAATGAAAATTTATTAAAACTGTTTTCTTTTTTGCGTTTTCAGCGTTCTTTTTGCGTTTTTTGCGTTACCTTTCCAGCCTTCAGTTCAACCAATCATTTAGACAACACCATGACACAACCTCTCCAAACCACCATCGATGCCGCCTGGGAAAACCGCGCAACCCTCTCCCCCGCCTCTGCCCCCAAAGACATTGTGGATGCGGTCGAGCAGGTTATCAGCCAGCTCAACACCGGCAAGCTGCGCGTGGCCACCCAGACCGGCGTGGGCCAGTGGACGACGCACCAGTGGATCAAAAAGGCCGTGTTGCTGTCCTTCCGCCTGAAAGACAACGAAGTCGTCAAAGCCGGTGACCTGGGCTTTTATGACAAGGTGCAAACCAAGTTTGCCCACCTCAGCGCCGACGAGATGAAGGCCACTGGCGTGCGCGTAGTGCCGCCCGCCGTGGCACGGCGCGGCAGCTACATCTGCAAGGGCGCCATTTTGATGCCCAGCTATGTGAATATCGGCGCATACGTGGGCGAAGGCACCATGGTCGACACCTGGGCCACCGTGGGCAGCTGCGCACAGATCGGCAAAAACGTGCACCTCTCGGGTGGCGTAGGCATTGGCGGCGTGCTCGAGCCGGTGCAGGCGGGCCCCACCATCATTGAAGACAACTGCTTTATCGGCGCGCGCTCCGAGGTGGTGGAAGGCGTGATCGTGGAAGAGCACAGCGTACTGGGCATGGGCGTGTACCTGGGCCAAAGCACACCGGTCTTTGACCGCACCACCGGCAAATGGCTCGATGGCGAGCCAGGCAAGCTGCGCATTCCGACCGGCTCGGTGCTGATCTCCGGCTCGCGTCCACCCAAAAATCCAGGCGAACCCGGCACCTACTGCGCCGTCATCGTGAAACGGGTGGATGCACAGACCCGCTCCAAAACCTCGCTCAACGACCTGCTGCGCGACTGATTTTACCGATAAATACGCCCATAGTCCACGTGCTGTGGTCATTTTATGCTACTAAAACTATAGCTGCAAGGAACTCCCGATGAGCACCATGGTCCGTATTTTGAAACTCATGGCCGAGAAGAAAGCCTCTGACGTGTACCTGTCAGCGTTTTCTCCGGCCACCATCAAAATCAACGGCCAGTGTGTGCCCATCAACAACCAGGCCCTGCCCGCCGACGCGCCGATAGGTTTCCTGGCCGAGATTCTGGAGCCCAAGCGCATTGAAGAGCTGCAGGAAACCGGTGAGCTCAACATGGCGCATGCCATCCCCGATGTGGGCAACTTCCGTATTAGCGCCATGCGCCAGCGCGGCAGCTACGCGGTGGTGATCCGCTACATCCAGGCCACCGTGCCCGCGCTGGAGACGCTGAATGTGCCGCCGATTTTGAGCGAGCTGATCATGGAAAAACGCGGCCTGCTGCTGATGGTGGGTGCCACCGGAGCAGGCAAATCCACCACCCTGGCCTCCATGATTGACCAGCGCAACAGCAAGGTGGCGGGCCACATCCTCACCGTGGAAGACCCGGTGGAATTTTTGTTTACCAATAAAAAATCCATTGTCAACCAGCGCGAGGTGGGCTCAGATACCCAGTCGATGCAAATCGCCCTGAAAAATGCCCTGCGCCAGGCACCCGACGTGATTTTGATTGGAGAGATCCGTGACCGCGAGACCATGTCTGCGGCAATCGCCTACGCCCAGTCGGGCCACCTGTGCCTGGCCACCATGCACGCCAACAACAGCTACCAGGCATTGAACCGTATCTTGAGCTTTTACCCGGTAGAAGTGCGCAAAACCATGCTGGACGATCTGGCCGGTGCCCTCAAGGCCATCGTCTCGCAGCGCCTGCTGCGCACCGTGCATGGCACCCGCACCCCGGCGGTAGAGGTGATGCTCAACACCAAGCTCATATCTGATTTGATTGCCAAAGGCGAGTTCTCCGATGCCAAGGACGCCATGGAAAAAGCCATGGTCGAAGGCGCCCAAACCTTTGAGCAAGACATTGCCCGCCTGATTACCGAGGGCATCATCGACCGCAAAGAAGGCATCCTGTTTGCCGACAGTCCCACCAACCTGATGTGGCGCCTGGCCAACGACTTCAACGCCGCCAAACAAGCGCAGGAAGCCGAGCCCGAGGTGGACGACACGCCGTCGTTTACCGAGATCACACTCGATGTGAAACATTAAGTCGCATCTGCCTGGCCATTGCGAACCATCGCCGCTTACACCAACGCCCCATGCCCATACCACTTGCCACCCTGCGCCTTGCCGAGCAGCTGATTGCCTGCCCCTCCGTCACGCCAGACGATGCGGGCTGCATGGACATCATCGCCGCGCGCTTGCAGCCGCTGGGTTTTGTCTGCGAATGGCTCGACAGCGGCCCGAGCAGCTTTCGCGTCCGCAATTTATGGGCAAAACGTGCTGTAGTCCCTGTCCCCAGGACGCAAGAAGCTATTAAAAATATAGCAACCAACAGCCCGTCCGCCAAAACCCTGGTCTTCGCGGGCCACACCGACGTGGTACCCACCGGCCCGCTGGACCAATGGACCTCACCGCCCTTTGTGCCCACGCACAGCGGCGGCAAGCTGGTCGGGCGCGGCACCAGCGACATGAAAACCTCGATTGCCGCCATGGTGGTGGCCGTAGAAGAATTTGTCGCCGCGCAGCCGCAGGCCCCCCTGAACATCGCCTTCCTGCTGACCAGCGACGAAGAAGGCCCCGCGCTGGACGGCACCGTCAAAGTGTGCGAGCTGCTGAAAGCCCGCGGCGAGTTGCTGGACTTTTGCATCGTCGGCGAGCCCACCAGCGTCAAGCGCACCGGCGACATGGTCAAAAACGGCCGGCGCGGCACCATGAGCGGCAAGCTCACCATCAAGGGCATCCAGGGCCACATCGCCTACCCGCACCTGGCCAAAAACCCGATCCACATGGTCTCGCCCATCCTGGCAGACTTGGTGACCATCGAATGGGACCAAGGCAACCAGTATTTCCCCGCTACCTCCTGGCAGATCAGCAACATTGCAGGCGGCACCGGTGCCAGCAATGTCATCCCCGGCCAGGTGGTGATCGACTTTAACTTTCGCTTTTGCACCGAGTCCACGCCCGAAGGCTTGCAGCAGCGCCTGCAAGCCGTTCTCACGCAACACGGCCTGCAAGCCGGCACAGACTACGACCTGGCCTGGACCATCGGCGGCCTGCCCTTCCTCACCCCCGTGCAAGAAGGCACAGGCAGCCTCATCCAAGCCGTGCGCGCCGCGATCCATGCTGAGACAGGTATCACCACCGAACTGTCCACCACCGGCGGCACCAGCGACGGCCGCTTCATCGCCAAAATCTGCCCGCAAACCATCGAGCTGGGCCCACCGAATGCCACCATCCACCAGATCAACGAGCATGTGTTGGTGGCGGATATTGAGCCGTTGAAAAATATTTACCGCCGGGTGCTGGAGAATTTGGCTGCGGGTGGCTAAGGTGCGTGCGCTTTAGGTAATGCAAAAAGCGCAAAAAATTCGCAAAAAACGCGAAAGAAATACAAAAATACCATCAGACTTTTTCTCGGAAATTTGTTTTTAAGTTTTTCTTTTTTAGCGTTTTTTGCGAATTTTTTGCGCTTTTTGCGTTACCTAGATACCCCCCTCACCAACGACACCCATGAAAAAAGAGCACATTGCCTCCTTCTTTGCCGCTCTTAAAGCCGCCAACCCGATGCCCAATACCGAGCTGGAATACACCAGCGTGTTTGAGCTGTTGGCCGCCGTGCTGCTGAGCGCACAGGCCACCGATGTGGGCGTGAACAAGGCCACCCGCAAGCTGTACGCTGTGGCCAACACGCCGCAGGCCATCCTGGACCTCGGGCTGAACGGACTGGAGGGTTACATCAACACCATCGGCCTGTACCACAGCAAAGCCCGGCACCTGCTGCAAACCTGCCGCATCCTGGTAGAGCAACACGGCGGCGGCGTGCCGCGCACCCGCGCGGCGCTGGAGGCCCTGCCCGGTGTGGGGCGCAAGACCGCCAATGTGGTGCTCAACGTCGCCTTTGGCGAGCCGACGATGGCGGTGGACACGCATATCTTTCGCCTGGGCAACCGCACGGGTTTGGCGCCCGGCAAAACACCGTATGAGGTGGAGATGGGTTTGGTAAAGCGCATTCCGCCCGAGTATTTGGTGGATGCCCACCACTGGCTGATTTTGCATGGCCGCTATGTCTGCCAGGCGCGCACACCGCTGTGCCACCAGTGCGGCGTAGCGCAGTTTTGCGCCTACTTGCCCAAAACCGCCAGACCGTAAGCGGCCCATGAATACTATTAAATTTATAGCTGCTTGCGTCCTATTGACAGGGACTACCAGCCTATTTGGCCAGCAAATAGAGGTGATGGACGATGCGGGCACGCGCATCCGCCTGGCGCAAAGCGCCCGCCGCATCATCACCCTGGCCCCCAACCTGGCCGAGCTGGTCTACGCTGCGGGCGCGGGCGAGCAACTGGTGGCCGTAGGCCGCTACAGCGACTACCCCGCAGCCGTGAAAAAGCTGCCCCTGGTGGGTGATGCCTTTGCCCTCAACCTGGAGCGTATCGCCGCCCTCAAACCCGACCTGGTGCTGGTGTGGCACAGCGGCACCCCCGAGCGCCAGCGCAGCGCCCTCAAGGCGCTGGCCCTGCGGCGCGGCTTTGCCGTGTTTGAGAGCGAGATCCGCTCGGTGGAAGACATTGCCACCAGCCTGGAGCGCATCGGCCAGCTCAGCGCCATGCCCACGGTGGCCACCGCGCAGGCCACCACGCTGCGTGCCCAGTGGCAAGCGCTTTCAGCCCAATACGCCAACGCCGCGCCAGTACGGGTGTTCTACCAGGTCTGGGGCGCGCCGCTGATGACCTTCAACGGCCAGCACATCGTCAGCCAGGCCATCCGCATGTGCGGCGGCGTGCAGGGCTTTGATGCACTGACCGCACTTACGCCCACGGTGGGCCGCGAGGCGGTGCTGGCGTTTAACCCCCAAACCATCCTGGGCGGCGGCGAGGCAGACAACCGCCTCAGCGCCTGGAGTCGCTTCCCAAAGATCGCCGCCGTGCGCAACGCCCAACTGCACACGGTCGATGCCGCCCTGCTCACCCGCATGGGCCCACGCTTTGTGCAGGCGGCCAGCGCACTGTGCAGCACCCTGGCGCAAGCGCGCAATGTGCGATAGGGAGCCAGGCTAGAAAGGGGGCACGTCAACCATCGCCCGAGTCTGCCAAGCGCTGGGCGTGCGGCTGGTGGTGCAGGTGGCACCTGTTTGAACGGGCAAACGCGTGTATGGAGTGCTGGAGCCTGCCCAGGTTTTGCCCACTGAATTGTTTGCTTTCGGGATTGAGTTTTTGAGCTTTTACCCATCAAATTAGCCTGTAGTCCATGTCGATAGGACGTAAGCAGCTACTAAATTTATAGTAAATAGAATGATAACCCTGCCGTGGCATGCGGGGCTATGCGCTGCCAACAATGCTTACCCGGTTCTCTCGTTGTCTTTGAAATGGGAAATGGGTGACCCTGTAGTCCCGCTAAAGGTGCTGGCTCGGCGATTACCATAGAAATATGCTTGTAGTCCCTGTCAATAGGACGCATTCAGCTATACTAATTGTAGCAAAATGAGAATTTTGCCAGTGAGAGCTGTATTGCAGGACTGGGCACTTCTGCGTGATCTGCTATTGGTGTCTGAACCCATTATTGTTTGACCCATTATTGCCCTCATTAAACGTCCCAGTAGGTCATCGGTCACAGCGGCGATGGAGCCGAGCTGGTCGTGGTGCAGGTAGCGCAGGCTGGCGGCCTGGTTGGTGCCGATGGTGGGTGATTTGACAAAACGTCATCGATTGATTACAATGCAATGGCATGATCGAGATTAAGACCACCCCCGAGTTTGATGTGTGGTTGCGGGGCTTGCGCGATGGTGCCAGCCAGCGCAGACTGGTGGCGCGTTTGCGCAAAGCATCGTTTGGACTATTGGGGGATGTTAAGTCCGTAGGCAGCGGTGTGATGGAAATGCGCGAGCACTTTGGCCCCGGCTGGCGCATGTACTATGTGCAGCGCGGTCAGGTGCTGATTGTCATGCTCGGCGGCGGCGACAAGGCGACGCAGGCCGCCGATATTGCCAAAGCACTCACTTTGTTGCAGCAACTGGAGAATTGAGAAATGACCAAAAAGAAAATCAGTATCAACAACTTGCCCAGCTTTGACCCTGCGCAATATCTGGACAGCGACGCGGCGGTGGCGGAGTATTTAACCGCCATTCTGGAAGAGAACAACCCTGGCCTGCTGGCCGCTGCCTTGGGCGACATAGCCCGCGCACGTGGCATGACCGAGATCGCACGCGCCAGCGGCCTGGCCCGCGAGGCGCTGTACAAAGCACTCAAACCCGACGCGCAACCACGCTTTGACACCATCGCCCGGGTCTGCCAGGCGCTGGGCGTGCGGCTGGTGGCGCAGGTAGCTCCAGTTTGAATGGGCAAACGCGTGCATGGGGCGCTGCAGCCTGCCCAGGCTTTGTCCACTGGGTGGTTTGCTTTGGGGATTGACTTTTTGATCTTTTATCCATTAAATAAGCCTGTAGTCCCTGTCGATAGGACGTAAGCAGCTACTAAATCAATAGTGGATAGAACGATAGCCCTGCCGTGGCATGCGGGGCTGTATGCTGCTAACGATGCTCACTCCGCTCTCTCGTTATTTCTGAAATGGGAAATGGGAGACCTGACCCTGTAGTCCCTGTAGTCCCTCGCTGTAGTCCCTGTAGTCCCGTGACCCTGTAGTCCTTGGGTTATGTCTTTTTCTGAAAACTGGGGTAAACTTCAAAAATGGAATCACAAATCGAAAACCTCATTCTTGAGCATCTCAAGCGCTTTCAATCTGGACAAGAGCGAATTGAGCGCGAACTTAAAGAAATAAAAGGTCGCATATCTCAAGTTGAAATATCAATTGCTGGCGTGCGCGGCGATATCGCCCATGTATCGGGCGACCAGGCACGGCAACAAATAAGTTTTGACGGACTTACCGAACGAGTCGATCGCATAGAAAAGCGCCTAGAACTTGCATAAATTGAACGGGGGCATTGCCCCGTTTTTCATTTCAGCAATCGGATGCATGTGGAGCTGGAGCCTGCTTAGGCTTTGTATATTAGGTTGTTGACTGTTGGGATTGATTTTTTGAGCTGTTTACCCATCCAATCAGCCTGTAGTCCATTTCGCCAGGACGTAAGCAGCTACTAAATTTATAGTGGATAGAACGATAACCCAGCCGTGGCATGCGGGGCTATGACTTGCTAACGATGCTTACATCGCTCTATCGTTATCTCTGAAATGGGAAATGGGAGACCTGACCCTGCACCCAATTAATAGTGGATAGAACGATAACCCAGCCGTCCCATGCGGGGCTATGACTTGCTAACGATGCTAACTCCGTTTTCTCGTTATCTCTAAAATGGGAAATGGGAGACCTGACCCTGTAGTCCCTGACCCTGTAGTCCCTGGGTTGTTTGCTTTGGGGATTGATTTTTTTATCTTTTACCCATTAAATAAGCCTGTAGTCCATATCGATAGGACGTAAGCAGCTACTAAATTAATAGTGGATAGAACGATGGCCCTGCCGTGGCATGCGGCGCTATGACTTGCTAACGATGCCAACTCCGTTTTCTCGTTATCTCTGAAATGGGAAATGGGAGACCTGACCCAGTAGTCGTGACCCTGTAGTCGCTGTAGACCCTGTAGTCCGCACTTCAACAAAGTACGCGTAAATATCGTCTATCAGAGAACCTGAGTATTTCTCAAGATAGGCATCATTTCTAAGGGAGCCTTCAATTTTTTTGAGTTGCGCCCGAATAGGCGCCCAATCACTGTGGGTCACGCATGCAAGTTTGACGATAAACAGAACTCTGCGCGACAAGAAGGAACGATTAAAAGGTGCATCCATTCGCAGCAGCAGACGCAATAAACTTTCGCGGTCTGCTGTTGCTTCAAAGATTGGCTGCACAGCATTCGCAAAAAGCACATCAAGATATGGCTTCACGTGCTTTGCTTTGGCTGGCAAAACTTCACCGATATCCGGCTTTGTGAAGACATCTGCATTAAATAAAACACGTGCCGTCGGAGACGTTGCAGAAGAATAGGCAAGCCCACCAGCCAAGGAGCTAAATTTTTCCAGTGCCTGTTCCACGACTGGCTGTAATTCAACACTCTCAACACCCAACGTCACGTCATAAGCCCTTGGTGCAGCCATGTATCGAAAGGCGATGTAGCAATGCATTTCTGGATTGATTGCCTTTTCGAAGGCATAAACAGTTTGCATTGGCATGGACACCACCATGGGCGCATATCCACGGACAGCCATCTCTGCTGTCAACGCTTTCGCAAATAGTGATGTCACAGTTTTCATTGTATGAGCCATCAATTACGGCCTTCCAGATCGCTTAATTTGCATGTCTATGCCTGAGCTTTCCAATATTGTTTTCAGTCGGAAGGAGCTGAAAGATGCAGCTCGGTTGGAGCCAAAATCAATACCGATATACATAACCTGTCTCACGATCTCTGTACCGGAGGTGGTAAATATCGTTGCGCCCCTCTCATAAACTTGGGCATCGAATTTGACCTGCGCCATGTCTAATTTGAGGATGTCGCCTATGGACGACTTTACTTCTACGGCCATGTTTCGCCCATCAGGGCCCGTCATCAACAGGTCATACACGCGCACCTGAGTACCGTCTGACGCAGTTACCTGGCGCTCTCTGAATGTGTACCCTTGCGATTCCAATACACCGCGCGCAATGTCTTCCGCATCACGGCCTCGCATGTTGGGGCCGCGACCATTTTTCGAATCCCATCCGTCAGGATGATCCATGGCATTATAGAGATACCCAAACGCCGCCGTCTGCGCCCCATTAGCAAACTTACCACCTGCTGCTTCCGATGCTAACCCGCCTACCGCCTGCGCAATGAAGTAGCGTATTTGGCTATTAAGGCCCCCACCGTCGGTCATCTGCGTCGCAAACTTTCCCGCAATCGCCGCCGCAGCCCCACTGCCACATTTGCCTCCACTGGCTACAGAACTGACGCACCCTGCGGCTGCCGTTGCTGCGTAATGCTCCAAGCCGTATTCCTGTCCTACACCCACGTCACCCGAAGTGCCAAAAGCCGCCTGTCCAACGAAGTCGGACAACGAAGTCCTGGCATAGGATCGCCCTACTGCTGACCACCCCCCTTGTTGATAGGCGTTGTAGTAACCCTGTGCAGTCTTCGCGTAGTTGTAATACTGCACTGCTTGCGAGCAATAACCGGCACAACCATAGGCATCCGCAATCGCTGCGACCACTGAGACAACAAAGCCGCGAATCCTCGTCCACGCGCTAAACCCACTCGGATCCGTCAAATTCAGCGGGTTGTTCATCACATAGGCATAGCGGTTGTGGCTTTGCAGCATGCCCGGGGCCTGGATGATGGGGTCGGCGCTCATAAAGCGGCCGATCAAGGGGTCATACACGCGCCCGTTCATGTGCACCAGGCCCATCTCGTCCAGGGGCTCGTGCATCGTAAAGCCCCGGTCGGTGGTCAGGCCCACCAGACTGTCGGTCACGTCGGACAGGCCGTTGATATTGCGCCGCTTGCCCCAGGGGTCGTAGGCCAGGCGTTCGATCTCTGCTCCGGCTTCGTTGCTGATGGCGGCGATGGAGCCGAGCTGGTCGTGGTGAAAGTAGCGCAGGCTGACGGCCAGGTTAGCGCCAATGGCGGCGTTGCCTACGGCCAGATTGCCGCTGCGGGTGACCTGCATGGCAAAGACCATGCCGCCGGCTAAAGGATAGTGTTTGTATTCGGTGATGCCGGCTGAGTTGCAGTGTACGCGGGCAGTGCTGTTGGCGCTGCTTTGCGGTAAACTGAGACCCTAATGGTTACCTACAGGAATACCCCATGACCAGCATCACGATTGAACTGCCTGACGATGTGGCCCTGGCTGCGCAGCAAGCTGGTTTGCTCAGCAGTAGCACGGTGAGTTCTGTGCTGCGCGAACTCGTGCGGGTACGTGCTGCGGCAAAATTCAGACAAGTCATTACGACGTTCACCGCGCAGCCCACCAACGACGCTGAGCTACACCCGCAAGACCTACAAATTGCTATTCATGCTGCGAGCCGTCATTGATACCAACACTTGGGTATCAGGGCTGATTTGGGGTGGCGCTCCCCGAGCCTTAATTCAGCAGGTGTTAGATGGCGAGTTGCGCGGCATCACTTCAACCATCTTGGCACGTGAATTTGAACGCGTCTTGCAATACCCTCGAATAGATAAGGCGCTGGTCAAGCGCGGCTTGGTTGCCACTGACTTGAGCACGCAGTTTTCTTTGCTCAACGACTTGGTTAAAACAACACCCATCGCACAGCGCATGAGCCGCGACCCTGACGACGATGCGGTATTGGCCTGCGCACTGGCCGCAAAAGCAGACTTGATTGTCTCGGGCGATCAAGACTTGCTGGTTCTGCAAACATTTGAGGGTATCCCGATCATCACGGCTGCGCAGGCGCTGGAGCGGTTGACGGCGCGATAGACGGAGCATCGATGGCAATTAAATACGTGTTTTAGCCACTTGGATTCAAACACGAGTTGCAACTTTTCTAATGTAATAGGTGGGCCGAAGTAGCAATTGCTGCGAGGTTTACCGACCGACCAAAGTCAAAGTTTGCAACACATGAACCACCACCTCAGCCCACACGAACGATACCAAATTCAAATCGGCCTTGCCTCAGGCCTGCCGGTTAAAGCCATTGCAGCCGGGCTAGATCGCAGCCCCAGCACCATCTACCGCGAGATAAACAAAGGCAGTGGCGCTGCGGGCTACGATGCCAAATACGCCCAACAGCGAAAAAACCTTCGCGCCGCCCAATCGCGCAATGCCAAAGTCATCCCTCTTCACACCTGGCGACAAGTAGAGCTGTGCATCTTGCAGGACTTAAGCCCCGAGCAAACCGCCGCCTGTACTAACGCCAGCCATGAAGCCATCTACCAGTACATCTATCGCAACAAACGCGCAGACGGCTATCTTTGGTTGCATCTGCGTTGCCAAAAGCGCTATAGAAAACGCGCCGGTGGACGTGACCGCCGGGGCATGATCCCCAACCAGAGGCGTATTGACGAGCGTCCCCCACATATTGAACATAGAGCTCAAGTAGGCCATTGGGAAGCCGACACCATCGTAGGGCCGCACCACGCCAGCGCCATACTGAGCATGGTAGAGCGCAAGACGGGCTACACCTTGTTGGCCTTGCTGCCAGACCGTACGGCAAGCAGTGCCTACCAAGCCATGGTGCAGCTACTACAGCCAATTGCGTACAAGGTCAAAACGATCACCACCGACAATGGCAGCGAGTTTGCCTGGCACGAGAAGCTGGATGCCACACTGGGCTGCATCTCCTATTTCTGTACCCCCTATGCAAGCTGCCAGCGCGGCACCAATGAGAACACCAATGGCCTGGTTCGCCAGTATGTGCCCAAGAAGCGCGAACTGGACACGGTTGATCAGCAAGAATTACAAATGATTGAGGACAAATTAAACCATCGACCACGCAAACGGTTGGGCTTTAAAACGCCACATCGGGTGTTTGTACAATCACTTCAGAGTTTCGCAACTCGTAGTTGAATCTAAGCCATATAAAAATAGCGTAAGCAGCTATTTATTGTATAGCAATGGTGGATACGCAAGGGGTGTCCGTAGCTTGGACATCTAGTGTTTGGATAAACTGAAATAAATGTGATCTGACCCCCATTTATCGTGCAATTTTTAGGAAACTCTCTCAAAAGCCTGCGCGAGTTTCCTAAAGAGGTGCGCCAAGATGCGGGTCGCCAGATTGACCGGGTGCAACAGGGCAAGCAACCCGACGATTTCAAACCAATGCCCTCCATTGGCAAAAGTGTGGAGGAGATTAGGCTGTGGGACGATGCGGGGACGTTTCGGGTGATTTACACGGCGCGGCTGGCCGATGCCGTCTATGTGCTGCATGCCTTCCAGAAGAAAACGCCCACCACGGCCAAGCGTGACCTTGATACCGCCAAAACCCGCTTTACCCAACTGCTAAAGGATCTTCAATGAAGCATGTAAGCACCGACCGCTACGCCAGTGTGTGGGACGCGCTGGCCGACACGCCTGAAGAGGCCGCGAACCTGCGCGTGCGCTCTGAGCTGATGGACAAGATTGCCGCGCTGATCGAGGGCAATGGCTGGACGCAAGTAGAAGCCGCCAACCACTGCGCCGTCACCCAGCCGCGCATCAGCGACTTGCTGCGCGGGCGCATCTCCCGGTTTTCTCTGGATGCCTTGGTCAACATCGCCTCGGCACTGGGCAAACGGGTGCATGTGGAGCTGGAGCCTGTTTAGGCTTCGTATACGGGGTTGTTGGTCGTTGGCCGTTGGGATTTGTTGTTTGAGCTGTTTACCCGTCAAATAGGCTCATAGTCCCTGTCCCCTGGACGTAAGCAGCTACTAAATTTATAGTTATTAGCACGATGACCCAGCCGTGGAATGCTGTACTACGACCTGCTAACGATGCTTACTTCGTTCTCTCGTTATCTCTGAAATGGGAAATGGGAGACCTGACCCTGTAGTCCGCAAATTGCTATTCATGCTGCGAGCCGTCATTGATACCAACACTTGGGTATCAGGGCTGATTTGGGGTGGCGCTCCCCGAGCCTTAATTCAGCAGGTGTTAGATGGCGAGTTGCACGGCATCACTTCAACCATCTTGGCACGTGAATTTGAACGCGTCTTGCAATACCCTCGAATAGATAAGGCGCTGGTCAAGCGCGGCTTGGTTGCCACTGACTTGAGCACGCAGTTTTCTTTGCTAAACGACTTGGTTAAAACAACACCCATCGCACAGCGCATGAGCCGCGACCCTGACGACGATGCGGTATTGGCCTGCGCACTGGCCGCAAAAGCAGACTTGATTGTCTCGGGCGATCAAGACTTGCTGGTTCTGCAAACATTTGAGGGCATTCCCATCATCACTGCGGCGCAGGCGCTGGAGCGGTTGACCGCGCGATAGACGGAGCATCGATAGCAATAAAATAGGCACTTTAGCTATAAATAAAGCGTAAACAGCTATTGAATGTATAGCAATAGTGGATATGCAAGGGGTGTCCGTGAGTTGGACATCCAGGGTTAGGGTTAACTGGGATAAATGTGATCTGACCCCATTTATCCTTTCGGGAAAAGCTGTTCAGAGGCTTCGAACCACCTCTCATTGCTTGGCGAAGGGGTGGTGTCCTCGTTTTGAATACAAGTCACCGACCTGCGCTTTACTCAGCAAATGGTTAAAGAGATATTCATTTTCTTGATTGATAAAACCCAGACCAAGAGACTATGAATGCGACCCCAACGAGCACTGTCCACCAATTTTGAAACCAGATTTCTGAGTGAAAAAAGATCCTACCAAGCAAAACCCATAGGGCGTAACAAAGCACTACCGAAATTGCAATAGCAAGAATGACCCGAGGTAGCGCCCGACCTTTAATAAAAAAGAATACTGCGTGATTCAACAGGAGAACCAAAGAAACGGTAATGATTACAAGAAAAAATGTCATTTTGATGTGGGAAAACACTGTGGACAAAACGACTTATACGACCGAATCATTGAGCTCGATTGTTCAATGATTTGACGCGCCTTATCACCTGCGGGATACATGTCACCTTCAATGTGTTGCCTATCCGGGATGCCCCCTTCCCAAACTCTACCTTGATGTCCGGTAGCAGAACTGTCTTGCACGGCATGAAGGAATTGAGCAAAACCTGTCAATGACTTTGAGTTCCATGACTTCATCAGAAAGTCACCGGTTTTCGTTGCGCAGACTGACGAGGAATCCCCTGCCGAACACATTGAGTGCCAATGTGCGTTTTCAGGCGATTGGCTACCGGCAACAAAATCAGCATCCTTGACGGCCAGCGACAAAGCGAGCGAGTCTTTTTCCGACAGGCCAGCATCGCGCCCCGCAGACATAGTCAATGCCTTATGGACATTCGAAAGGTAGTTAAAAAGATACCCATAAGCCGCCGTCACCGCCCCATTCTCAAACTTACCCCCGGCGATCACTGATCCTACACCACCTGCAACGACAGTAGCAACCCCTCTGGCAAAGTCTCCTGGCATGTCGCCTATGGCTAGGGTCGTAAACTTGCCAAACGCCGCGCTCGCCGCCCCGCTGCCGCAACTTCCTCCACCCGCTACGCTGGTGATGCAGCCGCCTGCGGCATGGGCAGCGACATAGGCTCCGGTGCCCCAACCATTGGCCGCGCCTGTAACGCCAATAGCGCCAAATACGCCGCCCGACAAAGCGCCTTGCAATCCAGCTTTGATATCGCCCCCACTACCCACGAGACCAGCCGCAAAGCCACCTCCAGCGGCAGCCAGAGTAGAACCGAGTGCGGTTAAGCCTGGTGCAATCGGCCCCAAAGCGCTAGTCGTGGCTACGCTGTAGAAAGCGCTTCCCGTCAGGCCCGCTGACCCTGCAAACAATTGGCCAATGAATTGCGGTGCATAAATCGCCACCGCAATCGCCGCCACCGGCTTCAGAATCTTGTCCCGAAACCGCGTCCACCAGCTAAACCCACTCGGATCCGTCAAATTCAGCGGGTTGTTCATCACATAGGCATAGCGGTTATGGCTTTGCAGCATGCCCGGGGCCTGGATGATGGGGTCGGCGCTCATGAAGCGGCCAATCAATGGGTCATAGATGCGCCCGTTCATGTGCACCACGCCCATCTCGTCCAGGTGCTCGTGCATCGTGAAGCCGCGGTCGGTGGTCAGGCCTACCAGGCTGTCGGTGACGTCGGACAGACCGTTGACGCTCCGCCGCTTGCCCCAGGGGTCGTAGGCCAGGCGCTCAATCTCTGCTCCGGCTTCGTTGCTGATGGCGGCGATGGAGCCGAGCTGGTCGTGGTGGAAGTAGCGCAGGCTGGCGGCCTGGTTGGCGCCGATGGCGGCGTTGCCTACCGCCAGGTTGCCGGTGCGGGTGACCTGCAGGGCAAAGACCATGCCGCCGGCGCTGAGGTAGTGCTTGTGTTCGGTGATGCCGTTGGCTTTGACCTCTTTCTCGTAGCTCAGGCCCTGGCTGTCTTCGCCGTTGAGATACCAGGTGGTGCCGGCGCCGCTTTGCAGGGCGGCGGGGGTGTTGGCGCTGAGCTGCACGCCTTGCTTGATGCGCTGGTGCTCGGGGCCATAGACAAAGGTGAGCGTGCGGTCTGCGGTGGTGCCGGTGGGGTTGTTGATGTCCAGCAGGTTGCCGTACCTGATCTGGGAGAGCATGTTAAAGCTGGTGTACTCTTCCCAGCGCACGTTGTGGCGGTTTTGGGTGGTGTCGCGGCTGACGCTGTACCACAGGTTGCCGTTGCCCAGCGTGGTGGCGCTGTTGCTGGGGATCTGGGCACCGGGCTTGTAGTCGTCAAAGGCGTAGGTCAGTATCCGGGTGCCGGTCAGGGCCTTGCCTCCGGCGGGAGTGCTCAGGGTGATGTTGGTCAGGCGGTTGGGGCGCTGGCCGTCGTACCAGTACTGGCCGACGTCGCTTTTGTACTGGATGTTGCCGCGTGCGTCGTAGAGCACGCCGACATCAAAGTTGGGGCTGCTGGCGTTGATGCTTGCGCCGACGGCGTTGTAGTTGGTTAAGCGATTGAGGCTGTCATAGAGGAAGGTTTCACCGACATTAGTAATACCGTCGGTGCGTTGAATGAGGTTGCCAATCTGGTCGTATTCGTAGCTTTGGTTCATCACGCCGTTGGCCGCGCTGGCCAGTCCAGCCTGGATGCCCATGAGGTTGCCGTTGGTCTGTTTATAGGCTTTGTTGGTGATGATCTGGTTGCCGTACTGGTATTGGGTGATGCGCTGGGCATCCATGGTGCGCACCGTGTAGCTGGCGGTGGTGAGCCCGCCTCCGCTGCCAGTGACGGTTTTGAGGTAGCCCATGGGGGTGTAGCCGTAGCTGGCCTTGTAGCCGGTGGGCCAGGTTTTGCTGGCCACGCGCCCGGTGTTGGCATCGTAGCTGACGCTGACGGTAGCGGTGGTGTCTAGCAGGGTGGCGGTGCTTTGGATGCGGCCCAGGGCATCATAGGTGTGGTTGCGTAGGTAGTCGGTCACGCCATTGGCCCTGACGGTTCTGGCCTGGCACAACTTGCCTTTGCTCGGGCCGCAGGCCACTGTGCCACCAAAATTGGTATCGTAGCTCCATTGGCTGGTAAGGTCTGCTTCGTTGCGCTGGGTCATGCGGCCCAGCTTGTCGTAGGCCATGGTGGTGGTCTGATTCAGGCTGTCCCTTTGCCAGACCAGTTCGCCAAAGGCGTTGTAGGCGTATAGCCAGACACCCATGGCGGGGTCTTCCATCTTGGTCTTTTGGCCGCGCTGGTTGTACTCTATCTTGGTGATGGAGCCAGCGGCGTTGGTGGCGGTGAGTTGGCCTAGCGCGTCGTAGGCGTAGAGTACGGTGCTGCCCACAGCGTCGGTGACCTGGGCGACTTGGCCTTGGGCGTTTTTAAGGGTTGTTTTTTTCTGCCCCTTGGCGTTGGTGACGGTGCTGCTCAGGCCGTTGTAGGCGATGGTGCTGAAGGTGCTGTCGGGCGCATCTTCGCGGGTGACGCGCCCTAGTGCGTCGTAAGTGAAGGCGCTCCAGTAAACAGGGGTGGCACCGCCATACAGGTTGGACTTGCGGCTGACTTGGCCCAGCGCGTTGTATTCGGTGTCTTGGTACAGGATCGGTGCGGCGGCTCCTGCCGCGTCGCCGTCAAAGCCGCTGGTTCGTATGCGGATGACGCGGCCCAGGCTGTCGTGGTATTGGTATTTGGTGGGGCCGCTGAGTGTAAGGTTGGCGTTGAAGCTTTGCTCGATCAGCACCCATTGGCTGGCGGGGCACCTGTGCAGGGGGGCTATGCTGCTGTCATCCCTGCATAGCTCGTAGGCCCAGGTGGTCTTGGTGCGGTCGGCGCGCAGTTCGCTGGTCTTGCGGCCAAAGTTGTCGTAGGTCCAGGTGGTGGTCAGGCCGTTGGGGCCGACCAGGCTGGTGACGCCGCCAAAGCGGGGGTCGAAGGTTTTGTTCTCGGACTGGCCCAGGGCGTTGGCGCTGTTGGTGGGGAACAGGCCTGCGGGGATGCTGTAGGCGATGCCGTTGACGCTGACGGCCTGGGCCTGGTAGGTGGTGCTGGCGCTGCGCCCGGTGGTGGCGCTGAAGGTGATGGTGCCGATGGCCCCGGGACAGGCGCTGGTGGTGACGCTGGCTTTGTTGCCGTAGGTGTCGTAGGTGTAGCTGGTTAGCAGGCAGTCTTGCGGGCTGTTGGGTTCGACGATTTCTTTAATCAACAGGCCTGCTTCGGGGGTGCCGGGCTCACCGTAGATGAAGCTGCTGTTGCGGGTTTGGGTGATGGTTTGGGCTTGCAGGGAGGCGGTGGCGAACAGGCCCGTACCCAATATCAGCGTCACCAGGATGCTGCGCAAACTCCAGCATGCTCTTAGATTGGTCGTCGTGACATGACGAAGCTGGGTAACTCGCATAGGTTTGCCTCTTTGTGTTTTTTTGGGGGGACTGATTGCAGCGTCTGTCAGGCTAGTCTGACATAACCATATAGCCGATCTCGCAATAACCAATACTCGATTTTGTGGAAAAAAGAGTCACCGTTTTGTTTAAGGCATAGGCCGTCAATAAATTTGCAAGCATCCCTTTGTAATTAGGCGTGGTACTGTTGACGTACCCCCAACTCGCGTCGGCCACACCCTGCGCGTTGCATATCGCGGGCACACCCACCAAAAACACCCGGGTATCGGCATTACCGGCAGCTGGAACGGTGTGGAGCTGCGAAATTTTTCCGCTCACAGTGCCATCCCAAGCGTGTGCACAAGTGGTCCCCAACAGAAAACAGAGGGCCAAAAGATTATGGGCAAGGTGGAGCTTCATATTGTTCATGGTGCTTTTCGCAAGTGAATGGGTTGTGCAAACGAGTCAATGCAAGTGCCCGGTTGGTGTGCAGCCGTATTCACTTCAATTGGAGATATATACCCAGGCCACTGTTTCCGAATTGCCCCAAACATCGCACACACCTGTGCCATTTACCGCCAAAGTTTTACCCAGTGCAAAGGCCTGCAACAGCATGGCATAAATGGCGCGTCCACCAGGAGTTTTGACATCGACTGCCCAGGCCCATGTGGAGCAGGCCGGTTTGGACCCCGAAAACGTGCTACCTACTGCAGGCATAAAGGCAATAACACCCGCGCTAATTGCAATTGGCGTGATAACAAGCCCGTTGCTACCGCTTTGGGCCATGGCCAGATGGAAAGAAAAAATCAAGCTGAGGGATAGAAGCAATTTTTTCATGGGATTTCCTGGGGATAGCTGGTTACTTATTGGGTTGCATAGGGCCTGCGCTTAGTCCGCCATCATCACGTAGTAGGGGGACGGTGCGTTCTGATAATGGGGAATCAAGTTGCACGGCGTGGTCTCGGCGTAGTTCAATACCATTGTGCTTTTGCGAGTCACGGCCGAGCGGGTGAGCGTATGCCAAGCCGCACAGGTCATGGGGCTTACGCCTTTCCACTCGGTATTGAGATTGCACAGCATCAAATAATCACCCCGAAGCGCCGCATTCACCACCACCGAACCATCTTTGGTGACATATAAATTTGATACCGTGGTGGTGCAGTACTGCTGGGCATGGGCCTGGCCAGCAAGTAACAGCAGTGGCAGCAAGGCGAAGGAGAGGTTACGTAGTTTTTTGAGCATGGTGGCCTTTCTGGTTGACTTTTGGTGGATGGTGGGAATGCAAAATGTCAGTCTTCAAGCAATAACATCAGGATGGCGGGCAACGCGTTCTTGGCGGCCTGCAGCTGCGCTGGCGTGGGCGGTGGTGGTGGCGCTACCCCGGTGATGAAGCCGCCGGGCAGGATGCCGGTGCCCAGATTGGCCGATGCGCTGGTGCTGGTGACGCTGGCCGTGGCTAGGCGTCCCAGTATCCAGTGGGTGGTGTCGGCGGCTTTGTAGGTGTTGGTGGTGACTTTGCTGCCGCCGCCGCTGTTGCTGACGGTAATCTTGGTGGGGTCGCCCCAGATGGGGCCACCTGGGGTGGGTGGGTTGTACTCGTACAGCGTGGTGATGACCGGGAATGCTGGGGCATTAGGATCCAGATCCCAACTGGCCTCGGTGCTGCTGGCGATATGGGGAAAGTAGCGGCTGTTGCTGGCGGCTATGCAGGCAGTTTTGTTGGCCAGGTCGTTGCAGTTGAGGGGCGGAGTCGGCAGGTTGCAGGCGGCTCCGGTTTGCGGGATCTTGCAGGCGGGCGTGATGGTGGATCTTTTGAGTACCCCTTGATTGCCGGCCCCGGCTTTGCGGGTCTCGCTTGTGAGGGGCATGCCAATATAGGGCCACTGCTGGCTGTTCTCGGTATAGCTTTGGATGCCAGTGGCTGCCTCGGTGCTCTCCATCCATCTAAAACCCAGCATGCCCCGGCCCGTGCCTTGCTCGGCTTTTAAACCGCCGTAACGGTAGCTCACCGTGTTGGTGCCGCCAACTCCGTTGCTGGTGTCGACTTGGTTGACGACATACATGGGAAATTGCAGGTCTATTTTAGGATAGACCGAGGTGGTGTCTTTGGCGTACTGAAGGGAATCTGTGAGCGGCTTTTGGATGATCGAGATCGCGCGTCCCAAGCCCGGCTCGATGGCACTCACACCAGTTTGCGCACCAAGATTTCTCTTTACTTTCCAACCGTTGTAGTTCCACATATAGTCAGGTTTACCATTGCCGGTAAAGTCTGCGAAATAATGGAGTAGCTTCTCGGTACTATAGGTCGGCTGCTGATCGGCAGGATTGGTACTGCTCAGCCAGAGCGTGGGTGTCAAAAATTTTTGACCATCAGACAATGCAACATACAAGCCACCATAATTCCAAACATAATCAGCTTTACCATCCCCATTCATATCCACGATGTATTGGTAATTCATGTTGTATGTAGGTGCATTGGCATTTGCGCTATTTTCATTGGCCAACCATTTTGTAGGCGCTTCAAATCCGTTTCCGTTGGATAGCGCTACATACCAGCCGTTGTAGTTCCACATGTAATCGGCTTTGCCATCCCCGTTAAAATCACCGATCAATTGATATTCACGGTGGTAGGTTGGTTCTTCATTGCTTGCGGCATTTTTACTGCTTAGCCAAAGCTTAGGTGCATCAAACCCATTGCCATTGGAGAGCGCCACAAACCAACCACCGTTATTCCACATGTAATCGGCTTTGCCATCCCCGTTAAAATCACCGATATACTGGTATCCAATGTTATGCGTTGGGTACCTAGTATCTGTAGGATTTATCTGGACTAGCCACGGTGTGGCTGTTGTGGCGAATTTGCTCCCTGTAGACAAGGCAACGCGCCAACGACCATCATTCCACATAAAGTCGGCCCGCCCATCGCCGTCAAAGTCGGCTACGTACTGGTAGTTTGCATTAAAGGTAGTTACGCCGTCGACCGTGGGTGCGAGCCACTGCGTAGGCGCATCAAAACCGCTGCCGTTGGACAGTGCAACACTCCACCCCGCGCCGTCGCGCAGCATGAGATCGGCTTTACCATCACCATTGAAATCGGCAACAAACTGGTAGCTAGCATCGGTCTCTTTCTGCACTGCTACCGTGACCGCAGGCACCGCAGTGCCAAGCCAAGGGCTGGGTGCATCAAAGCCAATTCCATTCGACAGTGCAACATACCAGACACCGTAGAAGTTCCAAAGATAATCAGCTTTACCATCCCCATTAAAGTCAGCTATGTGGTGATTTTCGAACGCAGTCCTTGGGACTGTAAATGTCGTATCGTAACCGCTAGCATCGTTGCCAACATAACTAGTAAATTGCAATTTATACCCACCATACGTGTCAACGGTAAGGCCGTTCGAGGCCAGTTTTTGGTTGGCGAGCCAGAGCTCCGGGTTTTGCACAGGTGCCGCGTCGTCTTGCCATTTGAGTTTGGTACTCACCATGCAATTTGCGGTACCGGCATCGGCACACTCCGTAATCGATATCAGCTTGGATCGATCTACAGGCGTGGTTTGTGGTGCATACGTCAACACCGTATACTTCACTGCCGCCGTTCCCACCAAAGTAGTTACCTTTTTCAACCGTAAATCGGATCTCGTTTGCGCCCCTAACAGGTAACCTGTCTGCACATCCGGCCTAGTTTCGTATTCAAACACCACCGAACTGCCCGCATAGTCAATTCTTTTTGGCTGAAATGAACTCGACGTCGGGACACCTGAAAAGACGCAGGTAGATCCCGACAGCGTACCCCCTGTTGGGCAGATGTAGTGAGGAGTGGCAGACCATTGGACATTGCCACCGCTGCATGATGAATTACTGGTTACCGTAGAACCACATAGATAATAATCTATGGTAGCCGCATAATTAGCCGTTTGAGCGTAGTAAAGCCCTAGGTTGTAGGTTACAGTCAAGTAATTCCCCACCTTATCGCTGATCTTAGTTAGCCCCCAGGCCAAGACACCCTTACCCACAATGGTTTGCGTTGGCAGATAGGTTATGGTCAAACCGGCTTTGGTT
Organism: uncultured beta proteobacterium; assembly: GCA_963775085.1. Lineage (GTDB taxonomy): Bacteria > Pseudomonadota > Gammaproteobacteria > Burkholderiales > Burkholderiaceae_C > JAAFIP01. The sequence continues at coordinate 160,925 of CAVZHO010000009.1, forward strand.
TCCACTTTAAAGCCATTACCATCAAAGCTAATGCGACTAAAACTCTCCGTTTCCGAGCGGTACTGCGTTCCGGCATTTCCATACCCTGCTTGCTCAGGAGCCGCCAGGCCGCTCACGTCTACTTGAACCAGTCTTTGCCCGTCCATGCAGAAACGGTCGTCTGCGTTGAAATTAACCCCTCCCCTGACCCCATCCTGCGCCATGGTCTGCGGGCAGCGGGTGATGGCGCTCAGGCCTGCCAGGTTCCAGCCCATACCCATGGTGCCGTTGCCGCCCTGGCTGTTATATTCCAGGCTGAGTTTGGGCTGCATCCCAGCAATGCCGGGTGGCACCTGGATGGGAATGCTGTAGGTGGCCGCGCCGCTGGGGGAAACAGCAAATTGGCCGGGGGTGCTACCCGGGGTGGTAGCGGCTTGCTGGGCCTGCACCAGGGCGGGGGCCATCGCTCCCAGTAGGCCGAGCCCAAGGACTAGGCTGCGGCCAACGCTTGGCAGGCGCTGTTGTAGCCTTTGACACCAGGCGCGTAACAACGAATGGGGCGCTTTGGCATCGCCTAGGGCACGGTTAGGCATGCTTGCCTCCTTAAAACTGTATTTTTTGCTTTGGGGTGACGGTTTGACCGGCTGGAGCGGTCGGCTAATCAAGCATCTGCACATAGTCCACACCACAGCCGCCGTCTCGATCGGCATGGGCATAAAAGCGCATCTTTTTGTTGGTGATGCGCGCCGTCAGCATGGTCGCCAGGGCGATCTTGTAATCGTCGGCCCCCATCGTGGCGCGGGTGAGAATCAGGTAAGTGCACCCTGCCGGGAAATTGACTGTCGCAGAGGTTAGCCCCCACACAACGGTAGAGCTACCCGCCGCTGTGCTGTAGTGACCATAATTGGTAGCGAAGCCGCTGCCCATTTCTCCAATTGCTGCGCTGGCTTTTGGCGTTGCCATCAGTAACATTGCGGCAGCCAAGGTGCATTGGACGGCTTTAAGAGTCAGCTTGTTTTTCATATGTCTCCTGCTTTTTCATCGTTATTAATGAAAAGTAATGTATTCGATTGACTGAAAATGTGTCAATAGATGCATAGCAGCCATCTGAGAAACAAATTGTAAGTGTGCAAATGACAACCTGGTAAACGCGTGTAAGTCAGGTGCAACGGCAAATTGAGCGCCATAATTTGACACAGCAAAAGGGGGCTTGCAATTTCATCCCTCCTAACTCGGTCAACCCATTGGCGAAATCACCATGAAAAAAACACTATGTGCTGTCCTGTGTCTTTGCGCTACGCTGGCGGTGGCCCAATCGCAAACCGCCAAAGTCACAGGCTATATTCCCTACGAAAACGGTGGTAGAGAAATCTTTTTGCTGAAATTGCAGAGCAATGTGGCTGGCGGCTGCAACACAACGGCTCGCTTCGCCATTGATAGCACGGCTCTGCGGTTCAAGGGCACGCAGGCGGCGGTCATGGCGGCATTCCACACGCAGACTGATGTCACGGTGTCGTATACCCAAACTTGCGGTGCCTGGGGCAACGCGTGGGACATCTCTTACGTTTGTGTCGGTAGCGCGGCCTGCTAATCGGGTGCGTTTTTATTAAAACTGAACCACACCAAGCTAAAGTTTTCCTAGATCAGCGCTCCACAATGCACGGAAAAGCGTTGCACCAGGTAATCCGGTCTGTAAATTGTTAGTGGGTGTCGCCGGACGGATACTTTCCAGGCGCCAGGGCGGTGATGCGTAGCCTGCATTTAGCGCGACAGTAACCGACGACGCACGCAGCATCGATTCGAACTCATATTCCAACTGCACCGTGCCGCCCATGTTATCCAGGCTGAGACGGGACAAACGCAGGTTCGGCTCTTTCAGTGCTTCCACTACGGCAAATACACCATTGATGTCTCGCTGTAGCAGATCAGCGGCTTGGCGGCTGTTGGCAAGTCGCGGGTTGGTTTGCACCATGAGTGTGGTACGCACTGGTGGGGTGGCTTGCTGGTGAAGGAGCGCAATCGATTGGTCTAGCTTGCGCTGGCGTTGGTACTGCTTCCAGATGGGGGGCAAAAAGGCTATTGCTGCCCCTACAAGGCTAAGGGCTGTGATCGCCCAGATGGCTCTCCAAAGGGGACTCGGCACAAAGTCGATGTGCAGGGCTTTCATGCCACCCCCCAGTGCTCACGCCAGCGGCTTGGTACGCCGTTTATCGCTGGCTTAGCGGCATCGCTGAATGCCAACCTAAGCGTCTCGGCCGGGGAAATGCGCTGCGCAGCCAGCCAATGGCTCGCCGTATCAGACGTGATTGCATCACTGGGCGTTGTCAGAAACGCACCGTGGTGGGTGGGGTGCATTGTGTCAGCACCATAGGACGGAGTCGCAATGGATGCAGGACAGGCCAGTAGGCTAACGCCGTCCTGCTCTTGCAGCCACAGGGCGCGTACCGTGCCTTGCCGTACCAGCAAGGACTGGGTAGCGACGGCCCAGATGGGCTGCATGGAAACTACTTTCGCGCGCTCGCCTTGGGCCCAGTCCTGTAAGCCCTGCACCCATGCAAGCGGCATGGCTGCGTTGATACTTGTAGCCCTATGGTCCCATTCACAGGCCGTTTGCTGGGCGTTGATGCCCAGTTGCTGGGCAGCATTGGCTTGCGCCAGCATCTGCAATTCCTGCCAATTTTTAATACCCGTTGGCACAAGCAGATTGACCGGTGGACACAGGCTGCCGCCCAGCATCACGCGCAGTTTCGTGCCACGCAGTACGTTTGGGCTACGGGGTGCAGTGGCCTGCGCAGCATCTTTAATCCGGCTTAAAACGCGATCCAGGGGAAGTGTAGCGGGGTGAGTCACTACCACCACGGGCTGGTGCGCCCACCGGAGCATGCTGCAGGTCGCACTCAAATAAAGATCAACTGTTTTAGACCAAACCGACCACACGGATCACCTCCTCAATGCTTGTATGCCCTTGCGCTACCTTGGCCATCGCCTGCGCCAGCAGGCGCTGAGATGGGTCTTTGTAGACAAAGTTTTTAAGTTCCGTCATGGAGTTTCTATGGACAATCAGGTCACGCACCGCATCGCTGAGCGCATGCACCTCAGCGACTACAAATCGCCCACGGTAACCTGTACTACGGCATTTTTCGCAACCCACAGCCACGGGCAGTTTTGCGGGTGTGGCCTGGCCAAGGTGCTTAAGCTTTTCTGCTTCCAGGAGGGTGGGTTCACGCCAGTGCAAGCAATGCGGGCACAACCTGCGCAGCAGGCGCTGCACCACAACGCCGTTTAAAGCGGATGCCAATGCGAATGGATCAATTCCAAAATGCTGGAAACGACCTAATACGTCAAACAGACTGTTGGCGTGTACCGTGGTGAACACCAAATGCCCGGTCAGCGCGGACTGTATGGCAATCTCGGCGGTTTCAGCATCGCGTATCTCACCTACCAAAATTTTGTCAGGATCATGCCGCAGGATGGATCGCAAACCTGTAGCGAAGGTCAGGCCTTTTTGTTCGTTGACGGGGATTTGCAACACGCCAGGTAGTTCGTACTCTACCGGGTCTTCAATGGTGACGATTTTTTCCAGTCCATCGTTTACCTCGGAGAGTGCAGCGTACACCGTAGTTGTTTTGCCGCTTCCAGTAGGGCCGGTAATTAGCAACATACCATGGGGCCGCGAAGCGAGCTCGCGCACTGCGGCGCTCCACTGCTGGTCAAAACCCAACACATCCAGCGACATACTTTGACTGGTGTGCCGTAGCTGCGCCTTGTCGAGAAGTCGCAATACAGCGTCTTCTCCAAAAATGCTGGGCATGATGGAAACACGCAAATCAATCGAATCGCCGAGTGCATGCGTCCAATGGATGCGGCCATCTTGGGGGCGCCTGCGTTCAGTAATGTCAAGCTGCGCTAATACCTTGATGCGGGAAATGATCTCCTCCGCACGTTGGGGCTCGTTTAAGCGGAGGCCCACCGCCATGACACCATCCAATCGATATTTGATACCCACGCCTTGGCGATCAGTTTCAAAGTGGATGTCGCTGGCGCCTTCGGCATAGGCGCGGGTGATCGCGTCATCAACAAACGCCACCACGGGACTTGCTTGCGCCGCACCGCCCATTGGCAGGGAACTGATGTGTTGCACCGTGGTTTGCTGACCTTTCGTGGCAACCCCGTTTACACCTGCTCGCTGGTGCGCCTGGTCCAACTGACCTGGTCGCGCGAGAGCAAGCACCGTGCGCCCGTTGTTGCGCCGCGCAAAGGCCTGCGTTGCCTCGATGGACCAGGGATCGTCGAAGAGCAGAAATGTCTGTTTGTCGGACGCTAAGGCAAAACCGCTACCCACCGCCTCCACCTGCACCGTCGCCAGTTGCGTGGACAAGTCGCTTTCAGAAAAGGTGGAAACGCCATAGCTGTTATTCAGTGCTTGCGTCAACGCGTCCTCCGGCGCTTCAAGTGTGGTGAGCAAACTTGTCCACAACGACGCCTTGTGCGTTGCTGCATGTTGTCTGGCCGTTGCAATTAGCGCATCAAACTCGGAACTTTGCAGCAATTGAACGGTATTAGTCATGTCAGCACCTTAACGCAACCGGGTAGCCATATCGAATATGGGCATATACATCATCACCACAATAGCCCCAACGATGAGCGCTACCAGCAATAGCAAGACTGGCTCAACAATGCGTGTCAAACGCTCAACGAAGAGTTCAAAACGCTCACCATGCATGCGTGAGACGACATCTGCTGCCATATGGAAATCACCGTTGCGTTCAGCGGCGGCCATCAGGCGCCGGTCTACCTCGTCACACAGGCCAGCATCTGCCATGGACTGTGCGACTGAGCCACCCTGCTCTACTCGCGCCTGAGCCTGTAACAACGCACGGCTTACAGTTGCAGACAGCGCCGACTCTCCAGCAACCGTCATGGCCTGGGTCATGGCATAGCCACCTTTTAGTAATAGTGCCAACGCCTGGTACATCATGGCCAACTGGAAGTCCGCTACCCTGGTGCGCAGCCACGGAATCGCACGCACAACATGCAGCGCTGTTTGTCGGGCTAGGCCGCTTTTGATCCACCAGATAAAAACAAGAAAGAATGCAACCAATGCTGCAAACACTTCCGTACGGTGGGTACTCAAATATTGACTCAATTCAATCATCAAGGCCGTGCTTCCCCTTGCCTGTCCACGCAGGCTTTGGTACATGCGCGAAAAATTAGGCATGACAATCATCAGCAAAAACAGCGAAATAGCGGCGCCAAGGCTAATGACTAACGCTGGATAAATAGACGCGCTCACCACCTTACGCCGCAAATTTTCGACCAAACTATCAAAACGCAGATAGTCGTCAAGTGCCTCGGCTAGGTTACTGGTGCGCTCGCCTGCCCGCACGGCGGCCACTAACACGGGTGGCGTGCCATTCAAGTCCTCCAGTGCAGTCGATAAGGCCTGCCCCTGTTGTAGGCGGGTGAGCAGCGCTATGGCAATACTTTCGTCGCCCCCTGCGTTGGTAGCTTTGCGCGACAAGGTATCGACCGCCTCGACCACCGTCATGCCGGCACGGATCAAGGTGCGCACTTCTTTGCAAAACAATGGGAAGTGGTGCCGGGAAATGCCTTTTTCGCGCCACGACCTGGCAGAGACTGGTACTAGACTAAGCACCGTATGGCCGGATGCCTGCATTTGTTCGCGCAGCGTTTGACCATCCGCGGCGCTGACCTGCTGTTGGTAGATGGATGCATCGCCTGCGCGAATGCTACGTACAACAAATTGCATGGCTAGGCCTAGGGCTTGGGTTTAGAGTTGACCAACGGCGTTTGATAGACAAACTGCCAGTCAGCATACCTGGATGCTGGCGCGAGGTTTAATTTTCCTATTTCTACACCACCGGAACGGATTGGCGCAGCATCGCTTAGGCTATAGACCCCATAAATCGCGCCATCGCTGGTACGCAGCAATCCCCAATTGGTAGATCGGGTGATCGGATCCAGATAAACCTGTCGAATATGGCGATGGATACCGACAAATCGTTTGTCGTCTGCCAAATCTTCCAGCGACTGGGGCCAGCGTTTTACAGAACCTGGAGACGACTCGTAATAGGCCCCGATGGCTTGCGCAAATGCGGCTCCAATTTGCAAAAGCTCGGCCTCACGGTCGCGTTGCGCTTGCTGGGATACAACCGTCATCACCGCTTGGGTTCCCAAGGCGAGCAAAAACATGGCTGCCAACACCGCCACCATGGTGAAGCCGCGCTGCCAGAGCACGGGACGCGGTCGCTTACCAATTTGCATACTGCGTCCCGTCTTTGGCGTTTCCCTTCGCGCCGCTCTTTACGTCGAAAACTGCGGTTCCCGAACCGTTTTTAGGCGGCACGATCACCCAAGTACCGGTGCCCTGCGTGATGGGATCGGTCGGGACATCGCGAATATAGCGTTCTGTCACCAGCTCCTGTAGGGTTACAGGATAGCGCGCTTTATCGCGGTAAAACTGGTCGATGACGGTTCGCAGACCGATTAAGTTTTGCCGCAACACGGTTTCACGCGCATCCTCTACCCTGTCCAGATACCGTGGAGCTACGATGCTTGCCAAAAGAGCCAGCACTGCAAAAACGATCAACAGCTCTATCAAGGTGAATCCACGGCCTGCGTTGCTATGCATGGATACCCCCAAGGTCACCATTTGGCATAGGGCGTCCCGTCCATGGCCAACTCATCGGAGGAGGATCGGATATCGAACACGTCACTCCCTGGCATAGGCTTTTCAGGGGGCGAGGCATAGCTACGCAGACGCCAGGTTAGCTCGGCAGGAAGATCGGGGGCGGCAAAAGGATCGCGCGGAATCTGCCGCAGAAAATATAGGGATCCCCCGCCAGCGGTGGCGCGGCCATCTGCAACGCCATCGACCAACGCTTTTAAACTAGATGGATAACCCGACTCAGCCTGCACTGCTTTGATGGCACCTCGATCATTTGCCCGTTTGTATTCGTCAATAGCCCCCCGGATTTCCCATAACGCCTGTTTTAGGTCACGTTCTTTTTGGGCTCGTAGCAGTGCCTCGCCCAATGGCATGATCGCCGCAGCCAGAACCCCCAGAACCGCCATTACGACCAGCAGCTCAATGATGGTAAAACCCCTGGAGGTATGATCGTTTTGCAAAAAAGGTTTTCTCATTTTGCAATGATGTTGAGTACGGATGGCGGATCCAGCTTAACCGCCTCGCCCATTCCAATCGGGCGCAGGCTGGTGAATGACAATTGAATATTGCCAGCAGCCTTGACTTTGAACTGGATTTGAACGACCGAACCTTCGCCTGTCGCCCCTGTGGAGTCGTTGCGTAAGAGGCCAATACTGATGCGCCCAGTGGTCGGATTGTTAGCCTGCACAAAGCTGGTCGCACTGTCTCCCTGCTTGAGGAACGAGCCCTCTGCAATGGCCACTACGTCCAGCAAGTTGGCAGGGTATGCAATCTCCATAGGCAAGCCGCGCAAATCGGCTCCAGAGTTCACATTGACTGTCACGGCAAAGCTATCCCCCAGTTTCACCGCACTGGGCCCCTGCCACAGTACGCGCGTGCCTAAGGGGGACGGGGCGTTGGCACCCGGTAATGTCGGTGCGATCATCGCTACGGCCGGCGCAGTGGCTGCGGGAGCGCCGCCAGGTGGCGAGGCACTTCCTTGACCCTCCCCCAAAAGTCCCAATGGCGGAGTGAACACTGGGGACGCTGACGCGGGCGAGGTAGTCGCGGGCGAGGCTGGCGTGGGGGTTGTGGAAACACCCACGTTGGCACGCGTCACTGCGGCGGGGGCTTGTCGCAGCCGTGTTGACAACTCGCTACCCACCCACAACTCCGCTTGCGCAATATCCGCGCGTGCGGCGGGGCGGATGATGCGCGGCGTAATGGCCAGAACCAACTCGGTACGTTGGTAGTCATCTTTGTGGCTCGAAAACAAACGTCCTGCGAGAGGCAAATCGCCCAAACCGGGAACTCGATTGGAGCTGCTGCGATCCTCGTTACTGATCAGGCCACCTAGCAACTGGGTTTCGCCGTCACGCAAGCGCAGGCTGGTGGTCGCGTTGCGGGTACCGATTTGATAGGCCAATGAACCTCCTGCACTGCGCACCTCTTTTACCAGGGAACTCACTTCTAACGCGAGTTTGATAAGTACTTCGTCGTCGGGCGAAACGATGGGCTCTACATCTAGCTTCAGACCTACATCCAGATAACTGACGTTTTCTGACACAAATCCGCTGGCACTTGCTGTGGACGTGATGACAGGCACTTTATCGCCGATCAAAATTTTTGCTTTCTCCCGGCTTTTGGTACGTATGCGCGGATTTGCCAGTGTATTGAAGTCCCCCACTTCACGGCGCAGATTTACCAGTAACCCGGCCACGCTGATGCCCACTTGCGATGAATTGATATCGCGCAGACTACTGACGGTTAAACCTGCCGCACCGCTGGCGGTCAATGGCGTTAGTGAAAAATTATTGGGGAAGTTAATACCCAATTCCGTCAAGCGCGATGTTTTGATTTCCAAAATTTCCACTTCCAGCATGACCTCAGCCTCGCCGACATCATGCAGGGCAACCAAGCGTTCAGCCAGCGTGATGATCTCGGGGGTTTCTCGCAAGGCGATCAAATTGGCCCGTTCGTCTACAAACGGATCCTTGACCCTCAGCATGCTGCGCAACAACGCGGCAGTGGCCTTGGCCTCGGCATGCGCCAAATAAAACACCCGCACTATTTGTTCTTGATGCTCTTTGTTTTTGTCGGGCGTGTTGGGATAGATCAGCAGGGTCTGCGGATCCATGATGCGGCGGGCCAACTGGTGTGCACCCAGCACCATGTCTATGGCATCTTCAACCTTGCCTGCGCGCATGTAGATCGTGGCGCGGCTGTCGAGCTTCACGTCCCGATCCAACACAAAATTAATGCCGCTGCCCCGCGTAATTGCTTCGAGCAATGACGACAGAGGTGCATTGCGAAAATCCAGACTGATCGGGCGACTTTCGGCCAACGATCGGCGACCTGCACCGTCACTGGACAAGCGCTGCTCTAGCTCCATTTGACGCGACAGCGCGACCAGACTTGGGTGACGCGGTGCGTCCCGCAGGGCGGCATCCAGGGTGCGTATAGCCTGGTCTTTTTTACCAGCTCCCGCCTGGGCGCGCGCTTCCTCCAGGCTTTTCAGCGCACGCCGCTCGGTTTGCAAGTCCGCTTGTAATGCTGGCCAGCGGCTGTTTTGGGGATCCAAAGCGATCGCCCGTTTGAGCGTTTTCTCAGCATCAATTAACCGGCCTTCGATACGTTCTTGCGCTGCCTGCGCTACCAGTCGCGCTGCGGCCTCGGAGCGTGCGGTGACAAGGCCCACGCGCAGGGTCACACTCTCGGGATATTGCACCAAACCCTGCTCCAGGCCAGTGATCGCTGCCTCATATTGCCCAGCACGCAACTTGCCGGTAGCATCATCACGAATCACCTGCTGCGCGCAGCCTATGAGGGCAAACGCACAGATAATGGCCGACAAACGATGCGGCGTTGAGAGGAAGCGATGTGTCATCGTATTTCGTATTTTGGTGGTTCAGGCAGGTCTAGCCTTGCGGTTGTGCCCAGTACTGGGTAGCTCAACTGCACTGCTCGATCTGTGATGCTGTCAACCCGATAGCCATTGGCCAGTTCTTGCCCAACGGAAAGCGTAACAGGGGATTCCGCCAGGGTGGCAAAAATTACCTGCTTCCCATCCGGATTAGTCATTCGACCCATAAAGCGCAAGTTGAGCTGTGGGGGGCTGGGAACGGGAGCTGCCATCACTGGCGGAGGAAGGGGTGGCGGAGCAGGTTGCGAAGCAGGCGCCGAGGTTGCAGACGCGGGCTTTTGGGGTGCGGGGGCCACTGTGGCCGCCTCTAGGGAAAACGGGTCGCGCGCGGCCGCTTCGAGCCTGTTGCGCTTCAGTTGCTGTGGCACCGCATCAGATACTGTTTTTGCAGGCAAGACAGTCCGATTCGGTGGCGTGTTGGCTTCTGCCTGGGCGGAAGCTCCAACCAATGCACCGGCAGATGAAGGGAATGCAAAATGTTCACTCGGTACAGCGCGTTTGCCACTATTACTGACAAACCAAGCCGCCAGTAAAACGCCTAAGCCCAGCGCTAGCATTATTCGTCGGCGAAACGTCATGGAGCTAGTCCCTGGCGTAGAGCGTTAGAACTAGCTGCCAGTCCTGCCGCGTGGCGTTGTTTATGCCGGGCCGTATGGTCAGACTCTGCACTGCCAAACTTGGGTAGCGCCCTAGCAGTTCAGCCAACCACACTTTGCACTTCCCGTATTCGCCTACCGTATTGACCGTTAGCTGCACTTTACCCCACTCGCCGGCAGTTGGGACTTGGTGCAGCACAGTCAAGCCGCCCAGGCTCACGCCCAATGCTTGAGAGTTGCGGCCCATATCGCGCACCACATCGTCCACCTGAGTGCGACCCGGTAGGCTCTGGGTAAAGTCCGCGATTGGTAGAGTTGGTGCCGGCAAGGTCAGGGCTTGATTGAGTCGTACCCGCTCCTGCACTGCAGCGAGGCTAGCGCTGGACACCGCAAATTGGCGACCAACGCGCTCACGCAGGCCGTACCCCAGCGCCGATGCCAACAATACCGCGATCAGCGCAAGACTGAGGTGGATAGCAGTTGGCCAGCGGCCAAATGGACGGTGCAATAGATGAAGTAAAGACATGTACAGCGTTTGCAAACAATTTAGCCTTTAGACACGGCTTTTTTGCATTCTAAAGGTTGCTTACCACGTGAAACAACCGTTACGATAATATTTTTCCGAGAAACCCCAGTGGATTGACCTATGAAGTGAGAACCTGTACTCGCATAGATTGGGCTGGCAAAGGGGTCATCGATGCGCCCGTTCATGTGCACCAGGCCCATCTCGTCCAGGTGTTCGTGCTTCGGTGAAGCCCCGGTCGGTGGCCAGGCCTGTCAGGCTGTCGGTGACATCGGACAGGCCGTTGAGGTTGCGCCGCTTGCCCCAGGGGTCGTAGGCCAGGCGCTCAATCTCTGCTCCGGCTTCGTTGCTGATGGCGGCGATGGAGCCGAGCTGGTCGTGGTGGAAGTAGCGCAGGCTGGCGGCCTGGTTGGCGCCAATGGCGGCGTTGCCTGCGGCCAGGTTGCCGCTGCGGGTGACCTGCATGGCAAAGACCATGCCACCGGCGCTGAGGTAATGCTTGTGCTCGGTGATGCCGTTGGTTTTTCAGGCATTTTTGGATATACAATGTATCTACCAACTGGAGGTGGCCATGCTAGTAGAAGTCGTCAAATGGGGAAACAGCCACGCGGTGCGTTTACCCGCATCCGCGCTGAAAGAGTTGCATGTTGCAGGTGGTGATCAGCTCGACCTGAAAATGCAGGATGGCAAGATGGTTCTGGCACCTGCGCCACGGCAATACCAGCTTGCAGACATGCTCGCCAAAATCACCAAAAATAACCAGCACGCGCTGGTAGATTTTGGCGCACCGGCAGGCCGTGAAACATGGTAAGCAGCCGAGCCAGTGCGCCAGATGCAGGGGATGTCGTATGGTTAGAACACGATCCGCAGGCGGGCCACGAGCAAGCAGGGCACAGGCCCGCACTTGTCCTGTCGCCCAAGGCCTATAACGCAGCCACCGGGCTGATGCTGTGCTGCCCAGTGACCACCCAGGTCAAAGGCTACCCGTTTGAGGTGGAGTTGATTGGCGTCAAAGGCCTCAAAGGTGTAGTGCTCTCAGACCAGCTACGCAGCATGGATTGGGAGGCACGCCAGGCCAGCAAAGCAGGCCGCGCCGCCGACGATGTGGTGGCCGAAGTGCTTGCCAAGCTGAAGGTTTTATTGCCCATGCGATAAGCTGAACGACCAGATAATAATATTGAAATCCGGCTACAGCCCAACAAAATATGGCGTAAACAGCTATCGTATTTATAGTGATCGCAGCTTATTGTGAAAACTATGCAATGCCGCTATCTGGGCATGTTTTTCTTGATAAGACCGGTCGCCGAACTGTGGATGGGTGTGAAGAGCAAATGGTATTTGACCCCATTTTTTCATGGGTTGTTTGCTTTTGGGATTGATTTTTTGAGCCTTTACCCATTAAATCAGCCTGTAGTCCCTGTCGATAGGACGTAAGCAGCTACTAAATTAATAGTGGATAGGACGATGGCCCTGCCGTGGCATGCGGGGCTATATGCTGCTAACGATGCTCACTCCGCTCTCTCGTTATTTCTGAAATGGGAAATGGGAAATGGGAGACTTGACCCTATAGTCCTATTACCCTATAGTCCTGACCCTGTAGTCCTGACCCTGTAGTCCTCATTTATCCTCCATTTATCTTATTGCTTGACAAGACTGGTCGCCGAACTGTAGGGCTTGCGCAGACAGCTATGGATTTGATAACACCACAGTCAATATCGCTTGCCTTTATTTTCAACAAACTGACGTATATCCTCAATCGACAACACCCATTCGGAAACCTCGCTTTGCTCTTCTGCGGTGCCTTGAATTCTGGGCGGAATATGTGGCACCACGGCACTAGCCAATCCAATTAGCAATGCCGCACTATCACGTGAGAACTGTTCTTGCAAGTACACATTTCCCCCTTCCCTGTACATCGCCCAGTAGGTGACGCCAGAGCTATCCTCTGAAGGTTGAACATCGGTTATGAGTACACAGCAATCGACGCGCCCATCCGCTAAAGATTGCAAGGCATCCATCCACTGAGATTCGTAGGCTGCCGGAGTCCATAAAGTTGTGATCAGAGGAACAATTTCTTTATGGTCTCCAATGATTGATTCACACTTCCCTTGCAAGGGATTACCTACATCAATTGATCGAATGCTGAATGTCATTTCCCAATCCGATCTAGATTTTCGTCATAGGTACCGGTGCGCCGCCCTCGCCTATCAAAGCCCTTCCCACTCACCGCCATTGTGTTGATCGACATCTGGTGTAATGAAGTCCTTACCATTTGTAAAAACGGGCTGCCCGTGCGAATTAAAGGGCGGATCTTTGACTTTCCGGTCGTAGCCCAACTCTTTAGCTTTGTCGGCTGCACTAGTCGAATCGGGAGATGGTTCTGCTGGTTTGTCCGCTGCGTTGTCTGCTCCGCCCTGCGCCGCATCCCTCCCATTCCCACTGTCCGGGTTAGCCGCTTCGTTCATTGTAAACAATCGCCAACTTGTCCACAAGCCTCGTCCCAATTGAGCCGCCCTTATTCCGACCCCAACCACAGCCGCAGCGCATGGGGCAACCAGAGCACACCCCGCCGGAGCAAGCTGATTTGAGTAGTCCCGCCAGGTCAGAGGACGGTTAATTTCTTCATAACTTTTCACCGCCGACGCTGACACATGGGCCGCCGCTACCGAAATAAATGCATTGCCCGCGCCATCTCCACAACTTCCCCTACTCACGCGCGCCGCAATACAACCCGCAATCATCCTTCCTGGGAGGCTCTCGCCCCCGAATCGCGAATCACATCCGAAGCGGCTCCCCTGCCGCAGTCCCCTCCGTTGGCCGAAGCTACAGCACAACCCTTTGCAGCATTTATCGCTGCGTTGATAAAGACGTTCTCGGAGCCGGGAACGAAGCTGACAACCATGCCAAGGGGGCCGCCATTTTTGTAGCCGTTGTAGGCATTCACTGCCATCGTGCAGTAGCCTGCGCAGAAGGCTACATCTGCAACTGCGGCAACTGCTTGAACAACAACATGTTTGATGAAATCTCTAAAGAACTTCTTCAAACTGAAGTACCCACTCGGATCCGTCAAATTCAGCGGGTTGTTCATCACATAGGCATAGCGGTTATGGCTTTGCAGCATGCCCGGGGCCTGGATGATGGGGTCGGCGCTCATGAAGCGGCCGATCAAGGGGTCATAGATGCGCCCGTTCATATGCACCACGCCCATCTCGTCCAGGTGTTCGTGCATCGTGAAGCCCCGGTCGGTGCTCAGGCCCACCAGGCTGTCGGTGACGTCGGACAGGCCGTTGAGGTTGCGCCGCTTGCCCCAGGGGTCGTAGGCCAGGCGTTCGATCTCTGCTCCGGCTTCGTTGCTGATGGCGGCGATGGAGCCAAGCTGGTCGTGGTGAAAGTAGCGCAGGCTGACGGCCAGGTTGGCGCCGATGGCGGCGTTGCCTGCGGCCAGGTTGCCGGTGCGGGTGACCTGCAGGGCAAAGACCATGCCGCCGGCGCTAAGGTAGTGTTTGTGTTCGGTGATGCCGGCTGAGTTGCAGTGTACGCGGGCAGTGCTGTTGGCGCTGCTTTGCGGTAAACTGAGACCCTAATGGTTACCTACAGGAATACCCCATGACCAGCATCACGATTGAACTGCCTGACGATGTGGCCCTGGCTGCGCAGCAAGCTGGTTTGCTCAGCAGTAGCACGGTGAGTTCTGTGCTGCGCGAACTCGTGCGGGTACGTGCTGCGGCAAAATTCAGACAAGTCATTACGACGTTCACCGCGCAGCCCACCAACGACGCTGAGCTAAACCCGCAAGACCTACAAATTGCTATTCATGCTGCGAGCCGTCATTGATACCAACACTTGGGTATCAGGGCTGATTTGGGGTGGCGCTCCCCGAGCCTTAATTCAGCAGGTGTTAGATGGCGAGTTGCGCGGCATCACTTCAACCATCTTGGCACGTGAATTTGAACGCGTCTTGCAATACCCTCGAATAGATAAGGCGCTGGTCAAGCGCGGCTTGGTTGCCACTGACTTGAGCACGCAGTTTTCTTTGCTCAACGACTTGGTTAAAACAACACCCATCGCACAGCGCATGAGCCGCGACCCTGACGACGATGCGGTATTGGCCTGCGCACTGGCCGCAAAAGCAGACTTGATTGTCTCGGGCGATCAAGACTTGCTGGTTCTGCAAACATTTGAGGGCATTCCTATCATCACGGCTGCGCAGGCGCTGGAGCGGTTGACAGCGCGATAGACGGAGCATCGATAGCCATCAAAGATGGCACTTTAGCTATATAAATAAAGCGTAAACAGCTATTGAATGTATAGCAATAGTGGATATGCAAGGGGTGTCCGTAGGTTGGCCATCCAGGGTTAGGGTTAACTGGGATAAATGTGATCTGACCCCATTTATCCCGTAGTCCCAGACTACCCGTTTAGTTGCTATTTACTGAGTCGATTTTATTGAAGCACGTCTGCAAATCACCAATAATAATTACCGAAAACATCGCAGCTAGAAATGAGCAAATTATGTTTGTCGTGACGATAATACCTGGCGATTGAAAAATCAAAGCGGTGCCGATATCGCTACCTACCCGAAAAAACGCGTTGACTAGCACGGGCGTAGCCAATATTGAGGCAAAAACTGCGGCAAGTCTGTACCGAAACCCAATCAGTTTTGAAAGCACAATAAGAAAACAGATTCCAATCCACACAACTGCCACTAGCTCATTCCACATTTCCACGTTAAAAGTTTCCTTTGACCAAAAAAAAGCTTGCAAAAAAAGCAGAATTGAAGCGGTAAATCCCATGCTGCCAGTTGTTTTATAGCGGTGAATAAACGATAGCATTGGCGCTCACCTAGAAGGTGTCATTTGGTTGTTTGTAGAAAACGAACGAATAAAGTCTTGAAACCACCACCGCTGTACACGTGAACTCAAATCTACAGTGAAGGGACGCGCTGTTTGAGAAATTGTTACCGTTGAATATTCGCCCGTTCTCCGATTCAATTGCTTTCCAGTTATCTCATCGACACCCAGCAAGTTATTCTTGTCTAAATATTTACCGGGACCTACGAATTGATAGGATTGCCCATCAGATGAGCAATTGCAATCATACGCCCCCCACTTAACCGTAGGATTTGGCCCAGGATATTCTGTCTTTGCGTAACCATTGCCACCGACATCACCGGCCATACAAATCAGTTGTGACGCGCATTGGTTAACCGATTTTTGAGACTCAAAATGTTCGCGAGTTGACTCTAAATAGTTAAAGAGATACCCATACGCCGCCGTCACCGCCCCATTCTCAAACTTGCCACCCGCAATTGCCGATCCTACACCACCCGCAACTACTGTGGCGGCAAATTGGTATGCGTCAAAGTTGCCCGGTGTTCCGCCAATCGCGTTGGTTGCAAACTTGCCAAACACCGCGCTGACAGCACCTGTTCCGCACTGCCCACCTCCCATCGCAGCACTCACGCAGCCCGCTGCCGCATGCGCTGCATAGCGCTCTACCGATTGCGCAGCCTCCTGCGCGCTAGCCCCTTCCCCAACTCCGCCTGCCAGTTGAAAAGCTTGCGCTGACAGAAATGCGATACCCCCTGATCTCATTGCCTGGCTTGGCGAAGCCCCACTGACATACGCATTGAGCGTAGTTGCCGCTGCGCATCCCGCTGGCCCCCCGAAGTAACAAGCAGCGATGGTCACTATGGTGCGTCCGATCCTGGAGTTCCCTAGTATTCCAAATGAGACATACCCGAGGAACTTTCTGAAGCTCATGTACCCACTCGGATCCGTCAAATTCAGCGGGTTGTTCATCACATAGGCATAGCGGTTATGGCTTTGCAGCATGCCCGGGGCCTGGATGATGGGGTCGGCGCTCATGAAGCGGCCGATCAAGGGGTCATAGATGCGCCCGTTCATGTGCACCAGGCCCATCTCGTCCAGGTGCTCGTGCATCGTGAAGCCGCGGTCGGTGGCCAGGCCTACCAGGCTGTCGGTCACGTCGGACAGGCCGTTGAGGTTGCGCCGCTTGCCCCAGGGGTCGTAGGCCAGGCGTTCGATGACGGCTCCGGCCTCGTTGCTGATGGCGGCGATGGAGCCGAGCTGGTCGTGGTGGAAGTAGCGCAGGCTGGCGGCCAGGTTAGCGCCGATGGCGGCGTTGCCTGCTGCCAGGTTGCCGGTGCGGGTGACCTGCAGGGCAAAGACCATGCCGCCGGCGCTAAGGTAGTGTTTGTGTTCGGTGATGCCGTTGGTTTTGACTTCCTTCTCGTATGCAATGACGCGAGGGGCCCTGGCTGTCTTCGCCGTTGAGGGGCTTTAATAGCTTGCCTTTTCTATCGCAAATTGCTATAATAAAAACATGCACATCATTTCTAAAAAAGCACTAGAAACTTTTTGGCAAACGCACCCTACAGCAAAAGCACCACTGCTGGCATGGCACCGGATTGTGAGTGCTTCAAACTTTGCAAATTTTGTGCAAATAAAAGCTGCATTCAATTCAGCCGACTATGTGCCACCCTACGTCATTTTTGATGTAGGGGGCAATAATTTCAGGGTCATTACCGTGCTTCACTTTAATCGGCAAAAGCTGTATGTACGCGATGTGTTAACCCATGCAGCGTATGACCGCTGGAGCAAAACCTACAGGAGTAACAAGCCATGAGCTCACTTGCCATTAACCCCGCCGCCATTGCCCCTGCGTGGCTGGCGTTTCAGCGCACCCTGCCGGTCCGGCTGGCTACCATCCATAACAAGGCCACGTACAGCCGCGCCGTGTCATTCATGAACAGCCTGCTTGACGTGGTGGGCGACAACGAGTCGCACGAACTGGCGGGGCTGCTGGATCTGGTGGGCCAGCTAGTGCAGGACTACGAAGACGCGCAACCTGCTTTGCCCGATGCCCCGCCCCATGAGGTGCTGCGTTTTTTAATGGCGCAGCACGGCTCCAAACAGGGCGATCTGGCTTCTGAGATTGGCGGGCAATCCGTGGTCAGCGATATTTTGCACGCCAAGCGCGCTATCAACGCCCGCCAGGCCAAGGCACTGGCCGTGCGTTACGGGGTTTCGGCTGCGGTGTTTCTTTGAATGACCCGGCGGGGTGAGGTTACCGGCTAGATATGCACTTAGTCCCTATGAATAGGGCGTAAGAAGCTATTGAATATATAGCATACCATTAGAAACCAGCAAAAAAAGTTTGCCGTGGTGCTTTGATGGCAAGTTGTAGTGCTGTCCGACCCCATTTTCTTTTTTAAACCCGATGCGCAGCCGCGCTTTGACACCATCGCCCGGGTCTGCCAGGCGCTGGGCGTGCGGCTGGTGGCGCGGGTGGCACCTGTTTGACTGGGCAAACGCGTGCATGGGGCGCTGCAGCCTGCCCAGGCTTTGTCCACTGGGTGGCTTGCTTTGGGGATTGATTTTTTGATCTTTTATCCATTAAATAAGCCTGTAGTCCCTGTCGATAGGACGTAAGCAGCTACTAAATTAATAGTGATTAGAACGATGGCCCAGTCATGGCATGCAGGGCTATGCGTTGCTAACAATGCTTACATCGCTCTATCGTTATTTCTGAAATGGGAAATGGGAGACCTGACCCTGTAGTCCTTGACCCTAAGCAGCTACTAAATTAATAGTGATTAGAACGATAGCCCAGTCATGGCATGCGGGGCTATATGCTGCTAACGATGCTCACTCCGCTCTCTCGTTATCTTTGAAATGGGAAATGGGAAATGGGAGACCTGACCCTGTAATCACTGTAATCACTGTACTAATTGTCCCCTGATTGTTCTACTGAGCTACTAGTGGCTCATCGTCTCTAACCTCAATATGTCCCCGGTTTTTATTGTAAAAAATTGAATGCTACTGTTGTGGTAGCGGCTTATGTCGACCTGAAAGGGACTTCAGGCGATGCAAGCATCCAAACATGGTTCACAACCGACAGTTTCTGGGTGCTTTCAATGGGTTTTATTACAAATTAACGTTGAAATGTGCAATTAGCACATTTACACTGCAAGCACTTCGAAACGAATACTACCATGTCGACCCCACCCATCACCGCACCTGTCACCGCTGGCACTGGCACTGGCACCGCGCTCAGCGCGGAGCAGCAGGCTTTGCTCGATGCCGTCGATGCGGTGTTGCAGCCCTTGGCCGACCTGTGCCTGGCCAAGGGCGTGACGATCCAGGCGATCGAACAGCGGCTGCGCAAGGCGATGGTGCACTCGGCGATCCAGGCGCATGGCAGCTTGCCCAGCACGCGGCTGACCAGCCGTATCAGCGCCAGCACGGGCCTCACGCGGCGCGAGGTCACTCGCCTGCAGGAGCAGGAGGGCAGCACCCTCACCCCCGCCCGCCAGCCCAAGGCCTCGTCGGCCACCGCAGTGTTTACCCGCTGGATCAGTGACCCCAGCCTGCGCGGTGCCGATGGCCAGCCCAAGGCGCTGGCGCGCACGGGTGCGGTGGCCAGTTTTGAGAGTTTGGCCCAATCGGTCACGCAAGACGTGCACCCCCGCAGCCTGCTGGACGAGCTGTGCCGCCTGGGGCTGGCGCAGTGGGATGGCGCAACAGACCAAGTGCAATTGAAACAAAACGCCTTTGTGCCGCGTGGTGACTGGGCGCGCATGACCGCCTTTTTGGGTGACAACGTGGGCGACCACCTGCGCGCGGCCACCGCCAACGTGCTGGGCAGCGGCAAGGAGCATCTGGAGCAGGCGATTTTTGCCGACGAGCTGTCCACCCAGTCGCTGGTTGCCTTTCGCAGCCTCATGGCCCAGCAATGGCGCGGTCTGCTGCAAAGCCTCACCCCCGAGCTGGAGGCGCTGATTGCCGCCGATAAAGCCGCCGGGCGCGCCCAATCGCAGCGCGTGCGCGTGGGCCTGTACACCTGGTCACAGGCCATGGCAGATGCCACGCACAATGCCAGCCAAGTTAAAGGCGCAGAAGGTGCGTCCCCGAAGGAGAAATCATGATGAAAACGACGATGTTGACTGCCCTACGGCAGTCAAATCTGCGATCCCGCATGTGGATGAACCACCTCAGTTTGAGCCTGCTGGCAGGCTTTGCCGCGCTGTGGGGCGCAGCAGGCCTGAGCCTGCTGGTCGCGGCCGCCCTGGTGGCCTGCGGTGGTGGTGGCGGTGGCGGTGTCGCCTCCATCGGCTCGGGCGGCACGGGGTCGTTCAGCGCCTTCAATGTGGGCACCATCACTGGCTTTGGCTCGGTATTTGTCAACGGCGTGCGTTTTGACGACAGCAGCCCCAGCCTGAGTGTGAGTGACGAGGATGGCAAGCGCGACCGCAGTGACCTGCGTCTGGGCATGGTGGTGCGCGTGCAAGGCAGCGTGGATGCCAATGGCAGCGCGACGGCCAGCAGCTTTGCGTTTGACAGTGAGCTACTTGGCCCGGTGCGCAGCATCAACACCGCAGCCAAAACGCTCAACATCCTGGGGCAAAACGTGACGGTGGGCCTGAACACCGTGTTTGATGGCTCCCTGCCCTCAGGTTTTGACAGCCTGGCAGTGGGCCAGGTACTGGAAGTGCACGGCTACCTCAACCCCAGCACCAACACACTGCAAGCCACGTTGATAGAACTGAAAAGCAGACCCGACCGCTACAAGCTCAGTGGCACAGTGAACCGTCTGCAAAACGCGCCGACCAACACCTTCCAGATTGGCAGCGAGACCATCAGCTTCAATGGTTTGAGCACCGCCGATATTGCCCCGGGCCTGGCCAATGGGGTGCTGGTCCGGGTGCGCCTGGCCATCGCGCCCAATGCCAATGGCAGCCTGCAAGCGGCCCGCCTGCGCGGCAATCAGGACACGCCCAATGACAGAGATCGCACTGAAGTTGAGGGCTTGATCAGTGCCTTCGCATCGCCTCCCTCAACCCTGCAGTTCAGCATCGGTGCGGTGCGGGTGGATGCCAGCACAGCCAGCTTCCCCAACGGTACGGCGGGCCTGGCGATAGGCACCCGGGTCGAAGTCAAGGGCGCATTGAAGGCGGGCACGCTGGTGGCCAGCGAGGTGCAGATCGAGTTGGCCGAGAGCGGCAAAGAGATTCAGCTCAAAGGAGCCATCGGCAGCCTTAACCCGGTCGCCAAAACCTTTGAGCTGCGCGGCGTGACGGTCAGTTATACCAATGCCACGCGCTTCGACAACGGCGCTGAAAGCAAACTGGCCGATGGCGCTGTGGTGGAGATGCGGGGCCAAACGGCTCCCAACAGCTCCACCGTCAACGCGAACCGCATCAAGTTTGATTAACTGTTTTAACCCTGAATTTAAAGTTCCCCCCCGCTCTATTTCGAGCATATATGTAAAGGAAGATAGCCATGAAACTCTCTGCACTTACCCATCCCCTGCGAGCGCTGGCGCGCAGCAGTACCCTGCTGGCCACCCTGCTGGTCGGCCTGACCCTCACCGCTTGCGGTGGCGGTGGTGGCTCTGGCGGCACGGGCGCTGTCGATACCGCCATCGGCGACACCGGCTTTAGCCAAGGTGTGATCACCGGTTTTGGCTCCATCATCGTCAACGGCGTGCGCATTGACGACTCCAAGGCGCGCATCAGCGATGACGACGATGATGACAGCCCGGGCCGTAGCAGCGATGACCTGCGTTTGGGTATGGTGGTCAGCGTCAGCAGCAGCGGCACGGGCACCGGCACCGTAACGGCCAGCGCCATCAGCTTTGGCAGCGAGCTGCAAGGCCTGGTACAAAGCATCGACGGCAGCACGGCGACGACCAGCACAGGCACCAGCACGGTCAGCGCGGGCACCCACACCCTGACCATCCTGGGTCAGACGGTGATTGTGGGCACACGCACCATTTTTGATCCGCGCAATCTGCCAGGTGGATTTGCCGACATCAGGGTAGGCAATGCGCTGGAGGTGCATGGCTTGCTGGACCCTACAACCAACAGACTGATCGCCAGCCGCATTGAGCGCAAGAGCAGTCCCAATGCCTACAAAATCACGGGCAATGTTGCCAGCCTGAACACAGGCTCCAAGACCTTCAAGATCGGCTCTGAAAACATCAGCTACTCCGCGACGGATTCGAACAATCTGCGCGTGTCCCTGACCAATGGCATCACCGTCAAAGTGCGTTTGGCCACCGTGCAAACCACCACCGGCACCTGGAGCGCTACCCGCATCAAGCCCGCCAGGAAAGCCCTGGAAAACCGGAATAAAGTTGAAGTGGAAGGCTTGATCACGGACTTCACGTCCATTACCAGCACCTTCAAGGTCAATGGCATTCCAGTCCAGGTGACCACCACCACCAGCCTGCCCACAAGAATCACCCTGACCAACGGTGTGAACGTGGAAGTCCACGGCAGACTGGTCAACGGCACGCTGATCGCCAGCAAGGTGAAGCTCGAAGGCAAGGACGATGATAGTGACGACGACCGGGGTATTGAACTGCATGGCCTGATCTCCAGCGTCAATGCCGGCTCCAAGACCTTCTCTTTGCGTGGCCTGACCGTGAGCTATGCGGGCCCGGTGGAGTACCAACGCGGCACTGCGGCCAATGTGGTCAATGGTGCCAATGTGGAAGTCAAAGGTGTGGCATCCACCACCGGAACCACGGTGATCGCCCAGAAGATCAAGTTTGAAAACTGATCCGCAGACTGACAGATTCTGAGTTGTGTTAAGCATTTACGGGGGCCATGCCCCCGTTTTTTTTATTTCGCCATCCACACACCGCCCACCTGCTGCCAGTCGCAGGCAAAGGTGTCGCGCAGCACCTGCACCGTCAATACAGCATCAATACTGCCTGTAGTCCACGTCGCATGGTCGTAAGCAGCTATGATATGTGTAGCAACACTTTGCACCCACCCGATGTCGTGGGCACTCATCACGATGCCGGGACTGGGCTTGGGGTTAGCCGTACCGGTGAGCGAAGGCGCAGCCTGCGCATGCAACCACCGCGCCACCAGGCGCTGGTGCGCCGGGTCTTGAAAGCTCACGGGTTCGTCCAGCAGCCACAGCGGTGCATCCTGCGCGGCCACGGCGGCCAGGCCTACCCGCTGGCGCTCGCCACCCGAGAGCTGGGTGATGGGGCGCTCCAGCAGCGGCGCGATGTCCAGCGCCTGGCCCAAAGCAGCGCAGCGCGTGTGCAGCGCAACCGCATCCAGCGCCATCTCAGGTTGCAGGGCAATCAGCTCACGCACCGTCAGGTCAAAACGGTCTTGGGATGACTGGGGCAGGTAGGCGCGGCGCAGGCCAGCGGAGCCATGCATCGGCGTGGTTACCGCTGGCGACGCGGCGTGCGCGCCCGTGCCCAAACCCGCCAGGGTGCGCAGCAGGGTCGATTTGCCCACGGCGTTGCGGCCAATCACGCACCAGCGCTCGCCGGGCTGCACGGTAAAACTCAGGCCCTTGACCAGGCTGCGGCCAGCGACCTTCAGCTCCAGATCCTGCACCTGCAGCAGCGCACTCATAGCCCAGCCCCATCGTGTCTGCGGGCTAGAAACCAGATGAACACGGGCGCGCCAATCAGGCTCATCACCGCGCCCACCGGCAGCTCCAGCGGCCAGGCCACGCTACGGGCCAGCGTGTCGGCCAGTACCAACAGGGCTGCACCGCCCAGGGCGCTCATCCAGGCCAGGTGCCGCGTGCCGCGCACCCCGGCCAAGCGCAGCGCCTGTGGCACCACCAGGCCGACAAAGCCGATGGAGCCTGCCATGCTGACGGCCAGCGCGGTGGCAATGCAGGCCAGCACCAACAAAGCGGTGCGCAGCCGCGCGACCGGCTCGCCCAGCAGATGGGCCGCCTCGCTACCCAGCATCAAACGGTCGATAGCCCTTGCATAGTGGGCGTAACAAGCTATGAAAAAAAGAGCAAATAGGCTGGCAGGCCAGTTGACTTCGGCACCCGACAGATCGCCCACCAGCCAAAAAATGGCACCGCGCAGCCGCGCATCGGGGGTGAGCGTGAGCAGCAGCGTACTGACCGCACCCAGCACCGCCGCCAGCATGGCCCCCGTGAGAATCAAGCGCGAGGACGCATCGTCGGAGCGCGTCGTGATCGCGCCGCGCGCCAGCAGCATCAGCAGCGCACCTGCTGCCAGCGCGCCCAGCGCCGCGCCCAGCCACATCAGGCCGCCCAGCAGCAGCGCCACGATGCCACCCACTGCTGCACCGCTGGAGGTGCCCAGCACATACGGGTCGGCCAAAGGGTTGCGCAGCAGCACTTGCAGTGCCAGGCCACTGAGCGCCAGCAGCGCGCCCACGCAGGCACCTGCGGCCACACGCGGCGCGCGCAGGTCGCGCAGTACCGGTAGGTCGATGCCCTGCTCCAGCGTCCACGGCAGCGCCAGCCCTAAAGCCAGCGCCACGAGAGCTATAAAAACAATAGCTGCTTGCGTCCTGTGGATGTGGACAAGGGGCATATTTGGCATCCAATACGGCGGTTTGCCTTACTGCATTGCCCAGCTCACACCGGCAAACACACTGCGCGGCGCCTGGCGGTAGCCGTAGATGCTTTCATACGAGGTATTGAGCAGGTTGTCGATGCGGCCAAAGGCCTTGAAGGCTTTGTTGATGGCGTAGCTGGCGCGCAGGTCCAGCACGGTGTAGCTGGGTAGCGTAACGGCGCTGACACTGAAGTTGTTGGGATCGAAATAGCGGTCTTCCCGCGCGCCGCTGTAACGCACATCGCCCCCCAGCGTCCAGGCGCCCAGGTCCTGGCTGATGCCGATATGGGCCAAGGATTTGGCGCGGCGCAGCAGGCGCGCGCCGGTGCCGCTGTCCACCGGGTTTTGCGCAGTGGCCCCGGCGTGCACCGAGGTGTGGCCAAAGCGGCCCCGGTAGCTGATCTCCAGGCCGTTGTTGGTGGCGCTGTCGATGTTGGCGGTGTAGTAGGTAAACGTTGGGTCGGTGCCGATCAAATTACGGTAGCGGTTGCTAAAGTAGACGGCCCGCAGCTCCTGCGTACCCGTGGCGTATTGCAAGCCCAGCTCGTTGGACTTGAGGCGCTCGGGCTTCAAGTTGGGGTTGCCGCCACCGCCGAAAACGGGGTCGGCCGGGTAATGCAGGTCATTGAAACTGGGCGCATTGAAGCCGCTGGAAGTCGAGGCGTTGACGCGCCAGGCATCGTCAATGCGAAAACCATAGCCTGCAAAGTAGGTGGAGGCGCTGCCAAAGTCGCTGTACTGGTCGTGGCGCAGATTGAGCTGCACCTGATGGCGCTCCAACTCGGCCAGGTAGCCCAGGCGGGTGCTGTTGAGTTTGCGCGAGTCTCGTGCATACGCGGTGTCGCTGCCGATGCTTTGCCGGGTGCCCTCATACCCTGCGGTGATGCGCTGCGCGGCATCGAGTTGCCAGTCTGCGCCCAGGTTCAGCCCCTTGCTGCGGGAGTTGACGAAGTAGGGAAAGGCGGTGACTGAGGCATTGAGCTTGTCTGCGCTGTCCGTCACTGCGGCCTTCAGCGTGAGGTGTTGGCTGGCCTTCAAGGCGATGTCCCATATCGCCCCACGCTCTTCAAACTTGCTTTCATCCGCCTGGGTGGCCGGGCCGGACTCGCTGTCGTACTGGGTGGTGCCCTGGGCCTGGCGCAGGCGCACGCCCAGGGTGGCTGGGCCGATGTCTTGCGACACGCCTAGCGACAGGGCGCGGCGCTGGTAGCCGTCCACATCGGGGTTGGACAGCGGGTGCTTGTTTTGGTCCAAGGCATTCAAGCCTTTGTCTTTCAGCTCTTGCACGGTGGCCGACAGGCGTGTGCCACCTGCGAGCTTGACCGTGCCCGTCGCATCTAGCTGACGCAGGCCGCGCGCGCCCGCTTGCACCGTCACACCCAGATTGGGCGCACCCGTCGCCTCTTTGGTAAAGATCTGAACCACGCCGCCCAGCGCCGCACTGCCGTACAACGCCGAGACGTTGCCACGAACTATCTCAATCCGCTGCACATTGGCCAGCGGGATATGCTCCAGCGCGGCAATGCCCGCACTGGCGGTGTTGATCGCCACACCATCAATCAGCACCAGGGTATGGCGGGAGGCACCGCCGCGCAAAAAGGCGCTGGCCTGGGTGCCCTGCCCTCCGCCCTGTGCGATCTCCACACCCGTCACCTGGCGTAGCAGCGTGGGCAAATCCGCCGTTTGCGCGCGCTCAATATCGGCACGGGTGATCAAGGTAGTGGCAGGCAGTGCGTCTTGCACCCGCTGCTCGGTACCGCTGGCGGTGATGACCACCTCTTTGAGCAAAGGCACTGTTTGTGCAGCGCTGGTGGTAGACCACGCGCAGGCATACGCCAGCGCGGAAAGACGCAGGGTCGTCGAGAAATTTTTCATGGAAAATAAAACACGTTCAGGAGTGCCCGGTGCCAGCGTCCCCGCTGGTGTGGGCGAATTGGCGGCACACTGCAAAAGCAAAGCGCACCGCCGCCGTGTTGGCCGGTATCCGGGCTGGTGGAGCGACCTTCATCACCTTCCCAAAGTCTGGCTGACTTCAGTGGTGTGGATGAAAGCGGATTTGCCAGTGCATTCACAGGCAAACCGTCCACTTACCGTTGCGGGGGCAGCGCTGGTTAGGCTCGTCCTTGCAGACTTCCCCCCCAGCTTCCCGTTGAACTGCGGCGTGTGAACCACACCGCGAGCACCAACCCAGTGATTCTATGCGCACAAGATAGATAAATACTGACAAATAGGTAGCTCCCTATTGCGTAATGGCAAAAACATCTCCTAGAATCAAGCACTTACACCCCACACCTATGGCAGATTCTTCCCTGATTGAGCAAGTGACCGAACGCGTGGAGCGCCTGCTGGTGCGCCACGACGAACTCAACCGCACCAATGCGTTGCTGCTGGGCCAGGTGCAGTCGCTCACGCTGGAGCGTGACTCGCTCAAGTCGCGCCTGTCTGCTGCCCGCTCGCGCGTGGACGCGCTGCTGGAGCGCCTGCCTGAAGCGGGTAGTCTCGAAGGCCAGAGCGAAGCCACTTAAATTTTCACCCATTGCATGACCATGAAACAACTCGAAGTCCAGATCATGGGCCAAAGCTACCTGCTGGGCGCGCCCGAGGGTGGCGAGCAGCAACTGCTGACCGCCGTCGAACGGGTCGACACGGCGATGTGCAAGATCCGCGATGCCGGCAAGGTCAAGGCGCGTGACCGCATTGCCGTGCTGGCCGCGCTGAACCTGGCGTTTGAGACTGACCGGCTCACCTTGGCCTCCGCCGCATCCAGCAGCCAGGTGGCGACTACCGCGCTGCCCCACGCCGGTGACGATACCGACCCCCAGCTGGCCGCCTTGATCGCAAAACTTGACAACGCCCTAGGCAGCGACGGCCACTTGCTTTAAAATCGCGTTGTCTGCGGCCGTCGCCGGGCTTTATATTCCTTGTACCAATGCTCTTAGAGCAAGGGTTAGGAACATTGCAACACAAGCGTGATCGTCTCGCGTTAGATGAACCCAATGTGCTGCTGCCCTTTCCCACCTGAACCATGGTTCAGGATGCCGGCTCGGCCACATCAGCCGCAGACACCTTTCCCCCTCCACGCCCGCCCTTTTTGCACTGCGTTTGCTGGCTGCAAAACAACAATAAATACGCCATGACGCTTGAACCGCTGCTGATCATCGAACTCCTTCTCATGGGCATGACCAGCGGCTTCTTGGCTGGCCTCTTGGGCATTGGCGGGGGCATGATCATGGTGCCCTTTATCACCCTGATCATGTCGGCGCGCGGTGTCTCGCCCGACCTGAGCGTGAAGATGGCGATTGCCACCTCGATGGCAGCCATCGTGTTTACCTCGATCTCCAGTGTGCGCGCCCACCATCAACGCGGCGCGGTGCGCTGGGACATTGTCAAGGGCCTGGCCCCCGGCATCGTGCTGGGCGCGGCGATTGCCAGCCTGGGTGTGTTCTCACTGCTCCAGGGTGCGTGGTTGGCGATTTTCTTTGGCCTGTTTGTCAGCTTCTCGGCCACGCAGATGTTTCTGGACAAAGGCAAACCGCCACCGACACGGCAAATGCCCACCGGCCTGGCCAAGGTAGCCTCGGGTGGCTTTATCGGCTTTATGTCGGGCCTGGTGGGCGCAGGGGGCGCGTTCATCAGCGTGCCATTGATGACGGCCTGCAACGTGGCCATCCACAACGCGGTAGCCACGTCAGCAGCCCT
This sequence comes from uncultured beta proteobacterium, assembly GCA_963775085.1. Lineage (GTDB taxonomy): Bacteria > Pseudomonadota > Gammaproteobacteria > Burkholderiales > Burkholderiaceae_C > JAAFIP01. The sequence goes on from CAVZHO010000009.1 coordinate 188,695, forward strand.
GGGCTTTCCGATTGCCTTGGCCAATGCGCTGGGCTATGTGGTCAGCGGCTGGGGCATCCCCGGCCTGCCGGTAGGCGCACTGGGCTATATCTGGCTGCCCGCCCTCTTGCTGATTGCCATGGCCAGTGTGTTCACCGCGCCGCTGGGAGCCAAGGTAGCCCACGCCATGAACATCAAACGCCTCAAACGCATCTTTGCCTGCGTGCTGTACCTGCTGGCGGCGTATATGTTCTACAAGGGTTTCAGCGGGTAGGTAATCTGCAGCACCTCCAGCAACTGCGCCCCTTGCGGTGTCACCAAGCGCACCTCGTCCCCCACGGTACTCCTGAGCAAGGCGCGGGCAATCGGCGATATCCAACTGACCTGTTGCAAGCTGCTGTCGGCTTCGTCGATGCCCAGAATCGTGACCGTGCGCTGTGCACCCGCCGGGTCTGCATAGGTGACGGTGGCGCCAAAAAACACCTGCGCTTGGCCATGGTGCACCGACGGGTCGCTGATCTCGGCGATCTCCATCCGCTGGGTCAAAAAGCGGATGCGCCGGTCAATCTCGCGCAGGCGTTTTTTGCCATACAGGTAGTCGCCATTTTCACTGCGGTCGCCGTTTTTAGCCGCCCAATGCACAGACTCCACAATTTTCGGGCGCTCGTGGTCCATCAGCTCCAACAGCTCGCTGCGCAGGCGGGCATAGCCCTGGGGCGTGATGTAGTTTTTGCCACCCGGCGGTAACGGGGGCAGCCCGATGTCATCGTCGTCGCTGTCTGCGTCTGACTCTTTGGTAAATGCTTTGCTCATGGCCTGCTCCCTGTGCCTCGCCGTGCTATGCGCCAGCCAGGAATATACCCCCCAGCCGCCCCGCCACCAAGCGCAGTACCCGGTCTGCCCGGTCGGCCAGGATGTGGTTTTGCTCGGCCACCAGCATCGGCATGCCTTGGGCTTTGAGGGCCAACAGGGCATCGCGCAGGTGCTCTACCAGCACCGGGGCGATGCCCTCGCAGGGCTCGTCCAGCAGCAAGAGGCTGGGCCCGGTCATCAGGGTGCGGGCGATGGAGAGCATTTGCTGCTCGCCGCCGCTCATATGGGCGGCGGGGCGGGTGAGCATGGTTTTGAGGGCGGGGAAAAGGTCGAGCGCCCTGCCCTCGCGCACGGCGCGCTCTGCCGGGCTGGCTTGGCAGGCGATGTGCAAGTTCTCGCGCACGCTCAGGGCGGCAAACAGGCGGCGGTCTTCGGGCACGTAGCCCAGGCCCAGGCGGGCGCGCTGGTGGCTGGGCAGGTTGACGCGGGGGGTTTGCAGGACGGTTTGCACACTATTATTTTCATAGCTGCAATTGACCGTACAACGTGGACCTGCCGCCATAATGGCTTGCAAGAGCGTGGATTTACCGGCGCCGTTCAAGCCTTGCAGCACCACCAGCTCGCCGCTGCCGACGTGCAGCGACACCTCAAACAGCGCCTGCGCCGGACCCCACCAGGCGGACAGGTTTTGTACGCTGAGCATGGAGCTAGCCATGAAGGGCACTTCCCAGATAGCGCAGCCGCACCGTCGGGTCGAGGGCGATTTGCGCTGGCGTGCCCTGCGCGGCGATCTGGCCGTCGATCAGCACCAGCACGCCGTCGGCTACGCCAAAGACGGCGTCCATATTGTGTTCGGTGTACAGCACGGCCAACGGATCGGTGGTGCGGCGCGTCAGGCCTTTGACCAAAGTCATCAGCTCATGCCGCTCGGTTTCGGCCAGGCCTGCGGCGGGCTCGTCCAGCAGCAGCAGCTTGGGGTGTGCGGCCAAGGCAATGCCCAGCTCCAGGCGCTTTTTTAAACCGTAGGGCAAGAGCAGCGCCTGGGTGTGGGCCACAGCCTCCAGGCCGAGTTGGGCGAGCAGCGCTGTGCAACTGGCCACCGACTGGTTTTTAAGCAGGAAAAACCCCGCTAGCCCTTGATCTGTGGACGTAGCCAGCTGCAAATTTTGTAGCACCGTCAGAGCCTCAAACACCTGCGCCACCTGGAAGGTGCGGCCGATGCCCAGGCGGCTCAGGGCGGCAGCGCTGTAGCCAGTGACCTCTTGCAAGTGCCCCGGCTCGCCCCACTCTACGCGACCCGCATCGGGCACTTGCTGCCCGGCCAGCGCGGCAAAACAGGTGGACTTGCCTGCACCGTTGGGGCCGATGAGGGCCACGCATTCGCCACTGCGGATATCAAAGCCCACGCCGTTCAGCGCCTTCACGCCACCAAAGTACTTCTTTACATCCCTGACTTGCAGCAGGCTCATGGTTTACCTGCCTTATTGGCCTGTAGTCCATGCATTGTGGACGTAAGCAGCTCTTCTTTTGGTAGCATAGCGGAGGACGATTTACGTTGCCACTGATGCAGCAAGCCACCCAAACCGGACGGTGCCAGCACCATCAACAACATCACCAGCAGGCCTAAAGCGCCGCGCCAATAGGTAAAGCTGCGGCCCAGTTCGGCCTGCACGGCTGTGAGCAACACGCTGCCGGCCAGCGCGCCCCACACCCAGTGCACGCCGCCGATCAGCACCACCAGCAGCGCGTCGACCGAGGTGCCCACGCTGGCCGCGGACGGAAACACCGCGCCCTTGTGCGCGGCAAACAGGCCACCCGCCAGGCCCGCCAGCACGGCGCTCTCGACAAACACCCTATAACGCAGCCAGCCCACCCGCAGGCCGCTGGCCGCAGCACGCTCGGGCGCATCGCGCGCGGCCTGCAGCGCCGCGCCAAAGCGGGTTTGGCTGGTGGTGCCCAGCACAGCCACCGACAGCAGGGCCAGAAACACCAGCAGCGCGTAAAACAGGCTGCGCGTGTCGTCAGTCACCAGGCCGAGGCCAATCACACCGTTGTCACCCCCCGCCAGCTCCACCCACTGCGTGGCCGTGGCCCACACCACCTGCGCCAATGCGAGCGAGAGCATAGCCAAATACACGCCAGCGCTGCGCACCACCAGCGCACCAAAGGCGGCGGCCACCGCGCCTGCCGCCGCGCAACCCACCGCCAGCGCGCCGGGCAAACTAAAGGCCCAGGCCATGTGCGAGAGCGCCGCGCCATACGCGCCCAATGCAAAAAACGCCGCATGGCCAAAGCTGACCAGTCCGCCCAGGCCCATCATGGTTTGCAGGCTGATACCAAAAATCGCCAATATCAAGGCATCTGCGGCCAGGCTGCGCCAATAATCACCGCCCAGCCATGCGCCGATGGCCGCCGCAAGTACTATCAAAATAAGAGCTACCAATGACCACCCGACAGGGACTATGACAAACTTTTGTGCCATTTCTTTAGGCCCGGCATCCAGCTTGGAACCCAGCAGACCTTGCGGCCGCACGGCCAGCACTACCGCCATGGTCATGAACACAATCACCAGCGTGGCCTGCGGAAACAGGCTCACGCCAAAAGCGTGGATCATGCCAATCAAGAGCGCCGCCAGAAACGCGCCGCCAATGCTGCCCAGCCCGCCGGTCACCACCACCACAAAGGTTTCCACCACCACGTTCACATCCATTTGCAGGTTGGCCGGCTCCGACGGCAGGCGCAGCGCCCCGCCCAGCCCGGCCAGCGCCGTGCCCAGCACGACAGCGCCCAGCATCAGGGGCGCGGGGTTGATGCCCAAGGCCGCCAACATCGTGCGGTCCGCCGTGGCTGCGCGCAGGCGTTGGCCCCAAGTGGTCTTGGTCAGCAGCAGGTGCAGCCCCAACCACACCAGCGGCCCCAACACGATGGTGACGATATGCCAGACCGGGAAAAATTCACCCCACAACTCCACCGAACCCTTCAGGCCCGGAAAACGCGGTGCAAACACCTCGTCCGGCCCAAAGCCCCAGCGCATCGCGTCCTGCATAAACAGCGTCAGGCCAAAGGTGGCCACCAGCTGGTACAGCTCGGGCGCACCCACCATCCTTCTCAGCAATACAAATTCAGCCACAGCGCCCACCAATCCGGCGCAAGCAGCTCCGATAAGCATAGCAGCCGCATAGCCCCAGGCACTCTCACCCCAGGCGGGCAGCCACAGCGTAACGATATGCGCCGACAGCATCGCCCCCAACATATAAAAGCTGCCATGCGCAAAATTGACAATCCGCGTCACGCCAAAAATCAGCGTCAACCCCGCCGCCATGAGGAACAGCGTGGTGGCGTGCGACAGGCCGTTGAAGAGTTGGATGGCGAGGAAACTCATGCGTCTGCGATGCAATTCAATACGCTTGGATCAGCACTTCAGCCGGAATCAACAGCTTGTCATGCAAAGCGCGTACATGCTCTAAAGAAAGGCGGCGTTTTTTTCGCAGAATGTCGTGCACGCGCTGGCGTGAGCCCAGCACCAGTTGCAAGTCTGCGGGCGACAGGCCCCGCTGCTCAATGGCAAATTCAATCGCGGCCACCGGGTCGGGCGATTTGACGGTGAAATGCTCGGCCTCATACCGCTCCACCATCATCATCAGCACCTCAAACTCGGCCTCCAGCGCAGAGCCCGCAGCGGGCGGATGGTCGAAGAAAGCGGACAACTTTTTAAGCGCCCGGTGGTACGTTGCATCGGTTTTTAGCAGCTCAATCTCAACGGTTTGCTTAGTCATGGTGCACTCCTGTGTGGTCAACTTTGGCGGCGTTAATGCGATCATATTCAGCATGGGTGCCAAAAAACTTGATGTAGCCGGCCTGAAATTTGTAATTCATGGACACGACCAATCTGTACCCGCCCCCGGCTATATCAAACACTACACGGTTATTGGCGACGATCGAAGCCTTGGGAAACTGCGCCTTAAGATGCTCGGGCGTAGGCCATACGGCCCTGGTCGCCTCTGCGTACCAAGCGCGCAAGCTCTCTCGGGCTGGGGCATATTTACCTGCGTAGAACTCTACCGCGCTCTTGTTAAAAATCCGCATGCCCCATTATGTCACCAATTTGGCTACATCACGCCCAAAAATCGCGGATGACCTCACGATTTGATACCATAGAATAAATGCGCAAGATGGAGAATGCCCTATGCACACCGCCGAACTGATTTCCCTGCCATTGCCTCAGCGGTTGCACGCCATGGAGTTGTTATGGAACTCGCTGACCCACAGCGATGGCACACAACCCATTGCCCCTGACTGGCATAAAAAAGTGGTTCTCGCCCGTGTGAAAAAACTGCGCTCCGGGGAAACCACCCGTAGCTTGGAACAAACCAAACTCAGTATTCACAAACGCATCAAGCTCGCGCAACGTTAGCCCCATGAAAACGGGCTATCGCATTGCGGTCTCGCAGTCGGCAGAGGACGACTTGCTGGAGGGCGACTTAGCCAGTGTGGTGGCCGTGCTGGATACGCGGCAAGACCCGAAATCCATCCGCGCACGGTTTACCTAAGCGTGCCTGGCACGGCCTAATTTCCCCAAAACATCAGCGCATCCCGCCCCTCGGTATTCAGGCTGACCTTGGCCCCTACAGGCAAACACACCTTGGTCGGCACATGACCAAAGGGCAGGCCGGTAAGGATGGGGGTTTTGGTCTGCGTGCGCAGCCACTGCACTACGCTGGCCATACCAAAGCCGCTGTCGTAGCCGGGCACGGGCTTGAAGCCGGTGAACTGGCCCAGCACGATGGCGCGTTGGCGCTGCAAAATGCCGGCATGCAGCCAGCTGGTGAGCATGCGCTCGACGCGGTAGGGGTGCTCGCCCACGTCTTCAAAAAACAAAATGCCTTTGTCGATTGGGGGCAGGTAGGGTGTCGCCAACAAAGCCGTCATCACATTCAGGTTACCGCCCCACAGCGTCGCGTTTTGGATGCTTAATGGCTTGCTAGTCCCTGTGGTGTGGACATTTCCAGCTACTGAATGTGTAGCGTTTTTTGCCAGCTTAGGTGCCGGCTTCTTGGGCATGCGCCATCCCGTGCCCTCGCCGATGCCTTGCACCAGGTCGTCAAAACAGGCTTCCATGATGTCGTCGGGCTCGGCTGTGGCTGCCAGCTCGGCGCTGCCGTGGTTGGCGCAGCCAAAGTCTTCGCCCAGTGAGGGTCCAGCCCAGGTGATGGCACCGGTTTTGGCCAGCAGCGCGCTTTGCAGGGCAGTGAAGTCGCTGTTGCCCACCCACTGCGTGCCGCGCTCGATGGATCTGGCAATGGCTTTGTAGGGGATGGCGGGCAGGATTCGCGTGAGGCCGTAGCCACCGCGGGTGATGAGCGCGATGTCTGCCTCGCTGGCGGCGGCGCGGGCTATCGAGCCTACGCGAATGGCATCGTCCCCGGCAAAGCGCATGTGCTTGGCCAGCGCGGCTTCGTCAATGTCAACGTCGTGGCCCAGGGCTTTGAGTCGTTTAACGCCACGTTTGAACGCGGCTTTGTCGCGCACGGTGCTGCTGGGGGAGTAAATGTAGATGCTAGCCATGGCAGAGAGTGTAGCGCGGCGCTTGGCTGGGCCTTGCCCTTATCGATGTGTTGTACCAAAGCAGGCCAATAGCAACACCCGCGCCAGCAGAGTCACCGCCACCCAAGCTGCCGAATTTACTTGGCTGTTGGTAGCTGGACAGCAAACAAATGCATCATCTAAATTTGTACTTAGCAATAAATGCGGCTGGCGTGATGATGTCTGTAGCAACTTGGCCCTGCAATACTAGCAAGTCCATATCGCCAGAAATCAGCGCATCGGCAACGGGCCGCGCCAACGCGGTAGCCAAAATGTGCGTGTCTTTAGCATCCCGTACCGTTACAGGCAGCCGCTTATTTGGTGTGACGAACTGAACCACCTCTTCCAGCATCTCCAGATACTCAATCGCTTCCAAGTTAGACAGACTGAGCCAGCGCAGAATTTTGGGTCGATGCAAAACCTCGGACAGCTCTGCAAAACTCTCGCGCGAAAAAATGGGTGTGATACCTCCTGTGATCGCATGGCGAACCACTACCCCAGGGCCGCTGCGCGCCCGAGCTAAACCCGAAAGCCATACATTGGTGTCAACTACGCACCGCACGCTGCGCCCGAGCTTTACGCACCGCATTCACCTCGTCAGTAATCACGCGATCCGTGATACCCGCTTGCGCCGCAGTAGCTTGCAAGTGGCCAGTCATCCTCTTGAGCTTTCCGCGTGCCAAAGCAACGCGTGTGCTTTCAATACGCAGCACTTCACCCACCCGACTGACCACCACCTGTTCACCCAAGCCCGCCAGCCACTGTGCAGGTAGCTGCAAGCTGGACACAGCAACTTGAGACAATTTCATATCCACCTCCCAACTAAAGGAATGTTTCATTGTAGGCCAAACATGTCAATCGGCACTGACACGCTATCCAGGTTTTCAGGCGATGAAGATGACCAGTGGCCCGTGCAAGCGTTGGGGTAAACGGGGGTAAGGTTAACGAGGTGATTAACAGGGTCAGACTCCATTTAATTTTTGTCCTTGTTTTGTACGGGAGCAGGCCGGCGGGCAATCTACTGCCGCCTACTCACCCTTTTCGCAGCCCTGGCGCTTGGCGTGCACAGCGTAGCGGCATTAAGGAGGAGCCCGAAGGGCGGGGGACAGCCGCGGAGCTGTGCACGCCAAGTGCCAGGGCGAGCACAGTCCAGGAGTCAGGCTCCAACTCTTTGAACACAAGCAAGACAGCAGGCAACCCATGCCTTCAAACCGGGAACAGCTCTACCGCCCGCCGCGCAATCTCTTCCCCATGCTCCTGCACAAAATGCCCTGCCTCGGTCAGCAGCATCGGCTCGGGGCAGCCATGAATGGTCTGCTGCAATGCGCGCATCACCGGCTCACCCAGCACCGGGTCTTGCATGCCAATCGCCATCAGGGTTTTACCCGTCCACTGGGTTTGCCAAAACGCCCTCGCCTCGCGGCTGACCGCGGCACCATCGGAGTCCAAAAACTCAGGCACCATGGGTGGAAAGGCACGGGTGGCGGCGCGGTGGCCTGCATCGGGAAACGGGGCCATATAGGCGGCGCATTCGGCGGGGCTCATCTGCGGGTTACCCCGTGCAAACAGGCGGGCGATGTCAAAGGCCGGGTTTTTGGCGCACATCTCGCGCCAGGCGACAAAGCCTTTGGACAGGGGCACCTCGCCAGTAGCCAGCGTCGTGTTCATCACCACCAGACCTTGGTAGCGCTGCGGCGCGGCCAGGGGTAGCGTGAGGCCTAGCAGGCCGCCCCAGTCTTGCACTACCAGCACGATATTCGTCAGGTCCAAGCGCTCGACCAGCTCCAGCAGGCACTGGCGGTGCCAGCCAAAGCTGTGGAAGCTGTCTTTTTTGGGTTTGTCGGACTTGCCAAAACCGACCAGGTCCGGCGCCACCACGCGCGCGCCGCTGGCGGTGAAGATGGGGAGCATCTTGCGGTAGAGGTAGCTCCAGGCAGGGTTGCCGTGCAGGCACAGGTAGGTGGTTTGCGCGGTAGCGCCCTGCGCTGCGCCTTCGTCCAGGTAGTGCATGCGCAGGCCATCCAGGGCGGGCAGATCACTCACGTAGTGCGCAGGCCAGGGGTAGCCGGGCACATGGGCAAAGGCGGCATCGGGGGTGCGTAGCGCGTCGTCGCGCAGGGGGTGGTGTTGCATGCGGTACTCCTGGCGCCTGCTGGCGAAGAAATTTTGCAATAATTGGCTGCTAGTCCTTGCTATGTGGTCGTAAGCAGCTCCTAGTTTAGTAGCATCCAGGACCTCGGTCTGGTGGTTGAGCAAAGGGATGCCAAACAGGTTGGTGACCGAGCCCGCCGCCCCGGTCTTGGGGTCGGGCGCGGCAAACACCACGCGCTGGAGGCGGGCATGCAGCATGGCTCCGGCGCACATGGCACAGGGCTCCAGCGTGACGTACAGCTCGCAGTCGTCCAGCCGGTAGTTGCCTACTACCGCGCCAGCAGCGCGCAGGGCGACGATTTCGGCGTGGGCGGTCGGGTCATGGCTGCCGATGGGGGCATTGCGGCCGGTGGCGATCACCTGGCCATGGCGCACCACGACCGCACCCACAGGCACCTCCCCCGCCCGGGCTGCGGCCTGGGCCTCATCCAGGGCGAGTTGCAAAAAATGGGCGTTTTCACTAGGGTGGTGCATAGCCAAGCAGTTTACAGTGGGAGGATGAAACATTTTGCCACCGCCCTCACCCTGTGCCTTGCCAGCCTGGCCGCGTCCGCCCAGCTCGCCCTGGTACGCACGATAGACACCATCAGCGAGTACAGCCTGCCCAACGGCCTGCAGGTGCTGCTGCTGCCCGATGCCACCAAGCCGGTGGCCAGCGTCAACATCACCTACCGGGTGGGCTCGCGTCACGAGAGCGCGGGCGAGACCGGCTCGGCCCACCTGTTGGAGCACATGTTGTTTAAAGCCAGCGGCAAGGTGAGTAACCCCAAGCAGGAGATGGGTGCCCTGGGCATGCGCTTTAACGGCACCACCAACTATGACCGTACCAACTATTTCGCCAGTTTCCTGAGCAGTGACGACAAAGCCAGCGAGCGCATGAACTACATGCTGGGCTGGCTGGCGGGCATGATGACGCAGGCCAGGTTCACCCGCCTTGACCTGGACAGCGAGATGACCGTGGTGCGCAACGAATTTGAACGCGCCCAAAACGAGCCCGGCCGCGTGCTGGGCGAGCGCATGCGCAGCACCGCCTTCAGCAGCCACGGCTACCGGCACAGCGTACTGGGTGCCAAAAGCGATGTCGAAAACGTGCCGCTCGAGGCCTTGTATGCCTTCTACCGTAAGCACTACCGGCCCGACAACGCCACGCTCATCGTCGCCGGACGCTTTGACGAAGCGGCCGTGAAAGCCAAAATCACCAGCGAGTTTGCCGCCATCGCCAAGCCTGCCAGCGCCCTGCCCACCACCTACACTCTGGAGCCCGTGCAAGATGGCGAGCGCAGCGTGATCTTGCGCCGCGTCGGCGGCCTGGCCAGCACGGCCGTGCTGTACCATCTGCCCGCTGGCGGCACGCGGGAGGGCGCAGCCGCCCGTCTGTTGGCCGAGGCCCTCAGGCAGCGCGGCGGGCCGCTGGCGCGCGGCCTGGTAGCGCGGCAACTGGCCGTGACCGAATGGGCCTACTACGCGGCCACCCGCGAGCCCGGCTTTTTAATAGCGGGCGTGGGCCTGCCCGACAAGGCCGAGGGCAGCAGCGACGAGCAATACGGCATCAAGGCCTATGCCGCAGCCGCCGCGCTGGCCAAGGTGGTAGAGACCTTTCAACCCAGCGATGCCGAGGTGCAGACCGCCCGCGCCAGCCTGCTGGCCCAGGTGCGCGAGATGCGCCGCGATGCGGAATCCACCGCGCAAACTCTCAGCGAAATGGTGGCCATGGGCGACTACCGACTGCTGTTTGGCCTGCACGCGGCGCTGGAGACCATTACCCCCGACGAGGTGCGCACGCTGGCGCGCAGCTATCTGGTGGCCAGCAACCGCACCGGCGGCACCTATCTGCCCGTGGCAGCCGATGCCGCAGCTACGCTGGCGCGCAGCCCCGACCTGAGTACACCGGGCACCGCACAATTGCTGTCCGCGAACGAAGCCAGCGCCAGCCTGCGCAGAGAATCGAGCAGCTCGCCCGCCAGCAGTGCCGCCAGCAGCATTGCGCTGAAAGCCGACAGCTTTGACATCACCTACCCCGCCTTGGTCGAGCGCACCCAGCATGGCCAGCTCACGGTAGCTGGTGTGCCCGGGCTGAAACTGGCGGTGCTGCCGCGCGCCACCAAAGACGACCGCATCACGGGCACACTGCGTCTGCGCTGGGGCACGGCCGAGTCGGTCAAAGGCTCGGGCGCGCTGGCACCAATGGTGGCCGCCCTGCTGATGGAAGGTACCTCCAACATGAACGGCGCGCAGATCAAGGAGCGCTTGCAGGCGCTGGATGCACGCATCAACTTCTCCAGCTCGACAGGCTTTTTAAATGCCGGTCTGGAGTTTCCAGCCACCCATACACAGGCGGTGCTGGAACTGCTCAGCCAATTGCTCAACGACTCCCTATTTGCCAAACCCGCCTTTGAGCGCAACCAGCGTGCCATGCTGGCCACCATGCAGACCCTCAAGGCGGACACCGCCAGCCTGGCCGCCAATGCCCTGGACCGCAGCTACCGCCCCAAGAGCCTGTATGGCGCGGGCGACCCGCGCGAAGTGCGCCCGCATGAGGAGACCGAAGCCCTGATCAAACAGGCCAGCGCAGAGGTGCTGCGCGCCTACTGGCAGCGCTTTGGCTCGGCCCAGGTCGGCGAGCTGGTATTGATGGGCCCGCTGGCGCTGGCCCCCGTGCAAACCCAGTTGCAAGCCCTGTGGGGCGAGTGGGCCAGCAAAGAGCCGCATGCACCCTGGACCATGGAATATGCCCACCCCCAAACCGACAAAGCCAGCATGCTGAGCGTCGCCGACAAAGCCAACGCCAACTACCTGGGCCGCATAGCGCTCAGCATGAACCAGGACGATGCCGACTTCCCGGCCCTGTTTCTGGGCGTACAGATTCTCAGCCGCCAGGGCCTGTGGCAGCGCGTACGCGAAAAAGAGGGCCTGAGCTACGGCGTGGCATCCAACCTGAATGTGCCTGCACGGGGCCAGAGTGCATCGATCGACATCAACGCCAGCTTCGCGCCACACAACGCCACCAGGCTGCGCACCGCCATCCGTGAGGTGCTGACTGAAAAACGCGCACAGGGCTTTAGCAGCTTTGAAGTGGGCTTTGCCAAATCGGCCATCCTCAGCCGCCGCGCCGAGCTGCGCGCCCAAAGTGCCAACGCGGTGGGTGAGATCGCCAACAACCTGCGCTTTGGCCGCCCCCTGGACTACGGGGCCAAGTTTGACGCCGCCTACCAGCAGCTCGATGCCGCCACCATCAATGCGGCGCTGAAGAAACACCTCGACCCAGAGCGCCTGTGGGAAGTTATCGCGGGAACCTTTAAGGAGTAGCCTGCCTCCAATTTAAGCCAAATAACCTACATTGGAGGCATTCTCATGGACTATGACGCGACGCGCAGCAGTGTGTACCAGCCCTACCTGGCAGCGACCGTGTTTGAAGAACCGGTACTCCATGTGCACGACTGGGTGTGTGCCGAGTTGTCGCGCCTGGCCTACACGCCGTTTCTGCATGACCTGAAGCAAAACGCCCGCTTGTTGACGGAGCTGAAAATCGGCGGCTTTGAATGGGTCGATGATTTTCACGCCCCGGGCGCGCAGGCTATTACACTGCGCCTGAAAAGCCTGGGCAAACTGGTGCTGGTTTTCAGTAGCCTTGCGCCCAACTTTATTGACTTTGCTACCGACAAACATGCCGCCAAAACACCCTGGCTGGTGGACGGCCATGTGCACTTGGGCAGCATGCAGACTTTGAACGGCATGTGGGAGCGCATCACCCACAGTATGGGCAGCCAACTGGACGATTGCGTGTTTACCGGCCACGGCATGGGCGCTGCACTGGCCAACTTGGCCGCCAGCCGCGTGCAGTCCACCATGGCACGCCTGGTCACCATCGGTTCGCCCGCAGTGGGTGATGCCGCCTTTGCCGAGACGTTAGAGGGCATGCAGGTGGACCGCTATGTGAACTGCTGCGACATCATCTGCACCCTGCCCCCTGCGCGGCTGGGTTATGTGCATGCGGGCAGGCTGCACTACATTGACGCCGGGGGCGAATTGCACCGGGATGTGCCCTCGCTGGAGACGATGGAGCACGACCGCCTTGCGGCGCACCAGGCCTACCCGCAGGCAACCCACTGGATAGCCGATGCCGCCGAGTCCCGTGAGCTGGCCGACCATGCGCCAATCAACTATGTCCGCGCCATGCTGCCCCATGTCAGAGAATCTTCGATGGCCCCCTTATGAGGCTGCGGCGACCAGCCTTTGCGTGTAGGCGTGCTGCGGTGCATCCAGCACCGCGCGCACGGTGCCCTGTTCCACAATGTCGCCATCCTTCATCACCATCACCTCGTGCGCCATGGCGCGGATCACATCCACGTCGTGGGTGATCAGCAGGTAGCTCAGGCCATGGGATTTTTGCAGGCGCTGGAGCAGCGTGAGCACCTGCTTTTGAATCGTCACGTCCAGTGCGCTGGTGGGCTCGTCCAGCACCAATATCTGCGGTTCAATAATCAAGGCGCGCGCAATCGCAATGCGCTGGCGCTGCCCACCTGAGAACTCATGCGGGTAGCGTTGCAACAGGTTGGGAAACTGGTCTTGGCTCAAACCTACCTCGTTCAAAGTGGCCAGCACCCGCACCTGGCGCTGCGCAATGCTCAACTGCGGCGCATGCACGCGCAGGCCCTCGCCCACTATCTCCTCCACCGTCATGCGCGGCGACAACGACGAAAACGGGTCTTGAAACACCACCTGAATGCTTTTACGCAGACCACTGGCAAAATCGATGTTTGCTATATTTTTCATAGCTGCTTGCGTCCTGTCGACAGGGACATTGGGCATATTTGACAGGTAAAACACGTCACCAGAGGCTTGCGTCAGCCCGAGCATCGCCAAGGCCAGCGTGGACTTGCCCGAACCCGATTCACCAATCACACCCAGGGTCTGGCCTACCGCCAGATCAAACGACGCTTGTTTGACGGCGACAAACTCGCCCTTGCTGAACCATCCTTTGAAGCCCGGCTTGGGGATGGGGTAGCCTACGCGCAGGTGGTTGGCGGCGAGTACAAGCTCAGGGCGAACGGAAACTTCCACCACATCACGCACCGGCTTGCTGGCCAGCAGCTTTTGCGTGTAAACGTGCTGCGGGTTGGCAAAAACCTGCGCTACCGGGCCGTGTTCGACGATATAGCCGTTTTCCATCACCGCAATGCGGTCGGCAAACTTGCGCACCATGTTCAGGTCGTGGGTAATCAGCAGCAGCGCCATCTGGTGACTTTTTTGCAGGTCGCCCAGTAAATCCAGAATCTGCTGGCGCAGCGTCACGTCCAGCGCGGTGGTGGGCTCGTCGGCCAGCAGCAGGCGCGGCTTGCAGGCCAGGGCCATGGCAATCATGGCGCGCTGGCGCTGCCCGCCCGAGAGCTGGTGGGGGTAACTCTGCGCCCGGCGCTCGGGCTCGGGGATGCCGGTCTCTGCCAGCAACTCAATCACCCGCGCCCACGCCGCCTTTTTGCCCAGCGCCTGCTTGGTCTCCAGCACTTCGGCAATCTGGTCGCCAATGGTGTACAGCGGGTTCAGCGCCGTCATCGGCTCCTGAAAGATCATGGCGATATCGTCGCCGCGCAGGCCACGCAGCTCATGCTCTGCCATTTGTAGTGTGTCACGCCCGTCAAAAAAGGCTTTTCCGCTTATTTGTGCGTTTTGCACGAGGCGCAGGATGGCCAGGGCGGTGACGGATTTTCCGGACCCCGACTCACCCACCAAGGCCAGTTTTTCACCCGCGTTGATACTGAAGTTGATGCCGTGCACCACTTCTTTGCCAGCAAAAGACACGCTGAGGTTTTGTACGTCGAGTAAGGCGCTCATTTATCTGCCTTCCTGGGGTCCAGCGCATCCCGCAGCGCATCGCCCATAAAAGTCAGCAACAACAACGTGATAACCAGCACCGCAAAGGTAGACAGCGATATCCACCATGCATCGATATTGTTTTTCCCCTGTGCCAGCATCTCGCCCAGACTCGGCGTACCGGGCGGTACCCCCAGGCCCAGAAAATCCAGCGAGGTGAGGGCCAGAATCGCTCCGCTCATGCGAAACGGCAAAAACGTCACCACCGGGGTCATGCTGTTGGGCAGCACATGGCGGCGGATGATCTGCCAATGCGAGAGGCCCATGGCGCGGGCGGCGCGCACGTAGTCCATCTGGCGGTTACGCAAAAACTCGGCACGCACGTAGTCGGATAGGCCCATCCAGCCAAAGGCGCTGAGCAGCACCAGCAGCAGCAGCATGCTGGGTTCGAACACGGCTGCAAAGATGATAAGCAAATACAGCTCGGGCAGCGACCCCCAGATTTCCATAAAGCGCTGAAAAGCCAAGTCCACCTTGCCCGCAAAATAGCCCTGAATGGCTCCGGTGATGATGCCCAGCAAGGTGCCCACCAGGGTGAGCGCCAAGGCAAACAGCATGGAGACGCGAAAGCCGTAGAGCAGGCGTGCCAGCACGTCACGCCCATTGCCGTCGGTGCCCAGCCAGTTATCTGCCGACGGAGGCGCGGGGTTGGGCTGCTTGGCAAAATAATTTAACGTGCCGTGGTGGTAATTGTTGAGGGGGAACAGCGCAAAGTTGCCAGGCTTGGCAAACTGCGCACGGATAAACGGGTCCAGGTAGTCGGTATCGGTTTGAAAGTCGCCGCCAAACGCCGTCTCGGGCACCTGCTGCACAAAGGGCGCGAACCACTGGCCGTTGTAGCGGGCCAGCAAGGGTTTGTCGTTGGAAACCAGCTCGGCCACCAGGCTGATGGCAAACAGCGTGCACAGAATCACCAAGCTCCAAAAGCCCACCCGGTTGCGCTTGAAACGCAGCCAGGCACGGCGAGAGGGTGAATCGGACACCACCGCTTGGGATGGGCCGGGCACAGGTCCCGCTGGAAGTGTGGGAAGGACAGCGCTCATATCAATCAAACTTCACGCGCGGATCGACCAGCACGTACATCAAATCACTCACCAGCTTGGTGACCAAACCCAGCAGCGTAAATATATACAGCGTACCAAGTACCACCGGGTAGTCGCGCCGGATCACGCTTTCAAAGCCCAGCAGGCCCAGGCCGTCGAGCGAGAACAGCGTCTCAATCAACAACGAGCCAGCAAAAAATGCGCCAATAAATGCCGCCGGAAAGCCCGCAATGATGGGCAGCATGGCGTTGCGAAACACGTGTTTGAACAGCACCGTTTTTTCGTCCAGTCCTTTGGCGCGTGCCGTCACCACATACTGCTTGCGGATTTCTTCCAGAAACGAATTTTTCGTCAGCATGGTGATCACCGCAAAACTGCCCAGCACACTGGCCGTGACGGGTAGCGCGATATGCCACAGGTAGTCGGTGACTTTGGCGGTCCAGCTCAGCGTTTCCCAGTTGGCAGACGTCAGGCCGCGCAGCGGAAACCATTGCAACTGCCCGCCAAAGATCACCACCAAGGCCACACCGAGTACAAAGCCGGGGATGGCGTAGCCGAACAAGACCAACAACGTCGTCCACAGATCAAAGCGGCTGCCCGCGCGCACGGCCTTGGCAACACCCAACGGGATCGAGATGAAATAGGCCAGGAAAAATGTCCAGAGCCCCAGGCTGATCGACACGGGCAGCTTTTCTTTCACCAATTGCCACACCGGTTTGTTCTGGAAAAAACTGGTACCCAGATCAAAGCTCAAATACGACTTGAGCATGATCCAGAAACGCTCGGGCGCGGGTTTGTCAAAGCCGTACAGCGCCTTGATCTCGGCCAGGCGCTTCTCGGTCACGCCCTTGCCGCCCCGGTAGACCGACTCGCCCCCCGTGCCCGTGCTGGCTTTGGCCTCGGCCAGGTACTGCTCTACTGGCCCGCCGGGTACAAACTGGATGACTGCAAACGTCAGCAGCAGCACGCCAAACAGCGTGGGGATCATCAGCAGCAGGCGTTTAAGGATATAGCTCAGCATGGCTGATTATTTACCGACTGCAGCGGCCGCAGACTGCGCCCACCACATGTTAAGCAACCAGCCATCGGCCCGGTAGTAGGTGGGCGTGACATCGGGTTTGGCGATTCTTCTGGGGTTGTAGGCCACATTGTGCTGGCCACTGTACCACTGCGGAACCATGATGTGGCTGTGCGCGATCACGCGCTCCAGGGCGCGGCAGGCGGGCAGCAGCTCGGCCTTGTTTTGCGCGGTGACCATGCGGTCGATCAGCGCATCCACCGCTGGGCTTTGCACGCCCGAGTAGTTGCCAGAGTCCTCCACCGCGGCCGCTTTGGAGCCAAACATATCGCCATACTCTGCACCCGGGCTGTTGGTGCCGGGGAAGTTGATGCTGATCATGTCAAAGTCAAATTTGGCCAGGCGCTGCTGGTACAGGGCAAAGTCCACCGCGCGCAGTTTGAGCTGGATGCCCAGCTTGCCCAGGTTGCGCTGCCACGAGCTGAGTGTGGCACCTCTGGCCTCCTGGCTGTCCAGATAGTCAATCACCAGCGCTTCGCCCTTGGCATTGCGCAGCACACCGCCTTGCACGGTCCAGCCTGCGTCTTTCAGCAAGGCCTGCGCGTGGCGCAGGTTCTCGCGCAGACGGTCCTCACCCTCTGCATTGGGTTGCCGCGCCATCGGGCCAAAGGTGTTTGCCGGTAGCTGGCTGCGCCAAGGCTCCAGCAAGGCCAATTCTTGCGGGCTGGGCGCGCCACTGGCGGCGCAATCGGTGTTGCCAAACAAGCCATTCACAGGCTTGTACAGGCCATAGAAAAGCTGGCGGCTCATCCAGTTGAAGTCATGCGCCAGCCCAATCGCCTGGCGCACCCGCACGTCTTTGAACAGCTCGCGCCGGGTGTTGAAAATATAGCTTTGAAAACCCGTCGGCAGGCTGTGCTTGAACTCACCCTTGACAATATCGCCGCTGGTAAAGCGCTTGCCGTTGGCGCGGCGCGCCCAGTCGCCCGCCGAGTAAAACTGCATAAAGTCAAATTCAGCCGCTTTCAGGCCTTCCAGCCGCGCGACGTTGTCTTTGTAGATTTTGATGGTGATGCGGTCAAAGTTGCCGGTACCCACATTGACGTTGAGCTTTTCGCCCCAGTAACTGGGGTCGCGCACATAGGTGATGTCTTTGCCATACACCACGGGGCCAATTTTGTAGCGGCCACTGCCAATGGGAATGTCGGTGACGATCTGGTCAAAGGTTTTGCCCTTGCCCCACTCACGGCTAAAGACCGGCAGGCCACCCACCGTCAGCGGCAGCTCCCGGTTCTTGCGCTTGAAAACATAGCGCACAGTCAACGGGTCGATCACCTCGGCGCGGTCTACGTCTTCCAGCAAAGTGCGGTAACCCGGCTGGGCGTATTTGCTGATCAGCATCTCAAAGCTATGCTTCACATCGGCTGCCAGCACCGGTTTGCCGTCGTGAAAGCGGGCATTGGCGCGCAGCTTGAAAGTAGCGCTCAGGCCGTCCGCCGCGACGTCCACATCTTCGGCCAGCAAGCCATAGGCCGTACCCAGTTCATCGGCCGAGCCTGCGAGCAGGCTTTCAAACAGCATCTCGCTCAAATAGGCGGGCACCGAGCCCTTGATGGTGAAGGGGTTGTATTTGTCAAAGGTGGACACCCGCAGATTGCTCACCGCCACCAGCTCGCCGCCCTTGGGGGCTTTGGGGTTGACATAGTCAAAATGCGCGAAACCGGGGGGGTATTTGATGTCACCCCACAGCGAATAGGCGTGGCCCGCCCAAGCCGGGAAAGCCGTCACCAACAAAAACCAGCAAGCGATCTTGGTCATGCGACAATTCTGCCTTGAGTTTTACTTAGAGGCACTAATGGGTTTCCTTACTGGCAAAAAATTATTAATCACTGGCGTACTGTCCAATCGCTCTATCGCCTACGGCATTGCAAGGTCTTGCCACGCGCAGGGTGCCGAGCTGGCGTTTAGCTACGTAGGCGAGCGCTTTAAAGACCGCATTACGGAGTTTGCCGCAGATTTTGGCAGCAAACTGATATTTGACTGCGATGTCGGCAGCGATGCGCAGATTTCGCAGATGTTTACGGATCTGTCGACAACCTGGCCCAAGTTTGACGGCTTTGTGCATGCCATCGGCTTTGCGCCGCGCGAGGCGATTGCGGGCGACTTTCTGGAAGGCCTGTCG